>JANQSS010000195.1 GCA_028279185.1 Saprospiraceae bacterium | reverse complement strand
GGTGCTGCCAATCTCGCTGGAGATGCCGTAGACGTCGTAGCCGATGCCGGAAGCGCCGTCCTTGAAGGTGCGAAAGACGTCGGTGATGCTATCGTAGATGGTGTTGCTGATGCTGCCAGGGGTGCTGCCAATCTCGCTGGAGATGCCGTAGACGTCGTAGCCGATGCCGGAAGCGCCGTCCTTGAAGGTGCGAAAGACGTCGGTGGTGCTATTGTAGACGGTGTCGCAGATGCAGCTAAAGGAGCAGCGAATCTTGCTGGTGATGCGGTGGATGCCGCAGCCGACGCTGGAAGTGCTATTGCAGAAGGCGCAAAAGACATGGGAAATGCAATAATCGATAAGGCAGCTGACGCAGCAGATGCAGCTAAAGACTTAGCTGATGATGTTGCAGACGATATAAAGAATGTTTAGTCCCGGGGTAAGTCCTCCTGTGTCCTATGAGGTCATTTTACTGTCCAATGAAATTCAAGTTTACGGAGTCATTCATCTGCGAATGGCTCCTTTTTTAATCAACTCGACAATATCCGGATTTAGTAAGGTCGAAATATCGCCTAAATGAGCATCATCATCGCTGGCAATTTTTCGAAGAATTCTCCGCATAATTTTACCGGATCGTGTTTTCGGAAGTCCATCTACAAATTGAATACAATCTGGTTTTGCAATCGGCCCTATTTCTTTTGAAACTGTCTTGCAAATTTCCAACTTCAATTCATCATCTAATTTTTTAGCACTCGAAATAATAAATGCATAAATACCTTGTCCTTTAATTGGATGAGGATACCCTACTACGGCAGATTCAATTACGGATTCCTGCTCATTAATTGCATTTTCCACTTCTGCCGTACCCATTCGATGTCCGGATACATTAATCACATCATCTACCCGACCAATAACTCTAATTCTTCCATCTTCATCTCGGCGAGCACCATCACCGGTAAAATATAAATTGTCGAACATTGAAAAATATACTTCTTTGCATCGATTGTGATCGCCATAGGTCGTGCGAATCATAGAAGGCCACGGAAATTTGATACACAAAAGGCCTTCGACGTTGTTGTCGTTTAATATTTTACCATCCGAATTCACAAGTACGGGTTGAATACCAGGCAAGGGATAACCGGCATATGTCGGTTTTGTGTCCGTAATATGAGGTAAAGGTGAGAGCATAATTCCGCCGGTTTCGGTCTGCCACCACGTATCTACAATGGGTGCCTTTCCTTTTCCAATTTTATCGTTGTACCAATGCCAGGCCTCTTCATTGATAGGTTCACCGACAGAGCCCAATACTTTTAAGGCTGATAAATCATATTTGGCCGGCCATTCATCTCCCCTTGCCATTAGTGCACGAATAGCGGTTGGTGCCGTATAAAACTGATTGACCCGATGCTTTTCACAAATAGCCCAGAAACGCCCGGCGTCCGGATACGTCGGCACACCTTCGAACATCATTGAAGTCGCACCCGCGAGCAAGGGTCCATAGAGAATATAGGAATGCCCAGTAATCCAGCCAATATCTGCGGTACACCAATAGATATCACCTTCTTGATATTGAAAAACATTTCTGAACGAATAGCATGTATATACCATGTATCCACCACAAGTGTGCACCACTCCTTTAGGTTTTCCTGTAGAGCCTGAAGTATATAGGATGAAAAGCACATCCTCACTATCCATAATTTCAGGCCTACATATGTCGGATTGATCCGTGACGATATCAGACCACCAACAATCAACATCATCACTCCAGTTTACTTCATCGCCGGTATTTTTGAATACTAAAACTGATTCGACACTATTACATCCAATATCCATTGCTTCATCAACTACCTGCTTGACCGGAATATTTTTGTATCCACGGCGATTGTAATCGGCACAAATAATCATTTTGGCCTCGGCATCGTCTACCCTGTCTGTTAACGCCTGAGCCGAAAATCCGGCAAAAACAACAGAATGAATTGCACCGATACGTGCGCATGCAAGTACGGCGATGGCCAATTCAGGAATCATTGGCATATAAAAAATAACGCGATCACCTTTTTGCACACCCTTCGATTTGAGGCCGTTGGCACAGCGGTTGACCTCAGCAAGAAGTTCCTTATAAGTATATCCCTTAGAGGCTTCGTCTGCACCATTCGGCTCCCAAATGAGGGCTAATTGGTCGCCTCTGTTCTCAATGTGTCGATCCAGACAGTTCTCGGTTATATTTAGTTTTCCGTTGAGAAACCATTTTACATTGAGTTCGCGGAAATCCCAATCAACAACAGCATCGAAGGGTTGCTGCCACTTAAAAGTCTCGGCTTCCTTGCGCCAAAAAGCTTCCGGATCATTGACACTTGCCGCATATTCCTCGAGGTATTGGGCGCGTGATTTTATTTGAGTTGTCATAGTTTATACAATGCAGTAAATCTTAAATGTAAATATTTCATACGTCATTGCGCATTGAAAGTGATACAAGAATGGTATTAAAAGTCGGTTAGCATTGCTATTTTTGCACCGCTCAATGAGCAACGGGATGTAGCTCAGTCCGGTTAGAGTGCACGTCTGGGGGGCGTGAGGTCGGAAGTTCGAATCTTCTCATCCCGACAAGCGAAAATGGCCTTTCGCAATGCGATAAATGTATAAGTAAAATAAACCGCTCCTACTTATGCCAAGAAGACGTTTTTTAATTGGGCATTTACCGAACCTTGTGGGAAAGCAATTTTCATTCGATGCATACTAGAACAATTGTATGCGGGCAAATTTCCAAAGTCTTGTCAATGCGGTTCAGGATAAGAAAGGTTTTCAAAAATACTTAGCAGAATCAAAAAGGCAAAAAATAAAACTTCCTCCAACTCCAAGACAAATGGAAAGAGTATCTTTCCAAATACTAACAGAGATCAGTTGGCCTTAATCTAAAATCAAAGTAAACTATTAGATATACTAGCTAGTATAAGTTACATAGTCTGGTGAAAGATGAAATTAAGATTGCCTAACTTAAAAGAAATACTTATGAAATACATCTACATAAACGAATCAAGTTCAGTGGCTATTAAAGAAGAGGGGGGCATCGTGGAAAGCGTATATATAGACGGAAAAGAAAAGGAATTTGAGCCCGAAGATGCACGAGATAAGAAGGAGTATGCGGTTAAAACGAAAAGAAACAAGTACAAGGAAATTCTTAGTCGACAATTTGAAAATCTTGTTGTTCTTTCAGGAGCAGGTACATCAAAAGATGTAGGAAAAGACGATAAATTAGGGAAATTGTTATTTGAATTATGGGCTGAAATAGAAACAAAACTTAGCAAGGTCACATTTGACACTTTTTGTGATTTAGTAAAATACACGGACAAAAAGGATAATGGCGAATACATCGAAAACCTAGAGAAACTATTGTCAATGGCTAATGCTGCCAAAGACTTTGTTCAATCCAATGAAATTGATATTGGTAAAACGATAAAAACCATTCAGAAGATAATTAAAGACGAATGTACCTTAGAACTACCCGATGACTCACCGCATCAAACTTTCTTGGAGAAGATAACAAGAAGAAAGGTTACCCTGCCGCGAACCAAACTCTTTACACTTAACTACGACACTCTCTTTGAACAGGCGGGAAGAAGAGGAAATTTCACAATCATAGACGGCTTTTCTTTTTCAAGTCCACGAATTTTCAGTGGAAGAAATTTTGACATTGATATTGTTAAACGAGATAAAAGTCGATTGAAAGCAGAAGATAATTTTATCAATCGCGTGTTTCACCTTTATAAGCCGCACGGCTCTGTAGATTGGGAACAGGTTAAAGGAGAAACTTTCCAAAATTCGAATGCGGCAAACCCTTTAATGATCTACCCAAAGGACAGTAAATACGAAAATTCTTATAGACAACCATTTTTTGAAATGATGTCTAGGTTTCAACAATGTCTGCGTAGTGACAACATACTCTTAATATGTATTGGTTTCAGTTTTGGAGACAAACATTTAGTTGCTGCAATCCAAGAAGCTTTAGAACAAAATGCTGGTTTTCAATTGATGGTCGTTAACAAGGAGATTGATGAATCAATAGAATGGCTCTTTGAAAATGCTAAACAACACCAAAATATAGTTTTGATCGATGAGTTATTCAAGGACTTTGCAGAACAGTATCCACTCTTAAAATCTTATATACAAGATGAGTACAAGAAAATTAGTGTGGGTGAATATTTGAACAATGGAGAATAGAAATCCCTTCGATCACAGCTACTTCGTTGGATATGTCAATGAGGTGTCCGCTAAATATGTCAAGGTACACTTTCCATCTTCCACATTGCTGAAATCTTTCTTCTATAAAGGAGAAAATTTGCATGGTGGCTTGGTAGGAAATTTTGTGGTTATTGAGGGTGAACAATTTGGTTTTCTTGGAAAAATATTGGAGCTGTCATTACCTGAAAAAGAGCGATTGGAACTTAGTGAAAAATCTTTTAGAAATAAAGATTTTCATCCAACCGGGAAGATAGAAATACTGTTGTCTTTCGATCTCTTTGAGCCTACAGAAGTGGAAAAGGGGTTGAACTCGCTGCCTGTTATTGGTGCAAAAGTATTTGTATGTTCTTCTCAGTTCATTAAAGGATATTTCAAAAATTTTGGAGTTAAAAAAGAATTGATCAATAAAAGCCCTGTTTTTGAGCTTGGGAGATTGACCTTTGATAGATCGGCAAAAGTGGAGATATCCCAACAAGCGCTATTTGGAAGGCATTGCGCTATAGTGGGAACGACAGGAGGGGGTAAAAGTTTTACGGTAAGTAGACTTATTGAAGGAGTGATTGCAAACAAAGGAAAGGTCATTTTAATAGATGCAACTGGGGAATACTTCACACACGATTCGAAAAGCTATTCCGATGAATCTGCCATACTATCAGAGAATTCATTTTTTCATTATTCCAATCTCACCGTACAAGATATTTTTGTATTGTTAAGACCATCCGGCCAAGTGCAAGCACCAAAGCTGTTGGAGGCAATAAAGTCTTTGAAAATCCTAAGATTATTAGAAGAGAAAAAAGATGCGGACGACACCATCACTAAAACGAGTGAAACCTACTCAATAAAAATTACCGACGAAACAACAGAAGATATTGTTGTAAGGAATAATACGATACTGAAAAAAGAACAAGTAATGCGACCGTTGAATCGTATCTATAATAAGTATATCAATGAAATTGAAAACATAGAATCGGATTTTGATATTAAATGTCTTGCTAGACAGATAATTCAAGAATGTGTATGGGATATAGATAAAAAAGATTCAAAAAAGTGGGGCGGTCGAAACGAGAATCATTTAAACAATTGTATAAGCCTTATACTTCGTGTAAATAATTTCGTAGCTAACCCGCTCTTTAGAAGCATTTTCGGATTTGATAAGGAAAAATCTAATGACGATGAAATGACTTCTCGTATTAACACCTTCTTGAAAGATGAGAAGAGTCTACTTAGACTGGGGTTCGAAAAAGTAGGATTTGACTTTCAGGCAAGGGAAATTGTAGCAAATGCTATTGGAAAATTTTTACTCGAAAAGGCACGAAATGGAGAATTCAAAAATTCTCCGTTAATACTTTTCATTGATGAAGCACATCAGTACCTCAATAAAAGTGTAAAGGACGAATATTTCGAGTTAACAAATTTAAGTTCATTTGATTCGATTGCCAAGGAATGTAGAAAACATGGTCTTTTCTTAGGAATTTCAACTCAAATGCCAAGAGACATTCCTGTAGGAACTCTTAGTCAAATAGGAACATTCATAGTGCATAGACTCATCAATCATTTTGACAAAGAATCAATTTCCAACGCAAGTTCATCTGCAAATAGAAATACATTAGACTTCCTACCAATTCTTGGCGCGGGTGAAGCCATACTGATGGGCGTGGATTTTCCTATGCCAGTTATGCTTAAAATAAATAAGCCAGAAATAGAGCCTGACTCTGCGACACCTCAATTTAACTGCGAAGAAGAATAAATGACAGTTGCAAAAAGAGATCATCCGCAACTAAGGGAATTAAAGCCAACTGATCAACACTTTTCGAAAAAGGGCCTTCGTAAAGTTGTCATCCAAAATACTTGCAAAAGCCGCATCTATAACCAGTAAACACAGATTTTTATACGTGCGCTCATCATGGGTATAAATACGGTAAATTCAGGTATTTATACGGTTTGAAGTAGTTTCATTATTAAAATACTGTCTATTCCTATGTATTTTTGTCTATATCATGAAATCGCTATTCCAACCATTTTTTATTGCCATACTTTCAACGCCACATGCTATGCAGTCCGATATTGCCCAATTAGAGCTATGCCCGAGGATATTCAAAAGTTTATACACGAAATAGCAAAATGGTTGAACAACTGACTATCAATGAATGGGTGGATATAAAATATTTCTAACATCAACAAATCGTAAACCATGGTGAGAAGAATCAATTGGACGTTTAGTTTCTACGGTTTCACATTTAATTTAATCATGTCTTTACTCCTAGCAATTGGTCTGACAATTTGGGTAATTTATGATCACCGAATTGAATGTACGGTAAAGGATATCGCTTCGATATTTATTGCATGCGCCTTAGTGTTTCAATTGGGCTATTGGGTTAGTAACATGCTCACAGCTGAACAAGATGCAAATGTTAAGAGGCTTATGTTCACTTATCAGTGCACAAACGATTGGCATGTCACCGACATCCAGAAGCATTCTGACAATCTCAGGATTAAATTAAAGCATGTAAAACCTGAAGACGTACCGCGCCTTCTCAGAACAGATGATGACTTAAATTTCAGTGCCAAACGAGTTCTCGGTTATTTGGAAACATTATCAATCCATATGAAGTCAGGCCTTATTGATGAGACAGTGACCAAGGAACTATTCGAGTTCGTCTTTCTGAAAGTATACAACCAGATGCAAGCTTACATCGAGACCGTTCGAGGCGGTGAGGGGCATCAATCAAACAGTTTGTATATTCACTTCAAGAGTGTAGTTGAAGCCTGGAAAGATGAAAAGAACATACCAAGGCTCTAGCGATGAACATCTTAACCATCGTGAATGTATTGTTAAGTAACATATTGGTCGAAACATGTTTGTTGATATGGTGGTTATAGTTTATATTTGTTGAATATACGACATCATTTAGGAAAAGTCCTAATACATAAAAAATTGATAACCAAAACTTTGATACTATGAAAAGCGGACTAGATTGGTAAGTTCCCCCCCTATGCTATGTGGCACAAATTTTTAATTGTAAATAAAAACGAAAGCCTGTAAGTCGTTATGTCTTGCAAGCTTTCGTTTTAATGTCGATCTTCCTTTCGGATTAATGCAAGACTCATAATCATTCAATTTTCCGTAAATTCTCTATACTTCATCTTATTGCAAAAGTCGATCAAAGTGAAATGCTATCATAATGTACAACGAAAAAGAGGCAAAGCAAACCCTTCAGGGGCTCTTTTAATATATTTATGATCACCTACCTTCCATCACTCCTTGATCTAGTATAATTAAGCTAATACTTCAATAAAATATATTCAGGGTCATAAAATATATGCCATTGAAAAAGTACTGTATCGTTTTCCTGGATGCAAGTTCTAAAAAGTGATTTTCGTTCTAAAACCTACTTGCATATTTTGTATATTAAGAGTTTCTAAGTAAAAACATAGGCTGAAAGTAAGAACATAGGCTGAAATATTTAAGCAGAAAAGAGCATTTGTAAATCCCGAGCGGGCCATATAAATAGGAAGACAAAGCTCGCACTATTAAGTTTAAAAGAACGAAAACATACGACTATTACTACTTCTATAATCCAGGAAAAGCAGAAGATTATTCAGAAGGTTGTTGCCAAAAGATCCACCGCCAGAAGGAAAAGTTCAGAAAACTTCTAACGGGCAGAGTCACTATTTAATTCAATAGTCGGATGGTATAGAGTTTTATATTACGGATTCTGACTGAATTGCGATCCCAAACACTTGCGAAAAACCCGCGTACAAAAAACAAACATCGATTTTATCCGTACGACTATTTTGTGTATAAATACGGTAAATTCGGGTATTTATACGGTAATTTCGGCTAATATCATTATTTTGATGTTTAAACTGTTTGCTAATAAGGTAACATTTTAATTAACTTTATTCCCTAAACTTAACAACACAATAATGAGATTAACACCCGGTCGACTCGTCCTGGCTTTGCTTGTACTATTATTACCAGCACATTATGTATTCAGCCAAGAATCCCAAAAAACTAAAGTTAAGCGTCCTTCAATCGTTGAAGACGTGTACAAATTTCCATTCGATCCCGATATCGAATTTGCAGAAATTGAGGCAGCCGTCGGGACGAAAACATTTGTAACTCTATCGGACATCAAAATCTGCGCGCGCGGTGAGCTGTTTAAAGGAATGTATGGTATACTCGTATTTGGTACGACACCAGCAGGTCAACTATCCTACCCTACTGTCCATGTTTCATCCGGAACCCTCGTCGAAAAAAATAAAAGTAAACTTACTTTTCAATCCATAAACTCGAATGACATTCTACTGGCCTTTGACGAAAATGTCGCGCAGATATCTATAAAACCATGGTCAGCATCAAGCCAGATTTCTATGCAATTCCATGCAAGTGTAATTGAATTTGATGTCAGCACGCTGCACTCTTTTCCACAAAACCCTTGCGCCATACGGCAAATTAATATTTTATTTGATAATTCGACATCCGTTTCAGGGCATTCGTGTCATGTTATTCAAAAACAAATCCTCGAACTAATAAATCGTTTGCAAGCCAGTGCTTACGAATACAACATCACGCTTATTCCTTTTTCCGGAACTGACCAGTTTGCACTCACAGCGGATGCAGTAATCAATAGAGACGATCTCAAAAAATATCTCGATGCTCAATTTGCAAATAACCGGTATAAAACAAACTGGAAAAAAGTGTCGGAATTAGCGTATAGCCAAAACATCTTTAACATTGTCCTGTACGAGGATATCCATAATTCATATGCCTCCGCCAATTTACGCATGTCAGCTATTTTAATGCAAATTGGTGCGCAGCATCCGACAAATTTTATAGCCCTGCCTCTTTTCGATGTAGAGCCAGGTCATTTATTCGATGATGCGCACAATGTAAACCTACATACATGGATTGAGGGAGTAATGTCCAATTGCCCGGATAGTAAACCCACCATAGCGTCAAAACCTAAGGTCAATTTACATCCAAATCCCGCTCAGCACACAATTTATATTGACCCGCCAACTCTTGAAAATTATCGTTTTGAGATTTTCAATAATTCATCTCAACTCCAATTGAAAGGAACACTTAAAAATAACCAAATCGATGTGAAAAGTTTACTTACGGGTACGTATTACATCAGACTGGAAAATAAAACTACTAACACAATTTTAATCAGAGAATTTGTCAAACTATGAAATCCCTAATTCGAATATACCTTCGAGCACTTTTAATCATCGCCATTAATTTCGCCTGCTGTGGTCAATGGCTAATTTCACAAAACCTCATATCGTTTGGTCAGGGAACGGCCAATGTTACACCTCAGGCCCCTGAAGAAAAGGTCGGCACCCTGGGTGAAGCCAATGTGAATTTATTCAATGGTACATCAAGTTATGGCGTACAAATTGGGACAGTTAATCACACAAATGGCTTGTCCTTTTCACTTTCTCTCAGCTATAATTCAACGGTGAACGGTAGCACATCGACAGGATTAACATGCGGCTTACAATATGGAGAAGGCTGGAACTTAAATGTACCTTCAATAAGTGTAGAAACGAAAAGTTACTCCAAGTATACCAATGCAAATCGAAGCAATTTGCTCGGAAATCCGAATGCCACGCTTAATTACTACAACCCAAATGCAGCACCGAATCTCAGGTGCGAAGATGTTATCAATGAGGGCAAACTTTATTTTTCAGGTGTAAACTTAAATTTACCGGGTGTCTACAGCGGAAGACTGGTTTTTAAGGAAAAATTATTCTCGACCTCGGGTTTTAATCATTACTTATTTGTTCCTGATGGCTTTGAACAATACTTTGAAGTCATCTTGTCTTCTTCTATTAATGAAGGCTATGCACCACCATACAATGACCATTATTGGACAGTAAATCTAAACGACGGCTCGTATTACGAATTTCGTACGGCAGAGGTATCTCACGTTTCTGCCTCGGCGCAGCGTGTGCAACATCAATGCGGCTTTGAAGAGGAAATAACCCAGCCCATTAGTAAAATACAATACAACCGATGGTGGTGTAATAAAATTGGATCGTACAATAGCAATGGGGATATCAAATTTGAATATGATCAGCGAATCGCCCAGGACGGCGATGGCACGTTTGGAAAGCATGTCGCAGTAAGCGAATTTATCGGTTATGAATATTTCCTGACAGCAATTAAATCCAATATTGAAGCGCTGACACTTCTGTATAAAAATGTCTTTGACTTTGACAATGGACAAAGCCTGTATAAACTGAACCCCTCAAACGCTATTGACTATACACCGTCTACCAACTACATGAAGTTTAAAGAATTTACATTGAGTGATTTTGATTGGCGCCTTTTCCTGCACGGCAAATCAAGTCATATAACGAGTTGTGGCAATGCCGCCGTAATCAACCCACTCAATCCTTACTTAGCACTGAAGATCCCCAATGATCCCAATTTCAATCCGCTGTATAATGAATGGGGTTATGTTTCCTATAAAAATCCGGAAGAAGCCGGAAAAGTGCGTTTCGGCTTTGAGGAAGGTAATATAGAAAAGAGTTATAGCCATGGTTTTTTAGAAGCCAGTTCAATAGAAGACGGCATCGCAAGTCTCGTACCAGGCGAATTTTATACTATGGATTTCAAAATTGCCAATGCTCCCGCTTGTTTATTTGATGTAAATATGGCTTCCGGTTATTTTGATCCTTTATTTCCCGATTTGGGCTATCCGCTAATGAGCCATTCCAGTAGTATTAACGGAACAGATTTAAATTTTCATCGCATCGACCGATATCGAAATGCCAGGTCTATCTCTATTTTCAATACATTCAATACTCCTAAAAAGGTGACGAGTGATTTGAATGAACACGTGGTATTGGGCGAAGTGTACTTTAGGCCCTTGAATATTGGCCCTGCCAAAAAGAAAATAAAAATTCAAATCGGGCCTGCCAATTCGGACCAACGATTTAGTCATGTGGTTCCCAATACAAACATCGAAGATCCCGAACCCCAGCAAGAGGCGAGTTATTATCAATATCCCACTAATGTAAACCTGCCTTCTGTCGAATTTCCATTGGCCGAAGGCGACCCTGTACCGCAAAATTTTGGTGTCGGGCATCCCTGGCATATGATGCGCGCAGACTACAGTGCTGTCAATGAACTGATCAATAACGGACCCTATGAGTGGCAGTGGTGGAATGCCGATTTTTTCGATCCAATCGAGACGACGAATGGTTGTACGGATCAGTTCATCAATTATTATCAAAACCTGCCCACCCAATTAAATAAAGATCTTACAACACTTAATTCTTTAAATATTTACCGGCTTTCGCGGTCACCAAAAGTGCTTACCCAAGTGAGTAAACATACGACCGGCTTTGATGGCACACTGAATGGAAAAAGTACGGATATTCCGGATCTATTAGAAGAGATCGCACGCTATGAGCTTACCTATAATAATTATCAGGTAGATAATTTTGCTATTTATACAGAATATGACTATGACAATGAAGGTTTTCCGGTCAATAAAACGGTTAAAACGGCTTTTGATGGCAAACGGAATATAATTGCACTAAGCTCGATAAGCAAAGTATGTCCCGGCGAACCATCAGGAAATACGCTCAGCGGACTTACGACTACGTTTGATTATGAAGTTGAAAACCTCACTACAGAAAGTTACGATATTCGAAATTTTGATGAAGACGTGGATGCTTCCTTGTCCCTCGGAAATGTTTTTTCCTTTATTCGTCTGAAAACGATTGATGAGCCCAACGGCAAACAAGTAGAATTTTCCTATCACCCGCTTTACAATTGTAGCCAAAGTGAAAACTGTGCAAATGCTTCAACGGTAATGAAACGAACATTCAGCAATTTAATGTGGTTTCAATTTTCATCAAATCCATTTACACCTTATGACGCTGAAGGCCTGAGAAAACATTGGCCTACTCCGGGACAACACAGCTTCAGCATATTTAATGCTGTCAGCAGGAAAATTACGTCGGACGCTTTCAATACAACGTTCGGGCATTATGAATATGACGATTGGTCGCAAAGTGCTCTATCATTAGCGTTTCAAGTCCAAAGCTTCAATCCCGTCACCTATTTTCGAACAATTCCGGGCTTTAAAGAATGTATACAAACCGGTCCTTTTGAAACGACTGATGAGGGCAGAAAAACCGTTTACCTACACAATACGAGTGGCAATCGGCATTTACATGGAAAATTATTAGAAATAACGACATCGGATATTGCAACAGGTAATTTAGTTTCAAAAAGCATCTACGATTACGATACGGATACCGAATTGTTTTCCGGATACTCCGGCGAAACAGAATATCCAACTATTACCTTCTCGACATATGCCCTCGCAACCAGTGAAGCCGGGCAGCATGTGGATTATAAAAATTCTAAATTCATCCGACTTAATTCCATTCTTAATACGGATTATTTACCAAATGGAGATGCGCTTAATACCTCTACCTTATTTGATTATTATGTAAATGGAAGTGGAGGGCAGACAGACCTGCAAGCTGGAAAATTTCTGCTTAAGTCGCGCTCCAATACAAATTACAATGGCGCCGCAGATAATACCGTGGAATATAAGTACGCCCCTCAACTCGGCTATGCCCTGTTACAAGATCGAAATATGTCTGGTATTCCGGTGGAAATTCAAGCCACAAAAAACGGGCAGTTTGCCGGAGGTAAACGAAGTACGTATCTCAACACCGGGCAGGAAATAAAAGAGGTCGCCTTGCACCAGTCATATGAAATGATGGACGCACCTACTTCTTTAGTGCTGCGAAATACATTTGATGATTACGATGAGCATGGCTTTCCTAAAGCCATGACCGTCGACAACATTGACTATACGCTTGAATGGAATCCTGCCGGATTATTGAAAACCAAAAAATGGGGTGAACGCCAGGAAACCTATGGCCACTATATAAATTCCCGATTGCTGCAATCGGTGGTAGATGCTTATGGCCATGAAACCAATTACGAATATGACTGCTTTTTGAGGACGCATAAGGTGCTTCGTCGCGATAAAAGCCCAAACAGTCAGGACTTTCAATTAAAAGAAACCTACGTATATAATGCTGCCCAACATAATGGCGGTAAAAATGAAATTGTACAGATAAATGAATCTGCTGATGCCTTTATTCCGAACATTTCTAAAATATACGATTGCCGCGGAAGAATGCGATCCGAAAAAATTATCTCGGGCACACCATCGGGCGGCGATTTATTTCATTCGTGGAACTACAATGATTATGGTAATTTAATAGCCGAAAGTATTCCCGAAAATGGGGCACCATATTTTCATGAATATTACGAATCATGGGGACTTGTGAATAAAACATATCGCGAGCCCATTAAAGATAATCCGGTGACCTATGAATATTCAATTTCAACATCAAATTCCAATGCCAGCAATTCGCTAAAGGTGTATAATGGGCCGCTTAAAACCATTCACACCTTTGACCCACATGGTATAGAAAATATAGCGCGATATGATGCTTTTGAAGCCTTACTGTATACGGAAGCTGATGCCGGTACCATAAAAGCCATTACTGAGTTTGTTTACGATGGCCGAGATCGTACGATTGAAGTTGTCAATCCTGAAAACAATTTCTATATAAATACCTGGACATGGAATAATGGGTGGAAGCTGGACCGCACCATTCCATCAAAAACACAAGTGGTCCAGGAAGAATATGACCAGTTTGGCAAGTTGATCCAGCATACAAATGCCAATGGCGACATAACGTCTACGGCCTATAATCAGTACAACGAAATTGACAATATAAAGATAAATGGAATCCAGGCCATAAAATATACGTACTACCCCGGCTCCGAGGCACGTGGTACAAAATTCATGTTGAAAAAAATGATCGCTCATGAACTAGGTGAAGACGGCGTCACGCCAACTACGTTTAGCGTTCAATACGATTATGATACGCACGGACGCGAACAAAAGCAATCCTGGTTTACACCGTATGGAAATTATGATCTGGAGTCAAAAGGATATGACATGCGCGATCTGGTTCACGAAACGGCTGAAATTCACTACAGAAGCGAAAAGACGTTGCGCCTGGATAAAACAAATACATTTAATGAATTTTGTGGTCTCCATGAATCACAGGCGCTTTCGTTTCAGGGTATGGAATTGCCTGAAGGATTACATGCATTTACCAATATCGAAAAGAAATATTTCCCGACGAAGTGGCTCAAAAATCGCATGGTGCGCAAAAGCCCCGGAAGTGGTACAAATAATGGTTTCTTTCAGGACAATGTTTATGGCTACAACGACTTGAGTTGGATCACATCTATTAATAAGGCACCCTTCATTTGCGGACCACGGCCTTTTCCACCTCATCTGAGATCGGCATTTTTTATTGGTATGGACGACTCCGACTTTGGTATAGAAAGTAATGGAACCGTACACGTACATTTTGACGCCGATAATTTAGAAGAAAACAATGCTTCCGCTATAAAGATTAAAATCGACCAGGAGCTGAATAATAACATCGATACCGTCCTACACAATACCTTTGAGAAAGCCTTCTTTTACGGTACGACGGTCTATCCGGATACAATACGTCCCGATTCATTTAGTTTTACATATGTTGGATTGCTTACTTTTGACGATATCGTTCCGCAAATTACATCCATGATCGAGTCGATTATAGGCACGCCATCTATTTTTAATCCGGATGAATTCACCTCTTCATTGATTACAACATTGTCTATTTTCGAAGAAGCTGCGCAAAGCCAGTCCAGCGCGTGCATTCACAATAAGGTATTCAGGCAAATGATCTATTACTTTGAGGAAGCGGCCGACTTACCTGGATTTCAGCGTGTAAATCAATTTAACGGAAATATCAGCGCGACATCATGGCAATATGGCGGACAATCAGAAATAGCCGGATACGAATTTAAATACGACGGGCTCAATAGATTGAAAGACGCCTATTTTTCAAATCAGTATGCATCCGGTGGCGAGCTTTTATTTCGACTCGACGACTATAATGCCTTTGTACATGATTACGACAAAGAAGGGAATATACAAGGCCTGACGCGTCTGGCTCCGGAAGACATTACCGTAGATCAACTATCGTATTCCTACGATTTAAATAGTCAATTGCAGACCATCAGCGATCAGGGCAGTGATCGGCTCGGCTTTATTTTCGAAAGTGCATCATTTGGTTACGACGACGAAGGTAATGTCACCGCACAGGGTGAGTATGAGTTAAAGTATAATGCGCAAAATCAAATCGTAAAAATATTGGGAAATACGCTTCCGTCTTTCCTTGTCCAACATACATATGATGCAACCGGTCGTAAATGGCGTCTCTTGTCTGAGGGGGCTGAAGCACCGCTGACAGATCGCACATACCTGGGTAGTTTTATTTTTAATGAAGGACCGAGAGGGGCCGGTGACCAGGATCCGGAGTATGTAAATTTTGAAAATGGTCGACTAACCTGGGTACCGGGCAAAGAAGAATATCGGTTTGATTTCTATACCCGTGATCACCTCGGCAATATTCGGGGTGTGTATTCCGATCTCGACGATGATAAAGAAATCCAACTGGGCTATTTTAGTGTAAATGCAGAAAATGAAATAGTAGAATTTACGGATTACTACCCCTTTGGTATGGAAGGCCTCCACTATACTAAAGATGCCAGCCAGCCCGACTTCCTTATGCGGTATAATTCAAAGGAAGAAGAAATTTTTACTAGTTTTTTGGATTATGGAGCAAGATTTTATGATCCGAGTATGGCAAGGTGGTTGCAGGTGGATCCGTTGGCTGATGCCATGCCTTCCTGGAGTTCATATTCTTACAGCTTTAATAATCCAATATTATTCGTGGACCCCGTCGGTATGTCGCCTGAAACAATTTATGAGAACGCCAAGACAGGGGAAACGGTAGAAGTTGATGATGGTATAGATCGTACAATAAGGGTAAATGATTCTGATTTTCAAGAAGCTAAGTTTTTTGCAAATGAAGTCTCTTTGTTCGGTACGGATTCAGATATCGCTGAAGCGTATAGGAATTTTTACTTTGATAATGTTAGTTACAATGGTTTTATTGATGGTGCTCAGGAGTATTTCCTGGGAGGAGGACCGGATGTTGAACTTCTTACTGGAAGGATGCAGATTGGACTACAGAACAATCCAATGTCCCACGTTATGGGAGGAACATCGACGTCTGCTGTTAAGCCGATTGCCCGCCAGCTACCGCGCTTTTTGGTGAGAATTCAGAAACACCACATTATTCCGAAAGCGGTTTATAAAAGATATGCCAAGGAATTGGCACCATTTATGAAACTTAATGGAGGGTTTAATCTTAAGAAATTACCCACTCCGTTCCACGGAAACCATCCACAGTATAATACTTATGTTGGAAATAGGATAAGTCAGTTGGGTGCTAAAGGTAAAATAAGTGAGGGTAGTTTAAGGGCATTACAAAAGGAGCTGAACTCTATGATAAATCAAGCTTATGATAGCGGGATGAAGTTGAACGACTACTTTAGAAAATTCAATTAATAACGGATGAGATTATTTAAACAAATATCATATAACCCAGAGCCTTCAGTTATTGGTGTCAATAATGGAATTTATCAATTGGAGTTTAAGGAAAGAGATTTAAAGAAAAATTTTAACTATGAGGAGATCGAACAAATTTTAATGACATTTGATATTGCTGGTCTAAACAAAATAAAAGAACTACCCATAGAACATTTAAAGGGCACCCTACTAAAGAAAGCAAAGGTGACTGATCTTATGGTTTTTTCTCCTCACCTTTTAGGGCACAAATATTTGATTAGTCAAAAAGTAGTTGATTGCCTTAAAGAGATGGTTGCAACAAGAGAGTATCATTTAAGAAAGGTTGAAATTGAAGCAGTAAAGGAAAATTATTACTTGTTGTTTGTTCCAATGATTCTAACCAATGAAATAGACTTTACGCAAGCCCGGATTTTTCCAGAGAGAGAATATTTATCAGAATCGAGAACCTATTTTGAGATTGATTCTTATGCAGAGTATCAGAACTTACTAGACGAAAATCCACTTGTCTCCTTTGAGAAGATCTGCTTACCTAAAAAGTACCAGAATCAGGATATCATATCGGTTCAAGGAGCGGTAGATCTATTTTTTTCAGAGCAATTGATCGAATGTTTGCAAGAGGCAGAAGTCACTAATTTTAGAATACCGAAGCGTCAGATCGAGTTGGTATTTTCCGAATCTGTAGAATCCTTACGAGATGTAAGGAATAAGTGACACCAATAAAAATCACAAGAATAAAGCATCATTTTTCCTCAGACTTTAACACTTGCTTACAAAGTAGCTTGTAGATGATTAAAAAGATTATCGTATATAACTTCAAGTTCTTCAAAAAAGTCAACAAGGAATCAGACTTTTCTGCCTGGTTCACGACTGTTGGTGTAACCTCCTTAGTTTTCACGTTTAATTTTTGCACGGTTGTATTTGCAGTCGGTGGGCCCAAATTACGACTAAAGTTTAGTGACCCCATGTTGTATTTAGTTATGCTACCATGGGCTTTGATATTTCTTACACTTTATTTGAATAAAAATTTGAAGAGCTTTGTTTTAAAATTTAAGAATGACTCAATACGCACGAAAGAGAGAATTTCATATTGGTTGTATTACCTTATCTCCTTGGTTGCCTTTTCCTTCGCCATGAGTTATTTTAGTGGTTATTATGAGTGACCCATTAATACTACTTAAAGTTTTAAGTAGTATTAATGAATAATTTGACAAAAGACATTTTTTATATAGGAGCCTATTGGGAAAACAGTCCAGAGTATTTGAAATTTATTATTCAAAAGACCATTCTATACTTTATAAATCCTAAAAAACCACCCTCAGTACAATGTATATGTCGGTAATAGAATCAATCAATTGGGATTGAAAGGAAATATAAATGCACAAAGTTTGAGGTCTTTACAATAGGAATTAAATTCGATGATAAATCAAGCATATGATAGCGGCATGAAACTGAACGATTACTTTAGAAAGTTAAACCCGTAAGTATGTTTAAACAAATTACATATAGTGGAGATCCGTCGGTCATTGGTGCTGACATTGAGTTCTGTCAATTTGAATTTACCAAATACCTTTTGAAAAAAATATGGGATACAAAGAGATAGAGCACCTGACCCAATATTGATGACTTTCTAAAAAAAACGTGCGATATTAATTTCTCAGAAATTGATTTATTAAAGGAAATTATATAGAAAAGGAATGTTACAGATCTATGATTTTCCCCTTTTTCCTGGGGAACAAATATGTTACAAGCAAAGAGATAGTTGGCTCTTCTATTAAGTTGGACTAAGTGACGATGAGTAAAAGTCAATTAAAAGTGATCCCGATGGAATATAACTAGACTACTATCTTCTTTTATTCCGATTGCCCCTAATTCCAAAATCAATTTTGTTGATTTCAAGAATGGATAGAAGGCAAGACAACTTTAAATCCATGCACTTCGAGGCAGTTATTTTTCTGTTTTACTCAATGAAAGATCACAAAGCATTGGATCTTTTTTTGAATTGTCGAGGAGTTTTTAAAACCCAAGGAAGGGCAAAGGATTTCCATCCCTAATTAATGCCTTAAGATTTGTGTTCCTTGGGCTGCATGTTCAGAGCGTTTGGCATGACTTCGACGCGGTTTATCGCCTGGAAAGAAAACCCGATTTCATGCTTCATTACAAGCAACCAAAACATTCTATCCCTCATATTAGAGGTCAATGTCATATCTTAATGGCATCATCCTGAACTTTATCGGACAAGAGCATAGCACCTGTAAGCAAGGGACATTTGAAGATAGTACCCAAAATACAGACAGCGAACGCTCTGTGTTCCAGCATCCTAGCTTTGGATAGCGTACGAAGATGATGAAATTGATAGTTAAGATTGCTTGCCTGCTATTGGCTGTTTATGCCATAGCACAGAGTCTGTCTTCCGGGTCATACGGCTTACATATATACATGCAGCAGCAGCATGAGCGCTTTCCGTTGACAGTTTCTTCCGACAACGATGTCATTTTCATCCATGCATTAAAACATGGCCAGATCTATAACGTCACGTGGACAACGTCTTCAACACCAAAGAACAAAATCCTGCCGGATCAGGACTTCCCGCCCTCGACGGATTTATATGATCACTTTCGATTTAGAGCCGATGATTCGATTGCAACTATAAAGCTCATCGCTACCTCGATGGAGTTTGGTCACTTAAGTGTGTCCTGCATGTCGTGTCCGTCAGCGGTTACCAGCAGACGCAGTCCCGGAAGCATCGAAACACAAGGTGGACTCAGTGCAGCGCAATTGATTCAGGATGTATTCGTAGGTGGCAATTGCTACGATGTTGAAAATGTGACGCTTACCGGCCTTCAAGCCATGATCGGGACATTTAGCAATGGAAATAGCAGTATTGGCATGAGCGAAGGGGTGGTTATAAGCACCGGGCGCATTACACAAATTCCCGGACCTAATTCGACCACCGGCATATCCGACGACATGGGCCTTACATTTCAAGATCCCGATTTGGATTTGTTAAGCCTTAACGCGCTTTTTGACGTAGCTAGCATAGAATTTGATTTTCGTCCAAAAGGTGATAGTGTTAGTTTTAAATACGCATTTGCATCGGATGAATATTGCGAATTTAATTTTTCACAATTCAATGATAAATTTGGTTTTTTCATTTCGGGGCCCGGTATTAATGGCCCCTATACAAATGGGGCAGATAATATTGCAATAGTGCCAGGGCTTACAGAAGTCGTAAGTATCAATTCTGTAAACATAGAGATGAATTCCGCTTTCTATGTAGACAATGTACCACTCGGCCAGTTTCAGAATCCTGCCGGCCCCTATCACTGTAATCCGGACCTCGCCATGCAAGGTTTGGCAATCAACGCAATAGAATACGATGGGTTTACGACTGTATTAACGGCAAAAACAGAAGTTATTCCTTGTGAGCTCTATCATATAAAACTGGTAATAGCTGACCAAAGTGACGGAATTTTTGACTCTTCCGTATTTCTTGAGAAAAATAGTTTTAACTCTGGAGGAAATGTCGAAGTGGAAATTTCGTACGTGCGTCCGGGTGATGAATATATTTATGAAGGGTGCTCAGAAGGGTTCATTACGTTCT
>JANQSS010000191.1 GCA_028279185.1 Saprospiraceae bacterium | reverse complement strand
CACAGAGAGAGATCATGACAAGGTGTCAACTGGCACATATGGCCCTCTTATTTTTTGTGACTACAGAGCTCTACGTTACCCTAAACCCTGTCACGAAAGCGCGCAAATAGGGGCCGTTTATACCAGTCGACCCAATATGAATATGGATATATCCCTTGTAATCGGCAATATACCTTGGCTATTACTCAAATGATACTAGTATAACGAAAATATAGACAGGTCTTCCTGGATTTGAGTACTTACCTTCATAAACTAGTCTTTTCTTCGATAGCTTTATTCCTGCTTTTTCCCATGTGCTGTGCGTTACAAGCGTGACAAATCTTGCGCGGGGTCAAGGTTCATGATTGTGTAATATTGCGCATGCACCTTTACAAACACGCTAGTAACGTTTGGAACTATCATTTATGCATGTCACTCAAGATTTGATAAGTAAAAAATAGTTAATTTAAAGCAACAAGTGAAGTGTTGCATTGAATGGTTAAGAGTTGCTAGGCATTTATTTCATGTTAGCCTTAAAAAAGACAAATCATTATCAGCTCCCACAATATAACTGGCTAGTGGGTTGCAACCACAAGTGCATAATGGGCAAGAGTACGAAAATAAAACCTGTAAAGTGGTCAATATCACCTAATTGAACCACTAATTATTCCGAAGTCAAAAGTATTGACGGAATTTAAATTTGGAGGATACACTGGCAAATTTAAATTTGCTGCTTCATAATGGTAATATGAAATATTGGCAATATGAAATATTGGCAGATTTTAATTTGACGGTTGGAAAGAGACCCCACATGATATGCACTGCACTTCCCTAATGAGTACCACGCAACATAATATACATCCAGTGTTACCTGGCACAAACATGCAGTGTCAATAGAATATGTGACCGGATTTGCGAAAACCCACCATGTTGAGAACTGTGCGCAATCGTAATATATGAGCATTTTATTAATCGCGAAATCAACAATTTTCCACATATGAACGATTGTTCCTTAGTTCGCTATCAAATCCAACTTAGCTGAGCCTGAACTTTAAAGTCACGTTGCTATGAGCGTTAATTGGAATTCCCAGTTTGCGACCAACCTTTTGAGCCCTACGTTCA
>JANQSS010000192.1 GCA_028279185.1 Saprospiraceae bacterium | reverse complement strand
TCAAATACCAACTGTGGTACTGGTGTCAAATGATAAAAATACGAAACAGCTGTTGCGATGCTCACTGGAATTACTCTTGCGCACCAACTCCCTACTTGTAAGTACGTTTGGCAATATTTTATGCAGGCTTTGGAATCTGAAGATATTGGTTGGTGCAATTTTATATTGCCTGGTCACACCACCGAGGATGCAGGTATGATTCAACTACTTTTCATCCCAGCTGTAGTTGCCTGCAGGTACATGATATTCAGACGATGAATTATGAACTGAAATATTTTTTTTTATGTAGTTTTCCAATAACCGGATCTGAGAAAACCTGGCATGTTGTCCAAACACGTATAAGGCGCAATGAGCGTGCCTAGAATCCAGAGTTGTTAAAGTCCAGTACTTATGTCCAAAAAAAATAAATAAAAAATAAAAACAATTGTCGTTGCCAACGGACGGTAAGTGCAAGTTTCGAAGCAGTCATTTCGACCTATCTAGTAGGTACAGCTACTGTACACTGAGCTAAGGACGCTAGCTAGAACGCGCGTGCGGGCTATCCAGATACAGCTAGATAGGTCGAACTGCTGAACGTTGGCTGACGCATCTGCGGCATCGAATAAAAGGCGATTTCGGCGACGAGTTTAGCTCGATCTTCTCGTTCATTTCCAACGGCTCCGCCCAAGTCCATTTAATTGATTCGCGCGTAGCATACGGAAACTCGAAATGCGTTCAGCCCTTGGAACCGTAATTTCTAGTTTTTCGTGGGTGCAATGCGAAGCGCCCTAACAGGGCCTTAATTTACACAATCCTAGGGCATTTTATGTAACTAGACCTTTACCGCTCGTACCCAGGGAAAGGTAGTGCCTGATACACCGTGTTGGCGCATGCGTTTAAATATGTGACCGGCTATGGGAAAACGGCATATAGGATAAACGCGCAATTCGCGCAATGCGCGTTTTTAGCACCTTAGGTCAGTATTTGCCAAACTTGTTTTTGTCATTTTCATATCCAAAAACCTTTCTTCTACTTGTTACGCTTACGAAGGATAAACGTAAGTTACTAAGGCGAAATAAGCCATTTCTTACAAGCGTCTCGATCTACCTGGTCAGAGCAGCTGCTAAAGCACTGCTATGGGCGCTAATTAGAAGCAGGCTATCCAGATATCGCCGTATTTGTCGATCTATAGAACGTTTTGTACTTGATATCGAGCGACAAACAAGTTGGGATAACAAAGTTCGGGCCTTCGTTCGATGTTCGCGTTCATTTCCGACGACTCCGCCCTTATTGAAAGTACGTCACAATAATTGAACGCGGAGGATGCGTATAGTATACGGATGTGC
>JANQSS010000142.1 GCA_028279185.1 Saprospiraceae bacterium | reverse complement strand
ATATCATTGAATCCAAACAGTTTGCTTTTGATGATGAGTTAAACGAATGGGGAAATAGTCCATACTTCAGTGTTACCTTGTCGGCTGAATTAACATTATCAGAGCTATTAAAGCATTTATATATCCTGATCCCCGTTTTGGATGATGAAAAACATTATTGGGTTGGTGAGGATGAAATTGAAAAATTACTTAGGCATGGTGATAATTGGATTCCAGAACATCCAAGTAAACATAAGATTGTCAGTCGATATCTCAAAAAGCAAAGCAGTTTAAGCAAACAGGCACTAAAACAACTAAAGGTCGATGAAGTCCAGGTTAAAGACATTCAAGACAATGATGTGGCTAGGATCAGTGATACCGAGGCTTTAGCTGCAAGAGGTGAAACCAGATTGGAAAAATCAATTCGGCTGAATGATTTGCGAATTGATAAGGTTGTATCGATCATTAAAAATAAAGAGGTGTCGAGTGTGCTCGACTTTGGTTGCGGCGAAGGGTGTTATTTAAGAGAGTATTTAAAACTGCCCCAATTAAATAAAGTTACAGGTGTTGATGTATCACCTAGCGAATTATTAAAAGCCGAACAACGATTACGTGTAGATCGCCTCCCTGAAAGGGTTCGAGATAAACTCCATTTATTACAGGGTTCATTGACTTATTTCGATAAACGAACGAAAGGTTTTGATCTTGCGACATGCATTGAAGTGATTGAACACATTGATGAGGAGCGACATGATGCGTTTAAAGCCTCCCTTTTCGGTTACGCTGCTCCAAAGTACGTTGTGATTACCACACCTAATATCGAATATAACGTGCTATTTAAGAATATGCCGGTAGGTAAATTAAGACATGATGACCATCGCTTTGAATGGGACAGAAAAACATTTAAAAAGTGGTGTAACGATACAGCAAATGAGTTTGGGTATTCAGTCGAATTTGATTCTATTGGTGAACAGGATGCTAAATATGGTGCCCCAACTCAAATGGTTATCTTTGAGAAGATAGCTAAACCATAATTCGTCAGACAGAATGGTACAGCCAACAAATTGTATAGGGTAAAAAATGAGCAATGAATGGTGTGAGCGTAGGAATTAAATCAGAACTTCTATACTATAGTTTTAGCTGGAATGCCGATACATTGAATTGTTTGTATTTCAACTTCGAACGAATAATAGTAATGGCTGATAATTATGTTTATCAGCTTCCCTTAATGCATTTACATATTGTATTCGTGTTTCCCTCGCATCTATCAAG
>JANQSS010000136.1 GCA_028279185.1 Saprospiraceae bacterium | reverse complement strand
ATTGGAATACATGAATGATTTGGGCTACCGGGCATTAAGACCAGTGGGTTTCTTGAAGCACCCGAAAACGGATGAAATCTTGCAAATGGATTGGTTATTCAAAAGGGCATAAGCTAATACCGCCTTAGTATTTGATATCAAACTAATGTCTGAAAGCAAAATACTCTTTTACGGAATAAATTATTCTCCGGAACTTATCGGTACAGGCAAATATACATCCGAGATGTGTGAATGGTTTGCAAACCGAGAGTACGATGTCAGAATGATTACGGCCTTACCGTACTATCCGGATTGGAAAATCTTTAAAGGATTTTCTAGTTGGCGCTATATGATAGAGCGTGTGCACGGCGTTAAGGTTTATAGATGCCCCTTATATGTTCCAAGCAGAGTCACTGCATTTAAGCGTATCTTTCATCTGTGCAGTTTTATGTTTTCAAGCATGCCGGTATTACTTGCACAAATTTTTTGGCGACCCAAGGCAATAGTAGTCATTGTCCCCACAATAATGTGCCTTCCCGTTGCTATATTGGTCGCGAAAATGAGCGGTGCCAGGCTGATTTTACATGTGCAGGACTTTGAATTAGATGCGATGCTGGGTTTGGGTATGGCTTCAACCAAGGTTGGCTTTTTGCGAAAAATGGCTTATGACTTGGAAAGCTGGTTAATGCGACGTTGCGATAAAGTGACAACTATAACTGAGTCGATGCGTTTAAAATTGATCGAAAAAAATATGCCTGCAGGACATACTGAATTAATTCCTAACTGGAGCGACTTGCAGCCTTCGCAGCTTGATATGCAAGATAATTATTATCGACGTCGTTGGCAGATTTCAACTGAGGAAATTGTGGTGTTGTATTCCGGGAATATTGGATTAAAGCAAGGTTTGGATTTGCTGCTTGATGCATGCGATCATTTCAAAGACAGGCAGGATGTGGTTTTTGTTGTTGTAGGGCATGGGGCGTATAAACAGACATTGGTGGATCAAGCTGAAAGACAGCAAATTAATAATATAAAGTTTTACGATCTACAGCCAATAGAAAAGTTAACCGAATTACTATCCATGGCCGATATTCACTTGGTTTTGCAAAAGAAAGGCGCTGCGGATAATGTTTTTCCATCCAAGTTGACTAATATATTATCCATCGGCGGTCGGGCATTAATTACTGCAGAAAAAGGCACAGAACTTGGGAAGTTGGTTCATTCGAATCCGGGTATTGCACAAATTTGTGAACCTGAAGATAAAAGCGACTTTATTAATAGTTTGGACATAATGATTGCCCAGACTGATGCTCAGAATCGCCGAGTTAATCCGCTTGCTCATGATTATGCAAGCGCTAACCTGAGAAAAGACCCTATACTGTCGAAATTGAAAAATATAATTCTACAGTGATATTTTTTGCTTGTTATTTAAATGTGCCTTGTTAGAAAAATAATTTTAATATTTTTGAGCGTTTTTTTTATTGGCGCTAATGCAAGTACAGCACCATTATCTACCTATTGGATAGGTTTTGATGATTACTC
>JANQSS010000133.1 GCA_028279185.1 Saprospiraceae bacterium | reverse complement strand
AGAAATGGGAAGATTTCACCCCTTCATTGTTTTCCTGTTAATTTAATGCTGACAAGGGCTCGGAGACCAGAGGCAGTTAGTTGGGACAGACGGACGGGCATAATCAGGACGAGCGTGAGTTGTCACAATTTGCAGGCTCCTTGATGGAAAAAGATGGTGCCTTTCGAAATATTGGACCAAATAAAATATATTCCTTTTACTCTGTAACTCTCTTACGATTTCGATTGCATCTAAACTAGGTTTCAATTTTCTAAGGTGAGAGGGGGGCGCTTAAAACGTTTTTCAATTTCCAGCCTCAACATAACGGTTTTGCTTTGAATTGAGCCCAAACTACAATATGATAATAATGATAAAACCGGAAGAACTTGTGAACGTGTAGAGCTTATGGAGTCACATGGATAGGATTTAAAGCTGCAGATATCACCTTGGGGGTGTGATACAAGCAACACCATACTTTTTAAAACTGCAACAAAACGTATCCTCTCATCGTTGTCTTTAATAGTTCCTGTTCACACATTTATTTGTACAAATAAATGTGTGAACAGGAACTATTAAAGACAACGATGAGAGGATACGTTTTGTTGCAGTTTTAAAAAGTATGGTGTTGCTTGTATCACACCCCCAAGGTGATATCTGCAGCTTTAAATCCTATCCATGTGACTCCATAAGCTCTACACGTTCACAAGTTCTTCCGGTTTTATCATTATTATCATATTGTAGTTTGGGCTCAATTCAAAGCAAAACCGTTATGTTGAGGCTGGAAATTGAAAAACGTTTTAAGCGCCCCCCTCTCACCTTAGAAAATTGAAACCTAGTTTAGATGCAATCGAAATCGTAAGAGAGTTACAGAGTAAAAGGAATATATTTTATTTGGTCCAATATTTCGAAAGGCACCATCTTTTTCCATCAAGGAGCCTGCAAATTGTGACAACTCACGCTCGTCCTGATTATGCCCGTCCGTCTGTCCCAACTAACTGCCTCTGGTCTCCGAGCCCTTGTCAGCATTAAATTAACAGGAAAACAATGAAGGGGTGAAATCTTCCCATTTCT
>JANQSS010000129.1 GCA_028279185.1 Saprospiraceae bacterium | reverse complement strand
CTTGGACGATAGGCGCACTTAGGCTTATGGTGCTGAGGTAAGTCGGATTGGGTAGCTATAAGTGTGGTAAAAGGTAGAACTAAGGACAAATCGTTCATACCTGCAAAATTGTTGATTTCGCGATTTTATGACCAGAGGTAATAACACGCTTATATCATGATTGCGCACGGCTCGCGATATGGCGGGTTTTCGCAAATCCAGTCACAAATGAGACCGGATATGGCGTCATAATAATGGAATAATATGACCGCCTGCCTGCATGTAGTGGAGGGGAATAACCATATCATGGTATCATCATATGTGACAGAAAGGGGTAATTTCGCATGGTGGCCACATTTTTGTTTTCAACTGTGCATAACTTAAAGGCTGGTGTGACTAGTATTCTTTAATCATTGCACCACACACGGTCGAAAATCGGCCGTTTTATGCTTCACTTTGGAGCTCCACCATTCCAGGTATGAACATAGATACACTAGCTGGGGTGCCTATAAACCAAGAATAAAGCCTGGTACCTACCTTCGAGTGATGGTAGCTTGAAACATGTCAAAATTTAGCGTTTACCCCTTTTCTCAGATCCTATCACATATGTGACCGTCTAAACCCGGCATATGGGATTTTTTTGCGAAACTCTAGTTGGCTATATATTTGGTAAGTACTATCATAGTTTGAGACCGATTGTGTGCTTCACTTTCCAGATAGAGCGCTTTCCCGCGTTCAATTATTGTGACGTGATTTCAATAAGGGCGGAGTCGTCCAAAATGATTTCGAAGGCCCAAACTTTGTTGCTCAATATAACAAGTACAAAAGGTAAGCCATTGTTCTGTAGATCGACAAATACAGGGATAGATTAGTGCCCATAGCAACGGGCACTAGCTGACCAGGTAGATCGAGATGCTTGTAAGAAATGGCTTAGTTATCTACGTTTATCCTTTGTAAGTGATGGTAACAAGTAGGTTTTTGGATATGAAAATGACAAAAACTGAAGTTTTGCAGTAACCTCAAAAATGCACATTGCGCGTTTATCCCACATGCTGGGTTTTCCCACAGACGGTCATACACTGATAATATTGTAACTTTGATGTGGGTGATAAAGCAAAGCAAGACGAAGTTTCTTGGACTAGCCTATATATTATTGTATCGTTCATACCCTAGCATCCAACCTTATCTGAGTCCATCGAAAATGTTTGATCAGCCAGTGATTTTTATTTTTAAGGCTGAAAAGTCAGATAAGGGCCTTGAGGATCATTGCCCTTTCTAAACAGTCCAACTCCATTAGCATATTATGTGGATAAATGGATGCATCTGAGGCAAGAGGAAACTGCTTTGTTGGCGTAAGTCAATGCAAGAATCTTCGCAAAGGAATTAGGATACCTTGTGAGAAATCGGCATATACGTGCAACGT
>JANQSS010000119.1 GCA_028279185.1 Saprospiraceae bacterium | reverse complement strand
GGGGGGGGGGGGGGGGGGGGGGGGGGGGGGGGGGGGTGTATTAACGTCCCTGACGAGCACTTCCTTTACGTTACGGAAGATGCAAACGTTGCACATGCTGTCAGTTGTGTCAAAGATTATCCCCACAAAAGGTTCAAGTTGGCCCAAGTCAACCACAAACAAAATATCTTTACTATGACTAAGACTTATCATTTTCGAGGTCGTTTGTGGGATAAATCCTATAGAACCATTGTTGCTGGTACTCAACAAATGGATGGAACATGGAAACACTTTAAAAAATGGCGACCTCCGTCGATGCTCCACAAAAAAGCAAAACGTGCACAAAAAAAGGTACACTTGGGCCTACAGCTGGACATGGCGTCACAACGCTGCCTTGTTGCAGACTGTGGCTTCTGCATTGCCACAAGCGCTCTGGCACCGCTAGCGTCGAGAAGAGGAAAAAACTGGAAGAGTGAATGTCGCCCTGATATGATTCGGATGATTGAAAATCATAAATTTCTAATGTTTTTTTTGACCCTTGAAGAGCAAAATCGAGTCACCGCGCAGGCGAAACGCAAATTTTCACTTTTGAGTCACACGCCTGCCAATCGAAATGAATGTCCATGTTGCAAACATTTTTTGACGACTCCTGCAAATACCAGCATTTTGTCTCTTAGCCTCAAAAATCAGAATTTCAAATTCGTCACCCTTACAAGGGCGCCGAGTCAACCGGTTGCCTTGTTTTATGCCTTTGACCCTTGTACCAACACACCTGGACTTGGACCATCCACCATTTATAGTTTATCAATTAATAAATTATCCCATTGAAGATGCGGAGTTCCATGCCAGGTTTGATTGAGGAAACGTATTTTTTTTTTCAGGTTGCCTTGCCTTAATGATATTGTGTGTTTTTGGTACTGACTAATTCCAGATAATATTGAACTGATATCATGTCTTTTGGGCCAAGTGGGTGGTGAGAAACTCCAACAAAAGAATTTAGGATATACATAAATAAACAAACATATTAAACGTACATGACATGTACATACTAAAAACTTTATTTCAACATCGGAAAAATACGTAGATAAATAGATACATCTGGTTACGTGTTGGGTAATGTCCTCTGGTTCAAATCGGCAGGTCCTTCGCACGGGAGAT
>JANQSS010000105.1 GCA_028279185.1 Saprospiraceae bacterium | reverse complement strand
GTCGTCGTGTGTCAACCTTCTCTTTCTTTTTATTATGAATCGTATCTATAACTTCCTGTTCTTCAAGAAGAAGTAAATTCCTGGCTTTTAATAAGTCTATACTTCGTCCCGTACCAGTAAACCATCTATCTAGTAATCTAATGGCAAGTCTAAGTCTCTTACTCCTTAATTGCGGCATCATCATTGTTAGGACACTCTCCTTTCTCCCAGCTATATGAAAAGTGCATCCAATCTTTCCATGAGCAGAAATCTCCTCCCCATGTAAATCCCCATCGCTTCCATACCTCAACAAACGCTGAAGAAAATTTGCTATGATTAAAATCACATCCTAAGCCATAAGCATGAATACTGGGTCGATTCGTTCCTGACACTGGACGCGAGGAAAAACATCCGTGAAAACTGGTGATTTCTGATATGAGTCCTCTAAGCTTCAACTCTTGTAAAACAAAAACCAGAGGAACAATTATATCTCTGTTAAGGCGGGTCTCATAATTAAGGCCGAACGGTTTAAAACTAAACGGAACAATCCACTTAGATTCATTGACCATTCTATAGTCCTTATCTAATGCTCCGTATCGTTCTTGTGCTTTCTGTACTGATACGACAGGAGCCGAGAGAACGCCCGCAAGGATTAATTGCTGGAACACTCACACCTCCTTTCACTCTCTAAGTATACTTGATGGGCTTCTTGTTCTGTATCATAGTAACCTAATGAGTATTGTTTTCCTTTAGTCCTAGAGGTATAAGCTTCATAAGGTCTTATTGTTCGCGCTTTATGAAATCTAACACCTGCCAATTTGCCTTGTCTATGTCTCTCTTGATTAAGGGCATTTACCTTTTTATTTGCCGGTCTTAAATTATCTATTCGGTTATCCATTTTATCTCCATTAATATGGTCAATCATTTCTACCCATTCGCCGTATATAATATACCAAGCTAATCTATGTTGCAGGTATCGTTGGCCATTAAGTTGTATACGCTTATAGCCGTCTCCGTGTCCTCCTAATGCTGGCTTTTGCTTATTTTTATATATTCTATACATCATACCAGTTTGAGGACTATACTTTATTCCTTTGATTGACATATGCATTTCCCATAAACAGAATTATAACTCTTAAAATTCCCTTCACCACACATAATTCCACACGTCTTTAATAGTTCTTTGTGAGATACTGGAGGCCAAACATCCGGCTGTCTTTTCTCCGGCTCACGCTTCTCTAGCTCTTTCTTCGTATGCTCTTGTCCGACATAAGTTCCCATACCAAACGCTAGGAACGCTCCTAAAATAAGTTCGGCAATCATTATCTTATCCTTTCGTTAATGTACGGCTTGATATAGTCCGTAATTAAATCAATGCCAGTTAATAATTCGAATCCTGCACAAAAAGTGACTGCCAAAATTGTAGAGAGAGCAGCAAAGAACAAAAGACTGATAGGGATTAGAACTATTCCGGCCATAAGTTCTTTAATCATTAGTTATTATCCTCGGGCTTTCTGTTATCAATTAAAAGTTCAGTGTCAAATTCAGAATCGTCAGAGTTATCATCAGTTTCTTTTTTTGGTTTAACCAGAGTAGCAGTTTGAATCTCTTTTCCGGCCTCTTTATATGCTTTCGCTATTACTTTCATTAATTCTTTTAATTCTTCTTTAGTCATTTATTTTCTCCTTTTACCTTTTTTCTGTGCTTGCATATAAAGCTCTTGTTTTAGGTCGTCTCTTAATTCATCTATACTAAGAAGTAGTTTCACGATATTACAAGAAAACACATTAGAAGTTATAACCTCTTCACTAGATTTTATTTCAACCTCACCATATTGGTTAATCCTTACTTCTAGTTTTTTGTGTCTTGGTTTTTTAATTAAATTAAAATACTCATCGACTAAATCGTATGCTGTATCTAAATCATAATTTACACTAGTCACTAATTGTCTCATTCTTCGTTGTTGCTCTTCCAATTGCTCTTGTAAAGAGTCTATTCTATCTGAAAACTTTTTAAACAAATTCACTATTTATTATCCTCATGCTTCGGACACCATTTACTGTGCGCCATAAAATGAAACTTCTCTTTCCCGCACTCACATTTGGGAGTTTCTACGATACCTTTTATTCCTATAATGTACTGCGCTATATAGTCGTTCCACGGCACAGTCCCCCGCCCCTCACCAATAGGGTCATCCACTAAAATTAGTTCGTACTCCTTCGTTCTCATTTATCCACTCCTCATTTGCTGACACTAAACCAAGTAGGCTTACGTTTATCTGTCTTATTCCACTTATCATCTAAGCATTTCTGATAAGCCAAATGGACATCAGCTATATCTTTATAAGGAGTACAGTTCACAAACTTAGTGGGAGGTATGTATCCTTGGATGTCTCGATATGCAAATGTGTAAAAAGCCTCAAGATACTGAAAACAGGCATGCTCTTTACTAAATCTATACTCATATTGATACAGTAAATGTCTAAAATGTTTAATCAACCATTTGAAGTTGTTAACATTCTCGGCTGCCCACATCACACATGGATGCTTTTTGTGAGTAGGTTGATATAAATCATGTTCCTTATGAAACTCCTCATCATACATATGGACGACAGTAGAAAGGATTTGACATGTTTCGAGTGTCATCTTGACTACTCTCTTATCATCCAGTGCCCGGGCACATTTATATGGGTCATTTGACACAGCAAAGATATTCATAATAATTACTCCTCAGTTTTAATTTTAATCAGAGTATCATAAAATAATACAGAAGGATAAGCCTCTCTTCTACTTCTCCAACTGTCAATATATTTATCGGCCGAACTGGGATAAACTTTAACTTTAATTACCTGTCCATTTATTTCTCGTTCTTCAACTACGTAGTCCAACAGTACCTGGGGGTCTTTTTCTTTATCTTTATTTTTAGAAAACCTAAGCATAATTCATCCCTTTTTTAAATATTCAAGAAGTTCTTTCTCCGTGCAAATTTCCTTCTCAACTAATAAAATCATTAACTTTCGAATAGCTTCGGTTGCATTAGATGCGGTTTCTTGTGCGTCTTCCACCTGTCCATTTTCCCAACAAGTTTGATTTAGTTGATAATCTAAATAGTCAGACAAGGTGTCGAAGTTATCTCGGTCTTTGAAAAATGTCATATTTATTTCCTCTCTTTTTTTCTTATCGAGATTACGTTCTGAGCTAGAACGATGCATAAATAAATCAGAATGCATGATTTACTCCCCTAGTTTATTTACATTATTCAGGTGATGTCTGATAATATCCTTCACCTTAATGTCAAACTCCTTAACGGTCATTTTCCTACTCACTTTAGGAAAGTAGTGATTAACACATAATTCTAAGGTCTTATCATGGTCCTTATATCTTCTTAAAGTTTTGTAGAATGTTATTATGTCTTCTTTATTAATCATTATTCTGACTCTCTTTCTTTATCATTGTATAAAACGAAAGCTCTTGCACATCTTTCACTCCAGAAATTTTTTAGCATAAATTTCTCGGCCGAGATTTTACACAGAACCGTATATACCTCAAGGCCAAAACAATTTCTTTTTATAATTCGATTTTGCATGTTACTCCCCTCTGTCATAATAATTATCAATAATGCTGGTTATTACTAAGCTGATTATAACCACTACTGGTAAGCTAATAAATAATATGTAGAGACCTGCTAATATCATATCTTCCCTCCTCCTGTCAAGACTTATTATCGGGATTCGAGATAAAAACTTTAGGTTTTTTATTTATCAACTATATTAAATAGTTATTAGTCAGTAGATGGAAATATCAAATCTGAGGCGTTTTATTCTGGGGAATACTAATATAAGGTAAGGAAGGAAAACGGGCGTTAGAATCAGTCTCAGGACTTCGACTTTCCTCGCTCTGACACTTTCGGGATTTATTCGTACCAAAAACTGTACATTATGTACAATTTATACCATCAATATTTCAGATACCCATAAAAAAGATAACAGTGCGGTAAAAAACGATACCCCCCTAGGATATACCCGGGTAAGTATATCAGGAATTAAAGGAACAGAGTTAAACTCCCTCTCCCTAGGACGATTACACAAATCCTAAGCGCGTGAGGAATTGAAGGGGTGGCAAGTGGGGATTGGTGGGGTCCCAGCTAATAATTTACCCGTCTACAGATTCGACGCTATCTATGAATTCGAATAATATCAATACGATACCGCACTTATTAGCAATAATAGGATTTATTTATTTAGGTATGATTTCGACAACATATAATTACCGGCCGAGCTCCTGGCCAATACTCCGCTTCGCTCCGTGAACCAGCTAGAATATCGGCCGAGCTCCTGGTTAAGGGGCTATACTAACAATGTACAGAGGTTAATTAACCATTAACCCGACCGTCGTTCCTCTCACCCAGTTCCTCTTTACGAGTAACAGGGCTCTAGAAATCTCCGGCCGAGTCCCACCTGCACACTGTGCCGGTCCCACAGCTCAACTCGTTAACTTACCAATTACCTATCAAAAGCTGTAAGTTGACCGGCCGAATAGAAAATTAGGATTAGTTAGATATTAATGTTTAATAATATATACAGAGATATTAGGATTGATTAATAGAATAGACGTTCGATAAGCAATAATAAAGAATGTAGGGAGATATTACGGATGATATAACGCTAAATATAGACTGCGGCCAGCCAAAAGGCTGCCCCGGAAAGGTAAAAACGCTGTAAGCTCGCACAGCTCAACCCGTTCGAGTTGAGAACGTTTTTACAGAGTAAATATAACAAATAAAACAGATTTGTCAAGAAAAAATTTATTATAACCTGATATCATTATTATTTAAATTATTTACGAGTTAGGTGTTGACAAACATAGACTTACTGTATATACTAATATCATACTTTAGTATTGTTTATGTTAAAACAAGAATTGATTAAATGCCCAGTCATCCTATCCGAAATCGATTAATTCCTTATAGAATATTAGTGTATACTCTGTACACTCCTGAAGAGTCCGTACCTTGGTTGGAGAGGATATCTGAAGACGAAGTACGTCTTATTACCGGCCCAGCTTCTAGAGTGCTTAGGATGAAGATTAGCGCCCTTCGTGAGGCTATATATTGGTTGTTGGACCAGAAGCTCGTAGAAGAGGTAAATCCGGAGCGAAAGCGTGGTACCCTATTAATTAAATTAAAGAAACCGACAAATATAGATTATTGATATGGTAAAAAAAATACTAAATACAACTCTAGGTTCAGATGAGAAAATCTCCCCGCAACAGACCAAGAGTTTGTCTGAGAAGGTAATATTCGAACCAACCTCATCCCAGGCCAAACTAAAGGCCAGGTTCTGGACCCGATTCCAACCTGGTCCTTTGGTTTCCCCATCTAATATAACAATGACAACAGCACTAGAAGTTACCGGGTCTGCCCAAATGAGGAAATGGTGGCATGAGCCAGGCTTCGTAGAGTGGTTCACAAATAGAGAAGAAGAACGAGAACGTTTGAAATATCTGTTCCATAAGGGACTTAATACAATTGAAAATATTCTAGATAATCCTGAAGCTAATGCGAATGCAAAAGCTAATATTATTAAAATGTTAGCTGAGATGAATGGTTATTTAGGAAAAAAACCAGTTGAAAAGTTCGCCGATGAAGATATAAATAAGATGTCAGAAGCGCAACTAAAGGCGTTCCTGGAGAAACATGGAGTAACTTTTGTACAGGAGAATGTTATAGATGCATCATCGCCCTCATCAATCGTTGCCAGAACCTCCGAAGATAAAGACAAAAGCAAAGACAGCGAAGCAAAGGCGTGAAGAACTCCAAGCTAAGTTGCCTCGTAAGGTGTTGATATTTGGAAAAGAATTTGAAGTCGTAGTTACTAATTTAAAAGGACTACATGGTGATTGTGACGAAGATAAGTATATTATACGATTACATCAAAATTTGGACATTGACACTGCTAGGAAGACTTTGTTTCATGAGACCATCCACGCGGCATTAGCTGTATCCGGACATAAGTACATGTTGGAAGATAAGGATGGAGACGGAAAACACGAAGAAGCCTTAGTGAGAATGCTGGAACAAGCCTTCTATCACATTGTAGATGTTGATAAATTACAAGTTAAGACGGACTTGTCTATTGACAAATAGGGAGTTCAGGGTTATAATATGGCAATAAAGAAATTAAATACACCGCTTGATTTAGGCAAAGAGGTTCAGGTTGTTAAGACTTCCGTTGTTTCGGCGGGTAGTCAGACTTATGAACTAAGTATTGACGCCGAATCTGTGCTTATTTCTTTGTTTGTAAATGCCACGGCGGGAAATGTAGATGTTCAAGTTCTTACAGAAGGGGCGACTGGACACGATGTAGAAGTTATTACATTTCCTACGGTTACTGCACCTACCACAGACCTTCTACTTAGAAAAGCAGCATCAGTTCTACGAAAGATACGTGTTAAAATAACGTATACTGGTTCTGCTGAGTTCGAGGTAAGGGCGAGGGGCGTAACTGCAGGTGCTGCTAGTTTTAAGCTCATCGGTAATAATGACTTGAAGATGAGCCAGATTGATGTTAGTACAACAGCGACTTCTTTAATTAGTGCCAGTTTAACAGATAGGGCTTCCGTAGCTATTAAGAATTATAATACTACGGGTGTTTTATTTATTGGTGGGACCACTGGAGAAGCTAGTACGACTTCTGGATGGCCTGTAGGACCCCAAGAGAGTTATGTAGTTGATGTTGCAGCGGGACAGGAAATCTATGGCATAGCTGATTCGGGCACAATTGATGTTCGAATTAGCGAGACGGGAGGTTAACCGATGGCAGTTAGAGGGTTAACTCTGGTCTCAAAAGACGGGGATAAAAGATATTGTAAGTATTGTCAGAATTGGTTCCCCCTGGATAAGATTCACTGGCAAATATGGTCAAGAACAAATAGGCCAACCTTGCAATATGATTGTCGAGCTAAGAAATTCGCTTCCAAACAAAAATGTAAAGGAAGCATGAAATCTCGTTATTCTCAATTAAAAGGTACTGCTAAAGAACGTAATCATTGTCTTGAGTTAACTTATCAGGATTACGTAGATTTAGTTGAAGATAAAGATTGTCACTACTGTGGAGATAAATTAGGCGGACTTGGCTATAACTTAGACAGGATAGACCCTTTCAAGGGATATTTACATGATAATGTAGTTCCTTGTTGTAAGTTATGTAACCAGGCGAAAATGGACTTGTCCCTTGAACAATTCTACTTATTAGTTACTAAAATATATAGTAGAATAGAAGGGGAGGTGTAATATCGCAGGATTACAGGTCACCGGCCCAGCTAGCCCGTCTACCGTAAATGTTCAGTCTAAATCGGCGTTTGTAACGACCGGAGCAGTGGTTGGTACGACTGAGACAACCATTATAATACCTGTAGCCGCTAAATCATTTCGTATTCACACGGCTAAAGGTTCCAGTGCAGTTTTAACTGTGGCTTCTAGTTCAGGGGGAACAGCCTCGGCTACAACCAGTTGGGACATTGCAATGGGCAGTATATGGCAGGAAGAAGCGTTAGTAGGAACTAGTGCTTTGACTATTTATATAAAATCAAGTAAAGCATCTACGGATGTTCAAATTTTATATTGGACTTAATTATGACACCAGAACAAAAACAAAGACGTCGAGAATCTTATAAAAAATGGCGAGAGAAGAATAAAGAGTACGATAAACAACGGTGTAGGGAGTATAAGGCTCGTAACAGGGAAAAAATTGCCCAATATAACAAGCAGTGGACCAAAGAAAACCTTAATCATAAATTACATCTAAATGCTCTTAGACGTGCTAGACAACTACAAGCTACTCCTGCTTGGGCAGATTTAGAAGCTATTAAAGAGTTCTATCTGAATCGTCCCGAAGGATATCACGTTGACCATATTATTCCACTTTGTCATCCAAATGTTTGTGGATTGCACGTATTGGAGAACTTACAATATCTTCCGGCAGAAGATAACTTAAAAAAGAATAATAGATGGGACTGGGGAGTGTAGTCTATCTTAGGGGAGAAATAATTGAAATTTAAGGAGAAATAAATTGAAAGACCAATTAATTTTCGATACATTTAGTGATTCGACTATTTCAGATAGCGATAGCGTTGGGGTGTATCTACGAGCCGGAGATGACGGTACGTTGATTACCCATACAGGCTTTGAGGCGGATGACCATGACCAGCCCTCTAGTATTGATTTTGTAGATGGTGATGTTACGGTGGCGAGCGATGCAATCGCGGAAACCGACCATGGCTATAATACTGGAGATAAAGGTCAGCTTACTACGACTGGAACCCTGCCAGCCGGGCTAGCTCTTGCGACTGATTATTATATCATTCGAGTTGATAAGGATACTATTAAATTAGCATCCTCTTTGGCAAATGCTATAGCTGGAACTGCAGTCGATATTACAGCTGCGGCCGGAGGTGGAACGCATACCTTTACGGTCTCTACTGCGTATAAGCAGATGGTTGATGTTATTTTGCCGCGTCTTGAGCAGATTGAAGATAGTGCGCATGTCTCAGGCGACCGTGGTATTATGAGTCTTGCAGTTCGTAATGACACCGAAGGTTCTCTTGTAGGCGCTGATGGAGATTATGCACCGTTGCAAGTTGACTCTAGCGGTAGGCTAAGAGTTATTGGGGACCTTGATGTCTCTAACTTGTCTGAGAAAAACGAAGATGCTGCTCACTCTTCTGGAGATGTCGGTGATTTCGTTCTATCCGTTAGAATGGATGATGTTGACGGCTCTAATGCTGCCCTTTTAGCGGGGACGGAAGGTGACTATCAAGGTGTATTCACTAACGCAAAGGGCGAGTTGCATGTCCGAGATAATGATGCTGTTGACTTATTAACAACTATCGACACCGATACGGGAGTTATTGCGGGCGATACTACAAGTATGGACGCTACTCTAACCGCGCTTAGTAAAGCCGAGGATGCAGCACATAGTTCGGGTGACCAGGGTATTATGTCTCTTGCCGTACGTAATGACACTAAGGCAGCCTTGGCTGGAACTAGTGGAGACTATATTCCATTTCAAATGAATGCTAGTGGTGAGCTCTATGTTAAAGATGAAGACATGCTTACTGAGCTTCAGAGTATTACTCACGCGGAAGACGTTGCACATGTTTCCGGGGATGTGGGTGTTATGTCTCTGGCAGTTCGTAACGATACTCTAGCTGCTTTAGCTGGTACCGACGGGGATTACGCTCCGCTACAGGTAAACGCTTCGGGAGCATTGTATGTTAAGCATGACGGGGACTTAGATGTCAACGACACTGCTAATACTTCTATTGCTAACGCGGTAAATACTCTTGCGGTGGCAAGTACAGCAGAAGATGTTGTTGCATCTCCTTTAAGTAACCGAAAATATCTCTATATTTATAATAACGATAATCGTAGAATGTTTGTCGGTGCTACTGGTGTAACTGCCTCTAATGGTTTTCCAATTGCCCCCCGTTCTTATCTCGAACTTAGAGCAGGTGCCTCAATTGATATCGAGTATGTATCTCCTAAGGCAAGTCATGAAATAAGAACATTGGAACTTAGCTAAGTAAAATTTCCCTAGTGTTACAGGTTGACACTGGGGATTTTTTTACTAAACTTCTTAATGAAATAGAACTTAAGTAAGATGAGGTGTATATGTCTCTTCAGGAATTGAAGGCTAAGTCATTTGAAGAAAAAGATAGAGATAATCTAGTTAGATTATTGAATTTAATCCATTCTAAAATAGCAAACTTAGATGGAAAAGAAGCTTTCGAATACCGGGATTTAATGGCTTGGGCCCAACAAGTATTGCTGGTTAAAGTTAATCAGGGAATTATGGGTGATTTTAAAGTTCATAGTCTACCGGAAGAAGAGTCTAAGCCTCTTAAGAAGCAATCTCCGAAGAATAAAAAAGTGAGTAAATAGATATGGGACGCTTCGGTGGGTTTGATGAAAATGATTACGTTTACGAAGTCAAAAAACTATTAAATAGCAGTAGTAAAGAGATGTCTGTGGATGGAAGTTCTACGTCTGTAGTCTTTTCTCATTCTCCCTCTGGAGGGAATGTTATTTACGTTGATAAATTCACCATTTTACTCCAAGACCCGGGAAGTATGGATGTCGATGATTTTGGCTCGATAGCAAGTCTCACTAATGGGGTGCTAGTAGAATATCAATCAAATGGAACATCTGTAGAGTTTGCAAATTTACAAGATAATGGGGATATTGCAACTACCTTTAGTAATTTTTGGGGACCTCCTGTCGGTGGTGAGAGTGGAATTGGATTTACCGATGCTAACGACACTATCATTGCTACGTATGAGTTTCCTAATCCTATTGAACTAGACGCCGCAGAGAGTGATTTTTTTAGAATTACTATTAGGGATAATTTAACTTCTATTGGGTTTTTACAAGCGTCGATACTCACTAGGAGGATTATAGAGTAGATGAAGGTTGATTGGACTACGTTTAAAAACTTTGTCACTGACCGAAAGTTAAGTGTTCAATATATTGACTTACATGGTCATTATTTCTTAAAAGCTATAGATAATCCTTTTGAACTAACTCATGTAATGAGAAAGGATAGTCCCGCCTCTAGTGACCAAACTGATTTTGAAAATAACTTCCAAGGAAATGGAAATAAAATTGTTAATATTCCTAAGCGATTCGGAACTGAAATACAACGTAATAACGTTGATAAGTTTAGTAGTGTTAATAAGTTTGGAGTGTCCTCAACAATAGGCTCTTCTAAGGCCGAAATATGGGATTCTTCAGGAAGGTATACTTTTTTATCTTCAGCAGAAACTTTACGCGTAGTGTCAACAAGTGCAGATGATACGTCTGCAGGAACCGGCGCACAGAAGATTAAAATACAAGGACTTGATTCAAGTTGGGCATTGCAAGAAGAGGAAGTTAGTTTAAATGGAACGACTGCAGTAACAACGACTAATAGCTTTATACGCACATTTAGAGCGTTTGTTACTAAGGCCGGTACGAAAGACGTTAATGCTGGAGACATTACAATATCCAGTTCTACTTCTTCGAAAACCCAGGCGGTAATAAAAAATGGAAATAACCAAGCTCTTATGAGTATCTACACAATTCCTGTTGCTTCGACTGGATATTTAACAGATTATTACGTTTCAGTCCCCAAAAGTAGAGAGACTGAGAGTATTTTAGAAATTAGAGAACCTGATGGAGTATTTAAATTAGAACATCAAGTTTTCACAGTAGAACAATCTTTCGAATATAAATTTGAATTTCCTGTAAAAATCCCCGCAAAAAGTGATATAATTATTACTTCGAGAAGTTTAGACGGAGTTACTGCTAATGTCTCAGGAGGTTTTGATTTAATTGTTGTAGATAGGGTGGAGTAAGAATGATTAGGATTGAGGACTGGAATGACTTTAAAACAATTATTGACCAGTTTGTTGAGCCCACTTCTTACGTAGAATTCAATGATAGATATGTAGTTGTCTTAAATTATAATGGATTATCTTACTATACCGTCGTTTTAAAAGATGGAGGGGAATGTCAGACTAGTTTTGAGACGAATTATAAGTCTGCTGGAAATGTAGCATCTAAAGGAATGTCTACCCATCTTCATAATATAGGTGTTATAGGAGATAGGTTAAAAGTTGACGCACAGATTACATCCGGAAATAATGGGTGTGCGACTTTGCCGTCTACTTTTAAGATTATATTTGACGAAACTAATGTTGATTGTCCGGCCGCGTATGCGACATTGTATTCGTATTCAGGCTCTGGAGTGTTTAATGGTGCAGTTTTAGATTTTAATTCTGATTATGTTAGGGTAAAACTTACGATTGACGGAAATCAGATATTTGAATTAACTTTGGACGAAGTAGAGTCTATTCAATCTTTCAGTAGTGGAGGATGTAATGATGGTGGCATTCAGAATGTTAGGGTGGTTACAAAGACCAGCGGTAATAGATTTAATATCTGGTTTGATTGTCCTATTCGATATTCTAGTTCTGTCCTAATTGAGGGGCAAAGAACAGGTTCCTCAACGAAACGGTTAGACCGTAAATTAGTCTACTTAACAAAGGATAGTTAAAATTATGAGAGTAGATTGGGCGCAGTTTAAGGCTTTTGTAGATGGACGTACTGTACCTATACATGAAAAAGAGCTTGACGATAATAATTTACTTTTAGAAGCACATGACGGTCCGATTGTTCGTAACTGTAAACTAAAAGACGGAACGTCGGATATGACCGACTACGTCACAAATTATCAATCTTCGGCCAATGCTAGCATGACAGATAGCAATGGCATAATGTTAGCTCGAACTAAAATAACAAAGACCGGGTGGCACTTCCAATTACATGGCATAGAGTTTAGTACGAGTAAGCTTAATAGTCTATTTAACGAAGATTCTGATGGAAATGACCTAGGCTTTACCTCAATCAAATTTTATAACAGTGCAAATACGGAATTAGTTGCCGGAACCCAAGTTGAACTAGATAATAATTGTGTAAAAACTGTAGTTGACTGGGAAATGGATAACGATATCGAAATAATAGGAGGAACTCTTGAGCAAGTGACTCCTCCGAACAGCGATGTAAGAGTATGGATTATTGCTATTCCAGATTTAACGATAGCTCAAGGAGGAAGTATTCCATTTGTTCAAGGTGGTTTAAATCTTAAATATATTAGTACTAAGGTAGATATAGACGGAAAGACTCCGAAATTATTACCATATAATTCTGTATCTCATACGAATAAATTTAGAATGATTATAAAGCATGGTAGTGGAGTACAATGTCCAATAAATCTTCTTTTTAAGTTGTTTAGAAAAAACAGCTAATATGACAGAGAGAACTGGTATGGAAATTTTATTTACAACAACCGATTCAATAGCTAGTCGTTTTATTCGTGATATAACAGGGGAACCAGTTAGCCATTGTGTTGTTCGTGTCGGCGAGTTTGTTATCCATAGCAGTTTTAAGGGGGTAGTAATAGAGCCTTATGATTTATTCCGTAAGAATAATAAAATCCTGTATAGAATTCTAGGACTAACCTATCCAAGTAAGATACGTCGAACTTTGAGTAAATACTATGGAAAAATGTATGATTATCCTGCATTACTCTATTTAGGGTTACGTTATCTTCTGCCCTCAATTGTGCCTAAACAGAACTTATGGCAAACAACAGGTATGTTTATATGCACTGAATTTATAACCCAATTGTTAGAAGAAAAGGAGGATAGTATGATAACTCCTTATAAATTATATTTACGTCTTAAACCTTTAGATGGAAGATTATAATATTATTACTTATAAATATAAAGGAAATAATAATGGCCGCAATTAACGTAAGAGACCTTCGAAGACCAAATCCAGTGGTCGGAGCATCAGTTACGAATCAGGTAGTTGCAGAGTTTTCATCAGACTTTGAATCAGCACTTCACTTTAGGGCAGACCTAGTTTGCTCCAGTGTAACGTCCACTACTGGAATTACTGCTAAACTACAACATCGTGCACTGGGTGGGAGTTATGCTGATTTAGGTTCAGCGAATGCATCTGTATCAATTACAGGAAATGGTACTTTTAGTATTACACTTTTAGTAGAACGTACGGCTGACCTAGTAGACCTTCCACTGCGCCAAGCATGTCGTATTGTTGTAACTACGGGCGCCGGCGATGCTGTAACATTTGATAAGGTTTCTGTTCAACAGAGGTAATACGACGTGGACCAGTTATTTGAACAAAAACAAATAGCTTCTGCTGTTCGTGCATTGCAACGGAAGCAACTTATATCTGCCTTTGATGCTTTCCGTCCGGACACTCGACCGAACAAGAGACAAGATGAAGTTCTTAGGGATATCGGAAAAGTTCGATATAGGTATGTCGTTGCAGGTAATCAATCAGGTAAGTCCCAATTAGCTGCAAGAGAAGTAGCGTGGATTTTAACAGACACTCACCCATATTGGAAACGGCCACCAGAGTGGGGAGAAGAGCCTCTACTTATTTTAATTGCAGGACAAGATTTAACGATGATGGCGACTGAACTTTGGGCAAAAAAACTTGCCCCGTTCCTAGACCAGTCGGAGTGGCGTCCGGAACGACAGGGAAACACGCTCAAGAAAGTTATAAATAAGAAGACTGGGGACCAGATAATCTTTCTCTCCCATTCTGATGGTTCTGAGAAAAACCGAAAACACATGCAAGGATATACCGCACATTATGTATGGCTGGATGAAATGCCTACAAATACCTCTATTCTGGAAGAACTTCAATTACGTATACAATCGAAAAAGGGATATTTTATAGCCACATTCACTCCTAAGTTTCGTAACGACAAAATTAGACGTATTGTCGATTCTTCTGAAGAACCTTATGCCAAAAAGTATAGAATGTCAAAATTCGACAATCCTATATTCGCAGATGCATTTGAGGAAGAAATGTCCCGCCTTCAGGGATTTAGCGAGGCAGAGCGGCGTACAATTCTTTATGGTGACTGGTCAACAGGAGATAATGCGGTATATCACTTTGACTATGAACTAATGACAGTAGACCAGCTTCCTAATCATTATAACGCCGGGTGGCGACATGTGGAAGCGGTAGACCCTGCTCTTCGTAGTAAATGTGGTTACTCTCTCTGGGCTGAAGACCCCAATGACGGAATTTGGTATTTAGTAAATGACGAATATATACAGGGAGATGCAACCCTGGACCCGGATAAATTATTTCATCTAATCCAAAAGAGGTCAGAGAATTTTAATATAGTTCGTCGTATTTCTGATTCAATGGCATTTTATACTTCAGTCGCTGCTAAATACGGAGTTAATTATATTATTCCATATAGCAAGAATAATCGTAAAGACGAATTAATAAAAGGATTGCAAACAGCTTTATCTACGGGTAAAATAAAAATAGGTAGATGGTGTGGCACATTCATAGACGAGGTACAATCTTGTCAGTTTCAAGAGGATTCTGACAAAATTATAAATTCTAGCATATATCATACGTTAGATTGTGCACAGTATTTCTCCGATAATATGCCGAAATATGACCCGTCTAAAGCGGCACTGCCGTGGCAAGTAATGCTACACAAGGCCCATCAAAGAAGATTATCTGATGAAAGTCAAGCGTTAAAGCTAAGTAAGATTCAAAAGGGAGGTCGTGTAGCCAAGCCCTTAAAAGCATGGGGAAATAGAGGGAATGGACGGTATCGAATTAGGTAGTTTAATTATTATATTTTTAGTTTCTCAAATAACGTTAGTTCCTATCTTAGGGTTATTATGGATAGGATTGAGAAGGGAAAGATTGCAGAGAGACCGTGATATGAAAGAGTTGCTCAAAGCATTACAATTAGTTAGCCTATCAAGGGGCAGGTCCCTACGATAAAGAAAGACGAAAATGAAAATAGATATTAAAGTATCGGCTCACATGCCTGAAAATTTACATGATGAATATCGACAAAAATCAATATGTGAAAAAGCTAAAGACTACATGGTAGTATGTGAATCGGACGAAGAAAGTGAGTATCATTGGAGATATCTTAAATCTCTTTATAATAAATTACATAAAATGAAAGAACTCCCTGAAAAATACTTTGAGTTAATCGGAGAGCTAGAGGCATTTATGTCGAAGTATGGACAATATGACTCTGGAGAAGGACAAGTGAAAATGACGGGAGAAAATATGTTCAAATACAGGGGAGAAGCCTAATGTCAAGATTAATTGTCTGGAACGAAGAGCAAGCAACTCAGAACCTGTATCAAAGGTTAAAAGATGCAAGAGAAGACCGTCGATGGCTCGAATTGAAATGGAACGATAATGAGAGAATAATATTTAATACCACTGGAGAAACTCAGTCTGCCAATGTTAGCTTTTCTCTAGAAGACACATATACCGGAGTTGCGGGAGTAGACCAAACGGACACAACTGTCGGTATTAATTATGCTTTTAAAAACTTTAGGTTCATCCATGCGCAACTTTCTGCCAATCCTCCCACAGTTCTATCTCGTCCAACTTCGAATGACCCAGAAGATAGACGTCGGGCAGATGCCGCAGACCGATTAGTTAGATATGCGTTACGAGAATATCGCATGCAAGAAATTGTTGATAAAGCTTCTAATAACACTTTATTATATGGCACAGGATTTACTAAGTCCTTCTGGGATATTAGTAGAGGCGACCCTCTAGAATTCGATGAAGATTCCGGAGAATTTCTAATGGAGGGTGAGTTTAACATCAAAGTTCCTAACATTTGGGATATTTACTTGGACCCGGATGCCAGTAAATGGGAAGATGTTGTTTGGGTATTCGAGAGAATTATTGTTCCATGGGAGGAGGCTAAATACCGATTTCCTGATAAATTAAAAATATTAGAACGATATAGAAAGAAACGACTAGATAATGAGCGTGATTATAGTACTCCGTCCGCTTCATTGATTAAAAATCCTAAGTATGATGTTGTAGAGATATTTGAATATTGGGAAAAAGGCACACCTATGAACGGATTTATAGGTCGGCATTGTCTCTGCACTGCGGATGGAGAACTATTAACTCCTATGATGGCTAATCCCGAACAGTATACTTCTCCCTCAAGAAACAAAGAAGATAAGCGAAAACGATTACCAGTCGCGGTCTTGCCTTATCAAGTCTTCACTGATATTGATGTACCAGGGATGGTATGGGGAAAAAGCTTCGTTGAATATACCACTGCGTTACAAGATAATCTAAATAGAATTGATAACGTAACGCTAGAAAGTATGCAGGCTCATGGTATTCCTCGCCTGATTCTACCCGAAGGTGCTGAAATTGCAGATGGTTCTATTACGAATTCTCCTTGGGATATTGTTAAAATTACTGGTTCACAGCCCTTTCATTTCTCTCAGCCGATGCAAATGCCTCAGATTGTTCCTGACTTAATGGCACGTTACAAGACAGGAATGGATGATATGGCGGGGGTAAATGAGGCTATGTTTGGTCAACAATCTAGAGAGACCTCTGGGTTTTCCATGCAATATGCCACAAACCAGGGAAATATGATTCGTCGTAGACTTTTCAATAAATATGTGCTGTTTGTTGAGGATATTTATAACTCCTATCTTAGGATTGTTCGAAAAAACTGGGAAATACCTAGAACTATCAAGGTATTAGGAAAAGAGAAAGCGTTTGAGTCGGTAGATATTAAAGGTTCAGATATTGATAGCGGATATGATTTAGTGGTAGAATATGGTGCTTCCCTATCGTTAGACCCGACTACTAGACGCGAAGAAATCCTAACCATGATGCCATTATTCGAAAAGGCCGGGGTTGAACCTCGTCAAATCATGCAAATGCTCAAATTAAATGAATTATCCGGGATTTACGATACTCTAGAGCTAGCTAAGGATAGACAACAAGAAATCTTTGAAGAGATGATTGCTAGAGGGATTTACATTGAACCCGAAGAACTCCAAGACCATAAAAATATGCTAAGTTATGCTTATTATTATTTGATGACTACAGAATTTAAAACCTTAACTGATGATGAAAAATCTCTTATAAGAAAGCATGTTAGAGAGCGAGAGGCTAGGGCAGCGCAGGGGGCCGGAGCGGCCGTGCTTGGGGGCGCAGCTCCGGGTCCGGCAGCGAGCCAGATGCAGGGAATGCCCCCGGCATTAGCAGGAGGCCAAGTACCTCCGCCTGGAGGACCTCAGTCTGGCTAAAATTTATACTTGACAAACTAGTAGCTTAATGTTATATTACTATAATTGAAAAATTAAATATGTACCTGGAATATTAGCTCCTCTGAGGGCGCTAGTATTTTCGGCGCTTATCCATATCCTAACAGACTGGACAGCTAGAGGAGAGTTAATTATGTCAGGTCAAGAGCAAGCTCCCGATTCAAAAGACACGTTTGCGCAACTATGGGGGCAACGTAATAGCGCAAAAGAATTAGAACCTTCCACTGAAGAATCTAGTGCTCCGGAACTCGAAAGTCAATCCGAGTTGTCAGAGAGTTCTAAAGCTGAAACCTCCCCATCGGCTATGGAACAATTTGAACAGTTGATGGCAGAAGAGACAAGCGAGTCGGAATCCTCAGAAGAAGATAGTTTAGCAGCAAGCGAGGCTTCAGAAAAATCTGAAACTAGTGAGCTATCCATACCTGATTCTAAAAGTAAAGACTCTGAATTATCAGATATCGAAGAACTTTTAGTTAAAGGAGTAGAAGGACGCAAGCAAAAGTTAAAGATTGATTATTCTGACCGGAAAGCTATCAAACAGGCTTTTGTTAAAGCTGCTGGCATGAGAAAGTTTCAGGCTGAGAGAGATGCCACTTTAAAGACCCATCAGACCTTACAAAAGGAACATGACGGTCTAAAATCTGATTTTCAGAAGATTGAGAAGGCATTCGAAGAGCATGGGGCCAAAGGGATTGTAGAGCTTCTTGGAGGAGAAGAGGCATGGAAACAGGCTGTAGATGATGAGCTATCTCATAGAGATTATGTGAATAATCTGTCGGCTGATGAAAAATATCAGTTAGAAATGAAGAAACGAGATGAACAATATCAAAAGCAGCTTGAGGCCGAAAAGTCAAAACGAGAAGAGTTTCAAAAGCAAATTGAAGAAAAAGAAGCACAAGCCTCTTTAAAAGAACTTGAAAGCAAATTACATCCCGCATTCGACCGATATCGTTTCGCCGGTAAATTAGGTGACACTTCGACAGAAAATCTTTATGATGAAGCTATCTGGACTAAAGTGAAACAACGACTCGGAGAATATCCAGAGACTCTTGAACTTAGTCAAGCGGCAATTGATAAAGAATTCAGAACTGTAGCGAATATGTTTAGAAAGCATATAAAAGCACAAACTGAAAAACAGGTCAAGAAAACTGTCGAGAAAAAGAAAACTGAGACTGCTCAACGAGCGCAAGTAGCTGCTAAGAAAGGTTTAAGTGGTAGTACACAGCAACGTAAAATCCTAGAAAGTCTACGTGATGGTAATCTAGGAGATGCTTTAAGTTTGTGGAAATCAGGAAATTAATTTTTAGACTTATAAAATAAAAGGAATGATAAGAAATGGCTTTTCAAAACATTACTAATTTGTCACTTGGTGACATACTTCAAATTTATTATAGCGATGGAATCCGTACACAGATTTCTCGTGATTACAGAGACTGGGAATATATTAAAAGAGAGAAAGTAGCAGACCCGAAAGGTCGTCAAATTAACTTTCAATTCTTAAGTAGCCTCGGACCGTCTGCAATTCAAAGACGAAATCCTGGTGTTGTTAATAACTTCCCAACCGCACAAAGAGTTAGCAACTCAGAACATACCGCGCAAATCAAAGAAATCGCAGCTACTATAGAGCTAGATTACAACTTGTGGAAACGAGCTGAGATGTCTTCTGATGTTCGATATGCTGAACCTTTGAGAATTGAGCTAGACGCTAAGCTTGATAGTTTAAAGAGACAACTTTCTCTAGAACTACACTTAGATGGAACTGGAGTACTTGGTCAAGTTGATTCTACTGCAACAGCATCTACTGTTTCTAGTGGAGATGTAATCGTTCAACTCTCTCAAGCAGATACGGCACGAGGCCATGTTGGAGCTTTCCAATTTGGCGAGATAATGGTAGTTAAAGAGCCGGACGGAACTGCATCACAGTTTGATTCGAACTTAGCAACAGAGCCGGTCTACTGGAAGGTTATTGATAGAGATTTTGATAATGACAGAATTACGATTCGTGGACTCAACTCTTCCTTTGCAGACTTAACAATTACCTCAATTACTACTGACTTTACTGATGGGGATGTGTTTTACAAGTTTGCACAACCAACGGTTCCTGATTTAACATCTATATCTGATTATGGAACTGTATCAGAAGCAATGCCTGGCTTGGAATCTCTCACTGCAGATGATGGCAGAACAGTGCACGGCATAACCATGAGCGGAGCGACAGCAGGAACTAGGTTCGATGCTGGAGATGCACAACTAGATGTAACTCATCTCGAAAGCGTAATGAATAACGCTAAGATTAACGTTGGTAATGCCTACAACTGGAAAATGGCATGCCTAGCACCTCAATCTTATAGTCAATTTATTAACGGCCGTGAAACGGATAGACGCTTTAATAGTGTAGATGATGTAACTCGCGGTGCACGTAAGTGGGTTTATCAGCACCGAGAAGATACAATAGAACTATACAGCTCTGAATTTGCAAAAAAGAAGAGAATGTATATAATGCCTGAGCCTAAGCAAGGTCAAGGAAAAGTACTTGAGTATCATGGAACTGACTTTATGCCAGTTAAAGCTCCTGGAGGAAATGAATTTCATTTGAAAGCTTCCTCTTCTGGTGGCTTCGAAAACACTATAGTTAGTTATATGGATTCTTATGGAACTCTAATCTGTAAGCATCCAGCTGCTGTGGCGGTTGTTCATAACTTTACACTAGCATAATCTTTATGCGAGTAGAAGACCTGGGCATGTCTTCATAACGATAAACTGCCCACCATATATTTACACGGGAGCTCGTATACTCCGCGGTCCTGGCATGACTGCACTGACAACTGCCATTATTTACCACCGCTTATGTGGGTACTTTTAATTAAAAGAGGAAAGTATAATGAAAGCAAAAAGAAAACTACCATCTGGTGTATTAGAAGTAGGACCATCTCGTCGAGACCAGGCGGTCCTTGATGAGGGTGGAGTTAGATGTGACTCGGTTCTATATGACTTCTCTAAAGATGGAGGCGCTACAGGTGACGTAGACTTCGGACGAATTCTTCCTGCTGGTGCTATTGTAAAGCAAATAACCTCAGATGAAATAACAGCCCTAACTTCTGGTGGCTCTGCTACGATTACTCTTAAGGCAGGCTCTACTAGTTTGACGGCAGCGCTAGCATATAACACTGCCTTTACGGGAATTGACCAACACGCTGTTGCCACCGCGGATGGAATTAAGTTAAGTGTTGCTAGTGAGCTTAAAATCACTATAGCTACAGCTGCACTTACTGCTGGTAAAGTTAGATTTTTCGTTAGATACTTGCTACCAAACGACTAATATTAACCCCCCGATGACTACGGCTACACAATCTGTGTGGCCTAGTTGTCTCTATACTTTTAACTTTATCGGTCAGGAGCAAGAACGTGGCGACAACTACGCTTACCAATAATCTAAAGCTAAGAATAAGCTCTGACCTTACTGCTGACTCCAAGTATAATCTCCAGAGATTAGACTCTCTGGGTTCAATATATCAAGTAGATACGAATCAAACTGCAAAAGTAAGGTCACAGACAAATATCATTGTCCAACCAAACGACCCTGATATAGGGGGAGGGGGCAGTGGTGGAACTGTACAAATTGGTACAACTGACCAACCTATTAGCACTTTTCAGGTATTTGCAGATTCTGTAAGTCTTAGTGCTAGTCTCTCCTTAACTGACCAGGCAACTGGTGGAAGTAAAAATCTAAACATCGGATATAAGTCAGACATCTCCGGGGCAGTCGATACAACTGCTAATAGGAGTTTATTGTTTGATGTAGAAGGCGCTGACCGAAATGTTGTTTTCGGCGGTAATTTTAATATAAATAATGACTTGACATTCACATTATCTGGGGCGACCACACTTACTCTTCCGACTTCTGGAACAGTTGTAACTAATGATAATACCGTCACCCTAACAAATAAAACGATTAATGCATCTAATAATACACTTTCAAACATTGCAAATGTTCATGTAGCCGCTGCGGCAGCTATAGCGGGTTCTAAAATTGACCCAGACTTTGGCGCACAAGAAGTTCAGTCTACTTCCGGATTTTCAAGTACGGCCAGTGTTGCCTTTAAAATGCCGAACGCTGATGGAACGTCGGGACAAGCGGTAACTACAAATGGGTCGGGCCAACTTCAGTTCGCAAGTGTGGCTACAACAAACCTGGCTGAAAATAATGTTATTATTGGCAATTCTAGCAATGTTCAAGCCGATGTAGATACTACCGTTGTGGGCGATATTCAGGCCGATGCTACAAATGGATTGACCATAAAAGCCGGCGCGATTGTTAACGCGGATGTTAATGCTAGTGCTGCTATTGCAATTAGTAAGCTTGGAACAACCACCGCAAGTCGTGCCTTAGAAACTAACGGCTCCGGAGCAATAACGGCCAGCACGGTCACCAGTACCGAACTCGGATATCTTTCCGGAGTTACAAGTGCCATTCAGACTCAGCTAGATGCCAAACAGGCATTAGACTCTGACTTAACTGCTTTAGCAGGATTAAGCACTACAGGATTAATCACACGCACTGGAGCAGGCTCAGCAGTTACGCGTACTATTGTAGCTGGTTCGAGTAAGATATCAATTACTAATGGTAATGGATTTGTAGGAAATCCTAGTATAGACCTTGGAACAGTTGATACGGATGATATTACTGAGGGAGCTACCAACCTCTTCTTTACTAATGAGAGAGCACAAGATGCAGTTGGAACAATTCTAACAGATACTGCTAGTGTTGATTTCACTTATAATGACGCCGGTGGGACTATCTCAGCAGTTGTCCTTCCCGCCGGGGTGGACCACGATAGTCTTAACAATTTTGTTGCTAATGAACATGTAGACCATTCTGGGGTTTCGGTTGTAGCCGGAGGTGATGATGGCCTAACTGCCACAAATAATAGTCTAACTACAAATATCGGACTGGCCGTTGACATTAACGGAACGACTGCTGAAACCAGCATTCAGGGGGCCGATTCGATTCTTATATATGATTCGACTGCAGCTGCACTAAGAAAGGCTACTTTAACTAATGTGTTTGCGGGAGTAGCTCTTCAAACCCATAAAGCTAATTGGACTCAAACGGATGGCAGTTCTGTTATTATCACTCATAATTTAGGAACTCTAGATGTAAGAGTTGAACTATATGATACGGCCGATGGGGCAACAGTTATTCCTGACACGGTCACAAGAAACAGTACTAATCAAGTTACCTTGACTGGGGCTAACTTACCAGGTACCTTTGATTTTAGGGTTCTAATCTCCGCTGTATAATTTATGATTTTTTAGCCCTAGCTTGACATTAAATCACTAAGGATTATAATTATAACCAGAAGGTAAAGTAAACTATGGAAAAATATGGGAAATGGTCAGAGCAGGAGAGTACGAAATTCCGTACCTCCACTGACAATAAGGAACTTACCGTAACTCCTCCTGCATCATTGACTGGAGCGAGTCTAACTCTGACATTGCCTAATGTCAGTGGTACTACGGATAATTTAGTGTCACGAACTAGCACTGATACCTTAACTAATAAAACTCTTACCGCTCCAGTGATTTCGTCAATAGTTAATACTGGGACACTAACACTGCCCACCAGTACTGATACCTTAGTGGGAAGGGCAACCACCGATACCTTGACTAATAAAACTATTGATGGAGATGATAACACTGTTCAAGATTTAGCTCTTACGACACTAAAAACTACAGCAAATACCAATGTTTTTATCCAGCGTAATGGCTCTGGGGTAGTAATTGATTCAGCTAAAGCTGTTCCTTCAGGAGACGTTGTAGGAACTTCTGATGCTCAGACTCTAACTAACAAAACCATAGACGGCGATAATAATACCGTTCAGGACTTAGCGTTAACTGCACTAAAGACGACAGCCAACACTAGTGTGTTTCTTCAACGAAACGGAAGTGGTGTAGTTATTGATAGTGCTAAGGCCGTACCTTCAGGAGATGTGGTTGGTACGTCTGATACCCAAACCCTTAGCAATAAAACTATTTCAGACTTTTTATTTGATGATGCCAATGTTAGTATAAGTACCAACAGTATAGCGGTCGGAACTGCTACTATTTTACGTATTACGGCTGGAACTGGCCCCCTAAATACTATGACAGGGGGTGCAGACGGGGATGTAAAGATACTTGTAAATGAGTTAGGCTCCAGACTAACTATTGATGATAATAACGGAGCTAATGGATTTATAAGTGGAGCCGGCGTAGATACTCTTCTTGAAGATGATGCTAGTATAATGGTAGTATATAATTCTACTTCTAGTCGATGGCAAATTGTAAGCGAAAGTCCAATGGACCATGCGGTTACCACTCAAGGTGATATCGTTTTAGGCGACGCAAATGGAAAAGCAGTTAGACTTGCAATCGGGGCTAGTGGAACGGTCTTAACAAGTAATGGAACAACAGCTGCTTGGTCCACTCCTGCTGGAACCGGCGATGTAACAGCTGCTGCAAATATTGCAGACAATAGATTAGTACGGGGCGACGGGGGAGCTAAAGGCATCCAACAATCTGGAATCACAGTAGACGATTCTAATAATCTAACTGGAATTGGCACGATTGGTTCTGGGGCCATCACAAGTACCGGAGCCGTCCAAGGAACCAGTGTTACAGATGGAACAGCCTCGTTATCGTCCGGAGATTTGTCGGCCCTAGACCATGTGTTTGGTGGATTAAATGCTGCCGCCGACCCTACTTATAGTTTTACAGGAGATACCAATACTGGTATCTATAGTTCCGGCGCGGATACCCTAAACATTAGTACGGGAGGTACTGAAAGAGTTCGAGTAAATTCCAGTGGTCAAATTTTAGGAGTTGCAGGTTCAGCAGCTGCTCCTACATTCTCTTTCATAGGTGACCCGGATACCGGTATTTATGGAACAGGCTCTGGAGATACAAGATTCTCTGCAAATGGAACGCTACGGACAATCCATGACGGAAACGGAAAATGGTTAGGAGTCGATGGCGCAGCAACAGCTCCTACCTGGTCATTTCAGAATGACAGCGATATCGGAATGTATCGCGCTGCTGCAAATCAATTAGCATTTAGTTCAGGAAACTCTTCCCAAAGTGCCATTTCTCAAGCAAATAATAACTGGGATTGGTACAATTCGGCTGGAACAAACCGAATTAGATTTGACGTTGCATCTGACACGGCGTTAAAAACTGGAACGACCGCTTGGGGTACCTTATCTGATTCTAGAATAAAAACTAATATAAGACCAATTAATAATGCTCTAGGTAAGATGCTAGCTCTTAATCCAACTCACTTTGAATATATAAATTCTGGTGTTAATAAGCATCGTCCTGGCACTACTACTGGATTTATTGCCCAAGAATTTGAGCAGGTACTACCGGGCCATGTAAAAGAGATAGACAATCCTCTAGTTGAAGCCGATAAAAGTTTAGTTCCTGCAGGAGAAAAGATTAAGATTATAGAAGCAGATTTAATACCTTATTTAGTCAAGGCTATACAGGAACTAAAGGAAGAGAATAATCAACTAAGTGCTCGCATTAGTGCGCTAGAAGGCGTCTAATATGAACCACGAGGAATTGGCCAATAGACTTGAAAAGCGCTTAGAACGAATAGAAGAAAAACTAGACAACTATTTACAAGTTGCATCCACTAACAAGGCCGATATTTCGTGGGTAAAAGGCTATATAAAAGTAAGTTTATCCGCACTGATTGCGGTTACCGCAGGTGTAATCACCACTATATTTAGAGTATTCTTTAAAACTTAATATACTTTGGAGAAAGAAAGAATGGCAAAATCAAGAGCAGAGAAATTAAAAGACTTAAGGATGCCAAGTAAACCCATGGCCGATGAAGAAGTCGAAATGGACTTAGCTATGGAAGGCATGGAAGAAGGTCCTGAAGAGGAATTAGACGAAGAAGAGATGGCATTGGAAGCTGAGCGTGCCGACGAAGAGGCAATGGAAGAGCTGGAAATGTACTCAGATGAAGAGCTAATAAATGAAATGAAAAAACGAGGCCTCATGCCAGAAGAAGACGCCGAAGAGGAAGAGTTAATGGCAGAGGAAGAAATGATAGATGAAGAAGAAGAGGAAGAAGTAGAAGTTTAATATTCCTCTACTATCCCAGAAATTACGAGGAATAATGAATGTCCCAAATAATAACAACGGATGACTTGATTTCAGAAGTTCGGTCAATGCTCGATGAAGATAATCGAGAAAGTGTTACGGATGCTGAAGACATTTTGCCTGCTTTAAATAGAGCACAAAACTATGCAGCCAACATCTTATCTAGACACTATGAATCGCCATTATTGGTTAAGAAAGATGTAACTACTGTTAATAGTCAGATGGAATATGATATTCCAGAAGATGCTTTTGAACAGCGAATTGAGAAATTAGAAGTCCGGATTAATAATATATTTTATGAGATGAGACGTATCGATTATAGAGATATATCTTTATTCGAAAATAAATCCTCTACCAGTATCCCATATTATTATGTAATTATAGGGACCCGCTATCGTATTATCCCCGCTAGCAATAGTATTTATCCGTTGCGAATATGGTACTTAAAAGACCCGCTACCGCTAGTTGCGAGTCAGGGACGAATTAATGTTGTAAATACTTCAAGCAATTATGTCATAGTAGATAATGTAGGAAGTGATGTAACAACAGAAGCCGACCAATTAAATAGTTATCTAAGTATAATTGACGCTCAGACAGGAAACCGTAAAGCAACCTTTCAAGTTAAAAACGTTAACGGAAATAGAATTAATTTCAAGACATCACCCGCCCGGTCAACCGTATTAAATATACCTATCGATACGGATATGTCTAGTCTCTATTTGAATGATAATAGTACGGAGCCCCGACGTAACGAAGGTCCGACTATTACAATCGAACCTGATGATTATGTATGTGTAATTAAAGGCTCTTGTGTGCCATTCTTTAAGAAGCCTTTTAGTAATTTTCTAGTTCAATATGCAATTGCAGAGATTAGACGTAAATTGGGAGGACCAGCGGAATTGGAGCAGAGAGTCCTTAAAGACCTAGAAGACCAGGTAGAGCGGTCTTGGGTAGGACGTGAACAGACACTCAGAGTTAAGAAAGTTAATGATGCTTGGGATTTACCGGTACGAAGATTCTATGGAATAAGAAGTTAATGACCGATGAGCAAATATTAAGAAGAATTAAATCTTTGAGAGAGTATCTACTTACCTGTGTGGATGCAAAAGATTGGCACGGGGTAATGGATGCTGCAGTGGATATAAGAGAACTTGAAGCCGAATTGAAAGGGCGAAAGCATGGCCGAAAAAAGCTTATTAGAGAAAGCTAAGATGCCAGTAGGCAAGCGGACCAAAGAAAAATTAGATGAATGGATTAACAAAAACATTAATGTTCCTTTACATGAAAAAGGCTTTAGCGACGCTGGAGCAGCCCTGTCTGCTGCTTTAAGTGCAGGTGGAGAATTGCTAATTCCAGATGATTTAGCTGATGCCGCAATGGCAGCAGTACCCGGAGCTAGTCTTATTAAGGCAGGAAAAAAGGGCATGAAAGCCCTGAAGCAAATACCTACAATTGACTACGGGGCAATTAAAAAGGCGGAGAAAGCAAAACGACAAGCTTCCGAAAAAATGGCCGATACATTAGAATGGAAACCAAGCGGAGCAGTAATCCGGAAGAAACCTAATCTCCGGCCTAAGAAAGCAGAAGAACCGAAAAAAGTAGATGGTAGCGAAGCACAAAAAGAAAAGACTAGCTGAAGAATGGACCGTGTAAAAAATGTCACGAAGCAGAAGAAAGCCATGGGTTAAAGACGGATATAAATCAGGCACACCAGGCAGAGGACGGAAAAGAAAGTCTAAACGACGAGCAAACCGTACGGTGAGACATTCTACAAGCGTTCCAAGTGGCGGAGCTTATAAAAAAGAATACTGTTCCTGGGAAATATGTGATTACCGCTGGTATGAGCCAAAGAATGAAAAGCTTAAACGGAAATAATAGATGCCTAGATTACAATATGTTACAGTACGAGAACGAGACCTCGGAGCCGGTATCGACCAACAGGCTGCAGAGAACGCACTTGTTGAAGGATACTGCGAAGATATCCAAAATGCTGACCCTAAAAGTACCGGTCAAATTGCTAAAAGAGCCGGGTATCAGGGGTATGCTGGTTATGTACCTGTTAGGGTTAAAGAAGTTGAATACAATGGAACTCAGATTGATTTTATATTAGATGATAGCATAGAACTACCTACCGGACAATCCTCTCCTCTAATTGTCCAAGGAAAAACAAGTGAAGCCTCTGGAGATTTTTCTTCAGAGACTATTATTTACTTTGACAATTTCACAGCAGATATTCGTAAGACATTTAGTACGGGTTCAGGAAGTGTGAGTTTACCGGCAACAGAACACGACATCACAACCCCTCTAATGTTTGTGGGAACCGCGCGTTCAACGTCCACCACTAATAATAGTAACACACAGTTTTTTGCTGATGATATTACAATTAACCAAACAACGAGAAATATTACCGTAGATTACACAAATAACACCAGTGCAGCGTTCCAAGGCTTTGTTTATGCTAAAGACAAATCTGCGGTATCTGGAACGACTTATGTTCAATCAAGCAACACGGTAAATACGGGCTCTAATAGTTTTACTATCTTAGGTTCAACTCATTCTCTTGACAATAACAATATTATCGTTGAAGTGTACAAAGATGACAGTACAAACTATATTAGACTACAAGCCGATAGTGTCACACTAGATGATAGTACCGGAGATATTACGATTGGCATTGAGAATAACACAGCATCAAGTTTCACTGCTGTGTTTATTCTTACCGCAGCTCCAACTGCTAATTTTGCAACAGGTTCGGTCGCCTCAGGAGCTACTCAGTCTATTATAATAGATACCTCGGTAACTGGAGGAACTGATTTTGCATTCGTAGCTTGCTATCTGGAACCTTCAATTGGTGCGGATTTAGAACAAGTTATGCCCGACAGTATTACCGCAGATACGGCCGCAAATACTATCACTGTTACTTTTACTAATAATAAAGCTACAGGTGCAAACTTTGAGGTTTACTGGGACTTTGCTTCCGTAGTAACTAATAAGTTATCTGTAACCGGAACAAATAGTGCAACCTTTACTGATACCGAACCTCAGCTTACGATTTGGGGCCTGTGTCACGAGGAAATATACGGAACCCGAACCGCAAGGGAGGGATGGGTAAATCATATTGATTCCTATAGAGCTCCCGGAGAAAACCGGTTAATCTCGGGATTAGGTGGTAATCTATTTGCAGCCAGATTACGCTCCGAAGGAACCAACGCAACTACCTATCTAATGCCCTTACATTATCCCCGACTTAATGGTCGTGTGGCTTCAGATACAGTTATAGGTCCAGCCTTTTACGATACTGGAGAATTACCAGGACGAACTAGAGGATTTATTACCGGAGATAATGGTGGAACAAATCTATTTGAAATAACCAATATTTCATATGATTCCGGAACAGGGTACGTGGATTATACCTTAACGGTACCAAATATGGTCATTTCTGGTACACTCTCAACCATAATTTCAGTTACTTCAGGACTAGAAGACCAATTTACCGCACAACAATGTGGATTTTCTGTACATAATGGTACATTTACTATTAAGGCAATAAGTTCACCAACCTCCACAACTTTAAAGGTATCCGTTAGTAATTCGAGTGTTACCACCAGCGACCAAGATGAATCGGACGTAGGTGGCTATGGAGGGGTATTTACAGACCGCTTAACTCTTACCGCCACCTCTCCTTTTCTCGCGGGAGATGAAATTACATCTGATATTTTTGACGCTACTAATGATTTCACATGTGTTAATAGTTCCAGTACAATCTTATTGATGGATGGAATGGTAGATACTATTAGTATTCCCGGAGGACTCAGACTTGTAGGAACTAGAACCAGTGCCGTCATTCCTTTACGTAATATTACCGGTACTTCGACTGTCGATAATATCGTACGAGGCGATATGCTCAATTACACAGGCATTAATAGAAAGCTTAGGGTAAAAGGAATAAATCAATTATCAGACATCAGTATATCTATTACAGGTGATGGTATAGACACTGCCACCGTAACACTTGGCAGTGGAAATACTAACACTTTATTTGTAGGAAAAAAGCTATTAGTATTCGGGACGTCTAGCTTCAATGGAACGATAACTGTAGCCAGTATAGTAGATACGACTAAATTCACGTTTAGTAGTACCGTTACTGGAACTGAAGCCGGTACGTTAATTGGGAAAACAATTGAAGTAGATGAAAATTTAACTTTCAATGATACCACAAATAATTCTATTTCATTGTCAGTCGATTCACGATGGATACCTATAGAAGCCCCTACTGACTCTTACAACTTAACCTCCGCAACTCGCGTAAGTTATTTTGACTCTTTAGGTTATGCGAGTCAAAACATCCTACGCTCTACAATGGTTCAGGATAATTTATATTTAACAAATGATGCCGATGAGGTTATGAAATTCGACGGCACCAATATATATCGAGCTGGCCTATTTCGTTGGCAACCTAACTTTTTTGTTACTACAAATAGCTCAGCTACAGGCGAGATTGTTATGAACAATCCCTCTGTGTCCTTCTCGGCTAAATCAGCTAATCAATTTACAGTTACAGCCGGAGATGAAAAGACATTCGCCGAGGGAGATTTAATTGAAAATAGTACTGATAATGAAATCTATACTGTCATTAGTACCGATACTTCTGGTAAAATTATTGTTGACCGCACCATATCAGGTGGAGCGAGCGGGACTATTACTCGTACGAGGACTTTCCAATATTATTTTAGACTTAATGCGGTAGATGCAAATGAGAATATAGTAGCTAGTGCAGTAGCTGGTTCTGAAGATTTTACAGTTAGAATAGGAGCAGATGCTGCTGTAAATATTAAACTTATAGGAATGCCCGCTTGGGATATCTATGATTACGATAGATTAGAAGTTCAAATTTATAGAACGAAAGGTGACAGTCCAGCTCCATTTTATCGGCTAACTACGTTAGCTATGTCGTTTAATAATAATGATGGCTATCTAGAATATACGGACACCGACTCGGACGAAGACTTAAGGGATTTAGACGAAGTTAATACAGCGCTTAAAGGTGCTGAACTTGGCACTGCCTGGGAACAACCTCTGAGGGCAAAATATTGTACGACTGCTGGAAATCGATTAATATTAGGAAATCTTAAAGATTACCCAACCCTGGATATCAGAGTTCTTAAAAATAGTGGTATTCTAACTCAATCTGTATTTACTACGGCCAGTAATACATTATGGACTTTTAGAAAAGATAACACAGATACTTCGACTGTTACTGACATGGTAAACCGAGCTCGATATCTGTTCACTTCAACAACTAGTACAGTGACAGGAATAACTGGAACAGCCGGAACTAGTTTCTCGGTAAATGTCACTGGACATGGATTAACGGCCGGGGATTGGGTTTACTTGTTTCATTCTTCTGTTGCAGATGGGGATGAAGTAACTTATTCTGGATGGTGGCATGTCAATAGTATTACTGATGCTAATAATTTTGTAATAAGAAGTACAAATGCCGGAAGTGGGGCTGCATCGAACTTTCCTGACAGAATGGTAAAAGCAACTACTTCTACCGATATTCCGGTCTATATAGGAACAGACGGGAATTACAGTATGGTTAACGGCAATAGAGGTTCTTCGGAGCCTTATGAATTTTTAGCCATGAGAAGGCTGGCAGATGCTATTAATGCATCAATGCGGAAGGTTGACACCGCAATAAGCGGATATGCAAATTTTACTCCATGGATGGTGGCAAATGCTGGAAATGAATTTAATACCGGGCAGTTGGTTGTTAAACAGCCGAGAGTTTTTAGTACAACTCTCGAAGTTGAACTTCCTTCCCTTTCTGGTGATTTTGACGTTTTTGTTAATAACATTAGACGCACTGGTTCATCCCAAGCATCGGCACTTACTCGTCTCTATCCTTCAAGAATTATTGCCAGCTATCAGAACTATCCGGAGATTTTTGATAATCCTAATGCTGTCATTGATACAGAATCCGATAGTGTTATAGATATTAACTCGGCCGATGGACAAGAGATTACAGCAATAATCCCATTCTTCGGTGACGCTGCTTTCGGGGCCGCACAAAAATCAGGAATTGTTGTTGTTTTTAAAACCAATTCAATTTATCTAGTAGATTTGGCAGCAAAAGATGCCGGTGAAAATGCAGTACAACGATTAGAAACTAGAGGAAAAGGATGCACCGCTCCGTTTTCCGTATCGGTAACCCGTGGAGGTATAATGTTTGCCAATGATACCGGAATCTATCGCCTTGGACGGGACCTTAAAATTGAGTATATTGGCAGAAAATATGAAAGAAAATGGAAAGAAACGGTTGAAAAGGACCAATTAAGTATAGCAACTGGACATCATGATACTGAAGCTAATTCCTATAAACTTAGCTATCCTATCTCATCTGGCACCGAGAACTCGGAAGTAGCCGTATATAATCATACTAGAGAATACGAAGGTAAGGGAGACGGGTCTTGGACAACCTATACAAACCATCCAACAACCGGATGGGCCAACTTAGATGCGGATAGCTACTTCGCGTCAACAGAAGGTAGGGTATACATAATACGTAAGCTAGGCGAGACTAATGATTATCGAGATGATGATTCGGCTATTTCCATGGAAGTATTAACACGGGCCATGGATATGTTAGAATCGGGCAAACGTAAAATATTTAATAAAATTGTATCTCACTATCGAACTGTGGCCACCAGCACGGGGACTAGCCTAGAAGCAGCTTTAGACCTCAAAACTGTATTTCAGTCAACCGATACCTTTAAGATTAACAAAGAGGTAGATGATACTGGAGTCGGGGATGATGGCGGACATAAGGTGGTCACTATTGCCTCCGTCATTAACGAAAAGGTAGGGGTGTATTTACAACTAAAATATCTAAATTCTACGATAGACGAACCAGTGGAGATTACTGGTATTGATATTAAAGTAGCAGCAAAAAATGTTCACGGAATAACGGAAGCTTCAGAAACTACTTAACTATAATAATTACTTACAGAATAATATTTGACATTTATATGAATTTTTAGTATAATAAGTCTAAACGACGGCCATTACATGGCGCGTCGAGTTGAGCTGTGGGTTTCGGTGGGCCGGAGTTTAATATCGGCCGATAAGGTTAGTATGGCAAGTAACTTACGACAAAGATTAAAGATAGCAGGGAGAGGGTTAGCAGAGACTAGTGCAGAAGAATTAGCGACCCTTACTGGACGTACTGCCGCCCCTACCTCGCCACTTGAGACGGGAGTTATAGGGGGAACCGATGACCAAGCGAAGATGGCTGGCACTCCTGCACAAAAAATCTCTGCCCTCAGGACCACACTTCAGGGCGACCAACAAGACCTTTCCACTCGACTACGTAGAGAACAAGTACGCAGAAAGGCGACAGAGGAAGAAGCTGCCGCATTAGGAGGAGTAGAGCGTCTTCAGCAACTAGGAGACTTAGAATCAAGAGTAGAGCAATTAGCTGAAAAAGCACTTCTAACTGGAGCGACTGCCGGGCAAGAAGTGAAACTCCGGGCCGAAGGAGAAGAAGCGGCTGTAGACCTGTTAAATAGAATAAGGGATAACCCCAACGATGTCGAGGCAATAAAGGCATTCAATAATTTAATGGGACGTACTCAAGTCGCAGACATGTTTAACTCTCAAGATATTTTAAGTAATTTCGATGTATCAATTGACCCTGCAACCGGACAAGCCAAATTAGGGGGAAGGGGACTAGAAGAAGTTGCCGGGGCATTGGCAGAGTCCGTTCAAGATAAAATTACTTCTGGTGAATTGAACTTCGAAGAAATGGGATTTTCGGGAATTGATGAAGTAGCATCATTATTAGGAACTGATTCGAATAATCTTCAGGGAATGTCAGTGCAAGGAATGCTTGACCAATTAAACGCCCAGATTGCTGATGAATACAGTACCGTAGAAGATTTACAACGTAGAGCCAACGATATTTCTCTGGGAGCATCCGAACGGGCTGAAGCTAGAAAATTATTAAGGGAAATGGGTGCGGTAGGGATTCGAAGTGCCGAGCTAGATATAGATAAATTAGCCGATGAAATTGAAGAGGCAAATAAAGTAGAGTTCATGGGCGAAGAAATGACTACTGAAGAACTTTTAGATAATGATTATATATCCGGACTTGTGCTTAATTATTTTCAGCGTCCAGATTTTGCAGAACAATTACAGGACGAAGAACCAGAACTGGTAGATTTCATAAAGAAACATGAGACAATGCTTCTTGATAGTGTCGCCGAAGTAGACCAGAGATTAGCGGACTTTTCTAGACTTCAGAACGAAAACCTAAATCTTCAAAAAACTAGTGTTGGAGAAATAGATGATGATATTATGCGGGAATGGATTCCAGGCTTCGGAGAAATAACTACAGATAGGTATCAATCTAACCCTGTTATTAATTATTTGAAATCAGACTCTCAAAGCAGTAAAAATAAAGAACATTTAATGGGCAGTCTAAATATGCTTCAAACGAAAGCAGGAGCCGAGACTATAAAAGAATTAGGGCAATTAGATATAAATACTATCCAGTCTTTAGGATTAACTGACCATAACTCAGACGCATATAAGAGAACTGAAACTTACTATGATGTAGCTAATAAAGTTCAGAATTTAGACGTAAATAATACCGATGCTGTGGCCCAAACTCTCGGAGCAGAAAATGAGAATGATTTGAGAACAGTATTGTCAGAATCCGAAAAGAAAGAACGCTCTGGTCTTTTTGGAGAAAATAACAAAAATGAAGAACTAAGAGAAATCGTTAAGGACGGTGAGACTATGACCCAAGCCGGCCAGCGATTGAAAGACTTATATCTACCGGGAGGAGATAAAATATCCTTACGACAATTAGTTAATTCCACTCCTCCGAACTATACCGACGACTTTACCGAAGTCAAAAACTTCTCTGAACAAGATAACAAAGTTTATAATCTAGTAGAAAATGCATTTACTAACGATGACCGTATTGATTTAAATGAACTAAGAAAAATCAATAACGAAACAGACTTAGAAGGATTAAACTTATTATACAAAAATGATGTTATTAAGGCAAAAGCCGATGACGCGTTCAAATCAGAAATGTTAACTTATGGAGTTGGGAAATATAATTCAAGGTCTAAAGAACTAAAAAACATAGCTAAGCTAGATGAAACAAACTATTTAGATGAAGATTATTGGACGAACGAAGTTAATTACTCTGACCAGGTAAAGAAATCAGACCAATACATCGCGGCCTTAAACGATGAACGTAAAATAGCAGAAGCTAATGGAGATAAGCTGACCGTAGATGTTATTAATAAATATATTAAAGCTGAAAGTGAGAAGAAATCTGAATTTAAAGACAAACACGATGAATACGTTAAAGCGGAGCGACAGAAAACTCTTCAAGCTAATCTAGACGAACTAAGAAGAAATGCAGAAAGATTAGGATTACCTCAAGTATTAGAAACAGTTAAGAAAACAGCAGGATTTATACAAGACCCAGGAAAAACAACTCTTGAAGAATTAGCGCGATGGGATGAGGATATAAAAACCGAACTGGCTAACGTAGAGAAATCAATACGTAAACCCGCGGCCGCACTAGAAGCCGGACTAAGGACCAGGCTAGTGGAGCCAGTAGTAGATGTCCTTCCAGGAGCAAAAGGAATTCGAAAAATCGGACAAGTAGTTAGTGACTTAGACAAAGGAATTGCCGGAGGATTATCCAGTATTGGAAAAGGGTTAGGGGGATTAACAGCAAATACGAGCAAAAGTGTACAGAGTGCAGTTAAGAAAATCTTCAGTTTTTAATCTACTTGACAAACCTATGAAATAAAATAGAGTATAAATATGGCCTTATTAGATACGATAAAATCTCAATTAGAAACCCCCCAGGCGCAGGCCGATGCGGGAACAGGCGGACAAACTCAGACAGTTAGAAAGTTACTTCAAGCGAAAACTGGACGAGCTGCAACTCCATCTACTTCCCCGCGTCAGTCTGCCCTCCAGGAGAAGGTTGCAGAAGCGCAAACAAAGGACGGACAACAACAATTAGGACTTCGGGGTCGTCTTCAATCCGAGCAAATTGAACAACGCGAAGCCGATATTGCCCAACGAGAACAACAACAAGAGGCTCAATTTCAAGAAAGTTGGGAAACAGCCCAGTCTAACATGAACAGACAAGCTAATCAGCTCCTTAATCAATTTGAATCAGGCCAGAAGACTTTAAAAACACAAGAAAATATTGCGGATTTAGAACAATTAGGCTTTCAAATGCGCCTTCAAAATGACCAATATGTAAATCAACTACAAGAAGTAGGTCAACGCAATAGACTCGATAACCAATTAGAATTTAAAAAACAACTAGCTCAAAATGTATTCAAAGACCAGCAAGAATTAATAGTTAACGATATGGCTTTTAATAGAATGATTTCTGCCGATGATAGAGAGTTTACAGAAGAACTAGCACAGATGGATATTGGATATGCTATGCAAATTGCAGATAATGCAGCAAAAGCCAGGGCTTCCCAACAAATGTTCCAAGGCATTGGAGGAGTGGTATCCGGAGGTCTACAAGCGGCAAATACTTTTGGGATATTCAAAAGTACAAGCAGCACCAGTCCAGGAGCCAGTGGTGAAGCAAACACAAAGCCGACAAACACAGAAGGATAATTTGATATGGCATCAACTCGTGCAAGACAATTAGAAAAGTTAGCTATGTCACTTCCTCAAGAAAATCAACGTACTGCACAAGCACAACAACAGGCACGACAAGTGCAGCTACAAGAGCAAATACGAGGACTGAAACCAGGACAAGGAGCCCCAAGATTAGCCCAGCAGATGGGAGCGCAACAAGCTCAACAGGCCGGCCAGATACAACTTAAGTCTGCGCAACAGGCGCAACAACAGGCTCAAATGGTAGGACAAGAAGGGCTGGCCGAACAAGCTCGACAACAACGACAAGCGGGATTCGAACAACAACTTGCTCTATCCCAAAATCAAAGAGAATTAGCAGATAAACTTTCTAGTATGGACATCAAATTAAAAACACAACTATTAGATGACCAACTAACCTTCAGGAAAAATCAAGCAGGTCAAGATTTATTAAATGAAAGACAATTATCAGACTGGGCTATTACTAAGGCACAGTCAGCGGAAGAATTTGCTGAATACGCACAATCAGCTCAGCAAGTCTATGAACGTGAAATTCAAATGCTTGATATGGCTAACAAAAAAATTACTCAAGCGCTAGAGCAGGGTTACATCGCCGAGAATAAGCCTCTTGACCGAGAGCTTAAAAAGAAATTAGCACAACAGAAACGTCAATTAGACTTAGAAATACAAGAAAAACAAAACAAGGCCGCTAATCGAGCCGCTCAATATCAGGCCGCTGGAACTGTCGCAGGAGCTGTAGTAGGAGGAGTCCTAGGAAGTGTAATTCCAGGGGCGGGAACTGTGGCCGGAGCAGCTGTAGGGTCAGCAGTAGGCGGAGGTCTTGGAACCGTAGTGGGGAGTATATAATAAATGGCAGATGTTATGGGACTTGATAAGTTCATGCAACCGAAGAAAAAGAAATCAGTTAGGGATACCCTTCAGAACGAACAACAACCCGGAATGACACAGCAAATAGCTGGAGCTCCCGACACAGTTGTTCCTAGTTTTGTTACGCCTCCAGAACAAATTAAAGCTCAACCAGGTGTTCCGGGACCAGCACAAATAAAAAAACGTACTCAAGAGAGGGCTAAAGTCGAGCAGATTGCTAAAGCACCCGAATTAAAGAAACCTCAAGATTTCGATAAAGTAATGAAACAGATAGACAATATATCAGTCGGCATGTCCCCAGAACAAAAGAAGATATTCGAAGAGAGACGAGATAAGATTCAACAAGCGAAAGATGCTGCACAAAAACAGTTCGAAGAAACTAAAGACACAAACCAATGGCTACAGGTAGCCGAAACCATAGGCCAGGCACTGGTTCAATTAGGGGCCGGAGCATACGGTCTAAAACACAATATAGATATGTCTGGACTACGTTTCAATAAGACAGATTGGTCTAAAAATATTGACCGAGCAGAACGGGAATTAGACCGTAAATTAGGATTAGCAGCGGAAGAGGAAAGAAAATTAGGAAAGGTCGAAACAGCTTTAGAACGTAAATTAGCAGAAGATACAAACTTCAGAAAACGTGCAATTCTACAAAACTTTATGGCAGAACAACAGGCATATAAAGAGCAAACCATACAAGCTCAGCGTCTAGCGGAATTAGCAAAAAGAGAAGAAAAGCTAATGTCCGGCGCAGAAAAAGAGAAGAGACGAGACGCCAAAAAAGAGCTAGCTTCTATTATAAGAAAACAAGAGCAAAAAATTAAAATACTAGATAAAGCGTATGGGGAAGCCCAGGCGGTGAAGGAAGGAGAGAAGAATTCGAGCTTAGAGAAAGTATCGAAGATACTAGGAGGAGAGCATGGAGCAATGTTCAGGGAAGATGTAAAAACTCCAGTATCTATTTTTGGAATTGAATTATGGAAATCTTCAGATTCAGAAGAAGCCCCAAAAGTCGTTAAAGGATACCTAGACCAAGCTAAAGCAGCTCTACAGGAACTTAAGCAAAAAGCAAGGGGAGTCTTGATAGAAAAAGAAGAAAATAAACAAACTCCTCCTCCTTCTCTTAAGCCTGGAGAAGTGCGAAACGGATATCGATTTAAAGGCGGAAATCCATCAGACCAATCAAACTGGGAAAAGGTAAACGAAGATGCCTAAGCCATGGGAAGAGTATCAAAAGAAAGAACTTAAGCCGTGGGAGGAATTTGCTGAAAAAGACCCTCTATTTGCACCCGACCTTTTTGAGCCTCCACCTCCAATTAAGCCAATGAAAAAGAAGAAAGAGAAAGAACTTTCTGGAGAAATCACACAGGCCGAAGTAGATTCTATTGCAAAAAAATATAAGCTTAATGATAAACAAAAAAATAAATTAATTGAAAATATAGGCTTCTTCGGAACTAAGCTTGAAGGAGTTGAACAATCAGTTCTTGACCAGGCTCCAGGCTTTATTGCTGATGCAGTCGGACTGGGTCTTCCTCAAAAATATATTATTGAGACGGCTGACACTGAGGAAATGAAAAATGCTTTAGATGACCTTAGACAACTCGCTGAGCAAAGAAAGTCAGGATTGCGAACTATAGCAGAGATTGGAACAGGTTTTATTGTCCCCGGAGGAGCCGCCATACAGGCAGCTAAGTTAGGAGCTCGAACCGCTAAAGCAGCGAAAGCGGCCGCATTAGTAGGAACTCCTGCAGTGGAAATGGGAGCTAGAAGTAAGCGAGGAGAAGAACTTAAAGGCGCAGCTATAGGTGCGGCAGCGGGCGGACTTCTAGGAATTGCTGCCCCTAAACTAATAAAAGCAGCTAGTAAAGCTAAATCGAAAAAACTAACCGAAGATGTAGAGCGTCAACTTGAAACAATGCCCGCCATAGAAGATATGATAGATTCCAAGATGATAGCTAATAAAGCAAAATACGATATAGAAAGAAAAGCCCTTAGAGGAGAAAAGCTTACTCTAGCGGAAATGGAGAACTGGATTGGAAATGAAGCGTTAAATAAACTTCCAACTAAATCCCCTGCAGCGATACAAGAGGTTGCGGAAGCTAAATTGATTGGGAAATTTGAAGGATTTGAAAAGTTTACGAAAAAACAAATAAGTGACATGGAGCGGGAAGGAAAAGAATTCATGCTCCGCCAATACGATAGATTCCTAAAGAGGGGACTGGCTGAGGAGGCCATCGCAGAAACTGGCCTCCGAGGTAAAGTTCTCCCTATTGCAGGCTTAAAAGCATTAGCGTTAAAGTTTAGTGACAATAAGCCTTTAGCAAAAATCATGGATGCCAGACTAGGAACTAGAATTGAAATGACTTTAGACGAAATGTCTAAGAAACATAATTTGTATACCGTAGCTCTCGGAAATAATTTAGAAGATTTAGCTAAACTTAGAACTGCTACAAGACAATTAAAGGTATCCGAAGAAGACTTATATAAAGCACTGGATACCGGCGAAGCGGGGAATGTGCCAGATACAATTATCATTGCCTGGAGAAACTTCTTTGAAAAGCAACGTCAAGGTGCTACTGAATTAGGCCTACCAATTAAAAAGATAGAAAATTATATTCCAAAGCGTCGATTATCTGCCGTTAAATATATATCCGCAATAAGACGAAAAGCGGAAGATATTCAAAAAAAGACAGGATACAGAATGGGACACCTGGATGATGGTGAATTCGCTGTATTAAGTAAAGACCCAGAATTCAAACCATTATTAAACGAAGTGTCATTTACCAGCGGTATCGACGTTAAGACTTCCGATGTTTTTAATCGTGAATTTAATAGAATGATTAATAATACGGGACATACTAGAAGTGCTCTAGCGTTAGATGCATTCGCCACAAAAGCAAGAGAAGGAAAAATACCTGATTTTGTTCTAGATAAACAAGTGGGAAATCTAGCAAGTAAATGGCTTCAATCTACCTTTAGAACTGCTGCTCTTAGAGATGGAATTGAAGAACTAAAACGGGCACGAATGATAGCGCATAGAGCAGGGGATGATTTTACTGCCAAACATCTAGCAGCCCTCATTCAAGATATTATTGGTAGTCGAGGAGACACAATTGCGAGAGGAGCCTCCGAATTAGGAAATAAACTGATTATAGGCGCCCAAGTAAGAGCTGACAAAGCCAAGAATAGATTTGTTAAAATGATGTATGAAGGAATAGCAGATGCACCCTTGGCCATTAATACTATTATGCGACAAATATATCCGAACTATTTAGGATTAAACCCTAAGTCAGTCCTACAGAATATTGCCTCTCCCGCTGCTTTTATTGTACCAGATATGGGAACAGGGTATGGAAGTATTAAATACATGGAAAGTCTAGTAGATTTACTATCAGTTAAATCTAAAGGACACTCTATAACCTTGAGTCCCGAACTAGCACGACGACTAGGAAAGGCTCCCGGGGATACAATTGTAACTAAAAATCTTGATTTAATCATGCAAAATGAAGGTCTTCTTCCTCAACAATGGACAGGAGAAATGGTGGATGCACTACAAGAAGGGCTCAAATCAGGACCGTTACGTGAGACCAGTCGCAAGGCTCTCGATAGATACACAAGGGGAATGATGTATCTATTCGAGAAATCTGAAATCCTGGCCCGCAGTAATGCGTATTTTATGGGAAAGAGAATTGGAAAAGATATGGTAGCTGATTCAGAGTGGGCAAAAGGCTTTATTAGTCGAATTGATAGTCCGAGCTATCAGAGAGCACTCCAGAAAAGTGTATCGGCCGGGGACGTAGAGAAGACTCAGAGACTGATGGTAGATTTTATTAATAGTAATAATATGTTTAACTATGATAGAATTAATATGTCGGCTTTTGGTAGATATATGGGACCCATGTTTTCAGTATTCAGTAAATGGCCTACTAGTATTGCTGGCCGAGTTATGTCGGATATGGAACGAAGAGGAGCTGTCAAGGGCTTAGTACGAAACGCCCAAACATTATTAGCTCCATTTGCAGCTCTTGCCATAGTAGACCAGCTAACGAAACCGGACGAAGAGAGTGATTTATATAATAGAATGATTGGACGACGAGGTCTAAAGGCATGGACTGCTATGGATAGCTTGTTTCCTTTGTTTGAGGAAGGAATCGGACAGACTCCAGCGGGTCAAACTTTTGAATCTTTAGTTCAATCTGCCACACGCGAAGATAAAAAGATGAGACAGGCCGTACAGGACGCCTTAAATACTTACATGCCTGGTTCTGGACTACTTCGCTTTTTAGGCGAAGACCTAACAATATATCGTGGGAGGGCTAAGCCTGCTGGACCAAAAATAGAACGACGTCTCAAAGAGATGGAAAGTTATCTTAGATAAAAAAAAAGAGGAGCAAGAAAATGAAAGTAATAATTAGTATGGTAATAAGCCTGCTTAATAGTTATCTAGTTAAGTTAGGAACTAAAGAATTAGCACATTACGTCATTAAGGAAATTATTAAAGCTGTGGTAAAAATGACTGATACTCCCCTTGATGATAAGGGCGCGGTTGTGGCCATTGAAGTGATAGAGGGACGAGGAGTGCCTTCAGACGAAAAAATTGAAGAACTGATAAAAGAGTTGTAAATGGCATATAAGAATAAAAGAAATCGTAAAAAAATAAAAGATAAGGACACAGAAAAAGAGAAGAGAGCTAAAATGGTTAAGCTTGTTCTCGGTCTTTTGGAATCGAAGCCAGTGCCCCGTCCGTCTCGGAAACAAGAAGAAGAGTTAAAAGTTTAATCATTTTATTAGCAGACGCTAAATCCTTTTCTAAATCGTCTACTTGTTCGATTAATCTGTTTACTCTGTAAACTATTTCACTGTCTGCATTAGTTCTCATGCTATTTCTTAGCTTTACTCTTTGACTTGCGGGCTTTAGTCTTATTATCTTGCTCATGTTCGTCTGTTACCTTCTGCTCTGCTTCTTGAAGTCGGGTATATAATAAATTAACTCCTTGAATAGCTCCCTGTAAAAGTTGATGCTCTTCTGTTTTCTTGGAAAGCTCTCCATTAAGTTCATTAACTAGCTGCTGGGCAATTTCTTGTATATTCATTTAAACCTATCCTTGTTGTTAGTCAATTTGATATAACTCAAATATATGTCCTATATCCGATAATTTTACCTTCTTACTAGTCCGAACAATTAATCCTACCATGTCCTCTTCCCCCGGCCTAACAACGGGACTAACCGGAGAGACAATTAGACCACTCATAGATAATTGGGGATTATAGCTTACAAAGGCATGATACTTGCTAGGAACAAGGGGTATATTAGGTTTTATCAGAACAGTCTGATTGGCCTGTAATATATCGTTCTCTAAGACTTCTCCATCTTTTAGACTTATGATATCCCCAGCATCAACTAACATACACATTTTATCTTGTGGATGAATTCTAACCTTGTCTTTATTAGCGGAAGTTAGTCTAAATAATCCCGGGCTATTTAATAATTTTACAAATGCGCTATTCATAAAGTTTCCTCTTTATTAGTCACTAAATACATCGTCCCGGATTTTGTGTTTATCCGTTTCATCTTCTAGGTCCTCATCCTCAATCTCATTATCAAATTCATCTTCATGTACAATTTCTACATGTCCGTCGAAGGTATATCCACATGCTTTAAGAAAATCTTCAAATGCTTGACACATGTCGTCTAGGTCAACGTGGTCTCTGACTTCTAGCTCTACCCTAGAGACTGCAGGAATGTAATTAATTCCCTTCTCCTCTGGAACATGTTTAAAGACGAACATCGCATACCTCCTCGCATTGTCTTTTATACTTTTCTATTCCGTCTCTTATCCGGTCACCTAACGAAGGTTCTTGGGATAGTGAAGAACATACTTGTACTATACCTAGGATTGCGATTACTGTCAATACAATCTTTAAAGTATTTTTCATAGCCTTTTCTCTTGAACTTTATTATTCTTATATCGGACCTTGCAGTTACTGCTCATTTGTAACCACGCAGAATTTAAAGGAATTAGAGAACCATTAATTATATAATGAATTCCTCCTAGCCGTAGCACAGTTCTATAGCAAAAATATCCAACGTATACTGGTTCTGTATTATCAATACCATCTTGTCCGTCAACGCCGTTTTGGCCATCTGCTCCATCCGCCCCATCAGTTCCGTCTTTGCCATCAACCCCATTAGAACCATCCTGTCCATTACTTCCATGATAAATCTCTGCAACGGTACCGTCGGGACAAGTTATTGTTGCTCCATCTGAGTGTTGTATGACAGAGCAAGGCTCAGCTTCTTTACCATCTACACCGTCCTGTCCGTCTTTGCCATCTCTACCGTCCCTTCCTCTTTCGCCCTGCTCTCCTTGTTCGCCTTCAGGACCAGGAATTGAACGAGCAGTTAAAGATGTACTATCTTCCTCGTTCTTTTTAAATTTTCCACAAGACATTAGACTTATAGATAGTACTAAAATTGTTACTAACTTTACCATGATATTTCCCCCTTATTATTCTGGTTTAAATACTTATTAGCCTTGCTAAAATGTCGGCACCCTATAAATCCTCTATGGGCAGAGAAACGACAAGGATGACTAGTCTCTAAAATTAGATTATTTTTTGTATCTAAAAGCTTTTTGTAAGACTGAGCTTCTCGTCCCCACAACATGTATACCTTATTTTGAACTTCTCGGTCTAGGTCTGTTAAATATTTCTTGATGACCTCTTCCCACCCCAGTCCGGCATGACTCATAGGCTGGCCTTCTCGTACTGTAAGTCTCGTATTTAACAGCAATACTCCCTGTCTTGCCCAGGGCAGTAGACTTGTATCAAACGGATAATTTAATAGTCCCACATCTCTTTGCGCTTCCTCTAAAATATTCAGCAAACTACTATCAAGCTTTCCTGTATAGTCTGGGTGATATCCGAACGCTAGTCCACTAGCCTTGCCAGGAGTATGATAGGGGTCTTGACCTAGAATAATAACTTTCGTTTCCTCGGCGGGGAACAAAGTAAACGCTCGAAAAAGTAATTGTTCGGAAGGATATACTGTAGTATCCTTATATTCTTTAAGAAGCTTACCATGTAATTCCCTGGGGATAGTTCCCCAAGCTGGAGATTTAATTTCTTCTGACTCCTCAAATATATCATATCCTGGTATCATAATTATGTTCCTTATTTACCATGAGCCCTTTTGGCCAAATCCAACATGCCCTATTCCTCCGATAATAACTTTTTCCCAATCGGCTTCTGCAAAATCTTCGACTTCCATACCTGCTTCAATGGCTTCGGGCTTGTCAGGAGGCACGTCACTATCTCTCATTTTTCTTTCCACCTCAACTTCAATCTTAGTCTTTTTGTCTTGCCATAGATATCGCATGATTATCGTCCTCTTTAGTCCAATTTTTCACCCCGGGAACAATACTCTCTGGCATAATAATTAAGTCATAATCCTCGGTTTGCTCAACAATTGTGGCCGTGGCTTTAGCAGGCATTAAAATTTCATGTCCCTTCCTAACCCCCAGCACACAGGCTGTACCTATCTCTTCGACAATCGCAACCAAATCTTTATCATCAAAGGAGGGTGTGCCGGGTAGTAGTTCGATATTACTCTTTCTTTTCTTTATTTTTATAAGTAGATTCGGTCCAATTGGTTTAATCATTTCTTATCCTTTCCCTTACTTAATCGGTATCTTTTTCCTCTGGTATTAGGATTATTATTAAGTAATCTTCTGGTCTTGGCTTCTGCCTTTAATTCCTTATACTTATCAGAGCCAGGTGCATGGTTCATTGCTTCGGCATCTAGCTTGGCAGCTTTAATCTCTTCACTATATCCGTCGTTCCGATGTCCATCTAAAAATGTTCTACTAGTTTTAGCGGTCCGTACTTGGGGGGCCGTTAGCCACGCTCGTTCTGCCTTTCCTCCACATTCTGTACACGTTTGTGCTATATCTCTATCTTCGTATTTCACGAACTCTTCTATTATATTTCCACATTCACAAAGATATTCATACATAGGACACACTATTGCTTATCCTTCCACTCTTTATATCCACAATTACATCCACTCCATTCTGAGGTAGTCTCGTCTATAGGTAGGTCGTCCCAATCATAGCACCAATGTTTATATTTACCGGTTAATTTATCGTACCGTTCCTGAAGCCAATCAACTTTTTTTGGGCCAGTAGATGACATACCATCCTTTGATTCTATTTCTGATGCCCGGGAGGATTGTAATATGCCAGTCAGTTCTAAGTCTTTGATATTGTTCATAACAGCTCCTTGCCTCTTCCTCGCTGGGAAAGAATTGCCAACACATCAGAATACCCCCTTATCACTTCATACATACTGACCGATATCATGCCTGTATTAATCGCATCTACTAGAGCATCATGTGCTCTACCTTCAAAATCAATTCCCATTTCTTTACAGGCCTTTTCCAGTCCACCGGGAGATTTATTTAATTTAAGTCCTGGCTGATAAAAAAATTGATATAATCTTTTAAGATTTATTTCTTGAATTCTAGAAGGGTAAAAAACTCCTGAATCTTTACTTTGCTTCATCAATTCCCACATATCTGCACGTCCCCACTGAACAAACTTCTTTCCACAATTTGCCTCTTTACACCACTTCCAAAAACTTTCAAAGGCTACATTTTTAGGAACACTAGATTTTTCCCAATTAGTCTTGAAATTGTTACCTAAAAGTTCTATAAGAGTTAGTCCGCCCCTAAGATTATAGTCCCAGTTAATCTCTTCTTCCGGGTCTACGTATAAGTTAAAAGTATCTACAGGCTTATATGGGGTTTTACTGTCAGTGTCAAATGCTGCTGCTCCGATTTGGATAATTTTATCAGTGGGCTGATTCGCCTCTAAATCTACGCTAATAAATCTCATTTCATTGGCTCCTGAAATATCGGACACCATCTTGCGTGCCAGGGAGTTCCGGCCTTAATCGCTCCACATTCACAACCGGGCTTATCCAGGCCGGGGGCCGGGTCCCATAATAAATCTTCTTCAAAATCACTGAAATCATTACATAGTGCTAATTCTTCATCTGTAATATCGAACTCATCATCCGGGTCAACAGACTTACTTCCCATAGACTGAACCTTGGATACGCAACTCGCACATAAATGAGGATAAGGGTCTGACCGCGTAACTTGATTTGTTTGTATCGGGGCCCCACACCACGTACAGTTATTCCATAACATGTTCATTTTTCTTATTACTCCGTTTATAATGTAGGATAAACTCATCACACTCCTCCCACTCGAAGGCTGCTTTAATTTTAGAGAAATGAAAGAGAGCCTGAATATACCCAGGAAGACTCATCCCCAGTTGAGCAGCACGATACCTACACTCATCCATCCAGTCTGTATATCTCTTCTCAAAATTGGTCATGCCTAAAACTCCCACATATCAAATAAATCTGAAAGGGAATCACGGGGAACCTTATATCCGCCGGTTACCCAACCCTTGTTCTTAATATATATTAATCCTTTTTTTTCTGTCAAGTCATTAAGTCTAGAAATAAGCTTGGGGATATCTCGAAATTCAAACCATATATTATGTCTAACAAAATAATAACAGAAAATATCTACAGAATCCTTATGAGCCCTCCATGGTCCCCCTGGGGTTTTTCTTCGAACATCTGAATATCGTTCAAAAAAGAAATTAGAAGACTTGTTTATATTATAGGTATCGGTCTTTAGTTCTATGGTTTCTCTACTACTCTTAACTAGAAAGTCATATTCTCTTCCAGGAAATATTTCAAGTTTACGTGGATATCTTTCTAAGAAAAGTTCCTCTGCTCTACTTCCCACTTCTAACTGGACCTTAAAATCCCATACCTTAGTCATGTCATATCCTCCTGTGCTGTTTATTCTAATAATTTCTGTTTGATTTTTTTAATCATACGCTCTTCAATTTGTCTAATTCTTTCTCGTGACACTCCATACTTATCTCCAAGCTCTTGCAAAGTACAGGGGTCCTCACTAAGATAGCGGGATAGAACGATATCTAAATCTCGTGTACTCACCCCCGACTTCGTCAATTCATCATATGTTTTTTCTTGTAGTTCTCGATATATTAACTTATCTTCTAGTTCTGTAAATTTAATTGATTCCCGATTTCCCAAAAATTGGTCTTGGTCATTCATGGGTAAATATTTACTATCCTTTTTTATGTAGCGAATGATATAACAATTAATCCAATAGCTAGCATATGTTAAGAATTTAATATTCTTACTTGCATCAAAAGTATCTGTAGCCCTTAATAGTCCTAGTATGCCTTCCTGAATTAAATCATCTACATCGACTAATTTCTTATATCGATTAGCCACCATCCTAATATATGGCAAATGCGATTTAATTAATTCGTTTCGTTCTGTGATATCCATACTCTTTATCCTCCTTCTTTTACCGAGTTCTGGAACCATTTCGGAAAGAGTTCTAAGTTCTCATTATAAAGTCTTTTAAATGTACTATCAAAAATGTAAGTTACTCCATGGTCTTCTGGGGTTCGGCAAATCCTACCACAAGCCTGAAGAACGGTTTTAATCGCCTCCCAGGAATACCACTCATCATCTTCTCTACATAGAAATTTAATAGCGGGGTCTGCCAAACTAGGCCAGGGGACTTTAGCTAACACTTGCCAACGTCCAGCATCGTACGGTAAATCTATTCCTTCATACATTCCAGAAGCTACTAAGATTTTCGCATTTTGAGAATCACGAAACTCGTTATATTTCAATGTCTTATCATCTTTGTCATGAAATATTAATCGGTCCTTAACTCTCGGGGACCAATTAAATTTCCTCATCTTTTTTGCCAATCCGTAGGTTGCGTGTATTAGTCCTTTCGCTTCGTTATGGTACGCCGCTTCTTCTATATACTTGCAAAGAGATGATAAGTTCTGGTCCTGTAATTTCCATGACATTGATTGGGCATTGGTTGCTATGACTACCGGCCGGCGCTCTACTTGAATGGGAGAGTCAGCTTGTATATATTGAACTTTTTTTCCTGCCAGCCCTAATTGCTCTATGTCTTTTCTACTAATGGTTGCAGATAGGAATATGATTTTTTTAACTTGACTAGGCCACATAATGGGCGGGGCATCGCTAATGTCCAGGGGGGTCATAATAATACATTGTTGTTTTTCTCCTTTATAGTTTTCCTCTCCGACCGTGATTAAATATCTCGGCCGATAACTATTTATCTCATTTCGTAGGAATTCTAGATGCTCTTGCTTAACCCACGACCTTTCCCCACTTTGCTTATAGTGATAATTAAATTTTGAGTCAGGAAGAGAATTTACCCACTGTTTGATATCTTCCCTAGTTTTAAGGGAGCTAGGAAATTTATGTTGAAATTGCCAGAATCTTTTAGCGGCCATACTCTTTAATAAACCTATCATATTATGAGCCTCGTCTACTACAAGAGTATCCCTATAAAGTCTATGAGCGAGATAGATATGATAATTACTGAGCAAATAAGGCATAACATGAGCTTTACGTAAATCTTTGAGATATGATTGGCAACCGTCGCACCCCAAAGTTTTCTTGCATGTTGCACCAAACTCTTTACTTTTAGGACGCTTACTAACAGGACAACTAAAAGTACTACAATAGTAATCAGATTTAGCACGGAGAACATGAACATAATTATATTCATCCTTATATTGATTCACCAACAACTTGCTCGGGGTTATGATAGAACACTTCTTTTGCCAGTGGGCTATAGTCATAGCGATGGCTGATTTTCCAGAAGCTACCGGCAAATTAATTACGAATATATTGGCACTGTCCCATAACTTTTCTAACTCTTTTAATGCATGTTCTTGAACGGTTCTAGGAGTTAGCTTTCTTGGAAAATAGTCTAGGATAGTCATATGTTACCCCTCTCTATCATTTATTTTCCATGCAATTATATTTCTGTATTTACAAAATCCATCCTCTTCATCTTCATATATGGTGCCGATATCGTATCTAATACGGTCTCTAGCCCGTTCTTTAGCGTCAGCGAAATCCACACCCCATACTGAAACGAGTAAATCCTCACCTTTATCATACTTAACATGTAGCTTATATTCTAATAATTCGTCGGGTCCAAACAGAAAATTAATAATTTTATGTAGCATTTATATTTCCTTTCTAGGGTAAATATAATATTTTATGATGATTACTAAGCAAATCATATTAATAATATAGTTCACCATTAGAGGAACGGGGACTTGTTCGTACAAGCCGTAGACTATAGCAATGGCCTCTCCCGAAAACCACATACATAGTAAACCACGGGATATCCCGTTTGAATGTCCTTGCCGGTAACTTAACCAAGCTTGGGGTATGGCGGAAATAGCAAACAGAAGATGACCTATCCATCCCAGAGATTGCATAAATATATCAAGCATTTATCCCTAGTGCCTCCGCGATAGCCCTCATCATTTCTTTACCTTGCTGGATTTGATATACTTGGGTGTATACCTCTCCTTCAACATTCGTGGCTCTTGCAATCCATCCATTATCCACGACTTCGATTAATAATCCTTCAGTAACATTCTCTTCGTCAATCTCCTCCCTGTCTATAGTCTCTGCCCCCGCATTAAGTCGTCTCAAAGATTCTCCCCTCATCTGTTTATCTCCTCTTACTAGGTTTTTTCTTATTATTTACCCTAATTGCTTTCTTTCCACAACTAAGGCATTTAATTCCTATAACGTCCCCCGGCTTTTTACCGTGAGTAAGCTTGATAGCCATATGGTCACAGTTCTTACTAAATTCAAAAAACCATCCATTAAGTACTTCTTTCATTTTATACCTCGACTATAATATACTTAGGGGAGAAATAATCTGAACCGGCCTCATATCTTTCGGGCCCCCGATGTAATTGGTGTGCGTGTCCACATAAAAAATGCTTACAAGAGAAGTCGTCTATCATCATGTTCTTTACACTCTCAGACCAACTAAATAGTTCCCATTGACCTTTATAGTCATTACCTGTATTAACCACGGGAAAGTGAGATACAAATACAACTGTATCGTTTTCTTCATAAGCTTCCTCTAATTTACGTAACGTAACATCCAAATCTTTATACGCATTTTTCAACATCCAGGCGTTTGTATTACCTTCTACGGCCGGAGGAAGAAAGTTCTGGTCATTGGTAGGAGGATGGGGATAGGCATACCACCCGCTATGTCCTACTATCTTAATGTTATCCTGTTCATATATTCCATCTTTATCTAGGAAATGAACATTGTTCTCCTTAAATATCGAAACAATATTTTCATAATTCTTTTGAAAATCTACCATCGCACGTTTTTTCGTCCAGTAATCATGATTACCTAGCACAGAAAGGATGGGCTTATCCGGAACGAATTCGCGCATAATACGTACTGTACTTCGCACGTTCTTGTCTGCTTGGTCAGTCCCACAGTAGTCCCCTGCGTGGATAAGAATATCAAACTCTTCCTTGCCTATATCCTGGAATAGCTTTCTAATCGTTTTGGGCTTTGTTATTCCCCAGTGAGTGTCCGAGGTTAGTAGTATTTTCATGATTAATCCCTCCAATCTGGAATTTTATAAATCCTAATTCGATATCTAAAGATGTCTTTAAATAAACGTACATACCAAGTATATATCAGCATTGGAGTATCGCCTACATATCCCCTTAGGTGTGCTACAGGTAAAGAGTATTTGTCACTAGGAGCATCAAAGAATACAACCTCTGCCATCGAATTAGGGCTAATTGGGGTTTTAGGACAAATGTAATTAACTACGCCCCGTCTGTTTCTGTTCTGTTCAATCGGTCCAACATATATTACTTCGTCCTCTGCTTCAATATATCCTGGAATTCCTGCTACTAATAATTTCTTAAGTGTGTTCATTTTTCTTTATCCTTCTGTACATTTTTAGCAGTTTCGACAGCACATATTCCTAGACAGATAGCGTCCCACTCATCTGTCTTTACATACTGAGTTGGTCTATATTTTCTCCAGGCCGAGGCCGGGATTTCTAGTAAATGCTCAACCGGATTAGCGCCGATAATCGCTCCTATAGCTTTCTGAAGAGCCATTAAGGACACCCCATTCATTTTCACATCCGAGCCACGATACGTAACCGGCGGAATGTATTCAACCACCAGCACATCGGGCGTAGGAAATTCGCTTCTAACCGTCTCGGCTATTTCATATAGACGTTTAGAACGATTGGCCTTAAGGTCTACCGCTATTTCCCCACTCTCTACTAATTCCCCTGCCTTATATAATGCAAAGCCCGGACGACTAGACTTACTGCCCGTACTCGGGTCAATTGCGAGCATCGTACCTTCTAGGATTTCCCTATAACATTGCGCTATTGCCTCATATGTTTTACTTTTCTTCCCGGCCATTATTTCATTTCTCCGTTAAAAAACGTAACCGATGTAAGCACGTTTCTATCTGTACTATTACTTGTCGGCTATCTATCAGTATGCTTAAGCTATCAATAATTTTTCCTAATGCATTAACCGCCTGAAAGAAGGCACCCATCGTAATTGCTTTACTAATGTAAAGCGGCATTAAAAGAATAAAAGGAAGAAGAGCGAATGCTTGTCCTAGGCCTGATTGAGTGAAAGATAGGTATTTAAATATTTTATTAATGGTAAAGAACTTGACAGAAATAATCTCATAGTTATCTAGGGTTAGGTCTTTTCTAAAGTTAGCTTCATTATTTTCTTGAATAGCTTGTTCTTTAACAAGTCTATTAGCGACTAATTTAGTTAACCACGTACCTACAGCTACCGCTGCAAACACTAGCAACCCGACATACCACTCTGTTAATGTAACAATAACACCAAGAAAGACAGGGAGGTATAGCATGCTCTTCAGTACAGCAAACCAGAATTCACAGGCACTTTCACCAAATCGTTTTAAATCCTCTTGTACTCTCTGCTCAATATTGTCATGGGCCGGAAGACGGTCAAGATTAAGAAAGAATCTAGTTAGACCGGTGCGAATATCGAAGGCAAGCTTAGCTATGAAATACCCAAGATATCCATTTACAATTACTAGAATCATGGCAAGAATGGTAAACATATTAATGCTATGCCATATGCCCGTCGTATCGTACTGTTGTATGGCCTGATACAACGTTCCGTATTGTTTATTTAACCAATACAATAAGCCAACTGAAGTCACTTCAAGAAAAACTGCAATGCTAAAATTCAGTAGTACGGGTTTTTTATTTGCTACTATCGCTAACTTGAACAGATGATAACTTTGCTTCAACATCATTACTCTCCATCTCTATTAATTTTCGAGCTCGGATATTTTCATAGTACTCCACAGATAGGTCCATCCACTCATCCACATGCTTAATAACCCCGCAATTACCACAAGCAATAGATTCTTCATTAGATTGCCATTCCCAGTACTTAACTCCTTCCGGTGCAGGAAAATGCACCTTACATGAATCACACGGACAATACTGAGGATGTCCACACTCTGGGCATTTAAATTTATTGTCCATCTATATACCTCTGCAAAAGGGCTTTAGCCTCTTCTAAATTAAATCTAGTTCTACCAATAAAATCGTTAGTTCGGGCGCTAGGGATAGGCTCATATTCAAATTCTAAATCATCATTATTCAATACGGCTCCTCCACGAGTCACAGCCCAGTGGTCTTTGTTGGGGTTTTTGCACTCTATAAAATATTCCCCATCATTAATCATAAGTTTTATCCAAGTCATTTTCATTTATATTAGTCTCCACACTTGGCATCGGCCATAGTTTTTATATGTTGTGGGTCACCCTTTAGCTTTATCTCTCCCTTTAAGTACTCCTCGTTAAGTACTTGATAAGCTTTTCGACCGATTATCTCGTAAACTTTATCTTTATCTTCTTCCGCACACTCTACTATAGATTGGTCATGAAAATCCCATACAATTCCATCAACTTTAATACCTGCTTCAGAAAGTAACTGCTCACATATGATGATATATTGCATGTGAATATCATGACCGGTTGACTGAACAACTCTATTCACTATGTCCTTTAAATAATCGTTCGCGACCGCAACAGGACGTCCTATTCCATTTAACACCCATCCATTATTTCGTTTATATTCCTCTAGCAGGAACTTCTCGTAGTCTTTTACGCCCGAATAAATATTCCAGTAACTTCGTACCATCTCCTTAGCTTCATTGGCTGAAACATTAATACCCTGTAATTTCAAAGTTAGTTGCAATTTATTCCATCCCATTCCATAACTACTTCCGAGAGTTATTACTTTGCTAATTCCACGTTCTTTCTTGCATGATTTCTTAGTCCTCTGAATTGAATCCGGAGTCGGATTATCTGGGTCGTATCCTGATTCGCGTATCTTGTCGCCAATGACAGGAAGTTGACTGCCATTAAACAAATAAATATCATTCTCTCTTGCACCCGGACCGTATATTTTCCATAAACTAGCGTCCCGTGATAACTCAGCGAGGACGACTTGTTCCAAAGATGTGTGGTCACAGTCAATCCATGCTCTGCCAGGCGCAGGCTTCCAGCATTCAAGATATTTCCTAGACTTCGGAATCTGCTGAAGATTAAGCCCGCCGCTACCAGCAAGTCTGCAAGTAAGTGTGCCAGGCATACGAAACTGAGGGTGTAGCCTACCATTAATAAGGTGTTCCAAACACGCTTTAACATATCCTTCCTCCTTTACATCATCTTTCTGCTTCTTAAGTAGCTGTCCTACCTCTCCAAAACCAGGTAAGGCTTTAGCTCCTGTGGAGGGAGTACCGTTATCTGTATAAATAAGAACCTCATTCCCTAGCTTCTCATAAAATAACCACTGCATTTGCGCGGAACTACTAGGATTTAGATGGTCCGTTTTCTCGGCTTCTCGGAGTTTTGCTTCCCATGCCTTCCAATGCGAAGTAAGTTCTGGCTCTGTATTCTCAATTTCCTGTTTTCGAATATACCAATTTTTCCAAGCTAGGCTTTCGCCTCCGTCCTTTTTGTATCGAGCCGGCTCTTTACCAACTTTCTTTTTCTTTTTATACTTTATTGGTTCCTTCTCCTTAAGTTCGGAAATGATTTTATTATTATATTCCGTAGCAAACGGCCGAACTTCATGATGATTCAAAAACTCGTTTAAATGACTATCTATACTTGTATGTAAATAAGCATGATGAGACTTGAGCATATCACTATCTATGGTAATTCCCGATAATTGTTGAGCTACCATCAGTCTTACGTTCTCAATAAACATTTCATGATAAGAGTTAAATGAATCAGCCCAAGGCTGGTTATTGATTGAAGGAAGAAATACTTCGTGTAACAATTGCCACGTAGAAGCTGCATCTAGTCCACAGTAAAATCCTAGGATTTGGGCCGGAGCTCTCCACATTTCAGACTTACGAGGCTTACACCAGCGCTCTCCCTTATCTTCATAATTCTCAACATGTACATACCCTGGTTTCTCTTCCTTCTTGACATCAGCAATATGATTATTCTTAACCAACCATTTATCTAGTTCAACATCTCCTTTTGAATCCCAGTTAAGCAAATGTATCTGCGCATCTTTTAGTCCCCATTTCTGACCTGGGTATCCTTCTGTAGCGAGTTGCTTATACAGTCCGTAGGTATCGTGTGTCCACTTCAACCAACGTCCGGAGTCTCGTTGCAAGAATGCAGAGTCAAAGAACACGTTATGACCAACCATGCCCTGGTCGTACTCGGCCAAGAAGTTAAGTACAAATTGATTAACTTCTTTGCCGTTCGTTGCAAAGTCGATGTAAAATATATTACGACTATCGGCAATTCCAATGCCTACAATTTCACACTCCGAACTTGCAGCTTGCGTTCCCTTAGTCTCAATATCTACAGCGATAATTCCATTTAGCTGACTGAGTGCTCTCGACATAACTCCTATAGAGTATAAATATTCATAGATAGCTACATCTTTTTTGGTAGGCATATAAGAAGTGGTGGGCGAGACCACTGCCAGCCGCATGTCATGACTGGTAGTGATTCCAGTGGAAGAATCGTGAGATTTAATTGAAATGATTTTATCAGAAGAATCTTGATAGGAAAGCTTACCTCTAGTTCGACGACGTTTCTGTTCGAGTTTCTCTTTTGAATCCCAATAAGTTTTATATCCGCCGAACATTTACTAAACCTCCTTCTTATGTTAGGTTAATGTCTAGAAAAAGTTAATCAATATTATACTCCATTGATTAGAGAGTATGAGAGGGGGGGAATCCCTACGGGCCGGGCCATTAACTAGTGTGGTCGTAGGCTATCTCCGCTCAGGTCGGGGCCAATCCCTGTGGCCACTAGATTAAGCACTGGCAGACTTGTCACGTTTCTTGGCAATAAACAAGTCATCGTTAGGAATCGGTCCCGTGACACGCATCTTCAGGTACTTACCATACTGACCTTCGTTCTCAAAAATCTGAAGATTATTGATAAACTCTTTACCAGTAACATTTCCTTCGGCATCTCGCTCTAATCTATAAGCGTAATGCGTAGTCCCAGTACCCTTATTAACCATGCCTTGCTTTGTTGAGTTACGTGCCCCGCCATAATTCGACCTAGTTGCTGTTGCCATAATTTTCTCCTTCGTTTAAAGTTAGCAACTGTAGTATATCGTGGACCTACCACGTTATAAGTAATATATCGTCTTATTTATAGAAATCTTTAACTTGTTTTACCCAACTATCTAGTTTCTTTCCGGCCGTATGGCACGGGTCTAGATGTTTTAACTCCGAATACTGTCCAAATGACCATCCCATTTTATCTCCTGTAGGAGTTAGGTTAAGAGCCTCACGAGGAACTTTACCGTACTGCTCTAATTCACCGACAAAATTATAAAAACGCTTAATTCTATCTACCGTAACAATGCTTTGTATCCATGGGGCCCTCTCGTTACTAGCATCCTGGTAATACAGGGTTCCATTTTCTAAAGATAATTTAAATCCCTGAACAAATGGAGTAATTTTACTAGCGGTTGCAAAAGTTTTCTTATGCTGACCTGAATAGTATTCGGCCTCTGTTATTTGATGCTTCTTCGGTTTGCCAGTTCTCGGGTTTATATCTCCCAATCTATAATATCTATAACCAAGGGACTCCGACCCGGCTTGTCCAGGTTTCGGGAACTCACGGAATTCCATCCAAGCGGGCATGTCTAGATTATTCCTATTCGTGTACCACAATTCGCCCGGACAATCTAACTGCCACATATAATGGGCCGCCTGCATTAAATGCTTAAGTTGAGGTTCGCGTTTAATTAATACGTTATATCCAGAGTTCACACTCATTATCTGCTTAAGCTCAATCATACACACTGGCTTTATATCTTTACTTAGTGCAGAAACTAAATTATTTCCTGCGTCTAATCCTGTTTTTTCCTCAATTGTTCCAGAACATAAAACAATATCAGGTCGGCCAGTTACCTTAATCCCTTGTTCGGTTTCCCACGACGTGGCAATGTCTTCTTCACATAATATCGGCCCATTATACGAAGTTTTAAGTACAGATAACCAATGGTCTTCATTCAATCTTCCACCTGCAAACATCAACTCTTTATTGGCATCGACTGGCTTGCCATTAATCCCAAGCATACGAAGGTAAGTCGTAGCCGCACAAGAACCTACTATATCCCCATTCTCCATAACCATCCCAGTATTACCTGCGCGAAGGTATCCAACTTTCTCCGCTTCTCTTGCATTTCCCGCCTCAATTTGTTTGCTAATACCCCTCTCGAACAATTCTTTAATCATTATATTTTCTCCTTTCCCTCGCTCCCACTCACCATAATATCGAACCGAGTAACGTCAAGAGCCTCTTCCTCTATAAAGGTCTGAGTCCCTATTATCAGTCCGTGTATATTGCCATCTTCATCTTCCGCCGGTATAGCAATTCTCCAATTCAACATTTCTGCCGCCATAATAATTAAATCTTTAGGGTCATTTACATCTATCATTTTTTATATACCATAGGTTCTATCATGTTCTCTTGTGCCATATATTCTAGTATCATCGCCGCGTTACATCTGATATGGGCCGCATGAGGAAGTCCAGACTCCCCGTCCAATAACTCACCAGATGCGAGGGACATTGCATGCCTGAGTAAACTTGCGGTGGCGACTTCAACTGACTTAGTGCCCCATAATCTTTTCCAATTAGAGCGGCCATATTTCTTTTCCCCAAACATCCACACCTTGCACTCTTCATATGCGGCAACTTCTGGCAACAGTGAAAGGTCAACTTTTCCTGTGTTAAATCGTTTTGCTTCATCACTCATCAACTCCTTCCTCCGACATCTTATTTATATCTTCATCGGCTTTCTTTTGTTGTTCCATTAACTGTTGATTATGGAAATTATATAATGCATTACAACCTTCCACCACTAGACGAAGCAACCAGTATTCCATTTTCTCGTGCGGTGTCTTATTGACAGTTCTATACTGACACACGAGTCCATAAGCATTGGCAATATGAAGAAGATGCTTACTATCGGGCACTTCAATTTCAATCTTAAGAGGTTTAGATTTCTTGCTCATTCCTAGTTTCCTTTTTTACTTTATTATCTTTAAACTTACCTTTTATAGTTGGCCGTATATAGTCTTTGGTTAATTTAATTCTTGCCTTGAGTTTGTCCATTTTCAATATGACTACACTTCCATCTAACTCTCCATCAACAATAGTTCCTTTAAATCCACGTACTAATCCTTTAATAATAACGACATAATCCCCTAGTTTTGGGTCATATTTTATTATTGGTTTAATAAATTTCTTTTTCTTGGTCTTCTTAATAACCGGCTTAGGGATGTTAGTGACTTCCAAGGAGTTAATTACACGAAGATAAGCTATACCTTCCTGCTCAATCTCACTTACATTTAGGACGGTTTCGTTCTTGAAATGTTCAACGAAGTACCAGGGAAGGAAATGAATTCTAGTGTTGGCCCACACTTCTTCATTCTTCGCAAGCATATAGTTAAATAATTCACTAGCATTGAAAACATTTATCCTGAATAGACCTTGCATAGCTATGCTGTGCCACATTATCTTACTTCCAAACGTAGCATACCTATTGTCACATTCGCTAAATATAATAAGAGCCATAGACATAGCGTGATTATCGACAACACAGGTAACTGTTACACCGCGCTGTTGGGCTCCCCTTATGGCATAAACAAAATCCATGCCAACATCCATCAAGCCTCCGCCTGAATTAAGTTTAATTAAAATTTCATCATGTCCATCTTTTACTAACTTAATTAATTGTTGAGTTTTTGCAGGCATATGAACGAATTTCTTTTGTCCATACATTTCTCTAAATCTATCTAACTCAGCTTCTCCGAAGATTCGCCTAAACCTGTTATCAAATATTATACCGTCGATTATAATAGTCTCATCATAATTAGATTTTATCTGACTAGGCACGTCTTTATGCAAATAGCTTTGCTTGACAAAATAAATAGTCCCAACCACAGATAAAGCTAATGACAAAATACTTATTAATAAAACTTTTAAAATTCTCTTTATCATGTCCATCTCATTTCTTAATTTAAATTTTCTAGATTCTTGACGACCGATAAATTCGGTTTAAGTTGTTCCATATATTTAATTGCAGCAGGTCCCATAAGAATTACGTATTGCTGAGGGCTATACGCTAACTCTATACTTTGTACTCCGACTTCTCCTTCAATAATATCTCTAACTATGTAATCTATTTTGTTAGTTAGAGAGGATAAATCGTTAAGACTGTTAAATATAACCTGAGCTTCATAAGCAGCTCTTTTTAATTCTATTATCGCTATCACTTGAAAATTAAAGGTATTTTTCTCTTCTCTCATAAGTACTAGCTGCCCGCTAGGAGTAATTGCGGTCATAATATCTGGCTTTAAATGTTTAAGCTGCTCAATTAATTTTTTAGCAACAGTGAGGATATGCACAGTTCGTTTTTCATGGGACCAAAAGTTCTCTGCAATGAATGCTTTTAATCTAATTAACATGCCTCTTCTCCTCCTTTTTTATATCCTAATTACCCTGAGAAGACTG
>JANQSS010000093.1 GCA_028279185.1 Saprospiraceae bacterium | reverse complement strand
GGCATCTATAGATGCCTGGCGACTATGAGTTTGAATGACCCGCTCAACTATCATTAGCTGCCATAGAATTGAGCGACGCAGTACGCAAACGTTTTGCCATCCAAATGCGATTACAATCTTCGCGCAGAATCGTACTATTATGCCTCTAAATGCTGTTAATAAGCTATGATTCAATTTACTAGAACATTATTACTCATCATAGGCCTTCCACTCGCTTATTTGATTTATAACATGTTCATGGAAGACAAATCTGAGCACGTAGAATTTGCGATTCCTCTGGCTCTAATGTTTGCCGCAGTCTTGGTTCTGCGTCATCAAATCAATTCCTGGTTTTTACGCCGAACAAAGCCAGCATTGGATAACGAATTAAAACGGATTCTAAAAAACCAATTACCTCATTTTGAAGCCATCTTTTCGACATCCAATCGTACAGAATCCGACCTGACAATCTTTACACAAGAGTGTGATTTCATACCACGAGGCATCGAATCAATTCCAGATGACTTAAAACATTTGATTTCCGCTCACGCATTTTACTTTGGCAACCTAGAGCACACGAAGTGGCCGGCGCATTATAATCGAATTGTACTATATACGCACCCATTCCTGTCTCCACAATTCCCCGAGGACGTGCATTCAGTCGAGCACCATCATGACGATGGTGTATTTGTTTTCTCGTTGGAACAAGTAATGCCGGGAATTGCACGAAAAGGATCTTTTTATAACATAGTTTTACATGGATTCGCTGATGCTTTTCTTCAACTCTATCCAATATCGACCGAGTTGAACGAATCAATAATTTGGGACCGTTTGTCTAACACACTTGGAATAAATCAGAAAGAAATACAATCGATCATCGGTTTAGATGAAATAAATGTGCTTGCCGTTGTCGCCCATTATTATGTATACAATCCACTAAAGCTAGCTCAAACATTTCCAGAGTTTGAATCTACTCTATTTTCAATTCTCAATGTAGAAAAAACGAAATGACACCTGTGGCTATTAATACCCATCCGGCTATTAATCCGGCTTTATGTTCCAAAGCATGCCAATCAAGTTTTTTAACATGAGGAAATAACCACCATACCCAAATGAGCATTCCTACAATAGTGCAAGCAGCATAAAGAAGTGAGATGACAACTAATTTATCTAAACCCAAGGCTCCAGCACTAAAGAAAAATCCTGAAATTTCCAGGCAAGGGGAAAAAATCATTGCAATTATTAAAGTCAAGATAATTTTCCATTTCGAATCTAAGGCTTCAAGTTTACTTTTTGAAATATGAAAATGACGATGCGCATGATGTTGATATAAAAAAAATACACCCATCAATATCAGTATACCAGGTCCTATATATCCAATGAACTTTTCCACAGCAATAGACAACCTATATCCCAGGTATCCAACTCCGACTCCAATAATGATGGTGCTTAGGCTATGAGCCAATGCTCCTATACCCGTAATCGCCAGCGTTTCTTTTAACGACCAATCCCTTTGACGACCAATAGCTAAAATAGGTAGCCAATGATTAGGTAATAACGCATGAAGCATGCTTAAGAGAGCACTCCCGACTATGATTTCATTCATATTTTGATGGTAGTAAAATCTGATTATGGTGATCTTTGGCTTTCACATTGTCAATAATATTTTCGATCCGTCCTTTTTCATCGATAACAAATGTGGTGCGAATTACACCCATGTACGTTCTTCCGAAATTTGTCTTCTCTCCCCAAACGCCAAAAGAATTACAGATCTTTTTGTCTTCGTCGACAATTAGTGAAAAAGGCAGATCATATTTAGCTATAAATTTTCTATGTGACTTTGCAGCGTCCGGACTCACGCCAAAAACTTTGATTCCCTGATCTGAAAATGCCATGTAGTTGTCTCGTAAATTACATGCCTGGGTAGTACAGGTCGGCGTATCATCTGCCGGATAAAAATACAAGACGTATCGACTTCCTGCCAACATATCAGATGATATTATTTCATCATTTTCTAGAGTTGATTTGAATTCAGGAACTATATCTCCAATCTTCAGTTTCATATTATTATTTTAAAATTTTAAATTCTTTCTCCCACACATCTATATTTCCCACGGCATCCTGATACTCCACACGAAGGGTATGCGGACCAGGCGACAAGTCTCTTAGTGTATATGAAAACCTATTTGATTTGACATCATGTGCCATACAAATCCAGCGTCCATTTATTGTTGCATTCACTGACACCTCTTTTCCCCGACCTTTTGATTCGTATTGATCCGCAATTTTAACTACTATTTCATCGCCGTTAGTCATGACGTTAGAATATTTTACAATTTCAAGCGAAGGTGCTATCCTATCGGCTATTACGCTATATTCTCCGTAAGTTGAAATGAGGGCACGAAAGCGGGAGTCGGCTATGGTTCCACCGACATTATAATACGTATCCGCATCGCATCGCACGCCGATGGCCTTAGCTTGCATTAAGGTGTCAAAATGAGGAATATCGAATGATAGCGTGCAAGGTCTATGAAAAGGATTAACATCTCCATATAAACTCATGGTGCTTGACTGATCAGACAACTTCGAATCGGAATCCACGTCAACCAAAATATATTGATCCCGATAAAATGTGCTATCGGCACAGGATAATTCAATCCCATTTAGCCGAATAACATTTGGTTCATTGTAGGGGAAAAAATAATTATGCCCCGGCATAGATTGTTCCTTCATCTCGCTATTACGCAATATATAAAATTCGAGTTTTCGCTCATTTCCTGACACGTCAGATATAACTACTGTCACGCGCTGTGGCTTATTTTCATATGGCGTGATCCAGCCATTATTTTTTGTCGATAGTGCATACGACTTCAAAGGTGAGCCAGGAAGATTGTAAGCGAGATACCACCTCTCTTTTGCCTTTTTATAGGAAGCCACGTCCTTTAATATGTTTACCGCTCGAGATTCGTGAAAGTGCATGCTATCACCCCGAAAATTGTAAGTCATAATGCTATCTATGAAAATTTGAATACCGTACACCCCGTTTTGGTTCGGCGTTTTATGCATAAAATCTTTCGTTCGCAAAGCCAATCCTAATCGCCATGCACCTATTCGAACTGTGTCTCCTTTGATAGAGCTTTTATTTTTACCTGCAAGTACTGGTATTCTTTTCTCTGCATATTTGCGCCCATCCGTTGCCAAATAGTCGAAGCGAATTTCGCTTAATGTAGGCTTTGTATTATCGACTATTTCGAAATTAAATAACAAAGGATTTATTGTTACTTCTGTTTTAGCATCTCGAATTTCAAAATGTAAATGTGGGCCAAACGAGTAGCCGGAAGACCCCATATTGCCAATCAGTTCTCCCTTTAAAATGTGCAGCGACAATGAATCACAGTTGATATCAACTTCATAGGACATTTTTTTATATTGGTAGTGACGGACTATTGAGTCAAGTTTCGGACTAAATTTTTGTAAATGTCCATAGACAGAAACATAGCCTTCTGGATGTTTTAAATAGACTGACAGCCCATATCCCGCACCTTGAACTCGCAGCCTATGTAATGTTGCATCGCCAATACTATAAATAGGATCTCCACTAACTCCTTTACTGGATTTAATATCAATCCCATGGTGAAAATGATTAGTCCTTAATTCGCAAAAGGTACCTGAAAGTCGAATTGGAAAATCAATAGGGCTTCTCCAACTCTGACCATTTCCAAAAAAACTAAATAATAACAATATACTAATCGAATGCCACCTAATTACCATATGTATTATTAAAATTGAAAATAAATTGGTTGATTGCATCATGAATATTTAGCTCCCCTCTTTCAAACTTTTCATAAATATCATCTTGTTTTAAGAGGTCATTTTTTTTCGTCGTTACCCATGCGGCAAGAACAGCATCTACTTTGTTATGGAACCAATATGCATTTTGCGTTGTATGTCTAGTTTGAAATACTCCGGACTCTGCTAACCGGATCATATAAGATGAAAGACCCTCCCAACATTTTAGAATTAACGCCTCATCCACTATGCTATGTGTAAATACGCGCTCTGCAATTTGCGTTTCAGATCGAAGCTTTAACATGGCCATTACGTGTGATTTCGCCTCTCTCGCCAATTTCAGTTGTTCACCATCCGCTTTATTTATGACATAGCAATCAGCCATTTCCATCACGCCCTTCTTTATACCTTGAATATCGTCACCAGAGCCCGGTTGTAAAAGTAGAATGACCATATCCGACAGATGTTGCACATCAAATTCAGATTGACCAACTCCTACCGTTTCTATAAAAATTAAATCGTATCCAGCCGCCTGGCAAAGTTGTCTAACCTCCCACGTTGTTGAAGCGACTCCGCCGAGTTGACCTCCTGATGGGCTCGGTCGAATGAATACGCGTTCATCTCCCGCCAATCGATGCATACGTGTTTTATCCCCTAGGATACTTCCTTTTGTAATGGCGCTGGTGGGATCAATTGACAATACAGCTAACCTGTGCCCTTTTTTAAGTGCTTGTAGCCCTATTGACTCTACAAACGAACTTTTTCCCACACCAGGGGGCCCGGTAATCGCCCAGGTACAAGACATTTTTGGCTTTTTAGCCAAAGCCGACAATAACTCGACAGCTAGTATCCTGTGAGCGGGAACACGGCTTTCAACCAAGGTGATTCCACGGGCGAGGGCTTTTCTATCCTTAGCACAGATTTGCTCGGCCAGTTTTAAAATTTGCTCCCGAGTCAGTTGATCATCGGATGAACCTTGTTGAATTTTTTTAGAAATCAATGTAAAACTGTTAATAAATACAAAAAATGATTATAAAATATATTTAATTACTATTTCAAAATATGACCCTTGCCAGAATCAACCGATATTTAATACTATGGGAGGCGATAAATCTCTTTTATTGTTGATGCAAAGAAAGGGGATGGCTCTCAACCATCGTCTCCCATTTTTTATTGTTCTTGGCTACGTTCGTAAAGTAGACGTGTACATCTTTCCACCCAATACGACCCATGAAGAACATCCGAGTATTTATCCATATAGCTCTCCGCTTTTAATAACCAATTTATATTTCGAATTACGCGTCTTCGGTCAGCATCGGCCAATTTTATTACAGAGCTAAACTCATGCGCAATCTGAAGTTCATCACATCCGCCCATGACTGCTGCAAAGGCAGAATTCGTACTACCAATTACAGTCTCTAAATCATCCATATTTACATTTTGAGAAATGACACATTTTATTGTTGGAAATTCAGTTAACGGTTTATCAAGCCGGGCGGCCAACTCATATATGACTAATTTTAACGCACGTAATTTAGCAATTTCGATAAGTAAGGCATCGCCTACTGGAATGGCTATCACCAATTCTTTCCACCCATTTATTTTCCCCTCAGAAAACAAATGCAATATGCCATTACGCACCTCGATCAGTTGCTCGGAATACGACAGATATGCTGATATTGAAAGTAATTTAACAGTGTGTCCTACCACCTCACAATTTACGTGATTATATGCGGCAGGTGCCTCTTTCTCCAGAGAAGCAACAAGTTGTTGCACTAATTCATCGCTTTGAGTAATGAACCTAATTTTAATAAGGTCTAGGTGAACATTTTCAAGCATGGTTTCTATATCATAATGAACTTGATCCTTGAAAATAATTTCGATCACCTCACTTCCTCCTTCCAAACTGGACAAAATAGCCTGATTACAATATAATGCCGAGTCGAAGTCTGTAATCGTAAAATCCTCTGTGATTTTCCATCCTTCTCTTCCCCATCGGATAGGTGGATACTGCGTAACTTCATCCGACATGTATATCGGCGATATTTTTAGACCCGGCTCAACATGATAATCCAATTCGCTTTGCGAACCCAATTTGAGGTCTTTCACCACCTTTTCGGCCCATTCTGCCTTAGTTTGTTGTCTGAATTCGTCCATAGTACGTACCAAATAAAACTGCTTTTCAATCAGGCCTCAAGATAGTCCACTTTACACACTTGCTGTACTGATGGCAGACATGCCCCAGTTCATCAAAGCCATACCATTGCTCAATTTGATACGAGAATGAGGATTGAGATCGATGGAACAAAGTCCAAATCCAATTTTTCCGAGACAGATGATTAGTACTACTCGTTAGAATTAAGCATTGATGGCTGTCCGCATAGCCACACGCACATTACATTATGCATTTTACGACATTGGAAGATTAAGCTTGGCAGAGTGCTTTGATCCCTGAAGAGAAGAATGTTGATAATTGTATAGACTCGATCTGAACAAGCGACGTCCTTTTTTGTTAATTTTGCAGTCATTTTCAACCAAGATTTAGTAGAATACAAAACACTTATGTCAGTAAGTAAAATATATTTAGATAATAATTCGACGACACCATGTGATCCGCGGGTTGTGGACGCAATGCTCCCCTACTTTTATAATCATCCGGGAAATGCGGCCAGTCGCAACCACCCTTTCGGCTGGGAAGCTGAAGATGCGGTTGACTTAGGACGTGAGCAGGTCGCTGATCTGATAGGTGCAGATCCTAAGGAAATTATCTTCACGAGCGGTGCTACCGAGTCCGATAATTTGGCATTAAAGGGTGTATTTGAAATGTATAGCCGTAAAGGCAATCACATTATCACCCTGAAGACAGAGCATAAAGCCGTTATTGATAGTTGTCATAAGATCGAAAAGCAAGGAGGAGAAGTTACATATTTGGATGTAAAACGTGATGGAATAGTGGATTTGGAGATGTTGGAGGCCGCCATTACCGATAAGACTATACTAGTTTCCGTTATGTGGGCCAACAATGAAACAGGTGTCATTCAACCGATGAAGGAAATTGCCGACATCTGTCAAAAACACGGTGTTTTGTTGTTTTCGGATGCGACGCAAGCTGTGGGTAAAATACCCGTTAAACCAAAGGAAGTCGGTGTGCATCTTATGGCATTTACGGCTCATAAGATGTACGGTCCGAAAGGTATTGGTGCTTTGTACGTCAGTCGTAAAAAACCGCGTGTAAAAGTAACTGCCCAGATAGATGGCGGGGGGCACGAAAGAGGAATGCGTTCTGGGACGCTCAATGTACCGGGGATTGTCGGTTTCGGAAAAGCGGCCCAATTGGCCAAAGCTGAAATGACGGCTGATGCTGAACGCGTAAGTGCGTTACGCAATAAATTGGAATCAGCTTTACTGTCACAATTGGAGGAGGTGTACGTTAATGGCTCAAAGGATGAGCGAATGCCGCATGTAACAAATCTATCGTTCAAACATGTTGAGGGAGAAGGCTTGATGATGACATTTAATCAAAATATTGCCGTATCATCTGGATCGGCCTGCACTTCGGCTAGTCTTGAGCCATCCTATGTTCTTATTGCCTTAGGTCTTGGTGATGACTTAGCACATTCTTCTATCCGGTTTAGCCTTGGACGTTTTACTACTGAAGAAGAAGTTGATGTAGCCATAAAAATGCTGGTCGACGGAGTCAATCATATGCGTGCCTTAAGCCCTATATGGGAAATGTATAAAGAAGGTGTTGACCTTGAATCAGTGGAATGGACGGCGCATTAATGAGCTGAACTTTTTATGCAAAAAAATCATTTAAACTCTATACAAAACTAGACATCATGGCTTATTCAGAAAAAGTACTGGATCATTTCAAAAACCCGAGAAACGTAGGTACCCTCGATAAAGCAAACAAAAACGTAGGCACCGGCTTGGTAGGTGCACCTGAATGTGGAGATGTTATGCGGCTGCAAATTGAAGTTGATGAATCATCCGGCGAAATCGTTGACGCCAAATTCAAAACATTTGGTTGCGGTTCCGCTATCGCTTCTTCCTCTTTAGCTACCGAATGGATTAAAGGAAAGACAGTCGATGAAGCCATGGCTATTGACAACATGGATATAGTCGAAGAGTTAGCGCTTCCTCCGGTGAAAATCCACTGCTCGGTTTTAGCTGAAGATGCCATCAAAAGTGCAATTAAAGATTATAAAACGAAACAAGAAGGATAAAGATCATGCTATTTGTAGCTGACTCAGCAAAAGAGAAAATTGCAGCACTCATGGATAATGAGGGGCTTACGAAAGAGCATTTTATTCGCGTATCTGTAGTAAGTGGTGGTTGCAGCGGACTTTCTTACCAAATGGATTTTGACAACGAATCGCGGGACAACGATCAGGTCTTTGAAGATAATGGTGTGAAAGTCGTTACGGATTTAAAGAGCTTTCTTTACTTGTGCAATACAACTCTGGAGTTTTCCGGTGGATTAAATGGCAAAGGATTTTATTTCAATAACCCTAACGCCAATCGAACTTGTGGATGCGGTGAAAGCTTTGCCGTATAATTCTTCCTATCAACCCCTTTTCTCGCCATGGCGATAGATGAATCGACGCCCATTATAATTTATCAAATGGGAAAAGTTGGTTCAACTGCACTTTATTTGTCCATTCGCGGACATTTCGAAAACGTATATCAGGTACACAGTCTGCATCCAAAAAAACTGGCTAAAACAAGCAAGATTTTAAATGAAAAGGGGTTAGGTATTCCACGTCATGTAAAGGATAGCTTAAACATCGTTGACAACATTATTAAACCCGGCGTAAAGGCCAAAATAATCACACCCATCCGACACCCTTTGGATCGAAACATATCCGCTTTTTTTCAAGAATTAAGTACGCAACTGATAATAAATAATGAGTTTCGTCGAAATTTAGGTATATCGGATTCGATCAAATGGGTGACAAAACTGCCACTCACAAATGAAATTAAAAATTCTATCGTTTCCCATCTAACTCAAGGAAAATTAAGTAAAAACGTAGCATTACTTCAAAAACATTTTATTGACAATTATCGCCACCGTATTCCATTAGATTGGTTTGATGATGAGTTTAAAGGGGCGCTTGATATGTGTGTATACACCACGGGTTTTAATAAGACCAATGGATATATGCGTTTCTCGAATGGAGTATTCGACGTATTAATTTACAAAGCTGAATTGGATCATTCAATTAAAAATGATCTAATAGCGAAATTTCTATCAATTGAAAGCTTATTCATACCGAGAGTGCATGCGTCAACTTTCAAAAACTATGGAAAACTGATGAAAGAATTTCAATTGTCTTTGCAATTGCCTGAAGATGTTAGAAGGGTATATAATCAATCGAGGTATAAACAAACATTTTATGGCTAATCATGCTTGAGCACTATTTTCAAAGCCAAAAATTAATTACCCTCAAAGAATGATTTCGGGAGGTCGAAATCTTACATTTCCCATATTTGTCTACTTCCTTAAACAATGCCAATAACTTTTTAGGTTTATGGTCAGCTGTTAATTTGTGTTGTACGGAATTTCAGATCATAATAAGGCACCATGATTTGCTGATATCTAAATATCGAATATTTCACTGAACCGCTTCCAATAGTGAATTGTTCCGGCTAATTACCTCGACACAGGAGGCATTATTATTACAAAAAATTTGTATTCCTTGGTCATTGGATCTATTTCTGCCATGGGCGATTCAATCCACAATTTTGTTGGTAAAATATTTTATTGTTGTCTATTGCACTCCTGTAGGCCTGAGGTGAGGCCTAAGATAATTAAGGATTATCGAATTATCATTCTTTCGATTTTACAATCACCCAAATCATCAACTATCTGAACTATATAAAAGCCCTTGGCATAAGTGAACACATCGACCTCCTTACTATTACCCACATTGTCGTATGCGTCCATTAATCGTCCATTGACATTGTAGATACGCAATTGATTTATACATTCTTTCGAGTTGCTTAATCTGATGACCACTCTGTCATCCGCCGGGTTGGGAAAGACGGTCAATATTTTTACCATCTTATCCAATTTATCTTTGTCATTTTTCCGTGTTGCTGATAAAGATTGAGGTTCGGTATATTTTGGAGTAGGAATATAAATGTCATAATAGGCTTGTAGAAAACCTCTGATAAACGCTGTATGGTTTCCTCCTGAAGCTCGGCCCAGTTCTATTAAGACACCTTTTTCGTGACAGCTCAAATTATAGATATCTGTACCAGTAATATCCAATTCTCTCATATATTCAATCGCCTGATACAAGTTGTTTCGATCCAAACCTTCATAAGGACTACTTACTTCGATCTCACTAAGGTAATTCAGAAGGTACTGCCAGTTTTTAAGGTAAAAGCCGGATATTACTTTATCGCGATACTTAATTTGTGGACTTGCGCGATTCTGCCATAATACTTGATCCGCAATGGTATGAAATGTTTTCATCGATTTAAGCGCACGGCCACTTAATAAACCCTGCTCAATGGAAAGCCTTTCCATATTCTCTAAAACATATTTGTCTGTTATATAATTACCCGTAAGAGATTGACTTAAAAGATTGATCTGCTGTTCCAAATTTTGATAATCAGCGTTTAAAGCTGGCAATTCGTAAGACGGAACTACTTCTACGCCATCTCCTATTTCTTCCGGATACAGGTCATAACTACAATGCGATACATTCGGATTGGTTACTAATTCACCGGAAAACTGTCCTCTATAGTCAAACTGATACTTAGCAATTGGAAGTTCGTAATTTGTAATTCCAGTTCCATCTTCCTTTTCCATTTTACTAACCACCTGTTCCCAGATATTGCCTGATTCCATTGTCGGCGACCCCCAAGCCATGGGCAAATCAGAATCAAACGAAGCCAAAACGGCATGATTAGTAGAGGCTTCAAATATATTGCAGAGAGCTAACGTTCTGCTATTGTCTCCCATAAGATGGAGAGTACCCCCAACAAATTTATTTTCCTCGATCATATTGGTTTCTTCGGCATTTGCGATCCAAACGTCATTTTTAAAGTGATTGGCCGTCCATTCGCCTTCACATATTCCAATAGAAATCACATCGCCTTCCACTACATTTTCTCGTACGGTAGCAAATTCTGAAAAATTTATAATAGCCGTATCGCATTCACTCATTTCACTTTCTAAGACGAACATTCCTCTTGAGGCGAATGGATTGCCCGCATCTATGTCCTTGTATATTCCAAATTGGAAATTGCTAATCGAAGAGCCACCTATAACTTGTAAGGTCCCATCGAAGGAATAAACTCCTGTCATCTTGCGCCCTGTATTGTTAGAAATCTGAGTATGCTTAATTAAGCATGAAGTGCCCACTACACTAATCTGTTTACCTGCGGGAGGATAGTATTTGTTATGCGGAAAGACATTGTCGGCTGAAATAGTGCTATTGAGTACAACTACTCGACCAATTACAGAACTGTTGCTCCCAGGGTTTCCCACCATTCCATGTTGTCTAGTCTCGTGCGCATTGATGGCGACGCCATTCTCTCTCATTACAACATTATCAAGGAATATTTCTCCAAAATTCTTAGGAGCCTGAATACCTTTCAGAGACTGCTCTATTGTACTGTTCTTGGCAATTATTGCACCAGTTGAACCCGCAATTGCATTCCCATTGAGGTCATATAGAATACCGAAAGATCCTCCATCAATATGTATACCATCCCACCGAGCCAATTGTTTGTATAGTTTTTCACAACCTTGAATATTATCTATATCATAAGTAATGGTATAATTCTCAAGTCGTAATCTGCCTGTAGATGTAATTATGATTTTTTGACCCGGACACATTTTTTTAATTCCATTCAACCATAGCACATCGGTATCTATAATAATATCGGGGCAAGATGGAAAATTGTATGGGTCAGTAGCGCAATCGGCTAAATGCATGTTTTCTCGAGCCCCGCTTATATCATTATGCATTTTTACTATTTGACAATCACTGAACTCCTCCCCACAATTGTAGTAACTCATTACATTATTAAATGGAATATTCCATTGCGTAGTGATGTCACCACAAGGATCAGCTACTAAACTATCAATCATTTGAACGCAGTTTACCACCCATTGGCCCTCGTCATCTCCATTTATCCCATCTAAGTCCTCAAGCCATGGATCTGCGCCTGTGTCACACATATAATCACCTCGGTCGTCGCATTCCCGACCATCTTTGCATTCTGTAAGGGAAATGTGGCCTCCGTTCTGTTGTGTATGATACAAACCCAGCGCATGGCCTAATTCATGAGCCAAATCCCAATCGTTCTCGTAAAGGTAGATGGCACTCTTTTCTCCCACACCGCTATGAGCATGTCTCTCTTCAGGTTGATCCTGAAAGACAAAGACATCTATCCCGTTAGGGTCCATTCCGAGCGAAGCGTGGTTGTTATTTTTCTCTATTCTCCAGTCTTCATAACCGTAGCCCGGATATTTTTGAATCTTATTAATACAATCACTCCCGGTTGTAAACCGAATTTTCGTTGGTGCAAAAACCTCGTTGACATATCGCAATTGATGAGCCCATTTATACTCTAAATTTTCCTTAATCGTATCAGCCGTATTATTAATATAATGAAATCTAAGTTTTACGCATTTATGGCTTAACGAGCCTATATCGCAATTTGAAGGTGCAGAGACTAATGCACTTGTATCCGGCTCCGTTCCACATTCCACTCCTACTTGTGCATTAGCTTTTGGATTAAGCGCTAAAATAAATATGATTAAATGAATATATCCTTTCATTAGGTATAAAGTCTAAATTATGAATATCAATGATCGAATTGATGTCGTCACGATTTTCAAGTTTAAAATGTGAAATGCTTAGAAAAAAGCACACGGCCCTATAATTGAAGTTAGAAAGCCGTGTGCCCGATTAGTATTAAATTTATCGAACAATCAATTTTTTAATGTATCGGTTTCCTTGATCATCTAAAATCTTGATCATATAAGTTCCCTCGGTATAATTCGAGATATCAATATTCACACGACTTCCTAAGTGTTGCAGACTATTTATTAGTTGGCCGCTAATGGAGTAGATGTTTAATTCTTTAATATTACTCTCGGGATTATCTAAAGCTACATGCACCCTTTGCTCTGCCGGATTTGGATGAATAGAAGCATCTTGTAACGGCGACGAATCACTTCCTTCTGAACTTCGGAATTTTAAAGCAGGATCTTTTATAGGGTCAAAACCTACAGGAACAAAAAGGCATTTTGGTTGACACCCGGTCACTTGTGCACAAACTGAAAGACTAAAGCATTCCAGACCTGGATAAACAATGATTCCGCCATCTACTTCTGTGTATGGGATGTCAATATTTCCACAGGAAACGGACCATACTACATCTACACAACCAGTAGAATATGGATCAAATGAGAAAAAGTAACCTCCTTCAAACGTAACTCCAGCAAATTCGATCTCATATTCACACAAATCTCCTTGAAGATAAATATCTTCTTGATCGACATGATAGTTATCACAACCATCTTTAATCATAAATTGCGTAGTAATCCTAAAATTAGGACAAGCTTCACTCATATCGAAAATAGCATAATCCTCGCTTTCAAAAATAGTCGAGAAATTGATAAAATTTCCAGTAATTGGACTGTATTGCCACGCTGACCAAAAGAACCATTCTAAGTCTTCGCAGCCCGGCTCTAATTCCAGTTCAGTATAGAAGCCTACATAACCATCTCCGTCGTTTAATGTGGCCGGATCCACATATACCTGAACATCTCCATTTTGAATTGCACTTGATGCTTTTTCTGCGCTTATGTCTTCATCTTTTTTCGCTGATTTTGTACGCTGAGGTTCGTCGTTCATTACTGGTTGAGGAAAACCTATATTCACCTCGACACACTGATTTTCGCATCCTTCAATTTGAGCACAGACAGTTAAAATAAAACACTCAAAACCTGGAAATACAACAGCTCCTCCATCAACTGGAGTAATGGGCAAATCAAAATTTCCGCACTGAGCCGTCCAGTTTATCTCATCACATTCTGGAAAATAAATAGAGTTGAAAGAGAAAAAATATCCTCCGCCTTCAAGTTGACCGGCAAATTCAACCTCATAATCACAAATATCGAATATAGTCTGCCCTGGATCACATGTGCGAGCTTCACAACCACAGTCATCCTTTACTACCAAACAAGCGCCAACAGCTTCACCCACAGCATGTTGGGTAACATCAATAGAAACCTCTGTTGGACTACCACCTGGTATACAAGTTATTGGATCTCTCATACCTGTCACTTGATTGTATTTCCAACATTGCCACCCATGCCCCTCTTGCTCGATAATATTGCAGTTCGGAGAATTGCTTATAGTCGCCTCAAAATTATAAAGACCATCACACGTTGCACCTACATAAGCAACTTGAACAGACAACTCATCACATTCGGGAGGCAATTGAGCACAGGTTTCGGAATCCTCAATCAAATTGTATGGGCCCTTTCTCTGTAATGGTCCTGTGCATATCGCATCGCAGGGAAGGGTCTCTTCACATGGGTCTTCAAATCCCTCTACAATAAGAGACCTTGACCCAATGTAATCCGAAGTGCAACAGTTTCCTTCCTGCTTAACGGTAACCGAAAACTCCGATCCAACCAAAATAGGTCTTATTCGTACATCTTTCAGATCATCACAAGGGTCATCAATCTGAAAGGTCTCCTGATAGTTAATGCACCCGTCGGTCCAACAAACAATAATTTCAAAATCATTGAGTTCAGGACAATGTTCAAAACACAGTTCTGGGAAATTGAAGGAAGACAAATGATAACCTGTGACATTGCTTCCGGGTATACAAGGAGCCATTCCCGGCTCCACGTAAGTGATAAAAAACGAAAGGCCATCCAAAATAGATGCCGAAGGATCGCAATCAGGTAAATTGCTTCCCCCTATGGAAATGTTGCTCAAAACCTGCTTACAACACCATTCGTTTTGATTTTCGTCCTGCCATGTAATTACAACCACTAAAGAGTTAATATTTCGCTGAAAGCAACTATATTCTATGTGGTTTATGAAATCGTCATCAGGGAACTCCTTGGGCAATACCAGGAATTGGCTCTCGCATTCATCCTCATAATTAAACGTCCAATAAGAAGTTATGAATCCCTCAGGCAAGTCACTCAAAACGAACAGGTTCTCGCAAGGATCAGGAGTTAAGACATGGTTCAATTTTGGTCCATGTATTGGATCACAAATCACTGGATTGCTTGGGTTACAAGGTTGAGAAGACGCCCAGAAAAAAAGGGAATTAAATAAGATAATAAGTATAGTTTCTTTCATAATTTTACATGTTAAATGATTAAAAATATTTTTATCATATGGTCTTAGATCTGCCGCTGTAAGGTTTTTTCATTGAGCTGTTTATTATTACATTCCGGCAAAAAGGAAAACCGTGACAGATTTATCAACCTTTTTCTGCTTTTCTTAAAAAGAGCATGTCGACAAGGATTAATTCCGCTATTGATAAGGGTATATTTTCAACGATTACTGTCTTTGAATTCCGGCCAATCCAAACCCTCATACAATTTCCAATAGGCTCAGGGCAGTATTACGCATTGAGTTTTTCTCACCTAGACTAAGCTCATGGAGTTGGCTTAAGCCCTATTTTTTGAGTTTGACATGTGCTCGGCTCAACTCTGATTGAAATTCTTATAACCAAGGAGTCTTCGGCTTAGAAAGCGGCCAAGTTCCATATTGAATCGTTAACCAAAGTAAAAAGCGCGGCAGTAGAGTAAATATTATTTCTTTCTGAAACTCCCACTTAAGCGTATTCAATTATATATTCTCTGAAATATGCATTTCGTGACGTGGTGGGTCTATTTTCTTTTAAAAAAGAAAAAAAATGTGGTAAAGATCACTGCAAGTGCAGTAATTACGTAGATCGCGTAGTGATTCTTTTTTTTAATGTGAACGAGAGGTCCAGTACTTCCATACAGTTTCCAACCCGCCCAATACAAAGGAATTTTTTGTGACTGACGAACTTTTGGGTCATTCCTAAAAGCCTTTATGGCTAAAGATAAAGCGGCAGGTTTACTACTTCCGTTTATTGTATTCCCATAAAAAGACTTAATGATGTACTTTGAACTATTATCTGAAGCCTCCCATAAACTTCCCAAGCATGATTTTGTCCCGCTTTCAATAAAAGCTCGGGATAGGCTAACGAGCCCTTCTGATTTTATTCTTTGTCCGTTTGTAGTATTGCAAGCACTTAAACTAACAAACTTTAATTCACTGCCGGTCGCTGTAATATCACTATAGAAGAGATTCTGTTTTTTTTGACCCTTCCCATATACAGGTAAAAAGCTTAGCGTATAATCCCTCGTGTGATGCACAGCGTGACCGGAGTAATGTAATAAATCAGCAGTCCCAAGTCGCTCCAAGAGCCGATCCTTAATCACATCTTCTTCGATAAAGAGGCTTGCTTTATTGAGTTTATTAATTTCAACGGCCTCCTCTACGGCTGAAGCCAAAGGTTTTAATTGCAATGAATCATCGGCTCCATAATCATTATAATGAAGTCCGAAAACAACAGCCTTGGCAATTGTATCCGGATTCCAGAAACCTGGCTCGGTCAATTCCTGTGAATAATATAAATGTCCAATATCAAAGTGGTCGACTAAAAAAAGCTTAGAAGATATCCAAGATTTGGAAGCGTAAACCGGTAAGGAACAAAAAGAGATCTCATTGGTAAAATCATCTGACACGATAAAGAGGCGGTCAATTAAACTTTTCTTTAAAAAAGGTAGTGACTCCCCTATCAATAAGTGGAATAAGTCATAGCCATATTTTAGAAATTCTCTTTCCGCTCGAGTTGGATTTGAAAGAACATAATCTGCATCGGCCAGCGACCTGTAATAATAATATTGCACGCTGTCTAAGTCATATGGAATTGGACTGACAGTCCACTGCAATCCTCCTCGTGAGATGGTAAAGCAATATAGTATGCTGTCTGATCTGAAATAATGCAGTAGGGCCGATTTTGTTAACAGCGTTTTCTGTAAATCAGGTATGCGCACGTATTCATACTGTCCTAGTTGACTAATTCCTGGATAAAGGCCTTTTATTTTCTCCGCATAGAATTGCACAGAGTCTAAAACTTCCTTTTTGCGACCATCTATGCGGTGTGATTGTGATAAAAAAAACACATATTTATTAATTACGTCTTCTGAAATATTAGCTTCTGCTAACATTTTTCGCTGTAGTCTGACTTTTTTGGATACAAATGCTTTTGACATTTGAGAATACAAAAAGGCCTTTTCAATAAATCCGTCATTCGTGTTCAGCATAAATTTATCATAGCAAAATGCGATTGCCGACTCGAAAATTTTAAAATCCACCTGGCTCAGATGGTAAATAGAGCCAACCACCGCATATCGTTCTCTTAAAAGGTTCAATACATAAATGGCCAATTCGTATGTGTCCAATATCTTTTGATCCGATATTGCATATTCCCCTTGGATCGATTCGAATATCTTTGCCCTGAGATAAAGCGACTCCATAAGCCACGCTTCAGGAATTAATTGATCCGACTTGGGGACTTCAAAAAAATCTAATGCATCAAAACCCTTGGCAAAGAATTTTTGAATATGGTGTGTTAGTTCCAACGCCTTGATGAATTGTCCGTCCTTGAAATAGCTTTGTGCCAGCGCATGTCTGATTTTGATTTGCTCCCTATTTTCGGGTCCGATCATCTGATTGACTACGTGAGAAAGAGTGGTCAAACTTTTCTTTGTCAAACCTTGTTCTAAATAGTACTGTGCTTGCAGCACACCAAGTTTTTCCATTGCCTTTCTATCATACGCATATTTCTGAAGCGCCTCTTTAATAAGGCGCAATGCATCATGGTGTTGTTTTAAAGCCAGCTTAATTTTTATTTCAGAAACTGCCGATTGCGAGGATTTATAACCAGCTAATTTGATGGCTTCGGAATTATGTTTCAAAGCCTGAGAATATTGATCACCAAAAAAATAATATTCAGCTAGGTTCCCATGTGCTCTAATCCTATTATTCGTATCTGTCTTCGCAAGATTTTCCAAATATAATTTTCCGAAAATGATAGCGTTTTCATGATCGTTAAACAAACTATAGAAGTGACCGAATTGCAAATGGCACCGGTTGATATACGCCTTACTTTTCAATTTTTGAAAAGAGGCATAAGCTATTTTTAATTCTGTAATGGCACTATGCATCTCCCCCGCTAAGGAATATTCATAGGCCAATAAATAAATAAATCTTGCTTGGTTATATGCGTCAGCCTTCCTTGATAAAACCTTTTGTTTCTCCAAAAATATAACTGCCTCCGATAGTGACCGTTTTTCTATAGCGAAGCTTACATCCGAAACCAGATCGTACCACTCCGTCCAGCATTCATTCTCAGCAAGGATATTGAGCGTCTTATTATGTTCATCTTCGGATAAGAGATCAATCTTACTTTTATGGAATGCGTACAACTCTTCGAGTGTTTGGCCATAAATATTACCTAAGGCCAACATTGTTAGAACAGAAACAATTGAGCGAATCCCCATAGCACATTCTATCAAATTCAAGATAGGCAATACTACATTTTTACAAAAGACTTGTAAACAGGCTCACACTCATGTTGAATGACAAGAACGTAAAAACCACGACTCAAATGTTGTAGATCAATACGCACTGTACCATCACCTTGTTTTTTCGGTGAAATAGTTTGATATAATCCGGATTCATTTAAAACATACAACTTAACCGCGTCTAGCAAACCCGTAACATTTAAGTAATTCGAAACAGGATTAGGATAGATTTTAATTGTTGGATGGTTCGTTTGTAACTCGGATATTACTGCTTTTCTATTGTCTGAGTGGCTTCCGTTAAAATCTTGTCCATTGGTCCCACATGGTTGTTCATATGGTTGCGTATCATCTGTGCATAATGAATTATGGGCTAAAACCGGACTGAGCGTGTCAAAAAATATAGCAGCTGTTGTAGGTAAGCATTCTCTCCCGAGAGGAAGACCTACCGGATCTGAAATACAGATACTGTATTCGTAATAGCCTACTGTTTCATCATAATCGAATGTTGCCGGATCATGTTGTCCAATGCCCGGCAAATAAATATCATCAAAGTCCACGGTAACCTGATCCATTTGCACGGAATATGTGCACGGATGAGAGGATCCCAAAAATTCAAACGTGCTGGCATCTGCCTTCGGATGAATCTCATCTATCACCATCACATCTTTGGCAAAACCATCTCCGTCATTGTGAAACTGAACGCGATAAATGACTTTTTGAGTCACCATATTGGGATCGGAAAGAATTGTTTCTGCTAGATAATCTCTATTAGTCACCGACTTGACGTTGGGATCGTGCGGAACGGTACTTGTCGTATGTTTCGATATAGAGACAATTGGCTCCGTACAGTTTGGAGAAAGAGTTGCTATTAAACTATAGTTCATCGTGCCTAAGGATAAATTCAATGAATTAGCAGTTAAATACAAGACTCTTTGTTCATTTGGTTTGAGACCTGAATACGTCCATAAGATTACACCAGATTGATGATTCTCCAATGATGCCCAATTTCTTGGGTCGGGATTAACGGTGACATTTAATTTTTCTGGATCATATTCGAGTGTAATACAACCGTCTGAGGTAAGCGAAGAAAAGTCATTTTGAAATTCCAATAGCAACATTCCGAAGTAATCCTTCGTAATATTCCAGCTGGGCCTGGCCTCAATGGTTCCTTTAATATTAAGAGGGCGGTGCGGATTAGGCCCTGTATTATTGTGATTGTTCACAACGACGGTACGTGAATGGCCTCTTGGGTCGTCACCTTGTTTATTCCCAACTGTGTACAATGTTGTCTCGTGAGCACCCGGTGTGTAAAAATGAACTGGGAATTTAGATTTTTTATAAAATCCATCATCAAACATAAAAAAATGTAAATCCTGGGGTGGAAAATTTGATGTGTAGCTAATTATTCCATCATTTTGAATCCAGGTAAAGGGTTGAGCCTGAGATATTAAGGTGAATCCCGTAAGTAGAATAAGCGATAATAACTTTTTCATTGTCGACGTTTTAGCTTAATTAATAATTCGTTCGCTGCATCCTCCTTATAATTCGTCGCGCTCACAAATCGTGACAAGATTTCCAAGGAAATCTCATAGTTCTCGCTTGCTATATATGAGTTTATCAAAAGCCACTGAGCTTCGTCATAGTATATGTTCTTGTCGTTGATTATGTCATTAAATGTAAATGAGGATGCCTCTGTGTCGCCGCTATAGTGATAAGCTAACGCCAGCAATAAGCGGTCCGGCACTGCCAACTCACCGGAAAAACCATTGTACAATTGGATGGCCTCACGGAACTGATCATTTTCCATTGCGGCTCTGGCCTGGTGTACTTTTGTATTTTCACCCTCAATGTTCCTGAAGCTGATATCTTGCATTATACCTGCTTCCGCGGCTATTAAATTTTTTTTCCCAATCTCGAACAGTCTGGGAGAAAATCTTCCCCGAAGAGCAAAGAATCCAATCGCTAGAACCATCGCAATAATCAATAAATAAAGGAAGCGATTAAATTTAGGTTTTGGGGGTTTAATATGCTCGCTCCATCTCTTTCTTAAGTCTTCTTCGTTACCAAGTTGAACAAGATCTTTTACGAGATCCTCAAAATCCTGATTAGATTGTGCATGTTTATGTTCAGACTCCATTTTAGTTTGATAATTTCGATCTAATTTTAGTCAAAATCCTTTGTTTCCTTTTCCGAACCGCCTCTTCTTTCAAACCCAAATTTTGAGCAATATCCACCAACTTCGCTCCTAGATTATAATGTAGGTGTAGCATTTTTTTTTCATCCTGGTCCAGTTGAGACCAAACAAGTTTGAGTTTACTTAAAATAGAACTTTCGTATTTGAACTCTACAAAATCAATTTCAAATAACTCCATATCCCCCTCTGATCTTTCTTTGTTTTGATTTCTTTTCTTCAGTAATTGATGCTTCGCCATAAGGTTAAACAGGGCTCTCAAGTTTCCATATTTGAATTTACCCATTATAAGACCTCTTCTAAATCCAATTAATGTATCCATTGTAGTATCATAGGCATTTTCATAAGTAGCACCGTATCGACGTTGTAAATTCTTAATACAATCGGCCGCTTGACTAACAAAGATCCGCTCAAACAACTGTTCATTTCCACTCATTAACATATTCAAAAGCTCAATAAATTGCTCCTCGGTTAACCCAAAATTCAGCTTCGGCTCACTTTTCATCCCATCAACCATGAAAGTTCGTTATTCAAACTGAACATTATTGTTCTAACAATTAATATTAAATCTATCGACACATCGGTTCTCTGCTACAAACAGTATTGCGAAAATAAAGGTTAGACATGACATACTTCTGGCGAGATTCCGGCACTATTTATGCACATGACTTGACAGTTCCTATATCAACATCGCATTTCTAATCTGTTAATACATACGGCGTCATGTTTAACACTCAAAAAAGTATGCTCGACGATTCACATTCAGTTAGTTTTATAGGTATTCCCGAAGGATTAGCTGGCTTTCAACAAGACTAATAATTAATGCAACTCTAATTGTTGTTTTGACCGCTAAATTTTTTCGTCGCAGATTTAACTGGTGGCAGGATTGCCCTAAAAACGTATTCCGGATTGATTATTGTTAAGGCCGAAGGAACGATTTCTATCAACTCATCAAGCACGAGGTAGTACAAAAAATCAGTTGTTCAAATTTTAACCTAAACGAAAAAAGAGTTACGAAATTTCATCTCGTAACTCTTAGAACTCTTGTGATTCCGCTGAGGCTTGAACTCAGGACCCCTTGATTAAAAGTCAAGTGCTCTACCAACTGAGCTACGGAATCCCGCTTATCAAAAGCTCGGCAAAGATACAAACCATCTTAACTATTGCAAGGAAAAAAGCATACATAATACGCCTCTTTCATCAACATAGGAAGAGGCTTTATTTCAGGTGGTTAAACTACAATTCGGCAAATCCCCGAACGTAATTTCGTCAGCGATTCATATAAATGAGGTGTTCCCCAGTCCATCCAGTCGTAGACGCTAACAGAGGACTCACCATCACTACCTAAAATTGTAACTACGTCACCCTTATTCACCCCCTCTAAATCAGTAACATCCATAAAGATGGCATTCATGTTCACCCGACCAATCAATGGAACACGCTGCCCGTGGATCAAGACAAAGGCTCCGGTTTCAGAATGCGCAAAAGGAAAGCCATCGCTATATCCAACCGGTGCCAGGGCAATGCGTGTAGGTCGTTTAGCTTCGAATGAAATATCATATCCGGCGTGCTCCCCAACCTTCAAACCGCGTAAGCTGACTATACGTGATTTAAATGACAATATGGGCTTTAAAGGGTTATCCGGCAGGTATTTGTTGCGCATATCGATAGATGGAAAGTACCCATATATACCAATTCCAGATCGTACAAATGAAAAAGTGGTCTCCGGATAGTTAAACAAGGCCGCTGTATTGTTGATATGACAATGCACCAATTGACCGTTAACTGATTTCAATGCATTCAGCGCTTTGTCAAAGTTTGACTGTTGCATCCGCGCATATGATGTTTGTGTCAAATTCCATGCATTTGCGTAATGTGTTGCGGCACCAGTCAATTGAATCTTAGGTAGAGATTTAATTTCTTCAACAAACCTGGGAATTTCATGAGCCGCCAACCCAAATCGATTCATTCCTGTATCAACTTTGAGATGGATAGAGAGTATCTCTTCATTTGGTATCGCTGCATGTATACTTTTCAGCCGATCACGATTCAATAAAAGACATTGTATTTGATTTCTGGCTAGAAGAGAAATGTAGGCATTATCTGCGAAGCCAAGAAGAATAATTAAGGCTTGTGGCCCTGCGATAGCGCGCACCTTAAAAGCTTCTTCCGGATGATAAACGGCAAACTTCATTATTCCCAAGCTGGATAGAATAGTCACCATTTTATCTATACCGTGGCCATAAGCATCTCCTTTTACTACGGCACAAATTTTATCCACTCCCCCTGCTTTGTTAGCAAGTAAGTGCAAGTTGTGTTCGACGTTTTTTCGAGAAAGTTCTATCCAGGTGAGCTTATCCGTCACAGATCTCCATTTTGGTTCAAAAATACATGAAATAAATTTGTAATATGAATACAGTTATGCACCTAATCCACTAGATAAATAAGCAGGCTTTTAATTCATATTGAAGCGGAAGGTCTGTGTGAATTGGATAAACTAATCGAGTCAATCCGCATTTAATACGCATATTTGGCTTCGAATAGTATGCAGAAGAAAATAATTATTGCCGGACCGTGTAGCGTAGAGTCACCAGAACAACTGGAACTCATAGCGCAGGCTTTGTCGCCTGGCTCAGTTGAATATCTTCGCGGGGGTATATGGAAACCAAGAACAAGACCCGGAAGTTATGAAGGTGTAGGTGAAAAGGGGTTGAAATGGATGGTTGACCTCAAAACCAGATTTGGCTTTAAACTTATTACGGAAGTTGCAACAGTTGCTCAAGTCGAAAAGGCACTCTCCGCTGGAATCGACGCGGTTTGGCTAGGTGCACGCACGACAGTTAATCCATTTTATGTGCAACAAATCGCTGATGCGCTGAAGGGAATCGATATTCCTGTTTTTGTTAAAAATCCTATAAATCCGGACTTGCACCTTTGGATCGGTGCTTTGGAGCGAATTAGTAAATCTGTCAACGGCGAAGTTTTAGCCATTCATCGCGGATTTTCTTCATTCAGAAAGTTTAAATATCGCAATCAACCGCAGTGGACTATTCCAATCTCGCTGATGCAGCAATTTCCGGCTATGCGTATAATATGTGACCCTAGCCATATCGCCGGAGAACGGGAGGTCGTTCATGAAGTGGCGCAGCAAGCATATGACCTTCAATTCGATGGACTGATGGTAGAGATTCACCCCAACCCAGCTACTGCTAAGAGCGATAGTGCCCAACAACTTACTCCCGACGCTTTTAAATCAATGATAGATGCGCTGATAATTCCAGGTTTAGAAGCAACATCTGCAATAGCCTCTTCCAAGATTGAAGCGATGCGTAAGCGTATCGATGACTTAGATGAAAAATTAATAGACTTACTCGCAAAGCGCATGAAACTATCTTCCTCTATTGGAGAAATCAAATCTGAAGAATCGATTTCTGTCTTGCAACCACAACGATGGAAATGGATATTAACGCGCGCGCTGGGGCTTGGTGAAAAATCGAACGTGTCGGAAGAATTTATTACAGCTCTATTTAATGTTATTCATGAAGAATCGATCAATAGGCAAGTGGAAGTAATGAAAAAACAAAATTTCGACTCCAGCAGAAGGTAATATTTGAAACGGAGAATAAATTTGCAATAGCTCCACATTGTCAGAAGGCCATTTCGTTATTCTCGAATTCCATTAAATATTTAATATATAACTTTTATATATACGTCGTTTAGTGGTATATTGCACACTGATTGGTAAATCTCCTATGTTATTATTTAGTATTGGTGCAGCAGCACTTTTGATTGGAACTTCTCTTTCTCTTGGCACCCGAATGTTTGGTCGCCGAAAATAGCATTTTCTCTTCTGGCTGATATTCCATTGGACAGTATCTTTGCCATTAACTAGCGAACTATTGCGGACTAATCACATTTCGTATACATGATGATAACCAAACAAGCTGAAGCGAGCATTCCCACTGAACTTGGAAATTGGCAGGTATCGGCTTATGCAAGATCAGCTGATAGTTACGTTCCTCATCTAGCTTTGGAACACCTACCAGCATCGGGACAACGAAATGACATCGTGATGGTCCGGATCCATTCTGAGTGCATGACCGGAGATTTGTTTGGTTCTAATCGCTGTGATTGCGGTGAGCAATTATCAAAATCTATGGAAATGATGGCTGAAAATGGAGGTGTCATTTTATATTTGCGACAAGAGGGTCGAGGGATAGGGATCATAAACAAATTAAAAGCCTATAATCTTCAAGATGAAGGCGCTGACACAATTGATGCAAACACTATGTTAGGTCATCAAGCGGACGAACGATCTTATGAAATAGCCATCGCTATTTTGCATGATATGGGAATTAAAGAAATAGATTTAATAACTAACAATCCCGAAAAAATTCACGCCTTTCAAGATGGACGGATCACTCTTCACAGACGCATCCCAATTGTCATCGAACCACGAAAAGAAAATGAAAAATATTTAAAAACGAAGGAGGCGTTAATGGGTCACATCTTGGGGAACACCGATTAAATTATTTACGTTTTTTCCACCTCTGGTAGGCCGCACTCTTCCCCAGGTGCTCGACCACAAACTGTGCAGTCTCCAAATTTGTCTTTTACCATTGGATTGTTCGTTGCACATGTTCCTCTGAATTCTTGACCTGTGAAAATATGTCGAATGTTGATCAGAGCAAAGGATAGCAGAAAGGTGACAAAGATGATTCCAAACACGGCTAAAAACTCCATACTTTCGCTACTAAATTTGTTGCTTATTACAACAAAGGTATAACATAGAAGTTTGACAATAATGGCAAATATCGAGTTGAAAAAAGAGGCATTCGGGCGACTTCTTACAATCATGGATGAACTTAGAGAGAGGTGCCCATGGGACCAAAAACAAACGTTTGAATCGCTTAGGAAACTGACCATTGAGGAAGTGTATGAGCTCGGAGAGGCCATTTTGAAAGCCAACGATCAGGACATTGCCGAAGAAGTCGGTGACCTCATGTTGCACATGGTCTTTTATGCCAAGATCGGCGAAGAAAGAGGAAGTTTCGATATGGCATCATTAATTCACAAAGAATGTGACAAGCTCGTTGAACGTCATCCGCACATTTACGGAGATATCTCTGTCGAAGATGAGGAAGACGTTAAGCGAAACTGGGAACAGATAAAACTTAAAACCGGTAAGAAAACAGTGTTAGGGGGTGTCCCTCGGGGCTTGCCAGCTCTAGTCAAGGCTTATCGTATGCAGGAAAAAACAGCTACGGTAGGTTTTGAATGGGAGGAAGTAAGTGATGTCTGGAAGAAAGTAGAAGAAGAAATTCAGGAACTTAATCAAGCTCATTCAACCAAAGATCAAGCCTCAATAGAAGCAGAATTTGGGGATGTACTCTTTGCCCTTGTCAATTATGCTAGATTCCTGAATGTTGACCCTGAGGCAGCGTTGGAAAGAACCAATCAAAAATTTAAACGTCGATTTGAATTCATCGAGCAGCATGCAAATAAACCGCTTGACGACATGACATTAGATGAGATGGACACCCTTTGGAATAAAGCCAAACTACTTCCACCTAAATAATCGGCTGACTATCCAACTGAAGCACTAGAGGTATCTGTTACTCGACCAGTCGCCAACCTTGAAATGATATGGTCGGGAATCCTGAACCCAATGTATAGCTCAGATTTAATTTTCCATTTCTATAGCACAAATATGCTTCCAATTCGAATATTACGGGAACACATGAAACTACCGTCTGTTTTTGAAGTGAAATATCATGTAGCGCGAATTCAGGTAAAAATGCAATGGCGTCACCGTCGAAAATTTGACCATCTTTCATCGGCATACATCCCTCTTGTTGCAAATCAATTTCCGGTTCCGGGTTTGTGAAAATTGTATCATTTCCATAAAAGAAAAATAATGTTGATTGCTCACGTTCGGGAATTAAAATGAAATTTTCGTGAATATGCACTGGATAAATTATGGGGTCAGGACTAGTTTCAAATAAAGGCGAACCGTATGTAAAATATTCTCGGAACTGTAATTGAGAATTTTCCTCAAAAACTTCCAGTACCAACGTATCTTGAGTATAACCGTACGATTCGGGTAATCCACAATTTCCGTCTAATCGTAAAAACATCGACCTTTGCCCCTCTTCCAACATTTGCAAGTTAATCGATGTATTTTTGATGTGATTCGTTGAATCGTCATCTTGCTTACAGGAGCAGATAACAAAAGTGATTAATATCCAGTAACAGTTTTTCATAATTCGTAATACACTAGTTACTACTATATACGCATGAAATTGGACAAATGCTGACTGTAACATGGGCATGTTTATTGTTGTGATCATGTTTGTCCGATTTTTATGTGACTGTCAATTTACCGGGGTATTCACTTAGCGAGCACCCGGGCAAATTGACAGCTACGGTTTGATGAACACAAACTACGAGCTGTGTTGTTAGCGCACATACACACTATTGTATCCATTCTTTTTGAAACTTGATACCATACTTTTCTTGGACCCTTTTACTATCTTTGCGGCGCTAATTTTGATCAGTGCGATCAATATATTGGTAATCAAATAATTATAACATGCCACAGTACTTAACAAAAGAACAAAAAGAGAACATTTTCAAGGAATTTGGCGGATCGGGTGCAAATTCAGGATCCACAGAAGGGCAAATTGCGCTTTTTACGGCGCGTATCAAGGGATTATCCGATCACCTTCAGGAAAACAATAAAGATCATTCCTCCAGACGGTCCTTGCTCCGTCTTGTTGGTAAGCGAAGAAAATTGCTGAAGTACCTTGCAAATAAGGACATCAACAAGTATCGAGAGATATTGAAGGCCTTGAATATCAGAAAATAATCACAGACAGGTGTCCGCATTCGGGCACCTGTCTTTTTTTATGGCCTTTCTTCATATCGAAGAAAGGTCTGTATGCTATTAAATAAATATATAATGGGAAAACAAATTCCACTTTCAACCTCGTTTAACCTTCCAAACGGACAGGAGGTTATCATAGAAACGGGTAAACTGGCCACACAAGCGGACGGGTCAGTCGTTGTCCGAATCGGAAAGACTATGTTATTTGCCTCAGTTGTTAGTGCCAAAGAGGCACGAGAAGGGCAGGCTTTCTTTCCGTTAAGCGTAGATTATCAGGAAAAATTTGCGGCCGCAGGTCGAATACCTGGAAATTTCTTTCGTCGTGAAGCAAGGCTCAACGACTATGAAATTCTAACTTCTCGGCTTGTTGACCGGGCCATCAGACCACTTTTTCCGGATGGTTATATGAATGACACACAAGTCATTCTCAATTTGATATCAGGTGATGAACAAACGCTTCCGGATGCATATGCGGCTCTAGCAGCATCTGCAGCACTATCTGTGTCTGATATTCCTTGGGACGGTCCATTATCAGAAGTGCGCGTAGCCAAAATTAACGGCGAATATGTTATAAACCCTAGTCGCGACCAATTGCAAAATGCCTCGCTCGAAATCATTGTTGCTGCAACACTGCAAAACGTAATGATGGTTGAAGGTGAAGCAAAGGAATGTCAGGAAAAGGAGTTAATCGAAGCCATACGAGCCGGACATGATGCCATAAAGGTTCAGTGCAATGCGCAGCTAGAATTGGCACAATTGGTTGGAGACGATGCTTTGTTAAAACGAACCGTCATACCAGCCATTGAAGAAAATGAAGAAATATATAATATTGTTAATCAATCGATTAAAGGAAAAATAGAAAGTATTGCTAGAGGTCAACTAGACAAGAAAACTCGAAAAAACCGCATTCAGGAAACGAAAGACGATTTGAATGAAATGCTTCTAGAAGAGCGCGGTGAAGAATTTATAGAAGAGTTTGGAGATGTCGTCTCTTATTACTTTGAAAAAGTAAAAAAATCAACAATTCGGGAAATCGTTTTAAAGGAAGGAATCCGTTTGGATGGTCGTAAATCGGATGAAGTGCGGCCAATCTGGAGCGAAATAGATTACTTACCCGCAGCACACGGTTCGGCTATTTTTAATAGAGGTGAGACGCAAGCGTTGACAAGCTTGACCTTAGGTAGTAAGCAAGACAAAATGATGGTCGATAATGCTCTGCTTTCGGGCTACGACAATTTTATTTTGCATTACAATTTTCCGGCCTTCTCTGTTGGAGAAACAAAACCGATGCGAGGACCCGGCAGGCGTGAAGTTGGTCATGCAAACCTAGCCGGACGTTCACTCAAACAAGTGTTGCCGGATGAAAATCCTTATACCCTTCGAATAGTATCCGATATCTTAGAATCCAATGGTTCATCGTCGATGGCGACTGTATGTGCGGGTTCTTTAGCTCTTATGGACGCCGGAATCCAAATCAAAGCGCCTGTATCAGGAATTGCGATGGGAATGATTGCCGAAGGATCCGATATCGCCGTCCTTTCTGATATTTTGGGAGATGAGGATGCACTAGGTGATATGGACTTCAAGGTGACGGGAACGGCAAAAGGTATTTGTGCCTGCCAGATGGATATAAAAATTGATGGCCTTCCGTACGAAACCTTGGAGAAGGCACTGGATCAGGCCAAGGAAGGAAGAATCCATATCCTCAATGAAATGAACAAGACAATCGATCAACCCAGACCGGACTTAAAACCTCATGCGCCGCGAATGGTCGAGCTGACTATTGATAAAAGCTTTATTGGTGCGGTAATTGGCCCAGGTGGATCGATTATTCAGGATTTACAGGAAAAGACAAATACTGTTATAAGCATCGACGAGGTTGATGGAAAAGGAATCGTAGCAATTTCAAGTGTTAATCAAGAAGGTCTGGACATGGCATTGGCAAAGATCAAAGAAATCACCTTTACTCCTGAGGTCGGTGATGTATACGATGCTGTTGTAGCCTCAGTTATGCCATATGGCGTATTTGTCGATTTCAAAGGAAAAAGTGGGCTCTTACACGTCTCTGAAATTTCGCATACGCGAATAGAAAAGGTTGAAGATGTCTTTCAGGAAGGTGATAAAGTCAAAGTCAAACTTATAGGCGTCGATGAAAAAACAGGTAAAATGAGACTTTCACGAAAAGTGCTTTTACCAAAGTCCAATGGACAAAAAAATCGATCTGAATAAATCGAGGTAAACTCAAAAAATCAAGAGAAAAGGGATAGCGTCATTCGTTGTCCCTTTTTGTTTGAAGTAATTTGATCCTAACTACCACTTTTCTTGTCATTCATTGAACGCTCTTGATATGACTTTCGTTATAAATTAGAATATGTGACTCGTATTCACTAATTTAAAGCAACACAACAATTCACTAAAGGTGCGTCAGTTAAAAATATCAACAAGAATTACTTCCCGTGATAGCATCTCATTGGATAAATATTTAAATGAAATCAGCAAAATAAATGTGTTAACGGCGGAAGAGGAAGTCTCCCTTGCGCGTAAAATTAAAGCCGGGGATCAAAATGCATTGCAAAGACTGACAAGTGCAAATCTGCGTTTTGTCGTCTCCGTGGCGAAGCAATATCAAAATAACGGACTGTCGCTCAGTGATTTGATCAACGAAGGAAATGTCGGTCTGATAAAAGCCGCAAAACGCTTTGATGAAACGAAAGGGTTCAAATTTATTTCGTATGCCGTCTGGTGGATTCGACAATCCATCATCCAGGCTATTGTCGAATACAGTCGCATGGTCAGAGTACCTGTAAACAAAATGTCAAAATTGACGCGCGTCATGGAAGCCTATACGAGCTTTGTTCAAAAGTTCGAACGAGAGCCTTCAATGGAAGAGTTAGCAGAAGCATGCGAATTAAATCAGAAGGAATTAGAAACGATCTGGAATGGACGAAAGCGATACGCCAGTATTGACGCACCTATGGGTGGTGATGACAAAGACATGACCATGCTTGATATGATGCCAAATGACGAGGAATCACCCGACATAAAATTGATGGAAGAATCATTAGCAATCGAATTAAAAAATGGTCTTTCCAGTTTGTCACCAAGAGAGTATGAAATTCTTTCATCGTTTTTTGGAATAAATGGAAAAAGAGCCCATACTTTGGATGAAATTGCAGAAATGTATGGACTTACCAGAGAACGCGTGCGCCAAATTCGTGAACGTGCCTTACGTCGTCTCCGACGAAAAATAAAACGTCAAAACTTATTTCCTAATCGATAGTTTTCGTCGGTTGATTGTAGATTCTTATCCTATTCTATTTGTCAAGTACATTCATTCAACCATATTCGCGTTTTCATTATTTTAGTGCAAAATCTAACATGTGAGTTTTTTACTCGATATACTTTCCTCAGATAAAGCGAAGTTCCGAAGGGACAAAAAGCAACTAACCGGACTTCTACGCGAAAAGAAAGACGACTGGATCCCAATCGATGACGAGGAAATTCAATCCATAGCATTGAAACTCCAGATTGGAAAACGAAAACGTGTTGGTTTTACATCCTACAAAATGGGAAAAGTAAATACTATTTTCCATGAGTTAATTGGAAATTATGGATTGCGGGTGTACGGACAACGAAGAGGATTCGTTGCGGTCCAAACAAACCCATACTTATACACTTTTCTCATCCGTCCTAAATACACAGAAGTACAAATTAACCAGCAGCGATTTGCCTATGTATTGGCTAACGGAACGATTAAAAACCGTTCCGGGCGAAAGGTAATCGGTGAAATTGATTGGACGGATATTGATCACCCTGAGGTACTCATCGGCGATGATCATTTCGGAATCATGAATAGATTCAGTAAAAACACTAACCCTCAAGCACGCGCTGTTCAGATGATGCGCGAAATGAGCGAAGGTGTACAAGAACTTTTCCTTGCAGTGTTGCTCCTTTATATTATTTCGCAGCAACATGAATTGGATGCTTTGCGTCCGCCGGAAACACGAAAAAGGGCTTGACGGTCGTTTCTACATTAATCACATCGCAATACGTTGATGTCTTGCCTCAGCAACTCTCACATAGCTTTACGCATTTTAACCTCATATAACGCGATTATTGTATATATTTATCGCCCATATGGGTCCATCCCCTTATTTGGATTAAAACCACGCTGACGTCATATGAAAATACTAGATAGAGCTCGACTCATCGTATACCGAATGCATGAAAAAGGAATCGAAATCTTCCTTATAAATTCCGGACTCGCCGAAGACAAAGAAGCCTGGCGGTTTCCATTGGCGAAAAACGAAGTGCCGGCAGATACAGAGTTAATCGAACTGGATCCTGTGCAAAATGAAGGAGGTGAGACAGTTAATGCAGTTGCCATGAAGGGTGACTGGCATGATATTCCATCAATCCGAAACATCATCAAACATGATGTGCACAACATAACGTATAAATTAAAAGAAGTTGGTTCAGAATTGGAGCAAGGCAAATTTGTCATATTGAAGGATGCTTTTAAACGTGTGCTGCCAGAGGAGTATAAAATGCTCAAGGAGCTAAAAGATGTGCTCACTGAAAAAAATGTCGTCACTAATATGTGATGTGCCCAAACCAAAACTCCCATTCCTATTGAAAGAAACACTTTACCGGGCAGAGCTAGCCTTGTCGGAAAATCAGCAATTTTATCGAGGCAAGGTTCGAGACATTTATCGGATCGACGACAAACTCGTTTCTGTAGCTTCGGATAGGATTTCGGCATTTGATCATATTCTCCCACGTCCAATTCCATTTAAAGGTCAAGTCCTAAATCAAATAGCAGCACATTTTTTGCGTGCTGTTGAAGACATAGTACCGATTTGGCTGGAGAGCGAACCTCATCCTGTCGTGTCAATGGGTAAATACTGCCAGCCCATACGAATAGAAATGGTCATCCGAGGCTACTTAGCTGGGCATTCATGGCGCGTTTATCGATCAGGAAAACGCGTGTTATGTGGCGTTGGATTGCCGGAAGGTTTACGCGAATCAGATCCATTTCCATCGCCAATTATTACGCCTGCGACTAAGGCAGAAGCAGGTCATGATGAAGATATATCAAGAAATGATATTATTGAAAGAAAAATATTGACTCCCGCAGTTTATGATAAGCTTTGCAGATATACACTAGCCCTCTTTGAAAGAGGAAGTGAAATGGCCAAAGCTGTTGGGTTAATCCTAGTAGATACAAAATATGAATTTGGTCTGTATCAAGGTGAAATATATCTAATGGATGAAATTCACACACCTGATAGCAGCCGATATTACTACGCTCAAGGCTACGAGGATCGACAAGCAAACGGAGAGAGGCAGATTCAGCTTAGTAAAGAATTTGTAAGGGAATGGCTCATAGAAAATGGCTTCCAGGGATTGGATGGACAAACGATGCCTGATATGCCCGATACATTTGTAAAGCAGGTTAGTGAACGCTATGTGCACCTTTATGAAATGCTCACTCAGCAGACATTTAACCACACCAAGCCTTTATCTGATAAAGGTCTTGAGGATTTAATTAAAGTATCACTTTAGCCAAGAACAGAAGAAACATAGCTATCTAGGTAGGCAAAGTTTTCGGTAAGATTCCCCATTTCATCCGTAATAGCTGCCCGTTTAATTAACTCATCCTTATCATCATCTATAAGCGCGGGCAATACGTGTTCGATGAACATCGCTCCGAATGCACGAGAAGCATCCCGCGGCATTTCGTTTGGTAAATTATCAATTGACATCACATCGATGCAGTCCGGTTGATATGGGTCTTCTTCGTATCCCGTCAGCGGATCAAAACCAAAAACTGGCTCTGCTATAGTGGAAGCGCGAATCGTGCTAGGAATAGATGCGTTAGGGGCAATGTCACAGGTGACATCTGCTATAACCTGTATACGAAATTCGGGTGAGGCCATGTCTTCAAGTGAAAAAAACTTTGGTGCGCGACTATCCCAATAAATACCATTAATCATAATGTCTGCTGCCCGGTAATACGGTTCGAAGTTTGCTTCAAACTTCGAGGGATTAGCATAGAATGCAGTCTTATCAAAAGTATCGTTTTTCGGGTGCTTGATGTAGTCACTTGATGACAATTGAGTAAACACGGCTCCATGCCCACTACCAACTCGAACGATTTCCCCCGGACTCATTTCTTTAATTCCCATATCTCGAAGGACGTCCGCTGCTCCGTTCCCTACCCGACCTGTTCCTGTCAAGACAATGCGCATTTCTGGCCATGAAATGGCCTTATAGGCTTCTTTCGCGGCAGTGTAATTCTTGAACGAAGTCATGCGATCAAGTGCAAAAAGTCCTGTTCGCGATCCAAATGCCATAACCCCATTGTGGGCGCCAACCATTCCGGCGAAACGACCAAAAGCAATCAACCGCTGGCCCTTTTCATCAGTAATTGTCTCGTAGTCGATGAGCCTAATATTTTTGGCTAAAATGGCCTGGAGCAGCTTTCTATTGTGCGCTTGTTTTTTTATTGTATGACTAAAGAAAAAATAAGTTCGCCGCGCAATGAGCTCTTCGATTGGTACTTCTTTTACGCCCAATAGTACGTCGCATTGTGACATATCTTCCTCCAATCTCAATCCTAATGAGCTATACTCTGAATCAGCAAAACAGCGTATCGGACTGGGTTGAATAATCACTTCGTGTGAAGTCAATTCCTGAACTCGCAAGCATTGCTCAGGCGTAAGCGGCACCCTATTATCACTTGGTATTTTACCTTCTCGTACTATGCCTATTTTCATGGACTTCCCTCTCATCATTTTGGCACGCAATGATAGCGAATCTATGTCGAATTGTGGTGTAAATTCAATGTCTTCGATCCAGCAATTTCAGGCATTTTAAACGATGATTACAAATCAAATTAATTTCATTACATTTGTCATATTAAATTTTTATTTAATATGTTATCATCTGAAAATAGGGCGAATAGAAAATATATTACCTCCTTACTTGCAAATGAATACGTATTGACTTTTTGCATATTCATAATTTGGATGACTTTCTTTGATAAAAACAACTTGATTACACTTCGTTGTTTGCAGCAAACAATCGATCAACTAGAGGATGAGCGAGACTTTTTTGATTCCGAATTGACGGAATTGGATGAGCAGATGTATGCAATTGAGATTGATCGTGAACGATATGCCCGCGAGAAATTCTACCTACACAAATCCGATGAAGTGGTCTATTTAATTCGATAGAGTTTTGACATTTTTTGCCGCACATGGGTATCAAATTGTGTTGGTTTGACTGAATATTGCATAAAAAAGAAGCCGCCCCGTACTTTACGGGGCGGCTTCTTTTATTTCCCGTGATATCGCTTCCTTACGAGCGGATGCGGATCACCTGTTTTGCTATTACTTTGTCTTCGGCTTGTAGCAATAAGATATAGTGCT
>JANQSS010000087.1 GCA_028279185.1 Saprospiraceae bacterium | reverse complement strand
TTTGGACACCGAATCAGAAAATAGTGAAATTTTCTGATACTCGAAAATCATTGTGTTCACGCCACCTTACATTGTTAAAGGAAGGACATTGGGTATTTGTAGAGAGCAAAGTGTGGCGACAACTAGTAGAGGATTTCGGATATTCGCCTGCCTGCCTGGCAAGATTTCATTGCTACAAGGTCTATTTATGTGAACTGCTCAAGTGTGTTGGCTTAGTAGCTCAGTCAGTAAAGCATTGGACTTGTAAACAGAAGATCATGGGTTCGAATCTCAGTATAAATTTTTTTAATTCGTCATTTTGTCTGGCAGTTAGGCAGTGGGTGAATTTCCGAAAACCACTATTGTTAAAGTTTCCGCGCCTTAAAATTGAGTGTCATTATTTATGTGTGCGTTTTGTTGCAGTTGGAGCCATATTGCATCGTGTTTCCAGAAATACCAGAATGTCAGCTAATAGGGCAGGGTGAGAGAGCAGCATCTGGTACAGCTGATGGTTCCGGACCTGGAAGGCTCAACGGTCCCCCTGGAGCTGGTAACCATCCCGGGGGAGATTAGCTGATCCCTCTGGGCTGCAGTGTCATATTTAATAAAAGAATTATCTAAATATGTACACCTTGCATATCAACTAATTTAAAATAAAGCCAGTTAATGTTTACTTGACGTTAGTTTTCTTTAAAATCGAATTTTTACATATCAATAAATGAATTCATTTAGAATACCAAATATATCAAATGATATATTCAAAGTAAGAAATTTAGGCATCCTGCTTCAAGGTGGGTCACGCGTAACTACAGATTGTGTTACTTTGCTGTGCAGAAAAATAATTGCCCTTCTATTTTGCTATTATCTATTGTCCATCATATAATATCTTCGGCGCAAAATCAGGGCAGTTGAACGAAATCCCCCGTAAACTCCATTACCATACTTCAACCATATGTGGATCAAAATTCAAAATGGCTGCCAGAAGTTAAGAAACTAAAGATATTTATTTTCTGCTTCCTTGACACAAATTATGTGGTACAGTTGTGTATGATGAACACAGGCATATGTCTGTAATTTTGGTTAGGTATAAATTTGGCCAAAAATGTGATAATGGAAGAATGGAAATTTCTAGTTTAATGTTTACAGGACAATTGATTACACAATTGTTTGCAGAAATATCAAATAACTATGCCTTTATATTTAATACTTGCACACATATGTCCAAATATATTTCATATTAGAAGCAGAAAAGGTGGAAAATATTGGAAAATAAATACTTGTCACTTCTTCACTT
>JANQSS010000082.1 GCA_028279185.1 Saprospiraceae bacterium | reverse complement strand
TCTATACGACTATAGTAATATCGTGATAATATCGAATACCGTGATATTTTGTTTCATGATAATCGTGACAGTAAAATCAGAATACCGCCCAAGACTAGTCCCCAGACCCTTCCCCTCGCAGAGGGTAGGGTCTGGCTCTCCTTATTAAAAAAAAAATTAAAAGCGAAACCAGTTTGACATCATCACTTCAAAGTGCCGACACGATATTTTGTGGGCCAGGTTTTCTTATCGCTACCTAACCGCCGCGAATTACATGCCGTGTGATGACGACCGCTTACTAGTTTGTTGTAAATTTGCAACAAATTGCAACACAAAAAGTGAGGGACTAGGTCCAGAACAGTTTGAGGTATTACCTGGAATAATATGAAGGTAGGCATTCTTAATCAAATTAATAGAGGCTACACCCTCCTAGACTAACTGGCGCCAACATGAGTAAGTGGTAAAGTTTAAGTCATAAATCGGAATTGAAGCAGGACTTGTTCACATGAGAAACATGCATGCACCTATCTATCGGCGTGAATTTTCAAAAATGTTCATATTATAGATATACCATGTCCTGCTGCTCCTCGATCTCAAGCGCTCTAATTGGAGGGCGTGGCTTACGCGACCGTGAGATCGAGTACAGAAATTTACCAATCTGAAATATGAAAAATGACCGCCCGACCGCCCGCATGAAACTTTGTGACAATAAAATGTGAATTTAGTTTGTCCCGCCTAAGCAACCATAACCATGCGACCTCTTAGAGGACTTTCACATTAGTGAACTCAGGTCACCAAAAGTTATGTTAAGTTTTATTTTCGTCCATCTTTTATTCCAGTTTTCATAAAATGTCGTGCTTTAGCACATATCCTGACGCAGGTAGCTACTTCGAGAACAAACAATCATAGATCGAAAGTGGACTACAACAGGACCGACTTTTTACTGACGACTAACTTTCGTTTTCTAGCCTAGATTTAGTTCGTTTCCAAACGGAGCGCTTTATAGTAGAGTAAGGGAGGGTATTTCCAGACGGAGGCAGTTACCGGACATCTCACACA
>JANQSS010000081.1 GCA_028279185.1 Saprospiraceae bacterium | reverse complement strand
TTACGATGGATAGTCGCCAGGCATCTATAGATGCCTGGCGGCTAATCGGACACAACATCCAAAAATGCCCTCTTTTGGATGCTTTTTTCCACTTATTCCGCATATCGCTTTCTCACGCCGTAAACCGGACTGCTGCGTTCAATTTATTAATCCGCTACATCGTATTTTCACGACATGCGCAATTCTAACTTCGTGACACGGGCTATTTGTTTTCTCACATTCATTTTGACATTTTCATTGTGCGGCCATGCACAAGATGAAGTGGACCGAGTCAAAATACCCAGTGGCGATCACTTCATATATGCCAAACATTATAAAGCAAATACAGAAGGACATGCTCCAACATTGTTGCTACTACATGGGTTTCCAGGTGATTTTGGGGATGTTCTCGGCCTTGGCGAAAAACTTTCCGGCGAAGGAATAAATGTTTTTACATTGACATTAAGTGGAATTTCTATCAGCGAAGGTGTATATGGCGGATCAAGTCCAATCGATGATTTGCATCATGCGCTTGACTTTTTTTTCACTCCTTCTGCAATTCAGTCATTCAATGTGGACACGAGTGATTTTATCTTAGGCGGATGGAGTTTTGGCGGCGGCCTGTCCATGTACATAGGCGCACACGACGATCGCGTCTCGCGCATAATTTCTATTGCAGGTTTTAATGGCGATGCGTTTTTAACGCAATGCGACGAACAGGAAGATTTCAAAAAATTCATGGAAGCCGTATTCGTCAGTTATAAGATGCGCGGTATAATAAATTTTAAACCGATGTCCGCTATAGATGATTTACGTGCACATCAGGACAAATTTACACCTGTTGCATTTGCGGATAAGCTCGCATCAAAACCAATGCTTTTATTCGGCGGAACCGATGATCCGGAAGTCAGTTTAACCAGACACATTCTACCGTATTATAATGCCATACGAAAAAAAAGAGGAGATATCATTTTTCATGTCTATCAAACCGGCCATCGTTTTCATGGATATCGTGAAGCTTTGAGTTTAGCGATTTATGATTGGGTTATCAATAACGATTCTAATGATAATTGATTTACACGTCGATTCGGATATAACAAAAGCCCAAACTCTTCCATCCATATTTTATACATCGGAGGAATATTTTAAACGGGCCCGATCACACATATTTTCTAATGCCTGGCATTTTGCTATTGATCTTGAACTACCTCGGGCAAGTGACAATATATCGCCATATGAACTGCTTCCTAATTTTATCGATGAACCTATATTATTCATTCGTAATCAAACAGGATCGATTTCAGCTCTAAGCAATGTTTGCACACATCGTGGTAGTTTACTCACTTCAAGTCCAAAAAGGTCACAAAAAATTATCTGCCCCTATCATGGTCGTCGTTTTTTGCTGGATGGGACTTGTGAACACATGCCCGAATTCACCGATGTGGCTGGTTTTCCGTCCGTTTGCGATCACTTACAAGCTTTCGAAACGAGGCAATGGTATCAATTTTTATTTGTTAGCAATAAACCCAAATATGGGATTGACAACGTCATTAAAGAATTGATGCTGCGCGTTGGTTTTTTGCCCGTTGACAGATTTAAATTCCATGTCGAAAGCACAAAAACCCATTATGTTCAAGCCCATTGGGCACTTTATTGTGATAATTATTTAGAGGGATTTCACATCCCATTTGTTCACCCTGGCTTGAACCAAATTATTGATTATGAGACGTATGAAACCGTGCTTCTTGACGATATTATATTACAAATAGGATATGCGCGAAACGGTGAGGCTTGTTTTGATTTACCAGCAGGACATATCGATTATGGAAAGCCTGTGGCCGCCTACTATTTTTTCATTTTTCCTAACCTCATGCTCAATTTTTACCCATGGGGTTTGTCTGTAAATATTGTCGAACCAAAGGAAATAGCAAAAACCGAAGTGCGTTTTATCACCTATGTACATGATTGGGATAAATTTAATGCAGGGGCTTCTGAACTGACAGATAAAGTCGAAGAAGAAGACGAACAAATCGTCGAAGCTGTACAAAAAGGTATGAATTCACATGTTTACAATCGTGGACGATATTCGCCATCGCGTGAACAAGGAGTACATCATTTTCATCGTTTAATTTGTCAACGAATGAACGATTAAACACACTCCGTACTATCGTTATGTTCGTCTCAAGGAAATCAAAAAATGGCAGAAAAAGAAAAACCCAGGCTCTCCAGATTAACAGCAATTATCACACAGCTACAATCCAAACGAGTGGTCACTGCTAATTACCTTGCCAAAAGACACAACGTAAGTGTACGGACCATATACAGGGATATTCGTACCCTTGAAAAAACTGGAATACCTATTGTGACTGAAGAAGGTAAAGGTTATTCCATTATGGAAGGATATCACCTTCCTCCGGTTCTATTTACAGAAGATGAAGCCAATGCTTTGATTACCGCGGAACAGTTGGTGATAAAAAACAAAGACCAATCGTTTAGCGATAACGTTTCCAGTGCCATGGAAAAAATAAAATCTATTTTAAAATATTCTCAAAAAGGAAACGCTGATTTGTTAGCAGACCGGGTTTACTTTAGTGGCAATCAGAATCAAGATAAGACGAGCGACAACTTAATGCAGATTCAATCAGCTCTTATTCATTTTAGGGTTTTAAAGATAACCTACTTATCCTCCGAGAGTAAGCGAACAACCCGAGACATTGAGCCGTTTGCCATCTATAGTATCAACGGCAATTTTCTTCTCATAGCATTCTGTAGGTTGAGAGAAGATTTTAGGGCCTTCAGAATAGATTTTATCGACAGCCTCATTCCACAAGATGAAACATTCACTCAACACAATATGACCATGCAAAAATATTTTGAAGAATATGTTCGAAAACAAAAACACCCCTGACATGCCTTTGTCACCATGCCCATTTAAATTTGCTTTAGAAAGAATGAAACAAAGCAAAAAAGCATGGAAACTATCAAAATCATCGTCTTAGTCTTATCAGGCCTCATGTTACTATTTGTAGGAGGCATGAGGTTAGGCAACCCTATAAAAACATATTTAAAGAACTCCGGAATCAAGTTAGAAAATGATGTTGATCTATTAAACGAGATGAGAGGCGTCAGTGCATTGATGTTGTGTGGAGGGATAATTATTTTATTGGGGGCTGTTGTTCCTAAATTGACCTTTACAGCCTTTGTTGTAGCTCTATTGATATTTCTTGGGTTCGCTATAGGGCGAATACTCAGTATTAGTTTCGATGGAAAACCAAATAAACAGATACGTCAGGGGTTAATTTCCGAAATTGTTTTAGGTGCAGCAAATGTTTTTTGCCTGATCAATATGGTAGTATAGAAATTTTGGATGGTAATTATGAGTAATGCTACAAGGTGGAATTAAAATGTCGCATTGCGACTTATCGCATGTGAAAGTTTAAATTCGCGGTACAGCTTTTATACGTTTTTGGCAATCATCGAATCGATCCTGGCAGTAGCAATTTTTTACCACGCCTGAAAATGGCCGAATGGTAGTGAATAAAAACGCTCAACCGTACAAATAGATTTAAGATGATTTCAAATCATACCTCATTGCCATGCCCGACACACCTCTTTATCGGCTGAATTTTAGCGATAAACGGCTTTGGTCAGATAGTATTTGATCAAATTTTCTTCTTCTTCATCTTTAAATGAAGGGTCATATTTGAACGAGAATCGTTCAAGTAAGGCAACCGATTTATTATTTTCACGTTCGAGGTGAGCATTAATTGTTTTCAAGTTCATTTTTTCAAACCCATATGTCAGAACGGCATTTGCGGCCTCAGACATAATCCCTTTCCCCTGAAAGTCTGGATGTAATTCATAACCAATTTCAACTTCACGTAACTCTTGTTGAAAATTCCAAAATCCGATAAATCCAATGAGCTCATCGGACTCTTTTTCTGCTACAGCCCAGTTCACCCATAGCTTTTCTGCAATACCCTTTAATAACTTTTGAATATGCGACAAGGCATCTGTTCTGGATTGGGCCAATGGACGATCAATGTACTGCATATTCTTTTTGTGGCTGCGTAAATAGTAAACGGCATCAACGTCATTTTCACGCACACAACGGAGGTTCAGTCGCTCGGTTTCTATTAGCGGAAAATCCGCTGGAACAATGATCATGATTTATTTCAATTTTATTTTTTTCGTATCCAATACGAAGATAATCATAGCTACTCATACTTAAGTTACAATCTAACAATTCACTCGTGGCAGGCAGAAGAGAATGTGCGCATTGCGTAATTAATTGTACTTTACTGTTTTGCCAATAAAATGATGTCACAGTTCATACAAGCGCTTTTCTATTCATTCATCTATATTTTCATCAATATAGGGTGCGGTTATTCGTGGTTATTTTTTTGGAATGGTGAGAACAATATGATTCCAATTATAAAACATTTTGACCTTATCTCAACCGTCCTTCACACGATTGTGGTTTTTTCTTTTTTGTGTTGTTTACGGGGAAGACAATTTTTGACGATTAAAAAGGCAACATTTCGCTACTATACCTATGGCTTCATTTTGGGATGCCTATTATTCGCAACTAACATGTTATTGCAATCACATTTTAATCCGAAAATCATTCTTGAATTAGATCCGTGGTCTTCTTTCAATTTCTCGTCTGCTTTCCTCTCCAAGGCTTTGTCCTTAGTTCTTTTAATTCCGTTAGTAGAGGAGTTCTTTTTTCGAAAGTACATACAAGGAAACGTTCTTAAAAAAGGTAACCCAAAATTGGCCATTGCGGTTACCTCCATTTTATATGCCATGGTCTATATAGGTTTTGAGAGCATCGCTATTTCTGACGGATTCTCTCCTGCCTATTCATCGGCTGTTTTTGCATTTGTAATGGGTCTTTTCCTTTCAATACTCTATGCCAAAACAAAGTCAATAGGCCCATCATTGATTGCTCATATGACCTGTAACGCACTCACGCTTGTTTTATAATATTTATAGATGAAGTAGAAGACAATAATGTGCAACCAGGTGTCTAAAGTGGAAATTTTGAGTAAAATAAGGTGGTAAACCGAGCATTCTGAGGGTTAATCGCCAGGCATATACCTGCGCACTGGCTGACGGGTCGATGTTTGACACACGGCTTATTTAAAACTATGATAATCAACTATTTAATATTGGATTCTAATTCTTGAATTTTATACTTCACAATGGGCCCATTCCCGGTCCTCTGGCTGTTCAACTTGGCAAATAATTCGTTAAATTGGTGAAAGCGATCCTCGTCGTTGATTTTCGTGTTCTAATCGGACCAAATTGGCGGCCCGTCGCAAAACAAGGTACTATGTATTGCAAAGTACCTTGCGAGGAAGTATATTTGTCGTATGAAACTTGAAAATACAAAGGCGCAGATGAGGAAAGGCGTGTTGGAGATGTGCGTGCTCGGCCTGGTTGCGAAAGAACCGGCCTACCCATCTGACATGATCAGCCAACTCAAATCAGCTGAGCTCATCGTCGTTGAGGGTACGTTGTATCCGTTGTTGTCGCGACTCAAAAAATCTGGTTTAGTGGATTACTTTTGGCAAGAATCACCGGCAGGACCCCCTCGAAAATATTATCAGATCACCGAAGTCGGAGCAACATTCCTTAACGATTTAACCCAAAGTTGGAAACAACTTAATAAAGCAGTCAATTACTCAATTAAAAAACAGGCAAAATGAACCCAACGATTAATGTAAATATTGGTGGATATCCATTCATCATAGACGAAGACGCGTACGATAAATTGCAAGAGTACCTCGATGTAATCGAACACCACTTCTCTGCTTCAGAAGGTTGTGAAGAAATTGTTCATGACATTGAATTACGCTTTGCCGAATTACTCTCAGAAAGACAAAATAAACGACCCATTATTGGAATTCGCGATATTGAACAAGCGATTAAAATACTTGGGACGCCAGAGGAGTTTGGAGCTGATGAAAATAGACATCGCAGCAGTGAACAGCCATCTTACATCGGAGACGATACAATTCGTAAAAAAGGTAAACGCCTATTCCGAAACCCTGATGACAAAGTTGTTGGTGGCGTTTGTTCTGGCATCGCAGCATACTTTGGTATGAGTGATCCAATATGGATTCGGTTGGTTTTCGTCATATTTTTTGTAACTGGTGGTGCAAGTTTGCTGGTCTATCTCTTCTTGCTCATTGCTGTACCAAAAGCAAAATCACCTTCTGATCGATTGGCCATGCAAGGTCGACCAATCAATGTTGAAAACATAGCACAACAAGTAGAAGAAGGTATCGAGGAGTTGTCCTATAAATTGGATGAAATAAGTGATCGCTGGTCCAAAAAAAAAAGCTAGATCGAAAACGGCGTTCTAAAAAATCAGACCGATACAGAAGTAGATTTTGCGCGCCAAACTTTACTTAAGATGATTAAAATTAAACTATTAAAATCCTTAAAAACGTAACTTTCATACACTACTAGAAAAGCATCTAACGTATGGCGTAAGCTCGCATTGCATACGGCGTACTTGCCTGATAGATTGAGTGCTTTTCATCCGGCTTCAGCATATGCTTGAGCCGGATTTTTTTATTCCTTTATTGAATTAAAAAACATAATTAATCTATTGCGATCGGCATCGGTAAGTCTGGCATCCTTATGCATCCATAAATAACTATTTAAAGGCATTTCATGACTTTCCAATTCTTGCGTAATTTCTTTTATTGCATGGTTTCGGTCTTCCACGGTCATATCGCGCCAAACGCTAAAGTCTAAATGCATTCGTCCCCCACGTACGTGCTTATTCAACCAAAACTTCAGGGGTGCCACCTTACCATACCAAGGTGTTCTCGCCTCTTGAGAATGACAATCGTAACATGCTTTTCGCACCATCGATTCAATTATTTTACTCCCTTTAACCGTTGAAAATAAATCGGCCTTGGGATTTCGATCTGCATTTTTTATATGATAAGGAATAAATTGAATCAACACGAGTAGAGCCAGCAATATGTACCAAAACTTCTTTTTCATAAAACGCGATGTTTAATCTACTGCCAAAATACTAAATGCTTTGGAGTGCCTCATTAACAACTTTCGTTCGTAGCATTATCTTCACGTAATGAAAAACATGTATACTGCTCTGTTCTGGCTGCTCCTTTTATCCTGTCAATCAGAGCCGACACCTGGGCCTACTCCAAACGTTGACATGCAAGGCCATCGTGGCGCGCGTGGATTATTTCCAGAGAATAGTATTGAGGGGTTCAAAGCTGCACTCGACCTGGGTGTTCACACCTTGGAAATGGATTTATGTATATCACGAGACGGCTACGTCATTGTGTCTCACGAGCCCTGGATGAATGCAAATATATGCGTAAAACCAGATGGTGAATTTATTCCGAAAGAATTACAACTTGACTACAAACTCTTCGAAATGTCGAAAGACGCAATCCAAAAGTATGACTGTGGTAGTTTGGGTAACCCTCGATTTGCACAACAACAAAAAATAAAGACATATAAACCAACACTTGAGGAAGTAGTCCTTGCAACAGATGAACATGCTCGTGCAAGTAATAGAGCATTACCAAAGTTCAATCTTGAAATAAAGAGAAGCAAAGGACAAGACGGAATTTTTCACCCTGATTTCCAGTTTTTCGTTTATAATGTCATGCACGTTGTTCAAAAAATGGGAATTGAAGATCGAACGATCATTCAAAGTTTTGATCTGGAGGTTTTGGAGGATATGAAGAAGGTATTTCCCGAACAACCCATTTCATTACTCGTCAGTGAGAATGAAGGTATTTTCGATAAACTGAAACAACTAACCGTCAAACCCGATTTTATCAGCCCACACTTTTCGCTACTAGATGAAAAGACGATAGAAGCTTTACACAATGATAATTATGAAGTTATTCCATGGACAGTAAATAAGGTCAGCGATATCAAAAGGATGATGGAAGTGGGTGTTGACGGTATCATATCTGACTATCCCGATCGTTTGGCTCAAATAATAAAGTCCAATTCAAATTAACTATAAAAAAGCGCGAGAATGCCCAGCCCCAAAAACAACAGTGCTAGAATATAGTCCAGGTATTTGTAAACCTTTGAATCCTTTTTAACCAACTTATTTCCCAGAATCGCATACGTCATAGATGCCAAAAACCCACCCAATCCAGCACCCAATCCAAACAACAAGTAAGCGCTCGTTGTCCAGTAGATATCCACATAGCTTGAAATCATGGCCAGAATTATTAGCCAAAACGGTACAGCCATAAAATTTAATGAACTAAGACCCAATCCATGATAAAAGGGTGTTTTAGTGGTATGTAAGGTTTGGTTTTCTAATTCGGCACTTTTCTTCTTTTTAAAAAAATAGTAAAAAGCTAAACCAAAAAATACCACCATTGCAGCATACTTAAAGTACAATTCAAATGTCGAAAGAATAACTAGTCGACCATATACAATTGCCGCTACAACCCCTTGAATAAATTCGACGATCGCTGCACCAGTGGCCATTAAGACAGCCGCTTTTCGTCCTTTCGTCAATTCGGCATACAAGACATTAAGGTTGATCATACCAAAAGGCAAGGACCCAAAATAGCTCAGTATTATAGCCAAAGGCAACATCATATGACTAATTAAATGTCTTCGTTTGAATATTTAGTATTCGTGTTAAATAAATGGCTCATTTCATGACTAATTTCAAATTGCGTCTATAGGTTTTAAGTGCTGACTTGAAATCATGCCATGTCATACATTTTCGCCCTCTTTTCCCTTGCAGTATCGAAATATTTCCTAAAATTTTTGCATGCTGCCAAAGTTCTTTATACGCTTTAATCAATGAATAGCCCGGCTGATAAATATGAGCAGGTTCGCTGCCTACCCCATTAAATTCCACTATCTTAAAGTCTTTTAATTGCTCAAATTCTTCGAAGTTACTGAACATTATATCAAATCGTCCATAAAAAACCTCCCCATCAATTTCGTTAAACAGTTGTTTTATTGTCTTCGTAAACGAATCAGAAATCAAGTGATTTCCATCCAAAAATATTGTTCCCCGACTGTGATTACCAATTGGTTCTAATATAAGTGATTCACCCCTTTTTAATATGTGATTTGCTTCAAACTGGTCTTTGAGTCGACTCCAATTCTTCCTCGATCGATATTGGCATAACACCAGTTCTTCAATAGTCGATATTCCATCTCCGATGATCGTTAATTTCTCCTTTATACAAATCGATGTCACCTTTACATCGTTGCTTCCTGGTAAATAATATGCCAACACGCTCATCTCTTTTCCGAAAGGCACCAATTGTTGAATGATGTAATCATACGCTGCGGCAAGATGATAGTCTCGTAATTCTGTAAACGTCTCAATTATTCGAATCCCCATGCCGCGCTCGCCGATATTTGGTTTTACGAGTAATGGAAACACGATACCGACAGTATTTATTCCTTCAAGGATATCATCAGGCAAATCTGTGGAATCAACCAAATAGCTGAGTGGAATACGCTGTGCCGGAAAGAGTTCATATATGGACCATTTTTCCTCGCTAAAAAATCCTCCAGTAAATATATCCGGATTCACACGCGAAAAAAAGAACAGGTTGCGATTTCGCATTGCCTGTGCAAGCCACATAAATACGACTGGAATATTAATTAACCAAGAAGGCCAATACTCCCAGGCAGACCATTTTGCACGAAAATCCTTTAGACGATAGCTGGACAATAAAATGAGATTTGGCTACTTAATATTAAGACGCAGCTTCATTGCCATTTCACGCTTTTTACACTTTCAACTAAGAGCGAAAAATTACACAAAAGCCAAAAACGGTACACAAAAAAACACGTTGTGTCTTATAAATATCGTGCCTTAATTACCGCTATGTGGTGAGCTTCGTGACCCGCAATTATGTGACATAAAGCTGAGACAGAAACATCGTAATCGGAAGCATTTCCAACGTTGTCTACAACGTCATCGCTGAGACCTTTCAGCAATGTCAGTGTAGCTTTTCGTGTCATGTAATATTCTTCTATAACAGAGTCCTTCGTTCTCGACTCGACATTGCAATTCGCAACAAATTCATTTTGATCAAAACCCGCCAGTGGCGTTTTATCACCGCGTGCAATGCGCATTATGCGATAGCAAAATACTTGTTCGGAATCAATCAGATGCATAATCACTTCAGCGAGCGACCATTTTCCATCAGCATACCGATAGTGCCATTTGTCATCTGGTAAATCATACAGAAATGCCGGCACGGCATACGCGTTTTTTCGTAACAATGGATATATTTTTTGGCCAGCGACCTTATCCACATACGTGCCATAGTATTCATTGTAGTCCGACTTCTTTGGCTTTGGTATTTTTTTCATGCTTCGAATTGGTTGAAGTAAGGCAAGGTAGGGCATCTGATGTTCATGGCCAAAAATTGACGTAGTCAATGTTTTCAGTTCGGTTTTCTAACGCTTAAATTCATATCACAGCATTATGAGATAACCTCGAATAAGAAGACGGAATTCAAACCTGGTTTATTATCTGTCCAAGTTTGTTTCAGATAATCTATTCAAAATGGGAATTATCTCTTGTAGTTTTTGTCTTTGCGATGATGTTAACTCGCCGATTTGATGCCCCAACGAATTTGTTCGTCTTGTTTTTGCTCGTTCCAGTGTTGTCCATGCTTTTGATGTATAATCCACTTTGGAAACACGTTTATCGCTGGTTGATTTTCGCACCACGAAATCCTCTCGTTCAAGATATTGAATAATCCGCGTTATGGTAGGAGGTCGCACTTTTTCAGCCGCCGCCAATTCGCCGAGTGTATGTGGACCATGATTGATCAAACGAGAAATCACGGATCGTTGAGCCGTAGTCAACTCAGAGCTTCGGTCAGCCTCGCGTAATCGTCGTGTGAGCAGAATGTTGGCAGCAAGTAAGTCACTGGCAAGAGCAAAGGGATCTATTTCCATCGTTATATTTCATCAGTTGACCACAATTGGGCTGTGGCATTAATGCGCCTTTGCTGCTCTTCCCATGAAATGTCCTCTATTTGCTTGCCTATCCACCAAATATTACCGTATGGATCTTTGATTCCGCCATACTTTACACCGGCATGTGGCTGATCCATCATGTCAAAGACAACCTCTCCTCCATTTTCTTTGGCTTTTTCGAAGGTGTTTTCTGGATTGGGCACATACACGAACATGGCAGCTGGTATTGGGCCAAATTCTCCCATAGGCTCACCAAGCATAATCAATGAATCCCCCACCACCACTTCCGCGTGCATAAGCGTACCATTGGGTCTATCGAGTTTGCCCTCAAGTTTTGCATCAAAGGTGTTTTCTAAAAATGAGATACATGCTTCCACATTTTCCACAATCAAATATGGGCTAATGGTGTTGGCGTTCGTTGGTTTGAATGGTTTAGTTTTCATTTGCATTTTATTTAGTTTAGCTAAATTAAATAAAAAATTCATAATTTCAAAAAAGTGTTGGTTTTAATGCCAAACAAAGTGTATACTCGAAAATTTCATGGAATCAGCGCTCCTTAATCAAAGTTATCCTTTGATCTAGGCCCCTCAGTTGCAGTAGGCAATGAAAACCGTTTACTGAATTCTTTCTTTGTGACAGCTATTCCTGCTCTTTCCGCCTGTGTTCACGTCGCCGTTCGTCATCCTTATTGTACTGAATAATGATTTCCTTAACCAATCGATGACGTACTACATCGTCGGCAGTGAGCTCGACAACTTCGATGCCTTTAACATGTGAAAGCAACTGTATCGATCTGCGCAGACCAGACTTTTGATGAAATGGTAGGTCAATTTGACTAAGATCACCCGTAATGATACATTTGGCTGAAGGGCCCAGACGCGTGAGAAACATTTTGATTTGTAAGGTCGTGGCATTTTGCGCCTCATCAAGAATGATAAAGGCATTATCTAGTGTACGGCCGCGCATAAAGGCCAGAGGAGCGACTTCAATCACGCGTGTGGCCATGTACTGATCCAACTTTTCACCCGGGATCATGTCATCAAGTGAATCATACAGCGGCCGTAAATAGGGATCGATCTTATCTTTCAGATCTCCGGGTAAAAAGCCTAAACTCTCACCAGCTTCAACAGCAGGACGTGTCAGAATTATCTTCTTCACAAGTCGGTTTTTGAGTGCTCGCACGGCCAGGGCCACTGCCGTGTATGTCTTACCCGTTCCGGCGGGGCCTACCGCAAACACAACATCATTATTATTAGACGCTTCTACAAGTCGCTTCTGATTGACCGTACGGGCTCTAATAGATTTTCCATTTCTACCGTGTAAAATGGTAAAACCATTGTTGCCTGACATATAGGTTTCATAAGGATTATTGCCGCCGAGCAAGTCGTTGATAGCATCCATCGTCAACTCCCCTTCTTTCTTCAATATCTTATGCATGAGTTCGACAACATGTTTGGCTTCTTGTGTCTTCTTTTTTTCACCGTTAAAACGCAGCGTATTACCTCGAAAATTGATCTGGACATCAGGATAAGCTCGTTTTACAAGGTTTAATTTACTGTTGTGTTGACCAAGTAATTCGACTATGTCATTACCCGGAATGGTCAATACAATTTCACTTTGACTTTTCTTAGAAATAGAGCTATTTGTTTAGGTGAATGAAACAATAGATAAAAAAGGGACTTTCGTATGATTTTACCAAATTGATTGCCACGTTTGTCTGCGATACTTCGTTATAGGTTACTGTTAGAATTTGGTATAAATCTGTTACTAATCACGCACATTCCGTCTATATAGAAGTGGACAATAAACATAGACAATTTGTTTAATATATCTACTTTTGCCCGGTGAAATCGTAAAAATTAAATCTTACATAAAAACTACTCGCATATGAAACTATTGAAGAATTTATTCCCTGTATTGCTCATTGCCCTTATGTGGGCATCATGTAGTGAAGATGATGGCCCAGGCACAGGTGCTGTATTACCGGTTAGCGATATTGATAGAACGTCCGTCGTTATTACATCTAACGGATCCTTTAGTGTTGTCGTCGATGCCACTGCCGGCGATAGTCCATTGAATACGTTGACAATAAGACGTGATGGCAACCTTGTTGATGATGCAGATATCATGATTAACGGCTCATCGACGTTAAACCCGCTTACCCTAACAGGTGCTCTTAAAGATGGATTCTCCTTCAACATCGATATTCAAACCGACTTGGGTGCTGGCGAATCCGCTGTTTACTCGTTTATCATTGATGCGGACAACAACGACAACACAACAGAATCCGTTACCGTTTCGGTTGAAGACCCAATGGTTCCTCCATTTCTTGATTTAACAGGGGACCCTGTTGCTCCAAATGATGTCTGGCAAATTCCACTTGTGGCGTCAATGGGTACCGACACATTAGAGACCATTGCAGTATATGAAAATGGGGTATTAGTAGAGACAAGCCGCGGAATAACTTTGGGCACAATGACTTTTTGGTCAAACAATCCCAATACTTTGACAAGCCCGCTCGACACAGGATTTACTGAAGAATTAATCTTTGATTTACCTGATACCAGTGGCAACTATTCATACCTGGTAATCATAACTGACAAAGGAGGCTTGAGTGATAGCGTGGCATTTTCAGCTGACTTGGATTTAGGAACGCCAATTGAAACAATTGTCTCTGATACGCTTTGGAATTTCGCCGGACCTAATGCTGGTTCAATGCAGATCCCAGGATTTAATGCCGTTTTTGTCTCGGAACCGAATTATGATTTTAGAGACGAAGGAAATGCAGCCGGGGAATGGGAAAGTAAATTCTCATTGAATTCAAGTAGTGCTGACTTAGAACTCAGAAATGCATCCAGTGCAGACTGGAACTCGATCAATAATTATGAAGATATAGAGGCTGCTTGGAATGCGGCAACACTAACTACAGGAACCACCGATGCTATTTCCGAAGGTGATATCTACATCATTTCTAAAGGAGGGATACTTTACGCCATGCGTGCACTAGATGTAGTTAATACTTCCGGAGACGACGAAGACTATTACACTTTTCTAGTAAAAAAACAACCCTAAGCATTACACCGCTTGCTAAATGTAAAAAAAGCCGAAGTTTTAATGAGCTTCGGCTTTTTTTATAGAATATTATTAAATATTCACCCTATATCGCTTTTTCAATCAATACTGGTTTGCAGGTTTTCATTTCAAGAAAAAGCTTTTGGTCTTTTGAGGTCAATTTTTACATCTCCTCTTTCACAAATCGCTCCAATTCTTTGAAAAAGGCAATAATATCTTCCGCTTTATTACTTGAATTAATCGTTACCAACCGAACAAACTTTTGGTTCCGAAATGAGCCGTGTCCAACCATTAATGATCCTTTTTCATATAAGTTTTTACACAATATTTCAGGATCGATATTTTTGTAGTTAAAACATACACTGAGCGACTGATCCTGGTTATGCAAGGTATAGTCTGGATGTTCAGACACATAACTACGGGCAACGTCGGCGAGATGAAACTCATTTTCCACCATACGAGCAAGTCCGTTTCGGCCAACGGCTTTCCATAATGCCCAAAATTTAAATGCATCATTTCGTCGTCCGCATTGAAGAGAGGTTTTTCCTAAATTAAACTCATCAGCATCCGTCTGGTAAAGATAATCCGCTTCGATGGCGAATGAATTGTATAGATCGATTTTTTCTCTTGTAACAAGTATCGAACAAGTCAACGTCGTGTTGAGCATTTTATGTGCATTGAAACTAAACGAATCCGTTTCACGTAACCCATCGACGAGATGTTTGTATTTTTCACTAAAAATCACTCCGCCACAATATGCCCCATCCACATGCAGAAAAACGTTGTGTTTTTTGCAAACTTCCGTAATTGATTTTATCGGATCAAAAGCACCCAGAACAGTCGTCCCTGCAGTAGTATTTACAAAGAATGGTATAAAACCCTTTGTTCTATCCTCTTCTATTTTATTATTCAGATCTGCTGCTAACATTCTTCCTTTTTCATCGGTTTTTATCAACCGCAATTGGCTTCGACCAATACCGATAAAAGCCATATTTTTTTCAATGGAATAATGGGATACTTCAGATGAATACGCTGTCATCCTGGATGAAAGTCCGTCATAACGCACGTGTGGGGCTTTTCTGTCACGTGCTATAAGCATTGCCATCAAATTAGTCATCGATCCGCCGCTGGCAAAAGCTCCGTCTGAAGTCGTGGGATAATCGATGATATTGCATACTTGGCGAATGACTTCTTTTTCGACACCAACCATCGGTCCAGCCACTTTGTAGGTATACATGCTATTATTAAGTAGCACTCCGAGCAAATCCGCTACTATCGATTCCGGCCGCCTACCACCAAACAATTGATTGAAGAACCGCTTACTCGACGTCTTCGGGGTATGTTTAATAAGGTCTTGCAAAACAGCCTTGAATGCTTGTTGCGATAGCCCCTCCTCGCTAAGGGTAATATCTATCGCATTTGACAATTCGCCCGCTTGGATAGGGATAGCAACGGGTTGATCCTTTTCCTCGACCAATAACCGCTTCGCCAAGTCGACAAACAATGCTAAATCTTGTACATCCATAGGTTTTGAAACAAAGCCGCAAAGCTATGGTTTGTCATTGAGTTTGGAGATATATTGTCCGGAGGTGTCTTTGTTTATCAATCCAGCTATTGAATCACAATAGATCATGATTTATCTCAGTTTACTGAATGCGTTAACGTAGAATCAATCGATTTTCAAGAGCCAATTGAAATCACCGGTTCAGGGCTCGTGTATTGACGTATGCATGTAAATACTATCACAGGATAAACCACTTTCTTAAGAAACAGCAACAAATGGAACAAATATTTAAAAGAAGGTTTAAAAAACTAATTGGATACCTTTTGTCTATCTTTCTAATCTTATTTGTTTTTAGGTTAGTCTATGGTTACACTAAAAAAGTTGATCAAAACCCAAGGCAAACACAATTCTTTGAAAGTATTTCAAACGTAAAGAGGAATTACGCATCAAAGAAATATGAAGTGAAATCCACAAATGCCACTCAATCTCTGGTTAAAGTTGACCAAAAATACGAGAAGGTCGCAGAGATTTCAACTAAATCAGCAGCATTCGATAGTGAAGAAAAACAAGCTAGAGCTCATGTGGCCAAGTATAAAGCCCTGGTTCAGTTCGAACAAAAAAGCGGAAATAAAGGATACAGAAAGTTAAACTTACTAATTGGTGTGCCACCCGAAAATTTTGATGCCCTATACGGTGATTTAATCGCAATAGGTACTGTACAAGCGAAACAAATAACCAAAAAAGACAAGACTAATGAATACAAGGAGCTAAATGCCAAAAAAGCCTCATTGGAAAAAATCAGGAATTCGCTCCTGGAACTTAAGTCGAAAGGCGGAAAGATTGAGGAATACATACAGTTGGAAAATAGAATATTGGAAATCGAAAATCAATTACAGGACTTGGGGGTTAGTCTGGGTGACTTCGATGATGAGAATGAATTCTGCACTGTTCAATTTTCCTTGCTCGAAGGAAAAGAAACTAGAATTAGCTTCATTCATAGGGTTAAAGTCGCATTAGAATGGACGATAAAATTCTATTTACGAATTATATTGACCTTGTTTTTCCTATCTTTTTTCGTCTACTTAGTCCTGTTAATAATTGACAAGTTGAGAATAATTGAAAAAATGATAAACAGAAAGGAGTAACATACAATAGTTCATTTTATCCAACAATGGAATAGCGTGCTTTTAACCATTTGTATTTTTATTCAACCCGCGTTGTTTTTTCATATTTCATGACCTGATTTTTTATCTTAAGTAAGCATTCATGCACGCAACCCCAATTGAAATAGAATTTACATTTATGCCGGTTTTTTTTGCATGTAATCAGAAATTGCTTTATATTTCGAATCCCTATATGCCCGGATAGTATTTAATGTCCAAAACCAATTGAACTATGCCTTACCCCAGCAGTGGTCTTAAGATTGTTTTGCACTTAACTGACCTTAAATGCATGCACGAACAGAACCCTAAATTGAATTATTCCATTATTTTACTAGCACATGCAAGTGCAGGTAAATTTCCGCTTACATTCAATAAAATAGGTCCAACAGAATATTCATAACTAAAAAAATTTTGGTTATGAATACGACTAAATCATTGTTATGCCTTAATGATGAAGGGCAGTCTGTGGATTGGTGGTTCATCTACAAAGTAGCGGGCAAATCCATAGTCAGCGACGGTAGCAAAGCTAAAGGAACGGAATACGTGTACTTCGATTCTTCTTTCCACCAAGGAGATAAATTGGTCTTATCCAAGTACCTGGTTTCTGATCAAAATGATGGCGCGCTCGCCAATACATTAAACCAAATCTATACAGCGCAAAACGACGACTTGGGCTGGTTCTTTTACAATGATGAAAACCCAATAACCGGCATTACGAATCCTAGCCGTGGTCATACAAAAGGTGTTCTGGCTTTTGACTTTAAGTCAAATACGGCATTTTGGCTCATTCACTCTACACCAAAATTCGCCTTAAAAGGTGCTTATGGCTATCCGGATACAGCCGTTGGAAATGCACAAACATTCCTATGCGTGACATTAAAAGATGCTAACGAATCACTAAAAATTGCGCAAGAAATGTATCGCGGTCAGCAGCCAAATGTCTATCTGTCCTCAGCCGTCCCAAAATCGCTGGTAAATAAAAAAGAAGATGCACGTGTCGCTCTCCTCCAGGATCATGTTAAATATGGCGACACACCATACGCCGATGTCGTTCCGTTTCATTCGGCAGCAGGTACCAAATTCCTGGCAATCTCAAAAAATAAACATTGGGATACACCCGGTGATGATGATTTCTACAATGACCTCGTCGCCGTTAAATTAAACGAAAATATCGAAGTCGAAACATGGGAGCATGGCAAAACACCGAATGCAACCGATGCTAATTCCAGTCATCGAGTCGTGGGGGATAAGAGTGTTGATTTAAAGTCGTTAAATATTTCGCCTTCGTATGCGTGGTCAGAGGAAAACGACCACGCTAAACTTGCCATATCTGATAAATCAGAAAAACATAAGTATGTCTGTGTGGGGGACATCAATTTTACCATTGCACAAGAAAAACGCAGCGGCGGAACGGTCGCCTTTTTGTGTCCTCCATTATGGAAAAGTCTCTGGGAAATAATTAGCCCCAACCCTTTTCACAAGAAAAAGAAAAAATAAAACACAATGCAATCTTTAGAAAAATCAGCTATAAACTCAAGACACCTTGATGTGGCGCAAACAACTGATATTCCGTCAATCAGTAACCCTGTTTTACCTCCAATTGATTGGTCAAAAATCAATAAAAAAGCTCCAGAACTCATTCCCATTTCCGAGCGGGAACCAAGTGATCCCTTACCGCAGGCCGATTACGTCGTGATTACCTGGACAAGTGCTGAATGGTTCGCACTAGACCATGTTTTTATTAACAACAGCAAATCAGGAAATGCGCATTCGCATGCTTTCAGACATAACTGGCATCCGTATACTCGGGGTGCTGAAGGGTTTGTCGGAGAAAAACAATCTGGACAATTATGGGGCAATTTTCAACTCGTACAAATAATTGATCAATCAAATCGTCCCTGGCGTGTCCTCCTGTTTAAATCTAATTCTCACCTTGCTCATGCACCTTGGATTGATGGCCTTTCCGCAATGATGAAATGCTTGCTCACGGATACACAAGCCCTGCGTGTATATACGATTGGCACGGCCGGAGGTGCCAGACTTAACCAAAGTTTAGGCGATGCTGTTATAACAAACTCTGCCGTTTTAAAATTACAACGACCGCAAAATATTCACGATTCCGGAAATGGAAATTCATATCGGTGTCCGACCTGGTATCCGGCGACAGCATTAATACATGATGTTGAACAGCATTTATTATTTAAGATGGATGAAGTAGCAAACCCCGATTCGTTGGAGAAGTTGTTTTCACAATTAAAATCTGAACATGCGGATGACCCAAGCATGGATAATATTTCGCTAGCGGATCTAATCAATGAAGCCTTAAGCCCTAGTGCTCTTGCCAACCCTAAAATTCAATCACTGACCGATGTGCCATTATTAACGACAGACTTTTATTACGTAGCTAATGGAAATAATTCCGATGCCTATTCATTTTTAGAAATGGATGACGCCGTCATTGCCCGAGAAGCAAATGCAATGAATGTACCTTTCGCTTGTATTCGGAACATTTCTGATCCGATTGTTCCTGGCAAAACAAAAAGTGGTGCAACAATCCCGGATTCTATACGAAATGACTGGTCAGGATTAATTTATACCACTTTTGGTTTATACTCGAGCTTTAATGGCGCATTGGCTACATGGGCTACGATTGCGGGCGAAGGAAGCAATGTATATAATCCAACTCGCGGAGCGGATTACTCAACAGCTAATGATCCGCTCGAAGTTAAATTGGCCTATCAAGTGAGATCTTGTGGAACATGTGATTTTTTCTGGCCACAGGATGGTATTCGCCCTGTATATGGCCCCTATACAGCCTTTGATTTTGATGTAAGTGCCCCTTATCCAGCAAGCATTCCAACTGACGAAAAAGTTGGTCCTTGGGTTTTAGGCAGTACGCGCCCACCTGCATTTCCAAATGGCGAAATCATAGACGGCTGTCGAAAAGCTCCAATTATGACCCTCGGTATAAATCCAAACCTAACGGCTTTCGCCCCGGGACAAAACGGTGCGCCTTGGGCATATCCCAACTTTTCATCAGATAATAATACAGATGCCTGGGCCAAATATGCCTGGTATTACCGCTATCGTTCTGTCTACCAAGAAAAATTAAATCTTGATTTTGTAAAAGACTATATTCTTCCTGATAATCAAATTATCGCAGATAAAAGTGGTATCGTCGTAGGTGATCATCGACCGGATGACAGTCCAAATTGGAAAATTCAAGTACGCTATGATGGCGACTCAGAAGACACGGAAATAGAAATTCCGGGTGAAAAAGGTGATTTTCCATACATGGTTTTCTTTGATGCTTTTGAACCAAATAACAAATTTAAGTCGGGGGACATTATTGCCGGAAAAGTTGCTGTCCCAGGAGGAATGGCTGTAAATATTCTTCAAGAAGAACAAGGTTATTATATGCAATTCGTCCCATCACTCAATCAATTTCAAGAATATCTACAGCATGAAAAAGGATATGAATCGGCACACTTGGCAATTGGAGAAGATGTATCACAAATCGATATGGTCGCCTGTGCTTCGCCGCATTGGAATCAGGGTTTTTTGGATGGTGATTTAAAAATTATTGTTAATAATTGCGTGCGAAAAAATGCATGGGCCGTAAAACAAATTGTTCAATCTCGGCCGGCTGTATTATACGTCGTTAGCGAATCGAGTTGGAATATGTTCAAGTCCGTATTTGGAAATTTTGTCGACCCTGATCGGATTTCAGATCGTCCGCGAGACAATGCCTACACGCTAATGCGGGAAACTACCAATATGGAGAAACCCGTTTACGTTCGATTCGACTTCACAATTGACGGAATAGCTTATAAGCATGATATACGATTGATTATTACACCACACTTTTCATTTAATAAAAATTTCATGCCGCAATATCGCATGAGTTCATCGGACTTCAATGAACTATCAGACAGGCCAGATTTTACTGAAAACATTACAGAGGAAAACGGATTTACAATCCTGCCGATAGATGAAAAACACACCTATTATTATAGAGAAATTCAACTGGATCCCGTACAAGCCGATAGAAGCCGAGCCGAATTAAAATCGCATGCTCCCGATCTGTTCGATGCGCTCGAAAAATATTATTACGACCCGCATAAGACGATGGCAGATGTGATGATCGATATGTTTGCCAAAGGAGATTTGTCTTTTGATGAGGACACCAATACGCTACACCGATCTGAGGGAGCGTGTAAGTTCTGCGTAAATCAACATTGGCAATTTAAAAATGAATGTCGGTATAATAAAACTGCCGAGCAATCACCACCTCCGGGGTACCTGGAAAAAGTCGCGAACTACATCATCGATCACGGCAGTCCAACTAATTAAAACTAACGAATATGTCAAATTCCGTAAATAAAAAAAACTCTCCTGCAAATGCCGTGCGTGTATGGCGTGGATTCCAGCTGGCAACACTCTCTCCATCGGACTTCTACGATAAATTAGGAAGTGTTTTTGTACCCGCGACCGTGAAATTGCAAATTGAAGCAGGCCTTCATTCTTACACACCTACCGTTCCCGCTGGTTTGCCAGATAAACCCGCCTACGTTCCGGATGAAACGGCCATTTTATTTTGGCATTCACAAGAGACATACTGGAATGGATTTTCGAGACTTGCGGTACGAACCTATACCCTGACACACAATGGTGTCTATATAACAAAAGGTACGCCTTTGAGTCGTGCAGACTTTCCTATCGCATACGATGGTGCATCCACGCTCAGCGTAGATCAACCTGTTTTTTTATTTAACACACAGGTTGACTGGATGACGGGAGCGGTGCGTCATCTTGTAGCCGAGCGGCCTCGCTCGGTTGATTCCGAAAAATTTAAAATGGATGTCTCGTCAATATTAAATAAAATTAAAAATCTATCGCCTTCACTGCAAGGAGCCATCGCTTGTATTGGTGATGACTATCTCGTATACTGGGAATTAGGTGAAATCGCTGCAGGCGTTAAAACCCCAGTCAGTGGGGTCGAAATGCTCCAATCCATTTGCTCAGGTTGGAATCATGTTTTTCATCCTGCTCCAACCTATTTACCCATAAGTATTTATGATGAATGGCCGGGAATGGATGTTGGTGCTGGCAGCAGTTTTAACATGCAATTTAATCGAAGTAAAAATTTCTAATAATAACCATCATGGAAGCAACTACACCGTCGTATCCAGTAGCACCAAATTCCGTCTATGTATGGCGTGGATTTAAAAATGTAAATAAAACGTATGACGAATTCGCGTCCTTTTTGGGAAGTATTTTTGTACCGGCCTGTGCTTTATTGCAACCAAAAGTTGGCTTGCGTGCCTATATTCCAACACTTGTACCATCGATATCCGGAAGTCCATCCATTCCCGACCAGACAGCGCTCATGTTTTGGGCAACGTCGGCATCACACAATCTGGCAAACCGTACAGTCGCAGTTCGTGCCTACCAACATTTACACGGTGATGTTTATGACATGTCTCGAAGTAAAGCCATAGAGGTTCCACTACCTCTCCCACAAGATCGAGGTCAGTTCAAAAGCGGCCAACCTTATCACATCTTTACTACAGATGCTGACTGGATGCTTGGAAATGTTGTGCATTTTATTGGCGAACGAAAATCAGACCAACCGGTAGATGAATTTTTATCTCTGCTATTTAATTGGGCTTCTCAAATACGACACACGGACTTGAAAGCAGGATTGATTGCGTGTGAAGATAATTACGTTGTCATATGGTTATTGAAAGGCGAGGAAGAAAATCAACATCTATTTGATGAATTAAGTAGGGAATTAAATACACGTTTAAAAATAAAACCAATAGCGCGCCACTTAAACGGAGGACTATGGAATGAATACGCCGGAATTGACTACACAAATAAAGATAATACTTCGCTTAATATTCAATTGAATCGTCCACAAGAAACCGTACCAGTTAAACTACATTAATAATTACAATCTAAATTGAAAATAATACTATCATGACAAACATTTATGCTATTAATTTGACTTCATCAGGAATGGATATGACACGCGTTCCAATAGAACATGAACTTCCCACTGGATATTCAAGCCTCGTTACCTTAAAGGGAGAAAATGCAAATATATTATATGCTTATAACAAAGAGAGCAAGTTATTCGACGTATACCAACTAGACATGGATGCCCCCCATATAAAACCTATTATTACGGATAATGATGGGTTTGGTCATTATGCCTTTGATCAATTACGCAGTTTTGTAATGGGCAACAAATCCTACCTTATGGCTTACGAAAAGCACCGTGGGCATTTTCAGTTTTTCGAAGTATTATCAGACTATACACTCTCTGCGCCTTACGGATTCATGAATCAACGCAGTTGGCCCACCCAAAATTTCAGTCATGTAGAGCCTTTCGTCATCACAGGCTTAATGTACATTTTGGGTTATGATGATGAACACGGAACAGTGGCCATATTTAGTCTTGATGTCATTTCTACTTCAAAAAGTGGCATTCCCCCATTCAATATGCTGAACGTATGGTATCATCAGTGGGCGCGGGGTTGGGAGAATTTTTCATTTTTTCAATTGGGACAATCAAATTTCTTCTTTAAAATAAACAAGATGAAATTAAATGTAAATATCGACCACATATTAGACAGTCCTGCTGAAGGAAGTGTTGAAATAGGAAGTTACCTGCAAAATCAATTGCCGAATGCTCTCGATGTTTCGTTAGCCTGTATTATTCCCTGGCAAAATGGAGAACCCTATTTAGCAACGTACGATGGAAAATCCAACGCCACTAACCTCTACCAAATACATTCAGATTGCCAGGGCTGGACACATTTACATGAAAACACTGTTCCCGCTTCCACGATCATGAATGCGTACCGAATAGATAATCAATCATTTCTTCTCCTTTATGCTTAAACGTGTCAATAATTAATTGCTAAATAATCATATGTCAATATGAAAGAAGTTGCCATACACAATTCTCCTCATTTGTCTTTATGGAAATCTGCAGCCTGTGAAGCCTTAGCAAAAGAAAAAGGTATATCAAAGCAAGATGCCGAAAGTGATCATATGTTATTACATGGAATTGATCGGTATGCCGAAGCAGTAATACATAATACAGCAATTCCCGAACCCGGAGGTGGGGATATTGGTATATCTTATGATGACGTCGAAGTGCAAGCGTATTTGTCAATGCTGAATCACCAGGCCGTGCATGCCAAAATTCAAGGTGATAAGAAATGGCAACAACAAATAGACAAGCAACGTAGCCGCTTTAAATTTGGCAATCCCCTTTGGGAGCAACAATGGATTCAATATTTCTGGTACTATTGGGACTATCCGTATCACAAAGGACAGCAACCGCATTACCGTTCGTGGAAAGACAAACGATATGGTAATAATAATTTAAATTATGGATCGATCGACTGGCGAATTCCTTCGGATGCCACTGTTGCCTTGATAGGCGATATAGGTACGGGTACGGACGTGGCTGCTACAGTTTTATCCTCGGCCATGACACACAATCCGGATGTCATCCTGCATGTCGGTGACATTTACTATTCCGGCACTCCATTTGAATTTCAGCACCGGTTTATAGGCTTGTACAACGAGGTAATGAAAGTGCATGGAAAACACATACCCATGTATACAATACCAGGAAACCATGAATATTTTACTGGTGGTATAGGCTTTTTTAATTGTCTTGACTCTTGCCAGCTTATTCAGCACGATAATCAGCGACAACAGGCGAGTTATTTCAGCCTGCGCAGTGCCGATGATGGTTGGCAGTTTTTAGCGATGGACACGGGGTATTACGGACATTATATGGATGTATCACCCGCTATCCAGGAAGTAGCTTTAAAATTATTACACAATAATAAGGTTGACGTTCCACAAGATCCGACAAATCCGCATTGGCCACAATCATTTAATCCTCATTTTTTAAATTGTAAAATTCCCGACAATCCAATTCATGACCCGACATCGGCCCCGGAGATGATTACGGTGCGCACAGATGAGTTGGCGTGGCATCAAAACCAATTAGAAGGGTTTTCGGGGCGTACCGTTTTATTATCACATCACCAACTTTATTCGGCAACTCAGAAAGTTGGCGTGGCACCACAATCTGTAGATAAGGACGACAGGCTCTATGTCAATACGGCCCTATGGAATCAATTTGGTCAATATTTTAATATTGAAATTGCGGCCTGGTTTTGGGGTCATGAACATAATTTAGGCATTTATGAAAATGACTTTGCTCCATCCGATTGGCGTAATACGAAACTCGCCAACCAACACTTAAAAAAAGGACGTTGTGTCGGGCATTCTGCCATTCCGGTAAAAGAAAATGAAAAACCGTATGAGGCAAAGTATCCAGTTCCACTTGTACAAGATAATCCTAAATTATCCTGTGTAAACGGTTGGTACAATCGGGGCTACCAAATTCTACAACTTCAAGGAAAGGGAAGTCCAATGCATGTCACCTATTATGAAGTCAACGATGGCGATCAAACACCAATAAAATTGTACGAAGAAAAAATCACTTGAAATTAATTTTGCCACAGCCCATTTTTTAACCTTAAAACCCAAAAACCATGACTACAATACATGCACATCTCAGCACGGCACATGAACATCGAGATCTTGATTGGATAAAAACAGCTCTTCAGGCAGCAATAGAATTAGAGCATTCAACTTTACCCTTGTATTTATCAGGTATGTTTTCACTTGAAACACAAAATTATACAACGTACAATTTAATCCGTAGTGTCGTAATGGAGGAAATGGTTCACATGGCAATAGCATGTAATATTATGGCTGCCATTGGGGGTACTCCTAAAATTAAAACTCTCAATCCAGGTTTTCCACGTAATGGCTTGCCAGGTGATGCTGAACCCGATCTGCAAGCGGTAGTCGCGAAACTGTCAAAAAAACAATTAAAAAATTATCTACGAGTAGAGATGCCGGATTTTCTATTACCCGATGAATATAGGTCTGAAACGTATCCGACCATAGGTCGACTCTACAATGCCATAAAGGCTGCCATAACATCTAATGCCGATGCTGTGCGTGCAGCCGTAAAAGTAGGAGGTAATTCTAATCAAGTGGGCGATGATATTGGTTTTACCACCATCGTCTACAAGGATGGCGAAGATATTTTATCGCAAATATTTGATGGAATAGATGAAATTCTTGAACAGGGAGAAGGTGGTAATTTGCACAATTTGCATGCGGGTCCAGGTTCCGAGGGCGAGCCTTCTCATTATGCACGTTTTGCTGAAATCTACTACGGCCACCGATTCGAGGTTCCTGCAGGTAATCCAACACTGACGCGGGAAAATGAAGCTTCTTTTTTCCAAGGGTACGATGTTCCGTATCCAAATGTCGTTAATGCACTGATGGTACCTCGGGATGGTTATGCAGCTATTCTGAGTCGGGACCCCGATGGGGACTCGGTCAAAAAAAATGTCGTTGCCTTCGATCAAGTCTACACGGATATCATGAACGATTTGGAAGCGATGTGGAACGGGCCAATGGACGAGGAGTGGCCTACGTTTGGTAAAGCCGTTGGTTCGATGACCGAATTGCGTGTGCTCTCTTGTTTCAATATAATGCGCTCCCAAATACCAGCAGATATTATTGGTGATTTACATAATATCTACCCGGACGAATATGACATGCTGTCCGCGTATACAGATTTGAATGCCCCTGTATTTTATGGGCCTCGATTTTTTAATTTGAACGTGCAATCTTGAGTGAAGAAATAAACAAAAAGAGGAATAAATGGATAAAGCGCTATTTATTATTTGGTGGTGTTAGCTTTATGGGTATTCCTCTTTGGGAGCTTATTATAGAGGAGTTGGCGTTTAAGCAAATCGATTTATTACTGCCCGGTGAATGCGAGTTTGTTATCGGCGTCATTCATATTTTAATACTAGGTGTTTTTCATTATTCCAATAAAATATTATATAAAGAAGAATAATTTAAAAAGGCCAGCATTGTTTTTATACAAACCCGATGGACAAAGGTCAACCCATTCAATTCAATTGTCGGACCGAGGGTTCGGCCCATTTTTTTGCAATTTTCATCGCTGTTTCCAACATATGTGGTTTCCAGTTCTCCGTGCGCCAATCCGACCTTTTAAATCCAGCGTTATCTAACCGAAGTAATGCATCATCATGTGATGCGGCTTTCTCAAGTATGGCGGACAGGGTCATTTGTTGATTATAAAGTGTCAAATTTTCAATAGGTTTTTCAGGCACATCCGGGATGTTTGGTGTAAATTCATTTTCCACTGTGTGTTTTTTTGCTTTTTGAACTATAGCTTTCATTGTTAAAAAATCAGTTTGATAGTTTTCAATTTCTGATTTTCCTCTTAATGCTCCGCCAATTTGTTCAAGCGTAACAAACCGAACGTTTGGGCAACGTAACAGAGTAGATTCAAGCAGTTTAAAAACCTCCTTTGGTACGCGTTCGTCATGTGTATCGCGTCTAACTTTTTTCGTTTTATTCAGCGCAGTTGATTCCCAGCTTCCGCCTGAAATGTGAACCTCCCGAACCAGGTCTAGGGGATATAGGTCAATAATGTCGGAACACGAAATATTAAAATTATGTGCCTGGCAATATATATTATGTAAATCAAGGATAATAAAACCATTAAAGGGCGAAATCAATTCACTTAGAAATGCTCCTTGTCTTTTGACATCGTCAATAGAAAACGCGAACGCTAAGTTTTCAAGACCGATAGGACAGCGACAGACGTCAACCAATCGGTTGAGTCTGTCGCGGCCAATGGCCAGGGTGTTAGAAGTGAAGGGCGTGCTCATGGGTGCACCATGATGAAAATTTTCGCCAGTCATAAATCCAAAGTGCTCCGTCAAATGCGTGAATGTGAAGGCCTCGCATAGCGCTTCAAGTTTTTGGAGCCATAGATCTTGTTCCGGCAACCACTTACCCGAACAAAACGAATAATAAACACCATGTCCTATTAATCTATTTCCATCACTAAAGGCGGAAATAAAATCGATAAACCAAGTAGGAACTTTTTTAACTCGGTATAATGAATCAAATGACCATTCTATTGCCTCTATCTCTCCAGCCGCTAAGAGCGGAAAAGCGGCCTGTAGAATATGAATATCTAGATTACAAGCCAGCGTCGAATGAATGGAATTTTCTCCCATGCACAAGTTTATCCCAGCCCACACATTGGACAGTCCATCCAATCGTTCTTTGTATTCCCATCTTCACCACAATTTTCCTGTTCTGTTATTAGGAATTCTTCCTCTACCTGTTCAATGGCTTCCACCATAGTACAAGCCGTGGACATAGCTCCAGCCGTCATTCCTACAACCATTGCTTGTAAAAGTGTCTTTGATAGTTTCATAGCTTATTACTTACTGATTTACCTTCTTATACTGTACCAAAAAGTAATTCGCTGCAAACCCAACAAAAAAATATGAATTCATAATGAAGATTGATGAGGAGCGAAATGGGGTTCGCTTGAATTTTCAGGTCTCAACTCAACGTTATGTAATGATCGGTATGCCTTTTCCCGTGTTATTGACAGGTTCAGCGCACAACTTCAAACGACTTGGTAGTAGTTTTTACCTCCCACATGCAATAGACAATGTATTTCCCAGAAGGAAACGATGAAACGTCAATCGATAGTTTACTCGTACCTCCCGGAATAGTCATTTGTACAACACCCTTACTGTCGAAAATTATTATAAATTCAGGGGCGTCTTCATACGTATCAATGGTAACAAAATGTTGAGCTGGTTGTGGATAAATGGCTAACCCTGGAGGTAATTGCTCATTTACTGTGGTCGATACTTTTTTTTTAGAAGGAGAACATCTTTTTGATTTGTTCCCGTATTTCGATCACAAAAATATAAATCTTCTCGTCCATCATTGTTTAAATCATGATTAATTACGCCAAGTGCATCAAAAACATAATTATTCCCCAAAATTTCAGCTGTACCGTCCGAAAACGAACCGGTGCCATCATTTCTGTAGACGTTAATTGGTCCTCCGAAAACATTTGCGACGACAATATCCATATCGGTATCATCGTCTACATCAACAAAAATACCGTCAATTGTATGAAAACCATCTATTGGCAATTGATGGTCAGAAACGTCGGTGAATACTCCTCCGCCATCATTCAATAATAATCGATTCTGAATGTCCCGACCTGGAATAAACTGCACATTACTCAAAAAAACATCGAGGTCGCCGTCATTATCGATATCGCCAGAGGACACTTTTCGTGTCTCAATATTTAACGTTGGGAGATTGTCAGAAGCATCAACATATTGGCCATCTCCAGTGTTTACGTACAGTACATTACCGTTTTCATTTCCTTCGAATACATCGATATCACCATCTCCATCCGTGTCAAATGCATGCAAGTCCTGAGTGGTCCGGTTTACTACCGGAAAACGATTGCTTTCATCGGTGAAAATGCCGGAACCATTGTTAATAAAACAACCTATGCGACCATTATTCCCGAATAAAACATCAAGATTACCGTCATTATTAATGTCAGCGGCTATAACAGCATTGGCCTCACTGTCCGGGAATCGATAAGAGGACATAGTAAATGAACCCGAGCCATCCCCGATGTAATATTCATGAACATTAATACGGCCGAGGTTCACATCATCTTCGCTGCAAAAAATAATATCCAACTCACCATCTCCGGTAAAATCCGCCACGATGACATCCTCGCTATCATGATTAATTGTTGTAAATGGATTAGGGACCAATTTGGTAAAGCCCTGGTCCACTGAATTTATTAGAATCGTGTTTTGTTGAAATTCATTTGCCAAAATAATGTCGGATAATCCGTCGCCATTAATGTCTGCCGCTTTCACATCCATACTTTGATCCATTGCCCCAATTGATGGTAATAAATCTGATCCATCCTCATATAATTGTGCATTTGTATTCATAAGCGCACATACGAATATTAAACTCAAACAATAGTTTTTCATACTGTCAATTTACAACAAGAAATGGACGCATACCCATACCTTTATCCGAAATTAGCTGAAAATAATATGTACCTGAAGATAAATGTCCTATTACTACTTCGATTTTATCCGAATTACGATTCATAGGCGCAGCATGAACCACGTCGAATGTACTATTGAATATATTAATCCGACAATGAGACTCACGGCAAACATCTGATTGGACTGAAATAGAATTTGTCGTCGGATTAGGCGCTATTAAAAATTCAAGTGACTTTTCAATTTCACCAATATTCGAGTTGCCAAGCAAGCCGGTAAGCATTCTTATTTTTGATGGATTCAGTGGTCGTCCTCCTGCGTTAGTTGTGGGTATGGAACTATTTACGAATAATGTGTCACCTGTAGAGGAGAGGGCGAGTCCATTTGGTCTCGAAAAAGTAGCCTGGCTCGCCGGCCCATCGTCATTACCGCGAACACCTGATCCGGCAAATGTGGTAAGTACACCATTTAAGGTCAAGCGATATATCTTACTGGATCCATGGCTGGCCACATACAGTACATCCTCATAAGGTGAATAAACGATATGACCATTACTAGCAGCCATGCCTCCTGCACCCGGCGTTACGGCCAATAAACTTGCTGCACCTCCGGGGGCTATTTTAATAATATTACCATTACTAAAATTCGAAACATATAGATTCCCGTTGCCATCTGCTGTGATGCCATTTGGACAGAAGTAGAGGCCGCTTGATGAATATTGTGAAGACTGGCCTCCAGGTGTTACCCGTCGAATTGTATTTCCATTTGTTGAACAGCAATTGCAAATAAATAAATTGTCATTTTCATCGATTACGATTCCTACATTGCATGAAATTCCAATAGTGGCAAACGTCGAAACCTGCCCCGTGGGCGTAATTTTCGAAACAGTCCCTGCGCTAATGTTACTTTGAAATAAATTACCCTGGCTGTCAAAATCATTGCCCGATGCACCACTCAAACCTGTTGCAAATAATTCGACTGATCCATCCATACCGACACGCCATACTTGCGTTCCATTTGCCATGTCCAGTGATATGCCAAAGTTTGCAGCATATAAACTATTATCAGGACCAATTTTAAGTCCACCGGACGCTTGTATGTTGTCAACAAGGGTTGAAACCACTACTTGTCCATTTGCTATAGATATCGTCAAAGCGTATATAATTACAGTAACTATGTTTTTCATGTATTGATCGGTTTAATTCAATGTGCACATCTCGATAATATCGTATAGCCAATCACTTACGTCTCGGGCGACAACGTACAATTATCGAACACTTGACATACAACAATTAATGTGTGATTAAAGGGCAGGACATTGATTCCCGCGTCTGATTTGGTTGTGCTTATGGGTACGGCTGATTAGAATATTTTATTACTTGTAAAGAAAACTTACAACAGGAGATGATAGTGCTGAAATAGGTCTATTGCTGAGCCGTATACACCATTCCTAGTGTAACTGGCATCTTCTGTAATAAAACCATGTTGAAACTAAGAGTTGCCCTGTGTATTTTCATATTTCTGGCCTCACTATTGCGTACCCATGCACAAAAAACCAAATTAATACAAATTAGATACGATAATTCTGAACGTATAAAAGAAAGTTATTCCGTTATGAAGAAGAAAAGATTCACAAAACACGGAATATTTACTTCTTACCATAAATCAGGAACAGTAAAAATGCAAGGTAATTATGCAAACGGTAAAAAGGATGGTACTTGGAGTTTATACGACGAATATGGTCATTTAAAAAAGAAATCCGAGTGGAAGTATGGCAAATTAATATCTTCAAAAAAAGTAGGTCGTTGGTTAGAACTACATGAAAACGGTCAAGTCATAACCGGATTTGATTATACGAAGAATGAACCTATTAAAACAACTATTCGTCCTCGATTAGAATATCCAATGTCTGCTCGCGAAAATAATATTCAAGGCGTCGTCCGAGTGAACTTGAAATTAAATGCGAATTGTGAAGTCGAAGAAATTAGATTATTGAACACACTTCACCCTGACTGTGACCTAGTGGCTATAAATGGGATCAAGAAGTTCGCGCGATTAATGAAAAAATACAAATCTGAAGCATGTAATTCTTTTGATGAGGAAATACCGGTTGAATTCAGTTTGGAGTAGATTTAACCACTACAATATTCGCTAAATAATCTTCCGATCGTGTCGCTTTTCGATTGATCTCCTTCATAAAATATCTTTGCGGCGGCAAATTGAATAGAAGCAAGGTGAATAGATCCGGGCAGGGTCAGCTTGGAAAATCCAGTCAGTTATGAACACGCAAACAGGTACGTACAAATCTATTCTTGATGATAACGTATCTTCGTGTACCAAAAAATTATCCGTTATGAAATATATGTTGCTTAGTGTTCTGTTTTTCCTCTCGTTATCGGTTTATGCACAATATGGTATTACCGATGAAATCAATGTGGGTTGCACTTCGATTAAAAATCAAGCCAATACGGGAACATGTTGGAGTTTTGCAACTTGTTCATTTTTGGAGTCAGAACTGATGCGAATCGGCAAAGGAAATTATGATCTGTCTGAAATGTACGTTGTACGCAATATTTACAAAGACAAAGCGCGCAATTATGTTCTTCGCCAAGGGAAGGCAAATTTTAGTCAGGGTAGCCTGTCTCATGACTTTATTAACACGGTTATGCGACATGGAATCGTTCCTGAAGATATTTATTCAGGCAAAATACCCGGTGTTGAAGCCCATGATCACAGCGAACTGTCGGCTGTACTTAAAGGTTACGTTGACGCTCTCATTGGCCGTAAGAAGCTAAGTGATAAATGGGACGAAGGTTTTGAGGCTATTTTAGATGTGTATCTGGGTGAAGTTCAGGAAAACTTCAGTGTCGATGGTGTGCAATATCACCCGAAAGCTTTTGCAATGAGCCTTGGGCTTAATCCTACCGACTACGTAAATATTACATCGTTTACTCATCATCCTTTTTATACATCATTTATTCTTGAAATACCAGATAATTTTAGCAACGGATCTTTTATCAATGTACCATTAAATGAGTTGGAGACAATTGTCGACAATGCGCTTAAAAGCGGCTACTCGGTTGCCTGGGACGGCGATGTGAGTGAAAAAGGTTTTTCAGCAAAAAATGGATTGGCTATTTTACCTATAGATCCGAAAAGTGAAAAACTATTTAAATCGATCGTAAAAGAGCAAAATGTTACGGCTGAAAATCGTCAGGAAAATTTTGAAAGTTACGTAACGACTGATGACCACCTCATGCATATAGTCGGAATTGCCAGGGACAAAGAGGGAAATAAATATTATAAGGTCAAGAATAGCTGGGGCGAGATCTCGGACTTGAATGGATTTCTCTATATGTCTGCCGCTTACTTTCGAATGAAAACTATATCGATAACCTTGCATAAAGATGGGATACCAGAGCATATTGTCAAGCAGATGTCGATGCTGAATTAGTTGGTAAAGTGGCTAACCGGAAAACGCTATGAAGTCCTTGACTTATACCAATTGATGTGTATAAAAACTATCTCGAGATTTATTCAAAGTCAAGGCATGATGGAATGATACTGTTTGATCGAACAAGACCGCGTGTGAAGCGAAGGAACCACGAAAGCGGATGTGGTGAGAAGAAATACAGCCTGAGCTATAGCAAAGCTTCATAACAAAAGTCTGAGCAAATTGCTCTTAATACATACGTCAACTATACTTTTTACTTGATACTAGACATCAGTAATCTGTATGCCTCTCCCAATAGTTTTGAGCTTCTATTTCATCAAGAATGGCTAGGTAATTTTGATACCGTAGAATGGAAATGTGGTCTTCATCTATGGCATCTTTTACTGCACATTTTGGTTCATTGCGATGGGTGCAATTGCCAAATTTACAAGCGCTGCTGGCTTTAAAAAATTCACGAAAATTATGAGCAACATCCTCGACCTCAAGGTTATTAAATGACAAGGTTTTTATTCCTGGAGTATCAATTATCGCCGTGTCCTTGTCTATGTATAACATTTCCGCAAATGTCGTCGTATGTTGCCCCTTTCCCGAATATTCTGAAATTTCCTTTGTACGCAACGTTAAATCATCATGTAAAACATTGAGTAAGCTGGATTTGCCTACCCCTGACTGACCACCAATTAATGTTGTTTTATTTTTGAGTTTACTTCGCAGCACTTCGAGATTTTCGCCCGTTAATGCTGATGTATGAATCACCTCATAACCTATTTTCTCATATATATTTTTTAAACCTCCAAAAATCTGCTCTTCTTCCTCGCCAAATAAATCTGATTTATTAAAGACGATAATAACCGGAATATCGTGTGGTTCTGTCATGAGTAAAAAGCGATCAATAAATCCTTGCTTTAACATCGGATTAATGATAGTGACAACAACAATGGCCTGGTCAATATTTGCCGCCAGAAGATGTAGATTGTGCTTTTGCCTTGGAGACTGGCGAACGATATAATTTTTTCGAGGAAGAATTTCTATAATTAACGCATCATCACCCTCAAATTTGTAAACGACTTCATCACCTACCGCAACAGGATTGGTCAACTTGAATCCTTGTAGTTTAAATTTTCCACGAATGCGGCAAGCAATCGATTCACCCGATTCACTTCGTACCTCATACCAACTTCCGGTTGATTTTGTTACAATTCCTGCCGGCATTAATTGACAGACGTTTTTTGGCTTCGCACAGCATGGGCAATTTCTCCAATGAGTGATGGATTATCTTCCGTCGCATTTCCAACGACAATTACGTCGGCTCCGGCCCGTGCATTTGCCCAGGCCTTCTCCGCATCGCGAATTCCACCACCGACAATGAGTGGCACGTCGACAATGTTGCTAACGGCTTCAATCATAGCAGTTGTAACCGGATTTCGCGCACCGCTGCCGGCATCCATGAAAATTAATTTCATGCCTAACATTTCTGCGGCCATGGCTGTGCAAATGGCAACATCTGTTTTTTGGGCCGGGATGGGCTTTGTATTGCTGATGTATGAAACCGTCGTGTCAATACCTCCGTCTATGAGCATATAGCCGGTTGACAGCACTTCCAATGGACTAGTCTTTAAATAAGGGGCAGTCACGACATGTTTCCCAATCAACAAATCAGCATTCCGGCCACTTATTAGACTCAGAAATAGAATGGCATCTGCTCTATGGCTTAGTTGAAACGAATTGCCCGGAAATAGAATCAGTGGAATATCACACTGCTCGCGAATATGGGTCAAATATTCATCAAGAACATTGTTGACAATTAGACTTCCTCCAACAAAGAAATAGTCGATTTCCGCATCTATACCATGTCTTACCTGGGCATCAAGTTGCCGATTTGATGTTTTATCGGGGTCAATCAGAATGGCCAGACTTGTCTTACCCGCTTTTTTCTTTGCTACCAGTTCGTCGTAAATCATGAATTTTCCTCTCTTTGAACACCTGTTTCAAGTGGGGTTGCTGATCAAAGATACAGCCTGTTTTTGCGGAATTTTTAAATTTTGCATACTGGATTGATTATCAGTAGTTTGTGGAGTTAGTCGCCAGGCACCTATAGATGCCTGGCGACTAACTCCACAAAACAAGCTAAAAAGCGACATGCTTTTCGCTCATTTCCAACCTATTCTATCTCGCAAATTCTACCTTTGTTCAGCACCAAATTAGAAAGACGTTTAGTGAAAATTGCACTTGCTCAACTCGACTATCTCATCGGAGATTTTGAAGGAAATACGGCCAAAATGATTGATATGGCACACCGAGCATCCAATCGAGGTGCCGATATCGTGTGTTTTGGTGAGCTAGCCGTATGCGGATATCCACCTCGGGACTTTCTCGAATTTCGAAACTTCATCCAACTATCGAAACAAGCAATTGAAAAATTAGCCGTAGAAACAACCGATATTGCTATCGTTGTTGGTGCACCACGCATTAATCCTGTCCTCGCCGGTAAGGACTTACACAATGCCGCATTTTTCCTTTACGACAAAAAAATTCAATTTATTGCCGACAAGGCTTTACTCCCCACTTACGATATTTTTGATGAATACCGCTACTTTGAACCTGGCACGATATTTAAATCTTTTGAATTTAAAGACAAAAAAATAGCCTTAACAATCTGTGAGGATATTTGGGATGTTCCAAATAAAAATATTGAAGTGGGTATAGAAAACCCTCTATACAAGTTCAATCCACTTGATGAGATGGATGATACATTCGATTTTATATTAAATATTTCAGCCTCACCATTTAATTACAATCATGCTCGCGAACGACTTGACGTCGTCCGTGCAAACGTCCTTCGATATGGTGTTCCGATGTTTTATTGCAACCACGTGGGCGCACAAACTGAGGTTATTTTCGATGGCGGTTCGCTAGTCGTTTCACCAGACGGTAGCGTGTATGATGAAATGCCTTATTTTAAAGAACATGTAGAAATTTACGATTTAGGTGATGTTGTTAAAGGTCGGGAAGACAAGGAGCGACAAAAAGATAAAATTACTCTTATTCATGATGCGTTAATCGTCGGACTACAAGATTATTTTTCTAAACTAGGTTTTTCGAAGGCAATTATTGGCTTGAGCGGAGGTATCGACTCGGCAGTAACAACAGCTCTTGCGGTCGAAGCATTGGGTGCCGAAAATATCCGCGTCTTACTTATGCCTTCACAGTTTTCGTCCGACCACTCAATTAATGATGCCCGAAAACTGGCCGAGAATTATGGTATTCAATACGACATCATTACGATAAAAGAATTGTATGATGAATTCATGGAAAAACTGAACCCAATATTTGGTGATATACCATTCAATGTAACAGAAGAAAATATTCAAGCTCGTAGTAGAGGTGTTTTACTTATGGCGCTGTCGAATAAATTCGGTAATATTTTACTTAATACAACCAATAAAAGTGAAATGGCTGTTGGCTATGGCACATTATATGGTGACTTATGCGGTGGACTTTCAGTCATTGGGGATGTTTACAAAACAGATGTTTACCGACTCGCTCGCTATATTAATCGTCATGAAGAATTAATACCAATAAATAGTATTGAAAAACCACCCTCCGCGGAATTACGGCCGAACCAAAAAGATAGTGATAGCTTGCCTGAATATGATGTGCTGGATGAAATATTATTTCGCTATATAGAAGAACGCAAGGGACCTGATGAAATTATTGCGGACGGATTTGATGCGACGATTGTAAGGCGTGCTCTATCGTTAGTAAATCGCAATGAATTTAAACGTTATCAAACTGCTCCTGTATTACGCGTTTCACCAAAAGCATTTGGTGTTGGTCGTCGAATGCCTATTGTCGGAAAATATTTGAGTTAGTATTTTTTTCAATAAAAAAATTGAATATTTCAATTAATAATCTTTGCACTTTTAAATCATGACCTTCAATCCGCGTTTACCATATAATGACTTACCGTTGCTCATGCCGGATTCAAGTGTGTGGAAGACGATTCCAGTATTGGAGCAAGCCAATCGAGCTAATCGAGCGTTAGCCGAATTAAAGGGGCGTATGTCTGGCATTCCGAACCCGGGTATTTTTATCAATACACTGACAATTCAAGAGGCAAAAGAAAGTAGTGCAATCGAAAACGTCGTGACCACTGATGATCGGCTCTTTCAAGCCTTGACGTCGAAATATGAGCCTGACAGTGCGACAAAAGAGGTGTTGCGTTATGGTAAAGCGCTTATGGATGCCTTTCAAACATTAAAGACCCGTCCGGAAATTAATCTGGACCTGATCCTAAACACGTACCGGACAATTAAAGATGAATCTGACGGAATTCGCGACTTTGAAGTATATGTGGGTAATAGTTTCGAAGTCATTTATACCCCTCCATGCTGTGAAAAGGTAATCTCGGACAAATTGAAAAATTGGATTGATACAGCCGCTGTCGATGACAATATTGATCCACTTATCAAAATGACAATTTTGCATTATCAATTTGAGGCTATTCACCCTTTTAAGGACGGTAATGGTCGAACAGGCCGTGTCCTTAATGTGCTTTATCTGTGTGCGCAGGATTTACTCGAAGAACCTGTACTCTATCTCTCAAAATATATAAACACGTACAAGGCGGGCTATTATACTGGACTTAAGGGTGTGACAAATGATGGAGCATGGGAAACCTGGATTCTATATATGCTCAAGGCGGTAGAGGAGACCGCACGTATAACACTTGACAAGGTGCTCCGTATCATAGCACTTTTCAACGATAGCAAGACCTGGATGCAGCGCGAAGCTCCTGGGGTGTATAGTCATGAATTGCTCGAAGTCTTGTTTACACAGGTATATTGTAAGTACGCTATTCTTGAGCAGAAAGGTATTGCATCGCGAAACACAGCAAGCAAGTACCTCAACCTCCTGACTGATAAGGGTTTCCTGTCCAAAGACCAAGTTGGAAATGAACTTATTTTTAGAAATAAGCAATTGTATGACTTACTTGCCGAATAACCTTTGCACTGTTTTGGTGTTTTATTGTGCGCAGAATGAATCAATGCACACACTGTGTGCATAATGTCTTTTTGTGCACAAAATGAATACAAATTTGTGCGTAGACTAATCGCGTGTTTTTCCAGTAAACACGTTCATCTTTGAACTAACAGGGTTTCCAGCCGCACGCCGAAAGGCGACAACCTGGCCTGTATGGTACATCGCATCTGCCAATGGACCATTAAGTAAGTTCCAAAATGGAAATTCGCTTCTGCGATCAGCACGTTCAAAGATGATTTTTAGTGATTCAACTTCCTCAGCTGACTTACCTTTTATATTGGTACTTGCCTGTGATACAAAGTTTAGGGTCAATCTGCGCAATTCATATAAACTCAGATCCTCTTCGCCATTTTGCCGAATATTCGGCGTATTCGAAGTAGCGTTCATTGTCGTTCTGGACAAGTTCATGATATGTACCAAAGTCTCCCGAATCGTCCTCCCATCTTCACTCGGCTTATAGTTTAAATTTTCCTCCATAAGACCTTCCGTCGCCCAATAGTATCTGTAGCCGAGTCCATCGATCATTCGCGATACGATATTCCCGGCGCCATAGTCGTTTGGAGAATCCGGTATGTTATAGTATGGTAATGTGTCAGACATGATCAAATTCTTTGATTGAGAAAACGTGGTGTTCGACATAATCAGCAATAGGAATAATGCACATTTCATACAGTATGCTTAATGTTATTTATTGTATGAATATACGTTATTGGATTTATGTCTTATGGAATATGTTGGGCTCATTACAATGCACGAAAAGCGTAATGCGTATAACTAAATATCAAGAAAAAATATGTTTAACGGTTTAGTTGGCAAACCTCTAACCCCTTTTAATCATGATGAGATAGATAAACTAAAACGAATAATACGGCATCCGGGAGGTGAAATAATGCAGCTTATCAATTTTCCAAGTTATGAAAAAGCATTGTTGGCAGGAGATCAATAAACAACAAAAAATTCAATAATCTACAACGTATTTTTATATCATCGATACAACTTGTGCCGTCTCCAGATATATGCTGATGAAGTTGTTTTGGATATCGTAGAAGCATGAGCAGCATTACCAATCGAGTAAAGATCCAGGTAGTATAATTAAATAAGCCGAAATGATATTTTAACAATGAGAGTGCTAACTTCGCTAACATTAACTATATATTCGTTAGACGCCAATCATTTCAATTCATCTCATCATTCAAATATTCCCAAAGATAACAACCACCAGGCTTCAACTCAGTGAATTGTCTTACGATGATATTCCAAGCATTGTAACCTACGCAGGAAATAAAAATGTTGCTGACAATACACTAAACATTCCCCATCCTTACACTAAGCGGGATGCTATCATTTGGATTGATAACGCCATACGCGGATTTGAACGAAAATCGCAATACACTTTTGCAATCCGATTAATTCAAGATGAGAATCTTATAGGCGCTATTGGATTACGTTCGAGCAATGAAGAACATACCATGGAACTCGGATATTGGATCGGTGAACCCTACTGGAATAAGGGATATGCAACCGAGGCAGCTGTTGCCATTGTATCATTTGGATTCAATCAACTAAAATTGAAGCGTATTTACGCCGCACATTTAATTGAAAACCCCGCATCCGGTAAAGTCATGCAGAACATCGGCATGATGAAAGGTGGTATTATTTCAAAATATATAATGCATAAAGATATCCACGTCCGACTTATGGAATACAGAATTGACTCAACCGATTTATGAAAACAAATAAACTCATCTTCATCTATTCCAAATATGTCTTACATCATGAAACCAAAAATATAAACCAATGATTAAGCTTCAGATTACTACTAACTCCTTTTTTGTCTTCTTACTAATAATCATATCTGCTTGCTCCACTTCAACTGAACCCCAAACCCTAACAAGTCAGGAAATACTTCAAAAAAGTATTGAATACCATGATCCAAATAATAACTGGCAACGTTTAAACATTCATTTGCACATTCAAGAGCCGCGAATCGATAATCCCGAACGATATTCTATCGTCAAGTTGAACAATCGCTCCGACGCATTTGAATTAATCAGAAATCGAAATGAGCATATTTCTCGGCATGTAATCGATTCGGAAGGAAAACCAACCGTACTATTCAATGAAAACGAAAATATTCCACCTGAACTTGTTGCCAAGTATCGTCTCAATCCTGATCGCAATTTTGTATACCGCGATTTCTATAAAATGTTATACGGTCTTCCAATGACATTAAATGATGCAACGATAAAAGCCATGGGACAGGTTGAGTCCACAATCTATAATGGAGAAGTCTGTCATCAAATACCGCTCGAATTGAAAGAAGAAATGTTTTCAAAACATTGGGTCATTTATATAGCCAAGTCAAACTTTACCTATTGCGGAATGGAAATTATATTTCCGGATGACAATACAAAAGGTGAACGTCTTTACTTTGACGGAGAAGTGAATTTGGATAAAATAAAAATAGCGCGATATCGACATTGGCATACTTATCCAGAGGGAAAGTATTCTGGATCAGATATTGTTGTTAAGGATATTAATCCCGCTCAGTAAGCTGCCTCTCTTAATCCGCGAGCCCTAGCATTTCGTGCTTCAGTACGTGCAAGAACTTTTTTGTTAAACCCCCTGGGCTGAGCTTTTCCCAATTCCTAATTATTTATCCAAGGTTCGTGATTGGCCACTCAGTAACTTCCAACCAGAATCGCGTTTAATTACAGTACCTGATTCTAAAATAGAAATAATTTGCTGCATACCGTTTGTATCCGCCATTACACCACCAACCTGTCCGGTAAAAGTGGCTATTCGATCAGACAAGGGATGCACGACCAAATGAGTCCAGTGAAAGTCAATAGCAGAATAAAGCGGTGCATTTTTTGTTAATATAGCTTGCACAGAGTCAATATCCAAGGCGGATGAATAGCCGGGTGGCACCCAAAAGAAATCAGGTGATTGATCAAGGTAGTCGAATTCTGCTTTTAAGCCGCCTTCTTTTATTGCGGCATGATAGTTCTCAAACATTTTTTTAACCTCTCCCTCCACTTTTACAGGATCAAAATCTTTGATGACTGGCTCATTATTCGAGCAACTCCAGACACAAAGAATGAAACATAAGACTATACATAACACTTTGGACATTGGAGTTAAAACATAGTTTAGCGAAATCATGTCTCCGTGAATATAGCTCTTTGACCTTAGAATGAATTCCAATCAGAAATAGTTTTATCCAAAGCATATCTCTGCTGTCTATCCTGAATCAAGTTTCTTTCCAAATTTAGCTCAACTCGTAAGTAAACAATTATACATATAAACCACCGCTAACTTATTCCCATTGTAATAAAAAACCCGGTCGGTAGACCGGGCTTTTCGAAATCAAGTGTACATAACCACTTTGGAGAAATGGAACTATCGCAGCTGAAATGACGTCGCACCGAGAAAACCATGATCGGCGTATACAAGTACATTGTACAGCCCGGCTTCCAAATCTTTATCAGCCTGGAACGACATCTCAACGTGCTGTCTACTGTTTAATTTTATTTTTTCGACATCAGCCGCCTTCACTACCATCGGATCTTGTGCTGCAACTTTTACGGTTTGAGTTGGAATGTTTTCCAAAGGTCGGCCGTCAAACTGCGTAACAACTAAGTATAATTCCTCATTCGTGCGAAACTCTTCAGGGACGTTGTTTATATCAAATTGCACTCGTACTTCATCTGCAAATTTTGCTCTTGACGTCAATTTATCATTTCGCTTTTCGGCGGAGACGATAAAATTGTCTGCAATGAAACCGGCCGGGGCTATTTGATACAGTCGTTTAATCAATTTGTCATTTTCTCTAGACATTTTAGAAATATGAGCGCTTAGGCGTTCGGTATATTCATTCGTTTGCTCTAATTCAACCTTAATTTCTGCATTAGCCAGGCGAAGCTCATTATTTGTTTTTGCCAATGCGTCGATATCACTTTCCAGGTCTTTTTTAATCGACTCCAGCTGAGTTAGCCTCGTTTTAATTTCTTCATTTTCCTTTGTGCTAACCGCCAATTTCGATCTTGCATCGGTTAGTCGCCACTGCAATTTTTCTACTTCTTTTACCCGCTCTTGTAAGGTTGCTGATAATTCTTCATTTTCAGTTATTTTGTCTGTGAAGCTGGATTCAATTTCGTGTAATTCGCCCTCCAGATCTTGTTTTACAGCATCGAGGTTTTCATAGTCAGTTTTTTGCATTTCGGCCAATCGCTGCATTTGATTATTTTGAATGACAAAATAAATTGCACCAGCACTAGCGAGCATAAATAATCCTGCAAATAATATGGCCAATGGCTTTGCTATGTTACTTTGATCTTTTTCTAATCGATTCATAATAATAATATTTTATTGTTCAAAATAATTCAATCCACTATAATGTAAGCAGTTATTTTAATGGATGTGAATCGACGATAAAACGGAAAGTAATTTTGAAAAATTGGATAAAAAGTATAAGTAATTGCTGTTTTTATCGAACGAATTTTGACCAGAAACAGGCAAAATCATACGTTGTAAAAATTTCGTCCCTTATGTAACGGTTTGATTTTTAACGTATTAAAAAATACTTTTATACAAGCAACTGTTTTTATTCTATGAGAGGTCAAAGCCCAATAGTTAGACGTGTTGAATTATCGAAAAGAACAGAATTGAAAAAAGATGACCACTTATCTCTGTTGCTACATGTAAGAGATCATAGCAGCAAATCAGGATAGAAATGCCAAGAAAAAACGGCTTTTTACGGCTTTAAATAATAGATTTATCCATTAGGGGCATCCGTCAATTTTAATGACAAAATCGGAGCCTTCTTCAGCTTTAAATCCCGGATTCAAGGACACCTTATTACCTGCTTGAAAGTGGCTCGTTTCGCCAGCTGAAGCAACGCGCACATCACCTGAAGTTGTAATCGTTTGCGCTGCCGCATATCGAATATTGGATGTAACCGTTTGGTCTGAAACTGTGAGGTTTGTCGGACAGCCTACAACAAAATAATGTGAAAATGTTTCACCTTGAAAGGTGGCGTTGAATGAATACACACCATCCATCGATCCGCCTGGTAAGGTATACACCCAATCGTCTAAATATCGTTTCTCCGTGGCCGGTGCCGTGAAATCCCAACTATGAATAATCGTCCCATTCGGATTTCGCACGCGATAATTAATTGATTGCCCGGCGAGTAAATTATGAATGTAAGCCGAGTAATAAATATTATCTCCGGCATCGAACTTATTTTGCAAGTTGGGCTTCTCCTGATAGGGACATAGACCCAAGATTGGGACGGCATCATGGGTAAGCAGTGACATGAACGTTGGGTCATTATATGGCTTTTGATCAACCCAATAAGAAACGGGTACACCACTATTACAAGGCCCGACGCTCGGCTCAAAGGCAATATCATTTTCATCCTGAATTTCAATGTGTAAGTGAGGCGAGAAGGAATTTCCCGAGCTACCGACATAACCCAAAAATTCACCGACTTCAACCGACTCTCCTACGATTTTACTGGTCAGTGAATTTGTTTTCAAATGTCCATAGTAGGCCGTATTTCCATCTGCATGCTCGATGGCAATGACGTTCCAGCTACCGCCAGGCGAGCAACTCGTATCAACCATACCATCTGTCTTGGCGACGATGACACCAGCGGCGGCGGCCACCACTTCAACCTGTTCGTCGTACATCATCTTCCACCAAAATGGCCAAATGGTGATATCCACCCCTTTGTGACCGTTGTACGTGCGATTGCCACAATTGAAATCCTGAATTCCAGGCCCGTCATCCTGGTCGACGTAATTGGACAAAACATAGTATGAAAACTGGCTATAGCCTGGTGATTGGCGTAACGGCCAATGCAGCAATACAGGTGGAACAGTCCGTTGTTGATTTTTGTGCTCAGGAAGCTTTCCTTCCTTAACCAACCGTGCACGCGTAATGGCTATTTCGGCTTTCAATTCGGGCATGTGCTCAGCAGCATTGCAGACGTATCCATCGTCATGAGCATGAATGTGTTGTGCTTTTAACGCGGAATGCATCAGTCCTACAATGGAAACCATGGCCATCCAACAAACTGTGAAAATGTAACGCCTCATGTTATTTTAATTTCGATCTTGCTTCAAATTTATTGTGGCTAAACAATGTTTACGAGGTCGATTGAGCGAGTGGTGGATATGCTGGGTGAGCGGTGAACACGAAGTCATCCTCCTATTCGAATTACCCAGCAAACCGCATTGAATAGATGTAGTATATTGGGAGTGAAACGCTCGCGAAGGTGAATAAAAAACATAAGATAAGCTGCTGTGGGTAGGCAAGTTGAAGAGTTAATCACTGGAGTGGATATATTCAATATTAACAAAGGAAAAGATTGATCATGAGAACAATACTACTGGCTTTTACCATACTAATAGCATCCTGTAATAACGACAATATGAACAAAAAAGAAATTCAATTAGGTACTGTCCCTATAACAACGTCTTCGGAAGAAGCAAAAAATCATTTCGAAAAAGCACGATTTTTAGTACAGAATGGGATACAAGGCAACCCAACCGAACACTACGAAAAGGCAATTGAACTAGATAGTACGTTTGTAAGGATGTATAATTTCATTTCCATCTATTCACCGGATGACTCCATAAAAAGATCCAATCATAAGCTTGCAAAAAAATACATGCATTTGGTTTCGAAAGAGGAACAAATTATGGTCGAAGCTTCGGAGTATAGATTCAAAACCCCTGACGATAATACTGAGGAAAAGCTGTTCGATTTGACCAAGATGTGTCCTTCGGACAAATATCTGTATCATACTATTTGTTTTTTACTTTTTAGGAAAAACCCAAAATTAGCAATTGGCGCCGGTGAGAATGCTATAAAATTAGATAAGGACTATGGTTCAGGATATAATATTTTAGGATATGCGTATATAAACAATAATGAGCTAGCAAAAGCCGAAAACGCCTTTGATAATTTTATTCGATGTGAACCTAAGAATGGAAATCCGTATGATTCGAAGGCAGATTTAATGTTGCAATTGGGAAAGTATAAGGAGGCTTTAGCATTAAAACAGAAAGCATATGAGCTGGATTCATCTTTCGACTGGATTCCTGAAGAAATAGTCGATATTAAAGCAAAAATTGATTCTTTGGAAAATGAATAAGTACTGGCATCGACAAAACTCTAAATGTTTCCAGTGTTTTATACCTTAATAAGGTTTATGCAAAGACGGTTTGCATACATAGAATAGCGTATTAAGGATATGAAACCGGGGCAAACCAGAATGTTTGAATAACAGAATATATGATTAACATGAGGATCCTAATGTTGAACCTATTCGAATATTATTCAAATTCAAAAATTGAAAATAACGGAGAGCCTCTACGCACCTCAATAGAGAAAAATCAAAAGTCACTTTTAAAAAAGATGTAGAAAGGTCATAGGTGAAATTGATTGTCACCACATGGGTCCTTATGCAAAAAATACCATCGACACTGTAAGTTTAACGATTGATCCAGCATAATAAATTCACTATCACATCTATGATTATCAAACTCGCATCAATGATAGTTCAACCTTGTTGTTTAGCTTAATTAAGATTATTTCCTCGCGATAATTGCACGACTGTATTACAATAATGAACTTTTTGACTTATCGTATTGTCAAATCTAACATTCCTTGTATCTTTAGTATACCTAATAACCGTTGACAATCGAAACCTATGGCTCCAAACAACTATGAACTCATCGACATCTACAAATTACATGTTCAAATGGCTGATAATGTGAGTAGCCGAAGGGGTAAAACCAATCAGTTTTATCTCACGCTATTATCGGCCATTTTCATCGCCATCTCATTTATCTTTGAAAAACAACAGGCTATATCATCCTGGAATGTGTTAGTCATTGCGGCATGCATTTTAGGGATTGTAATTTCAATCGTTTGGTGGTTGAATATTGTATCCTATAAAAAGCTAAATTCGGTCAAATTTCAAATACTCTGTGATCTCGAAAAAAAACTACCGTATGATTTTTTAACAAAGGAGTGGGACGACATTAACAGCAACAAGGACAACGATAAATATGTACATCTTTCAAAAATCGAGCAATTTTTACCCTGGTTTTTAATGATCGTTTTTACAATGCTTCTCTGTTTTCTCATCACTAATAATTGACAACACTGTGAATCAGCTAAATACATCCTTACACTATTTCAATTTATTCGACCAACTTCCTCTTTACAATTGAAATTTTTAAATCTGCCTTATCAGAATGAAAATTTTTATTTCCTATAGAAGATTAGATTCACAAAGTATAACGGAACGCATTACTGAGCGCCTCAGGCAAGCCTTTCCCTATGCCAAAATATTCAAAGACGTGGATAGCGTTCCACCTGGTGTTGATTTCATGGAATATGCCACTAAGCGACTATCCGATGCAGACTTAGTCATACCCATCATAGGTGATCAATGGGCCAAAACGCTTTTAGCACGAACGGACGACAATCGCGACTATCTGCGAATGGAATTGGAAATATCCATCAGAGAAAACCTGTGGATGCTGCCGGTCTATGTCGAAAATGCACAACCGCCAACAAGTCACGCAATTCCGGAAAGCATCCATAAAATTATTGAGATAAATGGTTTGCAGGTGCGTCCAGACCCCGATTTTTCAAAAGACATGCTACAATTGATTGCAACCATTGACAGCCGTATTGGATCAAAGGTGCCTTATATCAAAAAATTGTACTACAAACTATTGGACAGCAACCTAAAATATGTGATGCCCTTGTTATTTGCGCTTGCGATGATTATGTATTTACTATTCGGCAGAGAAAAAAGTATACGACAGGTCTGCACGAATGTGCGCATCGCCACCATCGTAGCTCAGTTCGAGGGAGATGAATCCAATGCGTTCAGCAATACGTTGCTAACTCTTCTGGATGCCAAATTAACAGACAGTCTCAATACGGTCAGTGGAGTGCCGGTTCAAAGTCGAAGCGTAAAACGCTATCATGACTTCATCGCAAATAATTATTTCAAAGAAAGTTGTGACACATCCGGGTTGTTCATTAATGGATTTATGCACGAAGAAAAAGAAATATTTAATTTCTACGCCACAAATGTGGATTTACAACTTCCGCATCCTGACTATTTAAATGAGCGGGCAATCGTACTGGTTTCACCTGACGAGATAGAATTTGATGCACGCGAGGATGCCGAATTCATTGCAAATTTTGTCGTTCTCTTACATTCTTACTCTTCTGAAGACCCTTTGATCGCATTAGAAAAAAATTATCGATTTCAGAAAGATTATAACATCACAGAAGACGGTCTGAAACAGCATGAAGACAAAAGTGTGCTCGGTCCTTTGTATTTAATGCGTGGCAATTTATATGCGCAAGGAGGCAATCAAGAAAAGGCAAATGTATACTATAGTAAATCGGCGAAATATGGAACGCAATCAATAAAAGAAACGTCAACTGTAAACAAAGTTCGTGCGCGTGAAATAGAAGCCTTGATGATTGCCGACCCCGAATTGAAGAAAGTGCGGGCATTGACAATACAAAAGCAAAAACGCATTGAATCCCAGTTCGAAAAATTTATCAAAGAATTAGCGAACAAAGTTGATAAACTTTTTAGGCGATTTAAATAACCTATGATAGAAGCCATCATCAAAACAATAACCTACTTCTTTGTTGAGGTTATATTCGAAAAATTAATCGTCAATTTATTTAGACTGATAAATCTGATCGGCTTATTTGTTATGAAATGTGTAACCGTCAGCACATTATCTATAAGTCAATTACGGTCGCATTGCAAAGATACCGCCATACCTTATTTTATCGGCCTTGGTATACTTCTTGGAATAACGCTTCTGCTAATCCGTATTATCCAAGTTTGAAACACTTAAACGTTCATTTTTTCAGTCTTGAAGGAAGAATAGATATATTGATGAAATGGTGAGTACAATTTAAATGAATTTCGCAATGAACAACACTCCTTCCATCCCGTTCTAATCACTGACTTGATCAGGAATAAAGGACAAGACAACATGAAATTTCTAGCAATTGAAAAAGGGATACCGAATGTAGACTGGAGCTCTCTGTCACAACTTCTAACAGAGGAAGCGCGCCATGTCTATGAACTCTACTTAAATGATGAACTTCGCGAAATATATTTTACAGAAGATAGGAATGCCGTACTGATTTTGGAGAGTGAAAGTATTACCAGCGCAAAAGCTTTGTTAAATGGACTGCCGCTTGTTCGTGATGGCTTCATTGCTTTCGATGTCATGCAACTTCGTCCATATACAGGTTTTCAACGAATGCTGCCAAATAAAACAGCTTAACTTTGACACTTGAAATAAGCGATAAAAGCCATTGAGAAATAATGTAACAAGGCTGGCATAAATTAAAGCTTGACTGTCGATTGTGTTTCAGACATAAAATGCGTCAGCCCCTTGTTAAACAACTGAGAAAAATGAAGAAATTCCTGTTCATATTTTGTTTATTCCATTTTTCAATAAGCTGCAATGGCCAAAAGCAAAATGATAGTCAGTCCGATCTAGAAGCGATCGACAATACTCCACCCCTTTACTATGGTATTCCTGATCGCCTGGCCTCTTCAGATACAAGTGCGGGGTGGAAAGAAAATGGACAACGCATTTTACTTACAGGAACGGTGTATAAATCTGATGGAAGAACACCTGCGTCCAACATTGTAATGTACTATTACCATACAAACGCGCAAGGTGAGTACAAACATAAACCCAATATGCAGCGAAGCTTGCCCCCTAATAGCATGGGACTGACGCATGGGTACCTACGCGGTTGGGTAATGACTGCTGAAGATGGTACATACTCCATCAATACAATTCGGCCCGGCTCCTATCCAAGCAGGGATGAACCCGCCCACATACACGTGACTATCAAAGAGCCTGACTTAGATGAACATTACGTTATCGATGATTTTGTATTTGATGATGACAGGTTATTAACGGCTGAGCGCAGAATAAAAAAAGAAAACCGTGGAGGCAGCGGTGTGATTCGATTCGTTCAAAAGGGAGGCTTGCTGATCGGAGAGCGAAATATAATTTTAGGTCTTAATATTCCTGACTATCCGATTCCCGAAAAAAACAACAATATTTCCGGAAGAAATATAGGTGAAGACATAATTTCCTTCACCCCTTACCATGCATGGGGTCCGGACAAAGGTAGCAGCACCTGTCCTATGTGTAAATATGGTTGGTATCACGGGATATTATATTTTGTCGGAAATAACCCTAATTGGGATGACATAAAAAAATGGCTCGTGTATTTCGAAAAAGAAAGTATCAAGAGGGAGAGGTATTTAAAAGTATATTTTATTTATGGGAATGAAAAAGAATTTACTCAGGAAGTCAGAGAAAAGGAGCTGGAATCAATTGGAAGAGCGTTAACGTTAGAAAAGGTCGCCCTCACGCTCGTTCCATCATTCACAGATGAATCGTCAAAAGTACATCTGAACAAAGTCAGTGCTGAAGTTGAAAATACATTTTTTATTTACAGACGAAGTGTCATCATTGGAAAATATGTCAATTTAAATGCGAATGAAGAAAACTTTGCCATGTTATCAAATCGGCTCGACCAGACTATTAACGAGTATTTTGACTTACCAAGACCTAAGGTGGATTAATCTGCGCTGTATTTAATGCTAACATTATATCTTTGCTGACACTAAACCATTGATTTTATAATTTATCAATTTGAACCATTACTTTTTTTGAGTTATGCCTATACCAACGAATAAATCTGAACTACTTCTGGCCATCACGGATACGTATGAAAAATTAAAAGTAGACTTAGGGTCAATCCCCTCAGATTTGACAAACATAAAAGAATTACCTGGCCATGCAAAAAACACGACAATGACGGTATCTAATGTGGTGGCATACCTTATCGGCTGGGGCGAACTCGTGCTAAAGTGGCATGCTAAAAAATCCAACAATGAGCATGTCGACTTCCCGGAAACAGGATATAAATGGAATGAACTGGGTCAACTTGCTCAAAAATTCTATACAGACTACGACCACCTGGCCTATGAGCAGTTGTTGAAACACCTGGACGACACAGTCGGCAAATTAGTAAGCGTAATCAATGACACGCCTGCTGAATTTCTATACGGCAAGCCCTGGTACGAAAAATACACGATGGGCCGAATGATTCAATTAAATACATCATCACCTTATAAAAATGCGCGCACACGAATTCGAAAATGGAAGCGAAGCCGATCCCTTTAACCTATCTCCCCAAAAGCTATTCGACGCAGATAATCGGTATACGCAGTGCTCTCCCTTTTTCATCAGCCAACTCGACAATATATCGCCCGGATAGCATATCGGTAGTTGACATTTTTATGATATTTTCACCAACACGTACTTCGAAGTTTTGCTGGTAGTCGGTGCGGTGTCCAGCCACGTCGTAAATCACTACATAAAGCACTTGTTCCCGTTCAGACGTAAATCGCAATTCTACCGGTTCTTGGGTTTTCGCAGGATTTGGAAAAATAGAAAATGCCGAAATACTTCTAAGCGTGTTTTTCACCGCACTAGGTCCCCGCGTCCGATAAAATCCATTATACGTTGTCAGTAGTTCGTTACCACCTGCGTCTTTTGTCACCAGGCTGTCCATATTCAACAGTACATAGTTTTCGTCTTCTCCCAAAAAATTATAGCGATGTGACTCTTGTGTCGTCGTAAACGGAAGGCCGGCAACGGAAACCACAGCAATTTCCGAACGCTTTTCCCGAATTACATTATTAAAAATACCCGCTTTAGTTGTCAATGAACCGTAGGCATCAATTTTACTGGACACCTGCCCTTCTTGTCTCGATGCAATAAACTGTCCCGGGGTATAACTGCTTATTCTTGCTGAAAAATCATCTTCAAATTCATCGCCGAAGGTGCGCGGAAATTCCATGACCAACATAGGGTCATCGTATACCGTGAATATGCTGTCAAAATCCGGGTCGTCAATCGACACGCTAACACTCCCATGAAAATATTGTTTATTACCGTCTATTTCATAAAATGTGTGTGTCGTAGAAGATTCTCCATCATCAGAGGTTATAACACAGGAAAAATAAATTGTGGCGTTCGGAAAACTATCTGCATAAATCGACGAATGGGCTTCTTTTCCATCATAGAGGCAATTGTTTTGATCTTCCATGATTGTATTAACATTCCAATTTACATTTTCGCCTTTCATTCCGGAGTCAAAATTATTGGCTGTTAAATCCAGAAACTGGGCTTCTTCCATTTCTCCGAACACTAATAGCGCGTCCGAGCCCACCGTCGGCTGAGCCATACAGAATCCGTACAACAACAAACCAATACCAATAGGGATAAGTCTATTTTTCATAACGTTTTTATTAAAGAATTAGCAAACAATCGAATTAAGTGAGCTACGAGCTGCATCGAGTGCTTGCTCCCATTCCGCTCTTTGGTTCAGCGTTACGGCACAGTTTTCATAGGCATCCAATGCATTGATGTAATCGTTGTAGGCATCTTTAAAGGATTGGCAGTTAGCGGGGGTAGGGTCCATGGCATAAGCGGATGACGCATTGCTGACGGCCGTGATCTCATCGGCAAATCGTTCATTTAAAGCGATCGAATTGCATCCAACTCCAGGGCCTCCATCGTCATCATTGCCACAGGACACTACTGTGGTTAGTAAACAGAAAAGGACTACATAATAAAACAATTTCATGTTACTCGGTTTTCAATTAATTCAATAACACAAAATTATGTACGAGATACGCATGAGTCAATCCTCCAATTGGGTGAATTTGATATTACTTAATACCCAATTCTCGTGCTTTGAGAACAGCTTCAGCACGTGTATGCACGTGAAGTTTTTTATATATATTTTTTATATGGGATTTGACGGTGTTTTTACTAATAAATAGAATATCCGCAAGTGACGAATAATTTTCGCCGCGACAAAGACCGCTCAATATTTCGATCTCTCGATCGCTTAAATCGTTTCCCTTTGATTGATGAAAATAACGTACGACCTTGTTCGCAATTTGCGCACTCATCGGTGCACCTCCTTGATGCGCATCCTCGAGGGCAGCCAGTAATCGGACGGGCGGTGTTCCCTTTAATAAATAGCCATTAGCTCCAGCGCAAAGACTTGCAAAGACGGAGTCATCGTCCTCATGAATAGTAAGCATTAATATTACCATTCTAGTATTATGCTTTCGAATGGTACGGACCCCTTCCACTCCATTTATTCCAGGTAAATCGATATCCATCAGTAATATATCCGGAGGGTGCGTAAGAATCTCCTTAATTCCATCTTCACAGGATGCAAAACGTTGTGTACAAGCGTAGCCGGGACTTTGGTCAATAATAAATCCCAACAATTTTCGGATGTCTTCATCATCCTCTATCATGCCTATATTAATGCTCATACGCTGTTGTAAAATTAACTTCTTTTAAGCCAAGAAACTATCACCCATTTGGGTTAATTGGTAAGCGAATAACAATGTGCGTCCCATTGCCCTTTGAAGAAGTTATCTTGAATTCGCCTTTAATTTTCGCTGCGCGCACTTTCATATTCGTAAGTCCATGACCGCTGTCTGCATCTTCATGTTCAAAACCTTGACCATCGTCCGAAATTGTAACAGATAAGTCAGAATCTGTCCGTCTAATTTCCAATATACAAGCAGTCGCGTTTGCGTATTTAATACAATTTATAAAAGCCTCCTGGCAAATCAATACTAACTGCCTACGCTGAATTCCGTTCAATGTTATTTTTTCTTCAGCCAGCTTTTCTTTACATTCAAAACGAATAGCGCTATGTTCAAACAATGTATTGCCTATTAACCTTATTTTATTCACTGTCTCGCCCAATGTGTCGTGCGTAGGGTCCAGAACCCAAATAAAATCGCGCATACCATTACGCAGTTGTTGGACATTTTCACTCATCTGTGTTAGCACGCTTTCCCGTGCCTGCGGACCATCGCTTGAAAGCTTTAAATACTGCGTCAATAGGCTAAGTTTCGTAATCACAGCTCCTGCCTCGTCATGAAAATCTCGGGCGGATCGTTCACGTATTCTCGTGCGTTCTTGCTCCTTGGCTCGCTCAACGCTGCGTATTTTATCAATTTTTAGTCGATAAAAATAGTACAACACAGAAGCAATTAACAAGCAGTACGCTGCCCAGGCCAGCCATGTATTATACCAGGGTGGTCGAATTGTTATGTCCAGTGTTTTTAAACTTTGTGCCCACTTGCCATCGCTATTTGCGGCTTGAATTTGAAGCGTATATGCACCTGGCTTAAGTCCATTAAAAGAAAGGAATTTTCTATTCTCCAATGAAATAAACGCATCGCTAAGTCCAATCATTTTATATCTAAATTGATTTTCTTCTGGCTTCCAAAAACTCTGTGCACTTAAATTAAATCCAATAAAATTTTCATCGTGATTTAATTCAATTTTGTCTATTTCGTTAATATGTCGATCAAAATACATCGTAGCATCTTGATTGAACAATTGAAATGCAGTGATCGAGGCTCGGGCATTGATCGTATTTTCAAAAATACGTTCAGGATAAAAAAATGAAAGTCCAGCAGGAGTGCCAAAAATAAATTCTCCCGCTCTCCTCTTGCAAAATGAAAATTGATCATATTGATCGTTCAGCATACCGTCGTTGGTCCGGAATATCTTCATTGTTATAGAATCGTCACGTTCAACGTGGACCTTGACTAAGCCATCATTCGTAGTCAAATACAGATTCTTATTATCACTTTCTATTCCATACACCAAGTCATTAGGAAGTCCATCGGATCGCATCCAAGAGGTAAAGGTGAAATCCTCATGCATTCGGTTAAGACCTGTAGTTGTAGCTACCCAAAGCCGACTATTTTTGTCTTCGTGAATATCAAGAATAAAATCGCCACTCAAGGAATTCGCTCGATTGGCATGGGATAGTATTTGCCGTACAGCACCGGTTGAATGGTCTACTACATTGAGACCTGCAGCTGTGCCCACCAACATATTTTTATCATCATAATTATGCAGGGCAAAGACGTAGGGATGGCTCAATGAACTCGAATCAGTAGCTAAAAATGGATAATGTTCCACGTGATTTTTTTCGATATGCCACCTAACAGCTCCGTTGCCTGACGTTCCAATCCATACATATCCTGCCTTATCCCGTGCAAAACAATTCACGCTGTAGGAGGCCGTATAGGCACTTACCGAAGCAGGAATTTCGTGCCATATAATATTCTCCCCCCGCTTTGAAAAATGAGCAAATCCTTCCTTACGTGTTCCGATAAATCCATTATTTTCAAAAAAAGCTATGTTTAATAAGTAGTTGGATTTTATCTCCGGGAAGTCGTTCGTTCGAAAATTCGATATAGCAAAGCCCCCAGTGGCTCGTTCTTGAATTCGTATCAACCCATCTCGACTGCAAGCCCAGATATTCTCTTCCTCATCGATAGCCAGGCCAAGTAATGTGCCGCCGCCCAGTTCTTCATTCGTCAGATGTTTTGCCAACGGTTTTCCCAATCGCATCTGTATTATATTATGGGCTGTCCCTACATAATAGAGCTCCTCCTCAATTTTTGCAATGCTATAGATGACTTTGTATGAATCCGCATGTTGACGCGTATCCTTTTGCGATAAGTTTACCTCGCCAAGACTGTCGTTTTGTGTATAATACAGGTGAAGCCCGTGGCTATGACCGATAAATACTTCATCTCGTGAAACCGCTTTAAGCGTTGAAATTGAAGCACCTTTGCTGACCTCCTTTTGACTGTTTACGACAAATTTCATGGCTTTATCGTCCAACCGACATCGATATACTTTTGCCAGATGGCTTACCAAATATTCCTCACTTATCGGAAGAATGCGACACATAGATTCCCTGACTTTGCCGCCTAATTTTATTGGTTTGACCTCTTTGGATGCAATGTTGACATAATATGGGCCATTTTCAGATCCAATTAGAAATTCAGTAGTCGTGTACGGTATGATATTTTGAAAATGTATTATTCCTGCATGTTGCTGGTTTGCGAGAAACACAGAATCGTGAATGAACACTTCGTTATGCTTGTCAAAAATATAGAGGCCATTATCGGTCCCAATAAGTAGTTGCTGCGATGATATTTCATGTATTGCCCGTATCTCGTGGCTTCCTCCATCTTTTGGTGGAAAAAAAGTAGAAAACTGTTGCTTGGATTTATCAAATTTATTTAACCCGCCACCGAAAGTACCGATCCAAATATGGCCATCCGCACCTTCTTTTAGCACCCATACATAATTATTTGAAAGACTGTATTGGTCTTTTCGATCATGAAAATATGTCTTCCACATTCCACCATCAAAATAGGATAATCCATTTTGAGTAGCCACCCATATAAATCCATCACGGTCTCGCAAAATATCATTCACATGACCCTGATTTAATTGTATTGGTCGTAAATCTGCCACCTGGCTTAACAATGAAACAGAGCTTAATACCTGGATGGCTAAAATAAAAAAATACCTTTTAATTTTTTGGGGCATACATTTTGACAATAAAAGATTGAAGCAAGATAAGAATAAGTCAAAATACTTTTCCTTATCACGTTGGTTCAGAACTTTTTAAATAGTGCGATTTAATCGGCCATTTTAGAAACTGCTCTTTCCATATTATGCCTTAACACGTCGTTCGATCCTGACGAAATAGCGTCTTAGGTTTAGCACTACTTTGACACATATATTTCAGGCTATGTTTACGGTTGATCGATATAACGTAACTCCACCTTGAGTACATACAATCAAATTACGCATTCATAATCCATAAAAAGCACTTTCTATAATTTCCGAATAAGCCTATATCTAAAGGTGGGGAATTAGATCAAAGATGATTATATTTATAGCGACGTGGTCTTCAATGAAGGAAATATATCTATGGAGTTTCTTTCCATTTTAGTTTGTGACTTTGTCAAAATCGTACCCAACAAAAACCAATTAAATGAAAAAGGTAATTTTTTTCGTTCGCATTAGCTTATATGTTTTTCTTTCTTGTGCAACTTATCAAGCTTCTTCTCAAATCTATCTTGAACTGGCTAATCAAGGTAACATTCCGTTTGATGAGATCGTCGCCCGAACAGAGGCTTATTTCGACCTTGTGGGTCGTGATAAAGGAATGGGCTACAAACCCTTTATGCGATGGAAGTACGATATGCAGCGCTCATTGGATAAGAATGGTTTTATTAACTCCAAGCAGAAGCAACGACGAGCATTTGAACACTTTATGGCGACAAATCCCAAATTGCGAAACCTGGAAGTTGCGTTCACCGAATTAGGTCCTGAGCAGCAAACCAACACAGACACGTGGTCTTCCGCTCTTGGCCGGTTATCGGCCATCGGACTCGACCCTAATGACGTGAATCACATCATCGTCGGGTCACCAACCGGTGGCATATGGCGTACGACTGATAAAGGCGCCACTTGGGAAGTGATTTATCAATATGCAACCAACATTGACATCAGGGCATTGGAGATTAGTCATGCAAACCCGGATCACTACTGGGTAGGAACCTCAGAACGGATTCTCCGGTCAACTGATGCTGGGGCTACATGGTCATCAGTTGTTGGCGGGCCGACGAATGGCGATGTGAATACGATAGTAATGGATCCGTCAAATGCCAATGTCCTTCTCGCTACACGAAGGTTTGGTGGTGGTGATATTTTTCGATCCACAGACGGCGGAGACACATGGGTAAATGTGCATGATACGCCGGATGCATATGACATCGAATTCAAGCCCGGCAACTCGAATACTGTTTATGCCTCCGGTGATGGGTTTATAGCAAAGTCAACAAATAATGGAGCAACCTGGACCAATATTGCCGGTGGGCCATGGATATCTGATGGCGTCATCATGCTTGCGGTAACCGCAGCTGATGCCAACTATGTATATGCGCTTCAAGAAACAGGTGGCGGATACTACGGTACATTTCGTTCCACAAATTCCGGCACTACCTGGACGACACGTTCAGATAACTCTTCCGGCAACAACAATATATTGACGTACAATCAAAGCAGATCAGGTGGTCAGGCTCCGCGTGATATGGACATTGTGGTATCTCCTACAAACAGAAACAGTGTCTATGTTGCCGGTGTTGAACTATGGCAATCGACCAATGGCGGGTTGACCTTTACGAAAATTGCCGACTGGCTCGTGAACAGCGGTCTTCCCTTCATCCACGCAGACATCGACCTCATGTACTATACATCCGATGGCCTATACGTTGGATCGGATGGTGGATTGTACATCAGCACAAATGCGGGCACGTCTTTTACCGATTATACTCCCGGAATTGGAGTTCGCCAGTTCTATAGAATCGGCGCTTCAGCTACTGTGGTCGATCGTGTATCCGGAGGTTCTCAGGACAATGGTGCAGGTGTATTGGTTAATGGCACATGGCGAGACTATCTCGGAGCTGATGGCATGGAAACATTCATTGACTGGAACAATGCAGACGTTATGTATGGCAATACGCAATTCGGCACTTTATATAAATCAACTGATGGTGGTATCAATGCCTTCTTTACCAGTCAAACACCGTTAGACGGAGACTGGATAACACCAACTGAACAAGATCCGGCCAATTCGAATACCTTGTATCAAGGGAAAGTTGAATTGTACATCAGTACGGATGGGGCAAATAGCTGGGACAGCCTGACCAACTTTAAAAATGGTCGATTGGTGAATGAAATTGAAATTGCCCCGTCTAATAATCAAGTCATTTACATTTCCTATGATACGCTTTTATATCGAACAACGAATGGAGGAAGTACATGGACCGACGTAAGTCCGAATGGAAATTTTATCAATTACATCGATGTTCACCCGACCAATACCAACAAGGTGTTAATTACGCAGTCGGGCACTGTGATGGAGTCAAGTAATGGTGGAGCAACCTGGACAAATATTACGGCCAACCTACCCAATATCACCTACTACTGCGGAATATACCAGGGTGATGCTACCGACGGCATATTCTTAGGTGGTCGCTTCGGAGTTTGGCATAAAGACAACAATACGGCCGGACAGTGGGTCAATTTGAATGGAAACATGCCATTCGTTCAAGTGCGTGAATTAGAGATTCGAGGAAACCGAATGTATGTTGCTACCTATGGACGTGGCCTGTGGAAAGGAATAGTAAGTAATGCCAACGACGGAATGACATGTGCCAATGCCATTGAACTTAATATGCCTGGAACATATACTGCTCCGGGGCCGAGTTTTGGTGGTGGCTGTAACAATTGCTCCAATAATGCTACTCATGCCAATTGGTTTCGGTTTACACCTCCATTGAGTGGTGTTATCAAGATTGGCTCATGTCTCAATGGTGTTGACACACGTATGTGGGTATATAGCGGTAGCTGTGGTTCGTTGACCCAAATTGATGCCAGTGACGATGACTGCTTGCTTGCTCACTCTACAAATTTGGAATATGCGTCACTTGTCGAAGATATCACGGTGACAGCAGGTACGCCGATTTACATCGAATGGGATAATCAATGGACCAATGCTTCATTCTTGTTTTCTATTGAATACACAACCGTGGATTGTCCCACCAACTTGGATGGTGCTAATGCATTGACCGGAAATCAAACGGTTTCTGCCGATTTTGAGGCAGCCGGAACGATAAGTTCAACGCAAGTAATTTCGGGTCCGCTCACTATAGTGGATTATGATTCGGGAACGGATATTAATTTAAATCCCAACTTTGAAGTCGTTCTTGGTGCTGAATTCAATGCCTTTATTGACGGCTGTGGTGGTTCACAAATAAATGGCATCGAAGATGATTAAATAATATTTCAGGTATGCGACATGACTAAAAGGGCTGTCTATTTTGGTAGCCCTTTTTTAACTCACACTTTTTAGCCTATTCAAAGAATCGACATAGACTTGCAAGTATTTGATTTCAATTCATACTCTCATGTCTTTAAAATAAATACATTTAATTATTTTATTTGAACACTTATTCAACGGTGTACTACACTATCACTGTACATTTGCTTCCTGCATAAGTACACCTATTCACATGCACAATATGAAAATTTTTCGGGTTGTGTCCAGTTAAAATAAAATGCCGTCATCGTTATATCGCCTAGGAGATTAATTACAAAAATTTCATAAACGCTCCAGGAATGGAAGACGATTGCCAACTGATGTTTTTGGCCGTACAAAACATAATGAAAAACTTACCATAAAAAAGATAGCATTCTATACCCTATATTTAATACATAGAATTACCGGATGAAAAGGAAAAGTTAAATGATTTTTATAAAAAAGTAGGGCTAGTCACAAAATAATGAGATGTATTTTCAGCATACGATATATACTCGATACCTTATCTTAGGCTGATGATCTTCGTACATGACCTGCACCATATATTGACTAAGCGGAAAGTTATTCTGTCTAAATTGAGCTATGAAGTTGTTTAAGTCGGAATATGTTGATGAAGGTAACCATCGCTTTTATATGATCACACAATGGGCCTATCTCGTTGGCTTTGTCGGTCATATTTCAGCTTTGCGTGGCTTTTCGAATCTCGGTGTTCCGGAAATGGTTTATGTAAACATTTTTTACAGCATACCTACATTCATCATAGCCTTTATTCTGAATCGTCGAGGTAAACATAATCTCGCATTTACACTTGCATTTATCGAATTACTTGCTCACCAAGTGTTGAGTACATATTTTTTGGGCTGGGATTTTGGAGCCCATTATTGGCTTCTCTATTTAGCCGGTTTATGTTTTTTTAATCCGTCCTGGCGAACATCCATCCAAATCGGATTGTTGGCTGTTGTCTTGGGTAGTTATGTCTACATGTATTTTAATTTTGAGACCGGCGTATATCCCAAAGATATTTCCATACTTCGTCCAAATCGACTCACGAGTGCCTTAGTAACCATCACTATTATTTCATTGTTAATTAGCTATTACTCCAAAACAGCTAAAAAGGCAGAGACCAAGCTTAAAGCTGCTCAGAAAAAGACGGCGTCGATGCTAGCAAAGGTTGAGTCTCTTTTCGGACAACAAGTATCACAAGAAATTGCACAAGAATTAATTCACAGCGATATTAATTTTGACAGTAAACAATACGATGTTAGTGTCATGTTTGTTGACATTAGGGACTTCACCCGATTTGCTGACACGCACGTTCCGAGTGAGGTTGCGCAATTTCAAAATGCTGTCTTTAGCGAATTAATCGACATTGTTAAATCGAAAAAGGGCGTAGTGTTGCAAATACTGGGTGATGGTATCATGGCTGTTTTTGGTGCACCTATAGTTAACCTCGACCACGCTCAACTTGCGGTTGAAGCTGGACAACAAATGATTGCTAAAATCGAATCTTTGGGTAATGAAAACATTATTCCAAAGATCCGCGTGGGCATCGGTGTCAATTCAGGTACTGTCATAGCCGGCAATTTGGGTAACATATCCAGACGGTTTTATTCGTTAACAGGAAAGCACGTCATCATCGCTGCCCGCATTGAACAATTAAACAAGCAATATGGTAGCCAGTTTCTCATTTCAGAATTTACCTTTAATAAATTATCACGCACACCAACAGTTGAAAACCTGGGAAAAGTGATGTTAAAAGGAATAGAAAACCAGGTCGGGCTGTATAAAATTGTTTAAACTTAATTTCGCAATATGCCACCTAAAAATAGTGTTTACATTGCCACAAGCATCGATGGATATATTGCCGACAAAGATGGCGGAATCGATTGGTTGGATATGGTTTCAATTCCAGAAGGTGAGGACATGGGCTATTACGCTTTCATGGAAAATATTGATGCCTTAGTTATGGGTAGAAATAGTTTTGAAACAGTTCTCGGCTTTGATGTCGATTGGCCTTATACGAAACCCGTCTTTGTATTGAGCAATTCATTATCTGTCATACCAAAAAGTCATCGCGAAAAAGCCTTTCCGGTTTCAGGCGAGTTGACAGAGGTGTTACATATGATCCACAATCGTGGTTTTTTGCGATTGTATATTGACGGAGGAGTAACCATACAAAGTTTTTTGAGTGAAGATTTAATTGATGAGCTAATTTTAACGACAATACCAATCATTCTAGGCGGTGGCATTCCATTATTTGGTGATTTACGCCAGCGGTTGGCCTTTGAACATATCGGCACAAAAGTATTTGCCGATCAATTGATTCAGCGACATTATCGTAGAGTACGTCAATAGATTGTAATCTTACCTCCATGCACAGAGATATTTTAAATAAAGAATTACACGGCATGGACATGTCGCTGTTGGACCAGGTATTAAAAGGGCGCTTTATACCAGGCTCAACAATATTAGATGCAGGTTTTGGAAGTGGGCGAAATGCACTTTGGTTTATTAAAAACAATTTTGATGTTTATGGCATCGACGCGAGCAAAAGAATAGTCATGCAAATGCGTGAGCGCGTTAAAGGGCTCCCGGTTCATCCTGACCGTTTTACTATCGGTACCATAGAGAACATACCATTTAATAACTGCTCGTTTGATGCTGTAATTTGTAATGCGGTTTTGCATTTTGCGAAAAATGTTCTTCATTTCAACCAAATGTTTGATGAGTTGATACGCGTTTTACGTTCAGATGGAATATTATTTGTTCGCATGACGTCCGATATTGGAATCGAGCCTATATTAGATTCCGGAAAACAAGGCGTCTTTCATTTACCGGATGGGAGTCATCGGTTTTTATTGAATCGAAAATTACTGCAATCCTTGATTGAACGTCATGCGCTCAAATTTATCGAACCACTGAAAACCGTGAATGTGAATGATATGCGTTGTATGTCCACCTTGGTGTTACGGAAATGACGATGTACTACTGCCAAGAACGTTCAAGACAAATCAACCTGAATTTCCTACCTTAGTCCATCAACACGCATCTTTAAGCATTTATGATTCGCTTTTACCCTATCGTCGTTCTGCTCCAATTCTTCTGCCTCTATCATGCCTATTCGAACAAGCAAGAGCAAAAGTGGTACTGGATCATTATTCTGTTTCCGTTTATAGGAAGTATTTTCTACTTATATAAGCATTTTTACTCGCGCGATGCGATTGATGATGTGGCCGAAGGCGTAAAATCAACTTTTGTCACCAATTACACATTAGAAAAGTTGGAAAAAGAATTAGCGGTATCCGATACGGTACGTAATCGAATGGCCCTTGCGGATGAACATGCGAAATACAAAAACTATGATAGAGCGCTTGAGCTATACGCGTCCTGTTTGAAGGGTATTTACAAAAACGATCCGAAGCTATTATTAAAATTGCTGCAAGTAAGCCACGCTTTGGGCGATCACGCAGCGACCATTCACTATGGTGATCAACTGGAAGGCAATAAAACGTTTGCTTCATCATTGGCGCGTGTCGACTATGCCTGGTCCTTATATCAACAAGATCTTATAGAAGAAGCCGAGTCGGAATTTAAGGCGATGGATGTACGCTATGGAAATTATCGGCACCGTCTTGAATTTGCGGACTTTTTGAAAAAGACGAATAATATTGAGGACAGTCGGGAACTGCTGGAAGAACTGCTCGATGAAATTGATTCAATGGATCGCCATGAAAAGCGTATGAAAAAAGAGGTTCATGAGGATATTAAATATTATTACGGGCAATTGAACACATGATTAAACCTCCCTCAAGTAGATTGATCCAAAAACATCTGTTAAATAATTTTCTTGTCTTCAACCCTCGGGGGTTTTTCAAGTATACAACCCGCAGGGTTTCTACCATCAGATTGGGTCAAAACCCCAAAGGTTGAGTAATCATTGTTTTCACGAGCACGGAATATGTCTTCGAGGTTGGAAAGTAGGCCCATTGATTTATTCAGTATATAATTTACTGCCTATAACATAGTCTTATTTCAAGCTACAGTTCGCCGCTACGTTATGCACTCTGTTGATCATTTCGTACATTTATAATTTGCACAAATGATGCATTTCAACTCCAAAAAAATGTATAAAAACGTGTGGTTTGCCGCATGCCTTCTGTTCACAATTGTTGCATGCAAGCAAGGCGAATCAAATACGGATTCTGACCCGATTTTAACCAAGCACCAATTACATGCCATAGACTCGATTTGTGAACATTTTATAGCGAAGGGAAATACGGTAGGTTTAGCTCTTGGCCTGGCACAAAACGATAGTATACTTTTTACAAAGGGATATGGACTTGCTAATCTTTCTACAAAAAGCCCCATAACTCCTGAAACCATATTTCCGATTGCCTCGGTCTCCAAATTTATTACGGCATTAATTACTATGAAGTTGGTGGAAGACGGAAAATGTTCACTGGATGATAAAGTCGTCGATTATTTACCGAACTTCCCTAATCGGCCTTTTATGGATAAAATCACGATTGAACATTTACTCCGACATCAATCAGGTTTAATCGACCATGAAGACTGGTTTGACAGCCTTTACATTCATCATCATCGCGTCTTTACGGATGCCGAACTCTATACTTTTCTCGACAAACCTTTATTCTTCCAGCCCGGTAGTCATTATTCATACTCCAATGCAGGTTATGCCATCCTATCTCGAATTATAGAAGTAATTGAAAATGATACTTTCCATAATATTATTCAAAAAATAATTAGCCGTCCGTTAAGCCTTCCGTCTATTGGTATGTGGCCTCAAAATTGGCACTCATCAAAAGCCACAATGGGCTATGAAGTCTCGGAAGAGACACCAGACACGAGCTTCCACATGATGACTAAAGGCATGAAAGGCGATGGCGGACTGTCTTCTTCCCTCATTGATTTACTCAAACTAATGCAAGCCACGACAAACGGTTCTTTTCTTTCTAAATCATCGTTAGACAAAATAATATCCCCGACGCACTTAGATGCACTTTCAATTGATTACGGCTTAGGTGTAAAATTTGGTCTTTTTAATTCACATTACGTATTTGGACACTCGGGTGGATATAAGGGAACGGGCTGGGCGATGCTGGCGCATTATCCAAAAACCGGATTCACTTTTGCGGCCGTTATAAATACAAATTACTCACCGGAAGAAGTATGGATGCTTCGTCATCGCATCATGCCTATTGTATTAAACGAATCTCCCCCTGCATTGGTGAAACACCCCGTTGCCCATATTGAAAAGTTTGTGGGTACATACGTCAGTATGGATAGATGGGGCAATGCCACTCCAAATACACGTATAATCACCCAATCCAACGGTCAATTATTTTATGATAATCCAAATACCGAAACGCCCGGCGCGGCTTTATTTCAAATAGAGCCATTCGTTTTTTCCTGGCAAGCATATCCGTATGATCGCTTTCTTTTTCATGAAAAAGAGGGAGAAATCATCGCCGTCTCTACATATGCCGACGGTTTTTTTACCGGAGTGCGCACGAAAGAACAGTAGGAGGCTTTGGCCAACCACTTCCGATCCATTTAATAGATAATTTTCCTATCATTGTCGCGCACTAACAAAAACCTATGAATATTCGGCGATTTTTTCGTTTAAAAAAAATACATGAAGCAACAGGTGATTTTTGTGGGCAACACATGTCTATTCCGCTCGATCATGAATTAGCTGCATTATTCGTACAAGATGATGAAACCGTACTGGGCAAATTGGCCGAATTTGACAAGCAACTACTCAATACAGCTACACTTGCCAAAATAAGTTCGCAATATTCGAGAGATGTGGCGTCACTTTATTTTATGAATCGCATATTTCGCGACCAACATAACGGTAAATACCAAAGCCATTATCAAACCTTCAATCGATATCAGGCGGAAGGTCAATCATTAGATTTATCAAGGTTAAAAAAATATTACGTTTTATTTATTCCCGGGCTCGCCTACAAAGAAGATACAACGACCGGTGCAAACTTTGCCCAACAAATAAAGCTCTTAAATAGCATTGGTGTTGATAATGAGTTGATCGAAACCGAAGAATGGGGCTTAGTCGAAGACAATGCGCAGTTGATTGTCAATCGGTTAAAGCAGCTGAGTAGCGCGCATGATAAAATTGTACTTGTTAGCGCCAGTAAAGGTGGACTGGAAACATCTTTGGCACTCGGAAAATATCTGGATGCCGATATTGCATCATCCATTCAGGCCTGGGTCAGTGTAGGTGGAATTCTTCGCGGAAGTCCAATTGCTGATCAAAGTTTAAAATTTCCGAAATCCTTTTTAACCCGAATTTTATTATGGAAGCGTGGTTTAAAATTCGACCTTGTTCATGACATGAGTTATGTGCGCAGAACAAAAACTTATACTGATTTAAAATTTCCTTCTCATTTAAAAATAATTCATTTTGTAGGTATTCCTCTTTCCACGCAAATCAGTAAGGATATTAAATCACGATATTGCTCCATGCGCCATCTCGGTCCGAATGACGGACTTACACCCATAGCTGATGAAATTACTGATCAGGGAATTGTTATTTCAGAGCTTGGCTTAGATCACTATTATCGCGATCCGGAAATAGATAAAAAGACGCTGTCGTTGGCTTTGTGTGCAACGATGGAATAGAGGTTTTTTGTACATTAAAAAAATCCTGGTTTAGCGTTTGGCACACTTTTTGTTGTTTTTGGATATAATTAAAAAACACAACTATGAAACTTCTAAGTCAATGTGCTCTCATTTGTTTATTATCCATTTCCATTGTTTCTTGTAGCTCCGATGATGACAATAATACTGCCACAAATCAACTACTTGGCGATTGGCGTATGGATGCCTATACATACGAGGGTGTAAGTACAACCACTAATCAATACGGAACTGTCACTTCAGATTATACGGGTGAAGCAATAAATATTGATTTTTTAATGACTTTTGCTGAAGACCCCAACACGGTCACGGGAGCTGGCTCGTATGACATACGACTGACAACAACGACGCTTGGTCAAACTATAGTGCAAGAGGTCCCTGCAACCCAAGGATTCTTTAGTGCGACTGGTGAATGGTCTCGTTCTGGCAATACAATCACTATGTCTAACCAGGGGCAGGATCAGGAATATCTCATTGAAGAGTTAAGCGATTCAAAATTAACACTTTCAAGTTCCGCTTCTACTTCTGTGATCACAGGGGGTGGACTAGCCTCGACAAGCTTGGATTTGATTCTAGAATTTAGTCGGTAGTATTAGCAGTAGAGATCAGGTTTTATTATTAAACTGCAACATACTATGCTTATAAAATTATGCTACCCGGAATTTTTAGAAACTACATCGATATTAGAAATAAAATTTTCGTACTACTCTACTGCGAAACTTTTATAACCTTACGTATTGCGGTTGACGTCATCATTTCTACCTGTAAGGCATAAATTCCATCTGGTAGGGCCACAAATGACAATTCTGTTTTATTATGGTTAATAGCGATTGTTTTATAAACACCACCATTTAAACCAATAATTGTAATATTTTTTATTTTTTCATTGGCAGTAATTAAAACTACGTCCGATGTTAGGGTTGGGTATAGGTGAACATTTGATTGAGGAATATTGGATACAGAAGATATAATGTCCACATTGAGCTGAATAAATCCTTGACAGGTCACCAAAGGATCTCTTGGTAAGACAATAATTGTGTCTTGATAAATGACATTATCTGCAATAACTGAACCAGCGGTAACTGTCGTGTCGATCACAAGTGTATCTAAAGAAACCGCAACAACTTCAATGCAAGATAATTCCGAGTGTGTGCAATAATTATCTACCTGAATGCAAATTTCATAGTTACCCGGATTTAAAAAGTCCAATAAGACAGATGAAGCATTTTGACCAGCTACCACGTCTTGTCCATTAATAGTCCAATTATAGATGTCTATACCGAGTAATTCTTGAGCAAAAAATTGTATGTCTTCACTCCCAACACATACCGTGTCTGAGATGAAAGGAAAAACCGAATCGGTAAACAAGGGAGGAGGAGGAGTTAATCCACTCACGTCAATAAAACCACCTCCAGAAAAAACTTCGATATGAACATCACATAAATCACCTGCCCAACCATCGACTACAATGCCATAGGTATGTCCGACTTGTGTCGGAACTTGAATAAAAACGTCCATGTCGGCGGAAAGTGGAAACTCCGAATAGATACATCCAAGAAGTGGCGTGTCCAGTTCAGCTGCTGGACAAAATGACTGATTCATGCCAAATGAATCTACAAAAGGAAGGCTGTAGACTTCAAATTGTATTCCAGCACCTGTTAAACAGTTTGAAGCGCGTATTCCTAATGTTGCATTTGAAGTGCCTGCCACAAAAGAAAACCAATTCGGATCATGTAAGAAAGTAGAACACCCAGGCCATCCCTCGTCGTTTTCGTTTGTGGCCATTTGAAAACAATAATTGTCCAAACTTGATAATCCACAAATGGGCACAGTCTGACAATAAGAAGGAGAAAAAAGAATAGGAACATCACATTGCCGATTATTATCAACACAAATTTCAATAGATGTTTCTAAGGAATCCTGGTGAAAAACATATAATAAATAAGGTGACCCAGGGTTAAGTTGATTATGTCCAACTTGGTCGTCAATGTCAAATATTGGCAATGGATGGCAGAACCTCCGAGGCAAAACGGTACAGTTGTCAATTGGGTATAGTGCTGCCCAAGCACCGTTTTGTAACACGTCTCTTATAACGATATTATTGTTTAAAGCAGTAAAGTAAAGCCAAATGCCATTAGACGTATCCATACAGCTGAGATCATTTTGTGGAATTAAAGACCAGTCAAACGGCTCCTGCACAATCGAATCGGTATCAACATAAATCGTATTATCTACCTCCGGGCAATCCAAAAAACTATCAATGTTGATGGCGTCAAAGCACGTATCAGGTGTAAAAAAGTAAGCTTCTGCGTTTGGACATAAAATGGTTAGCGTGAACAAAATAAGGATGAGGAAGTTTCGGTATGTTTTCATAGTCGAATCGTATAATGTGATTAGATGAAGTTAGGAAATTTCTTTCACTACTGCGTGGCATGCAAAATTTGAACGATGAGAAGACGAGTACGTGTCGCCAAATTCAACATATTTTTAAGTCGAACGTAAAATCCTGCGGGTTGCGTTTATCTATTCGAGCAAGTGAAACTACATATTGGTAGTTCGAATAAATGCGGAAGTCTTTTATGAAACCTCCTGGGTTGAGATTTGTTATAATTTATAAATAAGCCACGCGAATATCTACACCAATTTTCAGCCTCCTCTGGCGGGCAGGCATTACCACATTACCAATTAAAAAACGTAACAAGATTTAATTGATCTCGTCCACCTACCGAAAAGAATTGATTCATATATCCCACTTCGAATCGTAAATTATCGGAAACTTTTAAACCCAATCCGCCGTACAATCGGTTTCGATCAAAAATCGTATTCTCCGTATTTATAAAAATTTCATTGTAGGCGGAAAGGTAAAACTGGTTAACGCGCTCATCGGATGATAGTGGAAGGGAAAATCCTAGAAAATAGCGAAAACGTAACCTAAAGTCATCTTCCACAAACCGCTGTTCAAAACGGTATCGATGTTGCAGTCCAACTTTATTTAATTGCTGGCGAGTAATGAGTTGTTGGAAAATACGGTGTTCATTTATAACTATTTTGTCATCGGCATTTATATAGTTTTCGCTGCGAATAAAACCATAGCCCCCGAGTAAATTGGTCTTAGGGGCGATATTAACACCTATGCCGGTACGCAGCAATAATTGTTCGAGGTCTCCGGCAAAGTTGTAGTTTCTATACTGCACTTCATGATGCCAATTGACCTTGTCCGACAGTTGTTTATTTCCAAATAATAAAAACCAGTTTCCTAAGTTGCTGTCTTGCCCATACATAATCATGGGCAAGAAGCTGAGTGTTACGATCGTGAATAAATATTTCATTACAAGAAGTCGACCTTGCCCGTCGCTACGTCGTACATAGCACCGACGACTTCAATTTCGCCGGCATCGACCATTTCACGTAGTACAGGACTGTCGTTTTTTAGTTTTTCGATGTTAAGGTATACATTTTGCACGGCTACTTTGTTGACAAAGGGTGTATTGGCTGAGCTTCGATCTTCATCCGGGGACGTTTCCACCTTACCAAGTGCCGGGTTGATATTTTCTAACATACCCGTGAGGTTACCCAGTTTAGCATGATCGCAAGCCCCTTTTACGGCACCGCAAGAAGTGTGCCCCATGATGACAATAAGCTTAGACCCGGCCAGTTTACACGCGAACTCCAGGCTGCCTAGAATGTCGTCGTTGACAAAGTTGCCCGCAACACGTGCATTGAAAATGTCGCCGATGCCTTGATCAAAAACGATTTCGGTAGGTATCCGGGAATCAATACAACTCACTATAGCTGCGAACGGATACTGCCCGGTACTGGTCGCTTCGATTTGCTTATCAAAATTTCTATTGATCGTTGACTTGGACACAAAGCGCTGATTGCCATCTTGTAACAGTTGTTTGGCATCCTGGCTTGTTAATGCCGTCTGAGATGTTTTGGTTTGTGTATAGTTTTCTAATGTTTCTAACATGATCATCTTTTTTAATTGGCCAAAGCTGGCTCCAGGTTAATTTTTTTAATTGTTTTTTCGAAGTTTTTCACAATCGAAGGAGGCGTTCGTTTTTGATTTCGTTCGATTACTTGTACTTCAATGTTTCGTTCTTTGGCGTTGATTTCAAATTCCTCGATAATTTCAATGACGTCGACATGAATATTAATTGATTTCGATGCATCGATGACGACTTTGCTATCGTTTGGAATAACATTCAGTGCACGTTGAATATTCGCTTTATTCAGAAATGTTACATCTTCGGTTAATTCGATCACAACTTCATTGTTTGCACCCAGGTGTTTGCCCGACTCGAATAAAAACGGTTTTTTATAGTTGTCGTATAGGATATAAAATATGGCGACCGCCATTCCGATACCAATTCCAACTAATAAATCCGTCATGACAATGCCGACAATTGTTACTATGAAAGGTATAAACGAAGACATACCTTTGGCATACATTTCTTTGAATAGACTTGGCTTAGCTAATTTATAGCCAACCAGGAATAATATAGCGGCCAAACAAGCAAGCGGAATCATATTTAACACAACCGGAATAGCCATTGCGCTTCCGAGTAGAATGAAACCATGTAAAATAGCAGAAACTTTAGTTTTTCCACCGGATAAAATATTTGTCGAACTGCGAACAATAACCTGTGTTACAGGTAATCCGCCTACGAGTCCGGAGACAAGGTTGCCGATACCTTGCGCGCGTAATTCTTTATTTGCGGGACTGACACGCTTCAAAGGGTCCAGTTTGTCGGTCGCCTCGAGACAAAGCAACGTTTCCAATGAGGCGACTACAGCCAAGGTGATGGCCACGGTATAAACCTTTGGATTATTCCATTGCGAAAAATCAGGAAACGTAAATAAATCAATAAATCCGGCAAAACCATCAGCCACGGGAATGGAAACAATCTGGTCGGCTTTTAACGCAAAGGACGTGCCTTGAAATACCATATATAATAAAATACCTCCTGCCACAACGACTAAGGGTCCTTGCACAATTCGGAATAATGCTATTCGCTTCATGAATTTTTGCTCCCAAAGAATTAATATTCCGATTGAAAGGGCAGCTATAATTATAGCACCTGGAGAAATTCCTTCGAGCATATAATAAAATTGAGAAAAGGTATTGTGTCCATCCGCTTGAGTGAATGCAAGGTTTCCTTCATAATCCTTGTCATACCCGAGCGCATGCGGAATTTGTTTTAAGAATATGATGACACCAATCCCGGCCAACATGCCCTTGATCACAGAGGATGGAAAGTAATAACCGATAATTCCTGCTTTTAATACGCCGAGAACGAATTGAAAAATACCGGCAATGACGACGGCTAGTAAGAAGATCTCAAATGCACCGAGATCTTGAATCGCCGTTAAAACGATAACGGCAAGTCCGGCAGCAGGTCCGCTAACGCCGAGTTGTGAACCACTCAGGGCGCCGACTATAATTCCGCCGACGATTCCGGCAATGATGCCGGAGAAGAGTGGTGCTCCGGAGGCGAGCGCAATGCCCAGACATAAGGGTACGGCAACGAGAAAGACGACAATCGATGCAGGGATGTCGTTTTTAAGATTAGTCATGTATTGTTTCATAATCCATCAGTTTTAATAGGCGCAAAGCTAAGGATACTTTTCTAGATATTAGTTTTACTTATTTTTATGTTAACATAACATTAACTTATGATTGTTGGTCTTCTACATAAACCAGTAGTTATTCCTTATCTTTGTGCTGTATGTTGATTATGAGCGACATATCAATACCTGAAGGGCTTTCCTTGCGCGACCCGCTGCAGACAAAGCTTGGTCGCAGTATCATTACACATAGCATTTTGCTGATCGATGAGATTGGATTTGAGTCCTTTACCTTCCGTAAATTGGCGCAACGGATGGGTTCTAACGAAACCTCGCTGTACCGATACTTTGAGAATAAGCACTTGCTATTGCTGTACTTAGTCGTATGGTATTGGAACTGGGTTGGCTACTTAATTGAATACAATACGAAGAATATCGATTCGCCCCGCCGAAAGCTGAAAATTATAATCGAAAACTTCGTCGACGCCACAAAAGAAAATCCACGCGTTGAATTTGTCAATGAAAAAGTCTTACACCGCATCATCATAGCCGAATCCTCCAAAGCCTATCACACCAAAAACGTCGACGAGGAAAATAAGGACGGCTTTTTTCAAAGTTATAAGCGGCTTATTCAACGGGTAGCCGATGTCATTCTTGAAATTGATACGGACTTTCCCTATCCGCATTCCTTTGCTAGCAATTTATTCGAAATGGCCAATAACCAAATCTACTTTGCCGAACATTTGCCGAAGTTGACCGACGTGCATGTGACGGAAGACAATTTTGATGAAGTAGTGGCGCTGTTGAATTTTTATATTCAACGGGTGCTGGGGTAGTTTTTGCTTGTACCTGTTCCAATCGTTTTATTCAATTTAATAAACCACTTCAGGTTTAAAAAACAACTCCTGATTCTTAGAACTCCTCCGTTCTTGCGCGTCCCCGCCGACAACATGAACCAAGACTCCCGATTTTAGATGTCACCTCTCGCTAAATTATCGGAAATGGTACAAACTTTCCGCGAACAATTATTATCTTGTCACAAGAACTATAGAACATCAATTATGCTCCCAAACACGTCCTTCTTCTCCTCTTCTTCTTTTCACTCACTATTGGCTTGGTCTACATTATGGCACTTGAGAAGCATACTATATTGGTCAACTGAAAAGTGCATTTCAGCCCTTAAATTCGGCTTATTGGGCGATATAGGTGTGATAACCGGAATAGAAGTAGGTAAAATAGGTAACTCGGAGATAGGATTGGTGGGGTTATAGGGGAGTTGTCGGTAATGAAAGCGAAAAAATGATTCCATGGATCAAGACACAACAAATATTATAAACTCAAATGACATAAAGATTATGTTTTATGAAACTGGAGAATTTTGGACTAACGCCATAATTGCTCCTATAGGAATTATTATAGGAGCATTAAGTTTGTATTTTTCGATAAAATCCTTTAAGGAAGCTAAAGAGGCCAAAAGTGCAGCTCTAACAGCAGCTAAAACTGTAAGAAAGCAAGATATAATCGTTGTATTAACCGAGCTACTAAATGAATGTCAAGTTATAGACCAAATCAATTTTAAAGATGCGACAAACAGATATCAAATTTTAACAAGAAAATTGAATCATATAACAGGTTTATACTCGGGAGATATGGCAAATACTGAAAAGGTAGTTCTTAACGCTATAGAAACTAATTTAAGTGCAATAAAAGAAACGATTAGTCTTTTCAACAAGGCAATTACACCTTCTGATGAAAATGTACCAGATGACTTTCTACACTTACAAATTAGTCCTCAATTAATTGAATTATCAGGAAATATTGAATTACTAAAAGGAACATTACAAGACTCTTTAATAAATTAAGTCATGCAGGAAAAAATAAAGAAACAAATTGAAGGATTTATATCCAGAACAAAGGAACATAAGATTGATTGGATTACTATAAATGCAAAAGCATATAGGTTCGTAAAGTCTGTAGAAGGTAGGAATTTTACTGTTACAGTTCAAGAACATGCAACAACACCTGTAAATTACATCTTAACAGTACAAACTACCAATCCAAATGAAGTGCTTCTTCAAATACAAACTCATCAAGAGAAAGAATATAGAGAAATAATAAAAGCCTTGTTTGATGGAGTAATTGAAGCTAATAAAGGTCAAAATTTAAGAGAAATTGATAAGCTTTTAGACAGTTTATAAAAAGAGCATTACCGACAACAATAGATAGAACGACCATATCGACAAAGCCAATACTGGCGTCTATCATACACGTTACCTGCAAGCTGAAAAGACATAAAAAATGAAAAAATCAGGAGAAGAAAATGTAAGAGCTTGGCTTGATGGCATTAAACCCGAACATAGCAATTTGGGAAATAAAGTTGATAGTCTAATAAAAGAGTTGATACCTCAAATTAAATGTACGACTAAATGGCATAAACCATCTCAACCACTTGGAGTTCCATTTTATGGGGTTTTGGGCAAAGGGTGGATGTTTGCTATGTGGTCTTTTAAGAATGAATTTGCTTTGGGTTTCATTGCAGGAACGCTTTTGAATCCAGAACCGCCAGTCACCAAAATGTCCGGGCCTTGGAATCGGAACTCTGAATTTAAAGCTCGCAGAATTGATATTAAAAACGAATCTGAATTTGACGAACGTCAAATTCGCTCTTGGATTAGTCAAGCTTCTTCACTTCCAGGTTGGGGAAAAATTAAAAGTTAAGAAATGACAGCAAAAGAGTATATAAACAGATTATCAGAATTCAAAACAGAAGAAAGAATTAACGTTGTTAAGAAGTTCTTCAAAGGGAATGATGGAACTACAAGACCTTTCGGGGTAAAGTTTGGTGATGTATTTAAGACGGCAAAAGAATTTACCCAAATGCCATTAAACGAAATCAACAAACTTTTAGATGATGACCATTATGAAATCCGAATGGGGGCAGTGAGCATAATGGACTTTCAAGCAAAATCTAAAAAGACACCTGAATCAAGAAGAAAGGAACTGTTTGACCTTTATTTATCAAGGCATGATAGATTAAACAATTGGGATTTTGTGGACAGGGGCTCTTATAATATTGTTGGAGAATATTTAATGGACAAACCTCGCGATATTCTTTATGAATTGGCAAAATCAGACTTTATTTGGGAGCGTAGAACCGCTATAGTCAGTACTTATGCTTTCATAAAGAAAGGGCAATTGGAAGACACATTTAGAATTGCAGAAATCCTGATAAATGATAAAGAAGAATTAATAAATAAAGCCGTAGGAAGTTGGATTCGAGAAGCCGGAAAGAAAGACGAAAAGAGACTGAGATTATTTTTGGATAAATATGCGAAAACTATGCCGAGAGTGACTTTGCGTTATGCAGTTGAGAAGTTTGATAAACCAACAAAAGAACATTATCTGAGTTTAAAAAAGAAAAAGGTCAGCAGGTAACAATGTGTATGATGTCATACCTCCCTTTCGGTCGGCACGCCACATACACCAACCGTTCTACACCATAAGGAAAAAATAAAAATGAAGAAAGCCCTAAAAATAATCGGAATCTTAATTTTGGTACTGATTTTATTTAGGGGAATAATTTACAGATCAATGATAAATTACAGCGAAATTGGAACTAGAAAAGAAATCAAAATAACCAATGAAAAACTAATAAATAAAATCAACAAGAAATCAGAAAATAGAAAAATTAATTTGGGAGAGATAGCAAAAATAGCTGACCAAATAACCAATAGTGAGTTGAAATTTAGGACAAAGGGAGCCTCAAATAATCCAAACGAATTAATAAATACAAATAAAGCGAATTGTATTGGATACTCAGCTATGTTCAACTCAATAGCAAATTACTTAATCAGAAAAAACGACTTACAAAACGAAATTGAAGCTGAACATAAAATTGGTGAATTACATTTGTTTGGAATTAATCTCCATCAATTTTTCGAAAGTCAATTTTTTAGAGATCACGATTTCAACGAAATAATAAATCATAAAACTGGTGAAAGAATATTACTAGACCCAAGTGTGAGCGATTACTTGAGAATAGATAGAATTACAAAAAGCAATTGACAAATATGATTGAGGAAACTCTTGAAGTAATTGTTTGCTTTCGTTGAATTCCTATGTCTAGGAATCATCAGATTAATCGGAATAATAACTCTAAAGGTGATAACTTTAAGTAGGAAGCCAATTGGCGAATTGAAAGAGAAATATAAAGATTCAAGTAAACCATATTTTCTTGGATTAGCAATCATGATTGGAGTAATCCACCTAATAATTAAAACTGTAAATTGAAAGAAAAATAAAAACGGTATGGAACAATGTGTATACGGTCATGCCTCCCATTCGGTCGGCACGTCGCATACACTTCCGTCACAACCAAAGAAAAATGAAAAACGAAGGAGAAATAATTTACAAGAAATGGGATAAGGCAATAAAAGAGAAAAGCGTAATTGAAATTTCGAATTTATTGGCAAAATTTCCGCAGCTGATAAATCAGGGAATAATTCATTACAGAGGGAACGGAACAACATTTCAAACACTCCCGCTAAATATGGTAAATTCTTCGTTGGAAGCAACAAAATTACTTGTAGAAAGAGGAGCAGACCCTAATGAATATGGTGAGGGAAATGTATTAGCAATACACAATGCATCAACAGAGGTCACTAAATTTTTAATTTCAAAAGGAGCAGATGTAAATAAAATTGGAGCAGAAGAATGTACTCCAATCATGTATGAAGTGTATATGCATAACTATGAAAATGTCGAAGTACTCATTGAAAAAGGAGCAGATGTGAATTATCAAAGTCAATATGATGGATATAGTTCTTTGCATTGGGCTTCAAGAAAAGGAAATTTAGAATTGGTAAAGTTGCTTATAAAAAACGGAGCTGATATAAACTTTGTAAATAAAGAAAACAAGACTCCAAAAGACCTAGCAAAAGAAAACAATCACGATAGTGTGTTCAAATATTTAGAGAAAATGGAAAGCGAATAAATGATGAGATGATGAATAAAAAGTCAGCTACTAACAATGTATAAAACATTCATAGCGGCTACGCATCGCTCCGCCGTTTACACGAGGCCGTTAGCGGTAATCAAAAATAAAAAATCAGAAAGTGAACTTGAAAACTAGATATGATAAATTGGCAATAATTCTTGGAGGGTTAACCCTTATATTATTTTCAGCAAAACCATACCTTTTAGACTTAATTGAACCTACAAAATCAATTGGTCAAGTAATTGGAGAAAACGCAAAAGACCTAATTAACAGTATGAATGGGGAAAATGGAATTAAAACTTCGAATTCGAAAAGAGATATATGATCAAACATTATCACAATAACATCTTTCATCTTATTTGCTGCATCCATAGTTTTATCAATAAATGCATTTCAAAAAGGCCCTAATAAATGGTATGGAATAGGTGGAGGAATACTTTCAATTGCTGGACTTGGAGTCTATTTATCACACTTGGCAATCGGACTAATTGGTTTTATTGTAGTTGCGATTTTGGTAGTAGTAATTGTGGCAATCGAATGGGGATAAAAACAAAAGTATTGAAAAGAACAAACCTACCGCTCCAAAAAGGCCCAGGTGAAATTAGGATGGTGGCCATTTGCACGAACCATTTTTACCCAAAGCAACGTCATATGCTCCAAATGAAGTGATAAGGACAAATCACCAACATCCAATGTTTCAAAACCCAAATCTGAATTGAGTAATCGCACTTCTTCCTTTGCCAAAGCATCATTGCCTGCAATTAACATCACAGGCTTTACATCATAATTTGGAAAAACTGGGTTTTCTAAATTTTCAAATCCATAGATCGTAAACGATTTAACCACTCTTGCATTTTTTGCCCATTCCTGTACTTTTTCGGCTCCGGATATCCGGCTTTCCAAACCGTGCGAAATCCCTGCGCCAACAGGATTCGTACAATCGACCAAAATCCTATTTTTAAAATCCAGTGGTTTTAGAATTTCCTGATTAAACTTGAACGGCGTGGCCAAAAACACAATGTCAGATCGATCGATAGCTTCTTGCACGGATAAAACACCGAATGATGGATTTTTTTGTTGTGCCTTTATTACACTTTCACTTTTTATATCATCGTGGGCGATGATAATTTCGTGTCCCTTTTTTTGTAAATTATTGGCTAGTGCGAATCCCACATTGCCAATACCTATAAATGCCAACCTCATATATTTCTAATTAAAATTGTTTTCTGAAAAACGCTCCCGGATTTACATCAGTATCCGAAAATCTGCTTTCCTTCAGATTAAGCGCAACTCCAAACTGGCAACCCTTTCTATCTACACCGAGACGTATTCGCTGCACGCTACTCAAATGCCCTATTTCTCCAAATGCGGAGAAAAGCTCTACGCTTGAGTACAGCTTCCAGCCATTTTTTAATTGGGGCGTATATCTGAGTATTGAAAACCAACTGTACAACAATTCATCATTGATATTGATCGAAGGCAACGCATAAATTACAAAAGACGTTGATGCTTTAAAATAGTGAATACCCGCATCTATCCCGGCGTTGGTGGAAGAAATCCGGCCCAGTACAGTTCCTCCAAAACCTGACCTCGTCGTGTAGTTAAGGTAAGCCCCGGTAAATAAATCCGTTTTTTGCTCATCGTATTCCGCTGTTGCTCTGGCCCTTGAAAACAGCGACACCTTACTCTCGGCATCGAAGAATTTAAGGTATTGTGCATCAATGAAAATTCGTTCTGTGCCTGCCATTCCTTCGAAACTTTGACCCTTGCATATGCAATAATTAAAGAGCAGAGCAATACCGATTAAACACCCTTTCATAGAAAGAATTAAAGGCGGCGTAAGCACCATCCATATAATCTATTTAGATAATTGCTGTACTACCAGCTTAGCAGCCGCTGCGCCGGAATTTTGTTGCTGTCCTGTAATTAGGTTTCCATCTTCTATGGCATACGAACTAAAAGGTGCTGCCACTTTAAAAGTAGTATTTGGCAATTTACGTGCTTCTTCTTCTATCCAGTAGGGCTGTATTTTTTGTCCTACCGCCTTATCAGCATATTCTTCTTCTGCATTGGCAAATCCTGTCCAGGTTTTGCCCTCAACAAGTAAAGCTCCGTCGGATTTCTTTGCTTCTAACAACAGTGTAGCTGAGTGACAAACGGCTGCACTTGGTTTTCCCGATTCATAAAACTGCGTAAAAAGCTTTTCCAAATCGTGATTGCCTTTAAATGTATACATGGGGCCTTGTCCCCCTACTAAGAAAATGGCGGCGTAATCATTGGCATTTACTTCTGTCAGTGTCTTCGTATTATCCAACATTTGATTAAACCAATCCAGTTGCATATATCCCAATGAAATAACATCGTGTGCCGAATAACCGCTTGCATCTGTTGGGTCAGAATAACTGTCCATAGTAATTTTACCTCCTTTAGTTGAAGCCAATTCCACTTCGTATCCGGCTTCCTGAAATATATGCAGGGGGTGTGTCAATTCAGCGGCCCAAAAACCAATCGGCCAACCCGTTTGCTTTGAAACGGTGGGACTACTGGCTACCATTAAAATCTTGCCCTTATATGACATTCCGTGCGCGTGCACATATTGGTTTACTTCATTTACAGCTGATGTCATTTCCGATTCTTTTTTTGACTGATTTAACGTTTGCGATTGGCACGAACTGAATACATAAAAAGTCAGTATCGCGAATAGAAAAACATGTAATTTCATTTTGAATAGTCTTACGGTTAATTGATTGTGTAAATCTACTTCGTTTACTTACCTTTGACAATATACTTACCCAAGAGAATGGTACTTACTTTTTAGAAAGTATAAAGAAAATCAGCTTGTTATGCCAGACTTCATGTACAACAACAAAGTGTATTACAACCCCGTAGAGTTCGCTATGGATAGAATTGGAGGAACGTGGAAAATGCCAATTCTTTGGAGGTTAAAGGAGAGAATATTTCGATTTGGAGAATTAAAAAAGGATATACCGCACATTACAGACAAAATGCTGACAAGTCAATTAAGACAATTAGAAGCGGAAGGGTTTATACATCGGAAGGTATATGCAGTAGTACCTCCGAAAGTGGAATACTCCATAACGGAAAAGGGAATGACTGCGATTCCAATAATTGACACCATAAGAAATTATGGACTTGCACTGATGAAAAAAGAAGGAATAAAACACGGAATGAAATGAAAACAACATTTCTAAAACCGTTATTTGATAAAAATTGGAAAGAAATGGTGTCAACAATGCCATAAGTTGGGTGTACTTCGTTACTAATCCCTATGCACGCCGATTGTTAATCTTTATGAAATATTAACGTATTGTATCCGTTCTCTTTATCCTTTCAATGACAGAACCGGAACGAGCAAAACGATGAATGCAGAAAATAAAAATGTCTACCATTTCTTCGTCGCACATACAATAGATTTTCATCTACGTTGCACTCAGTTTGACCTTCATTTACCCTTTCAATGAATCAAATCCTACTACTCTTTTCCATCTGTTTAATTGTATTAAATGTACATGGGCAAGATGCCCTTGCATACTATGAGAAAATTAATGAGGGAAAGTTGTACGCTATTAAAAAGGACTTTCAATCCGCAACGAACGCGTATCAACGGGCATTTGAAAACGCTGATTTTTCTTTTGCCCGAGATTGCTACAATGCTATTGAACTGGCTGTTAGGGCACAGGATACCGCTAAACTGGGCTATTTCTTAAGTAAAGCCATCCTTCGCGGAATACAACTTGAGCATATAGAAGCAGCCGGAATTTTAATGAACTATGCGAACACTACATTTTATAATCATGTAAAAGAAAAAAAAGATAGTTTATACAACGTATATGTGTCATCCGTCAATTGGGAGCTGAGAAAAGAGATTAACGAAATGTTTTCCGAAGACCAAAAAATTCGAGAAGAATACTATAACGCAGCATTGATTAAGCGAAAAAAAATCGGGAAGCGATGGGAAGAATTAAATGCCAGACAAGTAGACAGATTAGTGGAAATAACAAAAACATATGGTTTCCCCGGTGAACAGTTGATTGGAATCGATAAAAATGATATGCACCCGAAGGTTGTAACTAATGGTTATTCCGCTGGTATGCCCATCGTGCTTTTAATACATCACTTCAGTCGGCCCAATACGTCGCATGACGAATTACTTCTTGAAGAAGTCAAAAAGGGAAATCTGTACAATGAACATTTTGCAACAATCTGCGATTTTGAAGCGGAATTTGGGAAAAAGAAGTACGAATACTTTGGATACTTCGGACTGCGGCACTACCCCAAAAAAGCAGCTATACCGCTCTTGAATTCGAATCGGGAAAAAATCCGATTGTTGAAAGTAGAACAAATCAATCAATTAAACCAGGTAGAATGCCTCACTAAATTTTGGAAACGATTATATTAGAAGCTTCGTAAAATAGTGTGCGTATAACTGTTCTACTTTACCATATTCAATGACACCCAATGGCCGACCTGAAACATGCCTGTCTTAACTTATTACGTTCATTTCAATCTATGGAACTATGAAAACCTTCATTCGGCTTTTTCTACTAATTCTATCGCTTCCGCTTACTAACTATAGTCAGGTCACAGCCGACGTGAAAATCGTCGAATTCAGTGCGGATCCTGGCGCCCCGGTCGGTGGTTTTAATACGTACGCTGGCGCAGATTACCGCTCGTCAGTTGAACTAAAAGAAAATGGACATGAAACCTTTGGGCGACTGCAACATCCTTTATGTGGTGAATGGCATTTCACCAAAGCGGCTTATCATGGACTACAGGGGTATGTATTTGGTAGTGCCGGTGATCCGTATAATGAAGAGACTCGACGGTCTGAACAAATGATCATGAAAGAATGCGCTGGTTGACCGCCACGGTAGATAAACCTTCGTAGAGGGAGAAAAGCAAAATAACCACACATAAAAATTAAAAGACATGCGAAAAATTAAAATATTCTTAGCCAGTTCTAATGAACTTAAAAGCGATAGAGAGCAATTCGAAATTGAAATTTATAGAAAGACGAAGTTGTGGTTCGACAAGGGCATTTTTTTACACCTTGAAATATGGGAAGATCTTTCAAGTAAAGTTTCACTAACCAGATCTCAAGACGAATATAATTCAATTATCAAAAGCTGCGATATATTCATTTTACTCGTCCATACTAAATTCGGTATCTATAGTGCAGAAGAATTCGAAATTGCCTTCGGAAGTTATCATGCACAACAAAAACCATTTATTTTCACTTATTTTAAGCTATCGGATCAAGACCGACTGCCTTCTGTCATGGAATTTGAACAAAAATTAAATGCCTTAGGTTATTTTTATAACCAATACCCCAATTTTGACCACCTTTGGAATTCATTTAACACTGAATTGGACAGACTGCTGTTAAACGATTTCGATACATATGTTCCAAATGTTCACTCGGCTCCTACCGCAAATCAGCCGCATAGCAAACAAATTAATATCGGCGATGTACATACACAAGGTGGCGATTTTCGAATTGGTGATAATTACTAACACGTTCAAAAAGTAAAAACTTTGAAAAGGATAACCACAGGCGCAATTGATTCCGGAGGAGGCAATGTTCATATTGGCGACATCCATTACAAAAGTCTGGAATATAAAGAGCTTCAGAAAAATATTTCATTGTATGAAAAGCTGATTATATTATCAGAATCAGAAGAAGACAAACAAAAATATCGTTCAGAACTCCGTATTATCGAAGTAAAACTTCAAAATTTCAAAAGAGGAGTAATTGAACTGGCCGATACGTTCAGTCATATAGAAATAAATACGGAACGATTAAAGCTGGCAAAAGAGCAGTTCGACATGGGCATGTATTCTGCTGCTAAGTCAATTCTCATTTCTGATGAAATATTAGATGATCAAGACAAACTTTTACAACGAAGATCCGAGTTAGAAAAAAAATGGTCGTCCAACGAATTGGACCTAAGGCGAAACGCCGATGAATTCCTAATTTTAGCCAATCTTGCTGTATTTGACTTCAATCAAGAAGACCGATTTGAACGATGCAAATTATACTTTGATCGTTCCCTGAGCTCAAATAAAAATTCGGAGAATTTATTTAATTATGCGTATTTTCTGCAAGTACACAATCAAATTTCTAAAGCTACCGAGTTGTACGAGGAGGCACTCGAAACAATATCCCCTTCTGAAGATAATCACCGGGACCGAGTTGCGACCATATATCTACATATGGGTGTGATACAACACGAACAGGAAAACCTTGAAGCTGCAGAAAAATTATACGAACAAGCCATAAAATTGTTTCGCGAATTAGAACAAATACATCATGATACCGAATTTGACGGTCTTAGTACGACCTTAGGAAATCTGGGAAATCTAAAACTAAAACAGCATGATTTTGTCAGAACGGAAAGTCTTTATAAAGAGGTACTTGACCGGCGCAGGCGAAAACTCGCATCCCGAAAAACATCACAGCGCTTGGCCGACTTGGGGCATTCGTATAACAATCTTGGAAATCTATATTTTTATCATGACAAAAACAATTCAAAAAAATATTTAAACGAAGCTTTAACAATATTTCGCGAACTCAGGGATTCTGATGGTCTAGCATATGCCCAATTTTTGGGTAACGTATTGATTAATCTAGGCGAAATGTATAAAAACGAAGGAGAATTTGAATCGGCGGAAAATTCGTTTAAGGACGCGCATGATATTTTTATCGAATTAAAAGACATAAACCCAGAAGTCTTCTTGCCTTCATACGCTGAACTACTGACATCAATTGGTCGATTCCAGCTATCAAAAAAAGAACTTGGAGCGGCCAAAGTCTCATTCAAAAAGGCATTAAAACTATTTTTAAACTTGTCGAATGAAGAGTCCAATTCGTTTTCAGACGAAACAATTTCACTTTTAATAGCTTTAAGTACAGTGTATGCTGCGTCCAATGTGAACAAAGAAATAATTACGATTTTGATCGACTCGGCCCTGTTGCGTGTTATACGTTCAGGTAAAAGTCCAAAAATGTCAGAGCATCTTTCTTCCCTTTTGCGACTTGTCGATGAAATAGGTCTTGATAGGTCTGCATATTTGGAGAAACATCCGGATGAATTGAAATTCCATATCGAGGTTGAATTATTGCCATGAGCATGTAATACGTGAGCTTGTATGGTGGCGTGACTGCGTTATCGAGCAGATAAGGCGCCGAATGACATTCAGAATTACCTTTTTTAGATTCAAGTCTGGCCAGGACTTTTAAAATCGTTGCGGCAACTTACATGGTTCATTTCTCCATGACCCTAAAGCGAGCGCGAGCATTGGCTCTCTCTAATCATGTTAAATGAAAACTATAAAAATCGCCCTGTTACTCCTCGTGCTTTGTTCTACTTGCAGCCGATCCAATAATTTTTTTATCGGAAAATTGTAAATACTACACAGCGTTGAAAACGATGCACCTATTGCCTTGGAGAAGAACTACATGCCACTTAAAAATAAATAGGACATTCGAAAGCTATGATGGAAGTTTAAATAAGCATGAAACCGGTGCACGGGCGTATCGTAATGAAAAAAAATATTGATCATTGATGGGGAAGAGAATGACAGTGAGTGGAAGTTGTCAATTAGAAACGATACACTGTTTTTTCATGGGCCATCCGACCATTTTTATCTACTTGCCCAGGAAATGTAGTATTATTTAATTCGTTGAAAAAAGCTATATTCGTTGGCATTAAATGTTGTTGACAACCGAGACCTGCGGGGGGTGACGAAATGATGTGGGTAAGCCAAAATTATGGATAAGGTGCGAAGTAGGCAAACTCATTGCAAGCGTTACAGATGTTTAATATTCAAAAATTATTACTAAGCGTTTGAAGAACTAAATGACAATGAACTGAATAGTTTAATATAAGCTCCTAGGTTCCATTTGGTATTTATATTGAATTTAGAAAGAAATAAAGCAATAATATTATGCGAAAAGCGTTTACCGTCACCTCTACACATTCACCAATAACTCGCATTGGCATGAAATTAATCTATATTTTTTTACTGCTTATGTGTTTCCAATTAAAAGCACAACAATGGGAACAAGTAACTTCTTTACCCAGCAATTTTAATCAAACGCATCACTCCTTTGCCTTTAGCTTTAATGGTATGGGCTATATTGTCACGGGTGTTTCACCTTCAGGAGTTCGAGATGATTTTTATCAGTATGACCCCGTAAATGATTCTTGGACACAGCTTACCTCTTTCCCCGGTGTAGCTCGAGGTTTTGCGATTGGCGATACTTGGGAAGGGAAAGCATACTTTGGGTTTGGGGATGACGGCACTGTAAACTTAAATGATTTGTGGGTATTTGACCCTTCAAATATGAGTTGGACGCAATTGGCATCTTGCCCTTGTACCCCTAGAACACACCCGGCTATGGTAGCACACAATGGGAAAGTTCTTGTAGGATTAGGAGGTGGTACATCAGGGAATCTGAATGATTGGTGGGAGTATGACATTGCATCAAATACCTGGTCTCAAAAAAGTAATTTTCCTGATGCACATCGACATCACCCGTATCAATTTGGTATTGGAAACAACGCTTATACGGGCCTGGGACATGGTGCGGGTATTTACAATGATTGGTGGGAGTATGACATTGCAGGGGGAACTTGGACTGAAGTAGCCTCATTGCCAGGAGAAGGTAGAGTGGCTGGGACGCAATTTTCCTACAATGATATTGGCTTTGTTCTCAGTGGTGACGGAGAGGACCACAATAGCATGGACACAGGAGAATTTTGGGCCTACGACCCTGTAGCAGATACTTGGCAAGAATGGCCTGCTCACCCTAGTTCTTCTCGCTGGGCACCTGCCTCGTTCATCATTGATGGAGAAGTTTATATCATAAACGGTACTAGTTTTGGAGATTACATAACAGAGATTTATAAATTTGATTTAGAAAGTTATGAAGATGCAGACGGAGATGGTTACTACAACGATGTAGACTGTGATGACAGCGACCCAAACATTAATCCTGGCCAACCGGAAGTTCCTTATAACGGAATGGATGATGATTGCGATCCGTTAACTTTTGATGATGACGTAGACCAAGATGGTTTTTTACTTACTGATGACTGCGATGACAACAACCCTGACGTCAACCCTGACCAAACGGAGGTGCCTTACAACGGATTAGACGATGATTGTGATCCAGTTACTTTAGATGACGATCTGGATCAAGACGGTTTCCTGATCGCTGATGACTGCGATGACAACAACCCTGACGTCAATCCTGACCAAACGGAAATAATTTACAACGGATTAGACGATGATTGTGATCCAGCTACTTTAGATGACGATCTGGATCAAGACGGTTTCCTGATCGCTGATGACTGTGATGACAACAATCCAAATGTTAATCCCGACCAACCGGAAGTACCTTACAACGGACTTGACGATGACTGTAATCCAACTACTCAGGATGACGACCTGGATCAGGACGGGTTCCCCCTCTCATTCGACTGCGATGACCTCAACCCAAATATCAATCCTAACCAGACTGAAATACCTTACAACGGATTAGACGATGACTGTGATCCGGCTACTCTAGACGACGATCTGGATCAGGATGGATTCCTAATCGCTGACGACTGCGATGACAACAACCCTAACGTCAATCCTGACCAGACGGAAGACCCGTACAACGGACTTGATGATGACTGTGATCCGGCTACTTTAGACGACGATCTGGATCAGGACGGTTTCCTGATCGCTGATGATTGCGATGACAACAACCCAGACATCAATCCTGACCAAACGGAAGATCCTTACAATGGAATTGATGATGACTGCGATCCGGCTACTTTAGATGACGATCTGGATCAGGACGGCTTCCTAATCGCAGATGACTGCGATGACAACAACCCTAACGTCAATCCTGACCAGACAGAGGATCCATACAACGGAATTGATGATGACTGCGATCCGGCTACTTTTGATGACGATCTGGATCAGGACGGTTTCCTGATCGCTGATGATTGCGATGACAACAACCCTAACGTCAATCCTGACCAGACAGAGGATCCATACAACGGAATTGATGATGACTGTGATCCGGCTACTCTGGACGACGATCTAGATCAGGACGGCTTCCTGATCGCCGACGACTGCGACGACAACAACCCGGACATCAATCCTGATGCGGTGGAAATTCCAAATAATGGAATTGACGAAGACTGTGATGGAGAAGATTTAATTACTTCTACCTATGAAATAGCAAAAACAACAATTAATATATATCCAAATCCTGCAACTGATATAATTAATATTGATGTTAAAGATCAATTTAATTTCAAAGCTAGTATATATGATTTAAAAGGAAAATTAATAAAAGCATCCATAAAAGAAAATCAAATACAAATAAATACGATTCCAGAAGGAACATTTCTTCTGGAAATTAAAGATCTAAAAACAGGTCATAAGATAGTAGAAAAAATAGTGATTATGAGATAGAATTTTGGATGCCTTTGAAATAAGTGATGAATTTCATGCACGTCAACGTATGCTTCAAACTTCTGATTTTTATTGCGTCACAACCTGGAGCAGGTTCGACCTCAACTGGAGCGAATTGAGCTCTATTCAAAACCAGAAAAACTGAAACAAGGCATTTTGGGTTTTATGGATCATCCCAGAGCACGAGTGGCGCTTGAGGAGCGAGTAGCAAAAGGACCCAATATTCTGTTCCGGTATTTGTACAAGTTGGGAATTAACAGAACCATCCGAACGTTTGAAAAGGCTACGTCCGCGTATAGGTATAAATTGAAAAAAAATAAAACTGGAGACTTATAGTACAAGCCTCGATAATTAATAATTTTCGTTGTCGTGTCTATCCTCCGACAACATATACCGAGACTCCCAAGCACAAATAAAGTGTCAATAAGCCGGAGATAAGCGAGGTATGGAATTCGCCAACATTTGTTATCTTGGCAATAGAATATTGACAACGCCTCATCATGCCTAACACCAGCATCTATTCGTTTACCAATCGTCAACAAGCCACAGATTTAAGCCTAGCAAGCAAGATCCATCGGCTAGATTTTCTTTGTTCAAATAACCGGTATTTATGTACACAATGCTGGTTATTGGACGGTATTGGGACGATAACCGGAATTGAGATAGGTAAAAACCGTAACTCAGCGATTGGATTGTTGGGTTTATAGGGGAGTTAGTCACAATTAGTTCGAAGAAATGATAAAGAAAATTATACATATCAAAAACTATGGCAAGTATCACAACTTCAATTCAGCGGACTCAAGTTGGAATGGCATTTTAAATCAGACTACTGGAATATATGCTGATAATGGATCTGGGAAAACAACATTAACTCAAGCATTCAAATCTTTAAAAGGTGATAATGAGTTAATCAAAAAGAGAAAAACTTTTGGAGAAAGTAGAGATATAGACATTCTATTCTTAAACAGTCAAAACAAACAATTTCTATACAGTTCTGGCTATTGGAATACTCACGAAGACAAGATTGAAGTTTTTGATTCATTTTTTGTTGATTCGAACGTGTATCTTATTTCATTAGAAATGTATCATGAACGTGGTGGGTTCTTTGGTCTTATTATTGGAGAATCAGGAATTAAGTTAGTAGAAGAAATAAATCAACTTCGTGATTCAAGAAGATTTAGGCGAGAATCAAATAGGAAGTTGAGACAAAATTTAAGAAAAAATCCTCAACGTACAGGTTTAATGCCAAAAGTTGAGAAAAACAAAACGCAAATCACAGAAATAAACAAGTCAATAAAAGTTAAAGAAAAAGAACTTGTCAAGGTAACTGAAGCTTTCGGTAAGGATTATCTTGAAAAAATTAATGAGTATTTACGCTACTTTAATCCAAACCTTCAACTTACAAAGCTCAATAAGAAAGGTGCGAAATTGGTCTATTACATCAAGTTCAAAGATCATGAAATTAGGTCTACTACCAGTGAAAAATCATTAAAACATACATTGAGCGAAGGAGATAAAAGTTCACTCGCTTTGTCATTTTTTTTAGCCAAAATAAGTTTGCTTGATAATCTTGGAGACCGAATAATAGTATTTGATGACCCAATTTCGAGCTTCGATAGTTCAAGGAGGAATGTTACCATAAATCATTTAGTTAGGCTATCCAAAAAAGTGAAACAGTTTATTTTACTAAGTCATGACATAGGATTTGTAAAGGAGTTTTCAAATCGAGCAGAAAATTGCTTGAACTTAAAAATATCAAACAATGGCTCTTCAAGTATAATTGATCTACATAATATTGAATTTGAAACAATGACGGGAATATTTAAAGACCTCACGGTTTTAAATGATTACGTTGAAAAGGGTGATAGCTCTGGTTATGACAAAAGAGAAGTTATACGATGCATAAGACCTGCTTTAGAGGGAATTTTTAGAATTAAATATTTCAAGACTACACCAAGGAATGAATGGCTTGGTGATATGATTAAAAGAGTCAGAGAATCGTCAGATGGTGATAAGTTTGAAAAATTAAAACCTGTGTTGAACGACCTTATAGATATTAATGATTACTCTAAAGTATATCACCATTCCAATCCGAATTATTTAGAAACACCAATAAACAGTGAAGAATTAAGAAACTTTATTCTTTTAACAATAGAAACAATAAATAAAATATAACTGTGACTAACAATTGATGACCACAGCATATCCTCCTTCGTCCGAGACGCTGGGTATTATTATCCGTCATGCCTAAGGTGTAAAAATGAAAAAATGAAAAATTTGATTGACAAAGCATATATTTTGGCCTTTATTACTTTAACTGCAATTACATTTAGTCCGCTAATTCTTCAGAACAACTCTGCAATTAATAAATATGTTCCATTACCAACATTATTGATTAAAGGCTTTATTATTTCTTTATGCTTCCTTGCATTAATGGCAATTTATTCTAAACTAAGGGATGATGGGTAATTATATAATATTTTTAATTATTTATTTTTTACTATTGGTTATATCGTTAGTGCTTGCAAGAGCAAAGAATGAACACTCTTTCAGTAATTATCGTCTATTAAATAAAAGCGTATATTCTACTATAGGTTTCTTAACCTTCGCCGCAACACTATTTAGTACCTTTACACTATTAGGTTTGCCAAATTTTTTCAGAGTACATGGAATTGGAGCATGGATATTCCTTGGAGTAACTGATGTGGCCTTAGTCGCCTTTTTGATTTTTATTGGTCAAAAAATTAGAACTAGAGTCAATTTAAGTACATTTTCAAATCTATCCACTTTCCTTTTAAACAGGTTTACAACTAGTCACGCAAAACATGTTTACTTATTTGGAATTTTCATATTTCTACTACCGTATGTTGCTATACAAATCAGAGGTGTAATCAGCTTTCTACAAGAGATCGTACCAATTGGAACAAGTTTGTGGTTTTGGGGAATTATCTTCACTGCAATTATTCTGATATACAGTTTTGTTGGAGGTCTAAGAGCTATTATTTATAGCGACATATTTCAATCTATTATCCTACTTGCAGTTACCTATATTATAGCAACCAATTGTATAAGTGATTCAGGTGGAATTCGAAATATGTTTGAATCAATAAATGGTTCAAATCCGAAATTATTAACCAGTCCAGGGCCTAAGGGATTAATGAATTCGCAATTTCTTTTCATGAGCTTTGTTACTATTATATTAATGACCATAACTCAGCCTCAGCTATTCACAAGAATTATAATCATTAAATCAAATAAAGAGTTTAGAAAAATGTGCTTCTGGTTAGGAATTTTTGCTTTGGTCATAATTACTCCAACGATATTTATAGGACTATATGGTTCTATAAATTATGGTGACGTTGCCCCTAATGAGTTTTGGGTTAATGTTCTCGTCAAAGATCAAAACAAAATAGTAGGTGGTTTGCTTTTGATTGGTTTAGTAGCTGCAGCTATGTCTACATCTGATTCCCAACTATTTGCTCTTGAAAGTGAATTCGATTCTGATAGTAAAGAATTCAACTGGAAGAATAAGTTGTCTATCATCCTGTTCGGTATAATTAGCCTACTGTTAGCCATTATTAGTCCATTTCAAGATAAGCTTATTTCCTTTGCAACTTTAAGCTTTCAAGGGACTTCATTATTAACTCCTTTGATCTTATCATCAGTTTTTTTTAAAAACCCTAATAACCTTACCATTTATACAACATTAGTTTCAATTCTGATATTTTGTCTAGCAATAATTGGAATAATCCCTGCTAAAATTTTTGGGATTTATCTAATTCTGATTCTTTTAATCTTGCTTTCGATACAAACTATAATCTCTAATAAAGATGGATTTTATATTCAATAATAGTGCTCTATTTGCTTTCGGTTCATTCACAATTGCCTTATTAACCGTAGTCGTGAAATTTTGGTCTAACTGGACTGAAATAAAGAATATTAAGATTATGAGTGGTCTAGGCATAACACTTACATTTTTATTTCTCATAGCAGCTGGGCTTCTAGGATATTCTTTAAAGAAATTAACCATTGAAAAAAAACGAATTGTAATTCTCTTGCCTTGCAATAACGAATTAGGCGATGCATGGGATGATGGTGTAAGGCAAATATTAGGTATTACTGAGTTCTTTAGATTTCATCACTCATATACAAAAGAATACGAATTCAGATTTGTTGATCATAGTATGCAATATGATGGATTAAATTCTAAATTAGCTGAAGAAATTATTGAAGAAATTGAAAATGGAACAAAATACTTTATTTGTACTATGAGTAAAGTAAGTGTGCCGCTATCAAAAGATTTTGAAAGAATTATTAAATCATCTAAATACAAGGGAGAGAAGCCAATATTATTATCGACAGTGGCTTCATCTCCAAACGTATCAACTAATACAGAAAATATTTTCAGATACTATATAAGAAGTTCCTATGAAAGCAAATTCTTAGCAAAGAAAGGTATTGAAAATAACTATAAAAAATCATCATTCATTGTGGTTTCGGGTGACTATGGAGATGGTGCAATAAAGACATTTTCAAAAGAATGGGAGGCAAATAAAGGAATTATTCAAAGTGGTTTAAAACTAAATGATAAACTAGATTACGAAATGGTAAGGAAGGAAGTACAACAACATTCACATATTTTTAAAGAATCGGATGTAATTTTTCTAGCTCACTACGGGAGTGGTGTGCAGAAGGTTGTAAAGGCATTGCATGCTTGCAAAATAAATAAACCGATTATCGCCACACATACAATTACCATCCCTGAATGGAGAAAGCCAATTGAACATCTTCTAGAAGAAATGGAAGTACATTCATGTTTACCCAAATTCCTAACTCAAAAATCTTCTCAATACCCAAAAGTTGTTTTTGAAGATATGATAGGCGGATTCATGTATTTGACATTGGATAAATTGATTCGAACAATTGATAATCAAAAATTAAAGAAAGGATCTTTTAGCGAATCATGGGAGCAAGAATTTCCAAAAATAATTGAAACCCAATATCAGACCGATGGAGATTATGAAATACTTCTTAACTATCAATAATGAAAATACTGTTAATAATAGACATGCTAAATGGATTTTGTCGTAAAGGGTTTCCGCTATCATTAGAGGATTCTACGACTAAAATTGAGAATGAAATAATTTCAAGGATAAGAGAATATAGGAGAAATAATTTTCCTTTTTTATTTATTTGTGATTCTCACACAATGAATGATCCAGAAATTCATAACCCTTATCCACCTCATTGTTTAGAAGGAACAATAGAAGCGAAAATAATTGATAAATTACTGCCATTTAGTTCAGAAGAGAATATAGTCAGAAAGAACACCTTAAGTATTTTTTTTAATACAGATCTTGATGAAAGACTTAGTAAAGAGTCAATTGAGGAAATAGAAATAGTTGGTGTATGTTCAGATATCTGTGTTCATTATGCAGCCTATGAATGTACAATTAGAGGGTTCAAAACAATTATAAATGATCAAGGAACTCTACCCTTGTTTTATAATCAAGAAAGAGAAATTCACAGGATGAAGAAAATATTAAATGTAAGTACGGTAAAGGAATGTCCTATGCCTAACAATACGTGATGACAGCATATTTCTCCTTCGTCGAGGGACGCCACATACGATTCATCGTTTTCAGCAATTCTAATGAAAAATGACAGAGCAACTTGAGATATAATTAAATATCAATGAAAGAGGTAAACTCATTTCTTTAAATGAATTAATCACAACTTAATCGAACCATTATTATCCTGACTGTGAGGTCAAAACGTAACCATAACAAAAAAACAAACTAGTGACAATATCTAACAATTAAGCTGAAGCCGTGAACGACATAGTTGAAATGGTCGTTTCCGAATTCGGAAATGCATCTCTTGAAGTTGATACCAAAGAGGCTATCTCAGGCATTGCAAGACTTGCTGGTAGTTTCTTATTCCGGTCGTTTGAGATTGAAATAAATGACGCAAAGCCCGGTGATGTCATGTTGTCAGAACAAGCGAACACAAAAGGACGTGAACTGGTAAATACGACCTATGTTCTACTACAAAAATTTGGTGTCCAAATCGATAAGCGTAAGATGTCAGGTGAAGACCAGATAGCAATAAAAAGTAAATTCGTAGATGTGATAGGTCGGATTCAAAATCCTGCGTTGAAAATTATGCAAAAATACGAATTAAACTATGAAGAAATGGCACATTCGGCGGCTATTGCCACGGCATATATGATTGAGCAGAGCACCGACGTTGTCCCGGAAGTAGCATTTAGTCTGGCGATGTATCATTATATTGAGGGCTCCAAAACATATCCGTCTGACTTTATCGACTAAATCCAAATGAATGTAAAACCTATAATAATCACACTTCTACTCCTCGTACTTTGTTCCGCTTGTCGCCAATCCGATGACTATTTTATTGGAAAATGGCAAATAGTACACGTGGTTGAAAATGATGCAGCTATTGCGTTGGAGGATAATTTTATGCACGTAAAGCGAAATGGAACATTCAATAGTTATGATGGAAGTTTAAACAAGCATGAAACCGGCACATGGGCGTATCGCGATGACAAAAAAATATTGATTATCGATGGCGAAGACGACGACAGTAAATGGAAGTTATCGCTTAGAAACGATACATTGTTTTTTCATGCACTATCGGGTAATTTGTATTTAATTGCTAAGGAAATCAACAAATAATCCGAAGTCGTTTTGACCACCAAAAAGCGGGATTAATCGACTTAAGTGCAATTGTTTCAAGAATGGGCACTACAAATTGTACTTTCGACCAACAGCGCAGCATAAGATCTCTTTCAGTTAAGTATTATTCTGTGTAATTTTAAAGTCGTCGCCACGCGTAAAATTTTGAAAACACAAATACACCGGTCTATGAAATGGCTTATCCTATTCTTTTTAATACCGCACATATTTTACAACATTTCATACAGCCAGGTCACAGCCGACGCGAAAATCGTCGAATTCAATGCCGATCATGGCGCCCAGATCGGTGATTTTAATACGTACGTTGGCACAGATTATCGCCCATCAGTTGAACTAAAAGAAAATGGACATGAAACCTTTGGGCGACTGCAACATCCTTTATGTGGTGAATGGCATTTCACCAAAGCGGCTTATCATGGATTGCAGGGGTACCTATTTGGTTGTGCCGGTGATCCGCATAATGAAGAGACTCGGCGGTCTGAACAAATGATCATAAAAGAATGGGCAGCAGGCAATACGAATGATGCCTCAGATGGCATTCGCTATTTTTCGCTTGCGTTCAAGCTTCTTCTTCCGCATCGACCAGACGAAGGAAAAGGATTTATAGCACAGCTTCATCAGGGGGGTAGTGGGCCACCGCCGTTTTATATAGCCTGGGTTTATGATACAACTGAGCACGCCTATTTTATCGAAATGAGTACTTATTCTGACCTGATTAGGAGTGACGAAACCTACGACTACAATTTCACGAATATGACGAGTGATGAAATTGACAGAAATAAATATTTGAAGGTGGAGAACGAAAAATGGATGCACATGCTCGTATCTATCGACCCTGGCCCCACGGCACCACTACGTTCTGGTCGAAGCTCCATAGCGCCCGGAGATAACGGACAAATAAAGGCCTGGATAATGGATCTACAATCGGGTAGTTGGCTGGAAGCAGGTCAATACGATGGGCGTATAGGATTTTGGTATGAAGGAAAAGAACACGAAACGGGCGCTACGTACAGAAATGACAAAGAATGCCGCTATCAATGGAAAGTTGGAATTTACCGTAATGAGGTCGACCCGATAACATATTATTTTGATAATATTAAATATGCCGATCGCTGGTATCGCATAACGAATAATTATTTAATCGGCTATCATCGAAATGTTTTGTCCTACTCATTTGATAATGAAAGCTCTTTAGTAGTCAATGATCGGTCATTTGAAAAAAATGCGCACAGGTCGGTAGACTACGACAACGATGGTAAATTAAAAGGGACTACCTTTTATGTCAATTCGGACATTAAGGGCAAGGCATTGCGCCTATTGGGAAGTGGCTACGTTCATATAGAAAATGACCTGCAGGATTTTGACTTTGGTAATTATCAGTCTGTATCGCTATGGTTTCGGACGACAAATAGTTCGGAGATTAACAGAGGATTATTCACAGTAGATAATTTTGGTGGCAAGTGGAAATCGCTCATTTACATGTCGGACGAATTAATTGCCTACGGTGTACGTCACCCCGATGGTACATACAGCAAGGCTAATCTGACTACACAGAATGGTCAGTACAATGATGGAAACTGGCACCACATCGTCGGCACCTTTAATCGATGGGCAGAAGACGGTCAGCGAATAAAATTATACCTCGATGGTCAATTAGCGTTCAGCTTGGAAGGTCTTGATAAACCTATTGCCAGAGGTGAAGCATTCGCTACTGTGGGTCGGTGCTTCAGCGATAACTACTTCATAGGCGATGTAGACGAGGTCAACGTTTTTAATTATGAGCTGAATGCCGAACAAATTTTCGACCTGTATAACAATCCGTGAGTGTAATAAATTGGACGGATAATAGAGGCTTAGACCAAGTCATAACCAAATATCATAAAACATGCACTTGTTAAACCCGTCCAAAACCATTATCTTGTCAGGGTAACAATAGCACCCTAACTATGTCTTACATCAGGTTCACCTCCTGTATTGACTTACACCGAATTATGAATTCCTGGCGAGTGAATCAATTTCTTGACGGTGCAATTCTACGTTCAAAATTTCATAGTTGTCATAGACAATTTGGCTTTATGGATGCTAAGTGTGAAAGTTGTAACAATACGTGGTAAAATATAATGCAGAAATAGTTTTGTTGAGATTATAAACGTATCAGTCATCAATAAAAGAAAATTCTAGAGAAAATCGCTACATGTTTTGCACTTGGAAGGAAAACACAGGCATATAAATGGTATAAAAGAAACCTTCATTGCAGATACTAAAGAAAGTAGGATAAAAATCGCAAAAATGGGAGTGTTTGTGAAAAATTAAAAATAGTAATAATGTAATTAATGCATTGTATAAAGAGTAAGATAGTATTCGCGCTGATTGTGTCGAACCTACTTTTGAATCTTTAACCAATTTGATTGAAAGTGTTTAGTACAAATATTTCTAAATTATCTAATAGTAGAAACCCGTGCTAATAAGCTGTATTAGACATAGGCTATCACCTAAGTTGAATATGGTTGAACCGTTATTTTTTTAGATAAACTGATATTCATAATATGGCAGATTTAAACACCAAACTACTTTGTCTTGCAGCCTTAGTGTTATGTTCCTCCTTTTTATTGGCACAATGTCCACTAGCATTGAACCTAAAAACACAACAAGAAGTTGATGAGTTTATTTTAGATTACCCTAATTGCAAGAGTATTAATGGCGGGGTGATACTTGGAGCTACCCCACCAAATGAACCGAGATCAAATATTCACAATTTAACACCTTTATCAAACCTCATTCGAATAAACGGACATCTTATACTATGGCGCCTTGATTCATTAGAGAGTCTTGATGGTTTAGATAGTTTAAAATTTATTGGAGGCGATTTGTTTTTGCGTTGGAATTCCAAATTACGTACCCTTAATAATTTAAATAGTTTAGACACAATTGGTGGGAATCTGGCGATCCAGGGTCACAACAATTTAATTAGTGTATATGGGCTGAGAAATTTGAGATATGTTCAGGATGATCTTGATATTTCTTTGAATGACAGCCTCACTACACTGGCAGGGTTAGAAAATTTGGAAATAGTGAATGGTAGTCTCAGAATTCAAAGGTCTCCATTGTTAACTAATTTATTAGGTTTGGAAAATTTAGTAAAGATCAAAGGCAACCTACGCATATCGGAAAGTTCGATTGAGAACTTTAATGAACTCAATAACCTTAAAAACATTATGGGCCATGTAACAATACAAAATAATTTAAACTTGAAGTCTCTTGTCGGTATTGAATCGCTTGATAATGTTGGTGGTGAATTTAACTTACAAAGAAACGATTCGTTGACAGACTGCCACAGCATTTGTAAGTTATTAACGCAGGGATATATAGGAGGTGTTGTCACAATTGATTCGAATGCCGTTGGATGTAATTCAATACAGAGTATTGTGGTTGAACCGTGCGTAAGTATCACAGATGACAAAAACATAACAAGTTCATTAATTGAAATATTTCCTAATCCGGTAACATCAATTCTACATTTACGTGCAAAAACCCAAAACAGTAATAGCATGGATATTGCTTTGTTAAACTCTCTCGGAGTTGTTGTTCATAGCGAAAAGTATCAAAATCTAAACACTTTAGTAACACTTCAAATTGACATCACTCATTTAAAGCCAGGAATGCATTTTGTGCTCGCGAGCAACAAATACTATTGGAGTACAGAAACCATTATAATCACAGAATGAAAAGTTATAGAGAATAAATAGCAGATATCAGATCATATATATACATTGCGAAGACATGCTTGATATCCATAATGTTTGTGGTCAATTAACCAAGATGAAAGTTCAAAATATTGCATATCGTAATAGTTGCCACCCACTACGTGATGCGCAATGCTGAATGTCCATGGCTGCTAGTACGACAAGAAAAAACAAAGCATTGAAATAGACAAACTTTAATTGTACTTATTACAGAAAGTTGATTTAAAAGGAACAATGTTATCAAGTATGCTCAAGTCAGAAAACCGATTTTGCAACGCAAATGGCCATAATCAAGTTCTGTTGGAAAATGATGTCGATATAAATGAAAAAGATAAAACGGCAATCCCATATAGCATTTGAAGGTCATGCCCGGTAAAAGCCGATCACACCGCATACTATACGAAACCTCTATCACAAAAAGGTGAAAAATGAATATCCCAACCTGCCTCCATAATCACTCTGTAATACCAATTAAAGATATAAGGTAGCACATGGGCCTATTGAATTGGATAACCAAACACTTTTACCATGCAGAGAGATGGGAATTGATGAAAACGGAAGGGTAGTTATGGCCATGCCTGATGAGCGCAATTACGGTTACTGGACAGATAATAATTTAAAAAAAGAAGATTTTGAATCCCTTTTTACGACAGCGCATGTAGCAAAGGAGCGATTCGATCAATTGTGGGCCGGGTTTAAACGAAAGAAAGCTTGATATCTTCAAATGCTCTATGGAATCCAATAGCGTACATTCAGGCCCTCGTTTAATGCTGGTAAGATTCTTTGTCTCCTCAAGAGACAATTGAACTCTGCCACTATGGCTTTCATCTCTTTATTCACAAACGAATACCGAATTCGTGAACAGCAGGTCTATTTCCTAGTCTGACATGCCAGCACCCTAAATCTCACAATGCTGCTCACCTATCGGGCTTTACGGACGATGTTGAGATGATAACTGTATCTGAAAGCGAAATTATTGGGGTTATAGGGGAGTTGCTTTCCACAAGAAGACAAAAGATTATAGATACATTTATATGTGTTAAGTATTAAAATCGAAAAACTCATTTCATGAAAAAACTACTTTATACGTTCTTTATCCTACTGTGCCCATTAATTATCTTCAGTCAAAATGCAGAAGTGAAAGGGGAACTTAAAGCGGACTCGATAAACGTAAATTCAGGGCTCATTAAAAATGTTGCAGATCCTGAATCTGCTCAGGATGCTGCGACCAAGGCTTATGTTGATGCACTTGAATCACAGGTGATGGAATTACAAGGGGTAAAGGACATCGACAACAACAGGTATGAAATCGTAACAATTGGTACGCAGACATGGATGGCAGAGAATTTGGCTACGACTCGATACAATGATGGCACAGCCATTCCACTTATAACCGACAATACAGCGTGGCAAACTGCGGCTACGAATGGAGATCCAGGCTATACCTGGTACGAAAATGGAGCTTCAGATTATGGTGCCTTATACAATTATTTTGTCGTTGCTGATACAAGTAGTCGGAATGTCTGTCCGGTAGGTTGGGGTGTGCCTTCAGATAGCGATTGGGCAATTCTAACCACATATTTGGGAGGGACAACTGTAGGAGGAGGCAAAATGAAAGAGGCTGGACTGGCACATTGGACTCAACCAAATACCGGAGCAATAAATGAAAGCGGCTTTGCGGGGCTTCCGGGAGGTGCCCGTAACGAAAGTGGAACGTTCGACACCATAGGTAGCTTTGGCTACTGGTGGAGTTCTACTGAGAACAATACTTCATTTGCCTGGTTGCGCGCCCTGTACTATCTCGAAGTCTTTGTCCTAAGGAACCTCGGTGGTAAGGGTGGTGGATTGTCGGTTCGTTGCCTTAGGGATTGACTATTTATAGTACCGCTATTACGTCTATCTTTTTTAAAAAAACTCCTAAAAATAAGACGGTATTACCGACTTATGTCATCTATAAAAACACAATACAGCTGGTGAGCATGAAAATTTACCAAGCCATCACTTGAACGAATTAATCTATCTAATACAACAACTGGCCAATTCACAAATGCCTATTTAAAGAAAAATATAAAGCCAAAAAAAGACATCTCCCAAGCTTCTTAACATCCGTAAAACAAATTTCATTCCTTAACCACACGCCTACTTTACAACCTCAGCATATCATCTACGACAGCCGAGGACAGAAGCCAATATGATTACAATTAAAGTTTTTACATTTTATTGACACACTTTTACAATTGAATACCAGTAAGTATGGAAGATTACTATACGTTTAGAAAAAAATTGAATGAAACTAAATTACCGACTATTTCTATTCTACTTGCTTGCTGCAGTTGGCAATCTTCTTACCGCCTGCAATGGACAACCCACTATCACTTCGATAAAAAGTAGCTCTGCGTCATCCGACCCGGCAACATCAGAAAAAATAGATGAACTGGTTAGTCTTTACAACTATAATGAAGGGTTTAGCGGTTCTATTTTAGTGGCACGCGATGGTAATGTAATTCTGAAGAAAGGCTATGGATATGCCAATAGAGAATGGAATGCTCCAAATAACCCTGACACAAAATTTAGGATAGCCTCCGTAACGAAACCGTTTACTGCTGTTCTAATATTACAATTGGTTGCGGCGAACAAACTCGATTTACACAAGCCTATTACCACCTATCTCAAATCGTATCCGAAAGAACAAGGTAGCTTAATCACCATTCATCATTTATTAAACCACACTTCGGGATTGATTAGAGATGTAAGTAGCGATAAAAAACAATTTCATCGACCAAAACAATTAGTTGATTTATTTTCTAAGGAAGCATTACTATTTCAACCAGGAGAACGATTTGAATATAGCAATTGCGGATATATTCTTTTGGGCCACTTAATAGAGACCATATGCAGAAAATCGTATAAAGACGTTTTGCATGAAAAAATATTCCAACCACTAAATATGCAAAACTCAGGATATTATCGGCATCGATTGATACTCGAAAATAGGTCATCTGGATATAGCAATAATTTTATGGACTATCGAAATTCGAACTATCGTGACTTCTCAAATGCATATTCAGCCGGCGCCATATACTCTACCGTAGAAGATCTGCTGCTATTTGACCAAGCATTGTACACCGAAATATTGCTACCAAAGAAATTAATGGATATAGCGTTTACCAAACAAGTTGCCGACACTAAGTATGGCGGGCATTATGGTTACGGTTGGGAAATAATTGAGAAGACCGTAGGCAATACAGAAAGTAAAATTGAGACCATTAGTCATAGTGGTTCTTTACCCGACTACTGCTCGATTTTTACGCGAATACCTTCAACAAACACCACTATCATTTTATTGGCCAACACAGGCAGGGCCTGGCTCAACGCCATAACTAAAAATATTATCGGTATATTATATGATGAGTCGTATGACTTGCCGAAGAAGTCCGCTGCAAAAACACTGTTTGACGCTATATCGATAAATGGAATTGATGTCGGAAAAGACACGTTCACTGGAATGAGAAATGATAGCAATTACTATGTTGCCGAAAATGAAATGAATGTTTTAAGTTATATCTTTTTACAACATGAAAAAGCAGATATTTCGGCCTCTGTACTCGAGCTTGCCATCGAGCACTTTCCAAATGCGTATAATCTCTACGATAGCTTTGGAGAGACTCTGTTAGTCCTTGGCGATAAAGAGCAAGCAATAAAGAACTATAAAAAATCCATTGAATTAAATCCGGATAACAAGCACGGAATTGAAGTATTAAAAAAGCTCGAACGAACTACTAATTAATGAAATGCCAATTACCATGTAGGCCATAACCATGCAAGTTCACCGTATTGCCAAAACAAAATTATTGAGAACTTGCAAGCAGAGGTTTCCCGAGCACGGATGATTTGACGAACATCTAAATCCTTTCCCGCTTGGCACCCATGGACAAGGCTCATGTTTATTCCTTCACTCGTTTCATCTTTGAAGAAACAGATTCAACGCTGCATACATGTTGCTGTGCTGCACGTATTCAAATTCCCATTTCGAAAAATGCTTCTAATCAAGCTTTTTCATCCGGCGATAATGACAATCGGACATTAATATGAAGTATCTTATCCTACAGACAGCCGGCATGGTAGATGCGACCCCTCCCCTTACAGACGATGTTGGTATGATAACTGTATCCAGAGGAGGAATTGTTGGGCTATAGTCGAGTCCTCGAGCAGTAAGAAAAATAAAAAGCATCAAAAAATTTGGTACGAAACAAAAGATGTTATATATTTGTATATACAAATGTTGTATAGGAATGAATAAAATGTATTTTCAAGCGGTTTACGAGATAATCACAACTGGGCATTGGATCACAGATGAAGTAACTAGAGCGCTTAAAGAATATGGCGTTACCGAACCACAGTACAATGTCTTAAGAATTTTAAAAGGTGCTAAGGGAAAACCGGTTACGGTAGGAGGAATTCTAGACAATATGGTACAGAGGAGCAGCAATATCACTCGAATAGTTGATAAACTAGTTGCCAAGAATTTAGCTAAACGAACGGAATGCCCTACGAACAGAAGGAAAATGGATATTGTGATTACCCCAAGTGGTGTGAATATGTTGGCAAAACTTGATAAAAAGGTGCAAGCCTTTCATAAACCGTATTTTAATAAACTTAGTGCTGAAGAATTAACAGTGCTTAAAAATTTAATACAAAAACTAAAATCATAATGCGTAAAAAAATTCTCGCTTTTGGCGCAAGTAATAGCATCCAATCCATTAATAAGAAGTTGGCGATTTTTGCTGCCAATGAAATAGAAAAGGTTGACGTTATTGTTTTAGATCTAAACGATTTTGAGATGCCTATATATAGTATTGACCGGGAAAAAGAGTTCGGTATTCCTGATTTAGCAGTTCAATTTAAAAACCAAATCAGCGCTTCTGATGGCATCGTTATATCGTTTGCTGAACATAATGGTGCCTATACCACCGCCTTCAAAAATATTATGGATTGGATATCAAGATTGGAAGGAAGCATATGGGACAATAAGCCCATGCTTTTACTAGCGACCTCCCCTGGAGGAAGAGGTGGAAAGTCAGTTTTAACTTTAGCCGCCAATTTGTTTCGGTTTATGAATAGCAGCAATTTGACCAGTTTTTCGTTGCCTTCTTTCCATAAGAATTTTTCGGAAGATCATGGTATTCTGGATGAAACACTATCTGATGAATTTTACAAGCAATTAAACCAGTTTTCCACATCATGGGAAGCGTGATAAAATACCATATTTTCAGAACACTCATTATTTTATCAATATGTATACTACTAATTATGAACTTATCTGGACAGTATAATTTAAGAAATATAGACAATTCAAACAAGAGCATATTGGCTCGTGGATGTGATCCAGTCTTATCAGCTCGGTTTGCTAAAATTGTTCCTCCGCTGATTGGAAATGCGGAATATGTTCCCACAACAGATGATAATGATTTTATTAACCAGCTAAAGTCCCGTAAGTGGTCCGTAATTTATTTTGCACCTGGTGCGTGCCGGTATAATGCTGCAAAACGTCAGATTCCCGGTGGCAATTACGATACCCAAGGTTGGTCGCTAGAAGAGTACAAGAAGTTGATTCGAGAACTTCAAGGTAACGAAATTCAAATAGTCGAATCACTTCATGAACAGGGGGCATTGGAATTACTCCATACAGCATTGGTAAAAAGTCGGGAAGTAAAGTAAAAAAATTTATTTTATTATTTGTACATACAATAGTTGTACTGGAAACATAGGCAGACTCATCAACTAAAAAACTTCAAAGAAATATCATGGATAGAAAATTAAAAAAACTGCAACAACCAAGAAAAGGTATTCAATACATTATTTACCCCGAAACCAGAGAAGAACTTAGCCCATTTGTATTCTTTGATGCTGGTACCATGTCCCGTAATGATGACGGCCTGTTTATTGGAATGCATCCACATTCAGGCATTGGAATTATTACCTATTTTGAAGGTGCAGATTTGGTGCATAACGATTCAGGAAAAAATAATAATATAATTGGCGATGGAGGTGTCCAATGGATACGAGCAGGAGGTGGTGTCTGGCATCAAGAAAATTACATCAAAAAAGAAAATAGTAATACGGAATTCTGGCAAATGACATTGCACCAACTGTGGATGCAACTCCCTCCTGAACTTGAAGAAAGTGACGTAGAATATCAAAATATTCAACCTAAAGATTTACCCATCGTGGATAATGTAAAAGTTATCGTAGGCGAATATGAAGGGCGAAAATCACCATTAAAAGTTCCCTACGCGATGACCTATTTGGATGTAAATTTAAAGGCAAATGAAACTTTTGAATTCAAAACACCTCCTGGTCAGACTACTGGTTTTATATTTCCGCGAAATGGAAATATCGAATTGTTTGGCGATAATTTGCCTTTAAATCACCTCACTATTTTAGAAAACAATGAAGGAAGTATAGTGATTTTTGCATCGGCCGATAGCCAGTTTGTGTTGCTCATGTCCCGCCCTCAAAACCTGCCGATTATTACTCAAGGTGGTTCTATTCATACCAGTCAAGTAACGTTGGAAAGAAGCCTTGCTAGAATAAGAGAAATAGGAACGTCTGTAGCGACTAAATGATGCTGGTTATGCAAAAGGAAGTATTTTTTTTCATACTATTCCTCCTTGGAGTAACCCATAGTATCGCGCAGTCTCCATCCAGTAATCCGTCATCTGAATATAGCTCATACATAAAAGGAAGATTGGGATTGATGGGTACATGGCAAACAGGAAATTTGGATCAACTAAGCGTTTTGCCAAACGGAGGTATTTCTATTGTCAAAAACGCCTATTTCGCAGAATTTAATGCTTCTTATCACTATTTAAATGTTAGGGGCTTCAATGCAATAAATGATTTTTGGACGTATGGACTATTTCAGCATCAACCCAATCATCGCGTGTTTCCAAGTATCCATACAATTATGGGGTTTGCACGATCATATAAAATTGAACATTCCATAGTAACAGGTGCGGGAGGAGGTATCAATGTCAAAAAGAAATCACCAGATAATTTTTTGCAATTACATCTTTACGGCTCTTACTTGAACTTCCAATATGAAATGGAAGGCACGCATAAGGCAGTTGCAATTGGCAGCCTAATAAGGGCTATGTTACCCATTAAAACGCATATAAGTTTACGTTGGGAACTATCCACTTTTCACTCCCTGTGGGAAACCAATTTTTGGGGTGGTAGTAATCTACTTCAATTGAACATTTCGGTCCTTAGAAATCTATCGATGAATCTTTCCCATCAAAGCTATTATAATCATCAAACCGCTATGGATATAGAAAATACAAATACCGAAATGCTGTTTGGTATTCAATATCAACTTAACTATCAATAACTATTAAAACTTATCAAAAATGAACAAATTAAATTTAATCACTACAACCCTACTAATTCTTAGTGTTATAACCAATTCTTTTGCGCAAAATCCAGGAGAGCATTTTCTCCCAAAAGATCCTAAATTTGACAATCTACTTACGGCTGAAAACAGCGTATTATTCGTAATTGATTTTCAAGAAGAAATGATGGGTACGGTCAAAAACATCGATAGAGCGACCTTGACCAATAACACACAGGCTATAATAAAAACGGCTCAAGTATTTGGTATTCCTATCATTGAATCGACCATTGCCGTGGATTTAGGGTATAATAAACCAACACTTCCCGAATTCAAAAACCTAATGCATGGTGTGAAAAATATTGACCGTATTTCACTAAATGCGTGGCAAAACAGAGCAGTTATAGACGCCGTTGAAAAAACAGGTCGTAAAAAATTAATTATTACAGGATTATGGACCTCTGGTTGTCCCACTTATACCGCATTAGATGCGATCAACGCGGGCTACGAAGTATATATTTTAACCGATGTTATGGGCGACGCAACAACAGATGCTCATAATAGAGCCATTGAGCGGATGGTTCAAGCTGGCGCTATTCCATTTACCTGGGAAGGAGCAGGTGCAGAAATTTTAAGAGCTTATACCAATCCCAATGCGATGCAATCAGAAAAAATAGCGGGTGGATTCGTGCAAGTAATGAAAGACCATTTCTATCCCTTTGCAGGAAAGTACTGATCCTGCACTAAATGATATAATTAACTTCCACATTAAATAATAGAACTGATAATATTCAACGAATAAAATAATGATTGAAAAGAACAGTAATCCTAAATATCGTATAAAACGATAGGGAATAAACATGTGCGAAGGCTGTCAATTGAACGAAAAGTGTGCACGGGTAAAAGTAAGCCGAAGTCAACCTGGTAACGACTCCATGGATTCTCATGCGATGAGGTGCGTTAAAAAATCGAAAAATAACAGATGTTCAGATACTGCACCCTATCTTACAGGCAACCTAGTGGGAGTTACCGTGTGGACTCCCACTCTCGGTATGTCAAGAATGAAAACCAAATACAGCGATGACAAGAAAAGAATTTATAAAAATGTGCGGACTCCTTGGCTTGGGTTTACCAATAAACAGCACACTTAATTCTTGCAATAAAAGTGATATTACTACAAGTCAAGATGAAAAAGTAGCCATCATAGGAGCTGGTGCCGGCGGACTAACAGCTGGATATCTCCTGAACCAAAAAGGAATTGATTACATTATTTTGGAAGCCTCTTCTTCCTACGGTGGACGGATGAAAAGAACTAAGGATTTTGCCGATTTTCCCATTCCATTGGGAGGAGAATGGTTGCACGTTGAAAAAAACGTCTTAAGTGAAATAGTGAATGATTCGTCAGTTCAAATAAATGTAGAAACAACACCATACGATCCAGAAGTTGATTATGGGTTATTAAACGGGAATCAAGTCAGCATTGAGGATATAGGCTTTACCATTGATCAAAAATTTATCAATTCTACATGGTTTGATTTTTTTGAAGAATATATTGTCCCATCCGTTGCAACACAGATTAAATATAATAAGGTCGTTCAATCCATAGATTATGCCGGAAATGATATTATAATCAAATCGCAAGATGAAGAATTTACGGCTGATAGAGTAATAGTTTCTGTTCCCGTAAAAATTTTACAGAATGGGTCAATTACATTTACACCAGCTCTTCCAGCTGACAAAACGGAAGCCATCGCTAATGTTACGGTTTGGGACGGCTGTAAGGCCTTTATCGAATTCGCTCAGAAGTTTTATCCTACTTTCGTTGCCTTTGATATTACGCCAGCATCGGCCGGACAAAAGTTATATTATGACGCCGCTTACGGTCAGGACACAAATCAAAATATATTGGGCTTATTTGCCGTTGGAACGGGAACTATGCCCTATGTTCAGTTATCCGATTCGGAATTAATCGATTATATGTTGGCAGAACTGGATGATATGTTCAATGGCCAGGCATCAACAAACTACGTAAAACATATTTTTCAAAACTGGAATGAAGAGCCCTACGCAAATGGAGCCTACATTTATGACGATGAAGATTGGAGAAAAATAAGGACACTTGGAAAATCAGTTGATAACAAATTGTATTTCGCCGGTGACGCATATACTTCCGGAGATGATTGGAGTAGTGTACATGCAGCTGCTCGCTCGGCCATACGAGCTATTAATGAAATGGTTGGGTAGAAGGATATTTGATAACAACTCCGAGTTAACATTAATTGATACAATTAAAAATCTAAATGCTAAAGGAATTGAATATACTAAATTGACTAGAATTACTGATAGAATAATACAAATTCACATACATGGTAGCCAGGTAGAATTGTGGTTTGATTCCGGTAGTGTTACAAGCCACACGAATCAATATAAATTATGTTATATGACACGGAGAATAAAAAATTTTGATTCAAAAAATTAACAAAGCATTGTTTCCATCTTAAAAATGAAAATATAACGATTGGCAACAGGCATTGGAGGAGAGAATCTAGCTTAAGTAACTAAGACATCATCGATTTAAAACACCACAACTACCCTTTCACATCATACACCACATCACCCGCACCATCCAACATTTTTAATTCCTCCACCTCTATCAATCCCATAAAGCGAAACCGTATACCGGCAAGTCGACCCACGGGCTCCGTATAAGCTTGTTGAAAAACAGGGCTGTCGTCAATTAATACCGTAAGCGCCTTGTCATGAATCTGAAGGCTCAGTTTTCGCCCTGTATGGAAGTCCGTACCCAGGCTGGACAAATTGTGTTCTTTGCCACTCAGGTAAACGTCATTCACCATAATATTTAAATCCGATGTGCATCCGGGAATCGAAAAGGGAACAACCATAGCACCCTTTGTTCCAAGTAGAACAATTTTTACCTGCTGACAAACGGCCCATTTATCGGCATAGGTGTTTTTTATAGTGGTCGACAAAGAAAAATCATCGGCCGATACATCAGAAAACGACGTGACAAGATGAAAAGAAGCTTGCACCGGATTTTCAGTTAACTTAATTTCATTGAAAACAGAAGACGGAAATGCAATTCGATTGTCGGCTTGTATGTGTTCAATATATTTTGGTATCGGCTTATAATCAATCGTACCCAACCAGCTATCGGATTTAATAAATAAATCATGCTCACGAATAATAGCCCCATCCACCAATAACTTTGCTCGAAAATAACCGGGATAATAATAGATGCCTGTTGCTTGTTTTTGGTCGGATGCCAGTTTAATTGTCTTTGTCCTGTCCCAATATTGCTGAATAAAAATACTGTCAGATGGACATTGATTTAAATTAAAATCAAACACAACGGAATTTGGAATTCCTTCAGCTAGCGGTCTACTGGAAAATGTGACAGGTGATTGATCCCAGGACACATCCTTCTCAGCCGCGGGGCCGATCATCGAAAACAACGAAATAAAAACCAAGGTCAGAAAAGCCGCAGATACAACGATGATGCCCAAATTGGACATACGTTTTGGCGCCAAAGTCGGTTGCTGCTTTTCGGCGGGCTGATCGACAGTATAAGCATGCCAATTGCGATGGCCTGCGAATTGCGCCAGGGCATTCAACGTCGTAATACTGGGTTTTCCATTGTAGTTCACCCGACCCCAAACACGCTTCAGCGTTGATGGACTCAGCAATGTGCCCGTTTCGCTTTGAATGGCTTCGCTCAACTCCTCGAAAAGGTGATTTGGCCAATTTGAGGCGTCCTTCCAACCAAGCGACACCTCGATTTGGCGAAGTAAGGCGGCGAGCTGCATTTGATCCTTCGATGTATTCATTACACACAAAAATCACCAAAAATTATACGCTGCACAAGGATGAATCAACTTGAACGAAAATGAACAAGTCAATATGCTTGCGAAATACGGCCTGATCACCACCTTTAGTTGATTTATAAAATACTTTCCCAAAATAACTTGACGTACGCACTTCAGATCAAAACGACAGTGACTAGTTATCAAAATAGTGGACGAATCAGTTAAGCATGATCGATACACGGATAGGCAATATGAGCCGAGCAGATAAAACGCAATATTGAATATGGAAGGTAAAAGCAACCAGCAAATTTTTATCAGACAGGCTTTTTATTTTATTCTATCAGCCATTCCTTTCTGGTTGGGAATTTACATTGTAATCCCCATGTTGAACTCTTGGGGTTGCTCTATTTCTGTAACATTTTCGATTGGAATTCTTTTACCATTACTGCTATTGTTAATCGGAGCAATAACCGTTGGCTTAGCGGAAAGTGAATCGGGGGGTGTAGGCCTTATCAAAAGATGGCGCCTTCAGCCGCTACGTAGGAGTGATATAGGCTGGCTATTACTCCTATTTATAATTACTGTATCCAGTTACTTTTTGCTTGAAGGAACTTCGAACTGGATGCTAGCTACTTTTCCTAAACTAAGCCCTCCAGAATCGTTCAATTTATTACAAACCGAAGACACCTTTTTTGGCATGTCATTAAAAGGAAATTGGTTCGTATTGCTTGTTCACATTGGGATAATATTGTTAAACGTACTTGGAGAAGAATTATGGTTTCGAGGAATATTGTTCCCGAAGCATGAAGCAATAAGTCGAAAGTGGGGGTGGCTCATTCATGGGCTATTTTATCATATGTGGCATATGTTTTATCCTTGGAATTTGCTTCGTTTGTTGCCTGAAAGTTTAGCTTACGGATGGATTGCTCAAAAAACTAAAAATACCTGGGTATGTATTGGTTCACATTTTTTATTTAATGGTTTAGGGCTCATCGCTACCATCTCTGGAATCGTGCAACCATAATAAATCAACCGTAAGCTAGCATAGATGGGACAGATAGTAGTTGTTTTGATCGAAACGGAATATTTAACGCTCGATAGCTTGACCGAGTTGCAGCTTCTGCACCTTCGCGTGACACCTTAATTTGATGAAGTGCCACAATGAGCTATTATATCATCAACAAACGTATTCATTACACACAAAAATCACCAAAAATTGCACGCTGCACAAAGATGAATCAACTTGAACGAAAATGAACAGGTCAATATGCAAATGAATTTCGGTGAGTGCACCACATTTATCATTCAACTAAAAATACAACTCGGTATGAAAAAGATGATCTTCATTTTATTGGCATTTATTCTTCCTCATTTAAGTCAATCTCAAGATGTCATTCCCTTTGATACGGCGTATTGGGATATTCAAGCCAATGGACACGTAATTGCCAATTACCAGGGACAAGATGCGTTATATTTACATCAGGGGGCAGCGACAGTAAAAGATGTTGAATTTTTAAATGGGACAATCGAGTATGACATTTTTATTACCGATGGTCGAGGTTTTCATGGCGTCCGTTTCAGACAATATGAATTTCAAAATGCCGAGTTGTTTTACATCCGGCCGCACCAATCTGGAAATGTTGATGCTAATCAGGCCACGCCCATACTAAATGGCCTTACAGGTTGGCAACTGTACTTCGGCCCGGCCTATTCATTTGCACATGACTATACGATGAATGCGTGGACACATGTCAAACTTGTCGTCTTAAATGATCGGGCCCAGGTATTTTTTGATCACGCTACCAAACCCAACCTATCGTGGAAACTTAAAAATAAAATGGCCGCAGGAAGTGTATCGATTACGGCCAGTTTGCTGCCCATGCATTATGCCAATATGACGATCGATACGCGCACACCGGCATGGGTTGATGATGAAATCCATAAACCAGAACCGATCGAGCATATTATTCCGTCCTGGACGATATCGGATAAATTTGATGAAGCAAAACTCGATGATGTGGCATCGCTGCCCACGGTTATTGCCAGTCGAAAATGGTTGGGCACTGTTTCGATCGATGAAAATAATGCGGCCAACATATCGCGTATCGTTTCCAGACCAAATGAAGAAGGAAATACTGTTTTTGCTAAGATTGTGATTGACTCCGATGTCAACCAAGGTAAATTATTCGAATTTGGCTACAGCGATCGCGCCGTTGTTTTATTAAATGGACAACCCATATATCGGGGAGACAATGGTTTTCGTACGCGCGACTATCGATACCTCGGTACGATCGGATTATTTGACGCAGTTTATTTAAATCTGAACAAAGGAAAAAATGAATTATTGGTTGCCGTTTCAGAGCGGTTTGGTGGCTGGGGTGTAATGGGTCGTTTTGTAGACCAGACCGGAATTCGTGTGTCGAATTAGGTCATATATTTCAAGTGATAGACCCGTTAGGCTGCCGGCCACCAATTACTATAAATTATTCCGACGTTTGGATTACCACCTTCTCCGGTATGCTTTTATTGATATATTCATTGTACACAAAAATCAGAAGTATTGAACAATCCTAAATTAATTGAATCGGGATAAGACAGTATCCCACATTGAATATGGCCATCATAGCGCGTCAAACCCAGTGCTACTGTGTACATCATAATTTCAAACAATAAAATATATACTAATGAATACCAAGGAAATAACACTCAGGTACTTCAACGCCTGGCAGGAACCAGCTGATTTTAATGAATTGTCTGTGTATCTTGCGGATAGTTTTAAAATAGATGCCGGGGTTTTCGAATTTGACAATAAAAAAGAATTTATCAAGTTTCTAAAAGCAAATCATACGCCGTGGAAGGATGTAAAATTGCTGGCTTCAATTTTCTCAGCATACAACGCGGCGATTCTATATGAAGGAGTCAACACAGTTACCGGTAAGAAGATGCGTGTTTCCGAACACATTCGATTTGCTGACAATAAGATAGTCAAAATTAATACCGTTATTGCTCAAATTAATTAAGATATGAAAAAGAAATCAATCCCCGCAGAGCAACTTGAGCTGTATCAGAAGTTGGTTGATCGCGTTCCTGAATTGGAGGTCAAGTCGACTTTTGGTTTCCCCTATACCTCGCATAACGGACATATGTTTTCACTACTATCAAAGAGCGGCTTCGTAGGCATCCGACTGCCAAAAGAAGAGAGAGAAGCATTTTTAGAAAAGTATAACTCAAAAATCTACAAGCCGGAACCGGGGCCGCTACTCAAAGAATACGTTACCATTCCCAATGATTTATTAAAAGATACTGCGGCTGTAAAAGAATACCTTATTATGAGCTTTGAATACGTGAAAACGTTAAAGCCTAAGCCCGGAAAAGGGAAAAAGTAAACAGCTGCTGATCCGATAATAAGATAGTCTTTGAATTTTTATTCCTAACGATCAAAAACGTTGTTCCGGCCAAGTATTGTTGATTGGTATGACGATTGAATACATTGACTTTAGTTGTGTAAGCCTTAACCTGTAGTAATAAATTAGTCTGTTCCTCGTGCTCCTAAGTGATGTTTAATACCCTTTGTGGCTCATCCAATTCATGTACGGCTACAAGGAGAAACAACTGTGCAGGCCAATGTAAAAACCCTGCGGGTTGCGATTATTTATTCAAAAAGATAAAATAGCTTATAAGAGGTGTGATTGAAGGAAGCACTTTTTTATCAAACCCCAAGGGATGAGTTTTTCTTAATTTGAAACTGAAGATACCGCCTACGCACCTACATTGTCTAATTGCCGCAATAATACATCATCATATTTCCTCATTTAAACAATGCATCCTCCTTCGCCAAAGATCCGGCGGGCAGGTATCAACTCAGAAATATCCATTAACGCTTTTAGAACTTTTAAAAGCAATTCCGAATTGATGAATCAAGCGCACCTTCATAAACGAATTTTTACATTTCTTTATCAACACATTACCACATTATTTCATTATCTTGCCAAGGCAACCATGTCACCCAACACTGATGCACAACACCGATTTCCAATTCACCGCATTTTCTACCATTCTTTTATCGAGCGCTCTACTATCATGCGTCCATCGCTATGGCTTAGTATCTACGATAAGAATTGACTGCGGAAATTTAGTACTATTAGGCTTTATGGGTGCATCTGGGGTTATGAACGTAACCATTAGTATTAAAAACAGTAGCTCGGAGATAGGATTGTTGGGGTTATAGGGGAATGTTGCAAGTAATTAAGACGAATAAATAGGAATGAAGAATATTATACAAACTTTACTTGTTTTTCTTTTTTTAAGTTCGTGTCAAGGACAAAAAAAAGAGATTACTTTTCATCCACTTGTGTTAAAAGCAAAAGAGACATCTCTATATGCAGACCGAGTGAATTGGAAAGAAGTCAATAGTAAATTTATAGAATTAACAAAAGGAAAAGAGAAAACGGAAGACCTGAAAGAAGGTCTACAATACCTCATAAATAGTTTAGGAGATAAACACGGGCACTTTCGTTCTGCAAAAGATAATTCAATCATCGTCAGCTATAATGGTAAAATTGATGGAACAGACAATAGGGATTCAGAATTTCTTAATTTAGTTATAAATGATATTGATGCGAAATTTTCGTACCAACTTTTAGAAAACCGAATTGGCTATTTAAGAATTGTTGGAATCGGCCCGGGAGATGTTAAGGAACAGTCTGATTTCATTCGGCAAGGACTTATTAACTTAAAATTAAAGGGCGCAGATAAATGGATTGTGGATTTAAGATTCAATGGTGGCGGAAATATGGAGCCTATGATTTCAGGATTAGCACCATTGATTGGGGTAGGTTTTATTGCCGGTGCAATAAATAAAGACAATGAAATAAGAGAATACACTATTGAAAATGGACAGTTTTCCAATTATGAAAGATTAGTTTGCGAAATGAACAATCTACCCAAAATAGCATCAGATGAAAAAGTGGCTGTTTTGCTAAGTAGGTATACTGCAAGTTCAGGAGAATTGGTAGCTGTTGCATTCAAAGGTAGAGAAAACACAATCTTTATTGGTGAAGAAACAGCGGGTTATACCACGGGAAATGGTTATGATAAAATCAATGATAATTTGATTTTACTTATTTCTCAGGATGTTTTTATTGATAGAAATAAAAACAGATATGATGGCAAAGTTGGTGTTGATGAATATATTGAATTTCAACATAACACAAATATTAATAGTGATAATCAAATTAGCAAAGCAAAAGAGCGGTTAAATCGCTAACTATGTACAACAATGCATATGAAATCATAGCACTCTTCGGGATACGGTACTTTATATACTAACTGCTACAGTCATCAGGAAATAAAACCAAATGGAAGATCCTAAAACGTATAAGAATTTAACAGAAAATAGAAAATTCTTTCATAGATCAAAACGTATCACTCACTACGACATAGAGTAAATCGACCAGTTTGATGAATGGTATAATAAAGAATTAACCTTCGATAATTCGGCTAAGAGAATTATTTATATAGGTATGAGCTCAGCAGAATATAAGCTTTACAATTCAGCTCAGAGATTTTGGATACTCGATTCACTCACAAGTTGGAAAGGAAAAGAAAATACTGAATATCTCAAAATGTTCAAATTTATGCTAAATAGAGCACAAAAAGACTTTCTCTTTCACAAAGTGTTTGAATTCTACAAGTTAAAGAAATGGGAAATTGACTTCCCATTAATGAGTATGCTACGGTACTACGGAACGCCTACTCCTCTTTTGGACTGGACATACAATCTTGACGTTGCGCTATACTTTGCATCAGAACGTATAAAATACTTTGGAAAATCCAATAGTCCAAAAGATTATTTTTCAATCTATAAAATAGACAAAACACCTCGTCCCAATTATACTTTCATTAACCTTAAGGGAATATCGAGAGACGAAACGCCAAACGTCGATGACTATTATGCGTATGTTGACCAAGAAAACAAAATATATTTCTTGCCAGATTTTGAAGATTTTGCCATTGAACAGAAGAATATCATAAGACAATTTACAATCAAAATATAATCCCACAAGAAGGTATGCTCATTTTCAATCCATTTCCAACCACACCATTTGAGGAATACTTTAGGAACGCTACTTCTGCAAAGAAGCCAATTTATTGCGTGAACATTCATAAAAATATGGCTGAATATATTAGAAGAAGATTAAAAAAGAAAAAAATTACGGAATCATTTATTTACCCAAGTATTACAAATAATGCTAAGAATGCCTTAAACACATATTTGGATGATATAACTAAACTAAGGCTTAGGTACTACACAAGTAGTGTTAAGACGGTAACCGCTTCACTACTCGAAACGCCAATCCATATTACTAACCTTCCAGCCAAAACAGCCAACAGTGAAAGTCGATAAATCAAACACAGATGTCTTTAGCAAGGAAACGCTCAAATACTCTCAGCGGAATTTGTCAAGCCGCGATGTTAAAGTTCTTATGTTTGCCACAGTTGTTTTATTGAACTAAAAAAATGACTCGGATACAGCCTCTAAAAAGTAAAACATTGAAATATTCAATGTATTCAATGGTGGGTTTTTGTATAGTGATTTTAGTTGGGCTGTTAAATTTTGATGAGTGCCTTAATCGTAGTGTATATCCCTTGTTAAGTTTAGTTGCCTTTACGAGTACCATTTGAGATGGAGGCCTGATTAACGACATGAGTTCAAAGAATATTAACTATTGGCATCTAACAGTCTTTATCAACCTCTCCATTGATTGTTACATCTGAATTCTGGGATCACTATGGATTCGTTGCGTGGCGAATTTTATCGAGTTATCTTTATTTGTCTATTTTAATGGGCAAAAGAACCAGAATAGCATTTGATAACAAACGACTAAATAGTAAGCGATGACCAGTATCTCGCTTGTATGAGATAGCACATGCACACCGACCGTGGGCAGCAACAAAGATAAATGTATAAGAAGGCATTAAAAAAGAGAATATCAACCCTTTTGAGCAAGAGCTCCAACATTTCGTTTGAAGAACTAAGTAAAATTTGTCTTGGTGCCTCTCCTTATTTAATCTTTTCTTTATTGGACAAAAAACAAAAAAATCTATTTAGAAAAGATATTCAACCGCCCAAAGCGGCCATGGAAAAACCTTTACCCGCCGAAAACCCAGCGAATTATGATTGGAGGTTTACCAAGGAAACATGTATTAGCCTAACTGAAAAAATAAAAGGAAACAACAGTAAAATTGCCTTATTTGGAACGCCAGCGTTGTATTTAGAGCTATTAAAGAATAAAGAAAATGTCCACCTCTTCGATGTTAATTCCCTGCTTATAAACTACTTACCAAAAAAAACCAACGTTCATATTGTTGATCTTAATACTCATACGTTTATCGAAGAAAGTGATTTTGACTGTGTCTTTATGGATCCACCTTGGTATGTCGATCACTATCAAAAATGGACTTCTCAAGCAAACATAATTACAAAAGCAGGCGGCCGTATTTATGTATCCCTGTTCCAAGAATTATTGAGGCCAAAAGCCATAAAGCAAAGGAATAAAATTCTTTCAAATTTCAATTTGATAGGAAATGTTGACATAAAAAAGAACTTTCTGAACTACATAACTCCACAATTCGAACAAGAAGTTTTTGATTATTATAATATTCCTATTTATAAAAATTGGCGTGTCGCGGATTTGATTGAGATTCGAAATGAGACAGAACTTCCTAAAACAAAGAATCCTTCAATTAAGGATCATTGGTTAAGATTTGAAATAAATAATATTACAATTTCTCTTTATATTGTGAAAAACAATTCTAATGAAAAAATAGATGTTAAATCTCCGTACAAAAATGGCGATAGCTTGATTAAAACAATAAGCGCACGTAACAACGCTAAAAAAAATGCCAACCTTATTACTTCGCGAAACCAAGGTTATTTAGTAAATGGCAGTAAGAAGTTGGCTATTGTTTTAAGAGAAATCGAAAGGGGCAGCACGCTCAAAGATGTGCATGAAAAATGCAATCTTGACCTTGTAGAAGTTCGTAAAGTTTCTAACTTATTAAAAGATATTTTAACATGAAAAGTATAATTCTTAGATTCAGAGATTCAGATAAATATGATACGGTTAAAGAACATTTATCGATAATTAAACAAGAAGGAAGTTCTTGGTGGGGCTGGTGGAAAAAAGACAGTGAACCAGACCAATATGAACTTTTGAATGCAAGTAAGTCAAAACCAAATGAATTCAATTTTTACATTTTTGATAGATCGAAAGATAAGTTTTACAAATGCGAGGTTTTAGATATTGTTAATAGTAAATCTGCGATTGAGACCCCCGATAAGAATCTAACTCCCAATTACTATAATAATTATAAACTAAAAGCTTGGTTTAACATAAGTAATATTAATGAAATTGCCAAGAGTGATTTTTTGAACTCCTTTAAGATAATACCAAATTTCGATGCTACACTTTTTACCGAAGAAAGTATAAGGCTTGAACTACAAAATAAATCGAAAAGAAAGAAAGTGAAATCTGATGTAATACTTCATCTGTCAGATCTTCATTTAGGAAGCGATTTTGGCTTTCCTTCCAAATCAGTTCCAAACAAAAGATCCTTAACTGAAATTATCGTTGATTATGTGAATAATGATTTGAAGCAAAAAATAGGATTACTAATAATAAGTGGAGATATAACTTCCAGAGGGGACTCTAGTGTTTTAATAGATAGAGGCTTACCCTTTTTAAACGCCATTTGCGAAAATCTAAAAATTAATAAAGACAATGTCATTATTATCCCCGGAAATCATGACATTCCTCTAAGAGATGCAAATTTTGCGGATTATAATCATGAAGCAACGTTTAAGCTGTTTTTAGAACAATTTTATGGGAAGAAAAAAGATCTTTATGGAATTGACCTATTTGAATTTCCAGACGGTACTAAACTTGACATCCTAAGAATTCATTCTGTCAGATTAAGGAAAAAAGAAGAAAATAATTATGGGTATGTTGATTGGTTTTTGTATAAGAATATTCTCAATTCTAACAACCTGGATGGAGATGTAAAAATGGCTGTAATACATCATCATCTAGTTGCAACTCCAATTGAAGAAACCCTGGACACTTCATATCCATACGGTAATATTAGTGTTACTATAGACTCTGGAAGAGTGTTGGAAGGCTTACAACGTAACGGCTTTTCTTACGTCCTAAATGGTCATCAACATATTCCAGGAATTACGAAAGTATCTAGGGGAATCATAAACGATCGAAATGAAATACAGAATATTGACAATCATCAAGTTCATATTTTATCTGCCGGAAGTGCAGGAGTCAAACCCGAGAGATATAGTGAAGAAATGAAATATAACTCATTTTCCATTTATAAGTTATCTCAAAAAGAACTAGATGTTGAAGTTAAAGTTTATAACCCTAGTATAGAACCAAAGAGATATTTTAAATCAAAAATCGTGCACTAAATACTACTTTAACCCTAACAGGCTGTTGATTGACTATTTCGTTTTTGAAATAATATTCCGTATATTGAAAAGTGTTGCGTCGGAAGAACATGAGCCCAGACTATTTGTCAAATCTTGTCTCCTCTGCACCATTCCCCTTGATAGTTTTAGCCATTCTTGCAATCAAAGTGCAATCTTGTTTTGGCTCAACACATGACACGGAATGAGTATTCACATACAGCTAAAACCTTGGAAGATCCGGTCATATTTTAAAATATTGTTGGCATAAGTGCAAGAATGTCTTTAGTATCAGTTAATATGTAATTCCCATCGAACAGGAGGGTTCAACGATGCGACCCACATCAGCCAACAACGCCAAGCCCTTTACATCAATTTACATTCTTTTACACCCGTGAAATACCATTGTCGGCTATGCCACGTAATTTTGAAGCGCTCAATATTCGTTGTAAAACTGCCTCAGCCGAAGTAGTATTCGTTTGATGTACAAACAATATATCCCTAACAACCTGTTTTAGCTTATTGCCTGATAACCTATAAAGTAAAATGCCATGTTCAACAAGCTGCTGTTCTTCTTTGTCGTGATCATCCCTATAACCCTAAACGCTCAACATGACTTGAAAAGCACGGAACAATTCGTGCAAGAATTAGAAAAGAGAATACCTCAATTACTGCAGGACTTTTCCGTTCCCGGGGCGGCCATTGCCATCATAGAAAATGGCGACGTTGTTTTGCAGAAGGGTTATGGCTTAGCTGATGTTAAAAACCGAGAAAAGGTCACGATAAAAACAGGGTTTAATATTGCATCTATTTCCAAAACAGTGGCAGCCTGGGGCGTAATGAAGCTGGTGCAAGACGGAAAAATCGACCTGGACGCGGCCGCCGAAAAATATTTAAGTCGATGGCAACTCCCCGAATCCGAATTTAACTCTGACGAAGTTACCATTAGGCGGCTGTTAAGCCATACGGCAGGACTGTCCTTGCATGGTTATCCCGGGTGGTCACCCAGCGATACCTTACCAACTATAGAACAATCCCTGAATGGCAAAAACAATGGACCCGGACCTGTTGAAATTATTCTGAAACCCGGAACGCAGTATAAATATTCCGGTGGGGGGTATACCATTCTGCAACTGGTCATCGAAGAAGTCACCGGGCAGTCATTTGAAGACTTCATGCAACAAGAAATATTAGATCCGCTCGGCATGACGAATAGCAGTTATAAGATTGACCGTGACATCATGGCGGCATCGGCTTCCGAATACGGTAGTTTTGGAGAATTAATAGATTTTGAACTATTTACGGCCCAGGCGGCGGCCGGTTTACATACAACCATCGAAGACTTTACACGCTTTGCACTCGCCAGCCTACATCAACACCATGATCAGAAAAAAAATAATACCATATTATCTGCCGATATCATCGAACAAATGATGAAGCCCGTACCGGCGTCTCATGGAGGATATGGGTTGGGATATGAAATTTTATCGCATAATATTTTAAAAGGATTACGTGGGCATTCCGGTAGCAATGCGGGCTGGCAATCCATGTTTATGGTTGACCCAATGACCAACGATGGTTTTATTGTTTTTACCAACGGAGGTGCGGGGTACACTATCATTAATGCCGTTTACTGCGAATGGACTGCCTTGAGAAAAGGACAAGAAATGTGGGAAAATTGCGACATGCAACCTTCCATAGCCAACAAGTTGAAACAAATCATTGATGAAAAAGGCATAGAACAAATTACAGAAACGTATGCGCGAATTAAAAAAACACAACCGGAAAAATACAATTACGCCGAGAACCAACTGAATAATCTGGGCTACTTTTATTTGGGTCGAAACGAAGTCGAAAAGGCGGTTGCCCTATTTAAAATTAATGTCGCTGCCTATCCGGACGCATTTAATGTATACGACAGCTATGGCGAGGCACTACTTAAACAAGGTCATAAAGAAGAAGCGATTAAAAATTATATTAAATCAATCGAGCTAAATCCGGGAAACGGAAACGGCATTAATGTCTTAAACACATTAGGCATTTCTTCCGATGATTTAATCGAACGGTTTTCAATGTCCATTGATGCGGAGGTGCTGAACGGGTATGCGGGTCGTTATCAAACATCCACCGGTGAAATACTAAAAATCGAGGAGCATCACGGCAAACTCACTGTCGAAAAACAAGGACTGCGACTTGACCTCGTAGCGCAATCTACTGCGCGATTTATTGCCTTTGGAGATGGGTCAATATTTTCATTTTTTACCGCGGCGACGGGGCAAAAGGGGCTTTGGGCGGGTGATAGAATTTGGCGAAAACTATCCGACTCACCCAACGGCCTATCAGTTCAACGCGCTACGGGTAATTTTCTGGTATTTCGAAATAAGTCGTCCTGGAATCGCCTCACGGATTTCGAAAATGTTCTACCCGAAATTGGCTGCACATACGTACAGCAAGAATCAGAAGCAATGGCGAATCTCGATTTATCACCCTATAATGTAGTTATCATTCCGGGCTTTCAAGACAGTGCGTACTATAAGAACTACATCGATAATGTTGCCCGGTTCAACGATTACGTGGCAAAAGGAGGCATTTTGCTACTGGAGTTGAACCCCGGTGTTAACACATCTTTTGTGTTGCCACGCGGTATCACCATGACACCGCATTCAGCGCTGGAAAACGCAATCGTCGCGACCGATCATCCCATTTTCCTTCCCCTTTCAGGTCAGCGGCGGATTTGGGCAAGACACGCCAGTAGTGGTTATTTTCAGAATGTCCCGGACGACGCTGACATCCTTGCCATTGAGACGAATGGCACAGATGCACTTCCGGACAGACCCACGTTCATCGAATATCCTTACGGCAAGGGACGGGTAATTGCCGCTTTCCAGTGTTTTCATGATCGAGATGGTTCAGGGCGGGGACCGATGATGGAATCGGTTATCAGTTATGCATTGACCAGATCGAGGATGGTTACGGAATGATATTTAACATTATAGCAAAAAGTAGATTATGAAGTTCTTAACCTTTGGGGGTAAAACAAAATTAACGGAACACCCATAACTGCGGTGAATAAAAAGCGTAATTGAGCGATAGGATTTGTATAGTTAAGAAGGATTTGTATATCACATAAAATGTAATGGAAAATGAAGATTATACTTTTAACATTATTGACAATTCTATCGGTTTCCTGTAATTCTCAAGAAAGGAAAACACAAACTGCCGAAAGTGAAAATCCAACTGAGCTAAAAATTGCTGCACAAATTGGGCAATATGTTGGAGTATTTCAAGACGCCATTGGGAATTTATGGTTTCACACGTTAGAAAAAGGAGTGGCAAAATACGACGGAAAAAAATTGGTTTACCTGACAACACTTGACGGATTGCCAAGTAATAGAATTGTGGATATCCTGGAGGATAAATTGGGGAATTTATGGTTTGGGACAGGTGCAGGGATTTCAAAATACGACGGAAAATCTTTTGAAAATTATTCTGAAAAAGATGGACTTTGTAGCGATATGATCAGCAATTTGTTCATCGATAGCAAAGGAGTATTTTGGATTGGAACCTGGGGCGGCGTTTGCACGTTTGATGGCGCTCGATTTGAAAGGTTTCCTATTCCTCAACCCAAAGTCGAAACCAAAATTAATCAAGACACGAAAGATTGGATAACCGCTATCACAGAAGATTCTAAAGGGAACATTTGGTTCGGAAGAGACGGTTACGGAGCGAGTAAATTTGACGAAAACTCCTTTGTTCATTTCACCATCAAAGAAGGTTTGAACTCAAATAACGTTCAGTCAATTACCGAAGACAAAAAAGGAAACATTTGGATAGGAACAAGAGTCGCAGAAAAGGACGATCCCGACCCTAACAAACGATTTGGTAAAGGTGGGTTGAACAAATATGACGGTGACAAATTCATTCATTTCCCAAAGATTGACGGATTAAGTGAAAGTGGTGTTTTTACAATTTACAATGACAAGTCAAGCGATTTATGGATAAGTACAATAAGCAACGGAGTTTACAACTACATTGATGGAACATTCGTAAATTACGATGTTCCTGTTTCAATAATGTCTATTTTGGAAGACAAAGAAGGGAATATTTGGCTGGGCTGCGCGGGCGGATTATATAAAATTGATGACGACGGCGAAGTAATAAATGTAAAGACAAATGGACCTTGGAAATAAAAAATGCGAATGCAGGGTATGCGAACAGAATCCTAACTAAAAAATTAAAAATGAAGGTTGGCAAGTCAAGCATAGATGTCTTTAGTGAGGAAACGCTCAAGTTTGTTCAGCGGCATTTGCCAGGTAGGGATAGTCGAGTTCTTGAGGTTGGGTGCGGCACGGGATACTTTAGCCTACAATTGATGCAAACAGGTGTTCAATTAACCGCTTGTGATACGGATGAAAAAGCGGTTTTATTATGTAAAGAGCGGGGCGTTCCCGCTATTCATATTGATTTCCTTTCAATCAAAGACGAGCTATATGATGTAATACTGTTTACAAGGTCGTTGCATCATATTCATAAACTTAATGAAGCCATTGATCGCGCAAACTCGCTTTTGGTTCCGGGAGGTATATTGCTTATTGAAGACTTTGACGTACATATGATGGACAGTAATACGGCCAGATGGTATTATGACACACGTTCAATTGTTTCCGTATGCACCAATAATAAAAAACCATCAGCATTTGTTCAAGACCCGATGAAGCTATGGGTAGAAGATCATGTTCATGTTCCTCCACTACATTCGGGATCTGACATGATAAAAGCGATTAAAGAGAAATTTAATACTATCCACATAGAAAGAAACGCCTATTTGTATAGGTCGATCTGTGGCGCGCTTGATTCGTATAAAAACGGCTATCAAATTACAGCGAAAGTTTTGGAAATTGAAAATGGGTTAATACATGAAGAAATAATTTTGCCCAATGGCCTGCGATTAGTTGCTGAAAAAAGGAAATGATGAAAAGATTGAGTTATTTGCTAGTACTATTGCAAGCGATTTTTAGCACATCCTGCAAAGGGCAAATTGAGTCAAAATCAACTTACGATCGCATGACTGGTGACCAAAAAACCGAAAAGCAGGTTGATCCATATCACTATGGTGCAGGAGATGTGGTCTTTAGGGGATATTTAGACAAGTCGGGAAATATGTGGTTTACCACATCCGGAGACGGCGTTTTTATATATGATGGCGAACGTTTTACAAATATCACGGAAAAAGATGGTCTTTGCTCAAACCAAGTGAATGCCATTGTAGAAGACGATAAAGGAACAATGTGGTTTGGCACGAATAAAGGGTTGTGCGGTTATGACGGAAAAAATTTCATACACATTCCATTGCCAATAGAAAACTCAGATGATGTTTCGCCGGAGACAGGATTGCCAAGTCGACAAACCGAAACTATTTTGTCGATAATTCAAGCCGAAAATGGTGATTTTTGGATTGGGACAGATGCTGCAGGTGCATATCATTATAACGGAAAAAACTTTACGTCCTATTTAAAATTTAAAGGTAGAATTCAACCCAATGATAGCGTTTACAACAATTGCATTACGAATATAGTAGAGGATAAAAATGGTCACATTTGGATATGCTCATTTACCCATGGTGGATTAAATCAATTCAACGGGACTGAAATGATACATCATCCATTGAAAGATGGTTTTGGTGATGGTATGATTTCAACTGGCTATAAAGACGACGAGGGCAATTTATGGTTTGGCACAAGAAATGGCGGTATCTATAAATATGATTACAACGCATTCGAAAATATAGCAGACACAAAAACCGGAGAACAGATAGCCATGGCATCCATCTTAAAAGATGCACGTGGAAATATTTGGATAGGGAGTTTTGCTAGAAAGGGTGTGTATACGTACGAGGAAAATATGTTTATTCCGTTCAGCATGAAAGGGAGTGAAAACCTAAATGATATAAAGTTTATTTCCGAAGATGCAGATGGTAATATTTGGTTTGGTGGTCGATACGGCCTCTTATGGCGATTTGACGGAAAAGAATTGAAAGATTTTACGCAATTAAAGAGAATATAACAATGTGCCTACTGCCAATAATGCGTATAAGGATAAAGAGCTCGACTACTGCCCAGTTGCGTTTATATGATTATGAGTAGTTGTACCAATTCACGAATATGAAAATACTTCCTCTTCTAATTTTAAGCCTTTTGGCTTTTAATCTTCAATCACAAGATACCGCAACGCAGACATTTTATACAATGGCGTATTTGGAGGTCAAGCGAGACATCGAAATTCCGATTAAAATAGAGCGACTAAATAATAAATTGCGCATCTGGAAAGAGAATCTGGGTACCGATTGGGAGACGGAGTGGCCTCAATTCAAAGAAACAATATTCGGATTAGAAAAAGACCAAAAGACAACGCTTACTATTCTTCAGAACCTCAGAGATTCGCTGTTTATAGCACAGAAGACCAAGGTAGAAGTAGCATTCAAGAAACATCTGTTTAAAGACCAGAAATATGTGGAAAAGTATAGCAACCTATGGGATAGAATCAAAAATTTGGCGGAGGAACGAAGCCAGCAGGAGATCAACGAACAATTTCACTCAACTGGTGGCCTTGCTCTGCTTGATGCAGCAGTAAATATCGTGCTATCATGCCACCCAAATATAACGAAGGAGAATCGCAAGCGAGCAATTAAGACATTGGAAAACTACACATCTATGTCCAATGGCTACCCCTTAAGTGATAATTTTTTTGGTAGAGCTTTTTTTGTAGATCACTTTAATCGGGCTCTCGGTTGGTTAGATCATATCGACCCATTATTCACTAAAGTTTTTCGCGGGAAGAATGGAGCACAATTCCTTGAGGCTGTGTATGGCGATACCAATGGCTACGCGATCGGGAGTCTTGTCGCCCATGCTGCACAACGAGATTCCCTGGTGAGTTTGGGCTGGAATGCAATTCAAAGAAGTGAAGACCCTGCGATTATAGCTGCGCGCGAACTTGTCATTCTGATGCACGAGAATAAAAAGGCCGGCAAAAAACTTGATAAAAGGGAAGAGGTTCTTCGAAAGGAGCTTGGCATGGCATTTTTCGACGTGTACGGAGTCGAGGTGGTGGTTAATTTTTGATTAAATAAAAAAAGTATAGAAAAAATTAACGCCTCTGACAATTATAAACCAACATTAAACGTAGTTTATCCAGACAGATTTACATTTGAAGGACACCCTTTTATTAGAACAGAAATATAGATCAGGTATTAATATGGTAATTGTAAAATATGGAAACAACATGCATATTAACTACCAATACCAATTAAACGTATAATAGCATAACTGTGACATATTCCTTATGCCGCCCACAGGCATACAGCAAGGATATTATACCAATTAAAGTGTATGATGGCGTATAAAATTATCTAGAGGTTTGTTCAAGGTCAAGGCGCAAAACGTAGACGTAGCCGGAGCTACAGTGAGGCTTTGCAACGCTGAAATTGAGCAAACCTCTCTTAATATATGCGTCAATTATACCTTTAATTGGTATTATTCGCGATACATACTAAAAAACTTGTATATTAAAATAAGTAAAGCCATAAATAAGTTCAAGTGAAAATCAACGTATTAATCTTCTGTACTGTTGTCTTATGTAGCAGTTGTTCGAACAAAAAAGAGGAAACTGCCTCTAAATTGGTAGGTAAATGGTATTTGGAATTGAATACAAATGATACGATTGAATTTACAGCTGAAGGTTTATATTATGACTCGAAATACAATAATAAATCAGAGGAGTTCAAAGGAAAAGTACAGAACTTAGATGGATCCATCGCAGATGTTGATTATGGCAGGTTACGCTATCGTGAAATATCCTACAGTGATAATATACTCATAGTTAGTATTTATGGCGAAAAAAATGATTTGGAATTTAGGCGAAAAGGTTATGTGTTAGATGATGGTCAAAATAGTCTTATTGAAATTGTTTATAAAATGGGAGAATCGATTCGCGATCACATTCAATTTGCCCAGCGCTATTATCATATCGAAAGACCACCCGTTCATAATAATTTAAATGACAGCATTGTTTTATTTATCCCAACCGATTTTGAAGAAAATAACATATTAGTTGCTTTTGATCAAGATGTGAAAGAGGATACAATGAATGTAATCCATGTCGGGCCTTCAAATGTCGTCAAGGTTGCCTTTAAGGAGGATATGAAAATATTCCTAAATGGAGGCGTATTCGCATATGTAGTTGATTCTACCGGCAAGAAAAAACAACTGTTCACTTTACAATCTAATCAATGGAATAAATTATTGCGGGGTGATATTGACATTTCGCGTTTACCTGTACCCTTGGATTCCGTAATCGTGATTGCATCATCACGATTTAATCCCTCCCGACGTTTCGTCAATGAACAGTTTGGTGAATCGATCGAGGGGAATGTAGCTACCTTTAACTATACCACTCTACGAAAGGAGCTTGGCTATCGGGGACTTCTGCATAGCGAAAATTGAACGTAAAATATCATTACGTCTGTAGTAATACCAATTAAAGTGTATGATGGCGTATAAAATTATCTAGAGGTTTGTTCAAGGTCAAGGCGCAAAACGTAGACGTAGCCGGAGCTACAGCGAGGCTTTGCAACGCTGAAATTGAGCAAACCTCTCTTAATATATGCGTCA
>JANQSS010000041.1 GCA_028279185.1 Saprospiraceae bacterium | reverse complement strand
AGTGTACCTAGAATGAGTTATTGACGTTTTTGTAATGTATTACGCCTATGGAGTGTCCGGGCCATCCCTACTTATAGAGTCTACCGACTCTATGATAACCAGAAATTAGACAACCATACAATTTATTATTACAATCAGAGAGAATTTCAATTGATACCAGAAAACTTTAAATCATGGATCAGACATACAATTTTGGTATATAGCTACCTGAGGATCAATACATAGCCATTATGTACCAGAGTGGATCAGAAATTTCTGACACACATCCAATACACGGCAGACAGAGATCAGAAATTTCTGAATCCACATCCAATACAAAGGAGACAGTATCAGAGTTCAGAAATTTCCGATCTACATCCAATACATGTCAGACAGGAATCAGAAATTTTGTGTAAGTAAAAAGGAGTGATCGTAACATTCCCTATAGATTCAGCGAGGTGACACTTCCTATGTGTATAAGTTTATATCTTTCCAACCAAAGGAACCTAATCCTGATGTATTTAAGGTTCCCAATATTTGCAAGAAAAAAATTTTTCCCTTTTTAGATGTTCCGGACTTTACCTAATTAAATGAAAGACTCTGCAGTGAACAAAGTGACCTATAATAACACAACTGGTGATTATAATTAGATACGTTCAAGTAATTTTTACATTCTAGAATCAGATCTTATTATCATAGATGATAATAATAATAATATCATAGAGTCGGTAGACTCTATAAGTAGGGATGGCCCGGACACTCCATAGGCGTAATGCATTACAAAAAAATCAATAACTTATTCTAGGTACACTTTTAAGCTTTCTAACCCCCACCATCGTAATCTACGTGTAATATTCTACCAGAATGCATATAAATACCTACGAAAAATGATCGTCTACATGCAGAACCACGCGGAAGTAAAAATTGAATTTTCTCCTTCTTTATTTCTTTCTTTCTTTCTTTCTTTCTTTATTTCTTCATCAGCGAGGCTAGTTCGGCACTCCCTGAGCGTATCACCATAGTTTACACATAAATCTGCTCCATTTTGTAGCGCGCAGGTCCACGATGTCTCAGACTTCGACTAGCGTCACTTCGACCACGGCCGATTCTGTCATTGGTACACACCCACACGCCTTAATGAAGGAAGCCATTTAAAAT
>JANQSS010000029.1 GCA_028279185.1 Saprospiraceae bacterium | reverse complement strand
GATTTACTCATTTCTGGGAATTTTTAAAGTGATATGGAAAGTTTTTGGATCGCAAAGGCAAATTGTTGGTCGCAATTATAAAAAGTCAATATCTCATTCATGTAGTACAGCAACAACGAAGTGTCTGCGCCGTTTCTCATGCGATAAGCTTGATGGATTGGTGTAATCACCAGCATGATATCCCAAGTTCTGCTCTTCTTTAATCGAGAACTCGCGTTCGGTTTATCATAGGAGTTTACTCATTTTTTCAATTTACGCGCTTGTCTGCTGATAGCACTGGGCCTTTTCCCAGATGTTTCTGTGTTTTCCCGTGTCAGTTCTCCATGTGAAATCGCGTTGCTTTATTTTTCCCATGAAAGATATCTTTGTTTTTAATTAATTAATTAACCCTAAATATATAAATTTGGTTTTATTTTCCTCTTAGCTCATTCTCTTCCCGGGTTTTCACAACGTAAAGATACCTTTGGAATATGTGTGACTCTACTACATCTGATGATTCTAATTTCAATTCAGCTTCAACTTCAACTACTCTGAATACTGTTCACTCGTGTGATCCGCGTGAAGTTGAGCGTAACGCTAATTCCGTTTGTCTTATAATAGCGGAAATTATAAGTTTGTTGAATGATATTGACACCACGTGTGAGGATATTCATTTGAGCTCTCGTTGGCGTACATCTCCGCCACCAGCGAACCGATTACTATGTACACTTGTGGATTATTCGAAAAAATTGCGGGAATTTGTTCATGTGATGTCTTTGTTGACAGAAGATACTCTTAAGAGGCATGCGTCAACTACTTGAATTGAGGTAAATATAATAACTATAATAACTGTACATGTAATATCACTTAAGAGTATAAAGATAAGCATAACATAAGCATAAACTGTCTGTTTGTTAGCTTTTACACTGCAGTTAAGTTCCTTCTGCCACATTAGCAATTGGACTCATTGTTTTTCTCCTCTTTTTTTTTACCATACAGGGCCTGTCAAAAGACGCGCACATAACT
>JANQSS010000015.1 GCA_028279185.1 Saprospiraceae bacterium | reverse complement strand
ACCGGTCGGCCATCCCGGCGACTCAAAATCCGTATTACATGGATTACAACCATCAAATCCCTCATCAATTGTCGTAAAGGTTTGTTCGTATATCTGGGCATTGACCCTGAGGTCAATGAAAAGGATACATACGCAAATCAATATAAATGAATAACTGGATAAATAACTTTTCCCCATGGCACAGTTCTTTTAAATTTTATTAAAAGCATTAGTCGGGAAAAGCCGTTACCATTGTGCCAAAACGACACAATAATGTCAGATCTACAAAAAGGGGTTTTAGGAAGAGTTGTTATAGCAAGACCCTCATCCTTGTTTCAAATGTAACATTTCTAATTTTAAAATGCAGTTTTATATAAAAAATTAACACATTTGTGAAATCAATTGGCTTGATTATCCTGTTTCCTTAGGGAATAACAGCGGTCGCCTAATTACCATTGATGATAAGAGAATTACTTCAGCGAGCATTGAAAAAAGAAATCCTTTCGGAGGAAGAAGGTCTCTATTTGTGGAAACATGCAGCCACATCGGATTTAATGTATGTGGCCAATGAACTAAGGCAACGTGCTGTTCCAGGCGATGAAGTAACTTGGATTATAGACAGAAACTCAAATACGACTAATGTATGTGTAGCAAATTGTAAGTTTTGTAATTTTTTCAGACGTCCTGGTCACGATGAGGCATATGTAACATCGCTTGAAGAATACGATCAAAAAATAAAAGAAACATTTCGATATGGCGGAGAGCAGCTATTGCTGCAAGGTGGACATCATCCAGACCTTGGATTGAAATACTATTGCGAATTATTCAGTGAATTAAAGAAGCGGTATCCAAAATTAAAACTACATGCGCTCGGTCCTCCGGAGATTGCGCACATTACAAAACTAGAAAAGTCCAGCCACCGGGAGGTTTTGGAAGCATTAAAAGAAGCTGGCCTGGATTCACTGCCGGGTGCAGGCGCTGAAATTCTATCGGATCGAGTCAGAAGATTAATATCAAAAGGAAAATGTGGGTCCGAAGAATGGCTCGAGATCATGCGTGTTGCACACTCCTTGCATATTACAACTTCTGCCACTATGATGTTTGGGCACGTCGAAACCGATGAAGAACGTATCGAGCATTTAATAAAAATAAGAAATGTACAAGCCCAAAAACCAATTGAGGCCAAGGGATTTCTTGCATTCATCCCTTGGCCATTTATGGACGAAGGAACGCTTCTTAGAAAACTAAAAAGAGCTCGTAACAGTTGTACGGGAGACGAATATATTCGCATGATCGCCTTAAGTCGCATGATGCTTCCTAACATTATTAATATTCAGGCCTCATGGCTCACTGTAGGTAAATCTGTTGGTCAGCTTTGTCTTCATGCCGGGGCAAATGACTGGGGCAGTATTATGATAGAAGAAAATGTCGTTTCAGCCGCCGGGGCCGCATATCGATTTACCGCACAGGGCATTCAAGATGCAATACGGGAAGCAGGATATATTCCAAGACTCCGTAATCAGGAATATGAATTTAGGGAAATACCGGAACACCTTGAGCAACAAGAGTTATCTCAAAAAGGTCTTATTGTCAACTAACACAAGATTTTGTAATCAGTTTTATGCACAATAATTTGATGACTTTAGACCTTACATCGCCCAATTTTCATTATTCCAACTACGCAAGCGTCACATTACAATTTTGAGCTACTTCAGTAGTCAATTTATATTCCACTGTTCGTACATTGACCATTAATTATATGTAGTGAATTTTTATCTAGGATGAGTAGAGACAGTATCCAGCATCGGTACAGCAACACAACCATACATGCAGCATTCGCGCCAATTATTAGAATATGAGTCAACTAAAATATATCGATCGAGTTAATGAAGCGGCATCATTCATCAAATTAAACCACTTCGAAAAGATCGATTTAGCCGTCGTTCTCGGTACAGGGTTGGCTGGATTTGAGAAAATGCTCGAAAACGTTGTGGAGATTCCCTATTCGAAGATTCCGCATTTTCCGAAATCAACTGCACCTTCACATAGGGGTAATATCATAATAGGTAAGTTAGGAGATAATCGCATCCTATGTTTTAGTGGTCGATTGCACTGGTACGAAGGATATACGATGCAGGAAGTTACCTTTCCAATACGTGTAGCAGGTGTACTGGGAGTTAAGAAGCTTATTGTAACCAATGCATCAGGAGGATTAACAGCAGAAATTGAAGGCGGTGATTTTGTCTTCATCCGGGATCATATCAATCTATTTCCAGACAACCCTCTTCGGGGGCCCAATTATGATATTTGGGGCGATCGTTTCCCAGATATGAGTCAAGTTTATAGTTTGACAGCCTTGAATATTGCGAGAGATGTGTGCAATAAATTAAATATTCCATTCAAACAGGGGGTGTATTGCGGATTTCCAGGACCAAATCTTGAAACACCTTCAGAATATCAATTCCTGCATCGGATTGGTGGAGATATGGTCGGTATGTCTACTGTTCCAGAAGTTATTGTTGCACGACATATGAAAATTGGCGTTTGCGGTATTTCTCTCGTCACAAACGCCTGTTATCCTCCCGAGCGAATACAGGAAACCACGGTCGAAGATGTATTATCTATGGCGAACTCAAAACAACCCATTTTTCAGAACCTTCTTTCTCAAATGATTCAACTTTGGATTTAGCATACGAGAAAAATCAAAATTCAATTACGGAAGCAAACATATTTGCTAACCAACGGTTTAAAACCAATCATTCATTTTAATTTAACAAACCGTTATGCCTTTAGGCTAATGTTCGTACATTGACAATGTAATATGTCTAGTAATATTAATAGTTCGATAAATATTGAAGGTGCCCGCGAGAATAATTTAAAAGATGTGCACGTATCTATTCCAAAAGACAAACTGACCGTGATAACAGGTGTAAGTGGAAGTGGAAAATCTTCATTGGCTTTCGATACCTTGTATGCGGAAGGGCAGCGTCGATATTTAGATACTTTCTCATCCTATGCACGTCAGGTCATTGGCAATCTTGAAAAACCCGATGTCGACCAGATTACTGGCTTGAGCCCGGTGATATCGATCGAACAAAAAACTACTGGTTGGAATCCTCGTTCCACTGTGGGCACTGTCACAGAATTATACGATTACTTACGCCTACTATTTGCTCGAATCGGTGAGGCCTATTCATATAAGACTGGCAATCGAATGGAGCGATACTCTGAAGAACAAATAATATCCTACATAATTCAAGAATATAGAGGAAAAAAGATCTCTATTCTTGGTCCGGTGGTGCGTGGCAGAAAGGGACATTACCGCGAATTATTTGAGCACTACAGAAAAATGGGCTACACAAAAGTTCGCGTTGATGGTAAAGTAAAGGAGTTAAGTCCTGGTATGAAGCTCAGTCGATATAATACACATGACATAGAAGTGGTCATCGATCGACTAAGAGTGGATACGGCAAAAAAAAGGAGAATTACTCAAGCAGTTATGACAGCACTGGAGTTTGGTAAGGGTCTGCTTTTCGTTGAATTACTAGATTCCGATGAAATTGTGACATTCAGTAAACAGCTCATGGATCCTGAATCCGGATTATCTTATGAAATTCCATCGCCGAATACATTTTCATTTAATTCTCCTTATGGGTATTGTCAGACTTGTAAAGGATTAGGTACGCTCTTCGAAGCTGATATGAAAAAAATCGTGCCTGATAAAAACAATACCATTGCAAAAGGTGGTTTCGTTCCTCTCGGTGAAGAAAGGGATAATTGGAACTTTAGACAACTTCGTACTATTGCCAAGAAATACAAATTTACCTTTGCCTCTCCGATAAAAAATCTACCGAAAGAAGCACTGGACTTGATTTTATACGGTGGTTCCTCCATTAAATCAAATGTAAGAATTGATCTGGACGATGAATGGGATTATACCTATACCATTAGCAAAGATGGGCTCAAAGGAATGTTGGAAGGGTGGTATAAAAATTCATCGTCAGAACGTATTCGTAATTGGTCCGAACAATTCATGAGTCTATCAACGTGCCATGCCTGTGAGGGTGGTCGATTAAAAAAAGAAGCGCTGTATTTCAAATTAAATGGTCAAAACATAGCAGAGCTATCGTTAATGAATCTGGATAAACTTTCAATTTGGATTTCAGAATTACCGAAACATCTAACTAAAAAACAAAAAGCAATTGGCGCCGAGTTAATTAAAGAAATTCAAAACCGAACCAACTTCTTACTCGATGTCGGTTTAAATTATTTAACCTTAAATCGACCGGCACGAACTCTAAGTGGTGGGGAAAGCCAGCGGACTCGTCTAGCGACACAAATCGGATCAAAACTCACAGGTATTACATACATTCTTGATGAACCCAGCATCGGCCTACATGCGCGGGATAATGACAGGCTTATTGGTGCATTGAAGGACTTAACAACAATAGGCAACACTGTGGTAGTCGTGGAGCATGACAAAGAAATAATGGTAGCATCTGACTATTTAATTGACATCGGGCCCGGAGCTGGAAAAAATGGTGGACATATTACAGCGGCAGGAACAATCAAACAATTAAAAACAAATAACTCTGAAACAATTGCCTATCTGCAGAATAAGTTGTCCATTAATATTCCCGAAAAACGAAGAAAAGGAAGTGGCAATTTTTTAATATTGAAAGGAGCAAGTGGGCATAACCTTAAAAATGTAACCTTAAAAATCCCTTTAGGAAAATTTATTTGTGTCACTGGTGTTAGCGGTAGTGGAAAATCTACCCTTATTCATGACACGTTATATCCTATACTCCGTAATCACCTTTATCGCACCATAAAAAATCCACTCCCCTATAAAAGTATTTCAGGTTTAGAAGAAATCGATAAAATAATTGAAATTGATCAAAAACCAATAGGTCGTACACCAAGAAGTAATCCAGCAACTTATACTGGTGTATTTACGGAGATTCGTGCCCTCTTTGCAAAGACACCAGAAGCCAAAATACGGGGATATAAACCGGGCCGTTTTTCGTTTAATGTAAAAGGCGGACGGTGTGAAACATGCGGTGGTGCCGGAAAACGCGTTATTGAAATGAACTTTTTACCTGATGTCTTAGTAGATTGTGAAACATGTCTGGGTCGCCGATATAATCGTGAAACACTTGAAATACTGTACAAAGGCAAAACGATTAATGACGTCTTGGAAATGTCGGTAACCGAGGCCACAACCTTCTTCGAAGCCATTCCAAAAATTCATGCCAAATTGATCACAATTAAAAACGTCGGATTAGGCTACATTACTTTAGGTCAACAAGCCACTACGCTTTCTGGTGGTGAAGCACAACGCGTAAAGCTGGCGGAGGAATTATCGAAACGAGCTACCGGGCGTACATTATACATAATGGACGAACCAACCACAGGTTTGCATTTTAGTGATATTGAATATCTATTGAAAGTGCTCAACTTATTAGCGGATAAAGGGAATACTGTTCTGGTGATTGAGCACAATATGGATATTATAAAATCTGCTGATCACATCATTGACATCGGACCGGAAGGTGGTGAAGGAGGAGGGCGTATTGTAGCTGAAGGAACACCTGAAAAAGTCGCAAGAATCAAAAGTAGCCACACCGGCCAATATTTGAAGCGTGAATTGAAATTGTAAGGTCCAACAAAAATGTACCGGGTAGTCCAGCCATGAATATAAATACTCGGAAACACCAACTTTGTACCTTTGTCGGCTCATGTCAAAAAAACTCAATCCATTACACTCATGGTCTATGCTAATTGGTTTGAGCATTATTTGGGGCAGTTCTTTTATTTTGATTAAAAAATCGCTTGAAGTTTATTCTCCTATGCAGGTTGGTGCCCTGCGCGTCGGGATAAGTGCACTTTGTTTTCTCCCGGTACTACTCACACGCCGATCTCGATTTCGCTGGGATAAGTTTAAATACTACGTCATCGTGGCTTTTTGTGGAAGTGGCATACCGGCGTTTCTTTATCCTTTTGCGCAAACACATATTGAGAGTGCTGTTGCGGGAATATTGAACGCACTGACGCCACTGTTTACATTAATACTGGGCGTTCTTGTATTTGGTAAAGTGTTTCGTAAGAATTACTTACTTGGTATACTTGTTGGATTTTTAGGTGTTGTACTACTATCGCTACAGGATTTGCGACTAAATGGATTAACTGGATTAATTTTTTATTTCCTGATTATTCTAGCGACATTGTGTTATGCGACCAGTGTAAATACCGTTGATTCGTTTTTAAAGCAAGTCGATTCCGTTACATTAAGCGCCAGTACATTCGTATTACTTGGTCCTTTTACCATCGCTTATATATTGAATACAGATTTTTTTGAATTGTTGATCAATCATCCTAATGGGCAAGAAGCATTTTATTATGTTTTCATTCTTTCATTTTTTGGTACATTTTTATCCACGATGGTGTTTTTCTACGTTGTGCATAAGACCAACGCCGTATTCAGTTCTCTAGTCGCCTATTTGATACCCATAGTTGCTTTATTTTGGGGTTATTATTTTGGTGAGGTTATCGGACTTGTTGAATTAGGTGGTATGGCCTGTATATTATTGGGTGTATATCTTTCGAGGAATTACTAAGTGGTCAGACCGAATGAAATCATCCAACCTCTATGGTTTGATTGGTAATTCTACCCTACCATAAATCATATGAACTGCATAAAAATTGCTAGATCTTTCATTTTATTTTTTGATACATATTCGATACATTGCACGGATTTTTTTATCAAATACAAATTTAAATAATGAAAAACCTGGTATTGAACGTAGTTTTTATTGCTGCCGCATTAATTCTCATCACGGCGTGCACCTCTGATCGTCTTGAAATTAAACCTGAAAGAGGCGAACCCATACTGTCATTAGAAGAACTAGAAGAAACTGTGCTTGCCCAGCTTAATAGAGGGCAAGTTTTTGATTGGCAGCAAGCCAGCGATCAAGTAATTTTTAGTGCGGGTATGCAATCGGATTCATTATTTGCTATAGGCTATAGACCGGCTTACGTACATAATGTAGAAGCAATGATTCATGAAATTGACATTCGCTCCTTTGCATGGAAAGAATCGCGCGAATACTTGGAACAAAAAATATTGAATTTCGAACGTTCATTTACCGGAAATGCTCAATTGAAACTAACCGATTTAAAGCCTATGGGTGAGGTAAAGCATTTTCCGCAATTAATCGTGCGGATAACCGATCCAAAACTGATTGAATGGCTAAGACAATCGTCACAAGTTAGATTTGTTGAACCCTTAGGATTTAATATGGAAGATTTGTCTGCATCATATAGAAGTGGATCAGGATGCAACGGCAGTCCGAATTATTCTATAAATGGAAATGATTATCAAACCATATCTCCAGGGACCAAAGCACCATGGAATTTTTATACGCATGACATAGACGATGCCTGGACGCAATCGCAGGGTGACGATGCCACGATATGCATCATTGACACTGGAGCAAGTGATGATCAGGATAATTTAGGCTCTCAATTCACACAAGGGCAATCGGGTGGACGATACGTTCAAAAATTCAGCACGCATTACAGTGGATGGTGGTGGTGGAGATCGCTCGACCCTCCTCATGATGATTGCGGTCATGGAACAAGCATGGCAGGATTGGCGACAGCACCTCGTGGTACGGATGGAAATGCGGTTGGTGTGGCCTACAAATCCAATTTAATTTCAGTTCGAGCTGTTGAGGATGTGATCATAAGTACGTCAGACGAACGAGCGGGAGTTCGAGATGCGCTTTACTTGGCCGCCAATCGTAGTGATGTTCAGATTGTGAGTATGAGCATCGGCACGCCGTTTTATAGCAGCACGGTCGCCGACGGCATACATTATGCGTATAACAGTGGTCTGATGCTGTTTGCGGCAGCCGGTACATCGTTGTCTTGGACAAGCTGGTATGGCGTGATTTTCCCGGCTACCATGAGTCAAACCATCGCGGTGACGGGAGTCAAGGATTCACCGAATAATGTCAAGTGTGAAACGTGTCATAGCGGATCGCAGGTGGATTTTGTAATTGTGATGGAACGAGCTAACGACGATGACCGTACTTCTGTGAGCTTAGCTTCGTATAGCAATCAACCAAAATATATTGGTGGGTCTTCCGCTGCCACGGCAACAGCCGCTGGAATTGCGGCATTGGTATGGGGTAATAATTCGAGTTTTGATCGTGATGATGTACTCGATGCATTAAAAGGGGCTTCTCAATATTACCCATCACGTCACGGTCAATTTGGCTGGGGGCGAATTAATGCCTCTATTGCAGTTGGTGGGCCATTATAATAGTACATTAGTGAATTTCCGGGGTGATGCTATTGTTGTATTACCCCATTTTTTATTGAATCAATTTTACCACCTGTCTGCACATTTCACTCATTGTAGCATTCGATTAATTCCATGAGTACACCTTCAGTACTAATCTTTTTAATTCCATACAACTTGCTACACAATTAATTATTTTCTTTACTACTAATTCCGCTTTTGCCTTTTCCCTATTTAAGATTTTGAAAATATTGTGATTAGCTAAATTTAATTTTGTATATCTCATAACGAATGATACCAATTAAAGGCATAATTGACGCATATATTAAGAGAGGTTAGCTCAATTTCAGCGTTACAAAGCCTCGCTGTAGCTCCGGCTACGTCTATGTTTTGCGCCTTGACCTTGAACAAACCTCTAGATAATTTTATACGCCATTATACACTTTAATTGGTATGAAATACAAAATTCGCAGCTCATCCTCTTCACCAGGCTTTCGCCCTACAGATAGTTTCCTGACTCTATAGGTTTTAAGCTTGATCTGGCTAGCTGCTCCGGGACATATTGTAATTGGTAATGTAGCGAGATCGATTGCAGTGGGTATGATAAAAAATTAATTGGTCATATTGCTGCCTAAAATTTTGAGGCAACGTGAATTACGTACGCTTTCTAGTAAAAAAGACTGCCTCAAAGTTTGAGGCAGTCGATGAGAGAATTAATGATTTCGATCCCATCGAAACCATAACTTACGTGCTGTTAATTACTTTATACCGCATGATAAGTAAGAAATTAACGACAGTGTGATTCTAATTAATTTAACTTGAGGTTTAACTTCTTATTTTCGTCAATATATATTCATATTTGTTTTGGTGTTCGATCATATTTTCACCTCAACCCTCCAAATAATCTTTCGATTAAATGGAGAGTCAAAGTGATTGGAAAAATCCCAGTCATTTGGAGTTAGTAATTAAAATTAATTAATTACAAATCAGGGCTTTGCTATTGCCATTTTAAATTTCATATATTTTTTTAGTCTTATTCAAAATGCTATTTTATTGCCCATTTATCATTTTTTTCATTGCCGAATAGTCATCCGTTTCAATGCGATAATACAGCATGCCTGATTCAGACAAATTATGTCCTTTCAATTCAACATAGTTGATGCCTCGACTACCTTCCATTGTCGCTGACTTCAATACTCGTCCACTCATATCATAAACTGTCAATGTAACTTCTGCTGACTCTGGCAACACATAACCGATTGTCGTTGCCTCGATGA
>JANQSS010000011.1 GCA_028279185.1 Saprospiraceae bacterium | reverse complement strand
CTCAGTGTGATGCCAAGCGGACGCTCTAGCCATTTGACCACCGGCTCCCGGCTTCAAGGCCCTGCCTATTTAACAGGGTGGTCGAACTGGGTCCCCAGAAACGGCATACTAGCAACTATAACGTTGGCCGGAAAATTTTTGTGTGCGGCCATTTTGTTTTGATTTTGCAAAATTGATGTTTGCAGAGTAATACGACGTAATTCAAGGTATTTTTAGTATTTATTTTTAATGTAAATATGTGAAGTATGTTTTGAAGAACTTTTGGACTGAATACATTGTGTTTAATAGGCGAAAATAGACATTTGATGATATGACATATACCACGTGCATTTTTACAATTTTTCATGTATGAATATGTAATATAAGTAGTTACATGGGTGTTGTAATTTATCTTTATTATAATTGATATGTTTTTTGGGCATTTTGTTAGGAAATAACATCATAAATAATCATGTAATGATACAAAATTGAAATTGTGCGTTGTGTCTACGATATCTACAACAAAATTGGTGATAGAGGTTATTTGGAGTGTAATTAATTTTACACAGACATTATTATATATGTTGGCAAAGAAATGGAACTTGTAAATATGATATTTATACAAGAAATATTCCAAATTGAAAGTTTAACGTTAACGGGAAACCATAATATTTACGGAACCAAAACAAAACAACGATTATGTTTATGGGAAAGAACGATGATGTTTATGGGAAAGAATAATGTTTCTGGGTTCTCCGTTTCCAATTGCAGGCAAAATGTTCAGAAGTATTCTAGATGAAGAACGTATGAGAGAATTGCAATTTATTAGATACAGGATAAAGGTTCGAAAATGTATAATTCAGCTGAATAATATCCGGAAACGTCGCTTGAAAAATTCTCAACAAGTGAAGAAGCAAGTAAGAAGAAATACAGATAACTCTGATACTGAGGGTTATGGTAATTCGCAATCTGAAAGTGAAAATGATGATTTTGCATCAATATCTAAAACCAATTTGCGTAAGAGAAAAAGTGAATTGAAGTCTAATAGCTATGGGAAGAGAAGGAAATCTGATATTCCAGTGGTGGATTGCGTGTCTGATGTTTTCTCTGATGATGGACCAACCGAAGATCATGATGTTGATAATTGTGAATGTCACTTACCTGCATATTTGAAATATGCGCAACACTGCATGACTGAAGAACGTATGTTGTTTCCTCTCATTAGGAAACTGCATGAGTCTTCCTTACTGGATGATTTCATTAATATGCTGCAAGTTTTATCATCTGGTATTATACCATGTAGAAATTTGCCATTACTAGCACTTTTAGATAGGACGAATTTGGAAAGATTGTCTACTACCACAAAGATGAAGTATTATCCGGAGACAATGGAATTATGGCAAGTAGTTAGAAGAATTTGCAAATTCTCTGGTTTATTATTATTCTCAGGATTGAAACATGGTGGTCAAGTATCTGATAATCATTGCGAAAAA
>JANQSS010000010.1 GCA_028279185.1 Saprospiraceae bacterium | reverse complement strand
TCTATGCAGAAGTGTTTGCCGGCGGGCAGAACGACAAATGGTAAGTCTAAACAAAACGCTTGAATCACCGCACCAAATTGCTCAAAACTTTTTAAACCGATTATCAGATTTCTTGTTCGTTATTTGTAGATATATTAATCACGCAAGTGGTGTGTCAGATATATTGTGGAATAACGAATTTTCTAAGACATAAGTCCCAGAAATACAGCAATGCAGAATTTGTAATAATTCTGTAACATTACATATAATCTCTCGCTCAATCGAGATATCATATGGCCTACATTCTGATTCCATTTATCACTACCACAGTGCTGGTGATTTTGGATGTTATTTTACGCGGCGATTTAATCAAAGATAACATCAGCCACTATTCAGTCGTAGTGATCTTGCTGTTTGGATTTGTTTATTTTTCCCGCATCGTCTGTATCAGCATTCCAAACAAAGCAATTCGATTGTCGCTTGGCGTATTAACGGCTGTAATTTTTTCTATTGTTTATTGGATTCAGAGTGCAGTTTATATTGTTTATTATCAATTTATTACTGCCGTTGATATAGGCCTGATCGCCGGCAATCTTAAATACTGGCAGCAAGGTGCAAACAAACTGTTATCGGTTATTAACCTACCTTGGTTTGCGGCGTATTTAATTATCTTCTTATTTACTTTTCTTTATCGATCTCCCCATATTCCGATTTCAATTAGCAGTATTATCCGCAAGCAGGCCATGATTTTTCTGATTGTAGCTATCTCCTCTTTAAGCTGTTTGTTTTATATCAAGCAAAAGCAATTGCATTATTTGACTACACCTGTCATGTCATTGACACATGAATTAAGACGTTTCAATCTCGAACGACCTCGTTTTATGAAAAAAGTCAAACCGGGGGCCAAGCTGGATTTTTATCAACGCGACATTGACAAAATTCCCGATTTCAAGCGCCGAGGTGATTTCAATATTTTATTTGTTATTCTTGAGTCGTTGCGACAAGACCATATGTCTCTGTATGGTTACGAACGTGATACGACTCCATTTCAGTCACAACGTTTTAAACATTCATTTCATTTCAATCATGCAATTTCGAATACGACTTCGACTGACACATCGGCTGAGCTGATCTTTACGGGCATTGATCGTACCAACCTGAACATCCATAGCACGTCGTTATTATGGTCTTACTTAAAACAAGCTAACCTGAATTTGTTTTATATTGGTTCACACTGGCTGGAGTGGAATGGCTGGTTTGGCCGCGCTTTTTTATCTAAAGATGTTGATTCAATCCAAGCCCCGCTTGCCGTAGATGCATCACTGATCGGTTATGATATGACCACAGCAAGAAAATTCAAAACCACACTGGCAGAATTCGCTGAAAAAGATCAACCCTTTTT
>JANQSS010000325.1 GCA_028279185.1 Saprospiraceae bacterium | reverse complement strand
ATCGGTGGTGGTCTGGCAAATAGAGGTGTTCTCTTTGAACCCGAGGTGAAAGACGATTCTCAGAAAACGGGAAAGATTGTGATGAAAGTTTGCGTCGATGCACAAGGCAAGGTTACCGAAGCAACGTTTACACAACGAGGCAGTACAACGGTAGATGGAGAATTACGCCAAAAAGCAAAACGGGCTGCCAACAAATACAAATTTGACTCGGCCGACATCGAAGAACAATGTGGAACTATCACATTTGACTTCAAAGTTGAATAAAGTGACCTACAGCTTGCGCAGAAAATATCAAAATATACAGGCTCAAAATCTATTTTTGCGCCATGTCTTCCTACAATACCGCTCTTGAATTTCTATATCACCAACTGCCAATGTTTCAACGGCAGGGACCTAAGGCATTTAAAAAAGACCTAAAAAACATTCGCCGATTGGCCGATTCCTTAGGCAATCCGCAAACTGAACTGAAATGTATTCATGTTGCAGGTACGAATGGTAAAGGCACAGTCTCTCATTTCATTGCAGCAACCTTACAGGCAGCTGGATATCGAGTAGGTTTATATACATCTCCGCATTACAAAGACTTTAGAGAGCGAATTAAAATAAATGGAAAATTTATTGATAGAAAATTTGTCGTTCAATTTGTAGCATGGTTTCACGATCAGGAGCACATAGATGCTTCATTTTTTGAAATCACGGTCGCTATGGCCTTTGATTATTTTAAAAAAGAAAAAGTTGATTATGCCGTGATTGAGACTGGACTCGGTGGCCGGTTGGATTCCACAAATATTGTTGAACCAATACTCTCAGTTATTACGAACATATCATTAGATCATACTAATTTTTTAGGTAACACACTTGAATTGATAGCTGGTGAAAAAGCAGGAATAATTAAAAATAATATACCCATTTTAATTGGACGTAAGCAAATTGAAACGACATCGGTATTTCAGACAAAAGCCAAAGGGGCAAAAGCCCCGCTTTTTTTCGCAGAAGATATCGTAAAAGATGAAGCCGTATTCAGAGAACTGGTCGTACATAAAAAAGCAGGGAATGAAAAAGTCAAATTTTTATCACCATTTATTCATGAAAATCGGCGAACGGCCATTGCAGCTTTGGCGGTTTTAAAGCAGTACTACAAACTAAATATAAAAGATAGCCAGGTTGATTTTGCTATAAAAAATGTTCATGAATTGACATATTTCATCGGTCGATGGATGCATTTGGGAAGCGAACCTATGATAATTGCCGACAGTGCACACAACGAAGATGGCCTTCAAAGCTCCTTATTGGCCATAGGAAAAATCAAATTTGAACAGCTTCATATTGTGCTTGGGTGTGTAAATGACAAGGATCTATCAAGAATATTAACCTTGTTTCCACCAAGTGCTGCCTATTATTTTGCGAAAGCACAAATACCACGTGGCCTAGATGCGAATGAATTGAGAAAACGTGCCGCTCAATATAGTCTTATGGGTAAGGCTTACACATCTATTCGTCGTGCATTTGCTGCTGCCAAAAGACGAGCAGGGCCTGCTGATTTAATTTATGTTGGTGGAAGTATATTTACCGTTGCCGAAATCGTATAATAACCTTTTCCTATCGCTTACGTACAATTCCGGTTTCATGCTCCTGAGTAAAAAGATGGAAAAAGCCAAACGCTCCGTTGTTAAAATTTGTAGGTAAATTTTCCGGTGGGGCAAATTCGGTGCCATTGCCACCATCCATTGGTTCACCGCAGAGAGACTGATTGTAGGCGTGATAATACTCAATACTTTCAGGTGTACTATTACGTATGTCAAGGTAGTAAACATCGTCCGGACTTAATTCAACGCCTGTTTTGCGTACTTCTTCGTCTGGAATAACGAAAATATAAGGCTCAACGAATGCTCCGTAGAAAAAACACTCGGAAAAAGAAAGTTGCGCTCTAGTTACAAGAAAACCATAAATTGGCTCCGGTGCCTGATCCTTTACAATAAGGATATGTAAACCTGCGGATTTTTCGAATTCGGTAGAATCTAGGAAAAGCACAAGACCACTTCCAGTAGAGTCAATGATGTAATCCATTTTTTCTATGACGTCCAGATTTTCGGGCATTGTTGAAGTTGCTGCATATTTTCGGTTTGGAATTCGAACATTCATAGTTACTTCCTCGCCACCTAAAAAATGTGTAAACTCATTTTGAAAAATCGTGAGATCCTCTGATACAATGATGCGATCAAGCACAAACTCACCCGATCGCTCACCCGTCAATGACATGACAGCCGATTGGATGACCTTCGGTTCGCAATTCGGCGTATTTACACACGGGTAAAACGGATTTTCAATGACACCGGCTTTTGTCAATCCTGGACTGGAAAAACTTTCTATAGTGACGATCGTATCAAGTTCCAGGTCGGCAGGATTGGTTTCAAGGCAAGATGACAGTAGCGATCCCATCGCAATAAGACTGACAAAAGTCTTCCACCGCATGAAAATATTAGTCGTCATTTATACACGAATTTAAGGTGTAAAAATGGAACTGTTCGATAAAGTGCCAAAGTTTCGGCTTTTGGACCGCGCTCATCGGGTAAAAACTTAGTCTGAAATGCATTACGAGAGCCCGTAACATTGTACACGCCTAATGTCATATTGAGGTTGAACCGGGCTTTTTCAATCAAATTTACCTGTCCTGCGATGTCCATTCGATTGTACGCATTTGATCGAAAGTTATTTCGCTCCGTGTGAATAGGGAATGGTATGCCACCGATGAAGCCAACGCCACTGGGAGTTGTAATCAAATCTCCACTGCGCATTTGCCAATTCAATGTCAAGAGGACTTTTTTGGAAATGGAATAAGCACCTTGTGCATTAAAATCATGTGTGTAATTATTCGAAGCATTGAAGTAGTTGCCTGCATTAATTTCATCAAACTTGACCTCGGCATTAGAATACGTATAGGAAATAAAATAGCGATACGCATCCTTCTTTTTTTCAAGACTAAATTCAATTCCCGAACTTTCAAAATCGCCTTGTGTTACTTGTCGATCAATCAAGGATTCACTAAAAAAAAGATTTGCTCCGGTTTTAAAAGCAGTTACATTTTTCGATTTTTGATTAAAATATCCCAAGCTAAATCGGGCATACTTATTCAGTTCGCCATGAACGGTAAGGGAATATGATGTGGCAGTCAGTGGTGCAATATTCAATCCCGCCGGAATCCAATATTCATTTGGAGCCGTCGGATTGGAATTTAATAAGCGTATAATATATTGACTTGTCCTGGACCATGAACCTCGAAGTAGCCATCTTTCATGGACTTGATAATCTGCCGATACCCTTGGTTCAAAATTATCGAACGTACGAACAATTGTATTATTAGAACGGAAAACAGAATCAACCGCATCTCCATTGTCATCAAATGTATATTCATATGTGTCATTTCCAATATCCTGAAATTGACTGTAGCGCAGTCCAAGGTGGACATTAGCGTATCGACCGATTTTTATATCGTCTTCTAAAAATACCGCTAGTTCTCTGCTTTTCAACGACTCGATATCGTATTGAATGCTGAATGATGCGGCAGGCACACTGATAGAGCCGGATGCAGGGTTGAATGTGTAATTTGTACCATTAAATCCAGCGAGTAATTTATGGCTTTTAGAGGCATGATAGTGCACATCGAGCTTTAAGTGGCTATTAGCAATTTCTGACCGCTCCTGATATTGGAGTCTGTTATTCAAGGCGTCTGATTCCTTATTATATTCATAGTCAGAAAATACCACAGACAGATTGGTGAATAACTTGTCGTTCCATATAGAATTCCAACGACCGGTAAAAGTTCTATTTTGCCAGTTTGTATCATAAAATAATAAAGCGTCAGACTCCTTATAAGGTTCGATCTCATCATTGTTTACAAAAGAAGAAAAGTATAACCGATTATTTCTTCCTAACGTATAATTAATTTTTGCGTGAACATCGTAAAACGTAATTTTTTCTGGAATATAATATCCATCTATCGGGTCAAACTGATTTAATATGCCATTCATATGAGACATGCGACCTGAAATGAGGAATGAGGCTTTATCCTGAATTATAGGACCTTCGACCGTCAGCCCGGAATAAAATGGATTTGAAGTGAGGCTTGCGGCCAACGATTTATTATTTCCTTCTCGCATGCGGATATCGAGAACAGAAGACAAACGACCACCATATCGTGAAGAAATGCTGTTTTTATAAAAATTAACTGAATTCAAAGCATCGTGGTTAAAAACACTTAAAAATCCCAGGGCGTGACTTGGGTTAAATACAGGAGCTTCGTCAATTAGAATCAAATTTTGATCCGTCGCCGAGCCATGAACCGAAAATCCCGTTCTTCCCTCTGACATTTTGGTTACACCCGGAACAACTGTTAAAAATTCCATGATGTCCTGATCCCCGCTTATTGATTTTCCCGTTTGATAGGTCTCGGATTGAAGAATATTATCCTCGGGAATAGCCATACGTTGTTTAGGTGTTTCATTTGTAATCGTCACCGCGACCAGGGTATCATTTTCCAAATTTAGGTTTAAGTCTTTTCTTCCCGAAGCTAGAGCCGCTACTTCATACTTTAGGGACGTATAGCCAATAAAGCTTACAATGAGCAGAGAGTCTCTCTTCGGATCAAGACGAATTGAATAGAGGCCATAGTTATCTGAAATAACGCCCTGGAATGCATTCGTATAGATGTTCGCACCGGTCAGCACTTCGCCAGAAACGGCATCTGACAAGCGACCAAAAACGCGGAACGGACTGGTCAAGTTTCGGTTGGCGTATATGATAACATTGTTGTCCTCAATATCAAAAGACAAAATTTCATCGTATAAAATTTCATCGAGAAAGGTCTCCAATGTGATATTTTGCCATCTTCCGGACAAGTTCCTATCCGGCAATACTTCAGAAACGTATGAAAACTCGTATCCTGTGACTTTGGCTATTGCCGCGATTACCTCATGAAGTGGAACTCCTTGAAATTCAAATGAATACGTCTTCGTCTGTGCATAAGGTGTTGCACAAATCAGCCAGATGAAGATTATCGTTATCGCCCTTATTCTCATCTACTAGTATAACGCACGAAGCGTGCTCCTGATAGACAAGAAAGTTACGGAACTTTTTAAGAGTGTGAATTTATTCCACGTCAATTTGATATTGAGCTTCTCCGAGGGCGGTGATCCGACTGTGCGACGCTCGCTCAATGTGTCTCAATATTGAGTCTAAATCATCAGAAGTAGCGTCATCATTAAAATGGGAATCTGCCAAAGCATCGATACCAATGAAAGAAACATTAAATTTTCTTGATAAGCGTGCAAAAACCTCAGGCCATGGCGCATGATCAAATACAAATTTTCCCGATACCCAACCCGGTTCAGTCAATCGCACAGAAGTCCGAGTAGCAGACCGTTTGGATTTGTTCCAACATACATGATCACCGGCGTTCATACGCAATGTTTCACCAGTTGGCAATGTGAGGTTGATTCGACCCTCGTAAAGTGTGACGGTAGCAATATCGTCAGCTTCAAAATCCATGACATTGAATTGCGTACCTTTTACAACGATGTCAAACTGCTCTGACTGCAAATGCATTTCATGATCGTGCTCTTTGGCTTTGATGAAAAGCTCTCCCTTAATTTCAAGATTGCGATGCTTTGCGCCGTAACCTTTTTTGAGGCGACACATAGAATTTTCATTTAACCTAACCTCTGAGTTGTCAGCAAGCATTTGCTGTAACATGCCATCCTTAGACACATACGTTTCGGATTGATCCCCGTAAACCATGTAAGCCAGGGCCAATAAAATGAAGCTGGCTGCCAAAGCGAACCACCTTCTTCGGCCGGCGGTTATGCGTCGATTCTTGGAGACAGTAGGCTTGTTATCAATGGTCTCAGTTCTTATAGCGCTTTCAAGCGCAGACCAGCCATTTGATATTTCATCATCTGTAGGAAACTCCAGATTTGCTGTGTGCAAGATTAAATGCTCTACAGCAGCTACATCTGCAGTCTGACTGTTGCGATATGCTTCTAGTTCAACGACTTCTTCCTGAGACAACAAGCCTCGTTGCTCAATTACTAGTAGGTTATATATTCTTTCTATACTCATAGGCATGGCACCACCACTGGGCGCAAAATTCGTTATTATCTACAAGTTGGTTATACTCACCCCCTAAGAAATTTTGTTTGTTTACAATGTTTTAAAATGGCTGTCTTCCAACATTTTACGCAGTTTTCGCAGTGCAATCGAAATTTGATTCTCTACCGTCTTTACCGAGAGATTTAAGCGTTTGGCAATTTCTTTATGTGGCAAATTTTCTTCTCGGCTAAGAATAAAGATTTCCTTGCATTTTGGTGGAAGTTTTTCGACACACGCATATAAAAATGCCTTCAACTCGGCATGATAAAGTAACTCATCTACAGTTTCATCATTGGTCAGGTAGTATGACTTCGTTTCAATATCGACAGATTGAACTCGCTTGGCCTTTAGATAATTAATGCATCTGTTTTTTATCGATCGCCGTAAGTAGGCCTCAATGTTTCGCTCTTTGTCCAAATGGTGTCGATTTCGCCAGACCGCCAGGAAAACATCATTGATTATTTCCTTTACATCTTCACTTGAGCCGATCAGTGATCTTCCATAATTGAGTAACCGACCATATTGTGACGCATATAGTGATTGCAAATCTTGTATATCGATTCCCTTGCTCAAGTGGTATTGCTAAATAACAAAGAAAGAAAATAAAAATCCAAATGAAAAGATTCTATTACATAACACACGCCAATTTGCTCTATGTGACGGGAGGCTTCGTCATTGAATAAGAATGATTGTCTTCAAATTTGCAAATCTCACTGACAACCGGCTTATGCCAAGTTTAAGAATCCGCCCGCTTGCACGCTTTTTTGTCATCTTTGTGGTATGAAAACTAAAATCGTTCTCGCGATTAGTGGAAGTAGCGGAAGTGTGTATGCCAAAAGGATTATTCAATCATTGGTTGAAATGAATGACGTTATTACCTCTGTCGTTATGACTGATAATGCGGTGATCAATTGGGAATTAGAAAACGGAAAGTGGGACGAAAGCCAAATTCCATTTGATTTGTACGACAACAAAGACTTTACCGCACCTTTTGCTTCTGGTTCTGCCGAATATGAAGCCATGATAATATGTCCATGTAGTATGGGCATGCTAGGTCGTATAGCTAATGGCATTTCCAACGACTTAATGACAAGGGCCGCTGACGTAATGCTGAAAGAAGGTCGAAAACTCGTTCTCATTCCGAGAGAAACTCCATTGAATCTTATTCATCTTCGAAATATGGTAAAACTAACCGAGGCTGGTGCAATCATTTGTCCCGCAATACCTTCGTTCTATTCCCAGCCAAAATCCATAGATGATGTAATACGAACCGTTACAGATAGAGCTTTGAAAGTCATTGGATTGGACGCTGGGGGATTCCGTTGGGGCGAATAGATTAAAATTGAATTGGACTTTCTCCTTCCATTTTTTTTGCCTTAGCGAGTACTTGATTTTTTAACTCATCGGTATACATCAACATTGATTTTAAAAGCTTAGGGTCGCTTGACCCAAGAATTCTTGCGGCTAGCAATCCTGCATTTTTACCACCATTTAAGGCGACTGTTGCGACGGGTATACCTCCGGGCATTTGAAGTATAGAAAGAATAGAATCCCAACCATCAATAGAGTTAGAAGACTTTATAGGTACACCAATAACAGGAAGGGGAGTGAGAGAGGCTACCATACCAGGTAAGTGTGCAGCACCACCGGCTCCGGCAATTATCACCCGAAGACCCCTTTCATGCGCTTTCCTCGCATATGCAAACATCCGTTCTGGCGTTCTGTGTGCGGATACCACGGTCATTTCGTACGTGATATTGAGCGATTGCAATATAGCAGCGGCTCCTTCCATTACGGAAAGATCCGAGTCCGATCCCATAATTATGCCAACCTGTGTCATACTCCTACTGTGATTTGGTCTGACAAAGTACTCAACTTCTGATGAACTTCTTCGACGTCTTGACCCAGAACCGTAATGTGACCCATTTTACGCATAGGTCTTGTTTCTTCTTTACCGTACCAATGCAAATACGCGGCATCGGTTATAAGTAATGTTTGCAAACCATGAATCTTGGGTGCTCCTTGCCCTTCATTTCCTCCAAGCACATTCAGCATGCCTGCTGCCGACATCAGTCTTATTTTGGGTAGAGGAAGATCAAGTAAGCAACGCAAATGAATGTCATATTGAGAATAATTGCATGCTTCAATGGTAATATGACCACTGTTATGCGGTCGAGGAGCCGCTTCATTCACCAATAAGTTTCCGCTGGTGTCCAGGAAAAATTCGACCGCTAATAGGCCCACAAGATTCATCGATTTCGCCATTTTTATTGTAATGGCTTCTGCTTCTTTAATAATAGACTCCTCAACTCGCGCGGGACTTAAAACAAAATTGACCAAATTGGCCTCCGGATCAAACTCCATTTCAACCATTGGAAAGCACGTGAGTTGGTCCCTGTTATTTCGAGCTACGATAACTGCTAATTCTTTGTCCATTTCAACTAAGTCCTCAACAACACATGGAACATCCATTAATTTAGGCAGGTCATCTTCACCACGAATTATTGCAATACCTCTACCATCGTAGCCATCGCGTCGTGCTTTTTGAACAAACGGATACTCTAATTCGCTATTTAAAATGGCAGTCCAAACGGAATGCTTATCCTCGTACAGCGTGAAATTGGATGTTGGAATACTGTTCGCTTTATAAAACTGCTTTTGCAATCCTTTGTCTCGAATCGTTCGAACTACTTGGCTGGAAGGAATTACACATTTTCCTAAATTTTCCAATTCAACAAGGGCCTCTAAGTTCACCTTTTCAATTTCGATGGAAATTACATCCATTTCACGACCAAATTGCAATACATCGTCATAGTCCGTGAAGTCGCCTATATGGAAATTAGGAACGTGATTTGCCGCTGGAAAAGAATTACTCTTGTCGAGAAAATGTAAATTGAGGTCCCAGGGGGATCCAGCTTGTCCGAGCATTTTACCCAGCTGACCACCACCAAGAATTCCGATTTTTTTATTGAATATCATCCCGGTTGTATTATTTCAACGATTAGCTTTGCTCTATTTTGAATAAAACAAATTAAGGCTGTTTTATGAAAGCCAAAATTCGTTGAATATCTTCGGGCAAATCTATTGAAAAAGACAACAATGGCAGATAAAATTTGGATTCGCAATGTGCGACTTATTAATGAGGGGGAGGAATATGAGACGGATGTGTTGGTAGAAGGCGAGCGCATTGCATATGTTGGACATAAAGATGTGCACGCAGATGAGGAAATAGAGGGTGGAGGTCTTTGTCTTATGCCCGGTATCATCGATGATCAAGTGCATTTTCGTGAACCTGGCCTGACACACAAGGCGGATATTTTCACCGAATCGAGAGCGGGTGTGGCTGGAGGAGTCACATCGTTCATGGAAATGCCGAATACGAAGCCTCCGGCCACAACGCAAAAATTGTTGCAGGACAAATATGACATTGCCCGAAGTTCTTCCTGGGCAAATTATTCATTCTACATGGGTGCGACAAATGACAATTTGGAAGAAGTTTTGAAAACAGATGCTCGAACTGTTTGTGGGATTAAAATATTTATGGGTTCTAGTACCGGGAACATGCTCGTTGATCAAGATTTAGCATTAGAAAATCTATTTAAAAATTGTCCGATATTGATGGCTACACATTGTGAAGATGAGGAGACTATAAGACGAAATATGGACAAGTATGTCAAGGCTCATGGAGACAATATTTCGACGGCTTTTCATCCCACAATCCGTTCAGTGGATGGCTGTTATATATCATCTTCAAAAGCGGTCGCTCTGGCGAAAAAATATGGTTCACGCCTACATGTCCTTCATATATCGACAGAAAAGGAAATTGATTTGTTTGAAACAGGGAATAGGAGCAATAAAAATATTACGTCAGAGGCTTGTGTGCATCACATGTATTTTGATGACCGGGATTACCGGAGCAAAGGAAATTTTATTAAATGCAATCCTGCAATAAAGTCTGAGATGGATAGAGATGCAATACGCAGGGCGGTTGTGAATGGACAAATTGATGTCATAGCCACAGACCATGCCCCACATACGTTTGAAGAAAAACAAGCGCCGTATTTGCAAGCTCCTTCCGGATTGCCACTCATACAACACACATTGCAGGTTATGTTATCATTTCATAGAAATGGTTGGATGCCGTTGACTCTTTTGGTCGATCGAATGTGTCATGCAGTAGCTGATATTTTCAAAATTAAGGATCGGGGGTATGTTCGAAGCGGGTATTTTGCAGACCTCGTTTTATTTGATCCAAACCCGCTCTACGAAGCCGAGAATAATAAGATCTGGTCAAAATGTGGATGGTCGCCTTTTGACAATGAAAAATTGTATGGAAAAATTCACAAAACAATAATTAATGGTCGCATAGTCTACGATAACGGCCAATTTAACTCCATTCCCGGCGGAATGCGTTTGGAATTTAATCGATTGAAAACTTAGATTTTATGCGTATTACAGGGTTTACATTTATCAAAAATGCGGTTAAATTCGATTTTCCGATTGAGGAAGCCATTCTTTCTATCGCGCCTCTTTGCGATGAAATAGTTGTTGCAGCAGGAGATTCATCTGATACTACTAATCAATTAATTGCGGGTATTTCGGCAAACCTTAAAATATTCCATACGATATGGGACGAGACGCTCCTAAACGATGGGGCAGTTCTTGCAGATGAAACAAATAAGGCGCTAAATAAAATTTCACCTGATACGGATTGGTGCGTGTATATTCAGGGTGATGAAGTTATGCATGAGGAAGATATTCCAGTCATTCGGGAAGCAATGGAGAAATATAAAAATGATGACAAAGTAGATGGATTATTATTCAACTATCATCATTTCTATGGGTCATATGACTTCGTAGGAAGTTCGTCCCAATGGTATCGAAAAGAAATTCGAGTAATTAAGAATAACCGCTCAATCTATTCGTATCGCGATGCACAAGGATTTAGAAAAGGGAATAATGAAAAATTGCGTGTAAAAGAAATTGATGCTGCTATCTATCATTACGGTTGGGTAAAACCACCTGCTGTAATGCACGACAAAGTTAAAAATGATCGACTCGTACGACATGGAACAACGGAAAGTGAAATCCCAATCGTTCAAGCGTCCGACCATGATTTTGATTATGGACATATCGACCAATTGAAATTATTTCGGGGAAACCACCCAAAAACAATGGCAAAACGCATCCAACAAAATAATTGGAAGTTTGACTACGATATTTCCAAAAATCGAATTACACTCAAGGAACGAATCAAAAGATGGTCACAGAAATTATTGGGCCACCAAATAGGGGAATATCGCAACTATAAAATAATTAGGTAATTCCCTTTGGAAATTGACTTAGAAAGGTAAGTCATCAAAATCTTCTGCACGCATTTCTGAAACCTGATCACCCATTTCTATGAAATCAGATGGAGACTGACCGTCATTTGATTCGCCTACAGGATTTTCCTGCACACGTTCAATGCGCCAGGCATTTAAATTAGTGAAGAATTTGTCCTGCCACTCGCGTCCGCGTAAATCGAAATGTACGTTTATTAAGTCACCTGGACTGTAGCTATCGATTAAACCACAACGATCTTGTGTTAGCTGAAACTTGATGTACTGCGTGTATTGTCCATCTAGTTCAATAACAAATTCACGGGCTTGAAAAGAGGCAGTTTTATTTTCAGTAGGGAATATTTTATAGACTTTTCCTTGAACTTCGTATGACATTTTTTTAGTATTTAAAATGAAGGTGTACTAATTTAATTCTTAATATGCTTTGGCGAACAATACGCGTTTGGAAGATGGTTCACCTGTGAGAATGCAACTGCCTTTGTCGGAATCCATATCATTTGGAATACATCGGATTGTTGCTTTCGTCAATTCTTTAATTTTCAATTCCGATTCCGTGGTTCCATCCCAATGTGCGTAGACAAAACCACCTTTGTCCTCAATTATTTCTTTAAATGATTCCATGTTATCGGCCATGGTTATATGATCGTCTCGATAGGTTCGTGCCTTATTGAATATGTCCGACTGCATTTCATCGAGGAGGTTCTGGATGTAACCCACACCTTTGTCTAATGGAATTAATTTTTTCTCCTTCGTATCACGTCGTGCAATTTCGATTTGATTTTGTTCCAAATCCCGTTTACCAATCCCAATGCGAATTGGAACGCCTTTCATCTCATGTTCCGCAAATTTGAACCCAGGTCTCTTTTTTGCATCAGAATCATAAACGACACTTATGTCCAACTCTTCTAGTTCAGATTTGATTTTTGAAGCGACATGATCAATTTCATCGTTTGGTTTTGGAATCGGAATAATTGCCACCTGAATTGGGGCTAATTTCGGAGGAAGGATCAGTCCATCATCATCGGCATGTGTCATGATCAGCCCTCCAACCAATCGGGTCGAAACACCCCAAGAAGTGGCCCATACATACTCCTCTTTATTTGAATCGTTCAGGTATTTGACATCAAATGCCCTGGCAAAGTTTTGGCCAAGAAAATGGCTTGTTCCTGCCTGCAGTGCCTTACCATCTTGCATGAGGGCTTCTATTGTCAATGTCTCTTCAGCTCCCGCGAACCGCTCATTAGCCGTCTTCTTTCCCTTGATCACGGGCATGGCCATTACGTCCTCCGCAAATCTGGCGTAGATTTCGTGGATCAAGTCGGCTTCTGCCACGGCTTCTTCTCGCGTCGCATGGGCTGTATGTCCCTCTTGCCATAGAAATTCTGTGGTTCGTAAAAATGCTCGTGTTCGCATTTCCCAGCGGACGACGTTTGCCCATTGATTAATGAGCAAAGGAAGGTCCCGATAGGATTGAATCCAATTGCGATATGTATCCCAGATGATCGTCTCACTCGTTGGTCTGACGATTAATTCCTCCTCTAATTTCGCGCTTGGATCAACGACGACACCATTGCCGTTGACATCGTTCATCAAGCGGTGGTGAGTCACTACAGCGCATTCTTTTGCAAATCCCTCTACATGCTGGGCCTCTTTACTCAAAAAAGATTTTGGTATGAATAGGGGAAAATAGGCATTCACGTGTCCGGTACGTTTGAAATCCGAGTCCAGCGCGGCTTTCATTTTCTCCCATATAGCGAAACCATGCGGTTTGACGATCATGCAACCCTTCACAGGAGAATTATCCGCTAAGCCGGCTTTTCGAACAATGTCGTTATACCATTGACTATAATTCTCGGACCGCGCTGTTATTTCTTTTGCCATCTACTCTTAAAATGATGTTAAATAGGGAACGATATTACATTGACCTGCGTCTAATATGTATCCGACTTTGAGTAAGTGCTTTAGGATGAAATCGTTAAAGATTTCGAAATTAGTAAAGCATTAACTAAAAAAGCCGGTCAAAAGTAATAATTTGCAGACAGATGTTGAGAGAGCCTCTTCATTTGCGACTTTAAAAAAATCTACTATGAATCGATTAAGAATTACGCTGGCTTTAATGATCCTTGCTTTTGCGGGAACGAGCATTTTGGCACAGTACGACGACCTCTACTACAATCCGGAGGATTTCTATTCGGATGACAGTTATTCAACATCATACTCTGATGATTATGACGACGATTATGATGCAGATAGCTATGAATATGACGACTATAGCTATTACACTCAACGAATTCGTCGTTTTGATCGACCGAGTTATGTGATAGACTATTATAGTTCGGTTTATGACCCATTCTATAATCCAGCCAGTGTTTCGGTCATTGTAGGCAGCCCCTGGCGTTACAATCCATGGTATCAGCCGGGCGTACGATATTACTACAACAATTACCCTGCCAGCTACTACGGTTTCAATTCGTTTAATGCATACTGGGGATCTCCATGGCGTTCACCCTGGCGCTCTCCTCGATTTAATGGCTGGGGTAATTCATACGTCGTAAATAATTACTATGGAAATGGCTGGGGAGGCAGTAGATGGGGAGGAAGCGGGTTCAACAATTTCAATGGTTGTCCGCCGGGATATTATGGCGCAACTCGAAATAATGGCTCGAACTTCAACAGAAACCAAGGAAACAATGGCCGCGGTTCGTACTATGGAAGAAGAAATACGACGTCCACAACCAATTCAAGAACGGTTTCGCGCACTTCTGGAAAATTTGGTTCATCACGCACAATACAGACAGATCGGAGTCGATCTACAACCAGCACCCAACCAAGACGAACGGGAAGAACGACTAATAGCGGTATAAATCGCTCCCAGCCAAATAGAAGCAGCGCAACAACGCCACGGCCTAGCAACAGGCCTTCGTATACACCTTCGAGTCAGTCGCGAAGAACCCAATCGTCAAGAATGAATGCACGCCCAAGTACGCCATCCCGATCATCTTCGAATGCAACTCCTCGAAGCAGCTCGCGACCTTCGTATAGTGGGAGCAGAAGTTCATCATCTTCTAGGTCCACCTATTCGCAGCCAAGAAGTAGCTCTTCGAAAAGATCAACATATTCCGGATCATCATCCAGTCGATCTTCAAGTGGTTCCAGATCGACTTCGAGCCGATCGGGTAGAAAATTTTAGAGTCCAATAATTGAAAAGGCAGAAATTCCAGTGATTTCTGCCTTTCTTTTTTCCCTTTTATTATTTCATCTTTTTTAATCTTGTATCACGAAAATTTGAGGTACAAGTCGTTTATTATTTAAATTAAAAGGATATGAGAATCAAATTGCTTCATATTGGCCTCTTCTTCAGCCTTCTAATGTGTTTGGACACATATGCACAGACATTAGATGATGCAATTCGATATAGTGTGTTGCAACGTGTTGGAACGGCACGTGGGCTCGGTGTGGGTGGAGCGATGGGTAGTATCGGAGGTGATTTTGGATCGCTTGCATCAAATCCTGCCGGCATAGCTATGTATAAATGGTCTGAGTTTCAAATTTCACCTGGACTCAATCGGAGTGAATCAAATTCTACCCTTACTGCCAGTGCTGGAAATAGCTTGTCAGATGACCGCACAAGATTTGTATTTCCATCAGCAAGTTATGTCCAGGTTAATCGCGTTTTGGACAAGCATTGGACGCGCACAGTATTTGGAATAGGTATTAATCGAATAGCCGACTTCAATAAAAAATTTCAATATCAGGGTAATCAAGCAAATTCTATCACACAATATTTTATTGAGCAAAGTAACTTCATTAATCCTGATAATTTAGAACAATTAAGCCCTTTTGTCGGACTACCCGCATATGATGCTTTCATTACAACATTTGATACGTATACGAGTCAATACGTGGCAGACATCGATAGGAATCAGGTGGTCGACAAAACGCAAACTATTTCGCAAAAAGGGGGAATCGATGAATTGACTTTCGCTTTTGGTGCGGATTTTGACAATAAATTGCACTTAGGAGTATCCTTGTCGTTGCCATTTTTGTCTTTTAAAGAAAAGAAAGAATATACTGAAACCTTAACTGGGCATCCCGTTTTTAATACGTTGGAATTTGATGAAAACTTAACTGCGAATGGTGGAGGTGTAAATATTAAAGTTGGAGGAAAATATATTATTGCTAGGAAGGTGCACATCTCGGCGGCCTTTCACTCGCCTACATGGATGAGAATTAACGAAGAATTTGACAATCGAGCAAATTACCAATATATCTTCAACGAAGATTTATTTCCATCTCCAGGTCCTCAAGAAGGGCTTTCCCCCGAAGGGGCATTTGAATATGATTTACGAACACCATGGCGAACAACTGGTGGATTGGGTATAATCATAGGGCGTATAGGTTTTGTAAGCAGTGAAGTAGAATATGTGAATTACAAGTCTGCAAAATTTAAAATATCGGACGACCCAGGTTTTGAAGAGCAATTGAACGATGATATATTTTTCGAATTGGGATCAACACTTGCCGTTCGATTTGGTGCCGAAATTCGTCCAACAAAGGCCATCCGGATAAGGGGAGGATATGGAATGGGAGAGAGCGTCTTCGCCGATACCGAAGGCCTGGAAGGGCAATATTTTAGTCTTGGGGCTGGTATTTGGCTAGGTGATCAGATTTTTATTGATGCGGCATTCAGAAGCGAAATGATCGATCAGCGTTACAATCCCTATTCACTCAGACAGGGCGCATCTCCACTTGTCAACACTGCGTATGATCAAAACACCATGGTGCTAACGCTCGGTGTACGCATGTAGTGAGGCGAGACGGAAACACATTAAACTTAGGTTGCTTTGAGACGTCTAATCAGCAATAAAACAATAGATCAATGAGGAGTCTTGTCATCATATGCCTTGTCATATGTCAGTTCGTCTGTTATGGACAAAGTGACATTAACCCGCACGAACGTGCTTTTACAATACTCGAACAAGTAGATGCAACACCTGTTCAACGAGAGAAATTAAAGGATTTACGGATCAAATACAAAGACCTATTTCAACATTTATCTAACGCCGACCTGGAAAAACAAGTACGTCAACGCAAACGTCAGGCCTTGTTACATGACTTTAAAACAGAATTGCGTACAATATTAACACCATCACAAATTCGATCACTTCGTGATAAATTACAGCGAAATGCTGATTCGCGCAAAGATCATTTTAAATCCAATTTTCGCGATTTAAATCTATCTGTCGAACAGCAAGAAAATATTCAAAACATTCTTAAAAGTCAGCGTGAGGATGTAGAAAATGTGCGTAATTCGGATTGGTCGAGAGAGGAAAAAGCAACAGAAATTGGTGAAATTCGTTCAGAGACATTAGCTGAAATTAGAAAAATATTGACACCAGAACAGTTTGTGGAATTAGAAAAAAAATTGGCACAAAAAAGACAAGGTCGTCCCCAAAAGGGACGTCGACCGGGATTGTAATTAGCAAACGAATCAATCTTTGATCCACTCTTTAATTTGGCAATGAAATTAGAAGTAAGTCCTCAATCGAGGAGCTATCTGTAGGCTGTAGTCCAATCTTGTTTTCTATGAATTCGCATGCTTGTAAAAATGGTGTCTTAATATCTTTACTTGTAATGGACGAAATGGTGACATGATTCCCACTCGCAGGTGTCGTTTTAATTACTTTTTTGCCTTTTTTCGTTCCTAAAGATTCATAGAAATGAATAATGGCGTCTGTGGAAATTATATCATCTTTCTCATTTTCATTTTTAAAATAATATGAAATAAACGTTGGTTGGTTGATTGAATTAAAAGTCCGTTCGTGCATTGTTTGGTCAATCAATGAGAGTAATTCAACCAAACTTTCGGTACGATATTGAGGATACCAATATTTATCGAATTCAGGTCCGCTCATTCCTTGGGACATAAATTCACCTTCCAAAAGATGAGCTAATTCCTTACCCCAAGGATAGGTAAGTAAAAAAGATCTTGGATCCGCGACATCAATATTTGGAGCAAAAAATATAAGTGCATCGATCAATTCTGGATTATGAGCAGCCAGATAAGCGGCAATTGTTGCTCCTGTGGATGTTCCGATAACAATTACATGTTCACCAATCGCTTGCGCAATTTGAATTGCTTCTTTACCACTTTCGACGAATTCGTCAGCACGAAAATTCATCAACGGATTTTGCGAGTTTAGACCGTGATCAGCAAGTCGAGAAAGATAAAGATTAAGGCCATAGCGACGGGCCAAAGCGCGGTGAACGGGATAACCTTCCATATGTGATGCACTAAAACCGTGCAGATATACCAGGGAATAGTCCGTCTTGCTTTTTGAGCTGTCTGCCCAAATTATTTGAGCGTGATTGTCAGTACGAAAGTCATGGTGTGCTTCTGCTGTAGCCACATATTCGTCTAGCGATAATGAAGAGCTAGGTAATGGTTCAATTGTTGGTGACACATTAAATGGTTCAGGTCTGGATCCATTAAAAAATAAAATAGACAGACATGCGATGATGATGATCAGCAGTATGAGGCTTTTCTTTTTCATGCTTACTTACAAATTCGACATCGAATAATAGGCGGCTTCAGAAGCTTTCGACCACTCGGCTTGATGTTGAGAAAAGTTTTTAAATGATTGATACACCTTGGCTGTGTCGTTATCTTTTTGTGCAAGCTCTTCAAGCGTTGTCGTTGTAGTTTGTTTTAGCTTACGCAAAATTTCAGTTGAAAACGCCTTTAATTCCACTTTTTTTTCTGATTTAATTTTGGCGAGATATTCTGAATTTTTTAATTCGAACTGTGCCAGCATGTGCGACTTTACGCGGGAAATTGCCGAAGTAAGGATAGCACGTAGATGGTGAGGAAGAGATTCGAATTTCTTTTTATTGATGATAATCTCTAACGTCGTACCGCATTCGTGCCATCCCGGGTAGTAATAATACTTGGCAATATCTGGGAATCCCATTAGGTAGTCATGATAGGGCCCAAGCCATTCCGTCGCATCAATTACGCCACGTTCTAAGTTCGTGTAGATCTCACTGCCAGGTGATAATATAGGGCTTCCGCCAACTTTACTCAATACTTTTCCTCCGAGTCCAGGAATACGCATTTTCAAACCGTTAAAGTCATCAAGTGAGTTAATTTGACGATTATACCATCCGCCCATCTGTAATCCTGTATTACCGCCATTAAAGGGTATTAAATTGTAAGGTGCATATAATTCGCGCCATAATTCCATGCCTCCTCCCACATCAAGCCAGGTATTCATTTGTTGTGCATTAAACCCAAATGGAACAGCTGCAAAAAACTGCGCAGCAGGTATCTTACCGGCCCAATAATAACTCGCTGAACTAGCCAATTCGATTCCACCGATACTTACAGCTTCAAACGCTTCAAGAGGGGGAACTAGTTCTCCACCACCGTAGACATGAATTGTTAGCTGTCCGGCTGACATCTCTTCAACCCATTGTGCAAGCAACTGACACGACTCACCTAAAATTGGAAAATTTGGAGGCCAGGTTGTGACCATTTTCCATTTGTATTTATTATCGCGCAAGCCTTGACCATCAAACTGGGATGTATCCGAATTGCATCCGGAGATTCCGGTAGCCATTATGCCCATACCGGCTAGTCCTTTAACAAAGTCCTTGCGTTTCATGAATAATCATTTAATTCTTTGTTTGGTCAGTCACCCAATTGGCATAGGTATCGTTACTTCTAACTTCGTATCGCAGAATACAAGGTACGTCGTAACTGTGTAATTCTATGATTCTATGTTCCACTTCCACTTCCAGGGCCAAGCTCGTTTTGAGCAAGGCCGCATATTCTTCATCCTCGTAGTAGTTCTCTTGCCATCTATAATGACTATGGATATTGTGAATGTTGCTGCAAGCGATAAGTCGTTCGTCAATTAACTTTTTACATACCTCTTCGGCTTCTTTTTTAGATGAGAATGTAATATAAAATTCAAGTATATTTTTCATACAAATTTGGTTATAAGGCATATCGGGAGACTTGCTCAGCCTCAGCCATTATCGTATCTATGCGTAATTAAAAAATTGAATGAATTTATGCAAAACATAACGGTTATAGGTGCTGGAACGATGGGAAATGGCATTGCCCATGTATTTGCTCAGCGGGGTTATAAAGTGGCCTTAGTGGATATTTCCGAAAATGCGCTTGAAAAGGCATTGGCGACAATTGACAAAAATTTGGCAAGAATGGTAGCGAAGGAAAAAATTACAGAGACGGATAAATCGAAGACGCTCGCCAACATTTCTACAACAACCGACATGACAGGTGGTTTGGCAAATGCTGATCTCGCAGTCGAAGCTGCAACCGAAAATGTTGATTTAAAGCTTAGCATTTTTTCTGATATGGATCGATTGACCAGAACGGATACAATTCTGGCGACGAATACGTCGTCAATTTCCATAACAAAAATTGCGGCAGTCACAGCCCATCCGGAGAAGGTTATTGGTATGCATTTTATGAATCCTGTGCCAATAATGAAATTAGTCGAAGTAATACGTGGATATTCAACATCCGATGAAACGACCAGAATTGTAATGGAATTGAGTGAGTCATTAAACAAAACTCCTGTAGAGGTCAATGATTATCCAGGATTTGTTGCAAATCGAATTTTGATGCCAATGATCAATGAGGCTATATACACCCTATTTGAAGGAGTGGCCGGTGTGGCGGAAATCGATACGGTTATGAAATTAGGAATGGCTCATCCAATGGGACCATTACAGCTGGCAGATTTTATTGGGCTGGATGTTTGCCTTTCAATATTGCATGTTTTGCATGATGGATTTGGAAATCCAAAATATGCACCTTGCCCGCTTTTGGTGAACATGGTTCAAGCCGGAAAAATGGGCAGAAAATCAGGCGAAGGGTTTTACACATATGACCACGGAACCAAAGATTTAATTGTTTCCCGTCAATTCAAATAGAAGACACGAAGCCTGTGGGGGAATTTAAAAACTACGGCGATGAACACCCGGTAGGTAATCATCACTGATGGCCTCTTTTATGAGTTCAAAATGCTGAACATTATTTTCGAAATCGATGCCATGCATTTCAAGAATGAGCACGGGATAGTGGGTAATTTGTCGAAAATATTCAAGGTAAGCATCCTGTACATTTTGCAAATATGTGCGACTTATTTCTTGTTCCATAGTCCGACCTCGACCCGCGATATTGGCAAACAATTGATCTACATTTCGATGCAGATAAACGAGCAAATCAGGTTGGGGTGCACTTTTTCCCATGATGTCAAATAGTCGCTTGAAAAGTCGGTAGTCATCTTCACTGAGTGTCTTTCCAGCAAAAAGCATTGTCTTATGAAAAAAGTAATCCGCAATGTATAACTGCTGGAACAAATCAGTCTTAGGTTTGATCTGCTCTAGTTGCTTGTGGCGCTCGGTCATAAAAAATAATTCCACCTGAAACCCGTATCGCTGAGGGTCTTTATAAAAAAGAGGTAGAAAAGGATTGTCAGTGAATTGCTCATATATTGGATACCCGCTCCAGGCAAGCGAAAGCATACGTGTCAAGGTAGTCTTTCCCGCGCCAATATTACCTTCAATGCATATGTATGGATACCGATTCAAAATCTAATTCAATATACGTACGTCTAAGTAGTCCGAGCTCTCTAAGTACAATTCCTCAACTGTTTTATTCAATACTGGATGAATATAATTGGGGGCAATTTCCAACAAAGGTATCAATACAAAATTTCGTAAATGCATTCTCGGGTGAGGGATTTTTAAAAGATTGGTTTCTATTATTTGCTCGCCGAAAAAAATGATATCTATGTCCATATATCGAGGGCCCCACCGTTGTCCTTTTTTTTCTGGAAAAGCCAATCCAATATTACGGCAGATTGAAAGTAAATCAATCGGACTTAAGGTTGTATTCAGTCGAACGGCCTGATTATAAAATGGATCTTGATCGATTACACCCCATGCATCGGTTTCGAAAATGCTTGATACGGTAAGCGGCTCGAAATGAGTTGAAAGCAATTCAATTACCCTTGATAAATTAGAACGGCGATCACCAAGGTTGGATCCTAAATGTAAGATTACTTCTGCCTCTTCCAACAAATTCGATTTCGAATTACTTATCGAACTTAGCGGCAATTGCATCCAAATATTTGCCCAATTCTTCTCTTACACGTGGGACAAGTAGGAAAAGACCGATCATATTTGGAAACACAAGTGCTAAAATCATAGCGTCAGAAAATCCCCAAATTGATTCCATATTGGCTGCAGCACCGATAACGACAAAAATTAGAAATATTATTTTGTAACTCAGATCGGCACCTTTTCCTTTTCCGAACAAATACATCCAAGACTGAAGACCATAATAACTCCAAGAAATCATAGTCGATATTGCAAATAGGACGATCGCTATTGTCAAGATGTAAGGGAACCACGGGATTACGGATTCAAATGCCATGGATGTCAACACAGCTCCTCCTTCTATTTCCTGTCCGTTAATCACGACATTGTTGCTACCATATTCAAAATGACCGGCGCTATTATACATGATGATGACAAGCGCTGTCATTGTGCAGATGACTACTGTGTCAATGAAAGGTTCTAATAGAGCTACCAAGCCCTCTGAGGCCGCGTATTTTGTTCTGACGGCCGAGTGAGCAATGGAAGCTGAGCCCGCTCCGGCTTCATTAGAAAAAGCAGCACGTTGAAAGCCGACTATCAGCACACCTAGCAGTCCACCAATCCCGGCCTTAGGGGTGAATGCTTGAGTGAATATTTGACCGAAAGCATCGTCTATATAAGAGAAATTGCTGAATATTATGAATAGACATGCCAATATGTAAATAGCGGCCATGAGTGGTACCACTTTCTCAGTAACTTGCGCAATTCGCTTAATTCCACCAATGATGACAATACCTACAATAATAGCGATCAACACACCAATCATTGTTCCTGCGAAACCGCTTTCCAATCCCATTAGACTAGCAAGTTGTGAGGCAGCTTGATTTGATTGTGCTGCATTACCTCCACCAAATGAGGCACCTATACAAAGGAATGCAAATATTCCGGCTAATATTTTCCCTAACCCCGTAAAACCTCTTTCTTTAAGTCCTTTGGATAAATAATACATCGGGCCGCCATAGACCGTTCCATCCTCCCCGATATCCCGGTAGCGCACACCTAACGTACACTCAACAAATTTTGTAGACATACCAATTAGACCACATACTATCATCCAAAATGTTGCTCCAGGTCCACCTAATGCTATTGCTAATGCCACACCGGCGATGTTTCCAAGTCCGACCGTTCCGGATACAGCAGTCGTTAATGCTTGAAAGTGGCTGACCTCTCCATCTCTTCCTTCGTCGACAATTGTTCTGGGTATATCACCATCAACTACATTCACAGCAACTTTGTCTTCAACGCCATGACCATCTAACTCATCGTATTTTCCGCGCACAACATTTATAGCCAGAGGAAACTTTCGGATATTGATAAAACCAAAATAGAGTGTGAAAAATGTCGCCCCAAGAACCAATATTATTACTACGAGAGGAAATTCCTTGTCACCAATCATGAATGGGGCCCAGAAAACGATTTCCTGCCAGCCGGTAGAAATTGGTGCAAACCACTCGTTAATTTGTTCATCTAGATTGCACGACGTCAATGTCGCAAGCAGCAGTAAAAAGAATAATATTCGCTTCATGTAATTAAAAGGTCAAGTATGGAAATGATAAGCTAAGTGACCATAAACATAGAAAATTTAAGTGTAATGGCCTACTAAGCCGTTCGGTTGTATGTAAATCGACAGCCACGTAACATAACGAGTCTGAACTTTCTTTGAAATGTAGGAAGGATACTGGTTAAGTAGGAAATTCATCATCAAGTCTTGGGTGAAGTATGAGAAAAGTACAATTAGTCATGTAAGACGTGTGTGGCTCCGAATTTAAAAACAGCTCAAGCTAAAAAGAAAGGGAAGTGAAATACGAATATAGTACGCAATATCCACCTTATCCAAAATTGAATAATTATAACTCAAACAATAAAAAAAGCCCGAGACATCTGTCTCAGGCTTTTTTTATTATGGTAGTAAAGAACATTACTTGTTTTTCTTATACCACTTTTTATACTCGTCTTCGATTTGATCAATCACTTCGTAGAAAACACGAGCCCAATAATTTCTAAAGCCAAAACCTCCCGGTTCTGTTTCATACTTTACCGCTTTAACAACATCTTTAGTCTCAATATCAAAAAGAACGACGTGCACTTTACCCATGACCTCTGTTTTATTTAATTCTTCGACAATGAAAACAGCTCCAAGTCCGGAGGGGTATTTTTCACTTGAATAATTAGTCAAAATCCCCTCAATTGTTTCCCGATTGATGGGCTTAGCCGAGCTAACGATTAAGTCATCAGCCGAAACTTTTTCATTTTGCATTTCTACAGATGATAAGTCATAATAGAAATCATCTTTTTTTAATGCATCGTGTAAGTTGTATTTATCGTGTTCTGTAATGAATAAATCATTCCACGCATGAACCACTCGGTTGGCGATGTCATCGGGATTCGTAAATCCTGACCGACCGACGCATTGTACTTCTGAAAAATCAAGGCCAAACCAAACTAATTTATTGGCTTTTTTAATCTTATGGCTACCAATAGATTGTGCTTGAACACCGGTAGTTCCCAAGCAAATAAGCCCAAGTATAAAGAGTAAATTTTTCATAATTATTGAGTTTGTTATATTATTTCAAGACTTTTTTTGCTAGGTATTTGGCAAGGATTTTACCTGTTAGGGCATATGCCTCTTGAACCCGATACGCAGTATCAAAATCGTATCCAAATGCATCACGGCCCGGTACCTTTTCCATGGAGGCAATTCCAACTTTTTTACCGCTGCCGGTTTCAATCAACTCGATTTCAACGTTTATATGGGCACTTCTGCGCATAACACCCACATTCCAGCCCGGCTCAAGGTGAGTTGTACGAATTACGAATGTGTATTTGGCATTGTCATTTGTATAACCTTCAAATTTGTTTTTCTCCAATCCGATATTGAATAATTCGAAAAATTTTGGTTCGTACTTATCTTTTCGATCAGTTATCCATTTTTCTTTCCATGCATCTCCAGTTCCACGCTCATCCTCATTTTTTTCGGCAACTTTTTCGGCTACATAATCCGCTTCTTTATCAAATTTACCAACGCTCATGTCGTATTCGAACGAAACATTAACTTCTTTTTGACCTTTTAATTCTTTGAAATCACCTTTGTCAAACTTAAGCTTTTGGGCTTGCCCTGAAAACGATGACAAGGTGAAAATGGAAAGAGCCAATACGGCTAATATTGTATTAAATTTCATATCTATAAAATGCTTAATTAGTGAGTAGCAAAAATAAGAATTAGGACGCAGTATGTACCGTCAATTAATATAACTTTATGATTTTGGAGACAGACATTAACGCGCGTTCACGTTTGGGGCCAACAAAGGGATTTGACATGTCCCAAACGTTGCCAGCAAGGACTGAACAAATCTGTTTTTTGATCTTTTGGTTGGCATCTTCGTTTGAAAAGAAGAATATGTCCTGAAGGTCACCTTCATACCACTGCTCCACATAAGTTCGAAATGTATCGACCCCTTGTTTCATGTGTTGCTCGTAATCAGTTGCCCAATCTACATTCTCACCGTTCAAAGCCCGGCAAACAAGTTTTGCAGCACGAAGCCCAGATTCTGTAGCAAATGTTACACCAGACGAAAATACGGGATCGATAAACTCTGAACTATTGCCTGATATGACATATCCCTCCCCAAAAGTTTGTGTCGTTGAAACCGTGTAGGCCTTTATGGACTTAGCTTCTAGACGAACCTTTTCATTTGCGAACCGATTCGCTACGTATGGTACGTCATCCATTAGTTTACTCAAATGTACATTAGCATCCACATCGTGAAATGATTCTAAATAAGTGGGATCACCAACAAATCCGACAGAGGCATCACCGTTGGAAAAAGGGATAACCCAGATCCAAACATCCTTTCGATGAATTACAAAGGTGATTTGATGACCATCAGGGCCTTGGGGCCGCGCACTATCCGTAAAATGCCCAAAAACTGCCTTTCTGGGTGGTGCTCCGTTCTCTCTATTGAGTCCAAATAGCCTGGGTAACACGCGTCCATAACCACTAGCATCAATTATGTAACGGGCCTCGATCTCATAAGTGGAGCCATCTTTGCGGCGAATTTTACTTGTTGAAATACCATCCTGAATGGCTACATCGATTACTTCGTTTTCAAAAGACACGTCAACACCCATTCGCCTTACCTCATCGGCCAAAACATGATCGAAGTGCGCTCGTGGCACTTGCCATGTCCATGTCCAACTGGGTGAATATTGTTCAGAAAAGTTGAACCAACAGATTTTATCATCCCGCAAAAATCTAACCCCTCTTTTAATCTGATAATTTTGAGCTTTTAGAACTTCTAATAAACCCACTTCCTCGAAATGTTCCATACACTTAGGCAACAGACTTTCTCCGATTATAAACCTCGGAAAGCGTTGTTTCTCGACGATCTTTACTTTGAAACCACGTTGATTGGCAGCCGCTGCCGCGACGGTACCAGACGGTCCAGCACCAATGATTAGTATGTCAACTGTTTGATCTGCCATTCACTTGCTTTTGATTATCGAAGGTCGATTAATTTTATTGGTTTTCGAGACATAGGGTCTTTCTTCTTCCTTAATAAATCGGCATTAGGTATGCGGCGAATACGAGGAATTACACGAATGTATGACGAAAACTGGTCTTTAAGATGCTCCTCTATGTCGTCCGCTTCATTATCCGTGCTATACTCAACTAGTACATCGTCGAGTTGGATTTCATCTTTTGCTATCGTCACCAAATAATTGGATACCCCTGAAACACCATTTAAAACGTCAAAAATGGCGGGTGGATATAGCGTGGTGCCTTTAAGTTTTATCATTTGCTTTCTTCGGCCTTCGATAGGGCCCAAGCGTATAGTATTTCGCCCGCATATGCATGGCTCGACGTGGTATCGACAAACATCCCCGGTTTGGAATCGTACAAGCGGCATGGCCTCTACACCAAGTGGTGTTACCACCAATTCTCCAGGTTCTCCGGGTTTGGCGGGTTGACCATCTGGCTTTATCACTTCAGGGATTATAAGATCAGGAAATAAATGACCACCTCGGCCCGCCTCACATTCTGTAAATGCTGTTGCCATCTCGGTGGATGCGTATGTTGAAAAAAGCTTGACATTCCAGGCATTACTGATTCGCTGTCCTAATGTATTTAGCCCAAAGTCAATTGATTTTACAGGTTCACCAATGCAAATTATTTTTCTTACGGTCGATTTGTTTAGATCCAGCCCTTCACGCCGGGCAAACTCGATTAGTTTTAAAATGAAACTGGGTACGGCAATAAGACAGGTCGGTTTGATGCGAAATATTGTATCCATCTGAAAAGCAAGGCTTTCTACACCCGTTCGCACCACCGCAGCTCCTAGCTTCTGTGCTCCTAAATAATAAGCCATTCCCGCCATAAAACGCTTATCCAGCGTGACCATTATTTGGTAGATATCGGATGGCACACCTGTGGCACAAGAAAGGGATAAATATTCGTTGTACGCCAAGCGGTTGATGTCCTTCTTTGAAAGCATAAATGTTACCGGATTGCCGAGCGTGCCGGAAGTAGTTACATATTCCAAGACGTCCTGCTGATCGACGCAGAGAAATTCGCTTTCTCGTCCCTGTAAATCCGACTTAGATGTTAGGGGAAGGTCACCGAGGTTGTCAAGCCTGAAGTCATCAAATGTTGAGCGAATTTTTAAATTCTTATAAAATGGTGCCTTCGAAAAGGCATGAGCCAACTGATTTTGCAACAACCTCTCCTGAAGATGTGCTTGTTCTGCTGAAGATTTATATTGAAGAGAAGAATGGATTCTGACCTCGATTAATGGAACCGCAAATTGCGGAATATTTTACAATTTTTCAAGTTACTTATCGTGAACTAGTACATCTAAAAATGTATTGAAAAACCAACTTTGAAGGCCAGGTCATCTTTCGTGTTACCCGTAGAGTATTCGCCCCACCGATACCAGGCACCAAGATTTAAGCCGATGTGTAAAATACTAAATGCCTCATATCGCAGAAGTGATTCAAGTATGATACCACTTTCGTGATAGCCTTGTCGATAGTCATCTAAGTTAGACGTAAGGACATGTTTGTCCATACTATCCATAAAGCCCCAGCCACTATTCTGAGCAATGTGTAGGAATGGCGCCGAAAACCTGGTTTGAAATAATCGCACGAGGCGATGGTCATAAAATATATTTACGTATTTCGATGCAAATCGAGAAAACGGAGCCATAGTATTGAATGAGTACGCCAGCTGATAGGGGATACCGGTAGAATTACTTCCTGTCCCAATGTATAGGCGGTTGATTGGCTGGTCACCAAAAATGATGCCTGTGTGAATTGCCAATTCGACACGCCCCCAATGCTTAAAGTTTATTGGTCTTTTTGCAAATAATTCCGTTCGAAAATAATTTACGTTACTATTTAAAATATTATTAGGAGCGTAGGCAAGCGTAAAATCTATGTATGTTGAATTGTATTCTTCTAGTTCGATTTCATACGAATAAAATGGGACGAACTTGCGACGCACATAGTCAATGTTTAATTTAACCTCGCTAATTTCAAAAGTAGAAAGCGGATTATCTTCATTTTTCAAATATTGATATTCATATCGTGGCGTATTTGTTGATTTTGAAAATTGCAAGTCATATTTCCAATTTGATAATCGTCCCTTGACGCCCCCTTTATACGAAGTAATATCGTCTAACTGATCGGTATAAAAGTTTGACAAAATGCTAGAAGCCGCATCTGTAATTATATAAGAGGAAATAGGATAAATTTCTTTTTCATACCCGGCGTAGATACTTGCTGTTTTGTTTTCATTTAAATGAAAAGTTGCTCCACCTCCATATTTCCATATTTCATCACCAAGTCCATAACCAGCAAATGCATGGAGTTCAAACTTCTTGCTGAGATGATCATTTGTAAATATGCCTATTCCGGGCCTGTAACCCTCCGTTTTATTTGACCAGAAAAAGCGCGCAATTTCAAGATCGAATTTGCCAATCGGAAGTCGGCCGAATGTCAAATTAGCGATCAAATCGATTTTCTTTTCGACGTTCATCCTATCAATTGTGGTTGACACATTAGAAATTGCCGTCGAGTCGACTCGTGAGAGTGGCTCCATTCGGTATTTTTCGATCCAACCTGGGTTTTCTTGCGCTCCTTCAGCAAAGTCGATTCGATTTGCATCGGTAACAGCGATGGGAATGGATTCGAAAGCTACTTCATCTATAAATGTTTTTTGATCGTACAGGACGCTCACATTTAACCCTAGATCTGTCATCACAATGTTGGAAAACATCTTGTCGGGAAACCAACGACCATTAAATTTTTTAAAGTGATGGTAAATGTCAAATTTCTGGTGATCCTTTTTATTGTTTGTCAATCGATATTCTTCAATGGCATAGCCATCTGAGTGTATGATGAAATGACCACGCAATAAATCATAACTCGATTTTTCTGGCCAAAACTGTATATACCAAGTCGTGTCTCCATCATGTATTTTGGTTTCTTCGAGGTGCAGGCCATAATGACGTTCTGATCCTTTTGAAACTGGCAATAGATAATGACGATTCAAAAGGTCAAGAAAATCTTGATTGATATCGAAAGCAACAAGTTGTTCGGGCAAAAAATTAAATTGAGCCTCGCTGAAACCTGCTACGTTATTAGCGATAATGTGTTCTTCAACTCTGTCGGGAGAAGCAAAATGATATGTCATGGCAGACTCACTAAAAAAAACGGTTTGCCCTTCCAGCCGTTTTTCCAACATGCGCACTAGCTTACTGGGTTCGGCCAAACTATCTCGAAGCATGTCCACACGATATTTGTTATACATGAGACATTGAAAATAAGGCTGTTTCCAGGGTGCATATAATTCTCGATTTTCGACACAGCGACGAATAACACGAGCCGCTTCTGATTCATCGGCCTTGATCACGATTTCTTCGATTTCTGCGATCTGCTTTTCGATTAAAATAATTTGTTCAGTCCCCGTGTATTCTGTAGTTATGGGCTTGTATCCAATAGAACTGATACGCAACGACGTTCCAATCGGGACATTCAATGTGAAGGAGCCGTCTTCCAACGAGCTCGTTCCTTTGGCTGACTCATCTAAAGCTAATATAGAAGCAAATGGGACCGGGGCGCCTGTCAGCGCGTCAATAACCATTTGCCCATGGGCATTGAACATGAACAAACTACAGATAAGTGAAAATGAATAGTAAAGTTTTCTCATCCAAGGGTTTTGTTGGGCATGCTGTTAACGTGTAATATTAGTGCGATTTCTGATTCTTCATTCATGTTTTATACGAGTACGTATTGATCACCGATTATCGGTTATTTGTCAAACGCTAATTAAATAATATTCGTATTAATCGTTATATAGGGGAAAGACAAGCATAACATGTAAATAGTTGCGTGAACGCCCAATTTCACTTATCGCTCGTCGAATGTTACATTTGCAATCTTCGAAAAATAAAATAATTCTCATGCGTCAAAAATTCTTGTTCATACTCATTCCGTTAATTGGGCTGTTGACAAACTACAGTGTTGCTCAAAACCCTGACTTCAACGTCACACAAGTAAGTCATGTACCCTTTGCCGAGGGTTGTAATGATGTTTGGGGGATCGTGGATACTGCTGGGGTGGAGTACGCAATTATTGGAACCAGAACTGCCACGGTGGTTTTAAATCTTGAAAACCCGGCTGCACCGCAACAAGTTTACCGCGTTGATGGAACAAATACGACTTGGCGGGATATAAAGAACTGGGAGCAGTATGCATATAGTGTTTGCGATGATTGCCCTGACGGACTTGTAATAATCAACATGACGGATCCAGCGAACATTAATCATAAAATTGTTACCACGATTCCTGATATGACAGATGGGGGGGCTGAGCTATTAGGAGCGGTTCATAATATCTGGGTCGATGAATTCGGCTACCTGTATTTGTCTGGTGCCGATCAAAATGACGGTGGATTAGTTATCATAGATGTGGCGACTGATCCCTGGAATCCGGTAATCGTTGGTTACGGCCCGTTTCGCTATTCCCATGATGTGTATGTTCGAGACAATTTAGCGTACAGCTCAGATATAGATGATGGGTTTTTCTCTGTACTTGACGTTTCGGACAAATCAAATATCGTTGAATTAGCGACCCAACAGACCTTAAGTACGTTTACCCACAATGCCTGGTTATCCGATGACAGCGATTATTTATTTACGACGGATGAGCGCGATTTTGCTTTTATAGAGGCTTATGATGTGAGTGATGTCACAGATATAAGACGTGTTGATGTTTATCGTCCACCTTCAACCGAAGGATTACCCGTTACTCCTCACAATGCGCATGTCTTCAATGATTACATTATTGTCAGTTATTATACCGATGGGATGAAGATTATAGATGCGCAGTATCCGGACAATTTAACCGAAGTAGGAAGTTTTGATACATGGTTTAATGGTACAGGAGGGACGAATGGAAATTGGGGAGCTTTTCCTTTCTTGCCTTCCGGTCTCATTTTAATATCGGATATGATTACCGGATTACATGTCCTGCAACCCAATTATGTTCGCGCATCGTATTTGGAAGGAACAGTTCGAAATGAAGATGGCATGGCGATCCCAAATGTCCAGGTGGATATTTTAGGCACGCAACCCAATCTTAACAGTACGTCCAATTTTGGTACGTATAAAACAGGAATTGCAGAAGAGGGTAGCCTGGATGTTATGTTCAGCCACCCTCTTTACCGCGATACCGTCGTAACAGTTCCTTTGGCTAGTGATAGTATTACGATGCTCGATATGACACTACGATTTCTCTTTGCAAGAGTGGCACATAGCGGCACATTGAGCGACAAAGAAGGCAATCCCATTTCCAACAGTGTGGTAACATATGAATCCGATAATATAGACTATAATTTTACAACCGACGCCGGAGGTATGTTTAGTGGAACATTGTTTGACCTGGAATATGAAGTATCGGCTGGTGTATGGGGATACGGCGATACAGTCTTTGCAATCACAGATGCGTCAACTGGGGTAGATATTGTGCTCCCAGGTACAGGAAACCTATATCTTGATCGATTTGTGGCGGATCAAGGGTGGTCAGTGATCAACAATGCGGAAACCGGCGATTGGGAAAGAGGAGTACCGCAAGGAACCGATTTTCAAGGACCGTTGAATCCGGGTGAAGATAGTCCGGCAGATATCGGGGATAAATGCTATGGAACGGGCTTGAATTCGCAAACGCCTTTTGATAACGATGTTGATGGGGTATATAATTTTTTGACAAGCCCTGTCATTGAATTGGACGAACTCGTTCATGGCATTCGCCTAAATTTTGATTATTGGTACAGAACTGTTGACGTGCAGGGGCCTTCAAATGACACGCTCGAAGTTGATATAATTGTTGATGGTACAAGTGTCGGAAGAATGGAAGCAATTACTGAATCTGATCCGACATGGCGTTCGTATGCTTCAGTGAATTTACTTGATATTCTTCAGCTTCCTAACGATGGACAGCTTCAAGTGCGATTCATTATCGGCGATGCAGAACCTCCGGGAGCACCACTGGAAGCGGCAATCGATAATGTTCTTATTTCAGTTGAACGCGCATCAGGAACGCAAACAACGGCGGCAAAAGATGTGTCCATTTCCGTTTTTCCAAATCCCGTCGTCGATAGACTTTTTATCGATTTGAAGAATTTTGAGGGAGTAATAGAACGATTGGACGTGTTTAATGCACAAGGGCAAATTGTTCAATCTCAACTTGTCGAATCGTTGAATAATTCGATTGAGTTCAATCATTCACCCGGTTTATATACCATATTATTATATGATAAAAATGGTGCGAAATATTCGGAACTGATAATGAAAAATTAAACATGCTCAATAAAACAAAAAAGGCGTGCTTTCTGCAAGCACGGCTTGTTTGTTTTATTGAATTATACTTTTATTTGACAGGACAACGTGCTATCCGTTATTCGAACTAAAAATATAACCTATCCCAACGCCAATTGCGGAATTTTTTAATTCACCAACAGGTAAATCAAGAATATTTTGGAAGCCTAATGTATAGCGAGCATCAAAAAATAAGCCATTCGAAAGCTTGAAATTGACTCCAACATCCAGACCAACATCTGTACTGGTTATCGGAAGATCGTCTGTAAATAAGGAAAGAAGGTCGATGTCGTCTGAAGCAAGGATTCCCAGATACGGAGCAACAAATGGACTAAGGCTTAAGTTATCATTATTGCTCATGACGTCGTATTTGATGAGCACAGGGATGCGTATATAATTAATATCACCTTTAGGTTTTATAAATCCAACATCAACCTTAAATCCAAGTTGTGTGTAATGAACCTCAGGTTGAATGCTAACGCCGCTTCCTGTTTCATAATTGTAAAGTAAAGCTATATCGAATCCGGTTTTTGCTTTTAGATTGATATCAAGTAAGTCGACAAGGTCAGCTTTTGTGTCAGAGGAAACAAGTCCAACTCGCAAACCGAAACCGTTTTGTGCTTCTACCTGTTGCCCAATAAAAATTGAAAACAGCAAAAGCATAAATAATTTTAATTTTTTCATGAGTAGTTAATTGATTTGATATTTAGAAAAAGAATCCGATACAAGGTCGAACCCATTATTATTCGTTTGGTGTCATATCCAAATGTTCTATCATAGCTATTAGTCGATCCATCCAATCCGCTTGTAACAGCTTCAAAGAAGGTCGTTTTATTATTCATGCCGAGTGCGACCGTACTATCCCGTAAACCGTAGCCAACATGTGTCGGTAACACGAGGGTAAACATACTTTTCATGTTGAAAATTGATAAGTGTATGGGCAGCAAGCTCTTCATAGTTTAACTTTCTGTAATGTATATATTGCTTATATTCAACAAATATTGTGCCAGATAACGCTATTGTAGAACCATTTTACCAAGACATCAAATGCCCCCTATAACAGGCAGCTCAATCATGTGACGAACAATTTTATAGCACGTTACAGACATTTTCAGGCTTAATCTTCTCTTAACAGTTCTATGCGTAGAAACACAGTCATTTTGTGCAAAGATTTTGAGCAGTCTATATAAACGGACCTATTGCATGATTCCCCGGAACGTAGTTCGTATTTCTGATTGTCAATCATGGATAAAAGAGAGAAATCGCGTAACCTTGCTCAATTAAAATTTCACCGTTATGATTTCATTGATAATGTGGCCTGACTTTTCCTCGCCAGAGGTATGGCTCAGCCTTTTGACCCTAACCTTTCTGGAAATTGTTTTAGGCATTGACAACATCATTTTCATATCAATCGCTTCAAATAAACTAAAGGAAGAGGAGCAACCCAAAGCGCGCAACATAGGATTGATCCTGGCTATGGCCTTCCGGATATTGCTTTTATTCGGTTTATCATTGTTAGTCTCCTTACAGGATCCATTTTACCACATAGAAGGTGATTTTTTTAGCGGACATTTTACTGGTCAGAGCGTAATACTGGTTATAGGAGGGCTTTTTCTATTGTATAAAGCAACTTCTGAAATTCACCATAAACTGGAAGGAGAAGATGAACATACGAAAGGAAGTGGTGTGAAAAAGACATTGACGAACGTCATAATTCAAATTGCCTTGATCAATATTGTCTTTTCATTTGATTCGATATTAACCGCTATCGGGTTGACCGATAATTTCGTGATTATGATTACGGCTGTTGTCGTTTCCGTTCTAATAATGATGCTATTTGCTGGTCCTGTTGGAAATTTTGTCAATAGGCATCCATCGATTCAAATGTTGGGCTTGTCTTTTTTAATTCTCATTGGCTTTATGCTTATCGCAGAAGGCGCCCACTTATCCCATATCAAGGTAGCTGGAACTTCCATTGGTGCCATTCCAAAGGGGTATTTATATTTCGCAATTGCTTTCTCACTCCTGGTTGAGTTTTTAAATATGCGTTTACGCAAAAAAAGCAAGCCAGTTCAACTGCATGGCATCCAAGAAGAAGCCGTTGCAGAAGGCCTAATAGAGCGTACAACATCAAATTAGTTATTGAAATATTGAATTATTTAATGCAGCGTTTTCGTACCTATGTTCTTCTACTTATTCTATCTGTTCTGTTATATGGATGTAGGTCGGAGCGCACAAGTGTTACGAAATATGATATGATAGAGGGGCAAACCATGGGCACCATTTATAATTGTATCTACGCGCCTTCGCCCGGAAATCCGGTATCCAAACCGGAGGTAGACAGCATTTTAATATTGATTAATGATGTTGCTTCTACCTATATATCAACTTCACTGATTAGTAAAATAAATTCAGCGCATGACGGATATTGTTTGAAAAGTACACAGCCGCAGATGGCACATTTTATGGAGATATTTGACATTTCGGACAACGTTTATAAAGCATCGAAAGGCTTTTTTGATCCAACCCTAATGCCGCTTGTAAATTACTGGGGTTTCGGTTATAAAAATAAACAGAAGCGGACAGCATTTGACAAGCAAGAATTGGATTCTCTTTTGCGCATTACCGGTTTCAATCGGATAAGTATTCAGCAGGTATCCGACTCGACTTGCATTCTAAAATCACGCAATGAGATGGAATTGGATTTTAGTGCAGTGGCAAAGGGGTATGCCGTGGATATATTGTCTGATTATTTTGAATTTAATAATTGTCAAAATTATTATATAAATATTGGTGGAGAAATTGTAGTACGAGGCAAAAACCGAGAGGGAGAAAACTGGAAGTTGGGTATCAATTATCCCGATACATCTGCCGCACTCAATGAACTTTACGGTGTGCTCGAATTGGAAAATGGCGCGTTAGCCTCTTCCGGGAATTACCGAAATTTTTATTCCTCATCAGGGGAAATGCGGGCACATACCATCAACCCAACCACTGGATTAGCACAACCGTCTGATTTACTTAGCGCTACAATATTGGCACCGGATTGCGCCACGGCTGATGCCTATGCGACGGCATGTATGGCTATGGGGTACGATAGAGCGCGACAATTAGTTGATTCTGTTGACGGTCTCAGTGCTTTGCTCATCCATCTTGATAGTAAAAAAGACCGACTTGAACATTTCATTTCTCCTGCACTTAAGAACAAAATAAACATCACTAAATGATAAAATTAAATTTAAAGAAAGCCATCGTTTTTTTTGATATCGAGGCTACAGGCTTACATGTAATTCGGGATCGAATCATTCAGTTAGGTATGATAAAGTACGATATTGGATCTGAAGACGGAGTTGAGATGAATTTATTAATTAATCCGGGCTACGTACCCATTAGCCCTGAAGCCTTTGAAGTACACGGCATTTCCTCGAAGGATTTGGCAAATAAACCTACATTTGGTCAGGTTGCGCAAAAAATATTTGATTTTATTGGTGATGCCGATTTGGCAGGGTACAATTCAGATCGATTTGATGTTCCGATGTTGATGGAAGAATTTGCACGAAATGGCTTTGATTTTAATCTGAAAAATCGAAAAACTATTGATGTGCAAAAAATATTCTATAAAATGGAGCCACGGACGCTTGGAGCGGCCTATAAGTTTTACTGTGATAAGACTCTCGATATGGCGCATGACGCATTGGCAGATGTTCGTGCCACGGCCGAGGTACTGCAAGGCCAGATCGATCGTTATGCCGGCGTGGCATATGATGACGGAAAAACCATACAACAAAACCCAATCCAGGATAATGTTGAGGCATTGAGCGCTTTCACTTCAAATAGTCAATCCCTAGATGTAACGCAAAGGCTTCGATACGATTCCCAGGGCGAAGTCGTTTTTAATTTTGGAAAGTATGTGGGCAAACCTGTGGCTAAAACGTTGTATGAAGATCGCGCTTATTTTGATTGGATTCAAAAAAAGGAATTTGGCGTACAGGTTAAACAAATCACCCGAGAACTTTTAACTGCTTATGAGGCGAATTTGGGAAAATAAATTGAGCTTGCTTTTGGCTTTTTCTTTAATCCTAACGGGTTGCCTGGAAAAAGAAGTGGGGTGTCTGGATCCAAATGCAATCAATTTAAATGTAGGAGCAGATGAAAATGGGGGATGTGTATATCCTGAATTAATATTGAATGTTTCGCATCGCTGGATTGACAGCATGGTTTCCATGGATACCACCATTGTAGACACGGTTACATTTTCCTTGAATACGAAGTATGTTTTGAATAATACAGATACCGTAGTCTTCACCGACTTGGACATGTACGTATCAAATGTGCGCATAGGGGATGATCCTAACCTGTTTGTATTTGACAGTGTAGAACAATATGATGGCACATTTATACGAGATGACCTAACAGTTGTCGCACCAAATGCGTTTTCATTTTCGACGGGTCACATTAACGAATTTGGCACGTATTCCGGTCTGCACTTGACATTTGGTTTCTCAGAAGAATGGAGAAAAGTCGATACCAATCTTCTTAGAGATCTAGCTTCCGCTCACCCATGGTTCAGTGAATCCTTGCGTGTTGGAGCAGTAGAGCGGGATGTATTGAAAATGGACTATATGATCTGGGCCGGAACGGCAGACCCCGACACGATTACGAGAACAATACAAATCTCCGGGCCTCGTGAAGAGCAGATTGTAAAATCGGCTACATTGCTAACGACCCAGACAAACCATATCAACGTTGGCTTGTTTTTTGACTATAGTAAATTGGTAAGCCAGATGGATTTGAGAACTGATACGGAAGAAACTATAAAATCGACTCTTTTAAATAATATGAATGCCGCCCTGTCGGTTATTCCTCAATAATTGATGATATGTCTAAAACGAAACTCTTTTTACTGGGATTGAGCCTAGTGGTTCTGGGAAATTGTACGCAAAAAGATGATGTGGGAACAGTAAACCTCATCTTTTCTGCATTGTATGATGGACAGCCTCTTGTCATGAATCAAGTCGTTGATTATGATGGGTCAAGTATGCGCATCAATGTTTCTGAGTTCTTTATCAGTGAAATAAAGCTAATTGGGTCTGGTGGAGAGCGTGTAATTGGCGACACGCGCTACGTTGATTTTACGTCTTCTGCAGGTGATCAAGTTGAATTGAAATTTTATGACGTACCCAATGGGACGTATGATGTTATCGAATTTTCTGTAGGGATTCCTGCTGATAAAAATGCTATGAAGCCAGAAGACTTTTCATCTGATCATCCGCTATCGAGAAGTTCGTCTTATTGGCAGGGATGGCAGAGTTACATATTTAGCAAATTGGAGGGAAAACTTGACACGGCTGGATCCGGGGTGACCGATCTAACATTTATTTATCATTCGGGCAAAGATGATTTGTACACAAAAGTCGTCGTTCAATTAAATTCACCCTTCGTTGTGGATGAAGGATCTCAAACGCTAAATCTTGCCGTTGAGCATCAGGCACTATTTAAGCAAGATGGCGGCTACTTGGATATAAATGCAAAACCAACAGCTCATAATCCGGATGACCTTGAGTATCCTTCAGTCATTCTAGAGAATTTTAAAACAGGTATATCGTTGGATTAATAATGCTTGCCGTTATGAATCGATCGACATTTTTCATCATAGGTCTTGTTGCTTGCGCATTTGTCATGCACATTTCGTCGTGCGATGATGATGAAGGGCCATCGATGACTGCTGATAGATCGTTGACACATATTGCATACAATCCGGAACCTTTTGAATTAATTATTCCTGTTGGACTACCTCAAATGGAGCATCCTGCCGATAATCCTCAAACAGTGGCAGGCGTTACATTAGGCCGCATGTTGTTCTTCGATCCGATATTGAGTCTGGACAGTACCATTTCTTGTGCATCTTGTCATGAGCCACATTTAAGTTTTACCGATGGAAAGGCGGTAAGCGATGGTGTTGATGGTCGACAAGGTAGTCGGTCGTCCATGTCTTTATTAAATGTCGGTTTCCATGGACAAGCTGGTTTGTTTTGGGATGGAAGAGCCAGTGCACTTGAGGAACAAGCCCTATTGCCCATTGAAGATCCAAATGAAATGGCCAATACCTGGGAAGAAGTCGAACTGCGTCTGCGTCGTCATCCTTCTTACCCCGAGTTGTTTCGGCAGGCGTTTGGCATCGATCGATCATCCGAAGTTGATCGTGACCACGTTGTGAAAGCCATTGCACAGTTTGAACGTACACTGATAAGCAGTGGTGATTCCGAATATGACCGGTTTGATCGAAACGAATATTCGCCTAGTGATGATGCCATCACAGGGTTCGAGCTCTTTTTTGATGATGCCGCACCGGGGACTTCCCTGCCTGAAGCGGAATGCGGGCATTGTCACAATCGAAACCTCTTCACAACAAATGAATTTAGAAACAATGGTCTGGACCCTGTCAATTCGGTCGATGACTACACAGACAAGGGTCTTGGTGCCGTGACTGGAAACCGCCTGGATAATGGAAAATTCAAGATCCCAACGCTCCGCAATATCCTACTTACGGCACCATACATGCATGATGGCCGGTTCGAGACGATAGAAGAGGTGCTGGATCACTACAATAGTGGAGGGCATCACGTGGCCAACTTAGATGAGGACAATGTCGACAATCTCATGGAGCCTCAAGGCCTGTCAGAGCGACATAAACGACAGTTGATTGCTTTTTTAGCTACACTTACAGATTCATCTTTCATAAAGAATGAGGCTTTTCAGAATCCATTTTAGAATTTTATTTTCACAATTTCACATTAAATCAACAAGTTTAATTTTATAATATACTGATTTTTAGTATGTTATTTTATTAGCATTTCGAGATTTGTCCATAATGTGTTTCACAAATATTGATTTTTGTATTTGTATTGACCTTAGAATAGTCGGACTATTGTAATGTCAATAAAAGTATTTGACAAGAGTTCTCAAATAAGACAGGATATGTTCATGGGATTTTGAACATTGCGGAGAATTGTGTCCTCATCAACTCAATTCTCCGCCATCTTGCCTTTTAGGAATCAAAGGTCCTATCAATTGCCTCTGATTCCGGATTTCACAAAGGTGAAATTTACTTTTTTGTATATGTTCATGGGATTATACGGAGCCAACCATACGACGCGAATATGGTTGGCTTCTTTTTTATAACCGTATTACACCTCATACATTTTTCCATGAATCTTCTATTCCCTGACATTCCATTCCGCGCATTTTTCCAATTAACTTTGCTTTTATGAATAGAAAAATAGCGATAATCGGATGCGGTAACCTGGGATGTGCCATTGCTCAGGGCCTGATCGACGGCGGAATGCCTGCATCTCACCTTATTGCCACACGTCGCAATCTACAAGCTATCGAGGCGCTTCGAGCACAAGGTGTTACAACTATGACAGATAATGTAAAGGCGGTAGAAGGTGCTGACCTTGTGTTGCTAGCGGTAAAACCCTACAATGTTGAGCGCATCGTAAAAGAGATCAATCCAGCTTTACATAACGATCACTTACTCATTTCAGCTGCTACGGGAATTGGCATCAATGAAATACGTCAGATTGCTTCTTCGACACCCGCTGTCTTCCGGGCTATGCCGAATACAGCGGCCGATGTCAAAGAGTCATTGACTTGCATATGCCACGACGGAGCAGATGAGGCGTATGTCAACGATGTATTGGCACTATTCGATAAAATTGGTCGTACGATTGTAATCGATGAAAAATTAATGGAAGCAGCTACCGTATTAGGCGCTTGCGGAATCGCTTATGTCTTACGATTTATTCGCGGGATGATTCAAGGCGGTATTGAAATTGGCTTCGACGCAGGTACGGCGAGTGCCATTGTCAGTCAAACAGTGAAGGGGGCAGCGGAGCTGCTTATAGCCCGCGGCCAGCACCCCGAGCATGAAATTGATAAGGTAACAACACCACGCGGTTGTACAATTACCGGACTGAATGAAATGGAACACAACGGTTTTAGCTCATCGCTGATCAGAGGTATTATGGCCTCTTATCAGAAAATTGAGAAGTGACAATCGGGATAAATTAGTTCGTCATATCTGAAAAATGCAAACCATAAACTGGTTTGATAAATCTAATCTGGTATTTAAAAGACAACTTTTTTTTGAGCAGGGATTGTTATATTTAAGACGCAGATCTTTCACGTACCAACTTAAATATTGATTAATGAAAGTCCAAAAATTACTGTTTATTATTCCTGTCTTCCTTTTTGCCATAATCCTACTCGCCTCAAATGTAGAAAAGACGAATTCTAAAAATAATGCAAATGCCAGAAATGAAAACCTGAATAAATTAAATAGTGAAGAGAACTTTAATAAAATGATGGCAGTGCTGACGCATCAACGATGCATGAATTGCCACCCGAGTGACAATATTCCGAAGCAAGGAGAAGATAGTCACCCACATTATTTTGGCATGGCTAGGGGAGCGGGCAACCTCGGCTTTGAAGCAACAAACTGCAATACGTGCCATCAAGATGAAAACAATGATTTCTCTGGTGTACCTGGTGCTCCCGAATGGAGCTTGGCGCCTCATAGTATGCGATGGGAAGGTTTGTCTCCCTCCGAAATAGCAGAATCCATGTTGGATAAAAAAAGAAATGGAGGAAGAACACACCATGAAGTCATGGAACATTTAACAGAACATGCCTTGGTCTTGTGGGCGTGGGAGCCAGGAATAGATGCCGCCGGCAATCCAAGAGAAAAACCACCCGTGCCGGTAGATGAATATATCAAAGCGGTGAAAGAGTGGTTTGAAGCTGGAGCTGTTATTCCGGAAAAATAATTCGAGAAAATAATATTCAAAAAATTCAAAATGAAGATATCATTCACCATTAATGGTCAACAAAAATCCGTTGAAATAGAGAATGGAAGTACGCCTTTACTTTGGGTAATTCGGGATACATTGAATCTAAAGGGAACAAAATTCGGCTGTGGAAAAGCGGCTTGCGGAGCTTGTACATTACATGTGAATGGAGAGGCCGTGCGCTCTTGTTCTTTTGCTGTGAAATTTGCAGAAGGCAAAAATATAACAACAATAGAAGGCTTGGGTACCAAAGAAAATCCTCATCCCGTTCAGCAAGCGTGGATAGAACATATTGTTCCGCAATGTGGATATTGCCAACCTGGTTTTATAATGGCTACCGCAGCATTATTAGAAAAAAAACCGAGCCCAACAGATGCAGACATTGATGCAAATATTGTGAATGTATGTCGATGTGCAACGTATTACAGAATGCGAAAAGCCATTCATCGCGCTGCTAAAATTAAAAACGGCGATTCCTAATCCTTAAAATTTTTATCGTGACAAAAAAGAAAACTTCTAGACGAAAATTTTTAATTCGCGGTGGATTGGGAACATTGGGTGTCCTTGCATTGGGAACGTATGTTTTCAGAAATTCCATGCGACGCTATATGTATGAAATGTCTGAGACCCTGGTGGTTCCGTATTCCGGAACCGGCACTGAAGCCAATCTTTGGTTCGAAATCACAAGTGACAATACTATCGTTTTACATTCTCCAAAGGTAGAAATGGGGCAGGGCACTTTTACCAGTTTTGCCCAAATTGTTGCGGATGAACTGGATGTCAATATTGATCAGATTGTCGTAAAGGCGGCAGAGACCGCTTCAGGTATTGTAGATAGAATGAGTACTGGCGGAAGTTTATCAGTTGCACAACTGTACCAACCCCTTCGGGAAATGGCTGCGACAATGAGAGAAAAAGTAAAAGTCGAAGCAGCTAAAAAATGGGACGCGACTGCATCCGCTCTTACGACAAAAGGCGGCATTGTTTCAAGTGGAGAAAAAACAATGAAATATGCAGAAGCTGTTGCCGACATTACAGATTGGTCTTTACCTGATACACCAAAATTAAGGGAGGAAAGCAATTATAAATATGTAGGAAAACCCATCAAACGAATCGATCTGATTCCAAAGGTTTTAGGCGAACCGATTTTTGGTATGGACGCAGAAATGCCTGACATGCTTTTTGCAGCTGTCACTCGACCGCAGCATGTAGGAGCCTCACTCAAAAGTGTTAATACGGCCGCCGCTGAGAAAATGTCGGGAGTGGTCAAAATTGTTCAGAAAGATGACTGGGTAGGTGTGGTCGCCAACAGCTATTCGGAGGCACTTGCGGCTAAGAGAAAATTGGAAATTGATTGGGATATTCCAAAAAAGTGGACAGAGGAAGAAATTAGATCAATTATGCAAGTGGGCAAAGGAGACAAAATGATTACGCAAAAGCATGGAAAAGCACTTGATCCCGATGATGCCGATGTCGTGTCCATAGAATTTACCAGCCCTATTGGAGCTCATGCTCAAATTGAGCCCAATGGTGCTTTGGCTTATGTTAATGGTGATAAGGTAACCGTCATACTCTCTACCCAAGTGCCGGGAGTTACGCAGAAGCAGGTTTCTGAAGCGCTAGATGTCGCCATCGAAAATGTGAACATTGTCACCACCTATTTAGGTGGAGGTTTTGGAAGAAGATTGAATACGAGCCACGCCGTTCAAGCTGCCCAGATGGCTAAGGAAGTTGGCAAACCGGTAAAATATTTCTTCACCCGAAAAGAAGAATTTCAGCACGATGCATTTCGACCACCCACACACCATATTATCCGTGGCAAAGCAAATGGCAATGGAATGTTGGACGCGCTAGAGCATCATTATGCTAGTGGTGACGTCGCCATCAATTCTGCCATTTTTCCGCCCGCTCTTGTTTCTATGTTGGGTACGGATGTCGGCGCGATGCGAGGTGGAAATATTATGTATGATAAAATTCAAAATCGCAGAGCCGTGCAATGGCATACAACCCTTCCCTTTGCAACAAGCTTTTGGCGCAGTTTGGGATTACTTGCGAATACGTTTGCGATAGAAAGTTTTATCGATGAAATGGCGATTCGAGCAGGAAAGAATCCCGTCAATTATCGATTATCCATGTTGGGGGAGGATACGCTGGCACTACGGATTAAAAAAGTCATTCAGGAGGCGGCTCAAAAATCCAACTACAAGGATGAAGTTTCAGGTAATATGGCCATGGGTTTTGCAGCTTCCGTGGATGCAGGAGCGCCTTGTGCGCATGTTGCCGAAGTTTCTATTGAAGAGAATAAAATCAAAGTTCATAGGGTAGTTTGCGCATTTGATTGTGGGTTAGCAGTTAACCCGGACCAGGTTATTGCGCAATGCGAAGGCTGTATCATCATGGGTATCAGCGCGGCATGCCATGAAAAGATGACGTTGAAAAATGGACAACTTTACCCCACTATTTATGGACCATATGACATGGCTTTGATGAAAAATTCACCCAAAGAGATCGAGGTACATTTGATTCAAGGGGTGGATGCCCCGCTGCCTGTGGGAGAGCCGCCACTAGGGCCAATTGGCGCGGCAATTGGAAATGCTGTGCGCAGATTAACCGGAAAACGATTGACAGAATTGCCTTTACGTTTGGCGTAAATGGAGAAGATCTGTTGTTAAAGGTTGAGAAGTAACGTGATTGTACTCATTCTTCGAAATCGTGGAATTGATTAATTTCTATAAGTTGATCTATTAAATTTTCTAAATTTCCAGGTTCGTAGGGTACGAGGTTCTTATTGACATGTGAGGGACCGAGAATTAAATATCCTTCTTTCGAGTTGGCATGCAGTGATGCTAAAAACTTTTTTCCTTTTTTCAGGAAATCCAAATCAGGATATCGGTCGGCAATATATTTATCGATAGTTGTATAGGAAGCTACGGCGAAGTGCATCGGATTTTCTTTATTCGTTGTAGCCAGCGAATCCAATTTTTTAATTAAAGTCAAAGTTTGTTCATTCAAATTGTGGATGATTAAAAAAATGTTGATATGATCTTCGAAAAAATCCGCCTTTCTCCTCAGACCCTGAACTGTTCTATATGGTTTAAAGAAATTAATGAGAGGTTTAAATATTTTCGATTTACTCGTACGTGTGCTTAACGGAATAATAGAGGGATTAGGTTCTTGGTAATTCCATTTTTTAACAGTGGACCTGGCTGGAAACAACAAATGTTGATATACTTTCATCGGTTTTAATGAGGACACCTTGTAGCGACCAACACCATCCGGATAGCATCTCTCATAGTAAAATACGAACCCCGGTACATCTACGGTAGTGCTAAATTTGATTCCTAACGATGCGGTATAATACGCTGTGTACTGGTGTCCAAAGAGATCGTACGTCGCAAGTGAGCAATCAAACCCAGCAATGGTCACTGTGCTATCCGGGAATAATACGGCAGGCACGTTATGTTGTGGTTTCACTTCCATATATGTGCCACTTTGATGAACGAATACACCGTTATGAGAAGAAGTCTTCGGATAATACCTGCGCACCGTATCGACTCCATTTTCACCGCGGTGCATTTCCATAACTATTATGTGCGAGGGTGTAACAACATTAATCAATCCAACCAGCGTATTTTTAGCGAACGAGCTGTTTCCGCTAATTTCATAGGATAGAACGATGGTGTCAATAGAATCTGCGTTATTATCCACCATTTCCTGTGCTATGGCTGGACTCAATAAAAAGAGGGTGAAAAATGGGATGATCAATAATCTCATGGCGCTGTTTTGTAACAACAAATATAATTGACCGATAACTCAATTCCGAAAATTCTTGAATATTAAAATTAATTGTGAAAACTGTGGCTGCTTATTGTAGCAAGAGCACCTGAAAGTTGCCGTTGGCTAAGATCTTTTCATTTCATTTTCAGCGAATTTGGAGCCAAAAAGGTTACCAATGACGTTTTCTTTGTCATACATGCGGTCAGTTTCGAATGATTCGATATGTAAATTACTACCAATTTAAAAGAGTTGGAAAGGAGCTTACTTTATTCCTTAAGATCTGTACAACGTGAATTCACCGGTAACCATTGAATGACAAATTCAATTTTCGATAATTTCAGTCAATGCGCGGCTGGATACAAGGCAAGCGTCCAAAGCATCACATCGCCATTATAAAGGAAAATACGTGAGGAATGTCACCATCCCGATTGAGGCTGTGGCCACGTTTGGGAGTAAAAAATCACGAGTATTTGTACAGAACGGTCTGTTTAACTATATTTGCCTCATGAACTATCGGCATAATAAAGAATTAGTCATAGCAAAAGGGATGGAGCTTTTTTGGGTTAAAGGGTTTCACCATTTGGGAGTAGATGAGATATGTAGAGAAACTGGAATGACAAAAGGAGCCTTCTACAATGCTTTCAAGAGTAAAGAGCAATTCTTACTTGTAACACTGAAATCGTATGGAGACGTAATTGAATCTCACTTGCAACGCCAATTGGCAAAAGGTAAGTCAAAAGCGTTCGACAAATTGGTCGCGCTTTACACGAATATGCTGAAAACCCAGTCAAAAAATGGGTTTAAAGGTTGTTTTGTGAACAATATGATGTCTGAAATGGGAACACTGAATTCAACTATTTCAAAATTGTCTTCCGAGCAATTTGACCGATTTATAGGGGTTATTCAACCAACTATTCAACAAGCACAAGCGGATGGTGATTTGAATGATAATTTACCAACTAAGCAATTAGCAGAAATTATTCATACGGCATTTTTTGGATTTCTGACAAGATCTAAAAGCTTGAAATTACCTATGCATAATCTCATGACTCTTTTTCTTCATACACTAAAAAATAAACAGCATGAAACAAATTAACGAAGTGTGGGAAATCTACAGAAGCTGTTGGAGCGAAACAGATTCTAAATCACGATTACATAAGTTGGCCAATATTATGTCAGATGATTTTCAATATAAAGATCCGAATATTGACTTAATTGGGTCGATACAATTAGCTGATTACATGCAGGAATTTCAAAATCAGTTCGAAGGGGCATCATTCGAAGTTACTGATTTCAATGTTCATCATGATAGTATAATGGCAAACTGGAATATGGTAGATGCTGGAAAGACTGTGGTGGCAAATGGAGTTGATTTTGCTCGATTTGAAAATGGCAAATTGAAACAAATTACTGGGTTTTTTAAAGAAACCGATTAATATGGATTTTAAAAAGGAATTGCTGGAATCATGGGATTTAAATCATAGGGTGACAGTTTATTTACTTGAACATATAGAATCCGACTGGCTGCCGGCAAAACAACAAGGTGCGGGAAGAAGTATTGGCGAACAATTTATTCATATCAACAATATTCGTTCTTACTGGATTGGCAAAGTCGGTGAAAAGGTTGATGTAAAGATTGACAAAAAATATAGAAAGGATAAGAAGCGAATACGCGAAGCACTGAGTCTATCAGGAAGTAAAATGCGTGGAACACTTCAAGGAATATTTGACAAAGAAAAAATTTCGGGGTACAAACCCCATCCAGTGGCATTCTTTTCCCAAATGATTGCACATGAAGCACATCATCGAGGACAAATAATGATGACAATTACCAGAAATGACCTCCCCATTTCCAAGTCAGTTAACTTTGGTTTATGGAATTGGAATACTAAATAAAAATTGGTAGCTAATGGTGGAAAAAAGCGTTAGCCGTATTCGATTTAAGGCGTTTTTTCAAGACATCCGATCTTCATGCCGCATGCTATTGCACCAATCGCGTATATACAGCCGGCTCACCGAGGTAGTAGGAAATGGCGTCTTCGAGAAGATCCATATTCAATGCATCGTGAAAGGTTTCACAATGCCGGCCGTCTTCATCAAAGAGCTGGTAGGCAAACGTGGCCGGAAGTTCATTCTTGGCTATAAATTTTGATCCGCCCGATATGATGTCGAGATTCGAGCGGCGATGAAAGGCGTCGTCTTTATATTTTTTTGATTTTGAATCAGTCAATAAAATAAATTTGACCGGTTGACCTTTATATTTTTTTGAAAGCTCATAAGCGGTCGAATTTGTAATATTCTTTTTATTTCCTTCTTCGTGCAATTGTTGAACAACAATAAGGCGATTGTTAAAATATTTTTGTGATCGTTTTTTGCCACTTATGGGTGTAAAGTCAAACCAGGTTAAGTCGGAGGCGGTTTCGTTGTCGATGATTTCACGCTTCCAATAAAATCGGCCATAGAGGTCCTTTCGTAAATTGTCGCGAACACTCATTTTAATACGACTGTCGATGTCAGGAACAGAAGGGGGCAATTGCAACAATTTTTTTGGCAGCCGCATAGGACGCACCCAATCCGCCACATATTGTATCTGTCCGGCGTCGGTTTGCTCCTCGCAATACAACGCCACACCCGGTATGTTGGCAATAGCGTTGAAGTTCACACCGAAGACATCGGTATAAAATGCTTTTTGCACGATACCATTCATCCGGTACGTCGCCAGGTAGCAGGAAATACCGAGTAGGGTATAGGTCGAATCAATTCGCAGTTTAACATCGTACAACGACTTATTTTCCTGAAGAATGGACTTTCCCGTTCCATCAACCATGACGTAGTTGCGATCCGTGCCGATGGGGTAGAACCGCTTGTGGTAAACCTTATCACCGTCACGGGTATACTTCTTCGTTACGATGATGTTTTCAGGACCGATGTAGACGATCATGTCGGTCAAATCACTCTTTTGATCTTTGTCGATGAAGACTTTGTAGTGGATAGCCATAATGTCCAGGCTATCGCCGCCAATTGACGGAGATGCCTTGATAGCAAGCGATAGACCACAAATGAAGAGCACGAGCATTGCCCTGGCCGATAGATATGATTTGAAAAATGATGGTAAGCGGAGCATATAAGTAGCTAGTGGATTTATGTATAACTAATATAACGATTGAGGGAATCATTATGCTTCGATATGCTTCGACGGATTTATGCTTGTTAAACTTGAAAATTAGTAGGAGTCACCACTGTCTGTTTATCGCTGGTGTGTCAATTACATTTTCCAAATAGAGATTTGAAGTATGATAAGATTACATTGCGCTTTGGAAAATCGTTTATTCACGAAAATTGCCATGGAATTGGTTTTATTGTCAATTGAAGCCGACGTAGTACTATTTTCAATTTATTGATCTAAGAACTGGTGCTTTTTGATACGGGTGATTTCTCTTGTTGTGCATCTTAAGACCAACATACTCATCGTTGGAACACATTTTATCGCAAGAGTTGCTCAATGCGCTGTCCTACTTAATAGACGACGAGCAAATAACAATACCAACCCTACTGTTAGTCCAAGAGCCAAACACAAGACCCAATTCCATGATTTCGAAACTCGAACTCCCACATCTCCGGTTAAACCGAAGTTGGCCCAATTGCGGGGATGTGATGTATGGATGTCATTTCGATTAATCAAGTAAAGTTGTGTTCGTTGGAGGGCCTTTCCAATTGTATAGCCGGATTTCAGCTCATCTACACAATTTTTGAAAAAATCAAAACCTAATTTATCTTGAACCCGCCATCCTGGAGATAAAATACATTTGACATTTGATCGTGCCAATCCACTCGCAAAACTTAAGTATCCCTGACCAGCCGCGATTGTTCCGGAATTGGCAAAACAAGAATTAAAAATGATTAGATCAACATTTAGTGGTTTTTGATAGAGATGGGACGAATTTAATTTTACTATATTACTATCTCCGTCGAATATGGGCAGGTAAGATTGATCCGGAAAATCGTTGTTGAGCACAACATGCGAACCGACATGTACGACACGATTGTTTAAGAACTTTGAAACGATGGAGTCTGAGTTGTGTAATCGATTGTTTTGTTGCCCGCCAAAAACCTTTGAAAAATATTGACCTTCGCGAGCGCTAAAAAATAAGGGTGGCAATTTCATTGTATCTCCGTCAAGTTCATCCACAATATTGATTTCCGACAAATTTGGGGTGAAAGAAGTAAAAGTGAGTCGTTGTTGTGACGCCTGTTCGATCATGTAGGCAGCCAGCTTAATAGAAAAATGAGTTGAAAATTCATGATCGTTGACTACGTAGTCGGCAGATCGAAAGTTAAATGGCGCATTTGGTATTGCACGATTCAAAGCTGAAAAGGGGATGGAAGCAATAAAATCATCTGGAATAAGGAGAATTGTTCTGGGTAATTTATCTTCTATAGGCTTAAGTAAATACGTATATAATAAATTACCGGCTTTATGAAATGCTTGCGTGCCGTCAAGCGAAACAATGGAAGACGGACTGTTGTAATTGGTCAATTCCGTGACCCATGATGTGGAAATTTGTTCGATTGAATCTGCCTGCGCCACTTTTAAAAATTGACTTCCTTTTTTTAGCAGTAAGTGAATAAATAATTCGGATTCATGTCGGAAATAAGATAATATCGCTCCATTTCGTTTTTGTACGCTGGCAATATTCGACGACGACAATTCATCCAAGTGGCTTGTCAGCCGATCAAATTCCGGATGCATCTTACGCATTGATGCTTTTAATTCATTGAGTGCCATTTCTTGTTCAAAAAGTAATCGGGCATTGACTTGATAGGGAGACTCACTTTCCTCAGAAAAGGGAATCCTCGACGCCAGACTAAGCAAACTGTCTATGCGATGTTGCGCATTTTTGTACCGTTTTGCCGCTTCAAAATCCCTGGACTCCATCCAGTGCTTGATGTTCATATCTTGATTGACTAAAATAGCCCGATAACTCTCCATGATGCGAAGGATAGTTCGGTGTTCTTGTTTGGTTAGATGATTTTCATCCTTGAGGGCATAGGCATTTAGCCCATGTCTATAAATAGGCTTACTTTTCTTTGCCACGGCCTTTTTTACCATATCACTTCCTAATGAAGAGACAATTCCATTGGTAATGGCAACATTTTTAATTGCCTGCTTTTTATACGCATTGAGATTATTTTCGGAGGGCTGGAGCTCGTATTGGTCCTCTAAAATGTCCAATTCTGTTGTCAAAATGCTGAAGTATTCAAGCGGGTATGATGTGATGATATTCGTGTCACTGCTTGTGGCATTGAGCATACTTTTGCATAATGCAACAGAATCCAAAGCGGCTTTTTGTTTCTGGTCGTATGCAAGTAATTTGGCCTTAGCCAATAAATGAAATGAGCGTTCGTCAATCCGTGAATCTGCACTTCTGTTATTTGACGCCTTTTCTATATAGTTGCGCGCTTCACTAATATTTCCTGCTGTTAACTGTCGGTTACCGGCTACAGAATATAAATTGAATAGATCAGATTTTGATGGACTTTCTTTGCCCTCATAAAAGTTGATGACGAGATTTAAATAGTATTCAGCGGAATCCTGAGCGTTTAGTGAATAATGCAAATGACTGATGTTTTGGTGGAGATAAGGCGAATAAAAATCATATTCATCCGTCAGAGCATCGGTGTATTTAAGTGTTGAATGAAATTGTTTTAAAGCCTTTTCACTGTGGTGTAGCTTTGACCACCCAAGAGCAATTTTTTCACCAAATGAAATTTTCGCATGTATATCGGTTTTATCGGCATGATCCAACCCTCTTTGGGCACATCTTAAGGCTTGATTATAATTATGAAGTTGAAGATGTACACGGGATAAAATTTCTAGCATTCCAGAATAATTGTTAGCACATTGAATCTCAAGTTGATTTTGTTCAACTAAGTCTATCCCTTTGCTGGCAATGAGAATTGTTTCGTCGAATTTTTGTGATTCTGAAAGCGCAAAAGTGTGCAAGTGTAGCGCTAGAATTACTTCTTTGGGATTAGAATGTTCGTGGTTTAAGTAGTCGATTTTGTGATGTTCTAACAACTTTAATAATTGAGTTGTTTTTTGTTTGGAAACTAAATCAAGTGCCTGACTGTTCATACCTGATAAGTCAAAGTTTGATTGTGAAATCAAATTTTGAGGTCCAAATATTATAAGTAAAGCTATAGTAATGAGGATAGGGTGGAATATAATGCATGAAATTTGAAAATTACTCAACATAGCGTTTCGAAATGTCAGTTTACATTAAAATTAATAAACTAAACAGTTTTTTTCGTATTGAATTCAGATTAATAGAAGGAAATGATCTTTTGTTCTATGGTAATTATTATAAGTTCAAAAGCGAAGTTATTCGAGCTTTAAAAAGTATTCGATTAAAATTACGAGAGCCGGATAAGTATATAAAGTCCAAGAGAAACTACTCTGTTCGCGCCGGAAACAATCGCACCATTGGCCGCAGCCCGGATATGGATCCTGAAAAAATGGAGTGGGCTATGGAGTTGCTCCAGAAACATGGCGCCAATGCCGAAGTCGTCTGGGAAAAGGAGTAGGAAGTTAGCAGTCTGCAGTTGTCAGTAGACGGTAGGCAATAAGTAGATGCCTGAAGGCGACGAGCTGGGAACTACCGACGGAGAACTAACGGCTTACACTATGCCAGCATGCGCACAGGCGCCTCAAGCAACTGCTTCACGGTATTTAAAAATTGGGCACCAGTGGCGCCATCTACTACGCGGTGATCACAGGACAAGGTCACCTTCATGATACTGCGCACTTCAACATTGTCATTGACGACGACAGGTGTCTTTTCGATACCGCCAACAGCCAGGATACAGGCATCGGGCGGATTGATGATAGCCGTAAATTCTTCAATACCAAACATGCCCAGGTTAGATATGGTGAAGGTATTGCCCTGCATTTCGTCGAGCCCGAGTTTACGATTTCGAGCCCTGCCCGCCTTGTCGCGCACTTCATCGCTGATCTGTCGCAGGCTTTTCTTATCCGTATGGTCGATGACAGGTACGACTAAGCCCTCATCCACGGCCACGGCCACCCCGATGTGGACATCGTAGTTGGTTCTGATCCGATCTTCTAACCACGAGGAGTTGACGGCCGGATGCTGTTTTAAGGCCAGCGCACAGGCTTTGACGATCATGTCATTGAAAGATACCTTGGCCGGTTCGATCATGGCATTGATTTGCTTACGCGACTTGATCGCCTCCGTCATGTCGATCTTCATCGTCAGGTAGAAGTGCGGTGCCGAAAATTTGCTTTCGCCTAGTCGTCGGGCAATAGTCTTGCGCATTTGGCTAAGCATCGTGTCTTCATAGCCCGAGGATGGGAAGTTTTGCACCTGAGGCTGCGTCGCTGCCGGTGGCGCTTCCATGGCCTTCTCAATATCGCGTTTGACGATACGACCATGCTCGCCACTGCCGGTAAGCCCGGACAATGATATGCCTGCATCGGCAGCCATTTTCTTAGCTAGCGGTGATGCCTTTATGCGTGTATCACCTGTATTAGTGATGCTTGCTTGTGTAGAAGCTGCTGGAGCTGTAGCACCAGCGGCTGGCGCAGAAGCAGCGGCTGTAGTGGCTTCCTCCTCATTTGATTCCGACATCGCACCATTTGATTGCTGCGCCTCTTTCAAAATGGCTTCGACATCCTCTCCTTTTTCACCGATGATGGCTATGATGCCCTCAACGGGCACGGCACCCTCAGCTACGGCGATGTGCAACAATATACCTTCATTGAAGCTTTCCAGGTCCATGGTCGCCTTATCAGTTTCCACTTCCGCCAGTATATCTCCCGGGGAAACGCTGTCACCTTCTTTTTTCATCCAACCTATGATGACACCTTCTTCCATCGTGTCACTCAATCTGGGCATGCGAATTACTTCTGCCATCTGCGTATCTTATTCGTTGTTTGCAATTAAGCGTATGCTGGGGTCTTTACGATCAACTCAAAATCTATCATTTATAGGCATTGATGGAGATCCCCATATACTTTAATCATCAAAAATAGGGCTTATGCCCTACAAAGTAAAATGTCAGAAGCCCGGGTCTGACAGTTGTTTAATATTTTTGCTGCAATGAACTTCAGCTCTAAATTATTGGAACAGGCCGTGTTGGCTTTTTCTCAATTGCCCGGAGTGGGCAAGAAATCCGCTCTCCGTTACGCCCTCCATTTGATGGATCAACCGAAGGAAATGACGGAACAGTTTACAGCAGATATAGGGGCCTTTCGCTCCTTATTACAAAAGTGTACTACCTGCGGCCACTTGTCCGACACGACGCATTGTGATATTTGTGTCGATCACCGGCGTGACCGGCAAGTCATCTGCGTAGTGGAGTCCATACGCGATGTATTGGCCATAGAAGCAACAAATCAATACTTCGGTGTATATCATGTGCTCGGCGGAATCATCAGTCCCATTGACGGTATTTCACCAGAAGACCTGTCTATCGATTTGCTCATTGAACGCATTGAAAAATCGACCGTCGCGGAAGTGATACTTGCCATTCGACCAACGATCGAAGGGGATACGACGTCCTATTATATTGCCAAGCGGCTGGAAAAGTTTGATCAATTAAAATTTTCAATCATTTCACGTGGCGTTTCCTTTGGTGGAGAATTGGAGTTTACGGACGAAATCACACTCGGACGATCCATTCAAGGTCGATTGCCCTATGATCCCAATGTCATGATCAATACGTAGCGCGCATAGGCGACCAAACATGAAAATTTCAATCATCATTGTTAGTTACAATGTCAAGTATTTTCTTGATCAATGCCTTACATCCATTTTGCAATCGGATGATGTGGATGATGTGGAAATCATCATAGTTGACAACAATTCGAATGATGGAACGGTCGAATATTTGCGGTCGAAGTATCAGGAAGATATACGCATTGTAGCCAATGAAAAAAATGTCGGTTTTTCGAAAGCAAATAATCAAGGAGTTGAATTAGCCACCGGCGAGTACATACTTATTCTTAATCCGGATACATTATTGAGTTCGGATACACTTAATGTTTGTCTGGACTTTTTGACTTCGAACACAGGCAAAAAAATAGGCATTGTTGGTACCCGTATGTACGATGGTTCCGGGACATACTTGCCTGAATCAAAACGCGGGTTTCCATCGCCATTTGTGTCGTTTTGCAAAATTTTTGGACTGTCAAGATTATTCCCGAAATCAAGGCTGTTTAATCGATATTATTTAGGGCATCTCGACGAATTGAAGTCACATGAAGTTCCCATTCTCACCGGTGCATTTATGTTTTTGCGAAAGGACGTATTTAATCAAGTCGGTGGATTTGATGAACAATTTTTTATGTATGGGGAAGATATTGATTTGTCTTATCGGGTAGAGCAGGCGGGTTATACAAATTATTATTTAGCTGATAGTAAAATAATTCATTATAAAGGTGAAAGCACGCGTAAATTAAGCTTTAATTACGTGCGTCGATTTTATGTAGCCATGATTATTTTTGCGCGAAAGCATTTTGGCGGAAGGCGAGTATTTGCTTATACGTTTGCCATAAAATCGGCTATTTATTTAAACCTATTTTTTACTTTTTTACTATCGGGTTTTAAGCGATTCAAGAGGCCAATTCTCGATGTGCTTATTTTTATTTTTTCTTATTATGTGGTCTCCACATTCTGGCAGACGTATTACTTCGATTCCAATCGGTCTTATCCGATGCAATTTTACAGCAGGAATGTGCCCATTTATGTTACGCTGCTGATCACTGTGTTTTTGTTATTGGGCAAGTACCATAAGCGATTTATGGTGTGGCGTCAAATCAAATATGCGATCGTAGCCATGGTTCTGTTACTTGCAACCTATAGTTTATTACCATCAACGGCTCGCTTTTCGAGAGCTGTAGTCGTAATAGGAGCGACGCTTGGTTTTCTTATTATCATGCTTGTCGATCTCATACGCGCAAGGTATAATCAACGGTCTGCAGCCAAAACACAGTCGACCGCAATAGTAGGAAGTCGTGAAAAAGCGGACAGGCTGCTTGCTTTATTGGATGGTCGCGAACGCGTGAAATTCGTCGGTTTTATTAAACCAGAAAAAGAAAATATATCGCATGCACAAGTATTGGGTACGTTGGATGCAGTCGAATCTATCGTACGATTTCACGGAATTGAAGAAATCATATTTAATCTCGACGAAATAGATTCATCAACCGTTATGCGCGTCATGACAACGCTTGACCAATCTTGTCAATACAAAATATACACAGCCAAGTCAGATAGTGTAGTTGGGTCCTATTCAAAAGATTTCAGGGGGCAAATTGATGCATTCAATATTCAATACGCCATCACAACTGAATACAATAAGTTTATAAAACGCGTTTTGGATATTTCATTGTCGGTGTCGTGCATACTTTTTTTTCCTTTATTGTGGCTTTTAAATAAGTTTCAAATGGGTTATTGGAAAAACATTGCACAAACACTTCAAGGAAAGAAGACTTGGGTGGGCTACATCTATGTGGAGGGCGAAAAGGATGTATTACCGGCAATTAAAGACGGCATTTTGCCGCATGTTAATCTCGATAAAATGGCCTTGGATCGAAATCAAAAAATGAGTATAAATTTCATTTATGCCAGAGAGTATAGTGCGTTTATAGATTTACGCGCATTTTGCAATCAACTGACAAAACTTTACACGTGATACAACTAATTGATACACATGCTCATCTATATGTAGAACAATTTAAGGATGATGCGGCCGATATGATCCAACGAGCAATCGATACTAGTGTAGAAAAAATGTATTTGCCAAATATTGATGAAAGCACTGTAGAATCAATGCTATCACTCTGTGCTAATTATCCTTCCACACTTTTTCCGATGATGGGCCTGCATCCGTGTTCCGTCGATGATGGTTACATGGACGTGCTTGACCGGATGGAGCAATCTTTTAAGAAGCATACCTATAGTGCGATAGGTGAGACCGGTATAGATTTGTATTGGGATGACAGTAAAAGAAAGGATCAAATCGCTTCATTCCGGCGTCAAATTCAGTGGGCAAAGGACTTTGACCTTCCGATTGTCATCCACAGTCGATCTGCATTACATCTGACCATCGATATTATTACCGAGGCGCATGGGGGAAGGCTTAAGGGGATATTTCATTGCTTTGACGGTGATTTGGATCAGGCAAAAAGGATTATCGACCTGGGATTTTTCATAGGAATTGGTGGTGCGGTGACTTATAAAAAATCCAAGGTTGTTGACGTAATTAGAAGCATTGGCTTGTCGAATGTCGTTTTAGAAACGGATTCACCGTATTTAAGTCCTGTGCCGAAACGAGGAAAACGTAATGAAAGCGCTTTTTTGATGTATACAGCCAAATTCATCGCGGAATCACTTGACTTGCCCTTAAAGACAGTGGCTGAGGTGACTACGCGAAATGCTCGTGGAATATTTAATAAGCATAAGACCGAAACGGTTAAAAATTGACATGGAATGCTAGCCATACCCGAGAAAAATTTTGTATTCTTACCTTTAATTACAATTTTTGTGTGGTGTCAGTCTAGACCCAAGGAGAGTTGGCCGAGTGGTCGAAGGCGCACGCCTGGAAAGTGTGTATACCCCAAAAGGGTATCAAGGGTTCGAATCCCTTACTCTCCGCACTTGAATTGATTCTATTAACTTGTAAACCATTAACAAAACATGAATATGATGAGAAAAGTATTACTACTTGGAGCGATCTTCGCTGTTGCCAGCTATTTTGGCGCATTTGACTTGCTCGCTCAGGACGCGGCTGTTCAAAAGTCCGGATTCCAAATTCTCAAAGAGAAGTTTATCGAAGGTAACTGGATGTTTATGTCCCTCGTTCTTCTATGTCTGATCCTTGGATTGGCATTTTGTATTGAGCGGATAATTACATTAAACATTGCTACCGCCAACACGGACAAGTTGATGGCACGCATTGATGATCATCTTTCAAGTGGAGATATGGAGGGTGCCAAGGAAGTGGCGCGTTCTACTCCTGGTCCTACGGCTAGTATTTTGTACGAGGGCTTGTCCAATGCACATCGTGGACCCGAAGCAGTCGAGAAGGCTGTCGTTTCCTACGGAAGTGTGCAAATGGGACTTTTAGAAAAAGGTTTGGTTTGGATATCGCTTTTCATCGCCATCGCCCCGATGCTTGGATTCATGGGAACAGTTATTGGTATGATCGGCGCCTTCGAAAGTATCGAGGCGGCTGGTGACCTTTCACCTTCAGTCGTTGCCAAAGGTATTAAGGTAGCCTTATTGACGACCGTTTTTGGTTTGATCGTGGCAATTATACTTCAGATTTTCTACAATTACATCGTTTCTAAAATAGACGGAATTGTGAATCGTATGGAAGATGCTTCTATCGGCTTGGTAGATGTCATGGCAAAGAACAACATCTTTAAATAAAAACAACCTTAATACATGTATACATTTTTATCTAAAAATGGTCAAACGGTTGGCTTTTTGTTGGGCTTTGTTTTAGTACTGATATTTCTAGCAATGGTGCTATCGGGACTAGGGACATTCAATGGCCTTTCAGAAGCAGATCAATTACAGACCAACATATTCAACTTTGGGTTGTATGCCGCTATAGGGCTTTGTGTCCTCGCGGCAATAGCCGCAGTACTATTTGGAATATATCACCTGTTGACCAACTTGAAAGGTTCGATGAAATTTGTCATCGCACTTATCGGAGTCTTAGTTGTCTTCGCGATTGGCTACAGCATGGCGGATGCAGACATGACTGGTTCGATTCAAAAAACAATCGAGGAGTTCAACGTTACAGAAGGAGTTTCGAAATTTATTAGTGGATCGTTAACGACTACACTCATTTTAGCGGGTATCGCACTTGTAAGTTTTATTGCTTTTGAAATTTTGAATTTTTTCAAATAATAAATTATGGGACGTACAAGCAGTCGTGATCGAATGAACAATGAAATCAATGCAGGCTCTATGGCCGATATTGCTTTCTTGCTCCTCATATTCTTTCTAGTGACGACTACAATTCTCGAAGACAAAGGAATTTTGGTAAAACTACCGCCGTGGTCAGATGAAGAACCGGATATTACAAAGCTTAATAAGCGCAATGTATATTCTGTTCTTGTCAATGCGCAAAATCAATTACTAGTTCGAGGTGAGCAAAAGAAAATTGATGATTTGCGGGAAGACACCAAGATGTTTATCGATAATCCTCAAAAACGAGAAGATTTGGCCGAGTCGCCAAATAAGGCAATCGTGTCACTGAAGAACGACCGAGGGACGAAGTACAAAGCCTATCTCGAGGTATACAATGAAATTCAAGCAGCTTACAATGAATTGCGTGACGAAGAGGCAAGACGGAAATACGGAAAGCCATATTCTCAACTCAATCGTGATCAGCGTAAGGCTGTTCGAGACAAATATCCTTTAATCATCTCTGAGGCCGAACCAACGGCATTTGGAGAAGAAAGCTAATTTCATAGAAATTGTAGAAATATGTCAAAATTTCAGAAAAAACGAGGAAAATCTTCACCTGCAATATCTACGGCTTCATTACCTGATATCATATTCATGTTATTGTTCTTTTTTATGGTAGTGACGGTCTTACGAGATGCAGAATTGAAAGTGAATGTCATAACACCTTCGGCAACGGAGTTGACAAAACTTGAGAAGAAATCCCTCGTGAATTACCTGTATGTAGGAAAACCTACTAAAAAATATCAAGAGACCTATGGTACGCGACCATTGCTCCAATTGGGCGATTCGTTTAAGCGGGTAAAGGATATTCCACTTTTCATCGAACAACACAGAGTTAAGGTTCCTGAAGTTCAACGAAAAGGTATAACATCTTCTCTCCGTGTAGATGGTGATGTTACCATGGGAATTGTTTCAGATATAAAAACTGAATTGCGTAAAGCAGGACAACTAAAAATTAATTATTCAGCGAAACCGCGTGGAGAATGATTGTTTATCGCTGAATAAGCATTTGAATTATAGTTTAGAAAAGGGACACTTCGGTGTTCCTTTTTTAATTTTAGGTTATGCAAATTTTGAAGGAGTCCTGACCGTATTCAATTTTGATACAGTTTAGATTCGCATTGAACGATATTATTGGCGGATATACACATTTTTATTTTGACGCAACCGTTCCGCATTGAGGATCAAGGGACCGTAGGGTTTTCCGTTGATCTTATAACCGAGGTATAAGTCGATGCCCTCACGTACGATTTTTTTGTCATAAGATGGATTAACACCATATTTTGTATGATAAAATCTGGGATTAAGGTCGCTACTATCGCGTGCTATTTTATAAATCACAACTTCTTTTGTCGATGGATCGTCATCTACGTATATAATTTGCAATGTATCCAGCCGGAAAAGACGAATTTCCAGCGTTTCACCGCGAATATCTTTTGAAGGAGGGAGCGTATATTCCAGAAATTCGTGATTTTCTGCATGTGATAGGTTTAGGACATATTGTTCTTTTAAATCACAATTATTAAAATCAATTCCGAATAAACCATTTTCATCTGATTTTACAGACTTAACAAATTCATACGAAATTTGGCAGCCAAAAAAGCCACAATTATGTTTGTGTTTGACGGCAACTTCCATTTCTACGTTACCGACGGGTTTTCCGGTCTCCAGTGCTGTGATTTGACCTCTACAGTAGCAAGATTCATCTAGATATTCACAAGAGTATGTGCAAAAGATTAAAAGGACGACAATAAATTTTTTCATTTTGAGATCATTTTATTATTTTAAATATCAGATATATTGTGATTTTATTGTGATATCTTATACATTTCTTATCATAGATCAAGTGAAGACGTTGATTTATGCGATTTTATTGACATAGATCAATTGTAAATGGTGTAATACGTATATGAAATTTAAATTAGCAGGACAACTCAAGGTTAATTATTCAGCGAAACCGCGTGGAGAATGATTGTTTATCGCTGAATAAGCATTTGAATTATAGTTTAGAAAAGGGACACTTCGGTGTTCCTTTTCTAATTTTGAATCGAATTGATTTATATTTTCCCTATAAAATTTAATTTCTTGTGACACCCAGGTCAATTAATATTGCATCATATATGTATAAAAATGATGCATATGAAAAAGCGACAGACCAATGAAATTAATGCAGGCTCAATGGCTGACATCGCCTTTTTGCTTCTAATCTTTTTTCTCGTTACTACGACTATTTTACAAGATCAGGGAATTATGGCACGCCTCCCACCAATACCCGATGGGCCGGATGCAAGCGTTCTGTACGATGAAGAATATGTTTTGAGCATATCCATTAATGGATTCGACGAAATATTGATGGAGAAGGAGTACATCAATTTGGATGAAATTAAGGATCGAACAGCTGCATTTATCCAAAGCCGACTTGTAAATAAAAAAAACAAACAACCGGTTGTCGCTTTAAGTTGTTCGCGGGCAACCAGCTATTCTACCTATATTGATGTATACGATAGATTAAAGCAGGCGTATAAAAAATTGTGGGATGAAAAAGCCTGGGAATTATTTAATAAACCGTATCACCAACTACCGTTTCATAAGAAAAAACAAGTTCGCGCCCGTATTCCATTGATAATTTCAGAATCTGAAGTTACCTCGTAAATTGACTTTATCGCAGTCGATCCATCGAGCGAACGGTATTTTCATCTTTCTTTATAAAACGATTTGCAAGTACCACCAGTACAATAGTTAATACGGGCATCCCAATTCCAAATCCTTCGGATATATTGACAGGACTGTTATAGGATTGAGACTCATTGATGAATAGACCAATGGCCAGGATTATGATAAATATGGCTGCAATAATGATAAAATAACCTATACGCATTTGCAATGGCCGGTTCTTGAACAGGAATATGGCGACGATAGACAATATGCCGCCAAGTATGCATAAACCACCAAGCAGAAGGTGATCTTCAACAGTGTACAATTTGTCCTGAAGCATTTCTCCGGCCGATACATCACTAAAGGCAAAAGGGAGATAGAATAGTGCGATGAATGTGGCGGCTGCCAATAAAAAAAATAGGGTTTGAATACGTTGTATCATTTGCTTTGCTTTGTGACAAATTTATCAATTTTAACCGATCATGAAGCACGTTACGCTTAGTTATTGGGATAGCAAACACCTCGAAACAGAAGTCGATGTAATCATCATTGGTGCTGGGATAGCTGGATTAAGCTGCGCTTTAAGCTTGTGTAAAAAGAATCCCGACATTTCAGTGCGCATAATTGATAAATATAGCATTACACGGGTGGCGAGCACGCGCAATGCGGGATTTGCCTGTTTTGGAAGCTTAACAGAGATCTTAGATGACTTACATCGTTTTGGAGAGTCGGAGTGTTTGCAGTTGATAGAGAAGCGATATCGAGGAATAGAAGTAATAAATGCGACTTTTAGTGACTCAGCTATAGGCTATCGGCAAACAGGTGGTTTTGAATTGATCGATAAAAAGGACTTTCCAAAGAGAAAAGCCGAAGCTGAGATTGCTCGAATCAATGCGCTGCTCGAACCGACTATCGGGCCATCCGTATTCAAATTGGCAGATCGCCGCTTTGGATTTCACACCGATCATTTCTTGATCGAAAACCCCCACGAAGGGCAACTTAATCCGGCCGCCTTTGTGGCCCAATTGAAACGCGTTGTGGGCAAAGGTGACTGTGAATTTTTTACCTCCGTCAACGTCACAAATGTGCTTCAATCCGGGAATAGTATTCAAATCGAAACTTCAAGGGGCAACATGCGCGCTAAGCGAGTCGTTCTCGCAACGAATGGTTTAACCCAAGCATTACGCGTACCAGAATTGAAAATTCGACCAGCGCGAAATGTAGTCCTTGTAAGTGAACCGATTGACTTACCTTTTACGGGCGTTTTTCATGCTGAAAAGGGGTATATCTATTTTCGAAATATTGACGGTAGATTGCTCATAGGAGGCGGTCGACATTGGGATTTTGAAAATGAATTTGTGTCTGATCTAAATATTAACAAAAAAATAACCGAACGATTAAAAAAGTACGTGACCGAAGTCATCCTGCCAAACCACCCAACTCCCCATTTTGAATTTGAATGGGCAGGGATCATGGGTTTTGCTGATACTAAAATGCCTGTGATTGCACGTACGTCTGAAAGGACTTTTGTCGCAGCTGGTTTCGGAGGTATGGGTGTAGCCCTGGGTATGCAAGCAGGCATGGAAGTCGCTGATTTGGTCATAAATGATATAAGTGCCCATGCGTAAAGCACATAATAATTCAGATATTATTTGCCAGTTGAATGTATATCGGATAGCGAAAGCGATAGCTTGCTTTTTAGCTAGTTCATTTTTATTTGTGACCACCTGTCTTTCACAAGAAATAGAATCGGATACCGCTGAGGCGAAACCGATCATTGTCATCAATGCTGATCGCACCAAAGGGTTTGATAAAGGTGCTCGAAGTATTTTGAGTGGAAATGTCATCCTGCGGCAGGATTCCACCGTTATCTATGCATCAAAAGTCAATCTAAAGTCCGCTGATAATGCTGCGGAGGCATTTGGAGATGTCACCATACAACGTTCCGACACGACTAACGCCTATTGCGATGAATTGCGGTATAACGGGCAAACCGAGTACGCTAAAATGGACGGAAATGTCGTATTAGAAAATGGTGCTCAAAAGCTGTATGCCGACAAAATTGAATACGACATGAAAAACAACATAGCATACTACAATAATCAGGAAGCGTTAATGACAGACGGTGAGCGATTAATCACGTCTAAATTTGGAACGTATTTTATCGATTCGTCACTTGTAATTTTCTACGACAGCGTTGTGGTCGCTGGCCCTGATTATACGATGCGCACAGATTCCCTTCATTTTAATCCAACAACTAAAGTGGCAACTTTTGTGGCACCAGTGCGTATGAAACAGCTGGATAATAATATTTACTGCGAATCGGGCTATTATGACTTGCAAAACAATTTTGCCTCACTGCAAAATAATGCGCAATATGCATCACCCGAAAAAGAAGCTGTTGCGGATACGATTTTGTTTTACGGTAATACACAGGATTTTACTTTGATCGGCAATACATGGGTAAAAGAAAAAGATAAGGAAGCGACGGCAGATCGAATTGAATATCAAAAATCGAAAGACAAAGTACTTCTTATTGGAAATGTGGATTATAAAGATGCTGAACAAACGGCCACCGGGGAGCGTATGGAATACACCTTGAGCAATGGCGCCTTTAAAACAGAAGGTCGGGCACTTGTGGTGCAAGGCAGTCAAAAGTTGGAAGCAGATCACATGCAAGAATTGGCAGGCCAGGATATGGTTAGGGCCTCCGGAAATGTCATTTATTTTGACTCGGCGCAAAATGTAACATTGTTTTGTGCGGATGCTTTGATTGACAAAGTCGATAATGAGGTAAAAGCATTTGGAAAAGGATTACGCTTGATTACGCAGATGGAAGGTGACAGTTTGCATGTAACGGCTGATACATTAGTCAGTACGCAAGTGACAGATTCAAATGGCGTCGAATCACGACAATTATACGCCTACCATAATGTAGTCGGTTATAAGAAGAACTTGCAGTTTGTAGCGGACTCCTTGCGTTTTAATGAACAAGATTCTATGTTTCGAATTTTTGGTGATCCCGTGATTTGGAGCGATACGAGTCGATTTTTTGGAGATACGATAAATGTCCAAATGGCAAATGATGCAATCAAAGAAATCGAAATTATTGACAATGCCTTTGTGATAAATAAAAGTAATAGTGGCCTATTTAATCAAGTAAAAGGTCGAAGAATTATTGCCACATTTTTTGAACAAGAGCTTCAACACACGTACGTAAAAGGTAATGCGCAATCTATTTACTATGCAGCCGATGATTCTGGAGCTTACATTGGTGTAAATAAAATAGATTGCAGCGAAATGAAACTATCGTTTCAAGAAAATGAAGTAGCAGAAATTCGATTTTATAAAAAACCTACAAGCGTATTTCATCCAATGGAGCAAGTAGATCACAATACCCTAAAGTTGGAAGGCTTTAGTTATGACGAAACACTTCGAAGTACTTCTCCTACCGATATATTTAGAGTGTACGAACTCATTTCGAAAAAGGAAATAAGGTAAGTGATCCGGTCGTTGTCCAGCTTATGATTAAATTTTAATTTTGGCAGAAAAGAAATATCCTTGTAAGTAAATGAAAGTAATATTCTTTTTTCTAGCGATTTTTGGTGTTGGGGCTGCTCCTGTTTTTTCTCAACAAGCGGCAGAGGCCAAGAAATCATACAATGATGTAGGCGTTGATTTGCAAAAGTCTGAAGATGTTTGGCGGGCCATTCAGCAGTTCGAACGAGCGAGTCGCAGTTATGGAAAGCAGCGGCGAGCTGCCATAGTAAATTTAAATCAATTCAGACAGGCACACGATTTGCCTGCGCATACATTATTGCATTTTGGATGGCAGAAAGGAATAGGAAAATTTGTTCATTTTATGCCACGAAATTCCTTGTTTATAGTATCCATTTTTGCCTTTGTCCTTGCCATCGCGCTATATTTTTACCGACGCGACAAATATTTTCAATGGTCACTAATTCTACTCTTCCTTGGCGCATTGCTTGGGCTTGTTGGGTATTTTCGCTCAACGTATGTTCAGGCCGATGAATTAGTGATCTTTGTTAATGATTCCGAGTTAAAGGATAAACCCTATGATGTAAGCACGGACAAGCAAATTGTATTTGAAGGTCAAATGGCCGAAGTCCAACAAGCGTACCAGGATTTCTACCTTGTACAAACCGATACATATGAGCATGGCTGGGTGAAGAAAAGCGCCGTCGTCGGCATTTGGGATGACGAAGCGAAGTGACATAAAACTACACCCTCATGGCTGAACATAAGTTCCGAACGTAAAGAAAAAATTGATGGAATTAGCCTATTCTTCTTCTTGCGCGCCTGACTTAGCTGTCGGCTTAGTCGCAACTGCGACCATATCGTCAGACACAATGTTTACATATGTGCGATTCTGACGACGCTTTCTAAATTCAACACGTCCATCTGTTAGAGCGAATAGGGTATGATCTTTACCCATTCCAACATTGACACCAGGATGAAACTTTGTTCCTCGCTGTCGCACGATAATGTTTCCGGCTCGCGCTGCTTGACCACCAAACAACTTTACACCGAGAAACTTAGGATTACTATCACGTCCGTTATCCGAACTACCTACACCTTTCTTATGAGCCATGGTTGATGATTTAGCTGGTTATTGAGTTGATTTTTAATTTTGTAAAGGATTGCCGGTGGCCATTCTGCTTCTGATAGCCTTTACGTCTTTTCTTCTTAAAGACGATGACCTTATCACCCTTTACATGATCGATAACTTCGGCCGAAACATGCCCGTTCAATGTTGGTGTACCAACCGAAACGCCTGAATCACTGCCGACGAGCAAGACTTGATCAAATTTGACCTCATCGCCCGCATTTGCTGCCAGCCGGTGGACAAAGATCTCTTGACCTTCCTCAACTTTGAATTGTTGACCGGCAATGGAAACTATTGCATACATATTCACTATTTTTTACAGTCGTGTAAAATGGACGGCAAAGGTAACATTTTTCTTCAAATTAGTGGGAGAACTATCAAATAGCCAAATAAACATCCACACCGTCTGTGATCCAGGCCTGGCTTGTATCTCTTACTTCATGCGATTCGTCGAAACCATGGCCGCAGGCGATACATATCCGATCTTTTTATCGCATATTCGCAAGCTAAGCAGATCGGTCGAATGAATCAAAATATCGCACATATAGCCTTAGTTGTCAGAGAATATGATGAAGCCATCGCATTCTATACGGAAAAGCTCAACTTTAAGTTGATCGAAGATACCCCTCTGTCGGCAGAAAAGCGCTGGGTAATCATCGCGCCTCCCGGCTCTTCTGGTTGCAAACTGCTTCTTGCCAGGGCGGCCAACGCCGAACAACGTACGCGAATAGGCAATCAGACAGGTGGTCGTGTCTTTTTATTCTTATTCACAGACGATTTCTGGCGCGACTTTGAGAATATGAAATCAAAAGGCATCGAATTCGTTCGACAACCAGTTGAAGAAGAATATGGAACAGTGGCTGTCTTTAAAGATTTGTATGGAAACCTATGGGATATAATTCAACCTACAGCCAATAATAAATCTACTGAAAGCGGATGAAAATTTTTAAGGCTTGCTGGGTTTTGTGTTACATGTGTTACATGAATGTTGGTCTTGCACAGATCGATCTACGTGAATCCGAGAAGCAAATCAACCGACTTTATGGAGTAGAGAAATTGAATGCGCTTAATGAGCTTTCGGATGCGTACATAACCGTAGATAGTAAAAAGGCAACGAAATACGCAAAGCAGGCCGTAAATCTAGGGGAAGAGATAATTGATATTGCCAATCCTGAGCTTCTCCCCGAGGACTTTGTAAAACTTTTAAGAGCCCACGTGCTATATGGAGATTTATTATTTACCAGCGAAAAATATGCCCAAGCTAAAGAACAATTTATTTCCGCGCGCTATTGGTCTTCTAAGTTGAATGATTCCATATTTGTTGATAAAATAGATTTGCGCTTTACGGAATTAAGAGCTTTAGAGCGTGATGGCAAAGTTAAAAAGAACGTTGTATCCAAAGCATTTAAAAACCTCAATATTGGCGATAAAATTGGAGATGCGACACAGCGCTTGCAAATTGATGCTCAAATAAAATTAGGAAATAAGAAGGAAGAAGACGGTGATTATGATGCGGCAATAAAGCATTACAAAAAAGCGATCAACCTTCTGAAAAATACGGGAGAAACAGATGAAATTAATGAGATGCAAATTCGGGTTGCACTCCTTTTGGATAGCTTGAATCAACCGCAGGAAGCGCAGTCTTTTTTGGCCGAGGCATTGACTGAAAAGCGTATCAAATCGATCGAACAAAATGATTCTATATCGTTTGATTCAATGGTGTTAAAGCCAGAACCAATTCCCAATAATATAACTTTTACACCCAATCAAAGTTTAGTGACGGAAAAAAAGTCGCTTAAGTCGCTGGCCGAAAAATTCGAAAAAAATAATGACTACAAGCGATCGCTGGATTACTTTAAACAATATCAGGCGCTGGCCGCTCGATTACAACACGACAGCATTTCTGCCATATTTAATGCTCAAAAGAGCGCTGATGAAATCTTGCTTCTAAAACAACAAAAACGAATAGCAGACCTAAATGTCAATGCTATTGAGATTGAGAAAGAGAAGCAAATAAAACTCCGAAACTCCTCGTTAATTATCTCTTTCCTTATTTTTATTGGTGCGGTTACTTCATTATATTTTTACAATCAAAAACGAAAGGAACACAAAAAACTATTTAGTGCATATCGGGCAGTGGACGAGGCAAAATCGAAACTAGAAGTCGCGGAGGAACGTATTACAACCTTATTGCGCCAGCAGGTATCGGGAGAAATAGCCGCTGAGTTGCTGGCTGATAAAGCCGGTGAAGGGGCTGTTCGCCGGTTTGTTTGCGTCATGTTTTTAGATATTCGAGATTTCACGCCAATGGCTGAATCAATGACTCCTGAAGAATTAATTGCCTTTCAAAATAATATTTTTGGTTTTATGATTGACATTGTGGAATCGCATCATGGTAATGTCAATCAGCTTTTGGGTGATGGTTTCATGGCTACCTTTGGTGCTCCGGTTGAGCATGGTAATTCCTGTGAAAATGCTGTGAATGCTGCGCATGCTATTATTGCCAAACTACAAAAAAGAAATGCATCTCTTGGGGTCAACGAAGTAAGAGTTGGGATAGGATTGCATGCAGGAAATGTGGTCACCGGCAACGTAGGAAATGACGCACGTAAACAATATTCTGTCACTGGAAATCCGGTAATCATAGCAAGTCGTGTGGAGCAATTAAATAAAAAATTGAATTCTCAGCTCATTGCCACAGAAGCTGTAATAGAAAATATGTCCACGACAGAGACAAGGTATGAATTGGTTCCAATGCGGATTAAAGGAAGAAATGATCTTATCAATGTCTCGATCTTAGCCTAATGTCTATGTTGTTAAGACATGTAGCGAGTATTTTGGCCCTACCGGTGGTGGTGGTTATAGTCATTCCGATGCTCATATACAATGGGTCCGGGGTAATTAATAATGTAAACACGGGCATTGCGCTGAAGTGGGTGGGAGTATTGCTTCTTCTTGGAGGCTTAATACTCATGACTACTACAATTCTTTACTTCGCTCGGATGGGTAGGGGTACTTTGGCGCCCTGGGATCCTCCGAAAAATCTCGTTATTGCAGGCCCTTATAAACATTGGCGCAATCCGATGATATCTGGCGTGATTATGCTATTAATAGGAGAGGGGCTTGTATTCAATTCCGGGCCAATATTACTTTGGGCGGGCATTTTTTTCGTGACCAGTACGATATATTTCATTTACAAGGAAGAACCCGATTTGGAAAAACGTTTTGGGGATGACTATCGAAAATACAAAAACAATGTACCACGGTGGTTGCCGCGAATTAAGCGATATGACCCATAGAAAAGTTTTTGATTATATGTCAAAGTATTTCACGTAATACAACACTACGTGTGAGTTTTTCGCCGTCGCGAAGGACGAGTAATTTAAGTCGTTTTCCGTCATTACCACGAAATTTCTTGGTCAATTTAGCAAGACTATAAAATGAAGTTGGTATCCCATTTATTCTAAGTATCTGATCACCGGGTAATATATCTGCATGATGCGCGGGAGAATTTGTGATAACGTGCATAATCTGGAAATGATTGAGGTATGTTCCGGACGCGACTATTGTCATACCACTTTTATCATATTCAAATTTCTTTTTGAATTTTTTTTCTGGTTTCAAGTACAAAATTGAATTGGGATAATCAATAATTAATGTAAACCGACTCAATATTTGATTTCCTATTATTCCGTTCCGTTTTATCGCATTTCGATCGAGTTCGTGATGTGTTACATCTTGAAATCCGGCGATCACATTTGTAAAGGAAAAATTACTTATATTCAAACGCGCTATACGGCCAATGTAGCCATTAATCTGTCCACCGATACCCATTCCCAAATTAGTCTGAATATAGTTATCTGGCAATTTGATCTGTTCGTGGGTGTTGCTGTGCAGCATCAGGCCGATTCCGGCCCCCGTGTCTAGTAATAGCGTCAGTTGTGCGCTGTCGATCTGATTTATGAATGAATTGGCTGATAAGTAGGGTTTATTTCGGTTGAGTGCTACGGGGTAGGGGATAAATTTTTTCCCCAACTTAGGAACTCTATCTTTTTTGAATAGCGTAATAATACCGCGGCGGTAATCGATTTTTACGACGTGATGTCGAAAAAATTGAGCACCAAGGATACCATCAATACTCAGCCCAATTAATTCGTCCATGTTTAAATAATCTTCTTCCATCACAAGGAAATCCATGCGGACGTCATCAATTGGTGGAACACGAAATTGTATATTTCGGACTATTCGAGCATGCACAAAATTCTGGAGGTCCGAACCAAAAATTTTAATCTGTTTTCCATAGTCAACACCCAATAAGTCAGTGAATGTTTTCTTAAAGAGCAAGGTGTGTTCTGCTCCCGTATCAAAAATAAAGTTCAGCGGGAAAGCTCCATTAAGCTGGACCTTAACAATAATAAAATTTGATTCGTATCGAAATGGAATCTCCACGTACGGTTCGTCACCCAGTAAGTCATATAATTGCGATTTAACCCCGTTTGCGAGAAAAAGAAATAGTAAAGCAATTATCGAAGACCGAATTTTCATGCAGGAAGAAGCAGTTGCGCCATTTAAAGATACGCCATTTATAACATAAAAAAAAGTGGGTATCGACTTGACACCCACTTTCAATTTACACGTTGTTTATACGTTATTTTTTTGTTACATAAACGTCTACACGCCGATTTTCAGCTCGTCCTTCCTCGGTATCATTAGAAGCTACAGGCTGTGTTTGGCCAAAGCCTTTGGCGGAAACACGTGCCGCTGCTATTCCATTTTTCATGAGATATTGTTTGACAGCCAATGCACGCTGGTTTGATAGTTTTAGGTTGGCCGCCGCGTCGCCCGTATTATCAGTATGTCCTTCAACTCGAATAGCCATGTTTTTATATGCCTTCATTAGCGAGACAAGATTGTCTAGCTGAGCTGAGCTGTTTTCCGTAATTTGAGCTGAACCTGTTTTGAAGTTCAATCCATCGAAAGTAAAACGACGTTTGACATCGGATTCCTTACCTGTAAGGTAATCACTCAAATCGGCGATCATAGAATTTGCCTTATACTTGATTTCCTGACCATTAGGCAGCTTTATTGATTTAAACGCGTCAACTACGGCTTCACCAGCATCTTTCATTGCGTCACCCGTTGCTTCGGCCGCATCACCAATGGCTTCGCCTGTGGCTTCAGCTGCATCGCCAATGGCTTTTCCTGTTTTCTTCGCCATTTCCTCAGTTTTGTCGACGGCTCCCTTAGCAGCATCTGCCACATCATCTCCACAGCCGCGAAGGAAGTAGAGCAATGCGAGAACGGCTAACGCCAAAATCAACCATGGCAAGAGCTTTTGTAAACCACTTTTTCCTGCATCCACGGTATCGGAAGCAGCACGACCAACTGTATCAGCCGCATCACGTGCGCTGTCTCCTACTTTATTGGCAACATTTGCCACCTGATCACCCCAGCCGCTCAAGCCCAAAGAGCCTAGTAAGCCAGCGGGTGCGGCCTCTTTTACATAATCACGCTGAGAATTTAACAAGCCAAGCAGACCACCAGCGCCTAAGCTGTCACTTTTGGCTTTTCTGCCTATAAAAGACATTAAGAGCGGAGCGGCTATTTTGATGAGACTGCCCATTTTAGTGTTATCCAGGCCCGTAACTTTCGTTAAAAGGTCAATCACTGCATTTGATCTATTTCCAAGAAGAAAATTAAGAACAGTGCCGCCCATGCCCAGTAATCCACTTGATTTCTCCGGGGAGCCAAATAGATCACCAATGTTATCGAGCAAACCCCCATCAAGGTTATTGTTGCCCAGGAAGTCCAGGAACCCGCTTGCAGAAGACTCGTTCGTCACTTTCCCCAGCAACCCACCCATCAAAGAAGGCATGATCTGGTCCATTGCTGATGCCGTCTCGTCTTTTGATGCACCAATGAAATTACCAGCTAAGTCGGCGAGTTGATCACCGGCTAAGTCCTTAAATGCGTTTAATAAATTCATGTTTTTCGTTTTGTGAGATGAATAATAAGTCCTATAAATGTTATGAATACATATGTAGAGATGACAAATATAATCTATTTCAATGTACCCTTTCCGGCACGCCACTTCCAATAAAGGGCGAGTAACAGGCCAGAAATCATATCCCATATTCCCCACCACGCAGCTACAAGCATCATTCCACCCAGACCCTCAAAGAAATTAAAGATGAGGACAAGCCCCAATCCGGAATTTTGAATGCCTGTTTCCATTGATATAGCCTTCCTATCCACAAGCGGTAATCCCCAAGATTTAGCCCATTGATAACCCATTAGGAGTGCCAGGGCATTGTGAACTAAGACTAAGAAAAAGACAAGATGCAGGTAGATCCGCATCTGCTCTAAGTTTTCGTATAGCGCGACTAGTATCATGGCCGTGAAGATGAGCAAGGACAGCATGTTGATAGGCTTCCTGATTCTATTCGCAAAGTTGGGCTGGTAATGCCGGATCGCCATACCCGCCATAAGCGGTATGAGAATTAGCTGAGCGATGGTCTTAAACATGGTGATGGGATTTACGGAAATCCCTTGCATGAGATCAGCAGCACCGGGAACAAACGACGTCCAAATGTTGAAGGTAAGCGGTGTTGTAAGTACAGCGACCATTGTGACAAAAGAGGTAAGCGAAATGGACAGTGCTGTGTTACCTTTACCCAAATGGACGGCAAAATTGGAAATATTACCGCCAGGACAACTCGCCACCATTATGAGCCCCATTGCCATGCTTGGTGGCATCGGCCAAATCTTTGTAATGCCAAATGTCAGAATAGGAAGTAAAATAAGTTGCGAGGTAAGTCCGATGACTGCGGACTTAGGATTTTTGACCAGACGTTTAAAATCTTCCAGTGTCAAATCCAATGAAATGCCGAACATTATAAAAGCGAGACAAACATTCAGCAAGAACAATTGATCTTGCTCAAAATTAATCTTGAGTTGATCAATATCGTGCATGTTCCTTTATCTTTACCCAGTTGTCAGCTATCACAAACATGAAAGTATAAAAATCTTTGAATGTCTTGGGCATAACACGTGAACACATTAAGTTACAATTTACATGAAAATAGAACGATTATTTTTGGGTAGCCTAATTAAGAAAGAAAGCCAAAGCTGCATTATCTTTTTGGCTTGTAGTTTATTTTCTTTGTTTTTTTACACAAATACTGTCGCCCAGGATACGATTCGTCTAGGGCTAGGTAGTTGTAATAAGGCCGATCATGATCAAAGTTATTGGCAAACGATTAGAGACGCTAATATAGACGCATGGGTATGGCTTGGAGATATCGTTTATGCCGACACGAAAAATCCAAAAAAATTAAAAAAACATTATAGTGAATTGCGGTGTAATGACTATTACAAGCAATTTTCGAAAACACATGATATTTATGGTATTTGGGATGACCACGATTATGGCGATAATGACGGTGGGAAAGATTTCACCATAAAAGAAAAAAGTAAAACTATATTGCTTAAGTTCCTGAAGGTACCAAAATCAAATGCTGCCTGGAATCGCGAAGGAGCCTATCAGGCGCACGCATTATCGTTCGATGCAAATTCGATAAAGGTTAAATTACTACTTCTGGATACACGATACTTTCGAGATAAGCTTAAACCGAATCCAGATCCGGATGTTCGATACATTCCAAGCACCAAAGCGGAGATTTTGGGAGAAACACAGTGGGTTTGGCTAAGCGAACAACTTGAGGAAGCAGAGGAGGATGTGATTTTAATTGGCAGTGGGACACAAATAATTCCATTAGAACACGGTTATGAAAAATGGGCAGACTATCCATCCGAACGCAGTCGCTTGATGGACCTATTACGCAAGCATACGGATAAACGAATCATTTTAATTAGTGGAGATAGGCACATGGCAGAAGTATCGGCGCTGGCTTTGGATAGCGATTATTTTTTATTTGAATTAACATCGTCGGGAATGACACATACCTGGTCCACTGTAAAAGACGAAAAAAATAATTTTCGCATTAAATCTATGTTCCCAGTTAAAAATTTTGCCGTAATTCAAATAATTAAAGAGAGTAAAGTAAAAGTCGACGGAGAAATAAGAGCAATTGATGGTACTGTGCTGGACACCTATCAATTCTTTCCGCAATGAACGAACATGATATTGAAGGTCATATTTTTCACGAGCTAAACAGCACATCCACTGCGGATTATAAACAGTATAAGTTGTTTTTTCGGTACCTAATCGATAAACTAAGTCGAGGAAACCGGCTCCACCTATATTCCTTATTTTCAAAAATTGCCTACCTAGATGGAAAAGTTTCATTTGATGAAAATACACGGCGTGCCTTGCACTGTGTCCGAAAATTTATTGAAGATGGGCATACGCGCTTGACGGATAGATTTGATGCGGCCTTTCAATATGCGATACGCGTACTTCTATCTTTAAACCGTAAAGATGACGGAATTGAGCTGGAAATTCTTAACTGGGGCAATAGATGGGCGTCGCATGATGACCGGGCTTATGAAATAATTGATAGCAGAGAAGTCATTCGGGCAGCAATTGTGCATGCGGACTTCGAGGAATATCGGGTGAATATTATAGATGAAAATCACGGAAACGAGTATACTGCCCGATTCAATGTGCATGAGGTCAACGAACAGTTTAATATTTCAATTCGTCATTTAGAATCGCGAATTACCTTACCTGTGATTGCTCATTTTTTGGACTGCCGATTTGTGTCGGAGAGTGAATTTATTCCGGGCGCAATTATTATCGATCCGGATTATTTAGTTGATGTTACTGCAATTGCTGAATGTTTCATGCCGAACATGGAACTGCCCTTAATGTATTTGATGAAGCAAGTATTACCGAAGGCTGTTTCGCCCTATCTGCTCATTGGAAATATTGCAAATGCAATCCTAGATCGGTTTATGTTAGGTGAGCCTCTACAGTATTCGGACGTAATGACGGAGGCTTTTAGGCAGTTTGCAATAGAATTTACCCTATTATCAGATGATGCAGTTCGTTTGGTGTCGAATCAAATTCGAATGATGTTAAACCATTTATTTGAAGATGTAAATACCTTGAAGGCAGAAAACAAAAATAACCTGGCCTATATCGAACCGACATTTATAAGTGAAAAATATGGTATCCAGGGAAGACTCGACGCCTTGTTTTTAGATTTGGATTATAAAGCAGGAAAAATTGTCGAATTAAAAAGTGGGAAACCTTATAAGACGAATGAATTTGGATTAAATCGAAATCACTATGTGCAAACCACATTGTATGATATGGCGGTTAAAAGTGCTTTTGGCGACACGTTTCAGTCGACAAACTATATCTTGTACGCAAAACTGAAAGAACAACGACTTCGTCAGGCACCTTCTATAAAACAGGTGCAATTCGAGGCTATAAAAATTCGAAATGATATCGTGGCGATCAGCCACCATTTGATGAATTCAGAGCCAAACGAATCTCTTTTATTCAAGTTTGATCATCCTGTTTTTACGCAAGCCGGTGGCTTTATAAGAACCGATGCGGCGGCATTATTCAACATTACATCCAAACTCGATGAAATCGAACGACAACATTTGAGCCATTATGTGGCGTTGGTAACGGCTGAGAATTACTTAGCCAAAGTTGGTGGCGAAATACGCAATAAGCGATATGGGTTTGCAGCCCTATGGCAATCAAACGCCATGAAAAAAGAGGAGAAATTTAATATTTTACGGAAAATAAAAATTCTTAAAAAGGAGGATAAAGGGCTATACGTGTTTCAACTGCCCGAGAATAATTCTTTGACAAATTTTAGAACAGGGGATATTGTCATTTTGTACCCACATTCCCGTGAAGAAAACCCGATAGCTGGACAACTTCTGAAGGGGTCAATAATTAAAATTTCGAAATTACACCTCGTCATTAGACTGCGAAATTTACTTATTCGAGAAGAAGTGTTTGAATCCATCGAATATTGGAATGCGGAACATGACTATATCGAATCATCAAGCCGGCAAGCCATGCGCGGATTGATGAGATTCTATCATGCCAACCGCGATGCTCGTAAATATTTTTTAGGCATACAAGCCGGAATCGTTGACCGAATAAAATTACCTGATGAGTTTAGACCTGACTTACATGATCATCAGCGGAACCTGCTTTCGAATATTTTGGGTGCCAGCCCATACTACTTGCTTTGGGGCCCTCCTGGAACTGGCAAAACATCCATCATGTTATCCGCCCTGGTGGATTATGTTATGCATTATACCGACGAATCAATTTTGCTAATTGCTTATACGAACAGGGCGGTGGATGAAATTTGTTCTACGCTGAATGTAAAATATTCAGAATCCTATACACGAATAGGTTCACGCTTTTCTGTAGCACAGGAATTTCAAGAAAAGTTGCTGCAACGTAAATTAAGTGAATATCGATCAAGAAAGGAGGTATCCGGCTTTCTTCAAAGTTGCCGAATATTTACAGGAACCGTTGCCAGTGTATTGGGCAAGGAAGAGTTGTTTGCGTTGAAAAAGTTTGATCGACTAATAGTAGATGAAGCTTCTCAAATTCTTGAACCTTATCTTTTAGGATTAGTTGGGCATGTCCAACAAACAGTTTTCATTGGTGATCATAAACAACTGCCCGCCGTCGTATCTTCTTCAAAAGAGCATACAGTCATTGAATCAGATCAACTAACGGAATTAGGTTTTGAAGACAGTGCTACATCACTTTTTGAAAGATTGCTTCGGCAAAACGTTGCAAATAATTGGTCAAATGCCGTTGGCAGATTATACGCTCAAGGTAGAATGCATCAGGACATCTGTACATTCGTTTCTGATCGTTTTTACGGAGGTAAATTACAAATCGTTCAGCGAAATGGAGAAGTGACTGCTCGACTCACACAGCCCATTGAAAAATTCTACTCAAAAGGCATTCCGGTCTATGAAGGCAAAATGCTAAATCGGCGAATTGAAATCATTCATGCTCAGGATCAACGTGGACACCAACTTGACATGTTAAAGTATAGTGAAGCGGAAGCGAATGTTGTCGTTAAGTTGTGCGATTCGATTGTGCCCAACTTACCGGAGCATGCCACTGTGGGCATCGTCTGTCCTTTTCGAGCGCACATTGCGCTTGTGACTAAAAAATTAGAAGCGCATTTTGGTAACAATATGCCAACGTTAACCGTCGATACGGTGGAGCGTTACCAGGGAGGTGCGCGCGATGTGATTATTATTTCAACCTGTTCGGTTAATAAAAGAACATTTGATGCCATCCATGCGTATGACGTCGATGGTGTAGATCGAAAACTAAATGTAGCTTTGTCTCGCAGTCGGGAACAGATTTTTTTGATTGGCAACGTTGATGTCATGAAGTCTGATCAGACTTATGCGGAACTAATTACGTATGCAAATCACTTATAATAACGAAATTGAAAACGGATTTATTAAATAAAAAATTAATGACAAATTTAAATTTATCGTACGCCTTGGGTTGCTTATTAATATTGTTCAGCCTCACTTCTTGCACTATAGAATCAAGCACGCACTTCAATAAAGATTTTGGCGGATCGCAGGTCATTTCAATCGATATGAAGGAAATGATGGATATGGCCAGCGCTTTCGGTGGTGGTGAAGTGGGTGAAATGGATGATGTTATGAGTAAGTTGAATGATCCGGAATTTGCGGATACACTGCGCATGTTCGAAGATTCATTGTCATCGTATTTTGCCTCGACAGGTGCTGATAATTTTTCTATGGCAATGGGAGAAGACGGTAAAATGAGTTTGGGATTTGACTTTAATTCTCTAGATGCATTTGATAAAATAAAAGAACGCGCTGGTGAAATTGGAAACAGGGGAGGAAGTGGTATGCAAGAGGCTTCTGGCATGATGTCTGGAATGGGAGGTGGCGACATTTCGCTTAAAGGAAAATGGCTAACGCTGGATTTTGGTGGCGGTAATGGATTAGATGAATTGATGGGAGGCATGGGTGATTTAGGCGGTGACAACGATATGTCAGAGCAAGATGCAAATGACATGATGGCGATGATGGAAGGATTCATGGGTGAAACGATGATCTTCAAATACACGTATACGTTTGACAAGACGATAAAAAAGGTTAAGACGGACATACCATATAAATTGGATGGTAATAGCCTTGTTGTGGAATATTCACTTTCGGACGCTCTTGAATGGAGCAAGGAAGAAAAAGATCTGAAGGTACGCGTAAAACTAAAGTAGATTTTGGGTTAGTTCGTCGGTTGAAATGGTATAATCGACATTGCCCTTTTTGATCAGCTTACGGCCGGTCGAACATGTCAGCATGATGCATAAGATCTCCACGTGAATATGTATATTTGAATTCATATCAATTGACATTCAAATGAAAAAACGGACGTTTCTAAAAGTATCGACCATCGCCGCGGCCGGTTCCATTATATTGCCCTTAGGTTGTACAACAGAAACACAAAATTCGGAGGAAAAAGCGAATAAGCAGTCGGTTGTTCAAGAGTTTACATTGCCTGATTTGCCATATGGATTTGACGCCTTAGAGCCCCATATCGACAAACGCACGATGGAAATTCATCATGGTAAACACCATGCGGGTTATGTGCGAAAATTAAATGCTGCGCTTAAAGGGCAAGAACAGATCGCAGGAAAATCGCTCGAAGAGATGATGGGTGCAATTGGACCAGAGCAAACAGCATTACGAAATAATGGAGGAGGGCACTACAACCATAGCCTCTTTTGGAAAATGATGTCACCCAATAAATCTGAACCAAAAGGAGACATGCTTTCCGTCCTAAAAAGCGCCTTTGGTAGCTATGACGAATTTAAAGAGGAGTTTGCCAATGCGGCCAAGACCAGGTTTGGATCGGGTTGGGCATGGTTGGCTACTGATCAAAATAACAAACCCATCGTCCTTTCTACACCCAATCAAGATAATCCATTGATGGGCAAGATTGTAGGCAAGACACATTACCCGCTCTTCGGTATAGATGTGTGGGAGCATGCCTATTATCTAAAGTATCAAAATAAGCGAGGGGACTACATTAATAACTTCTTTGACTTGATAAATTGGGAGGCTGTTACGAAGCGATATTTTGATCGTGTGTTGAAACGGTAGAATTTACAGAATCTATCTATCTTTGCCGTTCTTATTTTGCGACTGATGTCTTAAATGGTGGCTATAGCTCAGTTGGTTAGAGCGCTGGATTGTGGTTCCAGAGGTCGCCGGTTCAAATCCGGTTAGCCACCCATTCACAAAGAAATAGCCATCTTAATTCAACAAGTGGGAACTTCGATACACGGTAGGACTTACACCAACCTTCTTTTTAAACAGCCTTGAAAAATACTGTGGATATTCAAAGCCCAATTCATAGGCCACCTGTGAAACACTTTTGTTTGGTTCAAGCAAAATATTTTTAGCTTCATCAATAAGGAAGAACTGTATGTGTTCAGTCGCTGTCTTTCCCGTTTCTTTTTTTAATGTGTCGCTTAAGTACCTTTGCGATACAGACATGGAGCTTGCCAACTGTTCGATACTGGGTACACCAGATTCTTCAAGTTGGCCGGTTTCAAAGTACTGATTTAAGTTTTGATTGAATTGCTCTAGCAAACTATTGGAAATTTCTTTTCGATTTAAAAACTGTCTTTCATAAAAACGATTGGCATATTTCAGTAAGGTACTGAGTTGAGAGATGATGATTTCTTTACTAAACTCATCCTGATTATTGTAGTACTCTGTTTCAATATTTTCGATAATGGATTCTATTAATTTTTCCTCCTTCGGGGAAAGGTGCAAGGCTTCATTAACCGAATAAGAGAAAAAACCATACTTCTTAATTTGCTGTGCTAATTCGGTTCCCTTCAGAAAATCTTCGTGGAACGTTATCGAAAAACCCTTTTGCTTAACAACTAAATTACTATCCCATTGTATTACCTGTCTAGGTGCTACAAAAATCATGGCGCCATTGGAAAAGTCATACTTTGTCCTACCGTAATTCATCTCACCCCGTACTATTTTCTTTAAGCTTACAAAATAGCAATCGTGGGTAATGGGAGGACAGCTTTCCATCGGGCAGGGCATAAACCCTTCTCCTTTTGAGGTTAATACACTTAGCATCGGATGCTCGGGGCGAGGCATTTTAATAAAGTCGAAGTAGGCAGATAGCGTTTTAAAATGTCGAGGTTTTACGGATTTATTTTTCATTTTTCCCTATAATTACTACTAGTTGTTTATTATAATCTTCAATTCTGGCGTTGGCATTAATGTCAACTATTAAAATAGCCGCCATCATAACAATGACAGTGATGCTGGTTGCCCGCCAAATTGGCCTATCCATAAAAATGATCAACAAAGCTGCAATCGCTATAATAATTGGAATAATTTTGAAGACGATCGTCTGGTACTCTTTTATCGTGTTCTGAGTTCGGATAATTTCCGATTCCACGAAAGCTGAAGTATCCATCTTGTAAGCATGTTCAAAACTTGAAAGCCTGGATTTATTAGTAAAAAAAAGCCCAAGCCCTATGCTTAAGAGTACTATACCTGCTACCAAGGTGGGTAATACGAATGCTTTTGCGATATCTGTTTTTCCTAATTGCCAAAAACCTATTGTTACCAATACAAATAGAATGCCGAAAAGAATGAAAAATGCTGATGAATAAACTTCGGCTTTTGCCCAATCAGTAGCCACTTTTAATATTTCCATGCCGTCAGATTTAAAAATTCCACTTAAAATTAGTTGCTTTCTCTGATATTTTCCAAAGTTTAGTCGCTACTTCCTTGTCCTGTGCAAATGGTTCTAATTTACATTCACCTACAGGACCCGTCCATTGCATTCTTCCGGTTGGACCATAGTATGCCTTTTGATTTAAGTTTCTTTCGGCTTCAGTAGCACACATAACTTCGGGGTAAGCACCTTTTTCTGCTGATTGAACCAGGGGTGTTATGGACATTAACCCGAAAATAATTCTATCTTTTAAACCACCACTATTTTTGATTAGAGACGTGGCAGAAGCACCTGGATGACAAACATATACGCCTACATGCCTGTCAACTGCTTTAATTCTGTCTTGCAATTCGTAAGCAAACATTATTTGAGCTAATTTGCTATGACAATAGGTGTGCATAGGATTATAGTTTTTATCCCAATTCATGTCGTCAAATTGAATGGTTTTTATTCCCATTTTATAACCTTCACTACCAACAACTACGATTCGCCCATTGGTTGCTTCCAGCCTCTCAAAAAGCAATCCACACAACAAAAAATGACCGTAGTGATTGACACCGAGTTGGCTTTCAAAGCCGTCAGTAGTAAACTTTTGTTTCGGTACTTGAGCGATGGCAGCATTACATATCAGCGCATCAATTTTTGGAACGCTTACAATAACTTGGTTAGCCGCAGTTCTGACTGAATCAAGTTCAGCGAGGTCCATTCTGATAAAACCAACTTTGGCTCCCACTCCAAATTCTTGTTTCAAATTGCTAATCGCTGCCTCCGATTTAAGAGGATTTCTGTTTAGCATTAGCACTTCTGCACCTTTGCTCAACAGTAACTTACTGGCTTCAAAACCTGCCCCTGTATTAGCTCCTGTTATAACATAGGTTTTACCCGTGAGATTGTCTAATCTTTTAGGTGTCCAGCCCTCTTTTCCAAATATGATACCACTCATTTTTATTATACGTTAAATTTTGGTATTAATTCTAAGGTAGATGCTTCGTGCCTCTTCGTGTTAAACGTCAATCGCATAGCAGGATATGTTAATCCCAACAATTTTCGGTAGGCTTTATTTACTTTTGGATTCACCTCATCTAAATCTACAGGTTGTACACCATCAATATCGACAATAGTATCACCGATTTTCATTTGTCCGTCAGGATTGGCTAAAAAAGCATCGTACCAGCTTTTTGTTCCGAATTTATATTGGCGTACAAAGAAACGTCCTTCGGTAGCTACAACCGTAATGTCAATAAATCGATGTGCTCTGCCCGCCCTTATTTGATGGACTTTTTTTGATTGCACCAATTTTATTAATTCTTGAAGAGTCATAGCTTATATGTGGAATTTGATAAATAGGCAAAAGGAAAGTGGAAAACGATATTCTGAATTTTCCACTTTCGGTGGAATTAATATTTCTAATAGAAATTATCTACAGTTTCTATTGTTTATTCCACGTATTTTATAATTATTTATTAAAGAATTCGGCAACAGCATCTGCCGATACTTTTACAGCTTCTGGCTTGTAGTAGAAATCAACATGGCTAAATTTATCTACAGCCAAAACTTCATGTTCATTGGTAAGCTTATCAATAAATTCAGTTGAACAAAGAGCTGTTGAAGCATTTGCCCCGTATACAACCAATGTTGGTTGTACGATTTTATCCGCATACGCTTCTGCTAAAGAGAAAAGAGACTGCATGCCCTGATCACCGATGTGCAGGTTCGTAAAGTTTTTAACAGCTTTTGGCCCTCTAAATCCATCTCTTCCGTAGTAGTCATAGGACTCTCCAGCCATTTCCGGATATGCTGCGGCTTCAACAAATTCTTCTCTTGATTGCTCATCGTTGAGTCCAAATGGTGCTACATAATCAGGTTCTCCTGTTTCGTACATCTTTTGCATTGAAGCATTTGCTGCTGCAATTTGCGGATCGGTTATTTCTCTTCCAAGCCACTGGAAGCCATCCGCTGCCATCATACCTGAAACCGTGGCAATTTTCTTAATTCTGTGGTCCGTAATTGCTGCCGAAGCGATTATTGAACCACCTTGGCATACACCAAGTCCGTGAATTTCTTCTACAAAAGGAAGTGTTCCTAAATAGGACACGGCATCCCAGGTGTTTTCTATCAATCTGAACATGTACCTGGATTGCTTAAATTCTCCCGGCAATGCCGGAGATTCTCCCATTCCCAAATAGTCAAAGCCCAAATAGATAAATCCTCTTTTGGCCATTTCTGGACCATAAGTAGCTGGAATTTGATCCTTCACTTGTGGAAATGGACTTGCTCCAACAATTGCTTTGTATTTTTTGTTTTCATCAAAACCTTCAGGAAGGTATAAGTCACCTACTAATTCTACTCCAAAGGATTTGAACGTTACGCTGTTTTTTCCTGATTTGAAATGTGTCATTGTATTTGCTTTTAAGTTATTAGAATTTTGTGCTTTCAATCCTGAGAATCCTATAATAAGAAACAGGCCGAATAATAATTTATGCATTGTATTTTTTTAGTTAAGAAGTATGCTACAAAGATAGAGGTGGAGCTACCTGGTTCACTTAAACGGAATTACAGAAGTTGTATACATTTTTACGCGCTATCGTACATGTCTGAATCTGCCATCTAAAAAATGGATAACTATTACCTTGATTTGGATACTTTTTGGAAAGTCGGCCCCACGAACTTTACCTCATTAATCAAGCTTGAGGCAAATATCATGGCACAAATAACTGAGGAAAAATTAGCAACAATAAAGGGATTAGCGTATAGCATAACAAAGGTGAACCACAATTCAGGAGGATCAACGTATCTCATATAGTAATTTTTGGCAGCTGATTTGGGTCATTTCCGAAAAATCCAAGAAAGAAGCAGAGTCATTAAAGTGAAAATTCAATTTAAGTTGTCGAAGACGCTCGCTTCGCTCAGCCAGCGTGATTGAATGAAAGGATTATGGTTATGTGGTGCGGGCATATATGTATGGTGAAGACTTTATAGGCAAATGTTTATTTTATTCTTTTCAGTGGGTAAAGAATAAGCAATGAAATTGCCCCTCTTTTTATCGAATATGCCGCCATTGCCTTTTCTGTGCCAGGAAATATTAGCATCGCCTAAATGTTCACAATATAATTCAGCTAATACAACCTACACCCGTTGCTTATCAAGCTTTTAAACTCATGGTCGGTAAAATAAGTTTTATATTGCACTCAAAGCTGTCAAATGCAAGATGTTATGATAAATTCAAGATTCAAATTCTCGATGAACTTGATGTGCCTTCTATTATTTTTTACCATTTGCTATGCTTGTGGTTCTGACGATGTTATTACTCCTGAGCCTCAATTGAATATTCTTGAAAAGCTAAATCAAATAGAAGATATTACTGTTGAAGAAATCACATCAGTCGATCATTTTGAACGGCTTTTTAAAATAATGATCAAACAGCCAGTAGATCATAACGTTCCTGATGGTGCGTTCTTCCATCAGAAAATCTTTTTAGGACATGTAGACGAAGAACAACCAGTAGTTTTTGAGACAGAAGGCTATTCACGCACAGACCATAAAACGAGAGAGCTATCACCACTTTTAGGTATTAATCAGCTAACTGTTGAGCACAGATATTTTGGCGAATCGAAGCCTGGCGTAAATGATTGGCAATATTTGGACATATGGCAAGCGGCCAATGACCATCATAGAATTGTCGAGTTATTCAAGCCAATTTATTCCGAATCCTGGATTTCAAGCGGCGTTAGCAAAGGAGGGGATGCCGCTATCTTTCATCGAAGATTTTTTCCGACTGATGTTGATGCCACGGTGGCTTATGTCGCACCAATTTTATTTCAACAATATGACGAAAGGTTTTTGGACTATTACGAAACCGTGGGCAATGCATCGTGTAGAAATAAAATCAAACAATATCAGCGAAGCATGTTGACCAAAATTGATTCTTTCCCTGATATTTTCGATGCTTATGTGAAGAGTGTCGGTGATTTTGGATCAGCCACTACCTTCAGTCTGTCCTACAAGGATATTATTTATCATGCTATCAGAGAAGATTATATGTTCGAGTTTTGGAGTTCAGAGATAGAAAGCTGTGAAACAATCCCTGATTCCAATGCTAGCCTGCAAGCGCATTTTGACCATTTTAGGAATGTCTTTGATGTATTCTTGTTTTTTTCTGATTATGGAGTTGAATTTTGGACGCCCTATGCTTATCAAGCACTTACGGAATTAGGTAATTATGCATTTGACGTTTCGCATCTCACGGATTTGGAGCAACCCATACCTCCGTTGGTTACATTTAATGTCAGGCCCACGTTTGAACCGAGTGTCATGGCCGACATTGATAACTGGATAAAAAATTCCTCTTATAATATGATTTTTATTTACGGAGAAGATGATCCCTGGACTGTTGCCGAAGTCAATATTAATCCTTCGAATTCCTTGATTAAGATCGTTAATCCTGCCACTAAGCATGGCACAAGAATATCAGATCTGTCTTCCTTCGACCAAGATAATATTATCAATTCTTTGAACGAGTGGATGGCTGATTAATGAGGTCGTAAGACAGGTCGTCTCATATTAATTGACTTTCTTAGCGCGTATTGATCAATTCAATTAATTTGTTATCTCCACATCAAAGAATACGAACGGAGCAGTATTGCGTACGCCGTCATTCGCTCCGAGAGAAAAGCGATAACTGCCAGTGACCAATGTCTGAGGTACGGTGTACTCGAAGTCAAAGAGGTAGGTGGCATCCACGGTTTCGTCAAATGGAAATACCGCATCGGTAGTAAACGTGTTTCCCGATGATAGACGTGTGTAGGCTAGATAAAGCACGCCATTCCCTCCATCACTCAACGATCGATTGTCGGAAACCTCACCTGCAAATCGAATAGATTCACCCTTTTTAACAGAAAAGCTATTACTTGCTGGATGCTGAATACTAATTTGCGGAACTATATCATCAAGTGGATTTTTAATCTTGAGGGAATAGAAATTTGCAAAAGGGCTGTCGTTTCCGGCCTCGTCAATCACTTGAATATGAAAATGATAGTTACCCGCCGTTACATTTACCGGAACGTTAAAGGTTTGATTAACAGGTGCTGAAGTACCGGAAATATTATTGATATCCAGAACGGTCCAATCAACAGTTTGGTTGGCTACGTTTGGAACGGTTACCTTTGGTGCTACTCCCCCTCCATGTCCGTGGCAATCAAAATTATTGTGAATGTCTACCTTGTACTGTGTAAGTGCTTCATTGTCCTGGAAAATGACATCAAAACCGAGCTCATCACCTCCTGCAAGCTGAAAAACTACAGGCTCCTGACTGCCACAAATCTCATCTTCATGTGGCATAGGAATATAGCCTAACTCCTCAATCGTCGGAGCAGTGAGATCAACTGAATCTTTGTCACAACCGGTTCCCAACAAGATTATGAGGGGAATAATATAAATCAAACTTGCTTTCATACAATCGCTCCCTACTTTTCTTAGTTTTGCCATTCGGTTGCAAATATATAGTAAAATTTTGTTTTTGCACCTAAGTTGCATTACATTTGCTTTATGGCAAATTTCAGGAGTACAAAATCGGTTAAAATTATTCTTGATGCTTTCGATAACTCGAACGGTGCTCTATCCGTAGTGGAGTTGGTTAAGAAGTATAAAAGTGATATGAATAAAACCACTGTATATAGAATATTAGAAAGACTGGAAAGAGAGGGAATATTACACTCATTTTCTGGTGTAAATGGTCTTAAGTGGTTTGCAAAATCCCAAGAAATAGATCATACCGATCATTCCGTCGACCATTCTCACTTTCAGTGCGATGAGTGCGGTAAATCGGAGTGCCTGACGGTTGATATTACTATCCCTTCCATACCTAATCATAAAGTCGATTCATCTAATTTAATCCTCGTTGGACAATGCGAAGACTGCTTATAAATGGCAAAGATGAAGTTAGAATCGTCAATTCTTGACCAAGGATAAAATATGAAGAAAGAGGAAGTAGGGATAAGTTATTTCATATTGGAGACAGCAGCTCGATTTTTACCTTGGAGATACTAATTTTTTTTCCATAAAGTGGACGATACGCTAAAAAAGTGTAGTGAAACTGAAGCATAGGATTGGTTTAATGATGGAATAAAAATTGAATGAATCAATAAAATGAAATCCCTTATGGTCGGGTACACAGGTTACTCTAAATTAATGGATCAATTATTTTAGAAAAAACGAACGCAGGAACCATATAATTTACTTTATCGTTCGACTTAAAATTAAATGATCAGAGCTTATACTTAATAATAGCGAATGAGACTCTTTCTTTTACTGGCATTGTTAACCTTTAATACCGTGATTTTTAGTCAAATAGGCGGTATTGTCGTAGATGAACATACGCATTCTCTACCTGGTGCTACGATTGTCCTTCTTCCAGACAGTATACTAACAACAACGGACAATAAAGGAGGGTTTTTATTCAGGAACCTGAAATCTAAAACGTACGAACTACATACTTTCTATGTAGGCTATATTCCGGATACGACATTCGTTGATGGCTCACGTAATAATGCAAGAAATATTAAAATAGTTCTTCAGCCAGATACGGAGGTATTAGAAACAGTTGTGATTTCAGACGAACATGCCAAGCAAGAGGTAACGTTGCAAACAGAACATATCCACGAAGATTTTTTTCAAAAAAACTTGGAGGGAACATTTTCCCAGTCCATCGAAAAACTTGCAGGTATTAGTGCTATTAATGTAGGTGTGGGTATAGCAAAACCCGTGATTAGAGGACTATCTGCAAATCGTATCATTGTTAACCACCAAGGTATCAAACAAGAAAGTCAACAATGGGGAAGCGATCATGGATTGGAGATTGACCAGTTTGATGCGGAAAGGGTAGAGATCATCAAGGGACCTGGTTCACTCCAATATGGTTCGGATGGTCTTGGGGGTGTAATCAATATCATGCCGGATAAACTTCTACCTAAAAATAGTTTTAAGGGAAGCATCCTGGGAATATACAAGACCAATAATGATCACTGGGGTGGGTCTGCAAAATTGGGTTTCAATGTCAATAACTGGTTTTTGACCACTCGTTATTCTCGACAAGATTTTGCTGATTATCAGGTACCCACGGATTTGTTTACGTACAACGGATTTGATTTACCAATACTAAATAATCGACTAAAAAATACGGCTGGTGATGAGGAGAATATCAGCATTAAAGCTGGTGTCAGCAAAGATTGGGGTATTACGCGATTGCTGTATAGTCATTATTCGCTAGAAGCTGGTTTGTTTAGTGGTGCGGTAGGAATTCCGAGGTCTTATGCTCTAACCGATGATGGCAACTACCGAGACCTTGATGTACCTCAGCAGAAAGTCGATCACTACCGGGTCTCTCTTAATCAGATATTCTTTTTTGGGAGCGATCACCTAGCCTTTGATATGGGATTTCAGCGCAACCTGCGTCAAGAATTGTCTCAACCCGAATTTCATAGTATCCCGCTTTCACAACTAGACAATCCTAATGATAAGTTGGCAATTGAGCTGCTTTTAGAAACGTTTAGCATTGCCTCCCACTACGAACATCGCATGCGTTCCGATTGGAAAAACATAGTTGGTATAAATGCACAGTGGCAACGCAACCAACGGAGTGGTTTTGAATATCTATTACCAGATTTCCGCACCTTCCGCGGTGGTATTTATTCCATTTCAGAAAAAGAAATGAATGAAAACTGGCTTGTAAATGGTGGTATTCGGCTGGATATTGGACAGAATGATACGGAGTTTTATCGTCAATATATCTGGGATAGCAATGAAACTATCGTGGATTCACTTATCTCCGTTGCCACAGACGATAGGTTTTTCAATTGGTCTGCTTCACTCGGAACAAATCTTACATTCTCTGAAGGAAAATGGATACTTAAAGCCAATTTCGGTAAAAGTTTTCGTGTGCCGTATCCAGCTGAGACGGTTTCCAATGGTATTCATCACGGTACATTCAGGCATGAAGTGGGCACACCTGATCTGGACTCCGAGCATGGTTATCAACTTGACCTAGGGGCATATTGGAATTTTGAAAAGATTGAAGGGAGTCTTTCTGTCTACTTCAATTATTTCGACAACTATATTTATTTAGGACCGACTTTCCCGGCTCAATTTTCGCAATTACCAGAAGCCGGACAAATTTTTCAATATCGCCAGGATGATGCTATTTATACTGGTTTTGAATTACAATGGGATTGGAATATCTTACCAAAATTCGAGCTAAATCAAGCAATAGACTTTGTACAAAGTTATAATCCTGAAACCCAGTTAGCGCTGCCTTTTACACCACAGCCTTCTGTGCGAACCGACCTGACATTTTTGCCTTTTAGTGAAGAATGGCTAGACAACTCTTTTATCGAAATAGGGCATCAGTATCATTTTGCGGCTTCAGGCAGTTCACGTATTGATCGCTCAGAACAACCGACACCGGCCTATCAGCTCTGGGAATTAGGAGTGGGCTGTAATTTCCATTTTGGGAACCAGGAAATAAGTCTAAAATGTCAGGTTCAGAATGTGTTTGACACCAAATATTTAGCACATCTCAGCCGATACCGTATTATCAATGTGCCCGAACAGGGAAGAAATATAGTCCTGTCAGTGAATGTACCATTTAGAGGGAAACTCTAAGAAAAGGTTTAAGTGACTACCAGGAATAGCCACTTAAACCAGTATTCTTTCTACTGTAGGCAGAACTCAGCATCTGCAGTGGCCTTTTCCATACAATCATGGTCAACACATGCCTCGACCTCAAGATGAAAGCATGTACCAGCGGGATAGGAGCATAAGTCAACCTCGTCTTCAAATGTAATGACTTGGTCGTGCTCATGCCTATCAAAGTCAATTATTTTGTCACTTACATCTCCTTCGGGGTGCAAAATAATCTCGACTTCATGATTTTCGATGCTTGCTTCAATATCAACATGAACATGGACTTCGCCGCAGTCTGTTATAATTTCATCATTCAACGGTTCTTCGATAGTTATCGTGATTACATTGCTTGCGTCACCTTCATCGTCATCGCACGATGCAATGAATAACCCCAACGTAAGAAAAGCGAACAGGTAGTAAAATTTGAATTTTTTCATTTCAGAAATTTAGTTTTTAAAATAGAACTCAGGTAGAGCGCAGCGTAAACTGCTTAGCAAAGATATAAATTAGAATTTATTATGCAACAGTGTTGCATTAGAGGGATTTTTGCTATATTTGCAACAATGTTGCATTTACAGAAATATGCATATTCCTATTGTAGTGCAATAATGTATTCTTAGAACCCATGATCACTATCGTGGGCTTGGGATCAAACCATAGGTGAACGGTCAACATAAAAATTATTAAAATATGATAACAAAACAACAGGTATTGGAGGCTCAAACAGAATGGGGGTCGGGAGTTGTAAAAATAGGGTCTTTAAAAGACAGTCGACAGGAATGTGAATCCTTTGCAAATGACTTTTTGAATAGCCTTTATGCCTTTGACAAGGGTTTGGTACTATTCAAACCAACAAAATGTGCTGTCGAGCAATTCAGACCGCAGAAGCTTCAAGCGCTGTCTTATTTTATCGCTGGAGCGGATAGAGCTTGCCAGGAGGACACTGGATTTGCAATAGCTCCCTGGACGAATGTAAGATTTGAAAACTCAGAAATAATACTGGAAGAGGATAGGGCAATAGCAATGGGAAATTATTTTTTTACTGCGTTGGACGGATCTGAGGTTAAGGTGGAGTATACATTCGGGTACAAATTGTTTAGTGGAGAACTTAAAATTGATTTACACCACTCTTCATTTCCATACACACCCCCTATAGATGTCTGAAAAAGATGTTATAGATAATGAGAATAAGAGTAGTTTGTATTTGGTTTGTCCATTAGATTATTTAGAATATTCTATTAAGACCAGCTTCAATGGAGATGCATATTTTTGTACAGCACTCGGTGTCTATTTCGAATTTGATCTTGATACACAATTTAATCTATGGAACATTATTCATGAAAATAATATTGGTCAAGTTGTTCTCGTGACCTCTTTGAACAACCCGCTTTACAAGAAGGCTTTTGAAAACGAAGTAGAGTGTTCTGACCATCTGGCTAAATCACTCTATAAGACATGCATGAAAATTGGTAGCAATAGATTGATGAATTTATTCCATCAAAATTTATACTTACTGGTTTATTGGCACTTAAAAAAGCAAATGACCCGCTTAATGCGTACTGAATATCTCGGAAAGAAAATTAAGAGTAATGGGATGCTGCTTAAAGCCTTTATTCGCCAGCCAAAGCAGAATAGATTTTGTGATTTGGAAGAAATGGCATGGAAAGGACATTTATTTAATAATATTTCATACAACTAGAGTCAAAATTTGATAACCCGAACTGTCATAAAATCAGATGTGTTGGGTGCAGCGGCAAGCCTATTATGTGCAATTCACTGTTTAGCTACACCATTTCTTTTTGTCGTGCAAAGTTGTTCTGTAAGTTCATGCTGCGATTCAAGTCCGGCTTGGTGGAGTTCAATAGATTATCTATTTATTGCCATTACTTTTTTCGCGATATATCAATCGAGTAAAAATACGAGCAGACATTGGATGAAGTATGGGTTGTTTGCCACTTGGATTGTATTGTCATTTTTGGTTTTAAATGAGAAAATTGGCTTTTTCCACATATCCGAATTATGGAAATATCTGGCAGCTTGTGTATTGATTGTATTGCATATGTATAACCTAAAGTTCTGCCAATGTGCCGAACAGTCATGTTGCACAACTTAATCAATCTAGCCACATGATTATGGAAAAAGAGGAAATTAGAATTCCCGTAACAATATTAAGTGGTTTCTTAGGAGCTGGAAAAACTACCTATCTAAACCATTTGCTTCAGGAGAACAGAAGTAAGAAATATGCCATAATCGAAAATGAATTTGGAGAACAGGGTATTGACAACGAGATTATATTCAGGCCTGATGAAACGATTGTAGAACTTAATAATGGTTGTCTCTGCTGCACACTTAATGATAACCTTTACGATATTCTAAACGAACTACATGAGCGAAGGAAGGAATTTGATGAAGTCATTATTGAAGCCACCGGGGTAGCGGATCCTGCAGGGCTTGCACTGCCATTTATTTCTCACCCACTAGTGAAAAAACATTTTCCACTCACTGCAATTATATGCCTGGTAGATGCTGAACTAATAGAAGACCAACTTCTGGAAACGGAGGAGGCCAGGAGTCAGATAGCATTCAGTGATATACTTCTGATCAATAAGACTGATTTAGTAAGCAAAAGATATATACTAGAACTAAAAGCAAAACTAAAGCAACTAAACCCTTTAGCCGTGATAACATCTGGCTTCAAAGACCAATTTCCCAAAATCAAATTTAACAGACATAATGATGAGCTCGAAGAGATCCTTGAGCATTCAAAGAAAGATTTTGAGTTTGGAAATGATCAATTAAATTTTCCGGTTGAAAAACCACATAGTCACCACCCACATAAACATACACAGGAGATTAATAGCTTCACTTTTACCTTTGATGAGCCCTTCGATTTGAATCTACTGCGACATCAATTATTGGTCTACTTGACCTTTCAATCGAAAGGACTGTATAGATTAAAAGGGTTGGTTTGGTTAGCGAATGAAGACCAACAGTTTCTGCTGCAATCTGTTGGTAAACGATTTGATTTTAACAAGCAACGAACTTGGAAACGAACAGAACAAAGGCAAAGTACTTTGGTCTTTATTGGCAAAAGCTTACAGAGGCAAGGACTGGAGCGAATGTTATCCAGTTGTATTTCGAAAGTCAATTCAGAAAATAGTATTCAAGGTGGTTAAAACATATGACTTAAAATATGCTTATTCCAAGTCTGAACCAATAGTTCTGCCGGATATACAGGTCAAGGCTGGTGAAGCATTATTGATATATGGCGAATCAGGATGTGGCAAAACAACATTTTTACATCTTTTGGCAGGTCTGAGGCGACCAACTGGGGGCCAAATTTTTATAGAAGATAATAACACCACTAATATGTCCTTTTCACAAATTGACCGATATAGAGGGCAGAACATTGGAATTGTTTATCAACAGCCTTATTTTATTGAATCGTTATCCATATGGGATAATTTAGTATTGTCACCTTTTGCAACAAGTAAAAAAAAGGCACGAGCAATTTCGAAGCGGTTGCACATCGATGATTTACTTACTCGCTATCCCAATCAGTTAAGCACGGGACAACAACAAAGAGCAGGTATCGCAAGGGCGGTTATGAATAGCCCAAAACTAATTCTGGCAGATGAGCCCACTAGCAACTTGGACAATAAAAATTGTACACATGTTATAAACCTCTTATTAGAAGAATCTCGAAATAATAATGCAGCCCTTATAATTGTTACTCATGATGACAGACTTCGTTCTGAGATAGGTAATTGCATTGATTTGAAAACAGCGGTAAACAAAGCTTAGTATAGTGTTAGGAAAAATTGTTTGGAAGAATATTATTTATAAGCCTTTGAATTCTGCATTATGTATTTGCCTACTTTTGTTCGGCGTAGGTATTATTACATTACTACTACTTATTCAAAATCAATTAGAGCAAAAGTTTCATAGAGACTTAAAGAATGTAGATTTGGTTGTTGGGGCCAAAGGAAGCCCCCTGCAGTTAGTTCTATCAGCAATATATCATTTAGATGCCCCCACCGGAAATATTAAATTGGCTGAAGCTCATAAAATCATGAACAACCCGGTGGTAAAGGAAGCTATACCATTGGCATATGGAGATTCTTACATGGGCTATCGTATTTTGGGTACGACATGGGATTATATAAATAAATACGATGGTCAAATTGTTGTTGGAGAAGCTTATACTGAATCGATGGAGGCTGTCCTGGGCGCTGATGTGGCGGAAAGTGCTGAACATAAAGTTGGAGATGTTTTTCATGGTACACATGGCGAAGCACGGAATGGTCATGTTCACGAAGACCACCCGTATACCGTAGTCGGAATTTTACAAGAAACGAATACCGTATTGGATCGCTTAGTATTATGCAATATAGAAAGTGTTTGGTCTGTCCATTCTCACGATAAAGAAGTAAATCATTCTGATGTGGATACCATTCATTCATTAGAACTTGATTTAAATCATGAACATGACCATGATCATCATCACGCCCATGAGCATGGGCACAACCACTCCAAAGCTGTGCAGACGGCAGACTCAATGGAAATTACGGCGATTTTGTTAAAATATAAATCCAAGATGTCCGCACTGAGAATGCCCAGAATTATTAATGAACAAACGAATATGCAAGCGGCATTGCCGGCTTTAGAAGTTAATAGACTTTTTTACATGATTGGAGTTGGGGTCACAACGATCGAACTTATAGCCGGGGGCATCATGTTAATGGCTGGGCTTGGTGTTTTTTTCGTATTATTTAATAGACTTAGAGAGCGAAAATATGAGTTGGCCTTGTTGAGATCCGTTGGGTACAGTCCAATACAATTATTCCTATTATTGATATTGGAAGGATTGGCTTTCGCAATCATAGGGTATTTACTTGGATGGTTATTGAGTAGAATTGGTATTCACTTTATAAGCATCAAAGCACAAAATGATTTTAATCTAAAGTTTAATTGGGAATTAGTTCAGGGAGAGGGGTGGATCTTTTTACTCACAGTCTTAATCGGAATTCTGTCTTCCTTGATTCCCGCATGGAGAGCGATGAAAGTAGACGTCTCTTCAACTTTGTCTCAAAAATAAGGGCGGTATGAATTTCAATATCATAAATATTATTGTAGCTCTTTTGATAGCCGGTATTTTTATACCCGAAAAAGCCGACAATCATTTACCACGTGCGAATGGAAAAAGTAATGCACAAAGTGGTGAGTTGACTCCTGTAAAAGGAATGTCCTGCGTCGAAGATGCTTTAGAAAGTGATTGTATTGTTCAAGACGTACGAAGGGTGTGGAATAATTCGTCGCATAATTACAAGCCGGAATTTTCGGCTCAAAAAATAAAACCCACAGGTGGTAACCTCGATTTGTCAGAACCCATAGAGATCAATTGGAAGGTTCTTATGAATATTAAATATGAACTTCGGTATTTCTCAGAAATCGATATGGAAATATATGCCCCCGTATTTTCGAAAGCGGTCACAGCATTGCACGAGAAAACGGTTGTCATAGAGGGGTTCGTTATCCCTTTTGATGAAGAGGAAGATTTGTTATCGCTATCGTTTAATCCATATGCCTCTTGTTTCTTTTGTGGAAATGCCAGCCCTGCATCCATTATCAGTTTATATTTAAAAGAAAAAGGCAGGCGTTATAAAATAGATGACTTCAGAAAATTCCAAGGTACGTTACACCTTAATCAGGATGACCCAAATGAATTCTACTACATCCTTCGTGATGCGGAAGAGGTTCAGGAGTAATCTTTGGAGTACCGTGTTGATCTTATTCTTCTTCCTTTTAATACCTGTTAAATTTATCTAAAGTACCAACCCGGAATTAAATTTTGGCGTTTTACAGAAAAGGGTAGCACTTTCACGGGTTACTTCCTCAGGAGTAAGAAACAATAAAGATTTGTACTAAGCAATACCCAAATTCGAAAATATGAAGTACTACATTTTATCGTTAACGGCTGCCATGATTTGTCTTTCTTGCTCCGATGATGAGACAAATCTTCGATCCGATGACAACTACGTTCCCATGTCTGTCGGTAATTATTGGGTATATCAGACCCATATTATTAAACTTGATGGATCAGAAATACTAGAGCCGAAGGTTGATAGTGTCGTTATTACAGGTGATTCGATCATAGACGGACATACCTTTTATGTGTATGAAGGAACGGATTACCTATCAGATGATTGGCGTATCCTTGCCTTGCGAAGAGCGGATGGAGATGATATCATCGATCCAGATGGACAACCTCATTTTTCTGCTACTAACTTTTCAGATACATTGTATCAGTATACCGTTACCCCTGCTATAGATGAGTGGATTACGTTTCATTATCAAATGCATAATGCTGTAGAGAAGATCGTTGTCCCGGCCGGTGAATTTGACGCACTGGACTTTCGTGGTACGGTTCGATCTAACATCCCCGCGCCATATCCGTATCCCCGTCTTGTCCATAATTACTATGCGTCAGACGTCGGACTTGTGCTAAGTAATACTTTTTCTTTTGCTTTCGGAACTACCCTGGAACAACGGCTCGTGCGCTACTATATTCAAGATTAAATATGAATCAAAGTTTAGCTTTGAATATTTAACCCCTTCTTGGAATACGACTATATTTGACCGGTTCATTTTTAAATCAGGTAATGAAGTCAGTCTCAATAATATTAGCAGTCTTGGTGTCCGTAATGATAACGTCTTCATGCGCCAACGAAAAATCCGCATCTGGTCACGCGGTTCCTGCATCAGCTCATGCTGATAAGCACAAGGTCCAAAATGAAAAAATTAGACAACCTGATGCAGGCACATTAGAGATGATCGATTTAGTTAAAGAGGCCGTAAATAAAATTGATCCAGAAAACATCACGTATTATCTAAACCAGAAGCGAGCTGATAAACTTCTTCAAAAATTACAAGGTAAATCAGGTTTAGAAAAGCTAAATACACAAATTCAGTATGCGATGGAATTGTTGCGAACAGGAAATACTGAGTCGGCAATCAAATTATTTCAAAATGTCGAAAAAGAAATAACAACACAACAGGTGGCGAACAAAGAAAAAAGCCTTTTATTTCTTCGTAAAAATTTGGCAATCGCCTATATGCGAAAAGGAGAACAGGAAAATTGTTTACAAAATCATTCCGCCGCATCTTGTATTATACCGATTATAAAAGAAGGCCAGCATCAACTTTCGGAGGGATCATCTAACGCTATTGAAATGCTAAATAAAGTTTTGACTAAAAATCCTGGAGATGAAGAGAGTCAGTATTTATTAAATATAGCACATATGACGTTAGGTCAGTATCCGGATAAAGTGCCCGATAAGTTTCTCATTCCACCAGAATATTTTAATGCAACTCAGTCTTTTCCTCGGTTTAAGGACGTGGCTATGTCGCTGGGCGTGGATGTAGCGCAATTGTCAGGAGGAGTATGCATAGACGATTTTAATAATGATGGCTACCTGGATATTATAGCATCATCATGGGGATTTAATCATCAGGTTCGATATTTTGAACAAGATGGGCACGGAGGTTTTACGGATAAGACGGCGTCATCAGGATTATACGGTGTCACAGGTGGTCTGAATTTGCGCCATGCGGATTTTAACAATGATGGGTATTTGGATTTTTTAATTCTCCGCGGAGCATGGTTTTTTGGTGAAGGTAAAATTCCGAATTCTTTGATAAAAAATAACGGAGACGGGACATTTACCGACGTTACAAAACAATCTGGCATTTACTCTCAGTATCCAACTCAAACGGCAGTATGGACGGATTTTGATCTCGATGGCTGGCTTGATCTCTTTATCGCTAATGAGTCAGGAAATGGCGCAGTGGTTCCCTGCGAATTTTATAAAAGCAATGGAGATGGGACCTTTGAAAACATTACCGAATCCACCGGACTGACATTCAACGGATTCTTTAAAGGGGTGACAAGTGGAGATTTAAATAATGACGGATATCCGGAGCTATACATTTCGACTCTTGGTGCTGAAAACAGATTGTTTATCAATCAATCAAAGGGAGGGCCAATTAAATTTCAATATGTGCCAGGAGTTGGGGTAGACGAACCACAGTTTAGCTTTCCCACTTGGATCTTCGACTTTAACAATGATGGATTTGAGGACATTTTTGTCTCTGGTTATTCTTACGGTAAGACGACAGCACCGCAACTATTTATGGAAAGTCTGAACGGCAAACCGCATGTTTCCCGACCCCATCTTTACCGAAATAACGGCAATGGTTCATTCACTGAAGTTTCGACTCAGCTGGGACTAACAGAGGCCAGTACAACCATGGGATGCAATTTTGGCGATTTAGACAATGATGGGTTCCTTGACTTCTACTTGGCGACCGGTGAGCCTAGTTTATATTCTATTGTACCCAATCGCATGTATAAAAACAACCGTGGCAAGCGATTCGAAGACGTTAGCTACGCAGGTGGATTTGGCCATGTTCAAAAAGGTCATGCAGTTGGATTTGGTGACTTAGACATGGACGGAGATCAGGATATATATGCTGTAATGGGGGGTGCATATGAAGGAGATGTCTTTCAAAATGTTTTATTTGAAAATCCTATTGGAAATAAGAATAATTTTATTCACATTTCTTTGGAAGGTAGCACGAGTAATCGATCTGCTATAGGAGCTCGGATACAATTGGAAATAATTGACGGTGATCAGACACGCACGGTGTATCATACTGTTGGCAGCGGAGCAAGTTTCGGAGGCAATAGCCTACTCGCGGAAATTGGGGTAGGGCAGGCTCAGCGAATTGAACAACTAACGGTATACTGGCCTAACAAATCCAGAAGCAAAACAAAATATATTAAGGTTCCTGTCAACGTCCATATTAAAATATACGAATCGGATCAACGTCTCGAACCTTTAAATCGGCCACACGTGCCTTTCAAAAAGACGAAACATACACATCATTAGTACATGGATGCGTATTGTGTTGGTGAATATAAGCGCTTTTTAATTTCAGTGTTTCTTCCATATTTGCCAACCTTTGTCGGTTTTATTTTTTTGATTTCTTGCTTTTAACCTTCTCTTTTTCTGTCGTTGCCGTTTTCGTTTTTCACGGGGCGAGGTAAAAATGCTATGGCGTTGAAATGCGATGTAACGAAAAGTTATGGCAGAAGATGAATTAAAAACCCTTTCACCTCCTTTAATATTTAGGGCAGGTTTGTAATCTATAGCAATGCTTAGCCTCTTGAAATTAACTTCGGCACCCCCAATAAAACTAACACCGAACGGTGCGTCGTAGCTGGCCTCCTGTCTTTGAACTGTATTCAGAAATCCTTTATGTAAGCCCAAACCAGAATAAAAATTTAGCCTCCTAGTGATCAGAGGTAAATGCTGCGCGGCCAACAGAGACATGAGCACTTCCCGACCATCAAAGTCGCTTTGAATGATGTATTCTGCGGTAAAATTTTTGTCAATTGGAGGAATACGCGATTTAACAGTCAGTCCGATTTCGGACCCAAGACGAATGCCTGCCGCTACATCATAAGACTGAGCTACATTAGTTTGACTATATAGAATCCCAATCGAAATACAAAGCCATTTGAGCCAAGATAATCGTTGCATGGTGGAAGAACGGCATAGTATGGTATCCTATTGTAGCATGACCATGTATTCATCATGCAAACTTTGGGCTAAACTTACCTTTTGCGGTAATTTCAAAATTATAATTGCCGTACTATTTTTCAATTCTTAATGTACAGTCCGTAGCGGCACCTATTTAGTAAAAGTAAAAGACATTCGTCTCATAGTTGTGTTGATTTTTCATAGAGCTTATCGGGGATAGGGAAATGTCGTAGAAACTTGGCTGAACACAATAGTTTTCCAATGTACTATTGAATTCTGTTAATACTTCAATTTTTTTCTGAGATCACAACTGTGTTTTGTGATACTGATGAAATATTAAAATTAATGCAAACTTTCTAGGGCACTTATGCACTTGTCGACCTCTTGCTCCGTATTTAATATACATGGCGTTAATCGTGCATAAATAATTTTATATGGAGTCGTGCTGCCAATAATATTTTTTTGCTCTAGGCGATGAACAACTTCTAGTGGACTCAGACCATTGACCTCAAATGAATTTATACCGGCAGATAATTCGGTTGTCATAGGCGTATGGAGTTTGACATGACTCATATGCTGCATTGCTTCTTTCAGTCGTTTATTTAACTCGTACGTACGGTTTTGAATTTTTTCTTTTCCGAGTTCTAAGTGAAATTCAAATGCCTCTTTTAAGGCCCAGCGGTATTCGAAGGAATGAAACCCTCCAGGTGTGATTCTATCCTTGAAACTCAACTCCTGCTCTGGAATTACACCCATCCACATGGCATAGGCCTCGCTGAAAGGTGGTATGATCGGGTCGATCATATGCCAGGCATCTCGTTTGGCCCACATTATCCCAGTACCTCTCGGTCCAAAAAGCCACTTATGCGTACCAGCTACTAAAAAGTCACAACCCAAATCAGTAATGTCAATATTTTCAACGCCGAAACCATGTACAGCGTCCACACAAAAATAAATTCGCTTTGCTTCTTTTCTGTTCGCATTTACTTGTCGGATGACCTCGGACATTTTCTTAATTGGCAATTTTACGCCTGTACTGGAATGTACCAGGGTAACTGCTACTATTCGGGTCTGTGGATTAATCGCTTTATTCAGTCGTGAAAGGATTTCATCAACGCTCGCACTGGATGCTTCAGAATATAGATCAACACGATTGATGGATGCTCCATTTCTCTTTACCGCAAATTCTAATGATTTTTCGGTTGAATAATGGTCGTGTGTCGTAGTCAAAATTTCATCGTCAGGTCGAAGATTAAGTCCGCAGTATAGCATGGAAAGCCCCATGGTAGTACTATCTGTTAAAGCTATTTCATCTGCATGGGCCCCAAGGTAGTCCGCTGCAGCCACTGCAACCTCGGCCTCCTTTTCTTGCCATACGTGATGCCAATACTCACTTGGATTTTCATCGAGTTTTTTTCTGTAGTGGTTTATGGCTTTTCGAACTTTTGCTGGATGAGAAGAGAGAAGAAACTGGGCCATGTGGATACGCTCATCAGTAAGCAAGAATTCAGCTCTGACGGACTCCCATTCACCCAAGTTTGTATTTTTTGACAATGAAATAGCCGCAGTGGGTAAAAGTGCCGTGGCACCAAATACACTTCCTGTTTTCGCAATAAAATTTCTTCTATTCATAATATAATGTATAGTTTAGGATAGCATGGGGAGTCAAGGAGGATGTTGTGAATATACAGATTATTTTATTTAACCAGGGATTTTTTATTAGTTCTATTTAGTCAGCCATCGATTGCTTGTTTCAGAATGCATGGCTTTTCATAGAAGTTGTAAGACGTACAAGGGCTGGTTGCTTTGTTCTAACTTCATTATTTCAAAGGAAATCGTTATTCTATTTTCTTTTTTCACGATTTCTTAACTGTGCGATACAAAATTGAAAAAATCTTAACAATTCTCTTCGCAGCCTTAACAATACCCTAGTAACTTTTACTCCTTTCATATAGTAGTTTAGATAAAGAACTTTTAACAGGCCATAAAAACGGAGGAGTTATGAAACAAACCATCATCTTAATCGCTACTGCCGCCACACTTATTTTATCATCTTGTGCCAATGTTGAGAAATTGGTTGATAGAGGAGAGTACGACCAAGCCATCCATATTGCAACTAAAAAGCTGGCCGGAAAAAAGAATAAAAAGGAAAAATACGTGAAGGCTGCAGAAGAAGCTTTTGCTAAAATAACACGACGTGATATGGATCGCATTTCGCGATTAAAAGAGCGCGACGGGCTGAATGATTGGAAAAAAATATATACTATTTCATCCGACATGCAACGTAGGCAGCGAAAAATTGAACCGCTTCTTCCATTAATTGATATGGACGGTTATCACGCCGGTTTTAAATTCGTTCGCGCTGAAGTAATTATTGACCAAGCACGGAATGAGATTTCTAGTCGCCTATATGAAGTAGGTAGAAATTATTTGGCAGCAGCTCAAGTTGATGACAAGATCGCGGCCCGTCACGCATATGAAAATTTTCGAGAAATTGGACAGTACAAGGCCAATTATAAAGATACGCATGCACTTTTAAAGCGTGCACTTGACTTAGGTACAACTCATGTCTTAATTAAAATGGAAAACAAATCCCCTTATATTTTCCCTGGTGTGCTCGAAGATGAAATACTGCGATTTTATAGAACAGGAAGGCAGTCGAAATGGAAGCAATTCTACATGGATGAGAAACAAGCTCCTCGGATCGATGTATTTAGTCGAATTGCGATACGCGATTTACAAATTTCGCCCGAACAGCAGCAGGAAGTTATTCATCACTTTGTGAAGCAAATTCAAGAAGAGCATATTGCACGAGACGAAAATGGACGTGCCATGGTGGATTCTTCGGGTAATAATATAATAGTTTATGTACCTAAAGAAATCGAGGCAGAGGTTGTGGAGATAAATCAATTCAAGGAGGCCGTTTTATCCATGACGGTTGAATTATTTGATTATAATTCGAAGACTTTGCTAGACCGCGAGCGGTTCGATGCAGTCGGTCAGTTCGACAACAAAGCGTGTAGGATTTTCGGCGATAGACGAGCAATTAGAGGAAATTGGTTGACCTTAGGTGCTCCGCAGCCATTTCCAACGGATGAAGCGTTAGTTGTTTTGGCAGCCGAACAACTAAAAGATCGAATTGGTGACGTAATTGTGGATTTTGACTATGCAAGTTTGTAAGGAACGTTAGATCATAGTAAATGGAGGCCATACGATTAAATGGCCTCCATTTATTTTGTCAATTCATAAATGTGTGCGAGCCGGTAATTTATGTGCAGGTTGTGTGCTCAACGTCTACAATCATGTTTGGCACGGCAAAGCATATTACTTATGCAGACTGAATAAAATCTATAGCTATCTTCCCTTCTTCTTCTTCTTCTTCTTCTTCTTCTTCTGGATACGGGAATGAATTGATTGTTATCGCGGATAGATGGGTTTTTCGATTGTTTAGAGTAGCTGCATATTCTCTTTTTATCAAAAATCATTGATGGCCAAGTATAGAATTAATCTCGTACCTGAGTATTGGCCAGTAAGCCTGGGAAAATCACATTAAATTTAATCAAGATGCATGTAATAGCTGGATGGTTAGTCACACAAATCTTCAATGAAATAAAGGCATTTTTTTTGATTGCATTTTATTTTATGAACACGTCCTTGAAAAACTGAGTGGAATTGTTGTAGGTCTTTGTGCCTAATGATTATAAAGGATTGATTTACTAATGAGGCTTGGAGGTGAGGGTCATTTTGAAATAGTAGGGAAATATTTCCGTTCGAATAGAACCGGGCAGAATACGTGTCATCTTGATACATGAAAATCTTCTTTTCGGATTCAGGAGGTATGACATATTTATCGGTATTGGAGAAATTAGGGATGATATTGGTTGAAAAATGTAAGAGTATCAGAACGAAACCGGCGACGGGTAAAAGCATTGCGATTGCCATAGCCGGAAGCTTAAACTGTACCTTAGACCATAATTGACAGGTCAGTAGTGCGAGTGGTGGTAATGCGGGTAAGATATATGGGTGTATAACACTACTCGAAGCAGAGAAAAATACCAAAGGCCAGCATATCCAAAGGAGTAAATAAAAAATATGCGGATCCAGTTTCAGCTTTGGTTTACGAAATACGATGGAAGCAGCTAGAAGGGAATAGGGTAGAGTAAACAATACGAAGTATACCCAAATTATCCCAATAGGGGTTGATTTGGCAAATCCATATTTATCTCCGGGCCATGAGGGTTCGAAATACCTCATGAAATGCTCACCGACCAAAAAATATTCTAAAAATCCGGGAGTTTTTAATTCGGCGAGCACGTACCACGGTGCGGTGATGAGAAAGATTATAAACATTCCGAAAATCCATGGAATACGAATAATAGTCGGCCTGTATTCTTTACACCCTATTGCAAAAATTACCATGGGGACCAGGGTTAGAATGATCATGATGGGTCCTTTGGCCAACAGTCCCAGGCCGATTCCAATAAAAATAGGTAAATTCCAAAACGGAGCAGTGCCAGTTTGAATGGATTTCCAAAAAGAAACCATAGTGAGCGTCACGCATAGCAAAAGAGACATGTCAGTCGATACGACTCCGCTGTGAATAAAAAACTCGGGAATTGTAAGCAAGACTATTGCCGATGGTATAGCCGGAATATTCATGTTTCTTGCTAAGGATATTACAAGTAGCAGAATGACCACTGCAAGAACAATCGACGGAAGTCGCACAGCAAATTCGTTCTGTCCAAATGCCTTCATGGCGAAGACGGATAACCACGTTGAAAGAGGCGGTTTTCCCCAAAAGAGTTCGTCCTCTGCTATGTAGAGGGAGACAAAATCTTTCTTCTCCATCATTAGTCGGGCTATTTCTGCATACCTCGACTCTGTTTTGTCCATCAAAGGCAGGATTGCATTATTTCCCATACGAATTAGAAATAGAATGCCTAAAACGAACAACCCAAATTGAAAACTGGTATTTTTGATTTTAATCACTTATAGTATCGGGCTATTTTGTACAGATCGAGCCACAATTGCAAAAAATAAGAGTATTGAACGGATGAATGCTGACCATCTCGCCAATACTTCAAAGGGACCTCACGACCTTTGAGGGAAAGAGATTGACGCCCATAGATTTTTATTAATCGATGAAAAAGTTCGACATCAAATAACCAACGTGAAATAAATTGTTGCTGAAATAAGGTACTAGCAAGAGTGGGATGGAATGCCTTACACCCACACTGTGTATCATAAATAGATAAATCAAGTTGTTTGGAAATGAGCGTCGCAATAATACGTCCGACCATGAATCGAAAAAAATTTCGCTGTATGACGGAGTTGAGATTAAGAATTCGCGACCCGAATGCGAACATGACAGCTGGGCTAATTTGTTGCATGATTTGCCGACATTCAAACAAAGATGTAGCAAGATCAGCATCGAGGTAGGCGATGGATTGAATTTGCTTGAAGTTACCTAAACCGTGCAACATACCGAATCGGACAGCCTCGGCCTTTCCAACGTTTTTTTTAAGATCTAGAACTTCGGTTTTATGTGGGAATTGCCGCTGAATAAATGACAATTTATCTAATGAGTCGTCCGAAGAACCGTCATTGACAAAAATAACTGAAACGTTGTTCGTGTCCATCAAGAAATTCTGATATGCTGCCATATCAAACGTTGGACTTTCGTTAAACACGGGGATGACTATTACCTCGGTGGTTTGCATTGTTTTGGTATCCGAAAATAGTTCTTTTGTCAACTCGTATTAATTTATTAATTAGGCCAGATAAAAGAATGTTCAGTACAGACGTAAATTGATTCCAATTAAAAATGCATGATGTCGAGTATCAAAATGTGCCCCAAACCGAAAAGGCGTAAAACTGCCGGAAGTATCAATTAAATATTGACCTTTTTTACCTATGACATTGTCCGCATCGCGTGATAAGATATATTTGTATTCCAACATAGCATAAATATGTTTGGACAACGTTATCTGACATCCAGCTAAAAATTGAAAGCCGGTGCGCAATGAACGTGTAGTTCCTCGCTCCACTTCTGTTAGAACATAACCATATCCTAATCCAGCATACGTTTCAATGCGAGTTTTGCTTTGATTGAACTGTAACATCTCCCACCTACGCAAAAAACTCACTAGAATAGAGGAACGATCCTGCTCGGTCAATATCGGATGGTCAGATTGAAATGTCTCGAATGCCATGGACGAATGCTCCCATGTTGTGAATTCAATCCGTATTCCATTATTCCTTTGATAATAAGTTAGACCAGCGGATGTTATAGCTGTCGTCGTATTCGACGTTTGGATTAAGTCAGTTTGATTAATGACGGTATTTTCATTTCCAAATTCTTTTATTTTGAGATCTTGTTGACCCGGGACCTGAATACCAATAGAAGACCATAAATGTAACTGCCCATTTGCAGCGAAGGAAGAGTGAAAAAATAATAGTAATATTCCGATCAATTTATGCATTGATTTTCAGGACTTAAAATTTATATTGAATTCCAATTTGATCGATGTCAGCATTTAGTTTTACTTTATTCTTTTTGGATTTATGTAAAATGGGAATGAGAATTCCGACTAGTGCTCCGAGGCCGTACCCGGCTATGACATCGGTGGGGTAATGCACACCTGCCCGCACACGTAGGTATCCAATGGCCGCTGGTGCAATTATGGCCGTACCCCATACGACAGGCTTCCATTTGCTTGATGGAAAGTAGGTGGCAAAGGTGCTGGCGAAAAAAAACATATTGGACGCCATCATAGAAGTATGTCCCGAAACAAAAGAAGCTTGTGCGGAATGTGTGCCTTTATTGTAATGGCTGTCATCCACTCTGTAAACATAGGGCCTTGGTCTTTTAAATATGTGTTTACTCAAGCTTGTAAGTCCGGCATTGATAAGTACCACTTCTCCCCAAACAAGGCTGATATTCTTGACATCTTTTTTAGTGGATTGATGTAATGGGAATACGGCATGTAGAAGAAATGAACCATAACCTAAGATGTTACTTGTTTTTTTTGCCAGTAGAGAGTTGTATTTAGTGGCAACTCGATCAAATTGATTGATATCGTTAATATTGTTTGGAGCGGCATTGCTCATAGTATAGGGCCGTATAGTTGTTTTTAATTTAAGCCCTATGGTTAGCGCAAGTAATCCTCCGCTATACATGCCTAATTCCCTTCCAAAATCTATTTCATATAAAACCGGTTGACCATTAATAGATCCGTGAACAAATAATGATATGACAATCGATAGTGCAATGTACCTAATCATTAATATTTTATTTTCTCTTACATACGTAATAATTAATTAAAAATGATGCGCCTGACATAGAAATTTATTAAAATATTTTAAGAAGTGAAAATAAAAATACAAGCGTGTGTCGGAGTAATATCAGTTACACTGCCTTGGAAGGTGTTGATTAAAAATTAATGCTAAATATGATATGGCCGTTGCAAAATCTGCGAAATTTTAATTTTTTAATTACTAAGATCTGTTGTCCACAGTCTAACATCGTAGAGGACGACTTAATTCGTAGCGATATCTCCAGCATTTCAATACCCAGTTTTGGCGAATAGATCAACTTTATGTATGTATAGTCGTTGATGCTGTCCGAGCATCCATGCTGATGCTTGAACGAGCTAGAACGTATAGCTTAAACCTAGGTTCAAACTTTGCATTGCCGGAGAATTCAATTGTCCATGAAGTCCGTGGTAATAATTGTATCGAATAAATGATCGCCAATCTCTTGTTATGGCATATTTAATACCAGCTTTTAAAACGGCATAGTCCGCGATATTAAATTGCGCAGGTATGTTTTGTTCTAATGTCCATTCGGCTTGTGTGATGGGGTTCTGATATTCATAAAATCGATCGTGTGCAAATATATGGGAAGCATTAAGCCCTATTCCGACCTGCGGCCTCCATCTCTTACTCGTTGGATGAGTGTACATCATGCCAATGGAGTATAAGAGTCGGAGACGATTTGACTCGACTAGTTTAAATTCTAGTTCCGGGGTTGGCGGGTCAATCTGAGGAATGGACGTTTCATCCAAGTCCTCGACTTCGAATGATGAAACTGAAAACGTTGCGCCAAGCCAGAATTCAACAGATTTTGAAAACCTTAAATTCGCACCAAGCGATGTTGCAATTTCATTTTTATAGTCAAAGATGTAGTCCTTAGTATTAAGTGGCCCCAGGCCAACATCCACTGAGACTTCTTGCAATTTGAACTCGTCAAATAACCTTTTTTTATATTTAATAAACGAATGGTTTTCTGGCCTATTTTGAGCCGCATGACGCAATAGTGGATCAATTGTTTGAGGCTTATCCAAAAACCCCAGCCGGGAAATGTTGAGCGGATTAAGTGCAATTTGGTCGGGCTTATCTTGATTTAAGTCAGATGATTTTCCTGATATAACTTGATGTTTTTCTTTTTTCAGTTCAGACGTTTTACGGTTTAGTTGAGAAAATTGATTGAATGAGTTTGCTGCCTGTGCTATTTGCATATTCATGGTGCTACCGAGCTTGAGCGGACTTAATAAAGGAAAACCCAAATGGGTATTCGGGAAAGTAGACTGATGTTTGTTCGCGTAAGTAGGTATACGAGTGGTATTCGAAAAGGATAATGAGCGGTCAATATAAATCGTATCCCGTGCGTGCGTGGTCTGGCTAATAAACAGTGTATCACTACCTCGCAAATTATGCTCCAAAAAGGCAGAGAGCCTACCATTCAATGTGTCTACTTGCTTCATGGAAGAGCGCCATTTCGTATAGAGAAAACATTGACTCGCTAAAAGAATGAATAGGAATGGAACATACCAATATCTCAACCAGTTTGTAGTAGGTTGGGTCGAATTATCGAGTTTAGATTCCATGGCAACCCAGTCGTTCGGATCGTATTTCGGTTCGGGCTGATTTTCAAGATTGTCCTTTATATTTTGGTAAAAATTGTCCATACTTATCTAAATCTAACTTCAGGTTTATTTTTTTTGATCAACTTCTTTAGCAATTCCTTTGCCCGTGACAGGTTAGATCGCGACGTACTGGAGCTGATGTTTAATTTTTCGGCAATTTCATGGTGTTTGTATCCTTCCATCACATAGAGGTTGAAGGTCGTGCGATAAGCCGGCGGTAGTTGTTGTATATAGCGAAGCATGTCGGTGTCTTCTGATTGATCAGGAAATGCTGGCTGATATAAGATTTTTTTAGTCGCTTCCTTCCATTTGACCAATGTTGGCTTTCTAAGTTGCCGTCTGTAATGATCGATGGCTTGATGAACAATTATTTTCTTAAGCCATGCTTCAAACGGATAGTCATGGTCATATTGATCAAGTTTCCTGAAGACTTTCAAAAAGGCATCATTTAGAATTTCTGCGGCTTCGGACCTAGAAGCCCCATAACGCATACTTATTTTAAGCCCAAAGCCGTAGTATTTTTCATACAACTTGTTTTGACTGAGTCTATTCCCTTCTTGACAGCCGGCAATCAGGAGTTTAAGATTTACATGTTGTCTATCCATCCAGCACGTATTAAAATTCGACTTTGGCACCCACATTTAACTTATACGAATGGATATGAATAAAGTGATGCGCGAATTTCATTTTTCTTAAAATTAAACTACCTTTCAGCAATCATCAAGAAAAGTCCACATGTTCGTAGTTCATATAAGCGCGGAGTGCTATCCTGCCGCTAAGGTTGGTGGCCTTGCCGACGTGGTTGGCTCATTGCCGGGTTATCAACAAAAAGATGGAATGGAGGCCATTGTCCTTATTCCCAAGTATGGGATGCCCTGGATAAAAGAACAAGAGTGGAAAACAGTCTTTGAAGCGGAAGTGGTTCAAAATGGCGAATGGAAGCACTTCTCAATTGAACAAGTAGCTGATGGTATTCTTGATTTTCCCTTATTGGCCGTAAATATGCCGGAATATTTTGATAGACCGGGTGTCTATGCGCATCCTCCCGGTCATTATTTTCGAGATGAGACAGCGCGCTACTTCGCATTCCAACAAGCCGCACTTATCTGGCTGCAGAATATGGACAAAGTACCGGACATTGTGCATTGCCATGACCACCATACAGGCTTGATCCCTTTTTTTATGAAACACGGTGTTGACTATGATCGGTTACGGGAGGTTCCAACCGTGTACACGATACACAACGGCAATTATCAAGGCATGCACAGCTGGAAGGACGTCGTATTACTTCCTCGATTTCATAGAAATGATGCTGGCCTGTTAGATTGGGGTGATGTGATCAATGCCATGGCGAGTGCCATTCGAAATTCCTGGGCGGTTACAACAGTATCCTCATCTTATTTAGAAGAATTAATGCACTTACCAAATCTTGGTTCTTTAATGCAATCCGAGTCAGGAAAATCACATGGAATATTAAATGGAATCGATTATGAAATATGGAATCCAAAAAAGGACAAATATGTTGAACATAAATTAAAACGCAGTTTATCAACGTTTAAGAGGAAAAATAAAAGCGAATTAGCCGACAAATTTAACCTTGACCCCTTAGCTCCATTATTCGTTTTTATCGGAAGATTTGCGCGTGAAAAAGGCGCATTTATATTACCCGACGTCATAGGTAGTTTTTTGTCCGCAAACAATCCAGCCTCTTTTATTATTCTGGGTTCGGGTGATGAGGGTTTGTCATCTCGTTTCCATCACTTGGCGCGATATTTTCCCGATAACGTAGCTTACAATCAGGGCTATAATGAGCCCCTGGCCCATATGCTGTACGCAGGCGGTGATTTCCTAATTATGCCTTCGCTCGTTGAGCCTTGTGGACTGAATCAGATGTATAGTATGCACTATGGGACTATCCCGATCGTACGCGCTGTAGGCGGGCTCAATGACACAGTTGTTGATATTGAACAAGAGGGTGGGGGTTTTCGATTTGGTAATTTGGAACTTCATGAAATAACTGCTACTTTGTATCGAGCGATGAAACTGTACGGGAACGAAGAAGAATTTGAAAAAATTCGAAAACGTATTGTTAAATACGACTTTTCATGGGAACGCTCATCGGATCGCTACAAAGAATTGTATAATAGTCTAATTAAATAACAAAATATGGTCGATCGAGTAATAAGTATTATTCTTGGTGGAGGAGCCGGCACACGTTTATATCCACTGACTGCCGAACGATCAAAACCTGCTGTACCGATTGGTGGAAAATATCGTTTAATCGATATCCCAATATCAAATTGCCTTAATTCTAAAATAAAGCGGATGTTCGTTTTGACGCAATTCAATTCGGCATCACTAAATAAACACATCAAAAATACGTATCACTTTGACCATTTTGGCTTTGGCTTTGTAGACTTACTCGCCGCAGAACAAACGCATCAGTCAAAGGATTGGTTTCAAGGGACAGCTGATGCTGTTCGCCAATCATTAGTGCATACAAAGCGTCATGATTTTGATTTTCTTTTAATTCTGTCGGGTGATCAGTTATACCAGATGGACTTTAATGCTATGCTCGAAGAACACATTTCTAAAAAGGCAGAAGTGACTGTGGCTACTATTCCTGTAAAGGCGGCCGAGGCCACTTCATTTGGTATTATGAAAGTCAATAAGCAAGGAATGATTTCTTCTTTTATTGAAAAACCGGATCCCGGTGTTCTCGGCGAATGGGAGTCAGAGGTGTCAGATGAGCAACGCGCTAGAGGTGAAGTCTATTTGGCGTCTATGGGGATTTATATTTTCAACAGACAGACAATCAATCAAATGTTGCAAAACAATCCTGACTCAATTGACTTCGGTAAAGAAATTATCCCATTGGCAATAGATTCGAATAAAGGGGTCGCGAGCTATTCTTATGATGGTTATTGGACAGATATTGGAAATATAAAGTCATTTTATGAAGCAAATTTATCTATGACGGATGTGATTCCTGAATTTGACATGTTCAACCCTCAAAAACGAATTTATACAAGGCCGCGACTTTTGGCACCTGCCAAAATTCAATATGCGATGATGAGCCACACAATCGTCGCGGAGGCTTGTATCATCAATGCACAGATGCTTGAGCGGAGCATTATTGGTTTGCGTTCCAGAATTGGAGAAGGTACGGTGATAAGACGTTCTATAATTATGGGGAATGATTTTACGGAGCAGATGGAAATGTTTAGAAAACATCACAGTACGATGCCATTAGGAATTGGTCGGAATTGTTTTATTGAAAATGCAATTGTAGATAAAAATTGCCGCATCGGCGATAATGTTATTATACGTGGTTCAGATACCCTGGAAGACACGGAGACCGATCAGTACGTAATTCGAGATGGAATTATCGTTGTGAAAAAAGGTGCTGTCGTTGAAGACGGTATTCGCATAGGGATGTAGAATGTGTGCAAAGTATGAGAATGAATGACATTTGATAACTGAATTTACTGGCTAAGCTACTACTCACTGACTCCGACGACATTCCAGTTCGACATGAAATTTATCCGATCTAGATATACATACTTGTCACTATTTGGTTTTTGCTGCAAATTGATGACACGCTATCCTTTGTTTACCATGCCAATTGTATTTCTAGGGTTTATTATTTGTCAAAACTTGCACGCACAATCGGGTGCGTTGAGAAAATCGGAAAGTGGCATTGTGTCCTTTATATCAAATGCACCTTTAGAAACAATAAGAGCAACTTCAGATGATTTGAGCGGAGTACTGGACGTAAACTCAAATAAATTTGCTTTTAAAATAGCATTAAATTCTTTTGAGGGGTTTAATAATCCACTTCAGCGAATTCATTTTCAAGAAAATTATTTAGAGACAGACAAATATCCTGAGTCGACATTCATAGGAAAAATAGTAGATAATGTTGACTTGACACAACCCGGGTCATACCATGTCCGGGCGAAGGGAAGGTTTACGGTTCATGGCATCACAAAAGAAGAGGTTGTGAAAGTAGAAATTAAGAATAATGTCAACAGAGTTGATGTTCATGCTAAATTTATTGTCTTATTGAAAGATTACGACATTCGAATTCCACGAATCGTAAATCAAAAGATAGCCAGTGAAATTGAGATAGAAGTACGTATTCAATTGAATTGAAATACATAATAATACATATTGTATCTTTTTTTTCAATTTCAGTTTCTGCACAATCCGTTTATATTACAGATTTTCCCATTCATGAAGATTATGATCAAACCGGAGTTAAGAACATCTTCGAACGAAATGACGGTATGCTCCATGTAATTACAGGCGTAAATTTATATGCCTTCGATGGTATATTATATAAGCGTGTGTTGTCATTAGACTCAATAAAGGGTAAAATTACTGCGGCGCAGTATGATAATGTCAAAAATGAATTATGGTTAGGAAGCAGCCAGGGCGACATAATGGCCTTTGAGTTGACAAACTATGGGTGGATTGGTGCTTACCAAATGACCAGCGGTACGATGGTAACGGATTTTCTAATTGGTGATAAGAATACACTTCTCGTTTCCACTAATGGAGATGGACTTCATAAAATAGATGTGGACAATAAAAGCATATCACCGGTTCTTGATAATACCTCTCAATTTATTCATGAAATAGTCGAAGACGGTAATAATATTGTGTGGATGGCAACAGATGACGGGCTTGTCCGCGTGGATCTCTCAAATGGAAACTTTTCCTTTAGTCGATTTGGGCGCCAACACGGATTGGATGATGAACTCGTCTATTCCGTTATATGCCAGGGTGACCGGACGATCGTTGGAACCTACGAAAAAGGAATTTTCGAATTTGATGGATCTCAGTTTTCCTCTATTACATCGTCTTGGGCTGAGGGTAGGGTGGTTGAAATAATAAAGTTGATTGACGGGACATATTTGGCTTTGACCGAGAATAGTGGTCTGATTCATATAAACGCTTCATATGGTCGATTCGAAAAAATACGTTCTTGGACCAGCGACAAGGGAAATTTGAATCCTGCAACCATATTTTCCGGTAATGGTAGCCTTGTTTGGATGGGGAGTAACAACCGTTCCTTATCTAAGTTTAACTATAATATCCAAGCTTACCTCCCAAACTTTGAGGCTGAAATCCAAGCCGTTTGCGATGTAAATGGTTCCTCGCTATTGTTAGGTACAACAAAAGGTATTTATTTATTCGATGTTTATGAAAACAAGTCTCAATTACTGGGAGCTTCATCAAATATTAACGTCGTATGTTTTGAACCCTTAACGTCACACATCTTAGCGGGTACGTTTGACAATGGTTTAATAAGCGTTTCGCTGCCTGATTTTAAGCTGAGTGGGTATCCAGAGCATCGTGAGTTGGAACGAAATTCGGTTATTGCCATGGCAAAACAACGCGATACATTATGGTTAGCAACGCTTGGAGGTGTCTACTTTACGACTTGGACTGAGACCATTTCTGATTTGAGTATTCGTAAACTTCGGAGCTATGAGCAACTATCGCGAAACTATGTCTATGATATATTAGTAGCTAAAAACAACAATGTCTACTTTGCCACAGATGGAGATGGACTAGCTGAATTGAATAGTGGAAGAATTAGCTATTTTCATGAACCGAATACCGAAAATATCCAGTTGTATTCGATTGCTGAAGCAAGTAACGGTGACATTTGGATGATTGAGAGTGCAAATAAACTGTGTCGTCTCAATAGTGTATCGAAGGAATTGGACTGCACATTTCATCAATCAAGAACGGAGATGTCAAGCCTCTTTACATGTGAGAATGGGCCACTTTATGTTGCTAGACTGGGTGCCATCGATAGGGTATCAGAGGGCGTGGATCAAGTATTCACATTTGGGGCGGAACACGGATTTGAGCAATTTGTTCCGAGTCTCAATGGTGTTGATAAATCACCTAATGGTGTGGTTTATTTGGCAGCTCAGGATCGTGTTCTGAAGATTAATACAGCGATTGACGACTTTGAACAACCTCGTGTCTTTATAGATGAGGTGAGAGCAGGACGCAATCAACTTGACGCTGGAATAAAACATCAATTACGACATACTGATAATACGATGCTTTTTAAAATAGGTGGGCACTTTTATTCCCGTGCTGAAAATATAGCGTTTAAATATAAGTTAGCTGGGCATGATGAAAATTGGTTAGAAACTACAGGAAGTACGGTGGTTTATTCTAAGCTTCCGCCAGGAGAGTATCAATTCTCGATCGCACTAAAAGGATTTGAAAACAGTAAGGATGATCGAGCTAGTTTTAGCTTTAAAATACGTAAACCTATATATCTAGAGTGGTATTTCATAGCGCTGATGATTGGCCTAATCGCCTCGTTCGTCTACCTCATTATGCGATTTCGTGAAGCTCAAATCACGAAAGAAAAAGAAATGGAACGCGTCAAAGCAGAAAGACAATATGAAGTACTAAAAAATCAATTAAATCCACACTTCTTATTCAATGCCTTCAATACATTGGTGAGTTACATAGAAGAAGACCCTAAAATAGCGGTAGAAGTTGTGGAACGCCTTTCTGATTTTTATCGCAGAATTTTGGAATTGAAGGATACAAAATTGATAAAAATTAGCGAAGAATTGGAATTATTGGATGACTATACATTTCTGTTGAATAAAAGGTTCAACGACAATCTCAGTGTTACCACAGACATTGATAATTATAACTTGTTTTTACCTCCCATGACGCTTCAGATATTGGTTGAGAATGCAGTTAAACATAATATTCTATCGAATGCCAAACCACTTAAAGTTGAAATAGCTGATTATAATCAGAAATACTTGATAGTAAAGAATAAAATTGAGAAGAAACGGAGCGCCGAACAATCAACCGGTATTGGCTTGCAAAATATAAAAAATCGTTTTGCCCTGCTGGGTGACTTTGTCATGCGAGTAGAACAAAAGGATGGATACTTTTCAATACTTTTACCGAAAATTAGGCAACAAGAAATATGAACGTTTTCATTATTGAAGATGAGCCAATGGCAGCAAAAAGACTTGCCAAAATGCTTGAAGACTGCGACGAAGAAATAAATATTTGTAATGTTTCTGAAAGTGTAGAAGATGCCGTTATGTTTTTAAACAGTCAGGCTCGTATAGACTTAATATTTATGGATGTTCAACTTGCAGATGGAATTTCGTTTGAAATCTTCGACCTTGTATCTGTCAAAACACCTGTGGTTTTTACAACCGCATATGATGAATATGCGCTTGAAGCCATTCGTGTACATGCATTCGATTATCTGTTAAAACCTATTAAAAAGATTGATTTAATTAATGTTGTAGAACGTTTTCATGCGAAAACTTTAAGTCAACATAAGGAAGTTAATCAATTGTCTCATCCGCAAAAAAGTTATAAGGTTTTGGTGAAACTTGGACAAAATCTCAAAGTACTAAAATTGGATGAAGCATCCTTTTATTATTCAGAAAATAAAATAACATTCTTCATGGATCGCAATGGAAAACGCTATCCATTGGACTTGAGTCTGGACAAATTAGAACAACGACTTAATGATAAAGACTTCTTTCGTGTAAATCGACAATTTATCGTGAATGAAAAGTGTATTCAGAATATGGTGACGTATTCCGTGAATCGAATAAAACTGACGTTGGAGCCGCAAGCTCATGTCGATGTCATTGTTAGTAAAGATAAAGTAAGTCGGTTTCGGAAATGGCTGGTCGAATGAATTTAACCGTCTTATAAGGGTTGTTTATGGGCACAAATGGTATGCACGCCACATGCAATGAATACTTTATGATTATATTAACATCCGCAATAGCTGGGACATGGTGAGGTTTGGTCTTGGTTCTTTCCGACTCAGTCACAAATAGAGAAGAATTGGCACTGCGATGAAATCATTATCGTTTTAAATGAGTTATCTTGACCAGGGAAGGATAGGTAGTAGTACCACTTCCGATTAATGCTCAGGCACCTTTAATTATAATGCATGAAGCCCAGATTTATACATATATTATTTGTTTTCTGCTTACCCTTGATAGTTGGATGTTATTATGATAATGAGGAAGATTTGTATGGGATGACAGATTGCGACACAGCAAATGTTACTTACAGTGCATTTGTACGTAATACAATTGAGCAGAGCTGTTTTGCATGTCATTCAGCCGCTTCAAATTTTGGTGGTGTAACTTTGGAAGGGTACGAAGCTGTGAAGGTTTATGTTGATAATGGAAGATTGCTCGGAGCAATTAGACATGAGGCTGGATTTTCAAGTATGCCACAGGGTGCTCCGAAATTGTCGGATTGCATTATTGATAGACTGCAGGCCTGGATTGATGATGGTGCGTTGAATAATTAGTAGAATGTTATGTTGAAAAAAGGACTAATCATACTTCTCATACTTGGTTTAGTTGGAGGTGTAGTTGCGTATAAAATGTACAATAAGCCCCACGCTGACATGGCCGTAGTGAAACCGGATTTTAGATTGTCCGCCCAGGAGCTTTTTACAGCATTTGACGACGACGAAAACTCAGCCAATGATACGTACCTGGGGAAAAAAATTCAATTAAGTGGCTCTATAGTTGATGTTGTCGAGCAGAATGGTAAAGTAGTGAGCATATATTTGGATACAGGAGATTTGGTATCGGGCATAGCCTGCTTATTGGATGAAGTGGACAACAATCATAGAGCAGATTTTAAAGTGGGAGAAAAGGTGACATTTAATTGTGTCTGCGCCGGCAAACTCATGGATGTCGAACTTAATCGTTGCGTAGAAATTAAAAAGAAATAAAAAATATATGAAAAGATTATTTTTAAGTGCAATAGTCATGGTGTTTGCATTTTCACTGTTTGGACAGAAACATTTTACTAAGGATGGGCACATATCATTTTATTCCGAAGCACCATTGGAAAAAATTGAGGCGCACAACAAGCGCGTCACTGCCGTCTTGGATAGTGAATCAGGTGTAATTGAATTTGCATTATTGATCAAGTCATTCCAGTTTGAAAAAGCGCTCATGCAAGAACACTTTAATGAAAATTATATGGAGTCAAGCAAATTTCCTAAGGCAGTATTTAAAGGCACGATTACCAACCTAGAAGATATTGATTGGACTGCACCTGGGAAGTATAATGCCAACGTTGCAGGAAGCATGACAATTCATGGGGTAACAAAGGAAACAGAAACGACGGGTGTCTTCACAGTAACAGAAGAAGGAATAAACGGACAATCGACTTTCGTTCTTTTATGTGCGGATTATGAGATCAAAATTCCAAAAGTGGTGGCTGATAATATTGCAAAGGAAATTGAGGTGACTGTTGATGTCAATCTTCAGCCTTTGAAGTAGTAATGCTGCGCCTTAAGCTTTTTTTTATCGCAACAATATGTGGCATGTCCTCGATACTGGGTTTAGCTCAAGAAGAGGATTTGCTCGCGTTACTGGACGATGGAGAAAAGGAAACATACATTACGACAGCTGCATTTAAAACGACAAGAGTAATCAATGGCCACTCAATAGAGAATGCTGCGAAAGGCGTCTTAGATGTAAAAATTTCACACAGATTTGGCTTTATTAATAGTGGAATTTCAGATTTATTTGGACTGGACAATGCTACAATACGCATAGGTGCAGACTATGGCGTGACAGATCGACTAATGCTGGGATTTGGTCGCAGTAGTTTTGAAAAAATATACGATGGGTATTTAAAATACAGGTTGATACGGCAAAGTTCAGGGAAAAACCAGGTTCCATTGAGTGTGTCCTATATGACGGCAATGGCAATCACCACTATCCCTTTTACAGATCCGGATAGAGAAAACTTTGTCTCATCAAAAATGACTTATGTTCATCAGTTTCTTATTGCCCGAAAATTTAATGACAAATTTTCATTACAGTTAATGCCTACACTTGTTCACCGAAATTTGGTTGTGAATGCTAATATAGATAACGACGTTTATTCACTGGGTATCGCTTTTAGGCAAAAACTGTCAAATAGACTCACTGTTAATGGAGAATATTATTATGTATTTCCCGACCAGATAGCGGACGAATTTAAAAATAGTCTTTCTATTGGCTTCGATATAGAAACAGGAGGACATGTTTTTCAGCTGCATTTTACCAACAGTACATCAATGGTCCACAAAGGATTTATAGCGGAGACCTTAGGCGATTGGACAGAAGGTGATATACATTTTGGCTTCAATATTAGTCGGGTTTTTACAATTAAGGGGCAAAAGACAGTTGAACATTAATGTAGGAAAATTACTGTTTAATTATACGCCTGGCCCCAGTTCCAAATGCTGTTTCATATTTAATAATATATACTCCGGATGGTAACTGGTCAAGTACAAGTCTAGAATGAGCCGGAATAGATCCGGATTGGATAATTTGGCCGGCTGTATTAATTAATTGGTAATTAATCATATCTGAATACCCTATAAAAGCTACAGTAATGAAGGTTGAAAAGGGATTAGGATGAATTGTGACTTGCGGTTGATCATCGACCAGTGGATTAATGAATGCGATAGAAAGATGAGTGGTATCAAAGTTGTTGGAGACCGTGAATACATCAGATGCTAATTGTGAATTAATTCCAAGAAATGGTTGAAGCTGCTCAATTCCCGGATTGGACAAACAAACAATATAATAGTTGCCGGATAGTACCTTGTTAAACGAGAAGCGTCCAGAATGGTCAGAAGTGGTCTGTTCTACCAATTGATTCGCCTGGTCAAACAATAACACTGGAACCAATTGAATCGCCGAATCAGTTTCATGAAACATACCATCCCTATTAAGATCGTGCCAAATATTGCCAACAATTTCTGCGCGATTGATTGGGTAAAGTTGTCGTTTGGGAATGGTTGTGCGTTCGAACTCCGCAAATGACCATTGTAAATTGACCGTGGACGCACCTACACCCTCGAAATATTCTAACCTTATTGGAACTAGGACCGAGTCTTGAAAAAAATATGAGGCAGTACTAGTCATAGGTCCATGATTCGTCCAATCATCAATTACTAATTCGTCATCGATAAATAAGCGGACCCCATCATCGGAGAGTACAGCAAATTCTACCCATCCAGGCAAAAGTGGCTTTATTTGACCCTGCCACCGAATGGTATAGTGATCTGCGTTGATAGCCAAAGAATCGGGAGAATCAACCGACCATTGAAAATTTACCGTGGTATCAATTCGGGTAAGGTCCGGTTCTCCCGGAAAGTCCCTGTTCATCGTATTAAAATATTCTCCGATCAACCCTGACCCGTTTCCAGATTTAATTAACTCAAAATTTATATTGTAATAATTGGAATCAACTTTTGTAATTAAATTTCTGGGATTATCCTGAACACCATCATCCCATCCATCAAAGTAGGCAAGAAATCTATCGGTTCGCTGGAAATCAGGAATTAATACTGTACGCCGGAGTCCGATGAGGCTTGCGATATCAAACGGTAGTGTCCGGATTCTTCCATCGATATTTACGCTGGTCCCGTGAGGGCCATTTATTCTTATCGAGGTAATATCAGGAAAAATTTCGATAAAATCAGAACCACTAAAATGCTCACTATCATTACCGCTTAAATAAATACGATACCAAATATTGGTGTCGGTTTCTCCAATTATAGGAATAACGAAAAATCCTTCTGAAGTGCCATTTAGGGAATTGATTACTGGGTGTGTATGATCATCGTGATGAAGGTCGACTGACCAATTGTAGGTGCTAATATCTACGGGGCCATCTTCCGGATCTATAATTTGGCCTGAAAAAAAGATGGTGTCACCTGCGCGAAAAAGACTGTTTGAGGTTGGATTTAAAAACTGAACCTCTGGCCTCCTATTGGCTGTTACATTTAATATGGCCGCGTTGCTCGTATCTGTGCCCTCCATATTGGATACGATCACTTGAACTGAAGATTGGTCTTGGGCTAGCATACATTGGTGGATATAAAGACTATCATTGCCAGTTGTAAATAGGGTATCATTTATGAGCCAGGAATAGAACAACGGAGGACTGCCATTTGCGCGCACCGTGAACAAGGCTGATTCTCCGACTGAGACCAGAACATCAGATGGACCACGGCTCACATTAGGTGCACCATTACCCGAATACGTAACTTTCCAGAGCGTCCCTTCGTTTGATTGCGAATTATCCGTTTGTGATCCATCGCCTAGTCCTGCTCGAGCAACATAATAAAAATTACCAGTATAGAAGTCAGATTCTATTTTTAGCGGACGGTCGATGTTGATGGCAAAAGTGTCTAATACAGTGCCCAGTTCATCGTCGACAATTAAAATATGACCCTTACAATAATCTGCCACAAAAATATTACCGGTCAGACTATCTGGAAAGTCCGATTGTAACGGATCGTAAATATTCAATCCTACCGCTGCACATCCCTGATCATGATTGTAATAGAATAAGGGATCTTGATAGTTAGCTGGAGGGTTTTGATTCTGACGAGGGCCTTCAATTCGCGGCCAGCCATAGTTACCCCCCTTTTTTATAAGATTTATTTCTTCAAATGCATCCTGTCCAACATCTGTGGAATAGAGTATATTATTTTTTATATCATAGGAAAGACTGAATGGATTCCTATGACCCAAAGAGTAAATTGATCGAAATACTCCGGAAGTTTCCTGATAAAATGGGTTGTCAGGAGGAATGGTTCCATGTTCATCCAGACGTAGTATCTTTCCAAGTAGGCTGGTCAATTTTTGTGCCTTTCCGGGATATGCACCATCTCCTGTCGAAATAAATAAATATCCGGAATTATCAAAGACCATGGCACCACCATTATGCACTGTGCCCACTAAGGAGTCTAACTCCAGTAATATTTCTTCCGAATTTGGAACGGCCAAATCTCCATTGGCCCTGAACCGGCTTACTCGATTATGATTTTGTTCAGGAACAGTATAGTACAAATAGACATAAGGTTCATAATCGAAATCCGGATGTAATGCTATTCCCAGTAATCCCCTTTCATTAAAATCGTCAACTTCAATCGTAATAAAAGGGTCGTTGTTTTCATTTCCATTTGGATCAAATATGCGAACGACGCCGTTCTTCTCAATTAACCAAATACGTCCATGGTGATCAACGGTAAAATCCACAGGATTTAACTTTTCCGCCAACAAGGTTTCCTGAAAACCGGGTTGGACAATTTGACCGATGGTCAGTGCACTGATAAGTGTTAACAATATCAGCGAAAGAACTTTAGAGAATGCACTCATATGTTGGATTAGGTAATTCATAAAACAGTTTGTGAAATTAATTGATTTACACCAACATCGATATAGGATATACCGCATATTTATGTTTTACCCTCAGGTCATTTCAATGTTGCTTCAATTTTAACCATTATATAGGCAGGGCTCGCAAATGCTTTTGTCCCAGGCCTTTTAATAGAGTACAGGCGGTTAACGGTGACGTATTACGGGAACTGGTTCGTAATTATCGCTGGGGTTTCAAAAGATGATGTGAATAATTTACGAGCTGCTTGGCAAAAAGATATTGTGGCAATATAAAAATCAGTTCAGTGTAAGGATTGGTTTTATCGATTCAAACTGCACTGCCATTCGCATTACTCAAATATTTTACTCACCCCATCCCCATCGCAAATAAACTCTCTTACTCCTTTGAACAAAAAAAGGCCTCGGTTGAGACCCTTGATTTTTTGCGGAGGAGGAGGGATTCGAACCCCCGGTACCCTCTCGAGTACGCCGGTTTTCAAGACCGGTGCATTAAACCAGCTCTGCCACTCCTCCAAGCGAATTATGCCGATTAAGCGACGCAAATGTACATGATTTGTCTCTTTTTCCATAGAGCCATGAGATATTCTCACTTCATGAATAAGCTAGCCTTGCCATGGGTATCTTGATAAAAGAAAGAGTGCGATTAAAAAAAGCGGCTTGCCCGATGAGGAAAACAATGCCGCTTTGTCTACATTATGAATCTAATCACCTTAACTGGGTCGACACCTACTACGCCATTCAGGCATTTTAATCGATCATTCAAGGCGAATTATATGGACTCATTCGTTGAAACGAATCCCCAAATGAGGTTATAGTATGAATGCCTTTAGAAACAACGTTTTTGACATTCACTACCTCTAAAGTGTACATTTTGTATCAATGGTCAACAGTTTCGACCATTTTTTTACAGCTCGATGTATGCGGCGCACGAATGAATATCTAATTAAAGATCGAAATTGTATATCCCAATAAAATTTTATGCCGGCAGAATATATAAAATCAAACAATAATTTTAGTTTTGTCACGCAATTGTTCGGTTTTCTTCCCTTTAGGAAATCGTATTTTTTTTAATCCTCTTAATTAATGAACTAATGAAGTACATTTTTACCATGCTAGCTTGCGTGCTAGTGCTGACCTCCTATGCTCAAAACGCAGGCCACGTTTATGAATTGGTAATGGATCAGGAAACGCACGTTCGTGCTGCCCAATCCATTGACCTATTCGAATTATCCACACAATCGACCCGGTCACACAAGGTGTCGGAAGTTGTCAACGATGGTACCATACTCCAGTTGGATGCAATGGTGATAGCCGCTGCTCGCCGAGCAGAAGCCTCTCATCTACAAATGTCTATTCCAAGGCACAATGGACCGGCCTTTGATTTGCAACTTATCGAATCTAACTTATTAGCCGACGATTTTGCCTTATTCAAGTCGTCAAACCCAAATGTCCCGGTTGACTATCGTCCTGGTAAACATTATATGGGTATTGTTGATGGTGACCGCAACTCTGTTGTTGCGATTTCAATGTTTGATGACCATGTTGTCGGGTTGATAAGCAATGATGAAGGAAACTTCGTACTAGGTCAAATAGAAAATACACGGGATCAATACATCCTGTACAATGACAAAAACCTCATACCTGAATTTGATTTGGGTTGTGAAACACCTGACGATGGCAAAGGATACACGCTCGAAGAGTTAACTCCTCAAAATGCATCTCGTGACGCGGGTGATTGCGTTCGCATTTATGTCGAAGTGCACGAGGATATTACGAATGATAAAGGTGGTGTTGCGGCTGCAACTGCCTATGTTGAAGCGGTATTCAATCAATCCGCAATTCTCTATGCAAATGATGGGATGTCCATTACTATATCGGAAATGTTAGTATGGAATACAACAAGCCCGTACACATCCAATAGCACAAGTACGCTGCTTAGCCAATTTCAATCAAATGTTGGAAACTTCAATGGCGACCTTGGGCATTTAGTTGGTTACGCCGGCGGCGGCGGTATTGCCGCTGGATTTTCAGGTATATGTAATTCAAATCCGGATAACAGCATGTGCTATAGCGGCATACAGTCGACTTATGCAGACGTACCGACTTATTCGTGGACGGTTATGGTTGTGACACATGAAATGGGACACCTGTTTGGTTCTCGCCATACGCATGCCTGCGTTTGGAACGGAAATAACACGGCAATTGACGGCTGCTCTGGATTTACAGAAGGATCGTGTTCCTTACCTGGAAACCCTCCTGGTGGTGGAACCATCATGAGTTATTGCCATCAAACTAGTGTTGGTATAAACTTGAATAACGGTTTTGGTCCTCAACCTTCCGCGGTTGTTAACAATAGTGTCAACAATGGATCTTGTCTTTCGCCATGTAGTAATCCAAGTTGCGGTACTGCAGGAGGGCTTTCTACTACGGGTATTACTGAAACGACAGCTACGTTAAATTGGAATGCCGTAAGCGGAGCAAACGACTACGATGTTAATTGGCGCTTATCAGGTTCTTCGAGCTGGAACTCAGCGACTACTTCTTCCACCTCATATGGCCTAACCGGTTTGACACTTGCCACAGACTATGAGTGGCGCGTGCGCGGGAATTGCAATGGTGGCTCAGGATCCTGGTCTTCTATCGCTTCGTTTACGACAGGCGGAACGCCCCCTCCTGTTTATTGCGACTCTGAAGGTACGAATGTAACCTATGAGTGGATCGCGGGAGTATCCGTTTCCAATTTGACAAATAATACTGGAGCCAATGGCGGATATGGCGATTTCACTGGATTAAGCGCTGATTTGAATGAAGGGGCAACTTACAATATTACACTCACGCCCGGATTCGCCTCGACAACATATACAGAAGTATGGCGTGTTTGGATCGATTATAATGGGGACTATGACTTTGACGATGCCGGTGAAGAAGTTGCATCAGGCAGCAGCAGCAGCGCCGTAACTACATCCTTTACTGTACCGGCAAGTGTTCCGGCCTCAACGACACGAATGCGCGTTTCGATGAAATGGAATGGCACTCCGACTCCATGTGAGACATTCACCTATGGAGAAGTTGAAGATTATACGGTAAACATTGGTGGAACACCTCCACCAACATGCGATGTTCCTACCGGCTTAGCCGAATCAGCAATAACGGAAAATTCAGCTACTTTGAGTTGGTCTGCCGTGGCTAACGCTGTCGATTATACCGTCGAATTACGTGTTCAAGGATCAGCGACATGGGATGTCACAGCCGATATTGCGGGAACTTCAGCCAATGCCACAGGTTTAGTGAGTGGAACGACATACGAATGGCATGTGCGGACCAATTGTTCAAGCAGCAGCAGCGCGTATTCTCCAATTTCAACATTTACCACAGAACAAAGTGGCGGAGGTTGTACATATGAAACAGTTAATTTCAACAACTTTGAGAATGGCTGGGGAATATGGAATGATGGTGGATCGGATTGTCGTCGAAGTGCGAATGACCAGGCTTACGCCCTTGGAACCTATTGTGTTCGTCTACGCGACAATACGTCAACGAGTGTTATGACCACGGATAATCTCAATTTATCGACATATGACGAGGTAACAATTGACTTCACGTATTATCCAAGAAGTATGGATAATTCAAATGAAGACTTTTGGTTGCAAGTCTCCACCAATGGCGGTGCCTCGTATACAACTGTTGAGGAGTGGAATAGGAATGATGAATTCCAAAATAACACGCGATATTTCGATCAAGTCGTTATTGCTGGACCTTTTACTTCAACCACACGATTTAGATTCCGATGTGACGCATCTGGTAACTCAGACTGGGTCTATATTGACGAAGTAGATATCACCGGTTGTAATTCAGCCGCTATTCATGCGCCATCGCTTAATGAAGTGGAGCAAACGATTGCTGACGACATACTTTCCTTCGGACAATCATCCGAAGATGCGGAAATTGAATTAGAGAAAGTCGATGGTTTCGTCATCTATCCCAATCCTGCCCGAGATGTACTTAATGTTGAGTTTGCGTTGGAGACAGCACAAGAAGTGACATTGTTAATGACAGCAATAGACGGAAAGGTACTTCATCGATCAACTATTCAGTCAGAAGCTGGTCAACAGGATGTATCCATAGATCTGCATCAAGCGCCTGCCGGATTGTACGCATTAACTTTGGTAACCGATTCGGATGTAAAGACGAAAATGGTTATTGTTGAATAAACGAAGATCCGATGTTAGATAATAAAAGCCTCAATCCTCGCGGGTTGAGGCTTTTTGTGTTATAAGCATTGAGCAAGGTATCATTGTGTTCCTACGGTAAGCCTTCTGTTTTTCGACAGCCACAACCTTATTCAGAACAATATTTGCCAAATAGCCTTTTGTCCGCATTGAATTTGGGGTCGGCGTTTGCATGAAAGACCATTGGGATAGTGGTCGCCTTAAGAAATCGTGGATAAGCCATAGTTGCAGCATCAGGATAAGTACGGTTTGCTTAAATGCATCGAATCTTCACATTACAAAATTTTGTTATGTATATTTGATATGATATACTGTACAATAATCAAAAATTCAATTACTTAAATGCTATTACCATGAAAAAATTTTTACTAGTTACATTGTCCATGAGCTTCGTCTTGTTGGCCAATTTGGCATTTTGCCAACAAGTCATTACCGGACATGTCGTCGAAGAAAATTCGAATGAACCGCTCATAGGGGCCACGGTAATGCTTATGGGAACATCAATAGGAACTGTAACTGATTTAGATGGCAATTTCGAATTATCGGTCAGCGAATTGCCGGTGACGCTGGAATTAGGCTATACGGGTTATAGTTCTAAGGTTATCATTGTTGAAAACACAGCGCTGGGAGATGTTACCATGTCGCCTGGTCTTGCCATCGACGAAGTGGTTGTTGTTGGAACGCGCGGTCGAGCTCGCACCGTACTTGCATCACCCGTACCAATTGACAACATAAATGCAGCTGAATTACGCAGAAGCGGGCAAGGTACAGTCGAGCAAATGATCAATTATCGGGTGCCGTCTTATAACTCCACAAATCAAACCATCTCGGATGCTACGGCTCATTTTGATCCTTCCGAATTGAGAAACCTTGGCCCATCAAGAACTTTAGTTTTGATAAATGGAAAACGAAAAAATCAATCCGCTCTGGTTTATGTCAATGATACACCAGGAAAAGGAGAGGTTGGTACAGATATGAAAAGTGTTCCGGCAGCAGCGATCGAGCGAGTTGAAGTGTTACGTGATGGTGCAAGTGCACAGTATGGATCTGACGCGATTGCCGGTGTTGTAAACATCGTGTTGAAAGAAAGCGCGACGCGTGGAGAAGTTACTGTAGGTGGTGGTGTGACTACAGAAGGAGATGGTGTGCAGTACAATGCTGATATAAATAAAGGATTTTCAGTCGGAGATGCAGGTTACGTGAACTTTACGGCTAGTTATTACCATCAGGATGAAACAAATCGGGCAGGGGAACCAGGTCGTGATGATTTGTTTGGTGTTGACGGTACGAACCCCTGGATACAAGCCAATCCCGACTTGGGCATGACTATAGGTCAACCTGAATATGACAAATTCTCCATTTATACCAATTTCGGGCTCCCATACAAAGCAAATGAAGGGAAACTCTATGCTTTTGGTGGGTATACTAGGCGTGATGGAACATCCTTTGCACTATATCGTGCGCCGTACTGGGTGGATACGGACTATGGACTGCTCACTCCAAGCGGTCAGGAGTATCAAGGATTTCAACCAACGTTCGAAACAGGTATCAATGATTATTCATTTTCAATTGGGAACGAACTCGTGTTGGGAGGCTGGAATACGGATCTGAGTTTTACTTTGGGCTCAAATTCAGTTGATTACACAATAGGCAATACTATTAACCGATCTATGGGTGCCGCGAGCCCAACTAATTTTGATGCAGGCGGCTACAAATTTGGAAACATAATTGGAAATTTGGACGTATCGCGAACATTTGATGCCATAACAGTTTCTTTTGGAACAGAGGCAAGAAGAGAAGAATTTGACGTAACTGCTGGTCAACCTGAATCTTATTTAGACGGAATGAATGGTTTGCAAGCCGGAGCACAATCCTTTCCGGGTCTCGATACAACAAATGCTTTGACTGAGGATAGAACGAATGTGGGCGTTTATGCTTCTGTCGATTGGGATGCAACAGACGCATTCTTAATCGGGGGTGCGGTGCGCTATGAAAATTATTCTGACTTTGGTGATAATGTTTCTTGGAAAGTAAACGCAAGATACCTCATCGGCGAAAATAGAGGAGCAGTTCGAGGGTCGGTAAGTACCGGTTTCAGAGCTCCATCATTGCACCAGGTCTATTTGAGTAATGTACAAACGCTTGTATCGGGAGGTACAGTTTCTAATCAAGGAACCTTCAACAATGTGAGCCCAGTTATTAAAGGATTAGGGGTTCCTGCACTGGATGCTGAAGAGGCATTTAATATTACCGCCGGAATAACGTATAAAATTACCGATCAATTTTCCATAGCCGTCGATTATTATAATATCGACTTGGATAATCGCGTATTGTTTACCGGGGAAATTGGGTTTCTTGATGATGGTATTACCAACCCTGTTGAACAAATATTAATAGACAATGACGTAACGAGTATTAAATTCTTCGTTAATGCTATGGATACAAAAACCTCAGGTCTGGATGTTGTTCTAAATTATGACAATATTGACATAAGTGATAATGCGCGTATTGATTTAGTTCTAGCAATAAATTCGAATAAAACGGAAATTGACGGTCAAATTCAAGCTCCGGGAGTACTTGCAACTGCCGGGTACGATATCTTTAATAGAAAGGAGCAGTCGCGAGTTACTACCGCTCGACCTGATTTGAAGGCAATGTTGGGTGCAACACTTGATTTGAATAAATTAAGTGTATCCTTGAATAATACCTATTTTGGGGAAGTTACATGGCAGCATGCGGACAATCCTGCCAACGATCAAACGTTTGGATCTCGCGTCCTTACCGATCTGATTGTTGGATATAAAGCAACAGATAAGTTGAATTTAAATTTAACCATAAACAACCTTTTCGACGTGTACCCTGATGAGATCGATCCTAAAGATGACGTCGTGACTGATTTAGGTGGTCGTTTCAGATACCCCTGGGAAGTAAATCAATTTGGTTTTAACGGAACCCTCATAAAAGCAGGCGCTTCTTTACGTTTTTAGAATGAATATTCGACAATAAAAAAGAGGAGTCCAATTTGGGCTCCTTTTTTTATTCAACTTCGACAACAAGGCATTGCCTTGTGCTTTCATGAACGGAGGCATGTATTGATCGTCTATGCCCAATAACCCACAAAATTTTATCTGAACCATCTACTAATACAACAGTGGACTCCTTGTCAAAGAATGACAACTTCAGGTGAACGAGTAAATCGGAAACTTTTTTAGTTTTTCCGAACATTCCGAATGGTTGGAATCTATCACCGCTTCGCCAACGTCTAATAGTCAGTGGCCAGATAATTTCTGTTAAGTCAAAATAACAGCGATTTAATTCTTTGTCAATGGTATTACCGTCTTCAATAACGAATTTTATCGTTTTACCACCGGCAACAACATTTATGGGGCTGTCAAATTTTTCGATTACTTGTTCGCTGTAACTTATTCTTAGTTTTTTGCGAACTAATATGTCTGTTCGATCTCTAACAGCCAGATGGGATTGACTTATAAATTTTCGTCCGGTATGATTTGTGGCAACAATATCCTGGACCTGGCTGCTATTAAAGCCAAAATGATTTAGTATTTGGTATAGTTCAAATTGTCCTGTTGATTGGTTGAAGTCATTTAATGCAATACGCCATTCGTTCTTTTTTTGTTGGTAGGAATTCAGTTTTTTACTGAAATATTCATGTATCCAAACCTGAAGATTTTGGCATAGCTCAAATGTCCGACGCATTCCTTCGTCATTTTCCCTAAGTTGATTTAAATGTGGGACGATGTGGTGACGTATGATATTTCGATTGTATTTGTCTTCCGCATTAGTTGTATCTTCCCGCCAGTCTACATTATTTTTTTTGGCATACGATTCAATTATTGATTTCCGTGCAAATAGCAGTGGACGGATAATGTTATTTCTACGAATTGCAATGCCTTTCAGGCCATTAATTCCGGATCCGCGAGTAAAATTTAGCAAAAATGTTTCAATTTGATCGTCGAATTGATGTCCGGTCGCGATGTAGTCTAGGTTTTGCTCAATTCGAATTTTTTCATAAAAATTGTACCGAATATTTCGTGCCCATTGTTGCGTGTTCCCTTTGGGCGGCTCATTAATATTTTTGACATGGACAGGGATAAAGTAGTTTTGCGCAAACCGCCGAACAAAGAATTCGTCACCTCTGGATTCGTCTCCGCGTAAATTGTAATTGACATGTGCGATATGAAATCGAATATCTTCTTTCAAAAGTAGGTGACAAAGGGTCATAGAGTCTATTCCCGCGCTTACACCAACCAGAAGTACATCGTCTTTCTTGAAGAGTGAATTGGCATTTACAAAATCAATGAATTGTCTATGTAAATCTATCGCCATGCGACTAATTTACAGTATTTTTAAAATGGAGGTGCACCGACGTATAGAGAGGCATGTATTAGTTACGAATACCGCGTTGATTCAGCCATCTTTGAAAGGCCCGCGCATTGCGATTGTGCTGCGCTAACGTTTCGGCAAAGGCATGTGTACCGCTGTTATCTGCTTTTGCACAAAAGTAGATGTAGTCATGCTTATTGGCATTGATAACAGCCAATATTGATGCTTTTGATGGCATACAAATTGGACCTGGCGGAAGTCCGGTATGCAAGTAGGTATTGTACGGACTTTCTACCGATAAATAACGTTTCAAAACACGACGAATTGAAAAATCATTCATGCTATAAATTACGGTCGGGTCTGCTTGCAACGGCATGTTTTTCTTCAAACGGTTAATATAGACGCCCGCGACATCGGGCTTTTCTTTGTCATAAGCTGTTTCTTTCTCCACTATAGAAGCTAAGGTTATTACTTCACAGGGTAAGAAAGATTTACCTAGAATGGTCAACCTCTTTCCGGCCCAAAACTGTTCAGCATACGTTTTCATACGTGTATCAAAATCAGGACCGGAAGTGGACCAATAAAATTCATACGTATCTGGTAAAAAATTGCATAAAGAAGTGTAGGTGTCTTCTCTGATGCTTTTAATATAATGTGTCGAGTCATACATCAAATGTGCACCCAAATAACCTGCAAGATCTTCGATTTTTCGGAACCCGCGTATAGTAAGACTCACTGGAGTTTGGTTTCCGAGACGCAATGTATTTAACGCATCGTAAATCGAACTTCGATGTTCTATTATATATCGACCGGGTTTAGGTGAACTTTGCTTAAACGACATGCGGTCAGCGATTAAATCTAAGTAATCACTGGTTTCAAAAATACGTTGCTCTTTGAGGTTTGCTAATATGTCTGACGCCTCATCGTTTTGTTCGATAAAAAACACACGACCTTCTTCCGCGTTGACATTTGGACCATAGATCGCATTATACCCCAGATAGGCGAATAATAATCCGAATACAATTAACGCCAAAAAACTAATTAATAGAATTTTTTTTAAACGCATGAAAAAGGTAAAACTCAGGTTCGTAAATAATATTGAGAAGAACTAATTATGATGTATTGAATAGTCGTTGAATTCAATTAATACTTTTCGTTTGCATTTGGAAAGTCAACTGACTTAACATCAGAAATATATTGCTCCACCGCTCCTTTAATTCCATCGTAAAGGTCCATGTAACGTCGCAAAAAACGAGGATGAAAATCCTTGGTCAATCCAAGTACGTCGTGTAAAACCAATACCTGACCATCAACATCTGGCCCCGCACCAATACCTATGATTGGAATTTGTACCGATTCTGCAACTTCCCTGGCCAAAGTCGCAGGTATCTTTTCCAACACAATTCCGAAACATCCCAACTCCTCTAACAATTTGGCATCCGACTTCAATTTTTGAGCTTCTGCCTTCTCTTTAGCCCTAACGGTATACGTTCCAAACTTATATATTGATTGTGGCGTCAACCCTAAATGACCCATGACGGGGATACCAGCGGATAGAATGCGGGTCACGGATTCTTGAATTTCTGCTCCGCCTTCTAATTTGACACCATGCCCACCTGTTTCTTTCATTATTCGAATGGCCGACTCCAGGGCTCGTCTTGAATTGCCTTGATAAGAACCAAATGGTAAGTCCACTACAACAAATGATTTTTTCACAGCACGAACAACGGATTGTGCATGATAGATCATTTGGTCTAACGTAATAGGCAAAGTGGTCTCATGACCAGCCATCACATTTGAAGCACTGTCGCCGACCAATATCATGTCGATTCCTGCAGCATCAACAATTTTGGCCAATGAATAATCGTAGGCGGTCAGCATACTGATTTTCTCACCTTCGTTCTTCATGCGCTGAAGTACGTGTGTCGTGATACGTTTGACCTCTTTACTGATTGACATAATTGGTTTTTACATGAAAAATAGCACGGAGCTGTAAAAGTTTAAAACACAAAATTCTGCATGAGTAAAAAGACAGCGGCTCCTGCAAGAAATCCTAGGAGTGCGAGCCAGGCGATATTTTTTAAGTACCAAATGAAGTCAATGCGTTCCATACCCATGGCGGCAACACCTGCTGCGCTGCCTATGATGAGCATACTTCCTCCAGTTCCGGCCGCATAAGCAATGAAGTGCCACAGTTTTGCATCGATTTCTGCGGTATACATCCCCATTGATGCAGCGACCAATGGTACGTTGTCGATTAAGGCCGAGAATGCTCCAAGGAGCATTACTACGACGTCTTGATTTGGCAATACGTGGTCCATCCATTCAGCCGCTTCACGCAGCAAGCCCAGTGACTCTAAACTCGCGACTGCCATTAAAATTCCAAGGAAAAATATGATGCTTGACAACTCGATTCTACTCAGAGCATGGTGTGCACTGTACAGATGTCGTTTGGATTCATCAAAATCCTCCTCTGGGTGAATGTACTCAGATACAAGCCATACCACACCCAGAGAAAACATCATTCCCACATAAGGTGGGAGGTGTGTCAATGTTTTGAAAATCGGAACGAAAACAAGCCCGCCTACGCCGGCAAATAACATGATGTGGCTGCTTAATAGTTTTTTCTGGTCGGATTCATCATAGCCGGTGACCATACCGGTGATTTCTCCTCGGAATGGCTTCAGCCTACTCGCTATGAAAACGGGAACCAGGACACAAGCAACAGATGGTAAAACGAGGTGTGTAATAAGTCCCAAAGTTGACACACGCTCACCGATCCACAACATCGTAGTGGTAACATCACCAATCGGAGACCAGGCTCCACCTGCATTCGCCGCAATCACGGCCAGAGAAACAAACCACAGACGTTCCTTTTTATTTGGGACCAGTCGTCGAAGAAGTGATACTAATACAATGGTAGATGCCAGGTTATCCAGGGTAGCTGACAAGAAGAAGGCTAATATTGCGATCAGCCAAAGCATCTTCGTTTTACTTCTGGTTTTAATCCGGTCGGTAATTACGCTGAAGCCCTTGTGTAAGTCAATCAACTCAACTATAGTCATTGCCCCGATAAGAAATACCAATATTTCCGCAGTTTTACCAATGTGGTGTAACAGGATTTCGCCCATCTCACCCGGATTGTGGTGGGCGTCGAAAAGCTCCAATCCGCTAAGCGATAAAAGAGCCCAGCATACTGATCCCATCAACAAGGCCGGGACCGACTTATCCAACTTCAGAGGATGCTCAAATACGATTAAGGCGTACCCGATGATAAATGAAAGGATTACTGGGAGCATAGAATTGCGGTTTTGATTGACTGTTTTATGCGATCAAAATTAGCAGAAAGCTACATTCAAGCAAATTAATTGGCGGTTTGAATATTAAAATGTAACTAAACAAGATAGGAGTAGGATAATAGCGTCGAATTGATCTATCTTCCAAAAAGTACGAACAGGCGCTCAAAAAAAATCTTCGAACTTGAGGAATCACCCATTTTCAAATAGACAAATTGAAATCAGTTGAGCAGTGTTAACGATTACTATCCTTTCTTATCAAATGTTAAGCGCATACAGCTCTTAAACCTAAGATTCATCAACGTATTTGACCGCTTTTCGAGTACCTAAAGGACATTGTGATCAAGTATGTTCATCTGGTTAACAGGAACTCGATTTAGATATTGACCTAACCGCTTTGATAGGATAGACTATGTCCTTCATTTTCAACTAATAAACCATATATTTGCGCTCCGTTAGAAACCCGGACTTGCTTTGCTTGAATCCGGGTCTTGGTTAACCCATAAAATTTTAACAAAAATGCCAGTAAAAATTAGACTTCAGCGCAAGGGGCGCAGAAAAAAACCCTACTACCACATCGTTATCGCTGACGGACGTGCTCCTCGCGATGGACGATTCATAGAACAAATCGGATCCTACAATCCTATGACTTCACCAGCTACAATTGAGCTTGATACTGAGAAGGCGCTTGATTGGTTGGAAAAAGGGGCGCAGCCAACAGATACTGCCCGCGCTATTTTACGTTTCAAAGGTGTTCTGTACAAAAAACACTTAATGCGGGGCGTGAAGAAAGGGGCGTTCAGTGAGGAGCAGGCGGAAAAAATGTTCGCCGACTTCATGGTTGATAAAAACGATCGCGTCGCTAAACGCGTGGAGGCCACGAAACAGGCTGAATTGGATCGTATGAAGGCAATTTCCGGAACAGCCAAATTGGCTGCCGTTGAGGAAGTGGTTGAGGAGGCTGCTGAAACAGCGGAGGAAGCTGCAACAGATGTGGCGGAAGAAGCTGGTGCTGAAACCGCAACAAATGTTGAAGAAAGCACAAGTGAGGCGGCCGAAGAAGTTGCTCCAGAAGCAGGTTCGAACGAGGAAGAATAACTTTTTCTCAGGTTTTTCAACCGACAGTTTTGATCAACAATATGTGTCAAACCAAGGAAGGGTAGAATGACCCGACTAAGTTTGGCCAGTAACTTTAATAATCAAATTGCATGGAATCTTTAGATCAGTTGTATATAGATCGTTTGGATGAAATAAAATCAGCGGTGCAGGGCTCAGACCAGCTAGCTGCTTATTTGGAAACGGAAGAAAGCGACGAATACCTCGAGTTGCGTCGAGCCTTTGAACCCCATCTGCACGACTTGTACCAAGTTGTTGCGGATGAAAAGCCGATGCAGTTAATTGATTTAGAAAACAAATTATTAGATGAAGAGTTAGAAGGACTTTACTTGCCTAAAATATTAGGTTATACCATTCTTCGAGGGTCGATCAACGATCAGTACAAATTCATCCGCCCCCAAGAACAATTTAAGAAAGTACTGGCGGCCATCTCTATGTCTTCGAATTTTGATATGCTAAGTAGACGAATAGGTCAAACCGTACAAATAGGTTTTGCATTGAGCAGTGACATTTGGATAACGAACTTTATTCAGACATTACCGAGTAAACGTGTACGTGACTTTCTTACTGAGCAGAAATTACCCAAATACAGAGAATTGCCAACTCGGCGCCTTGGCTATGAAAAATATAAAAGGCAATTTTCTGATCTTAATTTTTATACTGCTGAATTTCCTTTTGAACTGAAAGATTTACGCGTTTTTTACCCGGAACTAAAGAATTTTTTGGTTCAACGAATTTTAATTGATAAGAGTGCAGCGAACTTGGATTCATACATCGAAAAGATGATGAAACAAAAGGAAATGTGGGATCAGTGGGAATTTGTCTATGTGCTAGGGCTCATCAGCAATTATTTTAATTTTGGTCCAAGGGCGACAACCGAAATAAATAATGCCTTTAATACGTCGAGGACGGAGAATCCAAAATTCGAGATAGTGTACTTCGAGTTTTTAAAAGAACTTTTGTTAAGCGAAATTCCAGTGGATTCAAACTGCAATGATCGCATTTCAAATAGACTAGATAAATCGATTCGTGACGATTTTTCGAAATACTACGGCCTTATGGATGTACTTCATGCCAAAGGCTGGATACATGAAGACTCAATAGCTGCGGTCCGAGAATTTTACGAACAACACGAAGGGCTGTCGACAATTAATGAATGTGTTCGACTCACCATTTATAAGTTCTTTTCAAAAATTGTTCGAAACTTGGATGAGGCTGACTATAGTCAAGTAATTGAGTTGTTTAAAGTGATGACTGTTTATATAGGAATATTTAATAATCAACATTTTAATCAAGCGACCAAGAAGAGGACACTTTGGTTTGTTAAAAAGTTCAACAAAGTATTCACCGATAAACGAGGCAAAGAGTACCAAGAGATGAAAAAATTTATTTCATCAACATTCCAAGAGTTGGGATTAATGACAACTAAAGAGGTCACTGAATTCTTCAAAACACGTCGGAAACGCAAGGTTGCGACATCTTAGCTTAAGCTGGCGTTTCACTTTTTCACTACGTGTTGTTCAAGATATTTCCAAACGTGGTTGGCGACAATTCGTTGTCCAGCTGCGTTAGGATGTATTCCATCGCTTTGATTTAGCTTGGTCACACCGCCAACTCCTTCCAGGAAGAAGGGTATCAATGTCAATTCAAATTCCTTCGCCAAATCAGAATAGATGGCGGCGAAAGATTTTGTGTAGGATTTTCCGAGGTTTGGTGGAGCTAGCATTCCTGCCAGTATAATGGGTATGCTTGGGTGTTTTGTTCGGACCTTGGTAATAATACTAATCAAATTTGCTTTAGTAGTTTCAACATCCGTACCTCGTAATGCATCATTTCCGCCTAATTCAAGAAAAAAGATATCCATCGGTTGTTGAAGGACCCAATCAATTCGTCGATCGCCACCGGCGGTTGTTTCACCGCTTAGTCCGGCGTTGACCACTTTGAAATTTAATTGCAGCGAATCTAACTTAGCCTGTATAAGGTTTGGAAAGGCCTCTTCCTCGCGTAGTCCGAATCCTGCAGTCAAACTATTACCAAAAAAGACGATTATTTTACTGGCCTTGGAAGTTGGCATCTGTCTTTCCTGGGGTTCCAATTGATTGTAGTTCTTTTTTGATTCCGTTTCTACTTTGTTACAGCCAAAGAAAACGATCGCCAGCGCGATAATGACAAGTGACAGCGGTATCGTATGCGTTAAACGAATTTTTATGGTCATTGATCTAATTTTATTCAACGAATAGTCGTTTCTAACGTTGCAAAGGTGCAAATGATTTTATTCATTGCGCTGTTAATCCACCTATTGTAATCTTTGTACAGAACGGCATAATTTTGTGTTGCTGAAATTTACATTAAATGAAAAACATGGTAAGCATTTTGGAAGTTTCACGGGTCTCAAAGGTGTATACCTCTGGTAGTCGGACCGTAAGTGTACTGGAGGACATTAGTTTCTCGGTTCGGCCCGGAGAAAAAATGGCGATCGTAGGACCGTCAGGCAGCGGGAAAACAACTCTACTCGGCCTATGTGCCGGGCTTGATCAAGTGACAGAAGGAAATGTTACACTCATAGACAAGTCACTAAATAACATTACGCAAGATGAGCGCGCCCAAATTCGAAATGAGTATGTAGGATTCATTTTTCAGAACTTTCAATTGATACCTACATTGACGGCTTTGGAGAATGTGATGATACCACTCGAATTACAAGAATCCAAAGAAGCAAAGGCTATCGGCAGAGAATTGTTGGATAGAGTAGGACTCAGCCATAGATTGAATCATTACCCCAGCCAGTTGTCGGGAGGCGAACAGCAGCGAGTGTCTTTAGCTCGCGCTTTTAGCAACAACCCTAAGGTTTTGTTCGCAGATGAGCCCACGGGAAATCTCGATGATGAGACCAGCGAAAAAGTTGAAAACTTGCTGTTCGATCTAAATCGCGAACATGGGACGGCTTTGATTATTGTCACACATGATATGGAATTAGCCAGAAAAACGGACAGAATTATTAAATTGAAAGGAGGGAAAATTGTATCTGACCAATTCACTGAAAATGCAAGCACCTTAACTAATATATGATTAACTTTATATTAAGAACGGCATGGCGCGACAGTCGAAAGAACCGTGGACGCTTGTTTTTATTTATTTCCTCTATTCTACTAGGTATTGCAGCACTGGTGGCTATCAACTCATTTAATTACAATTTAAAAAATGACATTGATAAACAAGCCGCCACCTTATTGGGAGCAGATATTATTGTTTCGTCACGAACGAGTATTCCAACTAATTTATTGGATCAAATTGATTCATTACCTGGAGAAAAGGCACAAGCCCGAGAACTATTGTCAATGGCTTATTTTCCCGATCAGGATGAATCGGTTTTCGTAAATATCAAAGCCATTTCCGGTAATTTTCCTTTTTATGGTAAACTGAATGTCGAACCCGAAATAAATCGCAATAAGTACAAAGAAGGACGATTTGTTCTCATTGGACAAAGTCTAATGGATCAAATTAATATCCAACCTGGTGAAGTTGTTCGTTTAGGTGATCTTGACTTTGAAGTCGTTGGAGCGCTTTTAACTGATTTCGGTGGTAATATGACATCCGGTTTTGCCCCTCCTATATACCTGGATGGAAAATTTCTTGATCAAACCGGACTTGTTCAGCCAGGAAGTTTGATTACCAGAAAACATTATCATAAAGTGCCTTCAAATTTTGACCCGGATCTTTGGGCCGACACGCATGATGAAATGTTCCGAAGAGAAGGTACGCAGATAGAAACGGTCCGAGATCGAAAAGTGGCGCTTAAAGATGCGTTTTCCGGGTTAAACTCATTTTTAAACTTGGTGGCACTGGTTTCATTATTGTTGGGTTGTCTTGGGGTTGCGAGCAGTGTGTTGATATATGTAAAGAGTAAGGTAGCTTCAATAGCCGTCTTCCGCTGTTTGGGTATGTCCGGGCGAAGTGCTTTTTTAATTTATTTTTTACAAGTTGGTGTATTAGGCTTTTTAGCAACTTGCATTGGTGCAATTCTGGGCAGTGCAGTGCAACTGGTTTTACCCCTTGTGCTAAAAGATTTTCTTCCCTTTGACGTGGTGCTTAACATATCTTGGCGCGCACTTTGGGAAGGGTTGATTATCGGTTTCGTTATTACCACGTTATTTGCTTTGATTCCCTTGATTTCAATTCGCAATGTGAGTCCATTACGCACGTTGCGAGCTTCTTTCAATGAAAGTAAAAAGAAGTTAAATATTGTTACTGTTCTTTTATATTTTCTTATTGTTCTTTTTCTTTTTATTTTCTTGTTTTTTTTAACAGATGGGATTGAATCGGCGGCTTACTTCACGCTCGGACTAATCGTAAGTTTTGGTGTCCTATATGGTGTTTCCTCTTTTATAATATTCTTCATAAAGAAGTATTTTCCTAGAAATTGGAATTTTGTATTTAGACAAGGGCTTTCTAATTTGTTTCGACCAAATAATCAGACCAGAACCCTATTAATTTCGATTGGACTGGGGACCGCAGTATTAACGACTTTATTTATTGTTCAGGGATTGATTCTGAATAGTGTTGCTCAAATGGATGCGGGTAATCAGCCAAACATGATATTGTTTGGAATCGAAGATGGACAACAAGCAGGCGTAAAAAATATTACACGCGAGATGGACATGCCTGTGATTCAACATGTACCTGTTGTTACCATGAAACTTGAATCATGGAATGGACGTACAAAAGGTGAATGGTTGGCTGATACGACAAGTGGAGTGGAGGCATGGGCGGCCAATCGTGAGTCACGTGTTACATACAGAGATTCATTAGATATATCAGAGAAATTAGTGGCTGGTAATTTTATAGGCAGACGCGACAATCCAAGTGATAGTGTATTTATTTCATTGGATGAAGGCTTTGCTGACGCGCTTAAAGTTGATCTTGGTGATGAATTAATTTTTAATGTGCAAGGAGTCAGATTGCCGACTTATGTTAGCAGCTTTCGTGAAATTGATTTTCGGAATATGCAGGCTCGATTTTTTATTGTATTCCCAGAGGGGGTATTAGAGGATGCACCCAAATTTCATGTTCTGGTAACAAAATCTCCCGATTCAAAAACAACAGGCGCATTTCGGAGCCAAATTGGACGAACATTTCCAAATGTCTCCGTGATCGACCTAGGAATGATTTTACAGTCCCTGGGAGATATACTGAGAAAAGTTTCTTACGTAGTTAAGTTTATGGCACTTTTTAGTATTCTCACAGGTTTAATTGTCCTGATTAGTTCATTATTTCTAAGTAAACTGCAGCGCATTAAAGAAAGTGTATTGTTGAGGACTATTGGTGCAAGTAGAAAGCAAATTTTTCGAATTGTAGCTACTGAGTATTTAATTTTGGGAATATTATCAGCAGCAACGGGAATTGTGATTGCAATAGTAGGTAGTTATCTCGTCGCTAAGTATCAGCTTGAACTAGATTTTTTCGTGCCATGGCTACAAATTGGCTTGGTATTTTTATTTGTCTGTGGCCTGGTGACAGCTATTGGTATCTTAAATAGTCGCGATGTAGTTAACCGAACACCTTTAGAAGTGCTAAGACAAGAAGTGGGTTAGAAATATTGAATTGATCTTATTCTTTATTTATCCGCTTCCTGTCACTTTTATTCGCAATTCATAAATTATACAGAATCGATTAGTCATATTATATTCGTAAAAATTTTAAGTATGTACGAAGGTTTAAAACACGCGCATTCAGGTCTAAGGTGGTTCGTCCTAATTGCGCTGATCATAGCGGTATTTCAGGCCTTTACATCCAATGGTAATAGGAAGATGGCACTGTGGTCTATGATTTTAATTCATATACAGGTAGTCATCGGTCTGGTGTTGTACTTTTTTGTAAGTCCTCTAACAAGAACCTTAACTTTTGATATGAAAAACGCCATTCAGCGATTTTATGGGATGGAACATTTTGCTATGATGATCATAGCAGCCATTCTCATCACAGCGGGTAATACCGCGCTCAAGAAAGGAAAGTTAGGAAGACATAAATGGTTGTTCCTTATTGGACTGCTTGTTATTCTAGCCGGCATACCATGGCCGTTTCGCATAGCTACTGCGGGTTGGTTTTAAGCTTATCCGTTACATACGACTAGTAAACGATTCTACAGATCAAACATTGAAACGGAAGTGCATGACGTCGCCGTCGAGAACAACGTATTCTTTTCCTTCCACCAAAAGTTTTCCAGCATCGCGCGCAGCAGATTCTGATCCATAGGATATGTAATCCTCGTAGTGAATAACCTCAGCCCGAATAAAACCTTTTTCAAAATCACTGTGAATAACACCTGCGGCTTGAGGGGCCTTTGTACCATTTATAACTGTCCAGGCGCGGACTTCTTTTTCGCCTGCGGTAAAGTATGTTATCAGGTTTAGCAATTTGTATGCGGCATGCGTTAAATGAAATACACCTGGTTTTTCCAATCCCATTTCTAGAAGAAATTCATTTCGTTCTGCTTCATTCAATTCGACCAGTTCAGCCTCGATGCCAGCTGAAATCAGGATTATTTCGGCGTTCTCATTTTTAACCTGCTCCCGTAGGAGGTTAACATGTTCGTTACCGCTTAATACTGAATTCTCATCCACATTACACACGTATAATATCGGTTTGGAAGTTAGCAACATCATGTCAGCAACTAATGCCTTGCGATCATCATCCGTCATTAGACTTCTTGCCATCTGGCCTGATTCCATTGCCGCTTTCAATTCTTCTGCCACCGATAGCAATTTGATAATCGCTTTATCTCCTGCCTTTGCCTGTTTTTTTAATTTTTCAATTCGCTTTTCTACAGTTTCAATATCCTTTAGCAATAGTTCCGTGTCTATTATTTCTTTGTCACGAACAGGGTTCACGTCCCCATCGACATGTATGACGTTGTCATCTTCAAAGCATCTTACAACGTGAATAATCGCATCAACTTCACGAATATTTGCAAGAAATTGATTGCCCAATCCTTCACCTTGTGACGCTCCTTTTATAAGCCCGGCAATATCAACTATTTCTACGGTCGTAGGGATGGTTTTTTGCGGAGATACCAACTGCGTCAACCTGTTGAGTCGCTCATCGTGCACGGTAATTATTCCTACGTTCGGATCCTTTGTGGCGAAAGGATAATTTGCGGCCAGTGCCTTTGCCGAAGTGAGCGCATTGAATAAGGTCGACTTTCCAACATTTGGTAATCCAACTATCCCACATTGTAATGCCATAGCGTTTTTTTTGAGCCGCGAATTTAGTGAAAGATACCTTGGCGTATGGTATCCTTTTGTTAGAAGTATGGTTGTAATCAAGATTTAGAAGATGGACGAGGAATGAGCGAAATGGAAAACCCTAACTTTGCGTGGTGAACTTTATAGCACACATTCTTCTATCTGGGGAAAACGAGGAAATACTTGTAGGCAATTATATAGCTGATTTAATAAAGCAATCGGATGTCGTGTCCTTACGACCGGATATAGAAAAGGGCGTTATGTTGCATCGGATGATTGATTCGTATACGGACGAACATCCTGTTAATCGTAATGTGTTAGATTTTTTATACGCGCGCCACAGAAAATATGCACCCGTATTACTCGATATTTATTACGACTATTTTTTGATAAAATACTGGAATCTTTATTCTACTATATCATTCAAAGAGAAATGCCAGCGCACGTATTGCGTACTTTGTAAACATATAGAAAAAATACCTAAATCTGCATTGGGGAATGTTGAAAACCTTTTGGAAAAACGATGGCTCGAAGTGGCTTATAAAGATTTTAAAGGACTTGAGCGAACATTTTACTTTTTGCGTAAACGCACGAGCCGACCCGATTATATTCTTGGTGCGACAAGATCTCTTATCGATTTAAATCCAGAGTTAGAGCATGCCTTTTTGTCTTTTTTTCCAGACCTACATACGCGCTGTGAGGATTGGCTCGAGCGTTGAAGTTAAATAGAATGTATGGCTGTCTAAAACTGCTTGCTCAATCTATATTTACCCTTCGAAATTTAATGAAAAGGTAATTGATCGGCTTAATATGCGATCCAATATTCGGCTTTTATCGACATCCTGATCATAGATCAAAATATTTCCCAGGCCTTGCGAGAATTTTATTTCTGGTGACAATATAAAGAAAGGCAAGAAGAACTGCACACCGGCTCCTACTTCATATTGGAAGTCATGGGGTGAGATGTTTAATTGAAATTTATCCGTATTTGCATTTGAATTATTCGATGCGTCATAGGCATACTTGAATCCAGTTACAACGAATACACGTTTGTCTTTATATGGAGCTGACTTGAACCGAAACAAAAATGGAATTTCAATGAACGTTGATGATAGTCGTTGTGTCTCGAGCATGGATGATCCGACAGGGGTATAAGACATTTCGCGTGTTGAAAATGAAAAATTGATGAGAGAACGCAAATCGAAGTATCGACCGATCTTTAGGTTTCCAATGACGCCAATGTTGAAGCCCGGACCATTAACACTTTCAACTACATTAAAATCACCACTATTGATAAAATCTTTGGATTGATTCACATTAAAAAAGGCCGAGTTATAACCCAAAGCGATTCCATAGTAGAATGGCTTTTGCTGAAACTTATTGAAATTGGGATTAGCACTTGTGTTGTAGCGTCCTTGACCAAAAGTGGCAACGACTGCAAACAACAAAATAAAAAGGGTAGACGGAGCAATTATTTGTCCGCGACGTAAAGACAGCATACACCAAAGGTTAGTTGTTTGTAATAACGTGCATTGAATCCTGCGGATTGCAATTCATTCATAAAATCTTCGTAAGCAGGAAAACGTTGAACGGATTCGAATAAATACGTGTACGCTTTCGGGTCTTTGGAAACAAATTTTCCATATAAGGGAAGTATGTTTTTAAAGTAAAACATAAACAAAGGACGAAAAAGAAATCCGCGGGGTTGCGAAAATTCAAGAACAACAAGCCGGCCTTTTGGTCGAAGTACACGGTGCAATTCGCGTAATCCGACTTGCAGGTTTTCAAAATTGCGAACACCAAATCCCACGGTTACGCCATCGTACGTATTTGACGGAATGTCGAGGTCTTCGGCATCGCCGACCTTCAATGTAATGTTTAATAGTTTTTTTCGTTGCAACTTTTCATTTCCAACAGCTATCATTCCTGGTGATAGGTCTATGCCGTCTACCTCAGCATCAGGAAAGGCCTTTTGTAAGGCTATAGCGAGATCACCCGTACCAGTTGCCATGTCCAATATTTTCGATGGGGCTAACTCACGAAGCTGACGAACAGCTTTTTTTCGCCATGAATGGTCAATTCCAACCGACAAGAAATGATTGAGAAAATCGTAGCGATGCGCTATGTTGTCAAACATGTGTTTGATCTGCGATTTTTTGGATCGATCGTCCTGATATGGTTGTACGGTTTTACCCATAATATGGAGCGCAAAAGTACACTTTTATGCACTGAATCCTCATTGATTCGGTATTCGTGCCAGCAGCTGACCAAAAGGATTCCAATGGTGTTGGTAGGGCATACAATGAATAGTGATACGGTTTTTTTTAACGGGGTGATCAAAAGACAGCATATGACTGTGCAAACAGATAGCGCGTCGATTAACATGCCTGTTGCCGCCGTACTTTACATCGCCAATGATAGGGAGCCCAATACTAGAAAGCTGAACGCGAATCTGATGGGATCGCCCTGTTACGGGTTTTATGCACAAAAGTGTCGCACCACCAAATGCAGACATTTTTTCTACATACATCTCGGCATGCTTTGCATTTTTTGTGGCCTTGGAAACAACACGTGCAATATTTTTTTTTCGATCTTTTATTAAATAATTCTCAAGGTGATAAAATTGCTTTTCAACGATGTTATCGACGATTGCGAGATAAGATTTTTCAATTGTACGATTTTTAAATTGTTGCGACATTCGAGCTAGTGCCTTGCTTGTCTTACATAACATTAATAGACCGCTGACAGGTCGGTCCAGTCGATGTGTCAAGCCTACGAAAACATTTCCTGGTTTTTTGTATTCTTTTTTAATGTATGATTTAGCCAGATCAAGTGCGCTGTCATCTAGGGTTAAATCACTTTGCGATGGAATTCCTGCTGGCTTATTGATTAGCAGCAGATGATTGTCCTCAAAAAGTATATCGATATTAGCAGGCACATGCAAAAATAAAGGAATGAAATTGAAACTTGGTTTTTCGCCATGCCCCAATGATACCTACATGCTATTCGCCTTGTTGCATCCGGAAGCACTGGTTCATGATTTTCATTTTGAGCAACATATTCTGGATGTTGAAGAATTGAATCAAGCCGCTAAGATTGGGGCTATGGACATAACTAAATTGTCGTTTCGTACTTTCTTTGATGTTTGTGATGATTATGATTTGTTGAGTTCGGGTGCTGCGCTTGGACGTGGAAATGGGCCGTTGTTGATTTGTAAGTCAGCGATAAATTTAGATGATATTGAAAGCCTTCGCATTGGTGTGCCCGGGCTGCATACAACGGCCACGTTTTTATTGCAATTTGCCTTTCCGCGTGTGCATCGGCTAGTTCCCATGCTGTTTTCGGATATAGAAGCAGCATTGGCCGGAGATCAAATTGACGTTGGAGTAATTATCCATGAGACACGCTTTTTATACGCTAAACGTGGATTTCATCTGTTAGCTGACCTGGGTGAGATATGGGAAAATCAAACCGGATCACCAATTCCGCTCGGGGGTTTTGCGGTACGTCGTGACTTAGAGAAAGTATATAAGGCACAGCTTAGTGAGTTGATAAGGCGAAGTATAATCTTTGCGGATGAGCACTATGAACAAGTCTTGCCTTTTATAAAGCGATACGCCCAAGAGCTGGATGAAGTGGTCATTAGATCACACGTCGACATGTTTGTTAATACATATTCCAAGTCGCTTGGCGCAGAAGGAATTGCCGCCATTCAAGCTATGTTTGCAGTAATTAACGAAAAAAATAATACGTATAAGCAATTTTCTGTTGTATAAATGACTAAAAAACAGTAAATAATACTTTGTATAAAATTGTAATTTATAAAATGTTAAAAATCAATAAGTAAAAAGTTATGATTTTTTGTAATATATAATATCTTAGCGTCAGTAATCGATCATGGGGTCTCACTCATGAACAGTAAACCAACTCATGATAAGATCGTTTTAGGTCTTAGTATTAACTTAGTTATGTGAAAGGCGTTCTCCTTCGAGGGCGTCTTTTTTTGTTTGGATATGGCCATCAGTGGTAACTTATTTCAACTCTTTATGCTATGAAAAATACCAGTATATCGTTGCGCTAATATTCCTATATTTCGGCAAAAATCAACAGCCTTATGATCATTGGAGTCCCGAAAGAAATAAAAACAGATGAGAATAGAATAGCCATAACACCTGCAGGCGCATTAGAACTGGTTAAACAAGGTCATGATGTATATATACAGTCGTCGGCCGGTGATGGTAGCGGATTCGAAGACGAAAAATATATTCAGAGTGGTGCGAAAATATTACCAACAATTGAAGACGTTTACGCAAAGGCCGAGATGATCATTAAAGTTAAGGAGCCAATTGAACCTGAATACAAATTGATCAAAGAAGGCCAGTTGGTTTTTACCTATTTTCATTTTGCCAGCTATGAGCCGCTCACGCATGCAATGATAGAAAGTGGTGCAACATGTTTGGCGTATGAGACGGTCGAACTTGCCGATCGGTCTTTACCGCTCTTGGTTCCGATGTCCGAGGTGGCAGGTCGAATGGCTGTTCAGGAGGGTGCTAAATATTTAGAGAAACCGCAAAAGGGGCGAGGTATTTTATTAGGAGGAGTTCCTGGTGTTTCACCGGCAAAAGTCTTGATTTTAGGAGGAGGTGTTGTCGGAACACAATCTGCAAAGATGGCAGCCGGTCTTGGTGCACAGGTGACCATCCTTGATATTAATTTAAGTAGACTGCGATATTTGGCCGATGTAATGCCAGCTAACGTTCGCACATTGTATTCCAATGAATACACCGTTCGAGAATTGATTAAGGATCACGACCTTATTGTTGGTGCTGTTCTTATACCGGGAGCAAAAGCTCCTTCACTTATTTCGAAAGACATGTTGAAAACTATGCGAGCGGGTACCGTTATGGTCGATGTCGCTGTCGATCAGGGCGGATGTTTTGAAACGACGAAACCTACAACACATGCAGACCCTATTTACATCATTGACGATGTCGTTCACTACAGTGTGGCAAATATGCCAGGCGCTGTTCCGTATACGTCTACGATTGCGTTAACCAATGCCACATTACCTTATGCCATTCAGCTGGCTAACAAAGGATGGCGCAAAGCTTGTCAAGAGAATAAGCCACTTAGTTTGGGACTAAATGTTATTGACGGTAAGGTGGTATACAAGGCAGTGGCTGATGCGTTTAATCTCGACTATACGCCCTTGTCGGAGTTTTTGGAGTAATCTATTGGTTCGGTCTATTGTTGGTTTTACTTTGATTGCCCTTCAATGAACAAGTACTATGGTGAATATGTAAATAACTGACAATCGGAGAGATGAAACAAAAATAAGCGGTAGCATCGTCTATTTTAAAAAGAAAGACTCTAATGAAATTTTCTTCTGCAAAATTTTGTTACATCAATTGAAACTACTAAATTTCCAATCTATTCCTAACAAACATATTTCCGATTATGAATATAACCATGGAAGAATTGCGCCGGATAAAGCATACGCTCCCTACTGGTAGTGTGAGCCGTATTGCTAATGAACTAAACATATCTGAGCAAACAGTAAGAAATTACTTCGGTGCAAATAAACTGGAAACCGGAGATGTCGTCGATCGACATGTTCAACCAGGGCCACGAGGTGGAATTGTCCACTTGGAGGACGAAGCAATATTGAAAGCTGCCCTCCGTATAATAGACGAATCAAAAGCCCGGGAAAATTAATTCTCGGCTTTTTTTTTGTTTTTACCTGATACGCAAAGCTTCTGATGCTTTCGAATTTATGGCGTAGGACGTCATGAAATTCATGAGTTTGTGGCTATAACTCCGGTAATTAATTTCTCCAGTAAAAATTCTCGTCACATGCTTCGTGACGTGACGGTTTATTAACTTTCCGACAACCGTATTACGTCTCTTTTGCCCCATTTCAAATAAAGAAAGAAGTCGGCCGTCATACCAGGTGTCAATTATTGAAGTCCAAGCCATTAATTCATTCAACCATTCGCGCTCATACTTTTCTAAAGTTGCATGTATATCGCTGCTAAAAGTTGTTGCCAATCGAAATGCACCATCCATAGCCAAAAACAATCCAGTTGAAAACACTGGATCTATAAACCCAGCGGCATCCCCTACTAATGCCCAATTTTTGCCAAATAATTTCTCAGACTGCCATTGATAATTTGTATAGGATAGTACGTCAGAAATTCGATTTGAATTGCTGGTCAACGGCCTCAAAAAAGGGTCATCCTTTAAGAAATTTTCATATTGCTCTATCCGGCCATTTCCATAACTGACTAAATGTTCGGGAGAAGTTACAATACCAACCGAAACTTTTTGAGGGAGTGGAATTCGCCAAGCCCATCCTTTTTCCAGTCGATCGACATGAATGTTACCTTTGGACGAAAGTTTTACTCCTTTGTGGTGCGCGAATAGAGCGAGGTCCTTTCGCTCTCCTCCTGTGGACGGTAAGTCCATTTTCTTTTGAAACAATCTTTTTCTACCCGAAGCATCAATGATAAAGTCTATTACGCCTCCGAAGTAATCATTGGTGGCTCGGATTGCACGATCAGACAGGCGAACGTTTTCAAAATCGGTTACTTCTTGGATATCACCGGCAGCATGAAATATTTCAACGCCGGAATCAATAGCGGCTTTTAATAAAATTTCGTCGAATTTATTTCGAGGAACATTGTAAGCGTATTGATTATCGGTTTTTGCGAGGCTAAAATTAAATGACGCTTCCATGTCTGGACTTAGGACAATTGTTGCTCCGGGTTTATATGTCGAATGTTTCTTTACGCTTTCTTCTACACCCAAGGTCCGAAGCATTGGTATGACTGCTGGTAAAAGAGATTCGCCTACAATTAAATCTGGCCGGTGATCATTTACGAACATACCAACCGTATGGCCCTGTTTAGCTAACAGGGTGGCTACAGTGGCCCCTGCCGGGCCCCCTCCTATGACGACAATGTGTTTGATTTGAAATTGTTTAAATAAAAATACGGGATTTCACTGTGACATGAAATCCCGTATTATTCTTATTGCCAAATGGGTCTTAAAACCTTAACGAAATACCTCCGGTAATTGTCGTTAAACTATTTGCACCCAGTTCAGCGAACGCAGCCAAATTTTCTGAGAAGTAGTATCGAGCCGCGCCAACCAATGTTGGATGAATGTCTGTAAATGTATTGTCGCTAATATTCGAACTCGGGTGGGTGTCCTTACCAAAAACTATATCGATTTGAACCGCAGCATACACATCTAGACCATCTATGTCGATAACCGTAAAATGGTACGTGGCTCTAGGAGCAACAACAAAAGTGGTACGTTTCCAATCTGAAGTGAAGCCAAAAGAAGAATAATTTCCACTTCTATACCCAACGTATGCACCAGCACCGATGACGCCAAAATCGCCGGTTTCCCTTATTCCACGTTCCAGGCTTCCGCTGAAACCAACAGATCCGAATCCAAGTGCTCCATAACCACCAATACCTAATCCGGCATTTAAGACCATTGTGCCTTCTTCATATTCTTGTGCTTCGATGTGATTAGGCCCAACTATCCATATACATAGTGTTGCGAAAAGTAGCAAAGTAAACTGTTTCATGTAATTTATTTTTTTAATTAATGTTAAGGTAATTCATTTCCAACGCATGAATTCTCAAAAATAAAAATTTTTTTCTTTATATACATAAACCATTGAAGATCATTTATGTACAAAGACCGTTGGATCGATCGGACAAAAGAATTAATGTGATTGCCGCCGAAAGGTAAAGATGGAATTAGAGGTTTTGTCCGATGTTTCCTCGATAGCCATGATCAATTTGTGGTCACTTGCCCAATTTTTTAATGTAGAAGACGAGATAAAATTCAATTGATTTTTTGTCTTGTTGAACCCAAGACCTGTGGAAAATATTTCCGTCCATTTCGTGCTGCCATGTCGTGCCTCAATATCAGCATCACCATCCCTTATGATTATTACACCTCCTGGCTTCAGCCCATAGACGAGTGCGTCGAATAAAGGTTTTTGATCGATTCTGGGTAAATAATGAAACACATCCGCTACGATGAAAGCGTCAGCCTCAGGGATGTTAAAATCACGTAAATCGGTTGCAATGAAATTAATTCTATTGTTACGCTCCGGTGCATGACGGGCTGTATTTATTTTAGTAACATCGTAGTCTATTCCAATTATCTCTCTTTCCGAGGATAATAAGTGCAGCATATAGGACATAAATCCGTAGCCACACCCGATATCAACGATAAGTCCTTTTTTGGGAGTTAGCCGATGAAATATTTCATAATACTTTTCAAGACGAACCTTAACCAACATATAGAACCATAATACACTACCTTTGTATCGATAGTTATCGAACAAACGATGTCGATAAAATGAAGCCTCACAGGGTTTACTATCTGGACTATTTACTGGAGGATAAGCTTGTATAATGGTTTTATTCTCGCGAATCCAGCAATGATCGCGACTCATTATTTTATCACCATCGAGTAGTCTCCAATTTAGACAGTCTTCAACCGATTCAATATTTTTCATTGAATTATTTCTCACGTTCGTAAAACTGAGAAACACGCTATTTGGAATAGGCACATTGGAAATATGAAAAAAGGGTCGACAGAGCCAATTGACCAACGAAGGATTTTCTTCCGGCCAAAACGCAAGGTTTGCATTAGGCAGACCCGATCGAATTACCATCAACTCAGCAGGATTGTGATAGGCAATTTTCAGTTTGTCCTTAAGGGCAGGAAATTGCGGATAGGCAAACCCCTGAATCGGTAAAGTCACGATTTTGGCATAGTGATAGCGAATGCGTTCGATAAAAGCGTGCTTTTTCATTAGGGGATGGAATAGAGCTGTGCTGATGACTCTGGCTATAGCCAATATGGGTATGCCGATGATTAATAAAGTGTAAAAAATAATGGTACGCAAAATGCGCAGTATTGTTAGAGGAAATAATCTTTTTTCATGGCGACGAGAATATACCAGATAGCTAAATAATAAGGGTTGAATTGTGAAAGCTAGAATCACGACTGACGAAATGCCTATGACAGATACGGAGGCAATAGAACGTAAAGCGGGGTGTTTTGCAACGATCATTACACCGATACCAATTAATGTGGTAAGCGCCGACATAATAATGGAAGTCTTGTAAGTAGCCAGATGTTGTTGGCCTAATTGATATCGCTGAAGAAGACCGCGCATAATGAAAATACTATAGTCGATTCCAAGACCAAAAATGAAACTCGTAATTATAATATTAACGATATTAAACTTAAGGTCAAACCAATGCATAATACCCAATGTCCAGATCCAACTGATTGCTATTGGTAAAAAGGTGATAATAGCCAATTCAAAGCTACCATATGTACCGTGAAGAATAAAAAATATGAGAATTAATGACCACAATACCAGTTTGTCGAAATCACGCTTAAGTACATCTATAAAGCGGCTGATTAAATATGACTTGTCCAGTATGTGTACATCCTCATATGAACTGAGATTATCGTACACCGTATTTATCTGATTTTCATTAACACGTGCAATTGTTAATACGGTCGATGATGAATTTCGAGCAGATATAAATTCGGCAAAGACAACATCTATGAGTCCGTCTAACTGATCCAGGTCAATGGAGGCAAACCTTTTATTCAATTGTCGCTCAAATCCCCGAAATGCTTGCGCCTTAATTCCCATTTCAGCAGCTGCATCCGCAAATAACTCAATGGTTTGACTGCGTCGTTCGATTGTCCAGAATTTATTCCATCGATCAATTCGTTTGTCTTGTTCGATTTTAGTAGGTAAGAAAGCTGAGACACTTACCACACCTGCTATTTTTTCATTTCGTTGCAATGTGGTAAGTCTTTCTTTTATACTTTCCGCTCGGGTCAAAGCTTCATCGAGCGAATTACCCTTTGTTAATAACATCACACCTCTTTTTACGACGTCGGTAATCTCACTCAAATTAACTTCTGCCTCGGTAAGTTTTTCAGACATGTAGTTGACTTTATTCAAATCATCCTCGAATGAAACATTGGTGATAAAGCAACTGAAAAAAACGGTCATTCCAAGAATAACCAAAAAGAGGAATCGCGGATAACGCGTGCGAAAATCAGCTAATTTGTCAATGAACGTTGACGTGTTCCGGATGAGTTTTTTTGGTAACAAATGAGGAAGGACTACCAACGAAAAAAATGCAGAAAATAAAACACTGACTGCTGCGAAAAATCCAAGGTCGTGAAGGGCTTCTGATCGTATAAAAAACAAACATAAAAATGCCGTGGCGGTAGTGATACTACTTACGAGAATCGATGTCGATAAATCGGATAAGCCTTGTCGCGTATTGGAGGTTTTTCTGTAATGTGTGAAAACATGCAGCGAGTAATCAAGCGTTATGCCGAGTAAAACCGAGCCAATACCAATCGATATGATCGATACTTCGCCTCGGCACAAAGTCAAAATTGCCAAGGCACAAAGTCCACCCAATAATGTTGGTATGACAAGAAAAAAGAAAGTAGATAGCCGCCTAAAAAAGAAAAACAGTAAACTCAACAAAGCTATGGCAGCAACTGATACTGTTAACGTAACATCACGTCTAATCTGGTGTGCATTCTCAACCGCAACTGCAACTCCACCAAAGTATGAAATGGCGAATTTGTTTTGTGGCATCGTACCTATGACATTATCCAACTCACGAATAAGTCGACTGTTATTTTTAGTTTCTTTACTTGACTCCGCAGGGTTTATAAATAATAATAGATGCCTTCCATCCTTAGTCATTAAATAACCATCGTCGATAATAAAATTCTCATCGTAACGAAATGCCTGTAACCGTTCAAGTGGCATGGTCGTCATGCCCAGTGGATCCCGAAATGCATATTTTTTAATAAAACCACTGCCAGGAACCAAGAGCGATTTATAGATCCCTTTAATAATATTTCTGACGGAATCCGATTGAATCCTGTCTGCAATGATTTCATAATCTTCTTCCTCTAAGAAAAGAGGTATATGATTAAATAACTCATCAAAAATAGATTGAAATGCACCTTGATCGACTTGAGGAATGAAATCCCTGATTAAGGAAGAATCGATGTTGGCAGCTATTTTATTTGCAAATGTCTCGCTATAATCCTTTATTGGCTGCCTGTCATTTGAGTCTAAGTTTTTATCAGAAATCAGAATAACCAATCGGTCAGTGAAGTCCGAGTTTTCAAAAACTTCATTTATGGCAGATATTCCTTCGTCGGAGGGCATTATTTTAGAGATATCTTCTTCTAGTGTTATTCGAGATATCAAGAAAACACAGGCGACGATAAGCGCAACCATCAGACCGAACAAGAGGTTTTTTCTATTCTCAAAAAAGTCGTATAGCCGTTGAAAAATGCTACTCATGTATTATCTATTCAAGCGCTAAATATCTCAAAAAAAGGATGAACATACCCAATTCACTACTTTCTCAAACGCCAATTCATCGGGTACTTGTTGATAGTTCGCCGTCCATCAAAATTGAGCCAGCCAAGGTTGATTTTATTGTGCCGTACGACATGGTATCCTTTCTGCTCGGGTTCCGTATTGATCTGTTCATGACGCAGGTATTTCAGCGCCTCTTCCTTGTCCAGGTTAATTGAAGGAAATCCCGGTAGGTTTTTGTAGGTCATGGCCGCAAAATGCTGTGGGATTAACTTACTATTTTTTTTAATCGCTATAGGAAATGACTGTGCACGCAATTTATGAATTTTACAGTGCTCCAAGAATTCTATGATAGATCCAGTGAAATCATATAGTTTATTATCCGAGGACGAATAAGGCATAGGCGTATTAGTGAATTCGTCGTTAAATTCTGTGGGATACAAAATCTGACTCGTTCTTGCCATTATGACTTGGCGATTGCCTGGCTTTTGCATACATGCGATGAAAAATGGCTCGCCCTTCACTTTATGTGGTAACGCTGCATAGCCAATGTTACCTTTTTTTTCGATTTCATCAAATCCGAATATCGGCAACGTTGGAATTTCAACACTGCTGTAATTGAAGTTTTGGTTTAAATAATTTAGCTGATCTATATTCTCAGCAAAGTTGAAGGTACATGTTGAGTATATTAAAAATCCACCAGGTCGAAGTAGTTGTTCCGCTCTGTTCAAAATTTGCTCTTGTCTTGATGCGCAAATCGCACAATTTTTTTCTGTCCAACCATTTCGCCATTTTTTCTGTTTTCGAAATAAGCCTTCGCCGCTGCATGGTGCGTCGCATAAGATTACATCAAAAATAGCACCGAGTTGTGCGAGAACATCCGGTCGATAATTGGTCGTTAACACATTCTTCTTTCCCCACTTTTGTACATTTTCATTTAATACTGCATATCGCTTGGGAACTATCTCATTACTTACAAGAAATGCGCTATCATCTAGCAAGTTCGAAAGATGAGTTGATTTACCTCCTGGGGCTGCACAAAGGTCCAGCACCCGGTTGATTTTACCCAGATTAGTAATGTTCCGAAAGACAACCTCAAGAGACATCGATGATGGTTCCTGAGGATAATATGCACCAGCGTGAAATAGGGGATCTTGTGCATAATTCCACCGCGTATTGAGGTAGGTCGCGTTCGAGCACCATGGAACTTCTTCTGTGATGTTTGCCGCCGGAAGTTTATCGTTCCACCTGATTGCATTAATTGGTTCAAGGTCCAGCGCGTTCAGTATATCCTGGAAGTTTTCGCCAATCTCCTCCGCTAATCGTTGGACAAATGATGTTGGGAAGGGAGGATTCATGAAAAGATAAAATAGATTAAAACTTTGATGTTTTTAGAACGAATATTTTTGCAATTTGGATTTGACTTGCTTTTGAACGGATTCATCTACGAGCAGCGGGGGAGCGTGATGGGGCTTGATGCGAGCGTCTATTATAACAGGTCCAGTGCATCCCCAATGTTTATTTTTCGTAAATACTCCCACACCATAAATGTCGGTCGCAGGATTAGCTCGAGTAAAGGTTACCCATAAAAAATTATTTAACGACTCCGCTAGAAATGCACTATCGTCACAAAGAATAATTAGAGGCCAATTGGATAATTCCAATTTTTGTATTGTTTCGGTGAGTGATTGAATTTCCAGCTCACTTTTTTCACGTGACTGAAAGTTAGGAAATGTTACGCCCAATACACCGTTCAACGCTATATGTGTATCAAATGGAATCGCTTTTTTTGTTTTAGTCTCTAATTGATTTCCCAAATTCCTGAGTTTTGGGCCGGCAGCCGCGAGTACCAATTTTGATCCCGCATTCCACTCACCACCAGAATAGTCGAGTGTATCGATTGTCCAATTTGTGTAAAAATGTAAGTCACGCTTTGGGTCGAATCGTTCTAGAATATAGCTCAATACATCTTCTATATTTTTAGCCTTTAAATCTGGTTTGTCAACACGGTCACAAATCAAAAGGAATTTTGCCAGCGATGTCTGACCTTTTCCAAGAAGATGATTTGCTATTGTTAGTAATTCCTCCGGTTTGCGTTCACGAAAAGGCATATAGCGCTCAGTGCCGATTGCTAATAATAAAGGGTGCACACCAGCCGCATCAACAGCATTTATGTCGAGCAAACCTGGGAATTCCACAGGAGTAACGTCATCCACGATTTCATGAATAAGCCGCCCGAAATTAGAGTCTTCCTGAGGCGGTCGACCAACAACAGTGAAATGCCAAATCGGATCCTTTCTGTGCCACACCTTATGCACGTTCATATACGGAAACAGATGCTCAAGACTATAGTACCCAAGATGATCTCCGAATGGACCTTCCAATTTTAATGTTTCCTTATCCACTTCTCCTGTGATGATAAAATCGGCATCACCCGAGATGACATATCCATCTTTCCATCCATATCGAAATCTCCGTCCGCCCAACATTCCCATAAATGTAGTTTCTGACATACCTTCAGGAAGGGGCATGATCGCGGCAACGGCATGACTTGGCGGCCCTCCGACAAAAATGGAGACCTTGAATGGCTCGTTTGATTGTAAATATGCCTTATGATGTACACCGATTCCGCGGTGCAATTGATAATGAAGGCCGACTTCCTTATTCAAGTTGTAATCATTTCCAGACAATTGAATTCGATACATCCCAATATTCGATTGCATGATATTCTTCGATCCGGGTGGCAGGGTTAATACCTGGGGTAATGTAACGAAGCCTCCTCCGTCATCAGGCCAGGAAACAACTCCTGGCAATTTATCAATACTTGTTTCACTATATAGAGAGGGTAGTGATGATGTTTTTTTAGGTAAGGCTTTTAGCGCTTTAATTCCAAGCCCTGGCGCTTTCCACGGTTTTTTTAACAAACCCTCTGGATTTATTTTCAATTGCGTGACATCACGAACAGCAGGGAGTGTTTTTCGAAACAAAAACTGTGTACGCTCCCAGGTACCATACAAATTGCTCACTGCAGGGAATGGGCTGCCCTTTATGTTTGCGAAGTAAATCGCAGGGCCTTTTTGGTCGTACACTTGACGATGAATTTCGGCCATTTCCAAGTTAGGGTCTACCTCCTCGGTAATACGCAATAATTGGCCGGTTTGGTCCAATTCATCAATGCAAGCGCGTAATGATTTATACAATTTTCTTTTTTGGTGAAAGTACAGAAAGCTTGCCATTCCTACACTTATCTGTTATGAACATCATACAATAAAAATAGCATAGAACGACTCGGAAAAATAGATACTTCATTCGTAGTTTTATTTCACATAAAAATTCCCAGCCTAGTATGTACCTTTGTTACATTAACAAAAAAAATATATATACTTTTTAGATGCGAGCATACCACGAACTTCTGCAACATGTTCTGGATCATGGTATCACAAAGACCGACCGGACGGGTACAGGAACCAAAAGTGTCTTCGGTTATCAAATGCGATTCGACCTCTCCGAGGGTTTTCCAATGGTAACCACTAAAAAATTGCATGTGAAGTCAATCATCTATGAACTGCTCTGGTTTCTTAAAGGCGATACCAATGTGCGCTATTTGCAGGAAAATGGTGTTCGGATATGGAACGAGTGGGCCGATGCGAACGGTGATCTGGGTCCGGTATATGGGAAACAATGGCGAAGTTGGACGAGCACAAAAGGTGAGGTGATTGACCAAATTTCGCAGGCGATAGACTTGATTAAAAATAATCCGGACTCAAGGCGAATCCTGGTCAACGCTTGGAATGTGGGTGATCTCAAGGATATGGCACTCAGTCCTTGTCATTGCCTATTTCAATTTTACGTGGCTGACGGAAAACTGAGTTGCCAATTGTATCAACGATCAGCAGATTGTTTTTTAGGGGTTCCATTTAATATCGCATCATACGCCCTCTTGACGATGATGATGGCACAGGTCTGTGGATTAAATCCCGGCGACTTCGTTCACACTTTTGGTGACGCTCATTTGTACTCAAATCACATGGAACAGGCACATGAGCAACTTAGTCGGACACCCAAACCGCTGCCCGTCATGAAAATAAACCCAAACATCAAATCCATCTTCGATTTTCAATATAGTGATTTCGAATTGCTTAATTACGAACCGCATCCGCATATTCGTGCTAAAGTGGCTGTTTAACAAAGTTTTATAAATTGAATAATAAGTTAATTCGAAGGAATGTGGAAAGAGGGTAAGACTGTTAAGAATTCCTTAAATTAGATAAAATCTAAATAGTAATGAGGGTTCGTATTTTATTGGCCTTCATGTGTTATAGAATTAAATTTGCTGACTCAATTTTGACAAAAGTGCCTTGGTAATTTCACAACGTTTTTTTTATTACCTGGCCGTAAAAGACCATTACCATATGTACCGCTTGCGATCTGGCATATTTTTCCTTTTTTCCATTGCATTATTCTTGCTGAGTACGACAGCGTATACTCAGCCGAACGTTGACGAGGGGAAACAACTCTTTAAGGCTAAGTGCGCCCAGTGCCACAATAAGAACATGGTGGACAAACTTACTGGTCCGGCGCTTGCAGGTGTTGAGGAACGATGGGCAGATTATCCGCGCGAAGATTTATATGAGTGGGTACGAAATTCGCAAGCGCTTATTTCAACAGGTCACCCACGCGCGAATGAAGTGTATGCCGAATGGGACAAGGTGCTCATGAACGCAAATACGGATCTGACAGACGAAAATATCGAGTCAATTTTGGCCTATGTTCAGTTTCAGGTCGACAACCCTGCAGGTGGTGGCGGAGAAGATGGGCCGAAAGATGAAGTCGCGACGAAGTCTAGTAATGCTATTTTTTGGTGGCTGATCGCGGGTCTCGCCATATTAGCTCTCATTCTTGCCCAAATCATGGGTACATTGAAAAATGTCGTGCAGGCGAAAGAGGATGACAACACGGATGCAAAACCGGTCAGCATGCTCGATGTCCTCGGATCAAAAACCATTATAGGATTATTGCTTTTTGGATTGGTTGTTTTCCTCGGCTATCGTACGGTGAATTCCGCAATCGAAGTGGGTCGCCAGCAGGGATATGCTCCAGAACAACCTATTAAGTTTTCGCATGCGACACATGCTGGTCTGCAGCAAATCGATTGTCAGTATTGTCATGATGGAGCACGCAGAAGTAAACACAGTATTATTCCGGCTACGAATACCTGCATGAATTGCCATAAGGCGATCAAGAAAGGTTCGAAATATGGTACAGCAGAATTAACTAAAATCTTTGCCTCAACAGGCTTCAATCCACTTACGGACAAGTACATCGAGAATTACGAATCGATGCCGGAAGAAGATATTCAAAAGCTGTATACAAAGTGGATAGCCAGAACTTACTTAGAAGAGCAGGGATTTGACGCAAAGGAAATTGAGAAAGAAGGTGCTAAACTGCTGGATTATCGAGGCCGTGAACTAGTTGAAGAGCAATGGACCAACTTGAAAAAAAGCCTCACATCGGACCTCAAACCTCAAATTCCCGGTCCGATTGAATGGGTACGAATTCACAATTTACCGGATCACGTTTACTTCAACCACGCACAGCATGTAACCGCTGGGGAAATAGAATGTCAGGCATGCCACGGAAAGGTTGAAGAAATGGAAGTCTTATCGCAGCACTCTCCTTTGTCTATGGGGTGGTGTATCAACTGTCACCGTCAGACGGAAGTCAAAGGCTTTCAAAATGGAAATGAGTACTACGTAAATACGTACAAGAAATATCACGATGCATTGGAGAGTGGAGAGATGTCCAAAATTACGGTTGAAGACATAGGTGGTCTGGAGTGTCAGAAATGCCATTATTAAAAAAGAACAATCAGCATAACATGCAAGATAAATCGAAAAATGTTTGGGTGGGAAAAGCAGACTTGGTAGGAGATACGGAGTTTGTTGAAGTCGAGAGCTCGAAGTTCTTTGATCTTCCCGTAGCTCAAGAGTTGTCAGACGAAAAATCCAAATTGCTGGCAACACCAGCAAAACGGAGAGATTTTTTGAAGATGATGGGTTTTAGTTTGGGCGCGGCTACAGTGGCAGCGGCCTGCGAGGCGCCGATTCGACGGGCAATTCCATACATGACAAAACCTGATGCCATTGTTCCGGGTGTTCCGACATACTATGCATCAACCATTGTTAGAGGCGGAGATGTTTGCCCGGTACTCGTAAAGACGAGAGAAGGCCGACCTATCAAGATCGAAGGAAATAAACTATCGTCTTTCACCAAAGGCGGAACATCAGCTCGGGCCCAGGCCAGCGTACTTGACCTGTACGATTCAAATCGTTATGCACACCCCATGAAAGACGGCCAAAATTCGGACTGGTCTGCCGTAACAAATGAAATTAAAGCAAAGCTAAAATCAGCAAGAGGTATTAAGCTGATTTCCAATACAATAGTAAGTCCATTTACGAAAAAATCTATTGCTGACTTTATTCAAACTTATAGCAATGCTGAGCATGTGGTATATGATGCCGTGAGTTCTTCAGCGATGCTCGATGCGCATAAAAGTGCTTTCGGTACTCGCGCACTGCCATCATATCACTTTGACAAAGCCAATGTCATCTTAAGTCTTGATGCAGATTTTCTCGGGACGTGGATTTCGCCAATAGAATATGCTGCTGACTTCATAAAAGGTCGAAAAGTTAAAGGAACCAACCAAAAAGAAATCAGTCGTCTCTATGCAGTAGAAAGTGCGATGACTTTGACAGGGTCAAATGCCGACAATCGCGTCGTAGTGAAACCATCGCAATCGGCCGCGGCTTTGGTAACTATATATAATAGAGTGGCCTCGAAAACCGGAGGTAGTAATGCCTCGTACAGTGCTGGGCTGAGCGATAAAGTTATCGCCAAGCTGAATCACATGGCTGACGATCTTTGGAATTCCTCCAGAAACGGAAGGCATACGCTCGTCGTGAACGGCGCAAATAATCTTGGTGAGCAGCTTTTGACCATTGAACTGAATCGGTTGTTAGGAAATTTTGGATCAACAATCACCACAGACAGGGCATGTTACTTGCGTCAGGGAGATGACATCGCTTTGGGTAAGGCGATCAATGACATAGAAAAGGGAGCCGCCGATGTTGTTATCTTCATGGATGACGCCAATCCTGTCTACGACACACCTAATGGAGCGAAATTGGCCGAAGTGCTCAACGGCAATGTGACTTCCGTTGCATTAACAACAAGACCAAATGACACGTCTACACTATGCAGCTACATTTGTCCAATCCATCACAACCTTGAGAGTTGGGGTGATGCTGAAGCGTACGCCGGTGAATTATCTCTTATTCAACCCGTTATTTCTCCATTACATAACAGTAGAGCACGTGAAGTAATCTTGGCCGCATTATCTGATAACTTGGTAGATCCTAAAGAAGAGCGGATGGATTATGCCATGCTTCGAAATTCATGGAATGAGCGAGGTGGTCAGAAATTCTGGGAACAGTCCTTGTCTGATGGATTTGCTAATGGCAGTTCAGGTGGTCCGATGGTTCTTGGTACAGTTGACGTAGGAGCCGCCGTAAGATCATTTGCAAGTAGAAATACTTCGGAGCGAGAAGTTAAATTTTATGAAACTGTCAATATAGGAGCAGGTCAATATGCCTCTAACCCTTGGTTACAGGAAATGCCTGACCCGATTTACCGAACCGTTTGGGACAACTTTGTGACCATACCGGTCAGTTGGGATGGAAAACGAACGATTTCTGGTATGAATGGTTGGTCAACCGGAGACGTTGTTGAAGTTACTATCGCTGGTAAGACTATGAACGCACCGGTTGTCGATCAGTTTGGTGTTGTGGACGGTGCCCATGGAATGGCATTGGGTTACGGTCGAAAAAACTCAGGAGCTGTTGCTTCTAATGTCGGAATCAATGTATTTGATTTAATGTCAACCGATGATGATGGTTATACGCAATATTACGCTCCACTGTCATTCGGAAATAGCGTCGGAGAAAGCGATGCGATTGCATCCGTACAGTATCACCACACGTTCGGAATAAAGGATAAGAATGCTGAAGGCGTAACCCTTAATGTTGATGAGCAGAGTATATCTGCTATTGCGACTGGTTATCAAGGTGCCCTTACGGATCGATCGATCTTATATCATGCTAATATAGACGAACTTGAAAGCGCAGCCGACGATCTGCATCACAAAAGAGAGCACGCGCATCACTTGAATGAGCAGACAATCTACGAAGGGCATGATCATCTCTATGATAACGGGCATAAATGGGAAATGAACGTTGACCTAAGCTCATGTATTGGATGTGGTGCCTGCCAAGTGGCTTGTATAGCCGAAAATAATGTTCCGGTTGTCGGTAAAGAGCAAGTCAAGGTGCATCACGAAATGACTTGGATGCGCATTGATCGCTACTTCTTTGGAGATATTGAAAGCCCTAATACCGCCTATCAACCGATGATGTGTCAGCACTGTGACAATGCGCCTTGTGAAAATGTCTGTCCAGTGGGTGCAACACAACACAGTTCGGAGGGACTAAATCACATGACCTACAATCGATGCATTGGAACACGTTATTGTGCTAATAACTGTCCATTCAAAGTGCGCCGGTTCAATTGGCTGGATTATACGGCGGCTGACCTATTCGGAGCAAACGAAAATGATCCTTTCGGCAACGATCCGGAAACGCCATTTTATGCGGAAAACCTTACGCGCATGGTGCTAAATCCAGATGTGACAGTTCGAACTAGAGGGGTAATAGAAAAATGCAGTTTTTGCATTCAGAAAATTCAGCAAGGTAAGTTATTGGCCAAATCAGAAAACCGAGCACTAGTTGATGGTGACGTGACTACTGCCTGTGCAACGGCTTGTCCTACAGGTGCCATCGTATTTGGCGACATTAATAATAAAGATACAGAAGTGGCAAAGCTTGAAAAGCATCCACTCAATTACTATGTACTGGAAGAGACAAACGTCAGATCAGCGGTAGGTTATCGAATGAAAGTGACGAATAGAAATAACAAAATAAACGAATTGGACGCATAGCATAAAGCTTTATGCTTCGCAGAAAACAAAACTAAACAATGGGTGCAATTTCATCTCCTATACGGAATCCACTAATTACTGGTCGTAAGACGTATGCACAAATTACTGAGGACATATGCCGTCCAACTGAGCGCACGCCGTCCTTTGCTTGGGTTGTTGCTTTTGCATTGGCCGTAACCTTTCTCGCTGTCTACCTATTCTGCGTGTTCTATACAGTGTGGAAGGGAATCGGGTCATGGAACTTGAATCGGACGATTGGATGGGGCTGGGATATCACCAACTTCGTTTGGTGGGTTGGTATTGGACATGCCGGAACGTTAATCTCTGCCATTCTACTCCTTTTTCGACAAAAATGGCGTACAGGGGTGAATCGTGCGGCCGAAGCCATGACGATTTTTGCGGTTATCTGTGCTGGTCAGTTTCCCCTCATTCACATGGGACGAATTTGGTTGGCCTTCTTCATTTTTCCATATCCGAACACCCGAGGACCGCTTTGGGTGAACTTTAATTCACCACTATTATGGGATGTTTTTGCGATCAGTACATATTTCACCGTTTCATTGCTCTTTTGGTACACGGGACTTGTACCTGATCTAGCTACAGTGCGTGACAGGGCTAAAGGCATTCGAAAAAAGCTATACGGTATCGCTTCGTTTGGTTGGACTGGATCTGCTAAACATTGGCAACGATGGGAATCACTCTCCCTGATATTGGCTGGTCTTGCTACACCGCTCGTACTTTCTGTTCACACAATTGTAAGTTTTGATTTTGCGACTTCCGTTATACCCGGTTGGCATACGACTATATTTCCCCCTTACTTCGTGGCCGGTGCAATATTTTCTGGTTTTGCCATGGTGCAAACTTTGATGATAATTACGCGAAAAGTATTAAACCTAAAAGACTACATCACACTGGAGCATATTGAGTCGATGAATAAGGTAATATTATTGACAGGAACAATTGTTGGAGTTGCATATTTAACGGAATTGTTTATTTCCTGGTATTCGCAATATCCTTACGAACAATTTGCCTTTTTTAATCGGGCCACTGGACCTTATTGGTACACGTATTTTGCCATGATGTCCTGCAATTTATTATCACCACAGATTTTCTGGTCACGTAAGATGCGTCGAAATGTTACGGTAACATTTATCATGTCCATTTTCGTAAATATCGGAATGTGGTACGAACGCTTTGTCATTATTGCAACGACTTTGGCACGTGATTATTTACCATCGAGTTGGAGTATGTATTATCCGACATGGGTTGAGGTTGGTTTGTTTTTGGGTTCGCTCGGATTATTTTTTACTCTATTCTTAATTTTCGTTCGTGTTGCTCCGGTGGTGGCAATTGCTGAGGTGAAGTCAATATTGAAATCATCAGGTGATCAATACACGGAAAAATTTGAGAAATACCACCACGAAAAACAATTTGCTAACGAAGCGTCTGACGCCTAATTAAAATAACATGAGTAATACGGGTACAAATATTATTTACGGCCTATATGACGATGAAACGGACTTGTTGGCTGCTGTAAAAGAAGCCAATAGTCAACACCTGGAAATCATGGATGTATTGTCACCTTTTCCTGTGCATGGTCTGGATCCATTGTTAGGTCTGTCTGAATCTCGCTTGCATGTTGCCGGATTTTTCTTCGGACTTACAGGCACGCTGGTAGCCTTCCTGTTTATGACATGGTCATTAGGATTTGATTGGCAAGTTATATATGGTGGTAAACCATACTGGCCCGTTCCATCTTTTATTCCTATCACGTTTGAGTTGACTGTATTATTTGCCAGTGTAGGGATGGTTGTCACATTTTATACGATATGCGGACTTGGACCAGGCGTTGAAAATCCAATTATCGATAAGCGTATTACAGATAATAAATTTTGCATAGCATTTGATGCAAGCCACACGAATCACGAAGCGGTGAATAATTTCTTTTCATCGACAGGAGCGACAGAAGTGAATCAAAAAACAATTTGAAACAGAGGATATGAAGAAAATTAAAAATTATATCATTCCAGTATTATTTGTTTTTATCGTTTATGGATGTGCAGGACCTGAAGGTGATTACCCTGGAACAGAATATATGCCCGACATGGCCCATTCCGTAGCCTACGAGGCAAATTTATACGACTACTATTATTACAACACATGGGGAAGTGAGGAAGACTACTACAAATTTGCTCAACCGCGAAAACCAGTTGCAAACACGATTGCGCGAGGTCATGCTGGAATTGCTGCTGGGGATGATGTCCGGGCTGGTGCTATGCAGGGTATAGCGATGAATGGCGCTGTGCCTTATCATTATGAAGACACAGAAGAGGAACGTACACGTGCCTCGGCAGAAATTATTTCAAACCCATATCCTATAACAACCGAAGGATTAGCAAGAGGAAAAAACCTGTACGAAATTAACTGTGCAATTTGTCACGGATCAAAGGGTGACGGCGAAGGCTATCTTGTATCAGAAAAAAACCCAAATGCCGTTTATCCAGCTCAACCTGCCATCTTAACATCGGATGATTTTATTAACGCCAGTAATGGCCAATTGTATCATGCTTTGATCTATGGTAAAAATGTCATGGGTGGCTATGCCGATAAACTTTCTTATGAGGAACGTTGGCAAGTCATTCACTATGTAAGAAGCCTTCAAGCAAAAGAAAAGAAATTGGCTTACAACGAGGAGGAAAATACACTAACTTCTGTTGCACTTCCTCTTGCTGCCTGGAAACAAGCTCATAATAAGACACATGCACATGCTGATGCCGATGGTCAACATCATCATGCAGACAGCGACGAAAATGACGCAGAAGGACATCACGGTCATGGACACGAAGGTCATGATACGGATGGAGGACACCATTAAAATAATATTAGAATTTCTTGAAGAATTAATATGAAACAATTCGAAATACCGACCAAATTAAATACACTACTATTTGCTATGATGGGAGTGGGCCTGCTTTCCTTGGGTCTAACCTATTTTGTGTTTGATGGCGAATTGCAAGAGCGGTTTTGGAGTAATTTATTACACAATTCGATCTTTTTTACTGTGGTGGCTTTTATGGCCCTGTTTTTTTATTGCTGCAATATCGTTGCCTTGTCTGGTTGGTACACACAATTCAAAAGACTTTGGGAGGCGTATTCCTTATTTCTATTACCCGGGCTATTGTTGATAGCCTTTGTTGGCTTGAGTGGCATGCTAGGTTGGAGCCACCTCTACCACTGGGCGGATCCTGCATCGGTGGCAGAAGATAAAATATTAGAGGGAAAATCTCCATTCTTAAATTATAGATGGTATTTCATGGCAACGTTGCTGTTTGGTGGAATTTGGTATTTCATTTCCCGAAGACTGCGAAGTTTATCTGTGCAAGAGGATTTGCATGGAACAATGGACTACAAATACCACCGTAAAATGCGCGTCTTTGCAGCCTTTCTTCTCATATTTGGTGGCTTTACCAGTGCTGCAGCCATTTGGCTTTGGGTCATGTCAGTTGATGCACATTGGTACAGCACGCTTTTCGCATGGTACAGCTGTGTAAGTGGCCTTATAGCCATGGTTGCATTAACCATAATGACCCTCATTTATCTAAAAGCCAAAGGCTACTATCAAAATGTAACACTTGAACACCTGCATGATTTAGGAAAGTACATGTTTGCATTCAGTATTTTCTGGACCTATATGTGGTTTAGTCAATACATGTTAATCTGGTATGCCAATGTAGGTGAAGAAACGGTTTACTTTAAAGAAAGGCTTGATAAATACCCTGTTTTATTCTGGGGTAATTTATTGATCAATTTCGTCCTACCATTTCTTGTCTTATTGAGAAATGATACAAAACGAAAATATGGAACACTCATATTCGTTTCGGCCATGTTAGTATTTGGCCACTGGCTGGATTATTTCCTCATGCTTAAACCCGGAATTTTGCACACGACTCACGCGCTCGCCGGACACAGCCATGATGGACATAGTGCAACCGAACATGCGCACCATGCGGCTGAGGCAGTAGGCGGATTTGCCGGTCCAGGATTTTTAGAATTGGGAACATTTATTGGATTCTTAGGATTCTTTTTGTTTTTTAGTTATAGAGCACTACGCAATGCAAATATGGAACCGAAGAAAGATCCTTATTACGAAGAAAGTTTACATCACCACGTTTAATCAATTTTGATTTAAAAACCAGAAAGAAATCATGACATTATTCATCATTATACTTTGCCTAGTTCTTCTGATCACCGTGGTGATTCAAATCGGTAAAATAACCGAATTGGCCGGAGAAATTCGCGGCGAAAAAGATGTCGAGTTTACCAGTAATTACTGGAATAGTCGATTGGGTATGATATTTATGGTCGCATTTTTAATTCTATCGGCCGCATCCGCCTATTACTACAAGAACTACATGCTAGGTTATGGCCCGCACGTTTCTGCTTCTGAAAATGGCGTGAGCCAGGATCAATTGTTTAATGTAACATTAGTTATAACAGGAATCGTCTTTGTTCTTACGCATATAGCACTTTTCTGGTATGCGTATAAATATAGAGGGAGAGCTGGTGTAAAAGCCGCTTTTATGCCGCATGATAATAAATTGGAAATTATTTGGACGGCAATACCAGCTGTGGCCATGACGGTTTTAGTAGCTTTTGGATTAAATGTATGGAATACAGTCATGGCCGACGTTGGGCCAGATGAAGATCATTTGGAAATCGAAGCAACTGGATCACAATTTCTTTGGTTCGTTCGATATCCTGGGCCGGATAAAAAACTGGGAGAACGGAATTTTAGAAAAATAACCAATCTCAATCCGCTCGGACAAGTGTGGTCTGATGATGCCAACCTCGACGACATGATGCCAACGGAAATTGTTTTGCCGGTTAACAAAAAAGTTCGAGTCAAAATCACATCTCGCGATGTATTGCACAATTTTGACCTACCACACTTTAGAGTAAAAATGGATGCTGTTCCTGGAATGCCCACTTATTTTGTTTTCACACCTACGATAACAACTCAGGAGTATCGCCAACGATTGCGAAATTATCCAGAGTATCAACTTCCGGCAGATGCATCGGAGCCCGATGGTCCTCAAAAATGGGAAACATTTGAATATGAATTAGCCTGTGCTGAACTATGCGGAAAAGGACATTTCAGTATGCGCTACATCGTCAAGATTGTGGAAGAAGATGAATATGAAAAGTGGCTTTCGGAACAAAAATCATTCTATATGACGACCATACGCAATTCAGATGAGGATACGCGAATTGGTGAATTACTCAATATAGAAATTGAGGATCGGGTAGTAGAGTTTAATACTGAATTGGAAGCGGCTATTGCCTCCGAAGATGTGGCAGATGACATTCTCGTACTAAAACATTTATTCTTTGAAACGGGTTCAGCGCGACTGACGGAGAATTCAAAGTATGAATTGCAAAATATAATTGGGGCATTGAATAAATACCCAAGCTTGACCATAGAATTAGCAGGACATACCGATAATACAGGAGACGCAGAAGCAAATCAAACATTGTCTGAAGCTCGGGCAAATGCGGCACGAGATTATTTAATCAGTAAACAAGTGGATGCGGCACGACTTACGGCAAATGGATATGGCCAGAATGAACCGATCGCTGACAACGACACCGAGGACGGACGACAACAAAATCGAAGAACTGAAATGCGTATCATTTCTAAATAATAAAAGGCATGGCACATACAACAGAAATCAAAGATGCAGCTGACGTATTAATTGAAGAATACGGTGTTGATGATCATTTTCATGATCATCATGAAGGTGATAAGTATCAGTCCAATTTTCTGATGACATACGTCTTCAGCATGGATCACAAAATTATTGCAAAACAATTTCTGATTACGGGTATGTTCTGGGCTTTCATCGGCGCTGCCATGTCCGTGATCTTCAGGTTGCAACTTGGATTTCCGGAATCGGACATGGCATGGTTGCAACCAATTTTGGGAAAGTGGATTGAAGTTAATGATGCAGGGATAGGTATTCTTTCACAAGAATTCTACTATGCACTTGTGACAATGCACGGAACCATTATTGTCTTTTTTGTTTTGACTGCTGGATTGAGTGGTACGTTTAGTAATCTGCTTATTCCGCTGCAAGTTGGGACTCGGGATATGGCATCCCCATTTTTGAATATGCTATCCTATTGGTTTTTCTTCTTAGCCGGACTCGTCATGTTCTTGTCGCTGTTCGTTAGCACAGGACCATTTTCAGGTGGGTGGGTTGCTTATCCGCCCTTAAGCGCATTAAGTCAGGCATCATCAGGGTCCGGAGTAGGGATGGATCTTTGGCTATTGAGCCTCGTGTTTTTTGTGGTTTCGGTTCTATTAGGCGGTATTAACTATGTCACCACCGTGTTAAATCTGCGAACTAAAGGAATGACCATGTGGCGTTTGCCCTTAACCATTTGGGCATTTTTAATTACTGCGATTATTGGAATATTATCATTCCCTGTGCTTGTTTCAGGATTTTTCTTACTGATGTTCGACAGAATGTTGGATACGAGTTTTTATTTAAGTGAAATATTTATCGGTGGGCAAGCGCTCGACCATGTTGGAGGAAGCCCAATATTATATCAGCACTTATTTTGGTTCTTAGGCCATCCGGAGGTTTACATTATTATTCTTCCTGCAATGGGAATCGTGTCAGAAGTATTATCTGTGCATTCCAGAAAACCAATTTTCGGATATCGGGCCATGGTGTTCTCCATTTTGGCGATTGCCTTTTTATCGTTCCTGGTTTGGGCTCATCATATGTTTATGTCTGGAATTAATCCATTCATTAGTATGATCTTTACACTATTTACACTTGTAATAGCTGTTCCTTCGGCTGTCAAAGTGTTTAACTGGATTGCTACCCTATATAAAGGAAATGTGCGGTTCAATTCGGCCTCTCTTTTTGCGATTGGATTTGTCTCACTATTTATTTCTGGTGGGTTGACCGGAATATTCTTAGGTAATTCGGCTATTGATATTCAGATGCACGATACCTACTTTGTTGTAGCACACTTTCATATTGTGATGGGTATTGCTGCCTTTTTTGGCATGTTTGCCGGAATTTATCATTGGTTTCCTAAGATGTATGGGCGGTTTATGAATGAGACAGTAGGAAAAATTCACTTTTGGATAACGATGATTGGGGCTTACGCTATCTTCTGGCCCATGCACTACATCGGTATAGCAGGTGTTCCTCGACGCTACTATAGCTTTTCAAATTTCGATACGTTTTCACAGTTCGCCGAAATGAATAAATTTATCACAATTGCTGCTATTGTCGTTTTTGTTGCGCAGTTATTTTTTGTAGCGAACTTCTTTTATAGTATCTGGAAAGGGAAAAAACAACGTGTCAAAAATCCTTGGGGTGCTACAACGTTGGAGTGGACAACGCCAATCGTACCAGGTCATGGAAACTGGCCAGATAAATTACCTGCTGTCCACCGGTGGTCGTACGACTACGGAAAAGGCGGAGAAGAATTTATTTCACAAATTCAACCAGTCGAGGATTGGGAAAAAGAATATGACGATCACTAAAACAACTTGATTTAAGTATCTTGAATGCGAATCATACCATATCGAAAACTACAACAGCCAATAAAGTAAATTGGTGGGGTGAAATAGGCTTGCTATTCAAGTTCAAGCTTTCGATTACAGTTGTATTTAGTAGCGTTATGGCTTACGCTATTGCAGCCCCTACATTTCAAATCGTAAGCGCCATACTACTTATTATTGGTGGATTATTAGTGACCGGTGCTGCAAATGCACTTAATCAGGTACTTGAACGAGATTACGATGCTCTTATGGACCGCACCAAAGGGCGCCCTGTGGCGTCGAACCGCATGACGGTATCTTCGGCTGTTCTTATAGCTGGGTTGTCGGCACTCGTCGGAACGATACTACTTACAATTTTGCAACCATTAGCAGGATTTCTTGGTATGCTTTCTTTGGTTTTATATGCCTTTATTTATACGCCTATGAAACGATTCGGACCAGCTGCTGTATTCGTTGGAGCAATTCCAGGCGCTTTACCTATGCTAATTGGAGCGATAATCGGTCAAGGGGAAATGACCGTTTTGGGACTCGTATTGTTCGGGTTGCAATTTTTCTGGCAACTACCTCATTTTTGGGCCATCGCTTGGTTGGGGCATGAAGATTATACACGAGCTGGATTTAAATTACTTCCGAATGTTGAAAATAGATTAAAACCGGAGATTGGTATACATAGCGCTATTCAGGCCTTGTTCATTATACCCGTAATTATTTTAGGGGTTTTATTCAGTGATATTTCATGGTTGGCAGCAGCTGGAGTCATAATTGCCACATGCTGGTATGCCTTTTTGGGATATAAATTATTTAGATCGCCAATACGAATCAGAGCGAGAAAGTTGATGTTTGCTTCATTTGCTTATCTGCCCATCACCTTGATTATTTTATTAATAGATACAATCATTGTATGATGGTAGCTACTACAGATAAAAAGCATGCTTTACAATCCAAGAAATTCGGATTATGGATTGGTCTCGGTAGTATAACAATGATGTTTGTGGCTTTGACAAGTGCTTATATCGTGCGCAGAAGTGCGGGTAACTGGCTGGAGTTCAAACTACCAAACATGTTCTTTATTAGCACAGTAGTTATTCTTATATCGAGCATGGCCCTGGAACTCTCGTACCGCGCCTACAATGCACATAAAGAGCATGTGTACAAATTATGGTTATTCATTGCATTAGGTCTTGGATTACTATTTTGCCTAACACAATATTGGGGCTGGCAACAGTTGTATGAGATTGGTGTACCGCTTAATGGTAATCCGGCGGGCTCATTTATATATGCGATTAGTGGATTACATGTGGCACATGTTGTCGGTGGTATAATGGCCATTTTAATGGCTATTTATCATGCCATGTCATTACCGTTTTTTGTGAGTGATGAACGAAAGAACAGATTTAAAATGGTGCTACATTATTGGCACTTTGTTGATATTCTTTGGATTTATTTGTTATTATTTTTTTTAGTGTTTCGATAAAAAGAAAAACTTATGGCTGGAGATACAGCACATGTAGGTAATGAAAGTCAATGGGGTGGAGGTGTCCAACCGTTTAAGGCGAGTTATGGAAAATTGATGATGTGGTACTTCCTCGTATCAGATGCCTTTACTTTCGCGGGATTCCTGATTGCCTATGGGGCACTCAGGTTTAGTACACCGACATGGCCCGTTCCGGATTTTGTATTTAGCTCGCTGCCTGGCGGCATACACCACGCACCTCTGATTTTTGTAACGATCATGACGTTTGTCTTGCTTTTTAGTTCATATACCATGGTACGAGCTGTGGGAGAGGGACATCGCGAAAATAAAAGCGGTGTTGTCAAATGGATGGCCCTTACAATCGTTGGCGGACTGGGATTTCTGGGTTGCCAGGCATGGGAGTGGACAACGTTAATTGCCAAAGAGCATATGTCTATTTATACAAATCCGTTTGGTACACATACCGAAAGTGGAACGTATTTAGATGGAGACGGACACGATATCAAGGCAGGAGACACATTTGAGGCAGGGGACTCATATCTGATTCACAAGCATAATGGGGCCTGGCATCCATTGAAATACAGAACAGAAACGGGTATTGAAAAACAGCAAGTTTTTGGCCCTAAGGCGTTTGGCGCACTTTTCTTTTTTATTACTGGTTTTCATGGCTTTCACGTTTTTTCGGGAGTAGTGTTTCTATTGATTATTATGCTCAACGTGATGAGTGGATTATATATTAAACGGAAGAATGGCTATGAAATGGTCGAGAAAATCGGGCTTTATTGGCACTTTGTCGACTTGGTATGGGTATTTGTATTTCTGGTATTTTATCTCTTATAGATTTAAATTTAAATAAGAAGCTATGGCTTTATCATACGAAGAAGGAAAAAGAATATTCTTAAAAACGATATTGATTTTAGGTGCAATTACAATCTGCGAGGTTGCATTTGCCCTTCTTGGAAAGGGATATATCGTGGAAAGCATTGAATTCCCAGGTTGGCTTGTTGGCGGTGTTATGATCCTTATGAGTGTTGTCAAAGCCTACCTCATTATTTATGAATTCATGCACATGAAATATGAGGTAAAAGGACTGGTTCGGACCGTTTTATTACCAGGGTTTTTACTCGTTTGGGGTGTAATAGCGTTCCTCTGGGATGGCGACTATTGGATGGACCGCCGCGATTCTGACTCGACGCAAGTAGAACTTACGGTACCAACTTCCGAACATCACGACGGCGAAATGCACCATGAAGGCGATCATGAACACGATGACGATCATCATTAAGAATGAGATTTATCTGAGGAATCTGCGAAACGTTTTTATCCTTTTTTTTTGATTAATTAAGAATGGAAGAACGTCGAAAAAAAAGGAGACGAATTCTTGCATCGATGATAACGTTGTTAATCATCGTTATCGTTCTACCCTTAATTTCTCTGAAATATTTAAAGGAAGGACTTGACTATCGGCAAGACAGGTTAGCTGAGTTAGCCGAGTTGGGGAAGGTTGATTCATACAAGGCCGTGAGTACGGATGGAAAATCAATCGATCACAACAAGTTGGGTAACGTAATAGTAGTGAGTGATGAAATGCTTGCTTGCGATGGTCAACATGGACAAACGCTGCGTGAATACGTGGAAAAATTCGAAAACCAGGACGTCTTTCGTCATGTTATACTTACATCGGGAAAAGATTGTACCGGTTGGAAGAAAAGTTTTATTGCGGCGGAGGAAAATGGACAGGCACTTGGCAGGCAGTTGAGCAAATTAGCTTCCATGGATGACTTGAATAAAAAAGTAATACTTATAGATCGCGAAAATGAAATCAGACAAGTGTACGACTTAACGAAACGTGCCGATATCGAATTGCTCGTTACGCATACGACAATATTAATGCCACCATTAAAGAAAAGAGGATAATGAGCGAGGGAAACACGGCATTGGCTAAAAAATTAAATCGAATTGCATACATATTAAGTGCAATAATATTGATTGTTATAGGTATGATGCGCAGAATTAAAATTGACACTTCGATAGATTTTAGTTTTCTACCCCCTTTTCATGCAACCATGAATGCGATCACCGCTGTAGTATTGATTTTTGCTGTTGTTAAAATTCGACAAAAAAATGTTCGTGCGCATCAAAAGGCGATGACATTGGCTATGATTACATCGGCTATTTTCCTTATTTCTTATGTAGTCTATCATTTAACAACGGCAGAGACGCGGTTTGGTGGGGAAGGATTCGTTCGTACGTTTTATTTTATTTTGTTGATAACACATGTGGTACTTGCGGCTGTAACACTACCGTTTATAATGTTTACCTTTATACGTGGATTTACAGGTCAAATAGATAGACATCGGAAAATGGCCAAATGGGTGTTTCCGCTATGGCTTTATGTGGCCATAAGCGGGCCTATATGTTACCTTATGTTACGACCTTATTATGGATAAATTGCAAAAAATCGGTACGCGATCTATTATCATGGCAGCATTGCTTTGTAGTATGATGCTAATTGGCGTTGAAGCGATCGCACAATGCCCAATGTGTCGTTCTGCGGCTGAAAGTAATTTAAAAGCTGGCGGAGGCAATGGACGCGGATTAAATGCGGGAATCTTGTATATGCTGGCCATGCCGTACTTACTCGTCACAACACTTGGTTTGCTCTGGTGGCGAAACAAAAGAAAGAATAATTTGGATTTGGAAAATTAGCTGTGGTTCTGGCCGCTTCATTGTGTCAATATTAGTTTACCTTTTCCCTAACAGAATTATAACCCATCTTAACTACTTTTCGTAGGCGTGTTTTAGTTTTTATTGTGACAATTAGCTAACTAAGTGCTATCAAATGAAACGCTACACGTATTTTTTTATGGTCATATTGAGTATGACTTTTTTATCCTCAATCGCTGCGGCTCAATCCTATCTCGGGGTAGAAGGTGGTTTTCAACTTAACAGTGTTCGTGCAACCGGTGTAGGTGCTCTTTTAAATGGAATCCCTAAATCTATTATTACACCGTATGCTCGATTACAAGTTACAAACCCTGTTGGTGATAAAGGCGGTATACGGATCGGTGCGGGTTATAGCCAAAAGGGGTTTCAATTGGCGAAAGGACTAAACGTTAATATTTTAAATGTGCCCATTGGAATCGGCGCAAAAGTGTCAACGGTTGTTGATTATGTCGAAATTCCAGTGGAAGGTATTTATCAAATCAAAAAGAGAGATAAAAATTTTTTTATTACCGCCGGTGCTAATATTGGATATGCTGTTGGGGCTAAAGTTCAACCTAAGGCCTCAATAATTATCGATATTAATTTGCCTAAGATTCCGATTGACTTGAATGATAATAATTATAATCGCTTTGATGTGAGTGGTACGATAGGTTTTGGTATGATTAAAGAGGGTGACTCAGGTAATCTAATTTTACAAGCAAGATATGTGCAAAGCTTTTCCAATTTACTCAATAACGCGATTGCCGGAGTTAGATTAAAACCCTATTCATATCAATTCGGCATAGGGTATCAGTATTTTATTAACCAAAACACCATTTAGTTTATAAGGACAGGAATTTTCGTTCGATGTAGTTAATAAAATACGATAGGTTGAGCGGCTCACCTGTGATCTTTTGACATAGCTCTTCCGATTGGTATCGCCTGCCATGGATGTGTACATTAGTTCGGAGCCATTGCAATAGCGGCTTAAATTCACCTTTGGCTATTTTCTCGTCTAGCGAATCTATATCACGCTTTGCTTGATGATAGAACTGTGCTGCATAAAAACTACCCAGTGAATAGGTTGGAAAGTATCCAATACTTCCAAATGCCCAATGTACATCCTGAAGTACACCATCCGCGTCACGAGAAACGTCAATGTTTAAATATTTTTTATATAGTTCATTCCATACAGTCGGTATATCCTTTGTTTTTATTTCATCCGTGACAATCGCTTTTTCAATTTCATACCGGATCAAAACATGTAAATGGTAGTGGAGCTCGTCTGCTTCGGTACGGATTAAATTAGGAGCTATCTTATTTATGGCCCTGTAAAATGTATTGACGTCAATATTTTGAAATTCACGCGGGAATACCATTTTCAATTTTGGCAAGTAATATTGCCAAAATTGAAGACTGCGACCAACGTGATTCTCCCACAATCGCGATTGAGATTCGTGTATTGATAAGGAGGCAGCCTGCCCGAGTGGCATGCCATATTCTTCCGTGGGAAGGCCTTGTTCGTAGAGGGCATGGCCACCCTCATGGATGGTACTCCATAGCATGTAGGCGTAGTTATGTTCATCCACACGAGTGGTTACACGAACGTCAGCTGCTGACCCCATACTAATGGAAAAAGGATGGGCGGATTTGTCCTGGCGTCCTGCTTGAAAATTATAACCGATGTCGCGCAAAACATCCAATCCGAATTTCCATTGCTTGTCTTCATTGAAATAGGCCTCTAAAAATGAAGTGTCCGGTTGCTCTTGTACCACTAGGTTTTGAATAATTGGAACAAGATCATTTTTGACTTGATTGAATACGTTGTCCAGGATGTCAACTGTCATCCCATATTCGTATTGGTCAATCAAAGCATTGTATGGGTGATTTTCATATCCGAGAATTTCCGCTGCTTCTTTCTTTAATTGAATCAGCCTGTCGAGTTTTTGTTCGTAAATGGTGTAGTCTGATTTGTGACGCGCTTCGGCCCAAGCGTGATAGCCTTCGGATACCGCGAGCGACATTTTTTCAACAAAATCGGTAGAGAATTTGGTTTGTTGTTCGATGTCACGCTTCAATCGAATCAAGTTTATTTGTTGCTCCTCATTCAACGCCTGATCTTGCAGCAAGCTCATTATTCCATTGAAATAATTTTCATCTGTCATTTTTTGATGGCCAATTGCACTAAGTGTCGCCATTTGTCTTGCACGCAAGGCAGCCCCTTCGGCCGGTAGGTATGTTTCTTTATCCCATGACAATACAGCCATTGCCCCATTTATATCTGCTATTTTTTGTGTGTGCGCTACTATTTCGTCGTAAGACTTCATTTGGTTTTAATTTTAACTAATGATTGAATGGTGAGGAGCCAACCTAGAATAAAACACAGCCCGCCAACAGGTGTAGCTGGACCCATGATTGCTCTAACCCAGTTAATTTTACAAATTGCCAGTACATATAATGAGCCGCTGAAAAGTAAAATTCCTATTGCAAAGAAGGCGAGGATGGTTCGACTTCTACGCGCCGTACATTGCGATATATTTTGCGCCAAAGCAATTAATGCAAGTCCGTGGATAAATTGATATAAAACAGCTGTTTTCCAAATTTCGATTCCATGGTCTCCTAAGGCTTCTCGTAAGGCATGTGCGCCAAAAGCACCCAGGATTACACCAGTAAGCATAAAAGCAGAACCAAAGATTGTAAATTCTTTCATAGACATATAAGATTTAAAAAGGTAATGCCCAATCTATTTCCTTCAAACCATTTCGTCGCAATATGTCGTTAGTTTTCGAAAAATGCTTGCAACCGAAAAATGCACCTCGGGCTAATGGACTTGGATGAGCTGCTTCCAATACTGAATGTTTTGCTGAATCAATAAGGTTGCGCTTCGAACGGGCAAAATTACCCCATAGCAAAAAGACGAGATGTTCGCGATGATTAGAGAGCATTTTAATGACAGCATCGGTAAATGTCTGCCACCCAATGTTCTTATGAGATCCGGCTTGACCCTGCTCAACCGTCAGCATAGCATTTAGTAAAAAAACACCTTGCTTTGCCCATGTCGTTAAATCCCCATGATTGGGAATGTTTATCCCGATGTCATCATGTAGCTCTTTATATATATTTTTAAGTGAAGCGGGAACTGGTTCACTGCGCGGCACACTAAAACTTAGTCCCATAGCCTGACCCGGGCGATGATAGGGATCCTGACCTAAGATGACAACCTTGACGTCTTCTACCGGCGTTGTGTTGAATGCATTAAAAATTAATGGGCCCGGTGGATAGATTGTTTTCCCCCGGTGTTTAAGACTTTTGAGCTCAAAGACAAGGTCGTTGAAATAAGGTTTTTCAAATTCATGGGCCAACATCTTCTTCCAACTTGGTCCTATAGATACATTCAGTGCCATTGGCCAAATCTATAAGAACATTAACAATTATTATAATTGTTTGGACAGTCTATGTCCCAATCGCAATCTTTATATTTAAATTTATTCAGATATAAGAGACAACCTCACTATTCGGATTCACATATTCTTTAATAAAACACAAATTATGAAATATACATTTCCATTGTACCTATTCCTTATAATTTCATGCCTTACTCTGTCTAGTCAATCCAAAGGCCAGTGCGTGGGTGATTTTATTGTGGAGACGTCAACCGGAGACACCGTCGTGAACATTTGTGTGGGTAATGCCGACACTCGTGTTGCCGTTGCGGCTCAAATACGAGGGTTTCCAATTATGTACGTTCTCGTTGATGCCAATAATACCATTTTGGATGTTACAACGAATCCCGTATTTGACTTTAAAAACGCACCTCCGGGTGTGTGTCGCATATACGCCGCGACTTTTAAAGGTCGAATTCTTAACACGGTTGGCGAATTACTCGATAACGCCGTGTTAACAACACTTTGCGCGGAACTTTCATCCAATGTAGTCACAATAATTAGAGGTTCGGCAGATGAGTCGACAGTGTCAATAAGGGGTGGCGGCACCGATACAATATTCTGCTCACAAGATGGAGTGGATGATATTTTGAATTTTGAAAACACGCCCACTAGTCAGAATTATACATACTTGGTTACAGACGTGAATGGCGTCATACTTGCGGTCACCACGGATGAAGTGAACTTTGAAGGCGCTCCAGCAGGTATATGCCATGTATATGGGTTGAGTTACGACGGCACGCTTTTGGCAATGCCAGGGAACACTATAGATGATATTTTGTCAGAAGGTTGTTGGAGGTTAAGTGATAATCGAGTAGAAGTGACGCGCACAACAACGGATGCAGGAATGATAATGACCAGTGATTCACTTACGCAATTGGTAATATGCGTGGGCGATGGCGAATCTGATTCATTGTACTTCATAAGTCCTGGTGCCGATCCTAATGCGAACTACACATATATTGTCACTGATGATACCGACACAATTTTGGCTGTACTGTCCGGTAATGTTATTGACTTTGAAGGTGCAGGAGTAGGGGTTTGTCGTGTATATGGTGTGGCATATTCCGGTAATTTAAATGCAAATGCGGGAATGCACATAGACGATATTACGAGTGACGGTACCTGCCAGGGAATCACAGCTAACTATATACGCGTTCAGCGTTCGGCACCAATGGAGGGCAGAATAACTACGCTTCAGGGAGATACTGTCGTCTATACTTGCCCAGGTGATGGAATCGATGACATTGTTTCTGTCAATATCTTAAGCGGTGGGTCTCCCGTAATCTTTATCATCACCGACATCGACAATAATGTATTGGGGACAAGTGCAGACCAACAAATAAATTTTGAAGCAGCCGGAGAGGGCGACTGTTATATTTGGAGGTCTTCTTACACTGGTAATTTGCTCATCGATCAAGGCGACGTACTATTTGACGACCCTGTTTCTGATGGCTGTTTCGTGATCAGCGATAATTCAGTCGAAGTGATCAGAAGAAATGCGTCGGCAGGAGAAATCGTTGATATGAACGGCGCCATTACAAATGAGGTATGCGTTGGTGATGGTGTATCCGACATTTTCACTTTTGAGGCAGAATACAATTTGCAGGCGTCGTTTGTGTTGGTTGTAACCAATGATTCGAATGAAGTCTTGCAAATACTAGATGCTGACAGCGAAATTGATTTTGATGGTGCTGGATCTGGTACATGCAGAGTATTCGGTGTGTCATATAATGGCGAGCTATTATTGAAGGTTGGGGATGATATTCTTGTTGATGATATTGCATCGGCATGTGCTGATATTACTGATAATTATGTCGAATTTATTCGAAGTAATGTTGATCCTGGTGTAATTTTTACACAGTATGGCACGACGGTATTTACATGTCCAGGTGATGGAAACTCGGATGAATTATACTTATCACGCTCATCTAATGCTGATACCTCAATTGTTATCATTACCGACAATAGTGGCGTTGTACTCGCTCTTCCCACATCTGACACGGTGGATTTAGAAGGAGCTGGAGAGGGTATTTGTTTGATTTGGGGCTTGTCTTTTGATGGAGCCGTACTTGTGGAAGTCGGCGACACCATCATGGGGCAACCGCTAGCAACTGGCTGTTTCAGTCTTACAGACCCTGTATTTGTTATTCGCAGGGTGCCTTACACAGATAGACTGACAAGTATCAATGGGGATACGTCCGTAGAATTTTGTACGTCCGATGGAATCGATGATATAATTGTGCTGACATATTCTCCTGCTGACGATTTTCCAATTGAATATGTTATCACGGATTCTTTTGGAACTATTTTAGCTACTACTTCTAGTGATACGCTTAATTTCGAAGGTGTTCCTACAGGTGTCTGTCGAATTTATGCTGTTGCTTATACAGGGTTTTTCACTGGTCAGGCAGGTCAAAATATAGGGGCCGCTGTTTTATCTGATGATTGTTATGCGATATCTGATAATTATGTTGAAGTTATAAGGGAGGAACCCATCGGTGGACAAATCACATCCGAGTCCGGTGATACGCGTGTATACATTTGTCCGGGTGACGGCAATCCGGATATTGTCCATTTTGCAAAAAGTGGTGATGCAGGTTCTAATTTTCAATATATAATAACAAGCGACGAAGATGTAATCCTTGGGCTTCCACCGGCAGATAGTGCGGACTTCGATCAGGCACCCATTGGTATATGCCGCGTGTATGGATTGTCCTATTCGGGTACTTTATTGGCTGAGATGGGCGATACGCTCACTGCTCAGATGCTGTCAGACAAATGTTACGCTTTATCCAGTAACTTTTTGGAGGTGGTGCGTGACACGGCCGAGGCGGGTACAATTGCTACATCGGAAGGCGATACATTGGTTCAGGTTGTTCAAAGTGATACAATTTCAGACGTATTTACGTATGTCGCATCTGGTGCTTCAAATGCAGAATCACGTTTCGTAGTGACGGATGCAAATAACCTCGTATTGGTTATCCTTACAGGAAATGTGCTGGATTTTAGCCAGGTTCCGGAAGGGGAATATCGCGTCTACCATATTTCATTCACGGGTAACTTGTTGTTGTCTGGCGGGTTTAACGTAGTATCAGATGCGATTTCTGATGATTGTTATGATGTCTCCGACAATTTTGTGCGTATGGTTGTATCGGCAAATTTCAACAGTGAGGATGACCATCGCTTAAATCTGCCATCTACTATCGCGGATGGGAACAATTCGGAATTACGGGTCTTTCCGAATCCAGCAAGAAATGAAATAAATTTAAAAAATATTGGATTGGCGTCGAGAGTCGCTGTCGTTGATGTACTCGGCAATAACGTTTTCCAATCATTAACTTCAGAACTTGATGAAAACCGAATTAATATAAATCAGCTTAGACCGGGATTGTACTTTGCGTTGACCTTTGATGAGTCAGGATCCGTACTGGATCAGATTCAATTCATAAAAGAATGAAATAATTAATATCAATAAAATATGAATAAAAAAGCGCAGGTACTATGTCTACTTGCGCTTTTTTAAATTTAGAATTAGGAATAGTCTAAGGCAGGTACAATTAATGACAATCACTCGAAAAACCAGTGTATGGTCATTTTTACCGAATCATACTAATGCTATGTAAGGGGCACTCAACTCATATTGTATAGACGTAGAGCCTCGCCAGAATGGAAATGGATTTTCACTTATCACGTGTACAGGCAGCCAATTAAGGTTTTGCCGTATCTTGATCAATGAAACGCAAATGCTGATCATCTACAGTTTGTTTTAATTCAATCAACCACAGTCTTGCGCATTTCTATTCAATGTAGTGTAATGCTTCTGATGACGATGTTCTGTCGCATCGTAGCGCAAGCGCCATCTACGATTTATCAATTTGAAGATGAGCGTATTTTTGAGTTCACTGATGGCGATGTATATGCGCTATCCGATGGAAATGTAATGGCCATTCACATGCTTCGAACGCCAAATGAGGATCGTGGTTTTGACCAAATTGCCATTCATGAATTCGATACATGCGGTCTCGTAAATCAAAACGTAATTCGAATTGAACCGCTATTCGGTATATCCTATATCAGTGATTTTCATGAGCGAGGCGATTCGATTTTCTTAATCGGGCAAGGGGGGTCTACTCCAGGCGAACATTCATATTCAGAGGGATTTATTATGGTACTTCATCGGCGAACATTAGCCGGCAGGTATCATTATTTCAGGTCTCGACAGGGGACTTCAATTTTTAATATAGACTTTCTCCCACGAGGTGGTATAGTTGCATTTGGCGTCAGCCAAAGTACGATGGCACAACCAAGCCAATACTTTACATTTTTTTTGGACGAAGATTATAAGATGACTTCTGCACGCCGATTTCTTGGTAGTGGTTCTTTTAGTGGAAATGTCACGACAATTGATGATGAACGATTTCTCATTCGGTCAAGTCAAAATCTTTTCATGATGGATGATTCGTTCAATGTACTTTGGAATAAGACATTTGACCGGCCCGTAAGTGGAGAAAGATCTATTGTGGAAACTGATGGTGTTGTTTTGTTAATAAATGGCTGGTACGATGATACAGAATTGCAGGTACTAAAAATTGATTTAGAAGGAAATATTTTATGGTCATCACCCAGACTAAACAATAAACTCGGCCTTGATAACAATGTCCGATTACTTTCGGCACATGAGGGAGGGTACTATGTCATTCAGCAGTCGTACGAATTTGAACAGTACGAAGGCGATATTGAAATTACCCGCCTTTTATCGGGCGGAGTAATTTCTAATCAGTTTGCCATCGGAACCCCAAAAAATGAAGAGCGTTTCGAGTGGATGCGAGAGGCCGCAGTCGTAAATGATGATGTGTATGTCATGATGCGTACCATTAATGGCGCACTCAAGTTGTATCGCCTTGCGGCGAATAGCGTTGATTGTGGCTACACAGAATTTAATTATGCCAATTCTGATTCCTACAATTGGTTTTATGATGAAAATCATATCCCAATGGCTCAATTGACTTTTGAGATGGGTGTATATTCTGTAACAGCGTCGCCATTGGATCTTCCGATACCTGATGTTTGTGAAAAGCCATACGCGGAGTACAATCTCTTACCCGATGATACCGTCCTGTGTGAAGGATATACTATTAATATCGATCTATCAATCATAGATGAAGCAGTTTTTTGGGCGGATGGATTTGGCACTGGTATAAATGAAAATGCAAAATATCGCGTAATTGATAAACCGGGAACGTATGCATACGGATATGGATCTTGTCAAACGGAGTTGGCCGAAACCGTTCATATAGAGCAGGAAGACTGTCGATGCAAAGTATTCATTCCATCGGTGTTTTCACCCAATAATGACGGTATAAATGATCGATTTGATATTTATTCTCCTTGTGAGATTCGCGAAATAGCAAGTATAAAAATATTCGATAGATGGGGGAGTCGGGTGTTCGCTAAATCTGAAGGCTCCATTTCATGGGATGGCACTGTTCTTGGGCAACCCTGTCCCACAGGGATGTATGTTTATGAAGTTATTTACAAGGACGTTGGATTGCCAATTCCTAACCACGTGTCCGTTAAAGGTGATGTTTTTTTATGCCGATAAACCACATCGTATAATACTTCACGAACGCATTAAGATTTATTGCATAAGTCGAGGATGCATGGGTCTGTTCACCAAGTTTGCGGCTTGGTGAATCTACTACCACAATGGTTCCATTCATGTGCATTATATAGCACGCACTTCATAACCCTATCAGGGCGATAAATTCTGTTGATCTCGTATATTTGCCTTTTTTACATAAGACTAACAAGTCAACTGGTCCTATAGCTCAACTGGATAGAGCAGCTGCCTTCTAAGCAGCAGGTTTCAGGTTCGAGTCCTGATGGGATCACGGATGAGAATGATCGGATATCTTTATCATGAAGTTATCCGATTTTTTGTTGCCTGGATTCAAGGACAATAGAGAAATCGGTTGTGGAATTAAGCGATCGGATGCCGTTCAGGTATTTCATGTCCCTTGGGAATGAATTTTAATGATATGGAGTTAACACAGTGCCGCGTATTTTTTTCAGTCATTCGCTCGCCCGTGAAGACATGGCCCAAATGTCCTTGACAGCGATTGCATATGATCTCAGTTCGACGACCGTCCGCATCAGGAACACGTTTGACATTACCATCAATTTCTTGATCGAAGCTCGGCCAACCGCAACCAGAGTTAAATTTGTCGTCTGATGTATACAATGGATTGTTGCATTGACGGCAAATGTAAATTCCTTCGTTATAAAATTTGTCATATTCTCCGGTAAATGGTCGCTCCGTTCCTTTATTTAAAATCACGTGTTTTTCTTCCTCGTTCAGTTTATTCATAAGTTAAATTTTTTAGTAATCCTTCTCTGGTTCTGAGACGATTCGTATTAGCAATTAAACGAATACAGTGGTAACCTAGATCTATTCACTCTTCTTCAAATATGTCGCGAATCTCAACTTCGGCATCCATTACTTTGCTTTCGCAATGCAGGATTAAAGATTTCAATTCTTTTACTTTATCAATCAATGAGTCTAGATCGCCATCTAAGCCTTCTATTTCTGAAGTCAATTGGCGAATTTTCAGCAGGGCTTCATTATAGGATAAATCACTAGAGTTATTGGTCATATTATTGATGTTTCGATTTTCCCGTCGTGGAATAATATTTTTAAATTTTTGTTGGTGTCTAAGTTAACGGATCGTTTAATTATATCGTCATTTTGGCTGATTAAAACAAAACCACGTTTGAGCACGTGAGCGGGGTCTGCGGATATTGACGATGCCTTTAAAATTCCCAGCTGTTGTTTAATGATATGTAGAGCACGTAAAGCCACAATCTCGGAACGCTGTGCCAGGTGTTGTACTGTTTGGTGCTGAATGCTAACCGTATTCCGCGCTAAATGTTCAGCCTGACTTTTCAATAATTGCAAATCCTTGTTGTGATAGTCCAATTTTCTTTTAGCTGATGCAATAGCGCGTTGATAGACGTTGTAAAGGTTTGAAAGGAAGTCCACATTTCGATCGATCAAAAAAGCAGCCAGGGCTGTAGGTGTTTTTAATTGTGAATGAGCGGTCATATCCGCAACGGATAAATCGATTTCATGACCAATACCGGTGAGGACAGGTATAGGCATTTGCCCAATCTTTCGACAAAGCTTTTCATCGTCGAATGCACTTAAATCCAATTTTGATCCACCCCCACGCAAAATACATACGGCATCATAATATTCTGAATAGGTATCAATTTCATCTAGCGCATAGCAAATGTCATCAACCGCTCTATACCCTTGCACCGCCGAATGATATAAATCGATTTGAAAGGGAATATCGTGTTGATTGTATTGCAATTGATTGATAAAGTCAGCCAATCCAGCAGCAGTCCGTGAGCTTATTACAGCTATACGTTGAACAACAATATCTAATTCGACCGATTTATTTAACTCAAATACTCCTTCCTTTTTTAAGGTCGCTATCGTGGCCAGTTTTTTACGTTCGAGTTCACCAAGCGTGAAGTCCTTGTCAATGTCGTCAATTTGAAAAGAAAGACCATAAACGTCGTGGAATTTAATTGAACCACGTAATTTTACCTGAACACCAGCTTGTAGATAATCGCCAATTTCAGAATTGAGTTTGCGACGAATCAATACCTGGTTGGACCGCCAAATACGAGCCTGTATAACTGCAAGTACGTCATCGGAATGTTCATCTTTTTCAACAAGTTCGAGGTAGTAATTGCCTCTACTTTCAGAGATTTGGTTCACTTCCGCTTCAATCCAAAAACTGCTTTCGAAGTTGATGGTAAGAACTTGTTGAATATATCGAGTCAATTCAGACAGGCGAAATACTTCATCTTGTTGCATGTGATAAAAGTAAGATTTGTGATGAATTTTGGCACCTGATGGAATAAAAAACCCGTCTTGAAGCACAAGACGGGCAGTTATACTTGGGCGCAGGTCTTATGGGGTTTGCTAGTTCATAAGCGATTGCCACAAGCAGACTAACTAAGATAACGCTAAAGTACCTTCAATAGTTCTTGTTCGAGTGTAAATCTTGGGTTGACCGCAGCAATATTTCCTTCTCTGTCGATCAAAAAAGTCTTTGGTATGCCAGACACACCGTAGTCTCTGGCCGATTGGGCGTCCCATTTCTTTAATTCACTTACGTGGTTGTCCCATGTTAAGTTATCTGCTTTTACGGCTTTCAACCACCGACGTTTGGCGTCAGCAATTTTCTTTTCATAGGCCGCATCATCCAATCTGAATTTTCTTTTCGATGCTTCATCCAGTCCATCAAGTGAAACACTGTATACATCAAACCCTTTATTTTTATATTTGTTATAGACTTCTACGACATGCGGATTGGCTCGCCGACATGGTGCACACCAGCTCGCCCAAAAGTCGAGTAGGACAACCTTGCCTTTTAAATCCGATAATTTTCGAATTTTCCCGTTTGGATCCGGCATAGCGATGTCTGGAGCCGCTTGACCTACTTTTATCTTTTCGACTCGTTTTCGTGCATTCGCTTGTTTTGTCAATTGATCAACAAAAGCTTGATAGGATTTGTGATTTTCGTTTGGATGTTGATCCTTTAATCGCGAAAGCACGATTTGATGTTGCGTTCCAAATTGTGGATTTTTATTTAAAAATGTTCCGGCATATGCCTGGGCCACAAATGGGTTTGATGTTTCTTTTAAAAATTTATTGATTTCCTGTATGTTCATTTTGTTCTGATCACGTAGACGAACGGCTTCGTTAAAATCATGTGTACTTGTGGAGCCTTTAATCGAAAACGTATTTTTTGCCAAAGATTCCGCATTTGCCTCAACTAATAATTTTTTTTCAGTTCCGTCTAGTATTATTTTTCCATTCCGACCTGCTGTGCGTAATCGAAATACACCAGGGCCAGGGTTTTCATCGAGCGTAATTTCAAAGGTCCCGTCTTCTTGCAATACTCCTTTTTTTAATGATTCGAAAGGAGCGTTAAATGGACTTTTTTCAAAGTAAATCGAATTGTCATCCACATTGACCACCTCTCCAGTAACCCGAAATCCGTCTGACTCCGAGGTGCAAGTAATAAAAGTGGAAATAACAACTATGCAAAAGAAGTAATTTATATATTTCATTGTCACTATTAGTTTTCTATCAGTTCTTCTAATGTATTTTGATAAAAATAGTTCCACTTCGAAATGGAACCGTAGTCTTCTTCGTCAATTATAATATTGGTTTCAGCTGTAACGTGACCCAATATTTCATATTCTATTGATCGTTCCGCTAGAATATTTTCCAATTGAGCTATATTATTAGGTGCACAGGAAACGATGTATCTACCTTGCGATTCACCAAAAAGCCAGGCGTCCTGGCGAATCCCGCTCACATTTGAAATAGTAATACCGAGATTGCCATGTATAGCACTTTCCACCACTGCGGCAAAAAGTCCACCGTCTGAAATATCATGAACGCTTTGGCA
>JANQSS010000322.1 GCA_028279185.1 Saprospiraceae bacterium | reverse complement strand
GGCATTTAAAGATTCGCGCCGGGATACTTCAAAAGCCGTTTCCAGTTCTTTATCGCTACGAACCACGCGCATGCCACGGCCACCGCCGCCATGTGCTGCTTTCAAAATAACAGGATACCCCACTTCAGCTGCATATTTCTGCGCTTCTTTTAAATTGGCCAAGGCACTATCACTGCCACCTAAGACTGGAATTCCGGCCTTCAGTGCCAGTTTGCGGGCGCTAACCTTATCGCCTAAAGATTTGAGCGTTTGGGTGCTCGGCCCAACAAAAATAATGCCATTATCACGACAAGCCTGAGCAAATGAAGGATTTTCCGACAGAAATCCATAACCAGGGTGAATAGCATCAACATTGTACTTTTTGGCAATACGGATGATTTCATCTATGTTTAAATAGTTTTTGATGGGTTCGCCCGGCTGACCGATCGGATAAGCTTCATCGGCTTTGAAGCGATGTAAAGCATAACGATCCTCATGGGTATAAAGCGCTACTGTACGAATGCCTAATTCTGCCGTCGTACGAAAAATCCTGATTGCAATCTCACTACGATTTGCTACCAAAAGCTTTTTGATTTCAGCCATCTAACTCTCTTCTAACAGGTGCCTATGTGGTGAGCTTAACAATAATTTGAGCGAAAATATATTGCTGGTTTTAATTTATAATAGAAAAAAATTTATCAGACACGAAAGCGGGTTATATCGTTGTCTCAAAACTAAAGGATCAACACTTATGATGAGATATTTGGCTATTTTTTCCGCACTATTATTACTAGCCGCATGCGCAAATACCGAGAAAAAAACGGTTAAGGCCCTTGAAGAGAGTGAAAGTGCATTCATGCAACGTGAATGTCAGCTCAATAGCTTTTTTGTTAACGAGCCGGAGTTTTTTGAACTAAAAGATAAATTATTTTGTAGCGGAGAACTAGAATTAACAAAACTAGAAGAATTGTCCGAAACCGAGTCTATAGCCGATTATAAAATCACTTTTAAAGCCAAGCAGAAAAATTTGGAAAAATGGCTGGCTGCTTATAATCGATTTCAAGCACGAGTGACGCCCACACCACAACAATTACAAGTCAAAACTTTAATTGAAAAAATAGCCAGGGAAAATCGGGATTGGGTCTATCAAAAACAAACTGTAAAGTTAACCCTGACCCGTAATGGCTGGTTAGTCGACGATGTGATTAGATAAACATTTTTTGTGAACTTGTATTGCCAGCTGAGAAGTTAAACTAGATTGACTATTCATTCTTGGTAAAGGTTAGTTCAAGAAAATTCATTAATAATTGCCTCACTATGTTCACCTAAGCGAGGACAAACTGGCATCTGAGTATTAGTATTCTTGTTAATTGGTGATGCCGGCACACTTACCTTTCCTGATACCGTATTAATATCAAGCCGCCTAAGCTGAGGATGATTTGATAAACCACTAATGTCATTGACATCGCCAAAGGCAATTTGCGCAGATTTAAGTTTGTCTATGCAATCAAGATAATTGAGTTGACTAACTAAATTTGAAATTGTTATCTCTAGCTGTTCACGATGCTTGACCCGTAGAACATTAGAAGAAAACTTTTCATTGTTATATAAATCCATGTCAGCGAAAACATCCAAACATAATTGTTTCCACTCTCTTTCGTTTTGAATAGCAATCAATAATACTCGTCCATCAGCCGTAGTATAAGCACCATAAGGTGCAATTGATGGATGTCTTAGTCCGACTCGCTTGGGCTGT
>JANQSS010000303.1 GCA_028279185.1 Saprospiraceae bacterium | reverse complement strand
CAGTAATTCGACAGCCACTATCTTTGGGCCACCTCCAAAAAACCTTCTCAACGAATTTATACGTTCATGCGGTTTTTAGTTTTCGTAATTATTCTATTTATCTCGCACAACATGCGTGCACAGATGCATTTGCGCGGAGATACGCTATTGGGTAATGAATGGATTGAACATAACAAGAATTATTACAGGATAAGCGTCGCAGAGGATGGGCTCTATCGCATAGCGGGTACAACACTCGCAACACATAATGTAACACTCCCTTCAGGTGAACAATGGCAGCTCTTACACATGGGAGAAGAGGTACCAATCTACGTTTCTGATGAAGGCTTCGGTGAAGATGACTTTATAGTATTCTATGGTCGCAAAAATCGTAACGGGCTGGATAGTCTGTTGTTTTTGGATAAATCGAAGCAACTCAATCCCAGGTATAGTCTTATTACAGATACCAACTCCTATTATCTTACATCTACAACCGATCAGGTTCAGCGGCTCACAGAAGGTCAAATAGCCAGAACTAACGAAAACGTTCAAAACTCATACTACTGGAAAACGGTTACCATCGATTCGCATGCGCTGGACTATAATGCTTACGACAGGTCACAATCGTTCAAATTATATAACTCAGAGTTTTCTCGTGTGGCTGGGTATGGTAGTCGCCGTGATGCACGCTACCAACTACAGTTTCAACCTTCTGATTATTTCCATGTTCAAGACACATCAATAGGTATTCACTTTCGGTATAGTTCATTTTTCGTCGAAACAGGTCAGTCCCTTGTTGTAGAGACACGCGTTAATTCCGACATTCTTGATACGCTGACCCTGGGATCATTTAACTTAATCAATAAAAAATACTATACACCGACAAGATCAACAGGATCCTTTAATATTATTCTGCGTCGATTGAATCACGAAGATGGACGACAATTTATTTTGTCGAATTTAGATTTGACATATCCTGCCAGGTATGATTTAAGTGCAAATAAAATATCTTTTTCACCAGTACCGGATCAGCCTATAATTTCAATACTTAATTCTAGAGCCAAGGAGGACTATTTTATATTCGATCAACAGAACAGAACATTTAACATTATTCAAAGCACAGCTGATACACTAACTCTCTCAAACCTAAATACAAATGGTAGATTTTTTATTGAACCAATATCTCAACTTCGCTCCATTGAACATTTGAAAAAACTGTCTTTTCATCCTTTATTTACAAACTCCCTAAATTCATTTATTTTTCTAACTTCAAAGAAATTATATCATCAGCAAAACAGTCCCAATCCGATCGACGACTATTTGACTTATCGGCGAAGTGAGGAAGGAGGGGCATTCCAAGCGCAACTTGTATTCGTAGAGGACCTCTACGATGTCTATTCGTATGGGATAAGGCGGCATCCACTTGCGGTAAACAATTTCAGCCAACATCTAAAGCTTACAGACCCTTCTGCAAACCTTATGATTATTGGAAAAGGCAGGCCCTACAATATGATTCGTACTAGTGATGAATTAGACAACTTGGAAAATTCAACATTTTATGTTCCTTCTTTTGGATTTCCAGCATCCGATGCACTCTTACTTGCACCAGTCGGTTCGTTGAAACCACGTATGTCCTCCGGGCGCTTGGCTGTATCCAACCTTGATGATGTCGCGATTTATTTGAATAATGTAAAAAATTACGAACAACTGACTCCAACCCTACCTTCAGATCAAATCAATTGGAAGAAAAAAATGATTCACCTCAGTGGTGGAAATAATCTCGCCAATGCCATACGAAGTGAATTTAGCAAGATGGCCGCGACTATATCAGCGACCCCATATGCACCGGATATATTGACATATTATAAAAACGGGACCACTCCTGTAGATTCAAATTCTGCAAACGAAATTTATGATCGCATCAATAAAGGAGTATCCATTGTAACATTTTTTGGACATGCGGCTCCGAACACATTGGGATTTCGAATCGATAATGCACAAAAGTATGCGAACGCACCTATACATCCATTATTTATTGCGTTAGGTTGCAGCGCTGGAAATTATAATATTCCTGATCAGTCCGTCGCAGAAGCTTACTGTCTTATAGAAAATGGAGGCTTTCTCAATTTAATTTCGTCGACTAGCATAAGTAAACTTTTTGATTTGGGATTTGCAGGAAATGAAATGTACAAATTAATCGGAAACCAAGGAGCTTCATTGACAATTGGAAATATGTATGGTCTGACAATAGAAGAAACGGCTCGAAAGAGTCGTCGCCAAGCAGGTCAACTGCATTTGTTCGGTGACCCAAGTATAAGGCTCAATTTCCACAAGGAACATGATATAACGCTTGATAAGACATCCATTTCAGTATCTCCAAGTCAGCTGAGTATCGAGTCGGATAGTTTTCAGTTTTCATTTGATATTCTAAACTTGGGCATTGCTCCCAACGAACCTATCGAATATAAGATCATACAGAATTTACCAACTGGTAATTCACAAGTACTCGATGAAAAAGAGATACTCCTTACCGGTTATCGAACAAGAGTCGATATTACAATTCCGATAAATGGAGAAAAAGATGCAGGCATAAACCGAATTCAAATACAGTTAGACCCAAGAAACAATTTGATCGAGTCATTATTTCACTTTTCGGAATCTAACAATTCCTATATTCACGACGATGGAATTTTGGGTTTTCCAATATTTATTCCTAATTCGAGTGTATCACCCATATGGCCACGTAACAAATCCATTCTTCCAAAGCCTCCTAGTACGTTTTTCGTAAGCACAGGTTCTACCCGCTCGATTGAAAGTCCATACTATTTGGAAATCGATACGACCGCCTTGTTCACCAGCCCTGCCTTATACAAAACGAATGTTGTAAGTCAAGAGGGCTTAATTACCGTACAACCTGAATATAATTTCAACACAGCTGAGGTATATTATTGGCGCGTACGGCCTGAACTGGTTGATTTTATTGATACGCTTAAGTGGTCCTCTCCTCAATCATTTATAGTAATTCCAGGTCGAGAAGGATGGAACATCAGCCATTATTACCAGTATTTAAGCGCGGATAAAACGGGGCTCGATATCAATGAAAACCGTGATTGGACTTTCGAAAAAAATTACATCCCTATTCGATTTACAAATGGCGTGTGGAATGGTTCTGATCAAAACCAAATCGGTTGGTTTGAATATAACTCCCCCGCTCCCGAATCTTTTCGGCTGCCATGGGAACATATCGATGAGGGCCTTGTCGTTATGGCATTCAAACACGAGGCGAATCAACTTTGGAATCCAAGGGGCGGTGCATTTGGTTCCATTCCCCTAAATAAAGACAAACCCTATTTCGCATTTGAAAACACGGCCACAGGTCGGGATAGTTTAATACAGTTCCTGGAGCATCATATTCCCGACGAATTTGAAATACTTTTTTTCACTGTGCGCGGAGGCGAAGAAAATGTTATAGAGTCAAATGCATGGGTAGGTGATTCCATCCGAAATAATGGTATTAATTTATTTAATTATTTCGAACGATTTGGCGCTGAACATATTCGGCAAATACAAAATAATGCGAGCGCTCAATATGTTTTTCGATTTTCCAAACATCTGGGTAAGCAATTCGAACAGGTGGGATTCGAAAACACAACCATAACGGATAATTTCGCTATTCCGAAATTGAGCACATATGGCACCGTATCACTCAACACGGACATAATACTGCCTCGCGATCGTTCTATTTTGGCTTGGTCATTTGAAAACCAGGTTGACTCAAACGATGCATACAATATATATTATCAATATCCCGAAAACAATAACCTACATCATATAAGTCAAAGTACGCTTGATAGTACCTTAGCGTTGAGTCAACTACCCAATCAAGCTCGTGACAGTGCATTATTATACTCAGAATTAATTGATTTCAATTCATCTGACCCTTTACCCGCACAGGTCCACTATTATCGGATCTTTGGCAGTGTAATTGGGGATTACGCTGTGGCGCCAAATGTCTTGTTGAAAGGGCATAACCAAACTTATACCCCAGAAGAGCCATTCAGCATTGAGTTAGCAGTCGCGAACGTGAATCACAAAGTAGATTCAGCCATTCCGTATACGATTACCTATCACCATCTTGCTTCAAATAATACAGTGCTAAGGCAAGATGGTTTTATGGACTTTAACTCGATGCCGCTTGACACCATTGAATCGAATGTTAAGCTTTCACTTCCTGGAAGCTACCGTGTGACGATACAATTAAACTCAGAAGAGTCGATAATGGAAGCGACATATTTTAATAATACGGTAGAATTCGAATTGGAAATGGCCAAAGATATTGCACCGCCGATAATTCGATGCACATTTGATTCCACGACGATTAGCAACAATCAGGTTGTATCACCAACAACTCAAATCGCTGTGCGTCTTTTGGATGAAAATATATTTAGATTACTGGATGACGAAAATCTATTAATCGTTGAAATCTACAATCCTGACGGATCGATGTATGAAATTCAATCAGGAGTCAATGCTTTTTATCATTATCCTAAACCAGGGAGCAACGAACTTATTCTTATAATAAACGGAAACTTCACACAAGATGGAACTTATTCGTTAAAAGCCCGTGGCATGGACAAAGATGGAAACGAGGTGGTGATACCTTATCAAATTAATTTTCAAGTGTTTCATAAACTTGGCTTTGGTATTCAATTTTATCCAAATCCTGTCATACATACGATGCGAATAAACTATGTCTTATTTGGGCCATCCGGCATCTCTGATGCAGAACTGTCTATTTTCAATAGCGTCGGAAAATCCGTATTAAGCCGCAACTTGCACCTGAATAGAGGTCAACATGAAATACCCTTATCGATTCCGAAAGGATGGCCAGATGGACTGTATTTTTATGAGATAATCGCGAAAGACATGGACGGGCAAATCATACCCGAATACAATGATGTGCTACTTGGATATAAAGCAAACAGTCGTCGAGGTAGTTTTATCAAACTAACGGAGAAATAAATCCCGTGGCAGACTCCAATACCCCAAAAGCCGTTCTCCTCATCTTAGGCATGCATCGCTCCGGCACCTCCCTTACGGCTAATTGGTTGCATCAATGCGGACTTTACTTAGGTGAAGACTTGGTGGGTCCGGACATTGGAAACCAATTTGGGCATTATGAAAATAAAGATTTTTTGAATTTACACATTCAAACTTTGCGCCAAATGGGTGCAGACTTTTTCCCGGCCTCTTCCATATACTCGAAAATTCCTGACTCTTTCAATCAAAAAGCCAAAGGTCTCATAGAAAAAAACAATGCGCTTCATGATCAATGGGGATGGAAAGAACCTCGAACATGTTTATTTATACGAAAGTGGCATGAATTACTGCCAAATATAAAAGTATTAGTCGTTTTTCGACACTATGAATTAGTGGTCGATTCGCTCATTCGACGTTATGAAAAACTCATTTTAAGGCAAAATTCGTTCTTGCGAAAGAATATAGTCATGCCAATAAAAAGACATTTCATCGCAGAAAAATATGCCAGATCATGGGTTACCCACAACCGTGAATTGTTGGACTATATTAAATTGAAAAACAGGGAAGATGTGTTAGTGGTATCAATTGAAAATTTAATTGCACATGACGATCATGTGTTCAACCACCTTAGAAATACTTGGGAGATGGGTTTAACTCAGGCCTCAATCGATTCCATATTGAATCAAAAAGAATTAAATTCACTTGCAGGAAAGGTCAGACGGATAAAATCGAAAACCAGATCGGAGGCACTTTCGATTATGGGAGAGCTGCGAGCATTAGAAGAACAATACAACGCAAATGACATCCACTGTGCACCGTGATAGCGAACATGGCTTGGTGTCTATTGTTAGCATTGTTTTTTATTTTGCTTGTAAAATCTCGTACCCTATTGACAATTGAGGTATTAAAAAAGGATCATCTATAAAATCGAATACTCCTTCGTCAAGTTGTAATATTAGGCCTGAGTAAAACTGTAATCTATTAATGCCGTACGATAAATTGAATACCAAAGGAATATAATGATAATTGTTTGAACGTCTGTCATTTCCCGGGTTTTGAACGTAATTTGAACCTCGATTAAATAGCCCCAACCCCAGTTCAATTGACATTTTCTTTGCCGTATGTGAAGTCTTTTCTGAGAATAGATTTGCCCCCAACCCAAATGTATAGTCTGTCATCCATGCACTCACATTCTGCCCATACGTATTTGCACCGCCACTACTTAATTCGTGTTCATAAAACAGATGGTCATGCCTCACGCCAGTTTCAAACAATAGATAATAGTTCTTCTTTTTATTGAAAAAAAAGCGAACTATCATTGAAATGGAATTTCCAGATAGATGTTCGTCTTGTAATTGAAAAGGAATATGGCGCGGCAACGAGACTACACCTAAATCGTTTCCTAAGTATACAGGTGTTAATCTATAATTTGCTTTAAGAGTGGCGCTGACGTTTTGTCCAGATGTAGATTGAATCATCTGCACACCTAAAGTCAACCATAGAATTAAAAAAAGGTGTTTCATATCTTTAGATATTTTAGTTCAGCCCAAAATATTTTATGATTCGAATTCCTCTGATTTCCTGATATAATTAATGCACACAGGCCATCTATAAAACGACCATCAAAAATCAAAATTGCACGTGTTGTTTTATTTCCATTTTCATTCGTTCCAATTCATCACGTATGGCGTCCTTTCCGAACGCGGCAATCGATTGGACGATTGAATTTGTGGAAAGAATAGAAGAATTTAGGATGTATTTCGAAAAATCTATAGTAACGTATGGCAATGAGGCCGGCCATGTAGGTTTTGAGACGTAATTGTTAAAACCTAATCCGGATACATAATAATCACCATCGTACAGCTGCACTAATTTGGCTATTCTGTCCGATCCGCGTAGCGCTGAGCTATGATTTGATGAAAAGGCAGGTTCAATTTCAAAAGCCAACATCTTTGCGATGACGGCTATCAGTCTTGCATTCACAGACACTATATTGTTCTCTCTGAGACGAGTCAATTCCTCTAGAATTGGTTCTATATCCACAAAATAAGACGTTGAAGAAAGCCAAGCACTTAAAAATCGAATGTGTCTATTTTGCCAGTTCGCCTGGGCAATTTCAATATCACCAATCAGTTTATGATGAGCATTTCGCGAGACCGCCAGCGTCAACATTGAATCGAATGAATCAAATGAAAATTTTGCTCGATTCGTATAACTGCCTTTTGAAAATTTTACATCATCCAAAAAGACAAATTTATCAACCAACATCATTTTCAAAAAATACCCAGGCCAAGGAAGATAGTTTGGCTGATGTATTGCAATTGACTTCATTTCAATCAACTATATCCAATTGCGCATTAGGAACCAACGTATTAAAAAAGACGGCTGTATTCCAGATTATGCTGATTAAATAATCCACCGTATTACTTCAAAGGATTCAGCATACTGCTTATTGATCTGAACGCCTCTAACTATGGCGAGTGAACGGATAAAATCAGCTCGCATATATGGTCTGTGGCGCTGTGTCTCATAGGCTTCCAGCGCGGATATCTTTGCCTGCAACTGCTCCTCCGTCAACTCCACAAATAAATCAGTGTGAAAGCTCAGATTATTCCATATCAACTCATATCCAATTATAGAAATATGTCGAAATGCGCGTACGGCCTCATTATGTATTGTTTGGTGATCCTGATGTACATCTTGCGAACATGGAATGACTACAAGATCGGGTTGAATGTCATTCCGTAATTGAATTAACATATCCAATATTTCCTGGCGTACGAAATTCAGTTTCCGTACTGCGTAGTTGTACACTTTTAAATTATCATCAGGCACACCGATTATTGCCATCGCCTTTTTCACCTCTTCACGTAGTTGATTTTTAGGATAGCCTTCGGGCACAGATTCTTCGGCTGCGCTAAATGCGATGTAATGAACTTCACAATTCTCCTCTAACCACCTAGAAATTGATCCTCCACAACCCAGTTCGCCATCATCGGTATGCGGTGCCAGGACCAAAATTTTACGATTGTCGAGCATAGTACAGTTTTATTTGTTCTACAATAATCGCAGCTGCATTACCTTTTCCAAAAATATCAGGTTTTATTTCTGGTTCTTGGTATCTCAGTACACCATTCACTATTGAATTCGCATCAGCGCCACAAATTTTCAACCATCCTGATTCTACTAATTCTATCCACTCGATCTGATCATCCAAGAGGAGGCATCCCGTTTTATGAAAATATGATTCCTTGCTAATTCCCCCGGAGTCAGTCAATGTTAGTCTCGCATTTGAAATTAACCATTGCGTCTCCCAAAACGGCATTGATGGTGTTATATGAATTTGAGGTGTATCCAACTTGTGTATTAACTTAAACTTTTCCAATGCTACTTTTGTCCTTGGGTGTAAAGCTACAATGACGTCATATGGTAGTGCAATCAGCGCATCAACAATTTCCCGTAGTCGTCGTATTACAGTTGTATTTATATCTCTATGAAAAGTCGCGAAAAAGAATTCCTTGCCCCTCCATTTCCTAACAAATGGCGTTTCCAATTTTTCAATTTTTTCTTCATTATTTTTAATCAAATCAAATACAACATCACCAGTAAATACAATACCATCCTTCTTACCTTCCTGCTCAAGTTGGGCAACGGCGGTTTTCGTCGGGCAGCAAAATATGTCGCTTACTGAATCAATAAGTAATTTATTTATTTCCTCCGGTATTTCCTTTCTGTGTTCACGTAGACCTGCTTCGACATGCACCAGTGGAATGAAATTTTTTGCTGCAGCAATTGCCGCTCCAGCAGTAGAATTAGTATCACCGTATACAAGGATAAAGTCGGGGCGAGTCTTTTCAATTACTTGATCAATACCTTCTATTATTTTCGCAATTTGCAGCGCCGGACGAATGGATCCGACATTTAAATTTTTTATCGGACTAGGAATACACAATTCTTCTAGATAATTTTCACTAAGATTATGATCGTAATGCTGTCCGGTATGTACAACCTCATGATCTATATTTTGCCTTGATGTCTCCTGCAGAATCGGAGCCACTTTCATAAAATGCGGACGAGCACCTATGACGCTTAGCAACTTCACTTTAATTTGTTGTCAGATGAATGGAATCGATCAGTCGTGATTTTAAATCATGTGATATTTCGACGTCAAACTTTCTTGCGAAAATAAAGTCGCCATTCTCAATTGCAGGTAGGTCAGTAATATCCAGATAAGCCGGGCTACTCCCATTGCGCATACCCCATGATATATAGCGTAGGTTGGTATTGGCAATCTTATCCCGAAAAGGACTCTTGCAAACGACGGATTGAATATATATTTCATCCGTCCCAAAACAATATCGGCATCGCCTCAAAAACTGTGGGTTTTCTTTTGAATAGCGCACAACATATTGCACACAATCACGCGTTAAACTCCACCATTGCGAACCACCATACATCGGTAAAAACTTTTTGTTTATGTGTCGTTTGACACGCAACACCTTCTGCACCTTGTGAAAAGCATGTATTAATAATTTCTGTTTACGCACATTTAAATAATCATATAGCTGGTATGTTTCCAATCGCTCCATGCCCCCGTTCTTCCAATTTGAATGCGGCAATGAAAAATAATTAATGTATTCATTAGCCTCCTTTCCTATAAAGTATTCTCGTATTTCTTTCGAAGATTTAACAGGAAAGTCTTCTCCGCTGATAAGGTGAATTCGTTCAATGTTGTCGACATTCAATGCTTGCTCCATCATGTAAAGCGTGCAGTGAACGAGGTCCACGCTTCCCCAATTCGGGCTAAATCGCCTCGAGAAAAACTTAATTCTACCGTCGTTCCGAATTTGTTCTTCTTGCGCTTTTGGTATATCACTCCTTCCATCGACATGAACAAAAAGTAGCATATTCGCATCGCATGCTTCGATAATCGAAATTAAGTGCTCGAATTGCCGATTTGCAATGATAATTACTCCGTGCACAATCGATATTTATGTATTATATACAACCGTTAAGAAACGGGTTTAGGCAAGTGAAATGATATTTTTAGCAACGTTTTCCCATTTTAGCCGATCGATCAACGGTTGTTCAACATCAAAAAAGTGTGTATTACTTTCTTTGAAAGCGGCATAAGCCGTAACGATGAACGCTTTTATTTTTTCCAAATATTTCACATGGTTATAGACCACAATGGACTGATTAATGTCGGTAAAGAAATTTTCAATTTCCTCATCGGTTACGCCGTTGATGATGCACAAAATTGGCCTTTTAGCCCTGATGTATTCCATGATCTTTCCTGTGATCGCCCCTTTAACTTCTGGGTGTGAAAATGTAAGTTGTAAGTTAATGTGGCTCCGTTCTTGAATTTTCTTGGATTCGTCATAGCTAACAATTCCTTTATTCAAAAAAAAGCTGTCTAACTCGAATTCTTTGATACGATTGGTCCAACTGTCACCGTCTTTGCCGGCATAGACTATTTCGATGTCATCACCAACGTGTTTATTTGATGTTAATTCTTTGATTGCCTCAAAAAACAAAGATGGGTCTCTCATTGTTCCATAAAGCGACCCCGTATATGATATAGTGAATTTCTCAGCTAGCTGCGATCTACTGGATTCTTCTTGATTAAATATACCGTTTCGTACGACATGCACGGTGGGCTTATATTTTATTAAATGATCTCTGCACCCCTCAGAAACGGTTGTTACCACATCCGCTTCATGCAACATGATCCGGTTCATCTTGTGTTGAAATGCGGGAAATAGCACATTTCTTTTCAGGACATCTACATGAATATCTCTGAAGTCTGCAATCCATGTCAGGTGCGGATATTTCTTCTTTAGACGTCTGGCAACCATATGATCCGTATAAGGTCGAAACGATGAAAAAACTACATTAATATTTTTCGATTCAATCAATTGGCTCGCGATTTTAAACGCCCGCTCCTCGTAAATGATCCCTCCTTCACCAACATATCTGTTAAAAGGAAAGCTGTTCAGAAGTTTTATAATTAATTTACTAATCCATGTCTGCTTTGTTGACTCGGAATAATGAGTATTCTTTTGGAACAATGACGTGATCGACCGATAGTCCCATGTTTTAGCAATATAAATGTTTATTTTTTCATTAATAGAAAGCCTGTCAATGGCTAAGCGGTTTCGATTGGACGTAGTTACAACATTGATTTGCGATACGGATTTTATCCATTCGTGAGAAAGTGCATAAGCTCGAATTGAACCCATGGATTTTATGGGTGGATAGTAATAAGAAATCATAAGGATTCCTTTCGCCCGACTCATATTATGTAGCCAATTTTAGCGCGTTATCAACCAATTTCAGGTATCGATTAACGGTTATTTTTTCGTCGAATTCGGCTATGGCCTTTTTTCTTCCATTGCGCCCCATTTCCAATAATTGGTGGTCCGGCATCGAAGCTATTTGGCTCATTTTTTCAGCTAAATCATCAACCGACCTGGGTTTGACTAACAAGCCATTAATCCCGACATCTACGGCCTCGCGACAACCATTTGCATCCGTCGTTATGATCGGCTTTTCCATGGACATAGCCTCTTGTAAGACGCGTGGGATTCCCTCGGGATAATACGTCGGTAAGACTACACAATCACAGTCAGCGATAGTCTGTCGCACATCGTGTTTAAATCCGAGATAGTGAATTTGTGGATGTTCAATCCATTTCACAAATTCATTCTTTGAAACGGCACTAGGGTTTTGTTCATCAATATGACCGATGATCCAAAATTGTGCTGCCGGAAAGGAGGCCGCCATTATTTTTGCCGCTTGAACAAATTCCCCAACTCCCTTTTCCGTAATTAGCCGCCCCATGTATAGAAATATTCGCCCCTCGGGTCTTCCATTTGGAGTTATTGGGAAAAAATGTTCAGTATCTACCCCGCATCCTTTAAAATAGACGCATTTATTGGCGGGTACAATATTCTTCTTAATAAAAAATGTCTGGTCACTTAAATTTTCAAATACCACATGAGCCGAATGACGCAATGATCGTCGATAGAGTAGCCTGCTTACCTGTTGCAATAGTCCCGGCTTGACAAAAGCATAACCGAGACCGGGAATAACAGAAATCGTTTGAATTCCCAATCTTTTTGCCGCTAACCCACCATATATATTCGGTTTAATTGTGTATTGAATTACAACATCGGGCCTGGCCTTTTTATAAATCTTAATGAATTCCTGGAATAATTGCAATTCACCAAAAGGATTGAGTGACTTCCTCGTCAATTTATAGAGTGGATAGTAGTGAATACCCGAATCATAAATGTACGTGATGAAATCGTCGATAGGAGAAATAACACTAACCTCATAACCTGTGCTGCGTAATTCACTGATCAACCCCATTCGAAAGTTATGTATATACCAAGCCGAATTAGCTACGAGGGCAATATGACCTTTAGTCGAATTCAATCAGTACCAATTCAATTGTCGACATGCTTCGTATGTAGATGTAATGCCATCACGTAAATTTATACTTGCCTGCCAACCAAGTTCTTGAAGCTTAGAAACATTCAATAATTTTCGCGGAGTACCATCTGGTTTAGATGTATCAAATTCGATTTCACCTTGAAAGCCGACAATTTCGGCAATCAGATGAGCCAATTCTTTGATGCTGATTTCAACTCCTGTCCCTACATTCACGAAACCCTCAGAATCATAGTTTTCCATTAAAAACAAGCAGGCCGATGCCATATCATCGACATGCAAGAATTCACGACAAGGTTTTCCCGAACCCCATATAGTTACCGCTTGGTTTTCATTTTTCTTTCCTTCATGAAATTTGCGAATCAGGGCAGGCACAACATGAGCGTATTGCAAATGATAATTATCATTCGGGCCATAGAGATTTGTAGGCATGGCTGAAATGAAATTACAACCAAATTGCTTACGATATGCATCGCACATTTTTATCGCCGCAATTTTTGCAATCGCATAGGGTTCATTCGTGGGCTCCAATTTTCCTGTAAGCAGCATGGATTCATCCATAGGTTGTTCCGCAAGTCGTGGATAGATGCATGATGAACCAAGGTTAAGAAGTTTAATAACATTATTCTCCTTTGCCGCGTGAATCACATTTGAAGCAATCATGATATTGTCATATAGAAAATGGGCCGGAAGCTCGTCATTTGCTAAAATTCCTCCAACTTTCGCAGCTGCAAGAAAGACATATTCGATTCGGTTTTTTTTGAAGAACCGCTCGGTCTGCTCTTGTGACCTAAGGTCTACGTCACGTGATGAAATTGTAATTAGGTTTTCATATCCCAATTTAATCAATAGTCGAAGTACACTCGAACCCACCATCCCAGTGTGTCCTGCAATATATATAGCCGCGTTTTTATTCAATTTTCACTTTATTTATCAAATTCCTTATTTACAAGTAATGCTCGATTCTTAAACATGGCCATATCCGATTCCATCATTTCACGGCATATATCTTCTATGCTATATTTTGGTGTCCAACCTAATTTGGATTTTGCCTTTGTCGCATCTCCCACCAATTTATCGACTTCAGTTGGTCGATAATATTCTGGATCAACGCGTATTACTGTTTGGCCAATGAGATGGCCTACCCGTTCATCGTCAACGTGCTGTACCACACCAATTTCATTTTCGTCTCTGCCCGAGTATGAAATATGAACACCAGCAAAGGAGAATGCCATTTTTATAAAGTTTCGCACAGAACATTGAACGCCCGTTGCAATCACATAGTCGTCAGGTTTTTCCTGCTGCAAAATCAAATACATGGCTTCCACATAATCTTTGGCATGCCCCCAATCTCGTTCTGCGTTTAAATTTCCAATGTACAAACACTCTTGCAGTCCCCAATAAATCCTCGCTGCAGCCCGAGTTATTTTTCGGGTAACGAATGTTTCTCCTCGCAAAGGTGATTCGTGATTAAATAAAATGCCATTACATGCGAATAAATTATACGCTTCGCGATAGTTGACGGTAATCCAATAAGCATACAGTTTAGCAACTGCATATGGTGAACGAGGATAAAAAGGTGTTGTCTCTTTCTGAGGCACTTCTTGTACTAAACCATATAATTCTGATGTAGATGCCTGGTAAATTTTGGTTCTACTTCCCAAATTCAATAATCGTACTGCTTCTAATAATCGCAGTGCTCCAAGACCGTCCACATCTGCCGTATATTCTGGTGAGTCAAAGCTCACCTTGACATGTGACATGGCACCGAGATTGTATATTTCATCCGGCTCAACTTCTTTTATTATTCGGATTAAATTGGTCGCATCCGATAAATCTCCATAATGCAATATAAACTTGCGATTGTCAACGTGCGGGTCCTGATAAAGATGATCGATACGCTGTGTGTTAAATATTGAACTGCGCCTTTTTATTCCATGCACTTCATATCCTTTGCTCAACAGAAGTTCGGATAAATAAGCACCATCCTGCCCGGTAATACCTGTGATGAGGGCTCGTTTCATAAATATTGCGTTAATTTTCGAAGAGGTTTAAAATAAAGTGTGTAAAATTTAGGTTTTAAATTGTTCATTTTCCAAGCTGTCCTGTCTTGGCTATTTCCTTTAATTCTATTCCAAATGGACTTATTGCTTACGCCACCAGCGCGCATTTTTATTATAGTCCGGGGAAGGTAGCCACAGTTGATTCTATTCTTATATAAAAATCTCAACATTAATTCGTAATCGGCTGCTGTCTTTAATTCGGTTGAGTAGTTTCCATATTTTTCAAATAATACTCTCTTCGCGAAAAATGTCGGGTGTGGCGGCATCCAACCATTAATAAATTTTGACGGATTAAATTCACCTGACTTCCATCTTCTGATGACTTGATCCGTATTCTCAGGGTTTACATATTCTAAGTCGGCGTATAAAGCCTCAAGGTTTTCATCTTTAAATTTTAGGACAACCTCATTAATCACATTTCCATCTGAATAAAAGTCATCGGAGTGCAAAACACCTATCACATCACCGCTTGCCATTCTAAGCCCTTTGTTGAGTGCATCATAAATACCGCTATCGGGCTCTGAAATAAACTTACTAACATGAGAAAAGCGTTCAACGATATGACATGTATTATCCGTTGATTGTCCATCTATAACGATGTGCTCAATGTCAGCATAGGATTGGGTAGACACACTTTGCAGGGCATCACCTATAGTCTTTCCTCTATTGTATGTAGCCGTAATAATCGAAATTTTCATAAAAAGGTTACCAGTTAAAAAGTACTAGTAGCAATATGCGTGCTTTGAATTTTAATCACCTTTCGATTATACAATTTCCTAAAACCAAGATATCCATTTTTGTTCTCTGATAACAGTTAATAGCATGCTCTGGAGTATTGACTATCGGTTCATTTTCATTAAAAGAGGTATTTAATAAAACGGGGACATCAGTTAGCTTATGAAAAGCGGAGATCAAAGCGTGATATCGCCAATTTACATTTTGGTCAACCGTCTGTAATCTACCTGTTCCGTTTTCGTGTGTGACGGCAGGAATCACCTTGTGCTTTTCTTCTCTGATATCAAATACTTTTTCCATAAACGGAACATCATCCTGTTGCACGAAATATTCAGTAACATATTCCTTTAAAATGGACGGTGCAAAGGGACGAAAACTTTCTCGTTTTTTAATTTTATCATTAAGGAGCGCCTTAGCATCTGTACGCCTTGGGTCAACTAAAATGGATCTATTTCCTAATGCCCGAGGCCCAAATTCAGCCCGGCCTTGAAACCAACCAATCACTTTTCCTTCGGTCAATTTTTGAGCAACATACTGAAATAGTTTCGCATCCTCGATGAACGAATAGTCAATTCTTTGTTCGGTCAGTTGTTTTTGAATTTCATCATCATTGAATTGAACACCAGTATATGGTTGAGGTTGAAAAGTATTTCTCGGTTTCTGTAATTGATGGTGAATGTAATATAAAGCCGAACCTACAGCCGTACCTGCATCATGTCCGGCTGGTGGAACGAATAGACGCTTGAAAGACGTGTTCCGAACGAGCTTACCGTTTGCGACAGAGTTTTGAGCAACTCCTCCAGTCAAGCACAAACTGGGAAGGTTCGTTTTCCTAAAAAGTGTTTCAGCCAATTCAAAGATCACAACTTCAGTAGCTTTTTGAACCGATGCCGCTATGTCCATGTGGTGCTTTGTCAAATCACCGCCTTTTCTCGGAGCGATTTTTATTAGCTGCTCAAGATTCTCATTGAATAAGGGCTCGATGGATGGGCTACCATCATCCCATGCCATATCTATTCCCTCTTTAAAATGTTTAAAGTAAATTGAGTTTAATGAAAACAATCCGTTTTCTTTAATTTCAATAATATTATTTAGAATAAGTGGCGTAAACCTTGGTGTTCCGTAAGGTGCCAGACCCATGACTTTATATTCGTCACCATAGTGCGGAAACCCTAAAAACTGCGTGAACATTGTGTAAACATATCCCAATGAGTTGGGGTAAGAAACACTATCAATTACATCGACAGTTGTCCCGACTCCTGTTCCCCGCATGGTAGATGTAAAGTCTCCCATCCCGTCAATTGATAATATGGCCGCTTTATCGAAGGGTGAAACATGAAATGCCGATGCCATATGACTTCTATGGTGTTCCACAAATACAAGCTTCGCTTTTATTTCCTTATTGACTCCAAGTCTTTTCCGAATATCATCCACTACCTGATTTACCTTTAAAGAATTTCTACCCCGGTCGATTAGCGTTTTTAGACCGACCATTCCTTTTGCGGCATGAATAATCTTGTGTCTCAATTTAGCTTTTGGGTCTCGCGATATTGTAATTACGTCCACCTCTTCCAGACCTATCCCAGCTTCATTAAGGCAGAATTTAATTGCTTCAATTGGCAATCCGGCCCAGTGTTTTATTCGATTGATTCGTTCTTCTTCTGTAGCTGCAATAAGTTGTGTATCATTGAATATACAAGCAGAAGAATCACCATGAAATGCATTAAGACCAAGTATCTTCATTTTCTATTTCTTCCAAATGGATTTATAATGTTGTAAATGCCCCGCAACACAATGTTGCAGGTCGAATTTTGCTTTAACCACTTCACGTGCTTTTTGACCCAATCGCTTCGCAAGCATAGGATCCTCGATAATTGAAATAACATGCTGGCCCAAAGCGGTAGCATTTTCAGTCTCACAAACCAATCCACAATCGTATTTTTGAAATATTGCTTGAATATCTCCAACATCCGTTGCCACTACAGGCAATGCCATGCTCATAGCCTCCCAAACCGCCATTGGGGAAGATTCATATCGAGATGAGCAAATGTAAATGTCTGCCTCCTGTAAAAATAACTTTACATCATTCTGTTCTCCTTGAAAATGAATATCGATATCCGCATTCGCTATGGTAGCCTTTAGTTTTTCAATGTAGTCGCGTTGATTGTCGAGCATTTTACCTACAATATTAAATTTTAACCTGGCTTTGGTTTTATCTTTCAGCCAAATGGCCATATCAATAAAAATGTCCAGACCTTTTACAGGACTAATGTTGCCAATCGTTACTATTGATATTTCGGCTTTTTCACCGAGTGGAATTCTATTGCCAGGTGTAAAGTGATTACAGTCAACAGGTTCATTTAATACCCGTACTGAGTGTGCATTGGGGTAATCGTGCAAGTAATATTGCTTCGATCGTTGCGCGGCTGCGAGAAACGTATCGCCATATTTATTTCGAACTACTTTAAATAATGATTTAATCATTCCTGGTGCATATGTGTCATTTAAATGCCAAACACTTCTTACCCCAGAAAAATAAGCAGCAATAATACCTTTAATTTGATAAGCGCCATTTGTGTGCACGACACATGGTTTCTGGCTTCGTATAAAACGAGTCAGACTTATTAATTCTGGAATAAAGCTTACTACATACTGTAGCGCTCCCCCCATGTTTTTAGTCATTCGTCTCAATCGAAACGAGCGATAACCAATGCGTGCATTGTTCAATTTTTCGACAAATATCTCTGAATTTGTTTTAGGTAAAACGACAATTGTTTCAACATCATGCGGCACTAAAGCCTTGCCAACCTCGAGAACCCTTTTTTGAGGTCCTCCATAACGGCCCTCTTCAAGAATATTAAGCACGCGTATCAGCATGGACCCAGTTATTGTTTAGCTCGTAGCCAGCACGTAGTAAAGCCTCGCCTGCAAAGTAATTGAATATATTCTTTGCTTCATCAGTAAAACAATTCCTCCAATCTCCTGCTTTTCCTGATCGTAAAAAACTCATTTCGAATTGATCGCTTTGTCTGCGTTTAGTTTCTGTAAATGAATGAAAGGTGATAACTTCATCTATCCCCTCGCCGCCTGAAGGTGTGAGGTTTAAGAATTCCAGGATACCTTCCAGCTCAGTCCTCGGCCTCACCAAAAGATTTTCATACTTTACGATGTGCACATTTGAATTAGTATAAAATGATTGTATACATTCCGACCAAGTGAACTTAAACGTCCCTTTGGCATATTCCGTAAACATATACTCGATAAACCTAGGCAGGTTATCCTCTATATTATTGTAGTCATCAAAGGCAAGCAGTTTTCTATTGTTTTGAACAAAGGCATAACCATTTCGCTCATTCTCAAATAAAAAATAGTAATATGCTGACACCATCACGTCTCTACCATCTCGAATAAGACCAATCGTCCTTCCAAACTGACGATGATATAAAAAATGCCCATGCATTATACTAGATTCAAACTTCGGTGCCACATTTCGAGGAAATGGTATATTCAATATGTCAGCCAACATTGCACATAGCCATGAGCCGCCAGACTTTGGAAACTCTGTCACTAATACAAGGTTCAAATATTCATTTAATCCATACCACCATAGCAAGCGTTGTATTGCTGCGAGCCGGATCATTAATTTTGATCTTCTTTCTTTCACCGGATAATAACTACGGGCTTCAAGTGCGTACGAAATAAAAATAGTACATAAGCTTCCTCATCGGTTTATGGTCAACTCACGCGTAATCCTCTTTTTAGATACAAACGGGTAACTATCGATTGCACACATAGGCTGCCACCTTGACAAATTGCTATAGCCATGGCCACGCCGACTCCGCCATAATATTCGACAAGGTATAACGACAACAATATTGACAGCACACCAAAAAATATGTACAGCCCAAAGTAGGTAAACTCAAGCCGCAAGGCGATAATAAATTGTTCGTTGATTAACGATAAGCCTCGAATAAGTGAGTATATCAATAAAATATTAAATATGGGAATGGATTGAATGTAGTCCACACTTAAAAAATAGTCGATAAAATAGGGTACTAAAAAATAGGTTGGCAGCAGAATAAGCAAGGAAGTTGCAACTGACAACAGCGTAATCCTCAAATAAAAATGTAGGCGATCCTTATGATCAGTTAACTTGGCCACAGTAGCTATCTGAGGAGTTGATAATCGCAATATTTGATTTTGCAAAATGCCAACAAGCTGAAGAATTTGAAAGGCGAACATGAAAACAGCCAATTCCGCGACACCTAAGCGACTCTCTACTAGCAGCTGATTGCCTTGAATCAACAGCATTCCACCAATGGCCGCTAACCATATCCATTTATTCTTCTTGACTAAATAAATAATAGAGGGTCTAGTGTTTCTTAATCCCGGTACTAAGTCTTTAAAAATTAGTTTCCATTGCAATAAATTCGAAGCGATACGTACGAAACAATAAATCAGTACAAATAGTAATAACGCTGTGCTATTCCCAAGATATATCGCAACAACAATTGATGACACGAAAATCGTTCGCTCAACTAAAGTGATTATGGCATGCTGTTGTAATCGTCCATTAACATCGAACCAAGCCCGTGTACTAGCGTTGATAATACTTGCTAATACGCAAAAAGTGCAAGCCACATAGATTTTAATGTTGTCTTCATAACACAGAAAAGCATACAGTATTACGGCAATGGCACAAACGCCAGTTAATGAAATTCGAGCCAATGATGTGGAAACAAAATACTCCTTTGAATTTTCTTTGAGTTGTACAAGATCTCGCACCAATGTCTTTTCCGAACCAAATCGTCCTATTTGTGATACCATATTAAATAATACGATGCCAAAGCTGTAGTACCCAAAGTTTTCGACACTCAAGTTACGTGCCAAAATAACTGTCGCCAGGAATCCAAACCCAGCTGTCAGATAATTGACAAAGCTAAACGACAATACATATTTTGTCGTAACGTATTTATTAAAGTCAAACAACAGACTACTCTCCTAAATACCTATTCATTCTGCTGAAACGTATAACGACAGTACAAATTCTCACCGAGCGCTAATCCCTCTTATGCGAATAAGAAATTCGGCTAGCGCGCTAATAACAAGTATCCAAAAAAATAGGACGGCCACCTTCACAATACTATCAACAATCAACCAATCAAAATTACCCTCCATCGCGAGTTTTAATATTGCAAAACCAACTAAAAAGACGAGAATAAATTTAACGTCATCATGTCTAGTTCGTGCCACAAATTTGGTTACGAAACCAAAACACAAACCCAGGATCAGGAGAATTAGTAAATAATACTTTTTCGAAATCAACATTGCTGCACTAACAATACCAAGCGATCCTGCATAAGGTGTTCCGGGACGGACTTTCTCTGCGTAGTGTCCTACGGCCACACCCGTCGACGGTGCTGATGACATGTCAACCCTGGGCAGCAGGCCATCAACTGCATTCATCGTTATTTGAGCAGGGTGGTAAGAATATCTAAGCTTTTCTAAATCCACACGCTCTGATTCTCGTTGCAAGCCCAAGTACTTTATTTGGCCGTCATATCCATTAAATCTTGCCGTAACGTGATTAAAAATCTCGCGAGGCGACTCCGTTTTTATCAATTCCAAACTCAAATCGAAAACCTGCTTCACTGTCATATTCGGAACGTAATAAGAAATTTTGACGGCATTGGACATCGCGAAACTAAAAGCTGTAGTTAACCCTCCCAGCGCGACCAACAATACGCAAGCGTATATCGGAATCTTTTTGTTTTGATACAATAAATAAATAAAATAACACAGTGCAAATCCCATTACGAAGGCTTTGCTTCCAGTGGCCAAAATTGAAAAAGAAAATCCAAATAGTGCAATGAGTAGGACTGTTTGTCGTTGCCATGTCAACATGGCCCTGTATTTAAACAAATAAACCGCCAAAATGGCAAAGATCAATTCACTAGGGGCTAACCGTAATAAAAATGATACTGAAGAGTCGGATTCGACGCCTTTCAAACCTGTCCCAATGACATTGACTAATATTATCTTCAATAAAATAATCAAAAACACAACCCCTGTTACAATCCAATAATTATTTAATAGGAATTTTTTTTCGGATTTAGCTAAGGGCGATAAACCAGTAAATCGACCAACCCTAAACGATGTAAGGGTATAGCCAATAATAAAAAATAAAGTGCCAAGCAGTGCCGTGTCAAATGACCACATCACAGCCGAGCGATCTATCTCATACAATTTGGAAAATGTAAATAATGAGTAATCCAATGCCACAAGATATCCTCTCAGAAAGTAGGCTAAAAACATGGTTCCTAAGAATACGAAGGCTATTATTCGGTGGACCTTTCTGTTCAGATACAACGCCAGAAAGTTCAAAAACGCGAATAAAATATACCGCAATCCAAGCTCAAAATCTTGAGCGAGCATGGCAACACTCATCGAGAATAAGAAAATTAAGTAGTACGTATAAATTGACAATTTCATCTAAACTGTCCGTTTGTGCAGCGTATTCATGCGCCAGGTCGATTTGAAATCAGCTTATCGTGCTTCGACAAGTCTATTAAACTATAGCCGTGTTCATTGAATTTTGCTTCATACAAATCCATTAATTGTGATCGATTTTGTTTCCATAAAATGTCCCACCATCTCTTTCGATTAAATCGATTAAAGTACTTTTGATTCATGTTTTGTACGCGCATTCCTAGTTGAATTTCAGTAGACAGATACTTATTTATTGCTTCAATAATCAGATCAGGAGCAGCGGTGAATTCCTCGTATCGGAATTGCAATTCTGATTTAATATATTTTTGATCTTCTAAATAGATATCATAAGCGGTCAACCAATGATCAAATAACGATTTAATCGATGTCTTCGACCATTTTTGGGTAGCCAAGGCCACGGCTACAGGGTGTCGCCAAATGGTAATGAATTTACACGCTGGAAATAAAGCTTGCAAAAATCGCATACGTAATAAATTAGGGGGGGACTTTTCTACAAAAATCGCTTTCGTACTATCCCAATATGCACTCCATTCTTCTATTAGTTTTTTCCGGTTTTCTGGCGTAATTAATTCACTTGATTCGGTCAAGTGAGCCCCAGGGTCAAACGCAAATTTACCTGGTCCACCATGAGCCAGAGCCGGCTTATAAACGGACTGTAAGTGCTGCCCTTCATTCTTCGGCACACCAGTATTTTTAAAGGTAGTAACGTTCGAAGCCGAGCTTATCACATCATGCAATACGGTTGTTCCACTTCGATGTAAGCCACATATGAATACAACTTCCACTAATTAGGTTTTCCTTCTGACATGACATCTTTATAAAAAGTATTCATCCCTAAGGAGAAAGCCATAATAAAGAAACCAAGGATGCCGAATTTAATTAATTTCATAAGTAAACTTCCATGATCTGTCGCAACTGGAAGGACCGGTTTGTCTAATAGTAATAAGTTGGATGTCTGATTTTCTAATTCGAGTGCCGCAATTTCGCGATTTTTTACACCTTCTGCATAGGCAAAGGAAAGTGTTTGAATTTCGCCCTGAATTTTTTGAACAGAAACTCGGTCACGTTCTCTAATTACATTGAATGAACGATCTTTTATGCCAGCAAGCGCATATTGCTTTCGGGACAATTCATCTTCCAGCGAGTCCACCTTATTGGCAATAATATCGTAAGTCCGTTTCGCAACTTCCTTTTTTCGGCCCTCATGGTAGTACAGAACAACATTGTACAATGAATCGAGCATGCTTACCGTCAGCTCGGGTGACAATGTCCTTCCATCAAAATACAAAATCCCTGCATCCAAATCACGTCTTGTTCTAATAAGTGCCTTTTCTTTGTCCTTAGGGCTAATTACGCACTTATAGACATGTTTAAGAACAAGGTTGTCAGTAGCATTAAATTCATCAATTGCAGCCGTAGAAAACCGGTAATCGACTAACTCCTGCCGGTTTCTTTTTTTCCAATATGAAGCAAAGTCATACAATTTCAAGATGTGATTTGCAATGTAATCATCGACACCATCGACTGTCGCTTTTTTAAGCAATGTTTCATTAATGATTCGTCTCGAAGTTGAAATACTCAAAACCTTATCAAGGTTGGTTTGCCCTCCGCGCAATCCTCCAAATGACCCTAATAAACCGCCGAGAAGTCCTGCCGCCCCGCCGGTGTCTTCATCCACCATAAACGTCAGTTCAGTTGGATACGTTTTCGGGGTTAAATAATGCTTTGCCAATCCTGCCAGCATGAAGACGAGTGTACCCAATACCAGCCACTTCCATCGTCTTTTTACTTCACGGAAATACCTTCCTACGGTTAAAAAGAAATCCTTAAGTCTGATTTCATCATTATAATTTGACATGGAGCTCATAATTAGTATTTATTTATTGAACCAGCACATTGAAATGAACTTCACTCATCAGTAATGGATTCTAATTCGGAAGTTTTGACGTATTTTTCTATTGCATTTTTAATTGTTAATGCTTCGATTTTACCCTGAACCATTAATTCACGTACGATTCCAAGAATGCGTTTTAGCCCCCTCATATGTTCTTTGCGTCGATAGCCGAAGTTAAATGGGTGAAAATACAAGTGGAAAATCATACCTGATTCGACCGCATGATAAATGCCGATAATCGCCCGATTCGTCAACACTTGCATTGATGTATACCTTTTAATTCCCCGTGAAGGAATCCGATATAATAGAGATGTTTTGAGTTCATACAAGCCAGATGAATGTTGTTGCGGCAATACACATTCTGGTCGTAATGGAAACACGTGTGCAAGTTGTCGGTTGACTTTATTAACCACTCCATTGTCCATTTTTTGCTCTTTTAATTTACCTCTAAAATATTTGTAACCCGCTTGATTAAAGGCGTCCAAACAACCAATTTTATCTTGTGGAAACACAATAGTCTCCGGCTTTACATTGACATTTTTAAATGCTTCTTTCTGCATTTCAATGTCCTGAATTGCCAGTTTCGCATCGTCTCGTTCGAGTGTATCGAATAGAACGTGATTATAAGAATGGGATGCAATTTCATGTTCGGCAGTTGTTCGCTTAATCAGATCAACAACGTCATTAAACCGAATCGCTGAATTACTATTATTATGCATAACGTTATCCGCAGTCAATTCTTTCAAATCAATATCCGGATAAAACTCCGACAAAGCATACTCCAATCCTTTTTCATCAAACATTCGTCCGACGAGCGCCCAAGTCGCTGGAATTTCAAATCCATCAAACAGCTCCAACAACTCTTTGATTATGTCTGACGCCTGAAGACATTGATCGAGGTAGAATGGAAGCTCCGGGTCATTAATTCTACCCCATGCTAATTCTGTGTCTAATGAGATTACAAAGGATGCCGGAATAGTCATTATTGACTGATTAATTTATAACCTAGTTTCAACATCATCGGCCCGATGATCTTATTCAAATCGGTCAAATCCCAGGATTTTACTTTGGCAATACTGGATGGATTACCATTGACCAAATGAAATACTCGGCCTGACGCACAGTGTACTTTGGAATTTTCGATATCGAATTTATACGTCTGTTCCAAGTCAAGGAATTCGAGGATGAACGGTATCACTTCATTAAAATGTGCCACTAGGGATTCATACTGCACCATTATCCCGTTTGATCGTCCTACAATGTGCTCGAAAAGTCGTTCATTGGATGACACCCATTGACGCCCCATATCTTTAGGCTCGTACCTATCCTTTCCGTATGACAAAAGAGCTTCGCCTTTTGGCTCCGCTTTTCGATTCATTCCTTCTATAGATGCATATCCATTTCGAGTGATGCCAATGAATTTCGCATTATTGAAGTTTCTCTTGAGCCATGGAATCCGTGCTGTGTGTGAAATCGATTTTTCAAGTAAAATACTTTGACCTTTGTAGAATATGGACCAGTCCTTTTCAATTAAATTTTTGGTCATTTTATTATCCCCAATTGGGAACGCATTTAAATAATCCTCGCAGAATATCCAATTGCGCTCCCAACCAAGATCTTCCGGCGTATTGAATTGATCGGTGAGCTTGACTCCTTCGAATGGTAGGGTACAGATGCCTTCGTGTTCACCCAAAATCTCACGTAATATGGTGGTACCTGAATTATAGTTACCCAGAATAAAAACGTAAGCGGGTGGTCTTTTTCGATTCGAAAATAGCGTACCTATAATTCGGCGAACGTGACGGTGCTTGCACGCGGTACCTAATAGTTCGGTGTAAAATTTTCGACTTACAGTACCTTTATTACGCTTTGTAAATCTTCTATATTTTCTCCACAGGTTCAGTATTACTAACTAATCTAATTCGGCACTAATACGAGCACTAAGGAAAACACTTAACTCATTCCAATTCGATTGTTGTGCACAATAACGTTTTCCGCTTTTTGATATTTCTAGTCGTCTATTTTCATCATTATACAGATTCACTACGGCTTCTGCAAAATGCTCGGGTGAGTTTGCGATTACAATTTCTTCTCCGTCAACTAGATCAGGAGCTGTGGAAGCGGGATATGACGTTAGCACAACGGGTACTCCGGCCGCCATTGCATCATGCAGTCTATTTATGTATCCACAATTATGGAATATTGGTAATATGGAAATACACACCTTTTCCAATATTTCGCCCAAATCCTTAACGAAACCTTTAATTTTTATGCGTTCATCATCAAATTTATCGTGTGATCGGGGGGGCGCTCCTACAAACCAGAGTTCTAAATCGGAATTGGCTCTTATTTTGGGCCAGACTTTACGCAAAAACCATCGCGCCTCCGTTTGCCTGCTTCCATGCAAGTGTGTCATGAATAACAGGACATTCGACATATATCCTTTATATGAGCGTACAATTAGTGATTGATCGATCCCATTTGGTAAAACAATTATTTTTTGAGTTATATCTGAGTTTCCTACCAGTTTCTCTGCTTTAAGACGCTCAGACTCAGATACCACATGTATTACATCACAAGCATTGAGAACACGTCGTTCTTGTTTTTTCATCAAAGGACTCCTCAGATACCGTTGTAGCGTTTGTAAGTCTCTAACATTTCCTCTCAGATACTTTATGCCCGCGTTTCGATAAGAAGACGTTTTCACATCATGCAAACTCAATCCAACTTTGTTAAATGAGTATTTCAATTTTTTAATGCAATAGTCTATAAAAGAAAAACAATTGAAAGTCCCTAACCAGAAAAAGTCGTACTTATTTTGAGCCATAAATGATTGCACCTTCGACTTATCATACCGATATTGTAAGGATCTGATTTTTCCAAATAGTAACTCTAATACTACTCCTTTCACTTTAGTGGGAAGGTGTCGTCTTAGAAAATGAGCTTTTTTAAACGAAGTTGGAATGTCCGGCTTATGCCTTGTGAAATACATTTCGTCTTCATGAAGCAATAAGAATTCTATATGATGCGATTGGCTTAAGTATTCAAAATGTTTAGCAACAGGTAATTCTTTACCATTTCGTGGTGGAAAAGGAATAACATCCGATACTAGCAATATTCTCGCCATGTTCTATCTACATTCACGAACAGAAGAATTGCACGCTTCACATTTAAACCGAATATCTGGTAAAGGAAAATTGCTTCTTTATTTCTTGCAATTCCTCCTCAAATGACATCTCGCCAAATTTAATGGTGTCAAGCAACCTACACGGAACTTTTATTTGCAAACTACGCATAGGCATATTTTGACTTGAGTATACCATGTCCAGTTTAGGATAAATAGATTGAATAGCCTTTGCCACGTCATTGATTGAGAAATTATGCTGTGCAACGTTATACGTTCCAGGTTGAATTTTTTCATCTACCAAGGCTGCCAAAACGAAAGCTAACTTGTCAACGTGAATAACAGGCCTATATTGATTTCCCGCTCCTGTAATTCGAATTTTATTGAAATAATGTGCCTCGAACATAAATTTATTTATGAATGCATCCATTCGCATAGATGTATTATAACCATACACATTACCAGAGCGTAAAATGAACACTTCACAGTTTTCTTCAATACGCTGCAATTGTTTTTCAGCCTGATACTTTGATACACAGTAAAATGTCTCTGGCTGTGGCATAGCTTGTTCATCAACCGGATGTGCCAGGTTGCCATAAACGGTTGCGGTGCTTAAAAAAATAACACGTTTAATATTAGAACGTTCAATTGCCGTCATTAAAGAGGAAGTCCCCCAATGATTGTTTTGCTCGAATAAATGAGGTGTGTGATCTGCGTATGGTGTGGTCACAAGTCCTGCCAAATGAATTACGGTATCCACGTTTTTCATTAACTCCAGAAGGCGTTTTGTATCTAATAAGTCGCCATGTTCGAATTTTGCATTGAGGCTTTCGAACTTATTATTAATAAAAAAGGAATAGTTTTTTCGAGATAGGTTGTCGTAATTAATTATACGCGAATCGCAATTTATTCGGTTGAGTTCACTAAATAGTGACTCACCAATATAGCCGCTTCCTCCAGTAATTAAAATAGACATTGTTGGTCTTTAATCTAATCCTTTGCTTTGATGAGTGTAGTATGTAGCCCGCACTCCTCTTTTGCCATTCCTTTCCAACGACTGCCCCGTTCTTCGTCGAGATATTTGATTGTACAAGGCTCACAGCCAATGCTAACATAACCGGCATGGTCCAATGGGTGTTCGGGTAATTCATGTAATTGCCTGTATTCATATATCATCTTGGCGGACCAAAAAAGCATTGGATGGTATCGCAGTGTTGATTCATTTGCCATCATTTCGGATTGCATACTTTTTCGATGCGCGCTTTGATCTGCCCTTACACCAGATATCCATACATCATACTTCGCCAGAATTGGTTCCATAGGCATCGTTTTATTCAACTCACAGCAATAATCCGGGTCACTCGTATACATTAAATTACCTGCTAAGTCTTTTTGATGGACCATAGATATAGGTGATAACAAGTCAATGGTATTTAGCGATAACAGATTCGTTATCGAATTTTTAAAAACGATTGTTTCTGGAAAATGATAGCCCGTGTTCAAAAAATATACAGGAATTGTTGGGTACACCTGGGAAATAATATGTAACATCGGGATGCTATGTGTTTGAAATGATGACGAAATAAATAACTCCATGCCATCTTCCAAGTAAACTTGAATCTTATTCTGAATTTCCTTTGTAAATCCTTCTACCAAGTCTAATTTGCTCATTTATCGAGGTGTTTCCAGCTTCGATACCACTCAACAAACCTTTTGATTCCATCTTGAAGTGGTGTGGCCGGGGCATAATTAATATCCCGTTTTAGGTGACTGACATCTGCAAAAGTTTTATAAACGTCACCTGGCTGAATAGGCATTAAATTAATTTTAGCCTTTACACCTAATTCTTCTTCTAGTACTTCAATAAAATCCAACAACTTAATCGGATTCTGATTACCTATGTTGTATACACGATAGGGTGCAGGAGAAGTAGACGGATCAGGGGCATCGCTATTCCAATCGCTAAATCCGGTAGGAATTGTAAGAATAACACGCACCAATCCTTTTATTATATCATCAATATATGTGAAATCGCGATACATATCTCCATTGTTGTAAACATCAATGGTTTTACCTTGCAAAATGGCTTCTGTAAATTTAAAATAAGCCATATCAGGCCTGCCCCAAGGGCCATATACAGTAAAAAATCGTAGGCCTGTTGTAGGCAAGTTATAAAGATGACTATAGGCATGAGCGAACAATTCGTTCGATTTTTTTGTCGCAGCGTACAAGGATATCGGATGGTCTACATTATCTGCTTCGCCTAATGGCATTTTCGTATTTAAGCCATAGACGCTCGAACTGCTCGCATAAACAAAGTGAATTAATTCCTGTTTTCGGGCGCAATTCAATAGATTAAAATAACCCAAAATGTTTGCCTGAATATATTTTTCAGGGTATTCTAAACTATACCTCACCCCTGCTTGAGCGGCCAGGTTTACGACATAGTTGAATTCATGCTCTTCAAAGAGTACTTCCACATTGTTTGTAGACGCTATATTAAATTGATAGAATTGGAGCTGTTCATATTTTGCACTTGTATACGCCTTATTTTCGTATTCTATTGATGCAAATCCGAGGTGTTTCAGTCGACTGCGTTTTAAACCCACATCATAATAGTCATTGATGGAGTCAACGCCAACGATTGACACGTTTTCTTTGAGCAAGCTTTTAATCAGGTGAAACCCGATAAAACCCGCCGCTCCGGTAACAAGAACCTTTTTCAATTAATTTTTTTAAAGTACCGGAGGTTATACGATCATTCCGGCACCGACTGTTTCATTTGTACCTTCATCGATTAATATTACTGAGCCTGTAATTCGATTTTTATCATAGGCGTCAATAAATAAAGGCTTAGTCGTTCTTAGTTTAACACGTGCAATATCATTCATCACTACTTTTTTATCATCGAGATTTCGATGAAGTGTATTGACGTCTAACTTATATTGAATTTCTTTTATAATACACCGCGCTTCATTTGAAGTATGCATGATCGTATACTTGCCGTTGAGCATCAGTGGCCTTTCATTAAACCAACATACCATCATATCTAAATCCTGGGCAACATCCGGTTGATTGTTCTCGCGAACGATCATATCTCCCCTCGACAAATCTAAATCATCTTCGAGCAGTATAGTAACAGACATAGGTGGAAAGGCCTCATTAAGTTCGCCATCGAACGTATCTATTTTTGCGATTTTAGATTTAAAGCCACTGGGTAGTAACATTACTTCATCACCTTTTTTCATAATTCCACCAGCAACACGTCCTGCATATCCTCTGTAGTCATGATACTCATCATTATTCGGCCTAATAACAAATTGAACAGGGAAACGTGTATCAATAAAATTATGATCTGATCCGATGTGGACATTTTCTAAATAATACATTAATGTTGGGCCTTCGTACCAACTCATATTTTCGGAACGACTTACTACGTTATCACCTTGAAGAGCCGAAATAGGAATAAAGGAAAGGTCATTAATATCTAACTTCGAAGCGAACTGCTCAAACTCTTCTTGAATCTTGACATATGTTTTCTCGTCAAAATCCACTAAGTCCATCTTATTTATGCAAACAACTAAATGTGGAATTTGCAATAGAGATGAAATAATGGCATGCCGGCGAGTTTGCTCCAACACACCGTTTCGAGCATCAACTAATATAAGCGCAACATTGGCGGTTGAAGCTCCAGTGACCATATTTCGTGTATATTGAATATGGCCTGGCGTATCCGCAATAATAAATTTTCGTTTTGGTGTGGAAAAGTAGCGATATGCAACGTCTATCGTAATGCCCTGTTCACGCTCTGCTTTTAAACCATCGGTTAGGAGTGCAAGGTTCACGCCTTCTTCACCACGTTTTTCTGTGCTTTTTCGAAGTGTTTCATATTGATCTTCAAAAATGGACTTACTATCATAGAGTAATCGGCCGATTAATGTTGATTTTCCATCATCGACTGATCCTGCGGTGCTAAATCGTAATAATTCGCTTGTATGACTCATTTATTAATTGGTTTCGAATGTTTTAATTTGATATAGTTATGAATTTTGAAAAGGCTTTAGAAATAACCTTGTTTCTTTCTGTCTTCCATGGCGGTTTCAGATCTCTTATCATCGGCGCGTCCTCCTCTTTCTGTTTGACGGGTTGTTGATACTTCTTCAATAATCCCGTCAATATCCGAGGCTTCCGATTTCCACACACCGGTACATGTTACGTCACCGATGGTCCGACAGCGAACCATAGCTTCAAACGGTCTTTCTTCAGGCTTTTTCTGAATAAATTCGCTATCCGCTAAAAGTATTCCATCGCGTTCGAAAACTTGTCTCTTATGTGCGAAGTACAAACTTGGCAATTCGACATTTTCTACTTTAAAATATTGCCAAACGTCAAGTTCTGTCCAATTACTTATTGGAAAAACACGAAAATGTTCACCGAATTTCTTTTTACCATTGAATAAATTCCACAATTCGGGGCGTTGATTTTTTGGGTCCCACTGACCAAATTCGTCACGATGGGAGAAAAACCGTTCTTTTGCTCTTGCCTTTTCTTCGTCTCTTCGTCCACCACCTAACGCTGCGTCATATTTTCCTTTCTCTAATGACTCCAAAAGAACGTTCGTCTGCAGGTAATTTCGAGTTGCATTGTATCCTGTTTCCTCAACCGCCTTTCCTTCATCGATCGCCTCCTGCACGGATCCCACAACTAATTTTAATCCATAGCGTGATACGAGATTATCGCGAAATTCTATTGTTTCATCAAAGTTGTGTCCTGTATCTACATGCAATAATGTGAAAGGAAGCTTTGCAGGATGAAAAGCCTTGACTGCTAAGTATGTCATCAGAATGGAATCTTTTCCGCCAGAAAACATTATTACAGGATTTTCAAATTGCGTGGCCACTTCGCGGATCACGTAAATACTTTCCGATTCTAATTCTTTTAGATAATCTAAGTTATAGTTCATCAAACTAAAATTTTTGAATTTTCAATGATTTTATCGAGTACATTTTGTACAGATTCGTCAACCGATTTTCCGGCTGTTTTAATTTCTAAAAATGGATTTTCCGGGGCTTCATAAGGCGAATCGATGCCTGTAAAATTTTTTATTTCACCTGCACGTGCTTTTTTATACAAACCTTTGACATCGCGCTGTTCACAAATTTCTATTGGTGTATTGATGTACACTTCGTGGAAGTCAACATCTCCTATGATATTCTCAGCGAAATGACGCATTTCTCGAGTTGGGCTGATAAAAGATGAAATTGTAATAAACCCAAATTGGCAAAACAGTTTCGTGATTTCCGCGATGCGGCGAATATTTTCTTTGCGATCTTCAACGGTAAATGTAAGGTCAGAATTAATTCCATTTCGAATGTTGTCCCCATCCAGAACGACGGCCTGATATCCTCTCGCAATTAGTTCTTTTTCCAAACCCAATGCGATCGTGCTTTTCCCCGAACCTGATAGTCCTGTCATCCAATACACGCCGCCCTTTTGTTTCAAAATGGACTCACGTGTTTGCCGTGTTACCATGCGGTCGTGAATGGGGTGTATGTGTAATTTTTTCATTATTTTTTTCCTAATATCTTTCGTATGGTGCCTCGAGGAGCTGTTTGCCAGGCACGTTCATGAAAATAATAGAGGATCATTTTTACGAAAAATTCGATCGACCCCATCTTTAGTGCAACATCAATATCCCCAGTCGTAAAATAGGCTATCGCAATAATAGTGGACGTAGCAATTATTCTCCAGGTAATCGTTTTTAATATACTTCGGGTATGTGATTCTTTACTTTTTTGTGTCATGACTAATTGGAGTTAATAACATCTCTACCAATACTGGAATAATAAAACCCTTCTTTTTTCATCGTGTCGAGATCATATACATTTCTACCGTCAAATATTTTTTGCTGTTTAAGTCGTTTTTTCATTTCCTCAAAATTCGGTGTTCGAAAGGCAGACCATTCTGTCAAGATTAGGAGTGCATCTGCATCGTTCAACGCCTCATACGGGTCTTTTGCGAATGAAATATTTTCATAACATTCACGAGCTACATTTTCCATTGCTTCGGGATCATACGCAGCAACTTCTGCACCAAGTTGGACAAGCCCTTTTATTGTATTTAAAGACGGGGCTTCGCGAATATCATCTGTTTCGGGCTTGAATGAGAGTCCCCACATCGCTATTTTCTTTCCTTTCAGGTCATTGTTAAAATGAGCGGCTACTTTTCTGACAAGTGTGTCTTTTTGAATTTCATTTACGCGCATAACGGCGTCGAGAATTCTAAAGTCATACTCATATTCTGATGATGTCTTCACCAATGCCTTCACATCTTTCGGAAAACAAGATCCTCCATATCCAACTCCTGGAAATAAAAAGCGCTTTCCTATTCGCGTGTCAGTTCCAATACCGCGTCGAACCTGATCGACATTGGCTCCAACACGCTCGCAAAGGTTGGCTATTTCATTCATATAGGAGATGCGCATAGCCAGGTAGCTGTTTGCTGCATACTTCGTCATCTCGGCAGATCGCTCATCCATCACAATAATTGGATTCCCCTGGCGAACGAAAGGTGCATACAATCGCCGCATTATATCTGCTGCTCGTTCGGATGATGTGCCAATGACAACCCTATCCGGTTTCATGAAATCATCAACCGCCACTCCTTCCCGTAAGAATTCCGGATTTGAAACCACATCGAACATGTCTGCCCCCACATGCTTAGCAATCCGCCGGTGAACGAGTTCAGCGGTACCAACTGGAACAGTACTCTTGTCGACTATAACAGTGTAAGATTTAAGCATAGGCCCAAGTTGATCGGCAACAGCCAATATATAACTCAAGTCGGCTGACCCATCATCACCAGGAGGAGTTGGAAGTGCTAAAAAGACGATATCAGCATCTGTGACCGATGCCTCCATGTCTGTCGTGAATCTCAATCGGTTTTGTTTTGAGTTGCGTTCAAACAGAAATTCTAGGTCAGGTTCGTAAATCGGCACTTCTCCATTTTGCATCCGCTTTACCTTGTCCGCGTCGATATCTACACATGACACTGTGTTGCCCATTTCAGCAAAACAAGTGCCTGTCACCAGACCGACATATCCGGTACCTATTACAGAAATATTCACTAAGTAATTATTTGATTGTCAAAAAAATGCAAATATATACATACCTTTTTTTATAGGCTTCGCCCTTCATAAGTCGGGAGAAAATTTGCAAATTCTCCTTCTTTACGTTGTTCGCTTAAGTTTGGAAGCCTTGACGGTCCATGTCAATTTTAAGTCTAAACTTTCAAGTTTGACGAGGTACCTCTTATTGCCTCTATCTTCAATAACTGTGCCTTTTATTCCCGTCAATTCTCCCGCTATCAACTCTACCTTATCACCTTTTCGATACAACTGGTCATCAGCTAGCTCCACGTCATCGTAATGCCCGACGACATGTTTCAAAATATCGATTTCATGTTGGGGAATAGCTGTTATGTTGCCACCAAAACGAATGAACTTGTACACGTAAGCCGTTTCCAGCACATCGACATGCTCTTGCTCCGAGACCTGCACAAAAACATAACAGGAGATCAAAGGTACTTCATGCGTTTTAATCCTACTTGCATATCTTCTAGTCCGCTTGACTAAAGGCAAATAGACCGATATGCCCTTTCTTTGAAGTAGGTCAAAGACGAACTTTTCCTTCTTTGATCCCACCAATACCGCATGCCAATGCCTTGATTTATTCTCACTCCTCATTATTTCGCTCTTCATTGGCGGACCAGATGAGCAGCGGTTCAGACCTAAAATGGCTGATGTCTACTTCATCTTCACTTTTATAATTGATATATCGAATCTTTCGATTTATCATTTTTTCTGCTTTTCCAATCAGCCGGACGAGATAATTTAAGTCCACGTCTCCGATTATCATCAGGTCTATAATATTGCTATCAATTCCGCTAGCGAACCTGCCAGTCAGAAAGACCTTTCGTACATCACCTAACCGTGAAATGACGCTTTCAATAATTTTATCAATGCCTATGTGCTTCAGCAATATGTTGTGTATCTCCTGATAAAGCGGGTGATTCTGATTGGCACGAAAGAACTTTTTATTTCCTCTACTTGCACACTCGAGCATACCAGCCTTAGACAACCTGTTCAGTTCAATACGAATAGCATTCGTTGATTCTCCGAATTCGTTTTCTAGCCCGCGGAGGTACGACTCATTGCTTCCATTAAGAAAGAACTTGAGCAGAAGCTTAATACGTGTTTTCGAAGAAATTAAAGTTTCAATCATGATATTGAGTAGCAAAATTACTCAATGAATCTCAAATCATAGGTAAATGGCTGGCAAATTTTCGTTAATCGCAGCACAGCGCGATGGTATTGGTCGGCCAGGCGACTATTGCCGGATTGACTACACTGGCCACCACGTAAAGCACGCTAGACTTATTACATTTGCCCTTAAGTCCGCGGTCCTAGCCATACGTGGGAAATCGAGGCACGTCATCTTAAAGAATCTATATCTACTGAAATATAATATGCGAAGGTTTTTCTTTGCCATTCTGATGGCACCAATCACGTTTATCTTATCACCTCTCTGCGTAGCTCAAGTCAATTGGGACAGCACATATTCAGAACTGTCGAAAATATCGAACGCTGAAGAGCGAAATGAAAAATTCTATTTCCTTGTATCAAAAGCTCGTCAGGATTCGACTACAGGTGAATTTATTCGACAATACAATCAATTGGCAAGTCACGAGGGGGAGGAAAATGCTCGAGCCATTGGACTCTGGGCATTAGGCTACCATGATTTTATTTTAGGAAACTTAGCGAAGTCTATCACACCACTCAATCAAGCGCTTACTATTTACCGAAAAAATGATGATCACAAAGGTATAATCAGGATTTACTCCACACTGGGCGTTGCTTATGAAAGACTTGGTAATGTGGATAGTGTAGTGCACATCGCCAATTGCATGCTCATGGCAGCACAACAGTCTCAAAGCCGGTCGCTTCTGTCATCAGCACATAAACGACTCGGAGAAGTATATGGAAATATACTCAGAGAGCTTGACAAAGGAGTGGCCCATATTGATACAGCGATGCAAAATGCTGATCAATCTGATGAAAAAAAAATGGCCGCTTTGATGTATTCAAAAGGAAGTATTATGATGGACATAGACTCGGAAACTGCCATCGACGTATTTAAGCAAGCAGAAATCCTCGCTGAGCGAAATGGAATGAACAGGTTGTTGGTTTATGTTCGCCAACTGCTCATCTTTCAATATATGCGAGAAGGAAATTATCCGCAAGCCATCGATATTGCATCAAAAAATCTTGAAGCCGCAGAAAGAACAGGTGATGTACATATTACGATGGTTTCTCATATAAAATTGGGTGAACTCTACAATCGATTATACCAAAATGATAAAGCCACAATCGAATATGAAAAAGCAAGTCAAATTGCCCTTGAAAATAATATGGTCAATGGGCTTATTGCCGTCAACACCAATTTGGGTATGATGAATTTTACCGAAGAAAACATAGATCAGGCCGCAGTATATTTAGAAAAAGCCATGGAATATTATGACGAGATGAATCCTCATATTAAATCCCAAGTGCTGACCATATTAACCTTCAGTTATCTAGAAGCCAATAAGTTGGAAAAAGCGAAGGAAGTCCTTGAATTGATGAAGCCCTTTGCCACGGATGATGACCCGGAATCAAAGAGCGGCTACTTAACAGGTGCAGGCATCTACAATCATCATATCGGCCAGTATAACAAGGCTAACTTGGACCTGCGCGCCGCATATTCTGTAGTCTCAGGAACTGGCAATCACACGCTCAAATCAAAAATTCTGAAGTGGTTATATATTAATGACAAGACCTTACACAATTACAAAATGGCGACAAAATGGGCGGAGGAGAGGATGTTATTAAATGACAGCATTAACATATCGTCAAATCAGGATAAAATTACCTCCTTGCGCATGACAGCAGAATTTGAAAAAGAGAAGGCGGTGATAGCATTTAAAGCTGAACAAGAGCGTGCTTTGCTCAGTGCTAAGAAAAGGCGTGCTACAGTGGTGGGCATCGTCAGTTCCATCGGCTTAGCATTGGTCTCTCTGCTTTTATTATTAATTCGAAGGAAAAATAAACAAATATCAAAGCAAAACGACCGACTTACCGAACTGCACAACATAAAAGATCAAATATTTCAAATTATAGGTCATGACTTAAAAAATCCTGCCATTTCCTTTCGGGGCATTGCAAAGAATATACAATATTTATTAAAAAAAGAAGAATACGAACAACTAAGCAAATTGGGTAATGCTATTGGAGATGATGCCATTCGATTTTATTCGCTGACTGATAATTTATTGAATTGGGCCAGTAGTCAAAAAGACCTCCTAACTTTACAAAAAAGTGATGTCAATCTTTTTGAAGTAATCAACGAAAATATCGAATTGTTTAGATCCATGGCCGAGGTTAAAAAAGTACAACTCGAAAATGCAGTTGATCCTCATACTATGATCGAGACAGATCAGGGAATATTAACTACCATACTCAGAAATCTCATCGACAACGCCCTAAAATATACCTATGAAGGAGGAAAAGTCATGATAAAATCCGAAACATCAAAAGGCATATCGACGATTCATGTCGTAGACAGCGGAACCGGCATGACAGAAGATCGCCTCGCGGAGGTAATGAAAAACGAATACATTGTAAGTCAAACAGGAACCCAGCATGAACGAGGAAGTGGCATTGGCCTTTCCATCGTCAAAAACCTCCTTAAAAAATTGGAAGGTGTCTTGCATGTAAAAAGTGAATTAGGAAAAGGAACAACTTTTTCGGTAGTGCTGACTATATAAATTCATGAATAGTATATGAAGCAGATGGATTTAATTTTTTGAAATCACAATGAAAATGGATCATTAAAAATCTATACCGCCAATATGCCACTTCTTGGCGGATATATACCCCATAAAAGGGGTACGCAACCCTACAAATAAAACGGAACGCCTTACACAGGCAACTCTCTTCGATAATCCACTCAGGCTGGCGCCAGACTAAATCGCTTCAGCATACGATAATGCGAAGCAATAGCCAACGGCATATTCGGGAACTCGTGATAGGTCATGTTAAAATCCTGAACCGTTTTTTTTACTATCGCAGAAATCTTGACATAGTGAATATGACATATGTTGGGAAATAGGTGGTGCTCGATTTGAAAGTTCAATCCACCTAAATACCAGTTTAAGAATATATTCTTTCGAGAGAAGTTCGCTGTGGTCAATATCTGATGAACGGCCCACGAATGCGGCATTCGGGTCTTGGCTTCATTGGTATCATGCTCTAAGTCTTCCACAATATGCGCTAGTTGAAAAACAACCGTCAAAATGAAGCCGGCTACAAAATGAACGATTACGAAACCTAACAAGACATAGTAGAAAGGCACATCCATAACAATCATTGGAACGACCAACATATACCCCAGGTAACCAATCTTCGTAATGATCAAGGTCGTCAATTCTTTTGAAAAGGAAAATTTCATGATCCCCTCTCGTCTAAATTGATTTAACTGTCGGAAATCCTTGATCGTCACCCAACTTATAGTTCCAAGCAAATACAAGACCCATGAATAGATATGTTGATACTTGTGATACCAATAATGCTTGGAGTAAGGAGACAGCCGGATAACGTCGCCATTATTAACATCTTCGTCCAAGCCGTAGATATTTGTGTAGGTATGGTGTTTGACATTATGCTGAACTTTCCAATTGAAGGCATTTCCGCCTATTAAATTCATCGTTAAACTCATCACCTTGTTCACCCGTGGATTACTTGAATACGATCCATGACAAGAGTCGTGCATTACAGACATACCAACACCAGCCAGCGCTACACCCATGATTCCGCAAAGTCCAACCAGACCCCAATTGCTAAATTCCATAGTTAGCATAAGGATGTAAGGGGTAAAGTATGCTGTCATAAGAATGATGGTCTTCAGCACCATGGCGAAATTCGCATTCTTTGACAAATTGTTCTTTTCAAAATATTCATCCACTCGCCTTCTCAATTCTATATAAAAAGGATCAGCAGCTGCTTTTTCAAACTTTACGACCATGTTCAGTTATTTTATGGCTTTCGTTACATACATTAAGGTGTCTCGATATGCTCGTAAAGTTACATAATAGACATCGATTGAGCTTAATTCAATGAAACCTATAGAAAGATACTCCTAAAAACTCAATTGATCATCGAACAGCTTTCCATGAAACTTGATTAACGGCTCAGGTTTTCAAAAAGTGTCGAATCAAGGGTGGAATGAGGATCAAATCGGCGACTACGGCCGAAAGTAAAGTACCTGAAATCAACATCCCTACGAAAACGATACTAATGGTACGAGAAAACATTAAAATCAAAAACCCAAAAAATAAAATTATTGAGGTAATGATAATCGCCTTACCGGCCTGTGTCATCGTGGCTAGAATAGCTTCTTCCATATCCGCTCCTGTCATACGTTCTATCTTATATTTCGATAAAAAGTGAATCGTATCATCAACTGCTATTCCAAAAGCAATGGCAAAAATAATCGCAGTGGGAGCATCAAGAGGAATTTTAAAATAGCCCATCAATGCCCCGCCGAATAACAGCGGAAACACATTAGGAACCAGAGCTACAATTATCATTTTAATATTCCTAAAAAGTAATGCCATTAGCAGACTTATAATTAAAAATGCTATACCCAGTCCAATAAAGATGCCTCGTCGAAGGTGGATATTGTTTTTATTGAACATGACGCCGGTACCGGTAACGCGTACCTGCATCATTGCGGGATTGATTTCTTGTTGTGAATAACTATAAATACGCTCTTCAATATTTTTTGTTCTTTCTGTACCTATATCTTTTACTTTCGCTGCGACGCGTAGCTTATCATTTGTCGAATTGACAAGAACATTAACTTCATTACTAGGAACACGAGCAACAAATTTTTTAAATTTTTCGAATTTTTTTCTATCTGATGGAAATGTATATGCTTCGGCTCGGTCTCCCATAGAAGCTCTATTGAGCGTCTTGTAGATCGATGTTATCGAAACTACGGACGTTATATCATCAAAAGATTGGATAAACTGCTCAAGTGAGTCAACTGCGCGCAAAACCTCAAAATCATCTGCTTTAAACGGATGAATTAAATTTATGGCCAATTCTATGGGTCGATATCCTGCAAAATTATCTTCAAAAAACTTAAAATCATCAGTCACTTTCAGTCCTTTTGGCAATGTCTCATGAATTTGAATATTTGTAGAAATATTATAAATCCCTATGCTGCATAGAACTAAATAAATAATACTACTTACCAGAAGCACTTTCTTTCTTCCCTTCCACTTATGATATACGTTTGTCAAAAAACGATACCATTTTCCATGTGCCTCTGCCTTGTTAACAATATGATCCGGAGACACGATGGCAAGCAACGAAGATGTGGTTAGCATAATAATGACAAAGGCACATATAACACCTAAGGCAGCGGTCATTCCAAAAAGTCTGACTGGGTATATATTGGATGTCATAAGCGTCAAGAACCCAACGGCAGTTGTAAAAGATGTGAGAAATATTGCCAAACCGATTTCACTAACCGCCGTTTTTATCGCTTCTTTCCGATTACCACATTTTAAATAAGCATCGATATATTTCATCATCAAGTGAACAACATCACTTACACCAACGATGATCATGACAATTGGAAACAACGAGCTTAGTAAATCCATTTCGATTCCCAAAAACCCAACCAGCCCCAGGAAAATAATTAAGCTGGCAATTATGGATATCAAAGCAACAAAAACACTTAGCGGCCTGCGAAGAAAAAACCAAAATACAGCGAGCACCAACGCTGCCGCTATAATGGTATTGATGACGAGTTCTCTTATCTGTTGCCGCACAAGCGCCTCCTGAAAGTTAGCTCTACCTAAAACATGGACATACTTCACTCCTAGGTCATCAAGCAAAGCGTTGATCTGCTCCATTAAATCTTTCGCCTCATCAAATGATTGCATTAGGGATGTTTTCAGCAAAACAACTGTGGCCTTCCCATCTTTAGAAATCAAATTTCCATGAACTCTTTCGTCCTCCATAAGCTTAATACTATCCTGTCTATAACGATCAGGTGCATTTATATGAATGGCTGGATATGGCGGTGAAAACCCTCCCAGTGGAAATGCACGAAAGTACATGAAGTTGGTGATGGACTGCGCTTTTGAAACCATGTCCAAATGTTGAACCTGGCGCGTAAAACTATCTACCTTAGTGAGCAAAGGTTGATTGAAAATCGAAATAGAATCAGTAAACGCAATCAGTAAAAAATTATCATCATCTTCAAACGATTCGCGAAATTCATAAAAGTATGCAAGGTCTTCATCTCCTTCTGGAAAATATCGTTCAAAATCAAAAACGAAATTGATTTTAGAGGCGTAAAACATGGCTACTATCATCAGTAGGCCAATGAATACAAGAATCAGTTTTTTGTAGCGATACAACCACATATTACAAAGGAATGAATCTATTAAATGTAAGACGATATTGCGTACACAAAGATGAACAACACTTCCTATTTAAAACTATTCTATTTATTCAGTTTTTTGTAATTACTTTCGCCAATAACGCAACAAACTCCGTCGCTCATGTTCAAAATCACTTTCTACGGTCTTATCTTTCTTCTCTTCATTCAATGCAGTAGCCAGTCCTATCCACATGAAAGGTCTTTCAACTTCGAGGCTTCGGATAAAAAAGCAGTACGCCTAGCTGACAAGGTAATGAATGCCATGGGTGGCTACGAAAATTGGACGAGTACTCGATATATACAATGGAATTTCTTCGGCGCTCGCACACTTCTATGGGATAAATGGAATGGGCGAGTTCGAATAGACTCAAACAAGGACTCCTTTAGTGCCATAATTAATATTAACGACAGTTCCGGCCAGGTTAAGAAAGATGGAAAAGTAGTAACACAAACGGATTCATTGAAAAAATATGTAGCACGGGCAAAAAGCATTTGGATTAATGATAGCTATTGGCTCGTCATGCCCTTTAAATTAAAAGATAGCGGAGTAACCTTAACTTATTTAGGTTTAAAGGAAAATGATAAAGGTGTTTTATCTGAAGTCATTGAATTAACATTTGAGCATGTTGGTGATACACCAGATAATAAGTATCATGTGTTTATTGATCCAAAAAGTTTTTTAGTCAATCAATGGACATTTTATAACGATGCAAAGGATACCGAACCACGGTTTTCAACACCATGGGAACAATACCTTAAACATGGTGAAATTCTATTGTCAGGACACCGTGGAAAAAATTATGAAATAACGGAAATAAACGTTTCAACGGTAGTTGACGAAAAGCTATTTTCTACTTTATAAGTTCCAAAAAATCAATTGTTTTTCGTGTATTCTAAAAGCGCTACAGCTTCAATGTGTGAAGTATGCGGAAACATATCAAACGGCTGAAGTGAGACTAGCTTATATTTCTCCGACAACAAATTCACATCACGTGCTTGAGTCGAAGGATCACAACTTACATATACAATTCGTCTTGGCTCTTGTTTCAATATAAATTGAACTACGGCCTTATGCATACCAGCTCGTGGTGGATCTGTTATCACTACGTCAGGTCGAGGCAAAGCGTCAAGATCATTTTGTTGAACGAGATGTTCCATTTTACCAGTGTAATATTTTATATGCTCTACACCGTTGAGCTCGGCATTAAGTTTTGCATCTTCAACCGCTTCTTTAACATCTTCAATCGCTATTATTGAACGTGCACCTGCACTAACATAAAGAGCAATCGAACCTATCCCAGAATATAAATCATAGACAATTTCATTGCCAGTCATTCTTGCAAGCGATTTCACCGTAGCATACAATTGCTCTGTTTGATATATGTTCGTCTGAAAAAATGATTTTGGTCCTATCGTAAAATTCACATCTCCTATTGATTCAGACAAATAATCTTCACCAAACTCCTTATTTGCATATAGGTCATAAATAGAGTCGTTGACCTTCTCATTGACCACCGAATATATGGATACTATATTCGTAAAGGTTTGTTGCGTACTTACCATCAGTTGTCTTCCAGCTTCAGGAATGGTAGATCCAAAAATAAATACGAGCATTATCTCGTTTTTACGATTGACGCGAAAAATTAAATTTCGCATAATCCCTTCATGCTTTAACGGATCATAAAACGATAATTCAAGTTGCCTACTTCGCTCGCGGATAAAATTTCGAATCCGATTGATGTTATCCGGTATTAAATGGCATGTTTCAAGATCAACTACCTTTTGAAACCAGCCTGGAGGGTGTAAACCCAGACCCCCTGATTTAGAAATTGATTTTGATGTGGCAACTTCATCCTGTGTTTTCCATCGATGTGTAGAAAACGAAAACTCCATTTTATTCCTAAAGGCGTACAATTTAGGCGAAGGAACGATAGACTTAAACTCAAAATTTGAAACACCACCTACGCGTTTCATCGTTTCCAGTACTTGCTTCTCCTTGAAGTGAAGTTGTTGGGACATATCGAGGTTTTGCCACTTACAACCGCCGCATGACCCAAAATGGTCACAGCGTGGTTGGATGCGATATGGAGAGGGTGTAATAAATTCTTTTGCACGAACTTGCCACAGTCCTTTCTTTTTTCTGCGAGCATCACCTCGTATGATATCACCAGGAATAGCTCCGTCTACCAGTACAATTTCGCCTTCCGGAGTTTTGCCGATGCATTTCCCACGTGCCGCAATATCAACGATTTCGATATGATCAAACTCTTTGCTTTTTCTTTTTCGAGCCATGAAGCATCTGAATTCAGGCTGTAAAAATGGCAAAAATATATTCGTATAGGTCGGACTAATGCCTGTCTATGATGATAAACTCTGTTCTTCGGTTCAGCGCTCGACCCTGTTCCGAATCGTTTGATGCGATAGGAATGGTTTCACCCAGTCCGATGTAATGCAAACGATTTGCCTGGGTCCCAGATTCAAGTAAGAAGTCATAAACGGCCTTAGCTCGGTTTTCAGATAATCGTTTATTATCTGACTGCTCTCCGACGTTATCCGTATGGCCTCTTATTTCAATGTGAAGTGTCGGGTTTTCTTTTAAAAATACGACTAGTTTATTCAATTCACTGAAAGATTGTTCCAGGAGAGTTGATGAATTGCTTTCGAACAGAACATTTTTCAAAACAACCGGACTAAATGTTCTTGCCGTGTCTTCTTTGACAACCTGCCACATATTTACTGTCTTATAAAGGGGGTCATTTGGCCAATAATCCGTTTGCGGCTCAAATCTTTCGAAATACGGTTGGTAGTTTTCTAGCTCTGCTGACAATGCATAGGAAGAGTTCATCGGAAGGCAAAGTAATACTGTATTTTCGTCAGTTGGTTTTCCGCTATAAATTGTATCGTTACTTTCATAATCCAACAATAAAATATTAGGTTTGATGCCTTGGTCTAGTGCTCCGTCTTTAAAATTCAATTGGATGTAGGTTGTCGGAACTGGTCGATATTTTTTTTGAAGTACAAATTTGAAAAGATCAATATTATCTTCAACTACTTGATCTTTGTAGTCAATTGACTTAGCATGATCCACATCAGACGCGACGAAGGCCTCTTCACCATTTAATGTTACAAAAAGACTTCCGTCATTCCCGATCGTATTAATCGGATAACCCAAATTAACGGGTTCTTGCCAATGTTTAAATCGAATACTGCGCGACATAAAAATGTCATAATCTCCTAGGCCGGGGTGTCCGTTTGAACGAAAGTACAACGTGCGTTGATCACGATGAATAAAAGGAGACTCTTCGTTACCTGGACTATTGATATCAGCGCCTAAATTCGTTGGAACAGACCAACTACCGTCTGGTTGTCTTTTGGTTTTCCAAATATCATTTCCGCCTTCTCCTCCTTTTCGATCTGCACTAAAATACACTGTTTTTCCATCTGCGCTAAGACATGGTTGTGACTCCCAACCTATCGAATTAACGTATGGGCCAAAATTAATTGGGCGAGACCATTTGCCTTCGCTATACTCCATAAAATACAAATCAAAATTTCCATATCCTTGCGGATCATCTGCCATAGCAAACGCAATTAAATTTCCATCAACAGACATCGTTACGGATGCCTTTCTATTTTTTGTCGGTAAATTTTGAAGAACATTGGGCGATGTCCAGTTTCCCTCTTCATCAATTGTAGCATAAAAGGCTTCCTCCACACCTCGAATTCTTCGCGTGAACAACACATTTTTTTCATCGGCTGTCATGATTGGCAAATATTCAGAATAGTCAGAATTAATGTCAGGCGCCAATGCTTCAAATTTTATTTTTGGGGCATTCGAATATGCTTGATGGGCAAATTGTACATGTTTTAAATTTCGATTTGCACGATTTCGAAGAGATTTACTTTTAACATCACTCTCTAAAAAACGTATATAGTTTTTTTCTGCATCTTTGAAAGCGAATAGCTTTTGTTCAGCCTTCGCAAGAAAAAAGTATGTTTTCGGATCTGGTGCGTTATTTTCTCTTAAATAATTTGATAAGACTCGACGGACCTCTTCATAATTATTTTCACTTAATTGAAGGTCAGCCAGTAAAAACACAATAGGATCATAATCCGGGCATAGGGAGGCTGCTTCAGACAACAGCTCGATTGCTTTCACTTTGTGCTCCAATTGAATTTTTTCGGCCTTTTCATAGAGCTTCGTTGCTTTTCGCGAACATTGACCGGATGCGACAAGAGATGTAATTAGTACAATTAGTACAATTGTGGAAATTTGTTTCATCAAATCACATAACGCGCTTTGAACTCAAAAAATTCTAACTGCGTATGCGTAGGTGCCAAGCCATTGACACTATTTGTGTTATAAGATCGAATCGTAAAATTTGATTGCGTCAGTCTGCGAATCCTAATTAGAGTGAACTTCAAGTAGTTTTTTAGCCTTGGAGTCACCTAGATGTGCAGCCTCTTTCCAATCTGAAAGAAATCCACTACCACCAGACTTTTGTTTCGCTATACCACGGTTCAATAGTTTACCCGCCCGCTCCTTTTTCGAGCTACTCCCATCTATATTCAGCGCCTGGTCAAAAGCATCGATTGCTTCATCGTACTTTCCAAGCTCCATTAGCACCATTCCGTATTCAGAAAATGCCCATTGACGGTGCGAGAAATTAACATCTGCTTTTTCAAACTTTCGTTTGGTGAAGAGTCGCAGATCGAATTCTGCTTTTGTAAACTCTTCCATTTTAATGTGCGCCATCGCCTTATGGCGGCGAGCTATCCAATATAGCGGTTGTAAAGCCACAGCGGTCTTTGTTGCCATCTCAAAATGCTCTGCTGCATCTTTATACTTCTCCAATTTGAACTTGATATTACCTAAGCCAAGGTATGCTTCCGCATTACGTTCATCCAACCTGATACTTTTTTCGTAGTCATAGATGGCATCATCAAGATTTCCGAGTTTGAAGTTGACATGGCCTCGACGTTCATACGCTTGGGAATGTCGATCATACTTCAATAATGCTCTGTCAAGCGATTCCAGCGCATCTTGTTCTTTTCCTTTTTCTTCACTCAGCTGTCGTCCTTTTAAATATGCTTGTACGACAACTTTTTCGCTTGCGGGCTCTATGACATGAGCGGCCAGCACTTTTCCTTCGTCTATTAGCCATGCCTTCACTTCACCGGATATGGCGAATTGAACGAGGTATCCCAACAAATCCACAGAATTTTTAAAGTACTTTGACGATGCCTGAAGTACTGTGCGATTGAAATCGATGGCCAAGAGTTTTTCATTGAAATGTTCTTCCGTAATGAGAATGGCATTTTTGAAACGCACGTCAATCATGTGCTCGAACATGTCGAAGGCCTTTCGGTAGGTATTTTCCTTGCCAAACTCCAGCCTACCTTGAATAATTACTTTTTTAAACATCGATTTCCGGGTTGTTGTGAATTTAATACACGATTCAAGGAGGGAAAAAACCGTACCAAACAGAGGTCAGTCCCCTTCCACATGTAAAATTAGCAATAAAATGCTGATTATCAAAAATATGTGACGCTCGACACATAAAAATCTTCGTTATTTTTTTATCCTCATCGGTAAGAAAACACATGCGTTTATATACAATATGACACCCTCTTCCATTATAGTTGTGCCGGAATACGTATTCGGACGTCAACTTTCATCGGCAGTACTTCGATTCTTTGCACACTCCGGCGCCCAATTTAGAGAAGATCAATACATAAAAACTTGAGGTCCTTTGCCCCTTTGAAAGTAAATCGTACAACTTGATTGACAGCAATGTCCTACGAGCGCACCCAGGCATTCAACCCTTCACTGCAATTTGTGCAGATGTCTATGCTTTGACGTGATGTAAGAATGGCATTTCTAAATCGATTGTAGTTGTCGTGATGCCAGATGTTATGAAAAGATTCTTTTTGCAAGTCACCCATTACATGCGATGCATCTTTATCAAAACAGCACGGCACAACCTTTCCATCCCAAGTTATAACGCAAGATTGCCACATTTTCCAGCATCGATTGTGCAGCGGATTTTTCAATTGATATTTACCATTTGCCATTTGAAGATACCGGCTATATTTAGGCTGGGTTGGTATTAAGTCATTGCCGTTTTCATAATCATATATCTGTGCCGACTTCAATTTCAATTCATCAACACCAATATCTTTTGCGATTTTTTTTATTTGCGGTATTTCCTGTTCATTTGGTTTGACAACCAGGAATTGAAAAACGATATGAGGTGTTCGCGAGTTTAATTTCTTTTTGGCCAAAACAATATTTTTTGCCCCTTCAATCACCTGTTGCAAGTCACCTTCTCGACGATAGGCCGAATAGGTATGTTGTGTCGCTCCATCAATGGAAATTAACAAGCGACTCAACCCGCTCCTTACCGTCCGCTCCGCCATTTCTTGACTTAAAAAATGGCCGTTCGTGGATGTAATCGTATATACTTTTCGATCACTGGCGTATTCTACCATTTCCAAAAACTGCGGATTTATATAAGGTTCACCCTGGAAATAAAAAATTAAATACATGAGGTTTGATTCGACCTCAGCGAGCATTTTGCGGAAAAAATCAGACTTCAGGTTTCCAGTTGGTCTTGTAAACGATCGCAGGCCGCTTGGACACTCCGGGCATCGCAGATTGCAAGCCGTGGTAGGTTCAAGCGATATAGTAGATGGTAAGCCTGTTATCTCCGGAATGCCTGTGCGTTGACTTTTTCTATAAGATCGATATAGCCTATAATGATTTAGCAACTTTTTCTTTGTCAAAGTCGCTGAAAAAGTTCGGATATCGTTTGGATAAAGTGTCACGACTGTTCGCTTATTTTGGAGACATGAATTAGGTTTTTTTTACAATGTACAGCGCACTGACAAAATCAGTGGCCTCCTCTAGTTTGATAAACCTAATAGCTCCGTTAAATGCCTTGTCCGTATGATTCGTAAATTTCACATCCACAACCTGGCAACGGTTCTGATTCACTATGTTTTTAATTCTTTTATCGTCGTAAACATTCATATCCATGTGGTATTTTTTACCTATTCCAATTCTTGTTAGTCTCTCACGGAGCTTCAATTTTGTTCGTATTAATTGAAACATATTCAGACGGCGTAAATCTGCAACCGGCACTTGAAAAACCAACGTACCTCCTCGTTTTAAAATTCGACAAAATTCATCAATAAAATTGTACGAAGCTGCGGGCGGAATGTGTTGCAGAACAATTGCTGAGTAGATAAATGAAATATTCTCATCCTGAATTAAGCGGAGATCATTGGTCTGGTTGAGATGAAAAGAAATATGGCCAATATCGTTGTTTAATTCATTTGCCATTTCAATCATAGTTGGGGAGGCATCAACGCCAATAATGGATGTAAATCGTCCCGACAAAGCCCGGGAGAGGCGACCAACACCACAGCCAAAATCAAGTGCGCTGGCATTATCTGATGGAAGCAAGTTCTCGCCTTTCAACATGTCAAAAACAGCATCGATTTCTGTCTCTCCAGTCTTGAAGAAATCTTGAATATCCCACTTGCCATCCTTTTTATCAGGATCCGTTAAGATCGACCACAGCGCATCCGTTTTGGCAAAGCCTTCCCAATGATCAATATTCCCCCTGTAACTCATCGGCGTAAATATGCCGGTTTTTGCCGTCGAAAGTGTCGAATTGCTGCGGTGAATTTTCGGGTTATTCGTCGGGTACCTTTTGAGGCTTAGCAACTAATTTTGTGACTCTCTGATTATCAGTTAGTTGCATAAAGTTTAAAGCTTCTATCAAAATACAAAATATTGTTGGTCTTTTTCGGCTTCGTCATAGCTTTAGATCTTCGCACCACGTGTATCTTTGACGGCTCGGTAAAAGAGTGCTTTCATGAACTATCTCGAGTCACTAAATAAACCTCAATACGAAGCTGTTACTTGTACTGATGGCCCTGTTATGGTCATTGCTGGGCCTGGCTCGGGTAAAACACGGGTACTTACCTATCGTATTGCCTACCTCATTCAATCTGGTGTACTTCCCTGGCAAATCTTGGCTTTGACTTTTACGAATAAAGCCGCTCGTGAAATGAAGTCGAGAATTGAAACTGTAGTAGGGGCCGATGCACAGAAAGTGTGGGCCGGGACATTTCACTCCATATTCGCTCGAATTCTTAGGGTCGAAGCACCCAAAATTGGATATCCCGGAAGTTTTACCATTTACGATACGGATGACACGAAGAGTGTGGTAAAAGATATCGTAAAAGAACTAGGACTTGACATTAAAACATATAATCCATCGGCCGTCCGAAATAGAATTTCATCCGCTAAAAGTAACATCATCACATATAAGGCGTATGCCGACAATCCAGAATTAATGGAGCAAGATCGGTTCAACAAGCGACCGATGATTCATCAAATTTATGAGCGCTATGTAAAACGACTCGAACAAAATGGCGCCATGGACTTTGATGATTTGCTATTGAATATGTTTCGACTTTTGTATCAGAATCCGGAAAATGTCATCGCTAAATACAGGCGACAATTTGAATATGTTTTAGTCGATGAGTTTCAAGACACAAATTACCTGCAATATGAAATTGTAAAACTCTTGAGTAAGTACAAGGATAGCCGTGAAAATATATGTATCGTGGGTGATGATGCACAAAGTATTTATTCCTTTCGAGGTGCAACAATAGAAAACATCTTACAATTTCAACATGACTTTCAGGACACGCGCGTGTTTAAATTAGAGCAAAATTATCGATCAACAGATCATATTGTTAATGCGGCAAATGATGTCATCACATATAATAAACGCCAGATTAAAAAGGAGATTTGGACGGATAAAACTTCTGGACAAAAAATAAAAGTCATCCGAGCCTTAAGCGATTCCGAAGAAGGGCGAAAGGTAGTTTCATCAATTGTCGAACTAAAGAATAGAAACCACCTTTTCAATAAAGATATAGCCGTTTTGTATCGCACGAATGCGCAGTCCCGTGTCTTTGAGGAATTTTTGCGTCGACAGAATATTAATTATCGCATTTTTGGTGGCCTTTCTTTTTATCAACGGAAAGAAATAAAGGATTTACTCGCATACATGCGTTTAACAGTGAATCCAAATGATGATGAGGCGCTGAAGCGTGCGCTCGTTACGCCCAGACGGGGCATCGGAAAGACAACCATCGAAAAGTTGATGACATTTGCTCAAAACCATGGAGTTTCGGCCTTGGCAGCAATTGACGAAGTTCCATTGTCTGGACGAGCACCAAAACTGCTACGCGATTTTAGAAACCTAATTGTGACGTTTCAAAATTACGCCGTGGATCATACTGCTTACGAAGCAGCCCTTTATATTTTCAAACATTCCGGTATTCAAACCATGTACATGGCTGATAATTCACTTGAAGGAGTTGGTCGTATCGAGAATTTGTCGGCCTTAATGGATGGTGTACAGGAATTCACTGAAGCCGATGAAGTCGCCGGCGAAGCCAATGCTGATCGTTCACTTACAGCCTATTTACAGAATATTGCCCTGTTGACCGATTTTGATACGGATGAAGAAAACGATGATTTTGTGACACTCATGTCCGTCCATGCCGCTAAGGGATTGGAATACCGCGCCATATATGTTGTCGGTCTTGAAGAAAATTTATTTCCATCCTTTATGTCGATGGATAGCGAAGACGGTATTGACGAAGAGCGACGATTGTTTTATGTCGCAATTACACGCGCGGAAGAATATCTAACATTATCTTATGCAAATAGTCGCTATCAATATGGCCAAATTCGACAAAACGAAGTCAGTCGATTTATCGATGAAATAGATGAGAGTCGCATGGAAGATACAAGTTCGCATATTTCAAGATCTTCTGGTCCCATGCGTGCGGCCATTCGAGGTGGCGTTGTTAAAAAGATCCAGCCCAATTTACCTAAAGTAGACCTCGACAATTTTATAGTTTCTCCACCAAGTAAAATTGCACAAGGTCAAATCGTGCGTCATATGAAATTCGGAGATGGAAAGGTTTTAAAAATTGACGGTGCAAATCATAGTAAAGTAGCGACGATACAATTTGATTCGATTGAAAATCCGCAGCGGCGAATTATGCTGAAGTTTGCTAAGTTGATGATTGTGGAGTAAGACCAATACAACTCGCACTGTGATAGTTTAATGCTATTAAATGGCCTAATTTTTCGTTATCTTGCAGTATGCGCTATGTACCACTGAGATACATCATCCTTGTACTTTCTTCTATTTTGCCGGTACTATTTTCGTTCTATAATGGACTAAACGCCCAGTCGGAATACACGCCTACTTTCCGTGTCATAACCTTGCAGGACAGTATAGGCATGGAAATGGACGAGCTTTTGTGTAAGTGCTTTCAGATGATGCATTGCATTATCGTATTTGTTGATGAGGTAATATTATAGATATTAATTTTAATAAAATGCCTGATTTTTTTAATACGACATGACTTCCTTGTAGCTTGTTGGATGCTGCTTAAAATTGATATTGCAATCCCATCGAAATATAGTTTATAAAACCAGAATTAATATTAGTCCTTAAATTATCTCCTACCTTATATAAATGAGAAAAACTATATTCAAATCCTGAAACAATGTTAATTTTCTTCAACAGTTTAATTTCTAAATCAAATGATGCCCCATACATGAACCTTCTCGTTTCAGGTCGTTTAATAAAGTAGCCCAACTCAGCCAACCTTGTTCCCATTCCTGAAGTTGACATTCCGTAAACAAGCATCGCATTCGAGCTTTCTTCTTTTATCAAATAGTTGATAGATGGGCTAAGCTTCACTTTAACCTTATCATGACACAGCTCATAAGATACTCCTAAAACCTTTGCATTCAACAGAGAGATTCTTGATCTACCGAAGTCTGGAACCAATGAATTGATCGACCTCAAAGATACGTCTTGAGAAACTACTAAAAATTCACTGTCGAAATTCAATCGTCTATATCCAATTTGACCAAACAGGTATAGTCGACTATCAATGCTTTTCTCACCATTTATATAGATGCCTATACCCCATCCAGATTTTGTTTCCACTTCTCCACTAGATGCATATATCGAATTGAATGCAGATATAGTATTTAGATTCGGTATTATTTGATCTCCTCCTAAAAGATATGAAAACCAATAGTCTGATACAAATGCGTTCTCACCTCTGACATCCATAGATACTTTCAATCCCTGCGCTCCTGAAATATTCA
>JANQSS010000296.1 GCA_028279185.1 Saprospiraceae bacterium | reverse complement strand
TTTGTACTTCCTTTGATGTGGTTTAGGTGACCATTTGTGCTCCTCTGCCCACCTAAACTAGCTAATACCTTAACGTTCGAAAGAAGTTGCTATAATAATAATATTATTATACGCACGCGGAGGGAGTCTCTAGTATGCGTTAATTGCAACTGTTGGGCGGAGCTGTGCGAACGCGCGAGCAACTCGATGCAAAGACGCCATGTGTACTAACGGTTTCTTTTTGTATTAATTTTGACATAACGCTCGAAGGTTTAGTCCACGGCTCTGTGTAATTGACAGAAACGGCCACAGCTTGCTGGGAATTCTAATTAATGCCCATAGCAACGGGCTCCCAGCTGCCAACCCTAGGCGATCGACACGCTGGAAGTTCAAGCTTATTGTACTCAGGTAAGTCCGTTTTGGTTGCTGTAAGTGTAGTAAAGCATAGAACAAAGGTTATTTTATTCATATCTGCAAAAATACTGATTTCGCAATTAAATTTTTATGAAGTAAGATGTTTTGTTTATTGAGTTACTAATCATTGAATAGAAAATTAGCATGCGTACACAATACATGGGATAAACAATATATATAATTGCGCACGGCGCCCGATATGCCGGGTTTTCACAAATACGGTCATTTGATGATTGCTTTATCAATCATTTATGACTGGATTTGGGAAAAACCTCCGTGAGGAATTTTTTGTGAAAATCAATTTTGCTCATGGAGATGATTAATCTTGTAACTTTTGTGTCAAGGATGAAATACCCACAGGATGATAGCTACCTGTTCATGAAACCCACTACTACTAACGTTAATATTATTACAATTCCTACAATATTATTACAATTCCTACAAGTGGGCTGTTTTAATCACTAAAACACCTCTATTTTGACCAATTTTGAATTAGTTTTGGTTTTGCTAAGTAATTAATTATGAAAACTAAAGCTAATTAAAATAGCCGATGAAACCCTTAATTAAAGCCAAAGCCAAACTAAAACAATAGTGTTGTACTTAGCTTTTAATCACTAAGCCTAAATTTTGCTGGGCCATTAATTATGAAAATAATTACATTGTAAAACAGCTGATGAAATTCTTAGTTAAAACCAAAAACTAATTAAAGTTTATGAAGCTATACCAAAACAACACTATATAGAGCCTTAATGGTATATGCACATGCATTACGCAGATACAAAAGCATGAAGTGGATTCTATCAAGCGAGGTAAATGGATCCCTACTCGTCAACTTATTGCCAAGAGTGACAAAGAACAGCTGACCGATATTGAACACACAGTGACACTTATTGGAGCTAAGGAACCATTCAACTATTTCAATATCAACAGACCTTGTTCTATAGGTAAGTTAATG
>JANQSS010000283.1 GCA_028279185.1 Saprospiraceae bacterium | reverse complement strand
GGTTCTTTACAATGTTCATCGACCAATTGGTAGGAAAACGGTTTGAGTTCGGTAAGCGAGCCAACGGTCGTCCGGATTACCAATTCACCATTTATTTTTTCTATGCCAGATACCCCGGGGTATGCTATCTTGATTTGTGACGGATCAGCCCCAGGCTCAACAATGAAATCGTACTTTAAATCATTTCCCTGGGATGAAACCCTGAAATCTATACCCTGGTAAACATCTTGGTAGAGGATCGATAAAAAGGCCGAGGCATTGGTAGCCCAACGGCACGCATCATCACCGGTAAAATAATTGTAATAACCCTCTAACGGACTATCCAATACCGCCCTGGCCTGGTGGTTTGCTCCTATCAAATCGATCTGAAAATAATGTCCATGAATGGGGCCAGCGGCCGGAATCCCGGTGGCTTCATTAGTATGTGAATGACTTGCAAGGTGTTGTTCTTCTATTTTGTCCATATCCATAAGCTGCACATGGAATCCAGTGGCTGAAACACCTAACCGCCCGCCCGGAACAATGGCCTGGAAATCAATTTCTTCATTCCATTGCCCTTTGTTCTCGACAAACTTCAAACCCTGGTGGTCTTGCCCGATCACATGAATTGAAATGGATAGAAAAAGGATCGATAATAAAGAGTTAAATGCTGGTTGCATAATTATTCGGATGGACGCATAAAGACGATAATTACTATTAATAATTTAAATTGTGAAACAAAATCTCAATAATGTTAATCTTCAAAGCTGGGCTTGGCTCTCATAGGATCAATTTTTCATAGCATTAGGAACGATATTTAATGTTCGCCAATCCACAGGGATCACGAAGTAATCTTCATTTCCATGAACTTCAAATTCACGCCTCAATATCGATCGTGTATACCTTAGGTTAGCCCCAATCTCAATTTCATCAATAAGTTCATAGGTATCGGAATCAATTTTTTTAATGCGATCAAATGTTAAATAATAAAAATAGTCGTTACTCGTCGCAGGTATAAATGGGATACCGCGAGTGAATAAATCTGTAGCTAACTGGAACCCGTCAATGGTAATGATCTGTCCGCTTCCAAGTACTAAATGTTCTTGATCCTGTAGTACTGCCTTTTTATGGAACCCTTCCAAGTCTCTTAATGATCCAATGACATCGATCCTGGCGCCTGTATTATAATCCAGTTTGAATAAAAGATGATCTTCTCCATTATTGACAAAAATATTGTCGTCTGACAAAGCAATGTCCGGCACGTCACGGGTTACTTGATTATGGAAGCGGATCACACTATGGTCATCTAAATTGATACGAATTAAATAAGTCAACGAACCCGAACCTG
>JANQSS010000249.1 GCA_028279185.1 Saprospiraceae bacterium | reverse complement strand
TGTTCTCAAAAGTGGGACAAGTTTCGCGGCCCCTCACGTATCAGGTGCAATTGGTTTAATTTTCTCACATTGTAAAAAGAAAAATTTACCCCAGTTTAATTCAATACAACTTCAAACATTGCTTACACAATTCTCTAATGGGTTCGATGGTGAATGGAGTAAAGATATAGGCTACGGATCATTGGATATCGAATCAGTTTTCAGACAGATATTTACTTAAAATTATCCGACCACCATCACGTATCCTGGAACAGCTCCATCACCATGCTTGGCAGATAAAAAAATAACCCCGCGGGATGCGGGGTTAAAGGATGTACATATATAGGGTTTGGGGGGTAAGTATGATGTACAGATAAAATATACCAATATTAAATAATTTTAACAATATAAATTCAATGAAAATCTTTATAAATCAATCACTTATTAGTGACCGAATATCGTCATTATATCTAAAAGACCAGACAGAAAGCCGATCAGAAGTTTTTTTCTTAACCAAACTGTATACGACTACGACGGTAATAATAATGATTTATAAATCTAGTTTATTTCAGGATGACCGAGTTGAGTATATTTGCTGAATTGATAATTTTTTGCAGCTTAATTCTGAAATTAAGCAATTTCACCCCATTGCTGCACCATTGTACTCAGAGCTGTAATGCCACTTACTTTGATACTAATGTACTGAAGTGATTTAAGACTTTTTCGCACATTGAATGCAGTTGGTGGCCATTGGCATCGCCTGAAGTCGTTCCGGGTTAATAGCATCTCCACAATCTGAGCACAGTCCATATTCACCTGAATTCATTCGTGCCAGTGATTTTTTGATTTGTTCAAGTTCTTGTTCTCCTTCTCGAATAAGTTCTACCAACACTTCTTCGTTTTCCCGTTCAATAGCCTGTTCACTCCAATCAGCACTGTGTTTGTTTGATAAACTTGTTCGTGCCTTAGCCACACGTAATTCCAACTCTTGTTTAAGTTCTTCTAATTGATGCCGATATTCTTGGTACATAAACTAACTCCGAAATTACAAACTTCTTATAGTCCAACGACTATTAAAATTCACCAAATGCTACTGATTTAACTTGTTGAGCTGAGGAAAAAACCTATAGTAGGATTATACTTATGGGTGTTTTTTGAATGCCCCTAAAATCATGCTCCAGTTACCTAAGTCAGTGTTTTGGCTGGGCCTTTTATCAAATTCAATGCATTTGTTCTTTGAAATTTGAATCTATAGCGGCTGTGACTATAAAGTATTCGATTCAAGTATAAATTGACTTAAGTCAAATGCATTTGACTTAGAGCTTAAGATTGTTAAAAGTAATTACGCCTACCGTATTAAACTTAATAAGTTATAATTTTTAATTAATGTTGTTGTTACTGGTCAAACAAAAAAGCCGGTTTCGAGTGTTACCATAGTGAGGAAAATGATAGATGGTAAAAAGTGGTCAGCAATTAGCGCTGTTAGAGTTATTGCATTCATCAGAATTATTCTCGCATTTGAATAATAAAGCACTCGAACCCATACTTCGACAAGCACATCGAATCCGATGTGAAAAAAATAGATTCATTAAAATTTACTGTGATGAATCCCAGTATTGCCATATTATTGAACAAGGTGAAATAATGCTTTCGCGCGTCACCAATGATGGTGATAGCTACGTAATTGATGTGATAGACAGAGGTTGCATATTCGGCATCACCACTATCCTGGAAGACAGTTTATATTCACAAGTTTTGGCCACAACCATTAAGCCCACGATTATCTGGCGTATTTCTCTCAATATAATACGCAATCTAATGAAACAGGAAGATGATTTTACCGAAAATCTACTACACCTGGAATTACATACCCGCCTTCTCCAAGATCTTGAAATAGAACATCGAACTATTTTAAACGCACCGCAACGTATTGCCTGTTTTTTGCTGGTTCATTGTCCGGCTGTCAATCAATCGCCAGTGACAGTCAGCATTCCCTACAACAAAAAGCTAATAGCGGCAAAACTAGGCATTCGACAGGAAACTTTTTCACGTGCGTTGCAAATCATCAAACACGCGACAGGAACTGAAGTCATTGGTTCTAAATTAAAGATCAAGGATATCAATAAACTTAAATCATATGTCTGCCACAACTGCTCGCTGCAATACCCATGCCAACATAATCATGATGGGGCGAGAATTTACTAGAATAAATGAATCACCATAATACCGGATTCAGCTTACTTAAGGTATTGAAAATCAAGCTCCTTCAATGGGTATTGATCTGAACATGGATTTTTCATTTTTAAGTTTAGGTAAAATAATGGATAGAATTCCATCACAAAGTTTTGCTTTCCAGTCCTGCTCAACATCGACAT
>JANQSS010000238.1 GCA_028279185.1 Saprospiraceae bacterium | reverse complement strand
GGGGAATCCAACCCGGTCAGTGCATGCTCCAGTACTCCCTATCAAGGTGCTTGCTTAACCTTGAGAACCAGGGATGGTAGGTACATGCAAAAATCATATTATTATATAGCCCCACTACACTCGTCATTTAATCTAGATTTGAAATCAGTTTAAACCATAATATGAATATTATTATATAGCAAACAGATGGATACTAGTTATATACAAAGTAGAATAAATAAATAATTAATAACGTAATTCATGGGAGCACTTGGGGACATAATTTTTACATGAGCACGCAGAATGGGTCGAAAATAGAAATTTGTCTTGAAAGAATTTTGATTCACGCCTTAGAATTAAAGTTATGGCACTTCGAAGTTTTCCTATGCATTTGCTTTTTACACCCACGCGTTACATGACAGGCGTGGTCACGCGTACACACGGACGCGACGACCTTTACCTGATTTGCTCAAAATTACCACATAGGCACCCTAGCTGATTGCAGGAGCAACTGAGAAATCTCTATATACATTCACACAAATGTGTAACTGTACTGGTATGCATACGCTATATATAGTAGGTTACACCTCATTGTAGCCAAAATGTGTGTGAAGCCAGACTTCTTTTTCTGCTTAGTTTGTGGTCCCTCGAAAAAAAAAAAATTGATACAATGCCCATCTTTGATAAACCACACCTCCCCTACGGCCTATTTTAAATAGAAAAATTTGACATACAAGCCAGAACACTGTAAAGTTCATGCCAAGCTGAAAGCGCTAAGATGGTTATGTGTTTGCAAAACCAGTTTCCTACTTCATTATTAGATGAAAATAGTGCTGCAACAGCCACCTTGCTGCCTCTGTTGACCTCACCATCTCGGACCCTAATTTGTCGCTGTGAACTAAATTTATGATTGTTGTCTACCTTTCATGACCTTACACGTATTTATCAACTCTTCAGATTTCCCACCGCTAACTATATAGTCCTGCTTACGCTGTACATGCCATCATTAATTTTTTATATTCAAAAAAAAAAAAAAACATGGAATGTAGTAGCCTTGCCCTTGACCATATAGCTTATTAGGATTTTGCATGAAAGGGGGGTTATATCAAAACCCTCGAACCCCCCTCCCACCCCCTAAATCCTCCACTATACCTTTTGTTGTGGATATATAATTAAGCTGCTATAAGATATTAATCCAGATTAAATGCTACATTG
>JANQSS010000201.1 GCA_028279185.1 Saprospiraceae bacterium | reverse complement strand
ATATTACTGCTGCCCCTGCAAACTCCATTGTAGGGCGTGGGCGGCGGAGTCGGCGGCGGAGTCGGCGGCGGAGTCGGCGGCGTGGGCGGCGGAGTGGGCGGCGGAGTGGGCGGCGGCATGGACCAAAATGGCGGATAAATTATTGGAGTTTTTGTCAGCTGATTGAAAATTCGGCAAGCAGTATCGAAGTGCCGGATGAAGTGATCAAGCTCGCAAGCGCCACGGTCGTCAATCTTATCAAAAATGCGGCCGTTTCGTGCGCAATTGAAGATATTGAAAGCGCGAGCGAATGGATAGGCGAAGCCGAACGTTACATGCGAAAACTTTGCGAATCTGATAGCGATAGTCCTAACAAAAGTTAATATGCTATAAGGAGCGAACAATGTCTTTGGTAAAAAAACTCAAAATCACGTGCGACAAAAAGAGTGTTGGTTCGTACAAACTTATGGAATTGAAAGAAGGAGGGTTTGGAATTAAGGAATTTCAACACTTCGCACAGTTCCATAAGATGGACGATATAATGGCAAAATTTTCAGGTGTGCCAATAAATGAATTTATCTGGAAATTTTCAACATGGAATATCGCTTTTGAAGCGCTTCAAGACTTGCGGAATAGGGCTCTTATTTTGCGTTTCTCTGCGAAGCTAACGAACGTGTCTACTTATGAAAATACAAAACCAATTCGACAATCCTCCTCCTTGAATCCTGGAATTCTCGAAGCTACAGAACTTATCCGTAAGATTTCCTCACATGTGATAAGAGCGAACAATGCACAAATGATCGTAGACAAAGAATTAACAAAAGAGATTCGCTGGGCAGTGTCTGGCGCGGCATGCGATATTTTGAAAAATGGTCCAAAAACTATAAAACGTTTAGAGGCACTATTGGGAGAATTTAATAACAAAGAAGAGCATCGTGTCCATTAACGAACAACAAAAATTTCGAGAAAAATACGTCGATAGCAATGAGATTATCGATCGTTTGGATATTTATAAATCCGCTCTTTCTCAAGCGATTGCTAAAGGAACTTTTCCTCCACCAGATATTACTGTTGGTCGCTCGACCTTGTGGGTTCGTGTGGAAATAGAGCCATATATTGAAGCATGGAGGCAACGTCGAGCTAATGCATGAATTGAGAGCATTAAAGTCTTGGGCTGTCGCTGGCCCCGAGAAAGCACCGTACTCTTTAATCGATCAAAAACTTATTAGAATTGGTATTGATAATAAGGATGCGTTTCTTAGTTATGAGGACGCTTGTCGATTAAAAGAAAAGCATAATATGCTTGGGGTTGGATTTATTTTAACTAATGACGATCCTTATTGTTGCATAGACCTCGATGTTAAAGACTCTACAACTACTGATAAAAGTGGAGCGCCTCATCCTAAGCACGATTGGGTAACCGTTGGCGATGTTACTCGATTTAACAAAATTCTTGAACGATTTAGAAGTTATATCGAAATATCTTTATCCGGCAAAGGTTGTCATATATGGTTAAAAGGTTCTGTTCCAAAAGGTGCTAGAAGAGCGGGAATTGAGATATATAGCGATAAAAGATTTATAATATGCACAGGGAAAGGCATTCGCACAGGGCGATACAAATATGATGAACGCTCGGAAGCTGTAATTCTGCAGAAATATCCAGGCACCCCTAACAAGATTGTTGAGCTTAAATCTTTACTTGAAGAATTATACGGCGAAGTATCTGCAACTGCAAAAATTAATATAGAAGCAGAAGAACACGAAGACGGAGAAGAATTGTACTCAGATCATTTATTGGTGGAACGAGCCATTCATGCGGAAAATGCTGAGAAATTTGAACTTCTTTGTAACGGACGATGGCGAGAGTTAGGGTATCCAAGCCAAAGTGAAGCAGACGCAGCTCTTATGAGCATGTTTGCTTTTTATTCTCCATCTAACGAGCAATGTAAACGTCTTTTTCGAATGTCTGTTCTGGGCACACGAGAAAAAGCTGTAAAAAACGATACATACCTCAATCGTACGTTAAAAATAGTACGAAATCTGAACTTCGATCAAAAACGGATAATGGAAACCGTTATTGAAGTTGCCCCTGTTGAAGATCCTGAAACGCTTTCTACGAAAAATATTGATTTCGACAAAACTCTTACATTCCCGCCGGGATTCGCTGGAGAAATAGCAAAATACATGTATAATAGCAGTCTACGACCTGTCAAAGAAATAGCAGTAGCGGGGTCCATAGGACTGCTAGCCGGACTGTGCGGAAAGGCGTTTCCGATAAATAACGAAAGCGGAACAAATCTATATATTACGTTGGTAGCGCGGTCTGGCATCGGAAAAGAATCAATGTATTCTGCGATAAACCGAATTGTGCAAGAAACACAGAAAACGTGCCCTGTGGTTACTAAATATATTAGTTCGGACGATTATGCTAGCGGACAAGCATTGATTAAAGCTGTTAACGAAGAACCATGTTTCTTGCATATGAGTTCGGAATGGGGAAGGCAGCTTCGTCGGATGTCACAAGATATGACAGTTGACGGACCGATGCAACGTTTAAGAACAGTAATGACAAGTTTGCATAGTAAATCTGGACCAATGAATATTGCGGGAGGATTGCGCTATTCTAATCGTGATAAAAATACAGCTTCTACATCCGGAGTTGCATATAGCATGATTGGTGAAACGACACCGGGGGTGTATTACGATGGTTTAGAAAGTACAATGATGGAAGACGGGTTTCTTTCGCGTTTTATTGTGATAGAATATATGGGTGACAGAGTTCCAACAAACAAACAACGTATAGAAACTCCGAGTAAAGAAATTGTTGAATTTGTAGCAAAGTTGGCAACGAGGTCGACTAATCTAATAACGAGCCAAACGTACCAACATATTACATTTGATCCCATTGCAGAACAAATGCAAGAGGAATTCGACGGCTTCTGTGATGATAAAATTAACAGAGCGGGAGACGACGAAAGTTTTCGTCAAATGTGGAACAGAGCACATCTGCATTCGATTCGTATTGCAGGTTTATTGGCTATAGCTGACAACGTTGTTAATCCTATTGTTGAAAAAGAACATTTCGATTGGGGCAGATTGCTTGTAATGCGACATATCGGCATGATGCTACGGAAGTTTACAGAAGGAAATGTTGGCACCACTGACGATACCAGAATGTCAAAACTTATTGACATCACACAGAAATATCTACAAGAGGAACCGGCTCATTATTTTCATATTAATCCTAAAATGTATGAGGATAAAGTAGTCCCTCGAAAGTACTTTTATGCTAAAGTAAGGGCCTTATCCTCTTTTAATAGACACAGAATGGGACTCGGAGCGGCTCTTAATTACGCCATTAAAGATCTTGTGGATAACGGTTATCTAACAGAGGTGCAAAAGCATGGAGAAGCGGGAACGCTTCTGAGATATGGTAGCACCGAAAAATGTTATAAAATAAACATGGTGATATGATCGCTTAAAATATGTTTTCAATAGATTCAAAATTAAATAGCTTTTGGGTATTGTATTTCGTATACCAATCTGCTAACATTAAAACTGAAAATGGGCAGTTTAAGCAAAACAAATTTTGTGGCGCATACTACTAGCGGCTATGCGCTAAAATGGCTTACAGGCCGCTACAGGCCGCGCCAATGCGCCTTGGGTACGGAGCCCAAGGCGCGTTTTATATCGTTTAAGGAGTTGCGCGATGTCGGACCAAATATCGGCACTGAAGCAGCGTTGGTTAACTGCTAAATCAGATGCTGCAAAAGCAGTAGAGAAAGAAAGACAGCTTCGTGAGGAACTCTTTTATCTTGTTTTTAACGAGACACCAGAGATTTTACAAAAAAATAAAAAGTTTGGTTTGAGAGGAAAGATTCCCGTATATAGAACAATCGACGAAGCTGTTTACGAAGCTTCTCTTGCCAATTTGCGTAACAAAGGCATACCAGATCATCTGGTACGTTATAAACCAAGTCTGAATACAAGGGTTTTGAAATCCTTGCCACATCATCAGCTTGCCTTATTGTCCGATTGCATTACTGAAAGGCATGGGCTAATTAGTTTGGAGTTGATTTAATGGAAATACAATTTACAACAACTCAGGACCTTGCCGAATTTAACGGAGTTAAATGTTTGGTCTATGGTGAAGCCGGCAGTGGAAAAACAGTTCTTGCGGCTACTGCACCAGATCCGTTCTTTATTAGTGCCGAAGGCGGTACGCTGTCTTTGAAAAGAAAAAATCTGGTAAAGATCTACGGGGAAGACAATTCCGATGTAACATATAATTTACCAGCGGTAGAGATTCACAATCTTGGTGAGTTGCAAGAGGTATATAAGTTTGTTCGCAACAGCGATGATGCAAAAGCTTTTCAAACAATTTGCATCGATAGTATAACTGAAATTGCGGAGCTCATTCTTAATATCGAGCGCAATCAACATAAGGATCAAAGATTTGTTTACCAAGTATTGGTTCATCAAATGATTCCATTGATAAAAGCTTTTCGAGACTTGAAAGGTAAAAACATTTATTTTACCGCAAAACAGGATCGCTTTAAGGATGATGTCACTGGAATTACAACATATGGACCTGGATTTCCAGGCCAACGACTCGGTATGAACATTCCGTACCTTTTCGATGAAGTTTTTCGACTTGTTCACGCAGCTGATGGTCGTTACTTACAAACAGTACCGGACGTCCAATATATTGCGAAGGATCGTTCTGGCAGTTTAGAGAAACGAGAATCCCCAAATTTGCACCAACTATTCGATAAAATAGCCAACGAGATATAGGAGAAAGCAATGGCAGAACTATCGTTTGACGCACGACAACATCAACCGGCTCAAGCTTTCGACCCAATGCCACGAGGTTGGTACTTGGCGATGATTGACGAGTCTGAACTCAAACCAACAAAATCTGGTCTCGGTGACAGATTGAATCTTCGGTTTTCTGTTTTGAAGCCTGAAAAGTTTGCCAACCGCAAAGTGTTTATCGGGCTGAATATTCAGCACCAAAACGAATTGGCTCAGCAAATTGCACAAGGGCAACTTTCTGCAATTTGTCACGCTATTGGTAAGTTGGATATGAAGGATACAGAGGATCTTCATGGCGTTCCAATGCACGTTCGTTTGAAGATTGATCCTGGTAGCGAAGGTTACGAACCGCGTAACGACATTACCGGATATAAATCTGCAGATTC
>JANQSS010000187.1 GCA_028279185.1 Saprospiraceae bacterium | reverse complement strand
TAATCGAAGAAAAAAAGACCAGAAAAAACGAAAGAAAAAAAGCAAGGACAAATTTCGTAATAGAGTGGTTGGAAGTCTGTTACTCAATGATTCCATCGCTTCTGAAACTTTAGCTGACCTACTGACGGAGCACGGATACACGCAATTAGCTAGACGGATGTATGGTCAGTTGATGTCTACACATCCGGAAAAGCGTGAATATTTTCATGCTTTAATCACTGATTTGGATAAAAACTTTGGTACATGATAATCTTGCTAAAGATTATGGCGACTTTAATTTGCCTGCTCTTCTCGCTTGTAATACTAATTCAAAACCCAAAGAATGGCAGGATAAGCAGTGCACTTGCTAGGATGTAAATTGGCTGGTTGCAGTGGTAAAATCTACGATTATTGCCGAAAAGTGGACGTGGTATTTGGCAATCACTTTTTTGGATTATGTATTGTTACCCTCCGTTTAACGATGTAATGTCCAAATTAGTCATCTTAGACTAGCCCATACCTTTTATTGTCATACCATGAATTGTCCGTTATCTCTACGGTCGGTAAGCTGGTAGAAGGTGAAAATTGAGAGGGGAAATCAGTATTTCCGAAAATTCGAGAAAAAAGTGGTTACTTTGCGGCCCAAATTGTACACAGCAGAAGAATTGAATATATGTTAATCTTTCTCACCATAGTAATAGCCCTCGTTTGTGTCTTATTGACACTTGTTATCTTGATTCAAAATCCGAAAGGTGGAGGTGTCGATAGCACCTTTGGGGGTAGTGCGAATCAAATGTTTGGAGCAGCTAAATCGACTGATATAGTTGAAAAGTGGACGTGGTACTTGGCTATAGCACTTTTTGCTCTATGCATCATAACCACCATATTTGTGGGTGGAGGATCGGCAGAGATTCCCCTGCAATCGCAATAGAAAATCCAACTTATTCTTATACAGAATGTGTTCTTATGTTCTAATTCGAAGCGAATTTGGAGCTATGTCATTATTCTTGATAGTCAGTTATCGTGGCAAATTGACACCTCGACTGACAACATAACTCGCTGGCGTGGGAAGAGGATCGAAAGACTGAAATATTGTCACATGCTTCCAATTTGGCACTGAGTATGATAAGTGAGGGTTGTCTAAAACATTATTCACATTAAACATAAAACAAGTTAAGATGAAACCAATTAGTGATCGCGTGGTGATCAAACCTTCACCAGCCGAAGAAGTGACTAAAGGAGGAATTTACGTTCCAGACACAGCTAAGGAAAAACAACAGAAAGGGGAAGTTGTAGCAGTTGGTCCAGGCAAAGATGGAAATCTTATGACTGTGGCTGTGGGCGATATTGTCTTGTTTGGTAAATATGCAGGGCAAGAAGTCACAATCAACGGAGAAGACTACGTAGTGATGAAAGAGGACGACATCCTGATCGTCATCTAATTCCGTCAGTTGAAGGCTCAATCATTCATTTTCGAAAAATTAAAAATCTAAGAATATCATGTCTAAACAAATAACATTTAATTCTGATGCGCGAGAAGGCCTCAAGGCAGGCATTGATGCATTGTCCGATGCCGTGAAAGTAACATTAGGTCCAAAAGGACGCAATGTGGTGATTCAAAAATCATTTGGCGCTCCTCAAATCACTAAAGATGGTGTTACTGTAGCCAAGGAAGTCGAACTCGAAGACGCAGTGGAAAACATGGGTGCACAAATGGTCAAAGAAGTTGCATCAAAAACAGCCGACCTCGCAGGTGATGGTACGACAACGGCTACCGTCCTGGCACAAGCAATCGTCGGAGCAGGTATGAAATACGTTGTAGCCGGTGCAAACCCAATGGATCTCAAACGCGGTATTGACAAGGCCGTTGAAACGGTTATAGCTGATTTGAAAAGTCAGTCTGAACTTGTTGGTGATGACTTTGAGAAAATAGAACAGGTTGGTTCTGTATCAGCTAATAACGATACTGAAATTGGCAAGTTGATAGCCGATGCAATGAAACGGGTTTCTAAAGATGGAGTAATCACCGTAGAGGAAGCAAAAGGAACGGAAACCTATGTTGATGAAGTGCTGGGAATGCAGTTTGATAGAGGCTACCTCTCTCCATATTTCGTTACCAATGCCGAAGACATGACGACAGAATATGAGAATCCATTGATTCTTATTCACGATAAAAAGATCTCAAACGTTCAAGACCTAATTCCGATTTTGGAGAAAGCTGCTGGAGCGGGACGACCACTATTATTGATCGCGGAAGATGTGGATAGCCAGGCATTAGGTCTTTTGGTGGTGAACAGATTGCGCGGTGGTTTGAAGGTCGTAGCGGTAAAAGCACCTGGGTTTGGAGATCGCAGGAAAGCGATGTTGGAAGACATAGCCATCTTGACTGGAGGAACTGTCATTTCTGAAGAAAAAGGATACAAACTCGACAGCACGGAAATCGAGCACATGGGAAGTGCGGAGAAAATCACCGTCGACAAAGACAATACGACGATCGTAAACGGAGCTGGAGAAGGTGATATGATTACAAGCCGTATCAACCAAATCAAACAACAAATTGAAACCACAACTTCTGACTATGACAGAGAGAAGTTGCAGGAACGACTAGCAAAATTGGCCGGAGGCGTTGCTGTACTTTATGTCGGTGCTCCAACTGAGGTCGAGATGAAGGAGAAAAAAGACCGTGTTGATGATGCATTGCACGCCACACGAGCTGCTGTGGAAGAAGGAATAGTCGTTGGTGGTGGTGTTGCCCTAGTTCGAGCCATTTCGTCACTAGACGGATTGAAAGGTGAAAATGAAGACCAAACAATAGGAATTCAAATCATCAAAAAGGCGCTTGAGTATCCATTGCGGACAATTGCTGAGAATGCCGGAGTTGAAGGTTCTGTCATACTTCAAAATGTTGCGAATGAAAGCGGTGCATACGGATATAATGCGCGTACGGACGAATTCGGCGATTTGAAGGCTGCTGGTGTAATTGATCCAACTAAAGTGACGCGAATCGCATTGGAAAATGCCGGTTCTATTGCTGGAATGGTCTTAACTACAGAAGTCGTAATCAACGATATGCCCGAGGATCACCCTCCAATGCCTCCGATGGGTGGTGGAGGTGGAATGCCAGGAATGATGTAAGCCATACGGTTTAAATAATAATGAATTAAGGGGTAATTCTTCGCATAAGAATTACCCTTTTTTATTTGGCAAATTACTGACATCGTAATTCAATTTAACGCTGACACTTCCTTCAATATCGTTGTGAACGTTTTGTGTGGTCAAGTGTATTTATCTTTTTAACAATTCATACCTGGTTAATGTATCCAATTTTGTCTCTCTCAAGTACGTAAGTATCTTTCTATTTGTTCTTTTTTTCGTTGTCTCTCTGTCCATGATGCCGTATATGGCGAGTAGGATGATTTTTATTTCTTTTAAGTCATTCTCGCTATGCAATTTTTTCAACAAATACTTCGCACTTCTATCTCCACCGCTGGTGCGTAACACACCCATTATTCGATGTTTATGAGCATCAATTTTATTCGTATCCACATTGTTAAAAATCCAATCTTCAATTGCCATTTTTGAATTAAACATGGCTAAAAAAATTACATCTTCTTGATCTTCACTTATTAGGTCGCCATTTATTAAAAAGCTGAACTCATCCAGCAATTCATATTTAAATCGTTTTATAAATCCCGCTTCTGCCTCCACACAATGATAAAAATTGTTGATGCCATCCTTTCTTCTTTTTGCCTTGTAATCCAACCTACCAATGATGAATTGAAGAGAGTCGTTTAAAGTATTTAATCCTGTCAGTCGCAATAACTGATTGAGATATTCGATATCCACACGAGAAGATAGCATTCGCAAGAAGGTGCCATCCGTATAGATATGTGTCGCAAACCTTTGGATTTTCCGTTGATCTTTCCGATCCCTTATCCAAAGCGAATCAGCGCAATTACACATCATTAATTCTTCAAAAGTACTAACGTGCATTATGTCAAACAATTTCTCAAGTTCAACATCAATTCTTCCTCTTTCAACAGCTCCGTCATATGCCGTACTAACTAGTACTTGACATTGAGTTTGAAGATCAGTTTGCGCTTTTATAGTAGTAGTGGTAAATAGAAATAATAAAGCGACTATGGTTGTTCTTTTCTTCATTTTGAGATTACGAACTCAATTACATGATACTTGCATTGAGCCACCAAAAAAAATAGGCCACCCCAAACTGAGATGGCCTATTTAACACAGTAATTTTTACGAATTAATAGCCGGAATTTGTGTTACCACTATACTTCGAACCAGGTCTTGACGATCGCGGCGTGCCTTCTCCGGCCTCAGGACCAGCAGGTCGACCCATCGATTCGTCTCCTGGATTTGCTACAGAAAATTCAACGCGACGATTAATATATTGCTGATATTCTTTCGATTTTGGAATGGCATGATTATCCGGAAGCCCACTTACGATAGGACTTTCCTCTCCTCCGTATTGCAAGATCAAACGACTTCTTTCAATACCATGTTCCTGGACCAAATAATCAATAGCCGCTGCTGCGCGATTGAAGGAAAGCACTCTGTTGTAGTCATTCGGATTTCTAACATCGGTGTGCCCTTTTGCAACAATCCGTAACGAAGGATTTTCTTTCATGACTCTTGCAACGTGATACAATTGCGCATAAAATTCTGGCTTTATGTAGTATTTGTCCAGATCAAAGTGAATCATAGGCAGCCACCAATCACGCGTTTTAATTCCCCCTATCTTATTGTTCACAATATCATTGACATCGTCCTCGGTCAAATATTTCGGTCCTTCAGGAATTTGTGCGATGCCCACTGCGTCAACAGGATATCCAGAAGGTGAGAATCTTTCTTGGTCCCTACAATCAATTACGCCATCACCGTCAGAGTCAAGCGCAATTCCCCGAGTATCAACAGCGCATCCTTCTGGACTGTTGATTTCTTGATCAAGCATATCTATTACACCATCGCCATCCGTATCCGTCAAGTCCAACTTTGGACGTTGCTTCAACTCTGTTATATCATTGAGCCCGGGTGCCAAGGGATTCAGCCAATATAAAGGCTCTGTGCGCTTGTTAAAGTTACCGATATTGATATTAACACGAAGGCTTGTGTAATTGATCAAATCAAGATTATTAGTTTCATCGACAGCGGTCCGATATTCATAACCATCGAGCAAATCGTTATCGCTAAAGATCGTTTGATGCTCTAGCGTTAAATTTACCCGCTTGCCGATCTTTCTGGATACACCTATACCTAGATTAAATGTAGGTAGGATATCCTTGTCATCGCCTAACAGTGCGACTTGATTTTCGAAGGCGCCGTCAGATTCAAAATCGTCATCGAGCAGGTCTCTAACGTTCTTTTTAATCTCTTTTCGGTCTGCTTTTTTGTCCGAATCCAGATTTGTCAATGCAGACGAAAAATCATGCGGAGCATTTGAGCTATTTCGCAAATTGAGCTTTACATCTGGTGCATAAACTCCAATACCAAGGAGTCCGTAGAGCCCCCATTTATTGCGCTCCTTATGAAAGAGAATATTCCCAATATTGACTACACCCTGAACGGATCCTCCAAAGACGGTTGTTTTAAAATTGCGAATGAACGGCTCTCCATTAGCCGCATATGCATCAATAATCTGTTGAGAATTGCTTATGTTTCGTCGATAAAATCGCTCTGATCGTAACGTATTGTAACCAGTTGTTCTAACGTCATATCCCTTGTATTGACCATAATACAGATCCATTCTAACCGAGAAAGTATAATTTATGGCTTTTCTCAAGTGGATGCCGAAACCATAACCTCCAAGGATATTGTTGTGCACATCACCGTTTATCATTAAATGCCCTAAGTGAATGCCAAATTCCCACGTGTTTTTGGGTTTAGCTGAATAGTTGTATTCCCCTTTCTTCCAGCGTTCATTTTGTTCAGGATCCTTCGTCATGTCATCCTCGATGACAGGAGTGGTGAAAGCGTCACTTTGTGCATTGACTGTCAAGGTCAGGCACAACGAAACGATACCAAACAGTAATATTCTACGAATCATAAGTACTTTGTTTTTCTTAACGTTTAATAGCAAAATTATCCTTTAAAAGGGTAATAGTATACCCCGATTATAACCTTCATACAAACACGCATACCACACCAAGCATTCACTGCATGGTATAGACAAATCATGCCTTATCACATCCTTCTATTGGTAATTTGGAGCTTCTCTTAGGTAGCACAGGGGATAAATGTACACCTCTAGAATGAGGCAAAGTTAGGTCAACTCAAGTAAAACATCACAACAAGGATAGATAAATATTACATTACATTTTTATTTAATATGTATCTTTGGGAACTGTGGTACTCATCTACTCAATCTAATCTCTTATGAAAAAGCATCTATCTATTGATCAAATCGATCAATTCAAATCATCGTGGGAACTTCAGGAGCACGTTTTGGCACCTCAGGTGCTAAACTTTGAGACGCTCAGTTCAATCCAAAAAGATGATTTGATTTTACTCAGTCTTTCGGAGTCGGTAGGTAGTAATGTACGTTATAAATGGTACGGTTTCAGTCAGTTCACCTCCACGCGTATCGTTGATTGTGGTACATATAATGGAAACGATGTGATGCCATTGCTCGAATTCATTGATGCCCTTTGGAAAAAAGGTGCTGTCATCATGTTACTTTCAGAAAATATGGACAGCGGCTTGTATCATCATTTGCACACGGATTTAAAAGAGCAAATCTCAATTTCTGCCTCCATCACCCGAGCGCCATCCGATACAGTTCGTCTGTATCCAAAAACTTCATTTGTGTCCATTGCAAATCAAGTTCATCGCAGCAAACCTTTTCATTTAATGAAAAGCGAGAATTTGGTTTCATTACGCCTTGGTGAGTTGCGTTCATACTTTGCCGAAGCAGAACCATTTATGCGACATGCGGATTGCGGCTTCTTCGATTTTAGCAGTGTGCGATTCGCTGATGCTCCCGGTCAAACCAATCCAAGCACAAGTGGGCTAACATCTGAAGAATGTTGCCATCTCGCACGATATGCGGGCCAGGCGAGCAAATTGAAATTATTTTGGATTTATAACTATGCCCCGGAATACGATACGCGAAACGTTACAGCCGATCTTACTGCTCAAATGTTATGGTATTTCGTTGATGGGTTGGAACATCGAAAAGATGCATTTCCATTGGTAACGACAAACATGCAGGCCTATGTAGTTGAATTTGACAAATTAGATATACCGTTGACATTTTACAAAAGTGTGATTACTGATAGGTGGTGGGTTGCGGCTTCCTTTAATCAGGATGCTCATCCAACTCCTTGCTCTAAACGTGATTATGATTTGGCCAAACAAGGTGAGCTCTCCCCTCGCCTGCTTGCATTACTCGACGTCTATGGCTAGATGCGGCAGTACACGCTCAAGACCTACACTTCGGGATCCTTTAACCAAAACGATAGCGTTTGAAAAATCAACTTCATTGGCTTGAAAGTATTCGATTAGATCTTCAGCACTTAAATAACCTTTCGCGCCTGATTTCCGGAATTCTTCTCCAACAAAAAAGCATGCATCAAGTTCGATTTTTTTGACCATGTTTTGCAAGTTTCTGTGCGCCTCTTTCGACGATTCTCCCAATTCCTTCATATCTCCGATAATGGCCATTTTGCGAGGTTTCGGCCATGATTTTAATACATCCAATGCTCTCTCCATGCTCACAGGATTTGCATTGTAGGCATCAAGCAGTATAGTCGTGCTCTGACGATTTATAATCTGAGAACGATTATTTTCCGGAACGTACTGAGCGATTGCACTTTTGATATGCTCAATCGGTACTTTGAAATATATTCCTATGGCAATAGCTGCAAGGCAGTTCTCTGCGTTATGAATCCCCATCAAAGCTGAACGAAAAGCCGCTGTCTCTTGACTAAAAGAAATTTGACCATCAATTTGTGGTACTACTGAGTGAAGTTGCACAAAAAGAACTTTTTCATGTACCACGTTATCCTGATCAATTCCAAATTCAATTCTTTGAACATCAGCGTACTTGCCATTGTGAAGGCGCTCATCACAAGTCGGCACAAAAATGGTCCCTTTCCGACGACCTACTGCTCGGAATAATGCTGTTTTTTCCTGAAACACACCTTCCAAAGAATCGAATCCTTCTATATGAGCAGCACCAACATTTGTAATGAGACCAAAATCAGGTTCGGCTATTTCGCAGAGTTTCTCGATTTCTCCGAGGGCATTTGACCCCATTTCTATGAGCAATAGATCATGATCAGGGGTTCCTCCGAGAATAGTCAATGGGACACCTATGAGATTATTGAAATTTCCTTGCGTTGCATGAACGGACAGAGTTGAATTGAGAACCAATCGAATCAGTTCTTTAGTTGTTGTTTTACCATTTGAACCAGTGATCGCCAACAAAGGCTTGGCAAGGTAATGTCTGTGGTAATTCGCCAGATTTTGCAATGTAGACAATGCATCCTCTACAACAATCAATCTATCATTATGAACAAGTCCAACGCGATCTGATATAACAAATGCCGCTCCATGATTTAAGGCTTGTAGTGCAAAATCATTTCCATCAAAATTTTCACCCTTCAGGCACACAAATACTTTGTTCTTTACATCTTTTCGGCTGTCGGTGGCTATACCATCTGATCTTAGGAATATGTTATGTATATCCGAAATCTTCATGCATCCATTTTAATCATAGTCACCAAATAAAAAATCCCCGCCGAAGCGAGGATTTTACATCATTCAATTTCTAATTATACCTTCTTTTAACTTTTTTCTTGCGCGCTTTAAATGGATTACCGCTTCCAAGTGGATTATCAGGATTAACCCCCCCAATACGAATCATAGCACATCTGAACCCAATATTACTGCTTGAAGCATCTTCTGGAAAGAATCTACGTGCACCCGGTTGCAACCACATAAGTCGATCAGACCAAGAACCTCCTTTAATTACACGAGATTCGTCGTTGATCAGAGAAGAAACACCATATTGGTAAGAAACAGTTTCAGGGTCGTCTCCATCCAGGTAATTTCTGAGATCAGCGTGGCGATAGTTGCGACGCTCCGTCAGCGTAGAGTCATCAACCATTCTATATTGGAGTCTACCCATTGAATCTTTTGGTACGGGTCTTCCATCTTCATCCTTGATCAATTCTTTAAATACATTTCCCCTGAACGGGTTTAAGTCATGGTTTTCAACATCGCTCACATCTTGAGCTGTTAATGGTCTATATACATCCATCACCCACTCGTTCACGTTTCCGGACATATTATAAAGACCGAAATCGTTCGGATAACTCGATCTGATATGTCCTGGTACAGAAGCTTGATCGTTGAGGTTTGCAGAAACTCCCATATAATCACCGCGTCCACGTTTGAAATTGGCTAACATTTGACCCTGGTATTTGTCTCGGACCTTATAGCGAGCAGTATTTCCCGCCCATGGGTAAATTCTTCTATCAGTGATTAATTCATCGCCATTATCGGCAGCGTTACCCTGCAAGGCAAGCGCGGCATACTCCCATTCTGCTTCAGTCGGTAAACGATAATCCGGTAGTAAAATACCATCTTCAAAACGGACTTTGCGCTCTTGACCATCTGCACCTTCGTACTGCTTTCTTACGCTGCCCTCATACTGATTGGCCAGGTAAGCTTTTGTATCAAAAACGTCCGAACCTTTTTGTTCTGGATTTGGATTCAAAATTCCTTTTTCGATTAAGATCATTTCATTGACCTTATTTGATCGCCATACGCAATAGTCAGTCGCCTGCTTCCAACTAACCCCTACTACAGGATAATCATCGAATGCCGGAAATCTAAAATACGTTTCTACGAGAGGCTCATTGAATGCGAGTTCCTCACGCCAAACCAATGTATCTGGCAGAGCTTTGAAATATACATCCGGAACTGTTTCCCGATAGAACCGACGCAAGTCGTAGGTATATTCCCGGTAATGAATATTAGCTACTTCCGTTTCATCCATGTAAAAACTGGACACTGTCACTCGTCTTGGGACATTATCCCATTCATATGTGACGTCTTCTGCTGTTTGCCCCATGCTAAATGTTCCACCAGGAATAAGCACAAGGTTAGGTCCAGCCAGTTGATCTTGAAAATCGGACTTTTCAAAGCCGCCCCATTCCTGATCGCCATATTTCCATCCCGTGGCATCTGATCGGCCCTGGTCTTTTTTGCATGACATCATACTGAATAAGCCGACGCTCAATACCAAATAGAAAAGCTTTCTAAACTTCATATGTGATAATTATCAATTTGTGGTGTGCGCAAATATACTTTTATAAATCGATTTTAAAGCGCTTATTATTGTGCAGTTGTTTGGATTAAAATTCAATAAACCAAGTCTACGACAAGGTGTTTGGTAGATCTGCTCTTATGTGTATTGATTATCGATACAGATCAAAACAATCCACCTCCGCTTTCCGTTCAGGACCAATCCGATAGCGCAAGCCAATTTCATGGGCCCCTCCAGATCTTCCGGCTAAATCTGATATGGTAAAATCATACGCATAGTAAGCTCGTAATGCGTCGAAGGCAAATCCAACAGATGGAATAATAGCATCGGTTGTTGAACCGGATAACCTTAAAGTAGCGCCAACATCCAGGTCTTTGTAACGAACATAAGCCCCTGCATTTAACTGTCCAAAATCGCGTTGTCGTGTGTATAGTACGGTTGGATGCAATGAGATAATCGTCTCCCTTCTACCTTCCAGAAGCGGAAGATTGGCTTCTCCTCTAAAAGACATACGCAATGGTAATCCATCCACGCCATTTGATTCATTAAATTCAGCGGTCAAAAAGTCATTGGCAGGATTATTCAAATGATGAAATGACGCTGAGGCAAAAAATCTATTCATATATAATAGTATCCCAGCACCCATATCCAGAAAGGTGACTGCATTATCGCGTGGCAATAGTTCATCGGTTGGAAAAGGAATACCGCCTCCTGAGACAGGGCCTGTAACAGGGTCAATCTGATCCGGAAAAAGCAATTTATTGAACGCAACCTCTGTGCGTCCAAGGCCAAGCGATAGACCCGCGTTAAGATAGGCTCCCTCTCCGAGTTGTAATTTGTATGCATAACTCAGGGTGGCCATGGTAGTTGTATATAAACCATCAGCGGCATCGTCATATAGAAGATTCAAGCCAAACCCGCTTCTTAAATCGTCAAAGAACGTACTAAAACCAATGTTGTAAGTAAGGTAGTTGACCGCCAATGCCGGAAATTGATTTCGATAGATCGCATAGAGCTCCGAATTGCGACTTGCTCCGGAGGCAGCTGGATTGTCAATTTGCGGATTAGTTGTATAACGTGAAAAAACGGGGTCTTGAGACCATCCGGAATACGTTAAAAAGCACAATACCCAACTGATCAGGATACATCGAGCGTTCTTACCTGTAGTTGTTAAATTGAACAAAAGATTGAGTATTTCATTCATTTTCTATGTAACGATTAAAGAAGCTCATGTGATGTGACGTTCCTTTGAAAAAACACAATTTATGCGATTGAATCATCTACGCCTACTCGTTCTTGCTTGTTTTGCTTATATATCCTCATTCGCACAGAATAAAAGTACATCTGTATTAAGCGAAGGTACTTTTTATAAAATTGCTGTCGAACAAAATGGCATGTACAAACTGGATTTGGCCTTCCTGGAGTCGCTCCCGGAAAATGAGCAACTTAACCCAAATGATATTTCCTTATTTGGAAACAGGGGCGGTATGCTACCTGAACTCATAGCAACAAGTCGTATCGATGACCTCGAAGAAATACCCATGCTATTTGTCGGGAATAGCGATAATGTTATGACGTCGGATGAATATTTTCTTTTCTATGCAGAAGGTCCAGAATTACTCACCAATGATGGAACAACATTTACTTTAAAAAACAATGTATACGAGGAAAAAAACTATTACTTCCTATCTACGACCAGTCCTCGTCAAAAGAGCATTGTGGACGTTGCGTATTCGAATCCATCGGCAACCGTCACAACCTATGATGATTATCAAAAGCATGACAATGACCTTGTTAACCTATTGGGAAAAAATTTTGGTACACAAGGAACGGGTAAACGGTGGTATGGTGAAGAGTTTTCAGGTGATCGCAATCAGCAATTTATTCAATACTTCGATGATGAAAACATTGTTGATGGAAGTGAAATTGAATTTCGGGTTGAAATGGCTGGTCGCTCAAATGTATCGTCAAATTTTACATTAACCGTAAATGAAACAACAAAAAGCCAGTCTATTTCCAGTGTAAGTATTTTCGAACAATACGTTTCTTATGCACGTCATCGTCGTCTCGACATGAATCATGTTTTTAATGCCGCTGAGGGATTAAATACGATTGTAATTGACGTTCGGGCTTTTTCAGAAATCTACTTCTCCTGGCTCGATTTTATTTCGATGAAAAGTATTAAGCACTTGCGCTATTCAAACGACGGCTACAATTTTAGAAAGCTTGGTTCCGGAATTGCCGCCTATGAAATTCAGAGTTCTCCTGCTACTGCTGAAGTGTGGATTGTTGATAATCCGCATGAAGTAATACGACCGACTCAAAGTGGCATTGGCGCCCTTGCGTTCAATGCACCATTGGGAGCAGAAATGATTGTTTTTGATCGAAATAATATTACACAAACGCCTGAGCTAATATCGAAAATAAGTCCACAAAATGTACACAGCATTACAGACGCGGAATATGTTATTTTATATCATGGAGATTTCGAAGAACCGGCTCTGAGATTGGCAGAACATCGGGCCAGTTTCGATGGACTAGTTGTCTATGCCATAAATATTGAGCATGTATTTAATGAATTTGCCGGCGGTTCAAAAGACCCTATTGCAATTCGAGATTTTGCGCGCATGTTATTCAAACGATCCGGCACATTTAATTATTTGTGCTTAATGGGGGATGCCACATACGATTACCGCGGTATCAATGCGGAGCTACCCATGAATAATTTTATTCCTTGCTATCAAACGGACCAAAGCTTGAGTCCTATATCAGGATTTCCTACGGATGATTTTTATGCCCTTTTAAGTGACTCTGATGGTGGAAATTTGCAAGGTGCGCTTGATATCGCTGTCGGACGACTACCCGTCGGAAGTGTTCAAGAAGCTAATACTGTGGTTAATAAATTAATCAATTACGATACGGACACGGATTTTAATGGTGAATGGAAAAACAATTTTATCCTGGTAGCAGATGACGAAGATGGAAATGGTCATTTACGTCAAACTGAATCACTTGCTACTACAATAGCCCAGGATAGGCCGGAATTCAATTTGCGCAAAGTGTACTTCGACGCCTTTCCGCAACGTTCGACTACCGGTGACGATCGATACCCAGATGCGAAACAAAAGTTTAATGATTACATGTTTCAGGGAGCCCTTTTGGTTAATTATTTTGGACATGGTGGACCCAATGGTTGGGCGCAAGAACGCGTACTTGAAATACAGGATATTCTGGCCTGGTCCAATGCCAAACGTCTTCCATTCTTTATCACGGCCACTTGCACATTTACAGGATATGATGACGCTGCCGAAAAGTCTGGTGGAGAATTAACACTCTTAAATCCAAACGGTGGCAGCATAGGATTAGTGAGCACAACCAGAGCAGTGGGCATATCTTCAAACGAACGTCTTGTGAAATCGCTATTTGAATTTATGTATGAAAAAGAGGACAACAAGTACCTTCGAATGGGTGAGATCCTTCGACTTGGGAAAAACAACCATCGTAGCGATACACTTGGAGAAAATGCTCGAAAGTTTGCCTTAATTGGTGATCCTGCATTTCGACTTTCCATCCCAGAATATTCTGCTGTGCTCACCACTTTTCAAGAAAACCCGGCACAAGGCGTCGCGGATACCATTCGTGCTCTTGATGAGGTATCTTTTTCAGGTCAAGTTTTGGGTTATAATGGAGAATTAGTTGAAGATTATAATGGGAATTTAGAAATCACGGTTATGGACAAAGCTCAAACGAATAGAACTCTGGCCAATGACCCCAAAAGCTTCGAGGTACCATACAAATCGTACAACGCGGTCATTTTTAAAGGAAATGCACCTGTGACAAATGGTAAATTTGAAGTTCGATTTCGCGTACCTAAGGATATTGATTATGAGTATGGAAACGGACGCATCAGTCTGTATGCATCAAATGATTCTGATGATAAGGAAGCCAGCGGATACTTCGAAAATTTCATCATCGGGGGTACATCTGATCAAATTGTAAATGATGACTCACCGCCGACAATAGATTTAGTTTTGAATAATAATTTTTTCAATTCTGGTGACGTAGTCGGTCCTGATCCCGTGCTGATCGCATCGGTCGGCGATGATTTAGGTATTAACATTTCAAATACGTCAATTGGACACGAAATGATTGCAATCCTTGACGGTGATTTACCAAATCAGATAATCTTGAACGATTACTATGAAGCCCTTCCAAATTCATTCACCGAGGGTGTGATTACTTATCCTTTTAACAACTTGGCAGATGGTAAGCATACATTGACGGTGCGTGTGTGGGATGTCGCCAACAATGCTAGTGAAGCCACAGTCGAATTCATTGTAGAAAAGGGAGAAATAAACATTTTGAAGAATGTTCAGGTTTGGCCAAATCCTTCTCGCGGTGACGTTGAATTTAGTTTTACGCATCAACTTAGCTTTGCCCCCGTAAATGTTTTTATACAATTTTATGACAATTTCGGCAGGGCGGTTTCAGAATTGACAACTTCTGTTACGACGGGAGGAAATGCGATCGAAAATATTGAGTGGAATCGGGTCGGCTATCACGGTTCGGAACTTCCGGCCGGCCTATACTATTACAGAATTAATGCTAGTGCCTCTTCCGCAAACGGCGAAACAGAAAATGCTACGAGTAGCGGAGGAAAAATCATTTTGCTCGACTGATTGAATCCTTATTGTTGACTTTTTGTATTCGATGTGCACATTATTATAGGTGCCAAACACCATAAAAGTCAACGGACTAGCGTTATATTTGCGGACTTTAAAAATTTACCTTCATATATGATTCATCTACACAGACGCCTTTTGGCGATTCTAGGCATGCTAGCCTTTTGTCAATTGGCTATTTCACAATGTGATTACAATTCCGATTTGGGAATTTTCGAAGGCCCTGATTGCCCTAATGCTGTGCAAACAGCCGTGCCTTTTTTGCAAATTGTACAAGATGCACGCACAGGCGGACTGGGCGACATTGGCAATGCTTTATCACCTGACGCTAATAGTATATTTTATAATGCAGCCAAACTCGCTTTTGCCGAGAATCGCGGTGATATCGCCATCAACTATACCCCATGGCTACGAGACTTAGTTCGCGACATCTACCTTGTATCGGTTGCCGGATACTTAAAATTGGATGACCTGCAAGCCGTAAGCGCCAGTTTACGCTATTTCAACATGGGTGAAATTCAGTTTACCAATGAAAATGGAGAAGATGGGGGAATCGGTAAGCCCAATGAACTGGACTTCTCATTAGCCTATGCCCGAAAATTAAGTGAAAAACTTTCATTGGGTGTGACAGGTCGATTCATATACTCAGATTTGGCTGGCGGTCAAACGGTAAATAACATTGATATTAAAGCAGGAACCGCAGGAGCTGTTGATTTAACCGTTTTCTATACCACACCAGTCGGTCTGACATCAGATTTGAATGTGGGGTTGGCTATTACAAATGTAGGTTCGAAAATTACATACACCGAAACACAAAATAATCCTGGAGACTTCTTACCAACAAATCTGAGCTTGGGTGCTTCATATCAAATGGAGTTAGACGAATACAATAAACTCTCCTTAAATACTGAGTTTAATAAGCTGTTAGTGCCTACTCCATCAGATGAGGATGCAAATGGCGATGGCATTCAGGATTTCCGGGAAGAAAGCCCAATATCAGGGATTTTTTCATCATTTGGCGACGCCCCTGGAGGCGGTGAAGAAGAATTTAAGGAAATAACATGGGCGCTGGGAGCGGAGTACTTATACAATGATCAATTTGCCCTGCGAGCGGGTTATTTTCATGAAGCACAAGCGAAAGGTAACAGACAACACTTCACTTTAGGTGTTGGTGTAAAATATCAAGTATTTGGGATCGACTTGGCCTACTTGATCAATGCCAATGGGCGGCAAAATCCTTTAAATAATACCATACGATTTACATTACGATTCAAGTTCAACGCTTTAGAAGCTGAGACTGTCGAATAGAAGAATTAACGAATGCATATACCTAAAAAGGGGATCCTTACTTGAGGATCCCCTTTTTTAATTAAATGGCATTGAACGTAAGCCGGATTCTGTTTTTGTTTAGAACAAATTTCATCATTTATCTCAGCTGCCTACCCCTTATGGAAAATTATCACTAGATAATTATTGAGCGCACAACTCTTCTCTCCATCTTTGGAGATCCATAATATACATGGCATTTCAGCCCG
>JANQSS010000184.1 GCA_028279185.1 Saprospiraceae bacterium | reverse complement strand
ATTCTTGAAGATTATGAAAAAGCGCTCAAGTCGGATAGTGTCGAAGATCGTCAAAAATTCTTGGACATAGCAATTGTTGGCGGAGGAGCGACGGGAGTCGAATTGGCCGGTTCTTTGGCTGAAATGAGAAAGTATATTTTACCAAAGGAGTACCCGGAATTCAGCTATAAGGAAGTGGATATTTATTTAATTCAATCTAACGACCGACTTCTGCCAGGTATGTCTCAAAAATCGAGCGCAAAGGCACTTACATATCTGCAAAAACTGGAAGTTCAGGTAGAATTAAATAGTCGGGTGACTGATTTTGATGGTGAACGAATATTTCTATCGGATGAACGTACATTTGAAGTTGGCAAAGTAATTTGGGCGGCAGGTATTTGTGCGAACGAAGTTGATGGATTACCGGAAGATTGTTTGGGTTCAGGAAGGCGATTAATCGTCGATGTTTATAATAGGTTAATAGGGTGTCAAGATATATTTGTTATTGGTGATCAGTGCATTATGCCATCAGAGGAGAAGCCTTATGGTGATCCCCAGGTAGCTCAAGTTGCTATTCAACAAGGTCAGCTTCTTTCGAAGAATTTAAACAATTTAATTGCAGGAAAGCCATTACATCCTTTTAAATATAAGAATAAAGGGATGCTTGCTACCGTTGGCAGGAATAAAGCCGTGGCCGATCTTCCGGGTTTCCATTTTGGTGGTTTTTTTGCATGGATCATTTGGCTTTTCGTTCACCTTTTTGCTCTCATTGGAACCAAAAACAAGGTTTTCGTATTTCTCAATTGGACTTGGAACTATTTGACGTATGATCAATCACTAAGACTAATAATTAAACCTTTTAAGCGAGAATAAATGATTCGCAAGTGATAAAAGAAATCCAGTTAACACTTAAAAATAATAGGAATTCGAATAATGCGAATCAAATGATGGCTTACATGAAGGACCGGTTTTCCTTTTTGGGCATTAAGAAACCTCTACTAATGGAATTATCCAAATCGTATTTATCAAGTAAATTTAATAAGTACGATGACTTAATGGAGTTAGTGAATGAACTTTGGGAGATGCCAGAACGCGAATTCCAATATCTTGCTATGGAGTTTTTGTACAGAAATAAAAAACTACTGTCATTAGAATCCGTAGTGGATATTGAATCTTTGATTACTTCAAAATCATGGTGGGATACTGTCGATGGTTTGGCGTCTAATGTGATAGGCCTATTATTAAAGCAATTTCCAGATCACATGAAAGAGACTATTGCTCCCTGGATTGATTCAAATGACATCTGGCTGAATCGAACTGCAATTATATTTCAATTAAAGTATAAACAAGATGTAAATGAGGAACTTCTGATATGTGCCATAGTGCCGCATGTTAATTCTACCGAGTTTTTTCATGCAAAAGCTATTGGGTGGGCCTTACGGCAGTATTCAAAATTCAATCCCGCTTTTGTGCGATCATTTCTTGCCGAACATCAGCTACAACCGTTGAGTATGCGGGAAGCAAGTAAGTATTTGTAATAATTTTAGAATTTATATTCACACCCTCCATAACAAATTTAAATAGCTAGTTTGTGTAAGTTGTGAGTTTTTTGAACAGACTACAAGATATGCGGATTAATCCAGCAGACGTAGATGAACTATTGTACCCACCGCCTTCATTTTGTTTGTATTTATATTTATGGTGCGAACTAGTATCCCACTATCTATAGCTACTTTTGACCCACTCACTTGGTTAAATAAAAGCTACATTATGGCAAAGAGAAGTTATGTAACGTTAAATAGGTATTTGATTTTTAAATCTCATGAAAACTTCGACGTAGGCAGGTCAACCTGCATCGCTTTTTACGCATTGACTCCTTGAGACTAAAGGCCTTAATGTACATTATTGTCCGACCAATATATGATGTCCTTTTTGAAACAATAACTACTCAATTATAAGTTATAAGTTAATTATCGGATCAGTTTGTTCAGAAATGGAATGTTATATGATTAATGAATTCGTGTGCTGATTTGATCTTTTGTCAAGTCAGATCACTTTTTACATCGTACCACAAGAATGGGCACTACTTTTCCCGGATAGAAATGATATTATTCTTCCACCTTGTTGCACAAACGATCATGAAACAGTAACATTTTTTGTAAAGAAATTTATGAAAATCACCATGCGGAACTTTCAAATCAAATTTTTAAAACAAACATCTTATTATAAATTGTGAATTGAAAGGGAGTATGTTAATGTCTTGATAGACGAAGATTCAGAGTTTAGATTTTGTTGCTTAATTGAAACGAATACGCTATCTTTGATTTGTGAAACATTTGATTATTATTCCCGTTCATAACGAAGAAAATTATTTATTTAACATGCTCAATTCTTTGATCACTCAGACTTGTGATTTGAACAGGATTATAGTTGTTGATGATGCAAGTACTGATTTGTCACCAAAAATTATTTCTGATTTTTGCAATAAGTATAAGTCTGTTTCCAGCGTGCGATTGGAGAAAAAACAAAAAAGGGATATTGGCCAAAAAATTGTCAATGTATTTTATGCTGGTTTAGAACAAACAGATATTAAGCAGTACGACCTAATTTCTAAGTTTGACGCAGACCTTGTATTTGATAAAGATTACATTGAACGGGTTCAGAGTTTTTTTTTAAATGATAATGATCTCGGTTTGGTCGGAGGTATTTGTACTGTGTTGAATACCAACGGAGATTGGGTAGATGAGGCGGTTACCAATCATGATCATGTTAGAGGAGCCTTAAAAACATATCGAGTAAAGTCCTTCTTGGATATTGGTGGATTACAACGTATGATGGGATGGGATAGCTTAGATGAACATGCCCTACGGATGAAGAGGTGGAAGGTCAAGTGTGATCCGAATTTGATGGTAAGACATTATCGAAAAACAAATGATGCTATTGGGTGGCAGGAATCTGCAAAAAAAAATGGAATGTCGTTTTCCATCCAACGGTTTAATTTTTTTCAGGCTGCTTTGGCTTCAACTAAAAGGGGCCTGAAGAATAAGCCATTTATATTGTCTGGAGTATTAACTTATTTATACTTTATTTTCAATTATTTCAAATATGACGACCAAAAAGTATCTCACGAATTAGGCGATTTTATTCGCGCATATCAAATGAATAGTCTCAAACGAAAATTAGGATTCAAGCCTAAATCAACTTACGAGTGAGTTGCAACCAATTACGCGGAGGATTGTTTAGAAAATCTTTAAGAAGGCCTTTAGTCTTAGCAAAAGATAGGGAAGTTGTTTTACTTGCATTGTGTTTGGTATCAAATTCCGCTAGAGCATCTGCCAAGTCACCTTCCGCGTGGATTCTTTTCCAAAATTCCTGAAAATGACTTCTGATATGTTCAACTTCAATAGTCATTTTTTGATTTTTGTCAATTAAGAAATGTTCTATGTTGGCATTTATAAGATTGACGTAATCTATGCAAATTTGTTTTTTTTGTTCACTTGAAAGTCGACTAACATGGGTTTTCAAAACTCCCTCTGAGTAGGAATTGATAATGCTGTACCGCTTAAAGAATCGTTTTTCAAAACTAGAAGCTGTTTTTTGGATGTCACGAATTAGATGAACATAAAGCGTGTTATTATTGCCATATGATTTATGTAATTTACCAAGTTGCCAGCATAGTCTATTGTCCGCCTCGATATGATTGTTGCGGTAGGCAAGTTTTTTGGGTCCGATTTCCCGGGATCTTGACTCATGGCCACTGGAATAATTGGTGATGTGCTTGCACGCTTTTATGAAGGTCATTGTAGCACTACGGCCCGTGCTTAGAATAAATATGTTCATTACGCAATTCGATTTTTTTCACAATATACCAGGTAATATCTTGGATAAAGGCGACGTAGGAATGGACGAATACCCAATTTATATGGAGAATAAGACTTCCAGATTTCTTTATCCTTAATAACCCATCCTGACTTTTCCAATAGGAAGTCAAATTGCTTGACTTCAAACTCGTGATAATGTTTGTCCCAGTCATCCTCTTCATTCCAATAGGCTTGGGCAAACCATAGCTTTAGTGGTATAGAGGCAATTAGACGCGGTGCTTTTATCTGCCGTAAAATGTTAAAGGGAGCGAGCATATGTTCGAATATTTCAAATGCGGTTACCGCATCGACGATCTTATTAGCGTATTCTTCGTATTCAATATCTAAATTAACTCCAGATGTATTTTCGACATGGTAGCCCTTCGCTTTCATCTCCGCGCTCAGTGGATTCGGTGTGCCCAAGTCTAAAATATACGCTTTTTCGGGTACATGTTTCTGCAAAAAATTTAAAGAGCGGTCATATCTGTCACGTTTTGTTTTGTGCATAACTATTTGTTTTTATGGAGGTTAGAAGCTCCACACAGCAATGTTTTTTAATTTTCCAGAATACTGGTTTTTTACATCAAAGAGAAGCCCATCTGGTTTCAAAATATTCGAATAGTACAACTCATCGAGTTCAAGAAACTGCTTGTGTTTAACTGAGACAACGATACAATCATACTTGCCACTTGGAGTTGATGCTAGTTTTATTCCATAGTTTTTGTTTAATTCGGCAGCATTGGCCCAAGGGTCAACAACGTCGACATGAATGCTGTAGGACAGTAAATGATTGATTAAATCAATAACCTTTGAGTTTCTTAAGTCACTAACATTTTCTTTAAATGTGACACCTTTTATTAAAACTCGAGCTTCAGATAAGCTTAAACCAAACTTTCCTATATGTTGAACTATTTTATTGGATAAAAATCGGCTGATACGATTATTGACCTCGCGACCACTTAAAATGACATTTGGGAAGTAGCCTAATTCTTGGGCCTTATATGTTAAATAATAGGGATCAACACTGATACAATGACCACCCACCAATCCTGGAGAATACCGATGAAAGTTCCATTTGGTGCTGGCAGCTTCGAGAACGGAGTTAGTATTAATACCGATGCGGTCAAATATCAAAGCTAGTTCATTCATCAATGCAATATTTACATCTCGCTGTACATTTTCGACGATTTTCGCCGCTTCTGCAACTTTAATTGAATCAGCCTTATGAACGCCGGCATTGATTATTAGTCGATATATTTCACTTACTTCTAATAAGGTGTCCGGATTATCACCAGAAACTATTTTTATTGTATTGTCCAGCCGATGTACTTTATCTCCAGGATTTATTCGCTCTGGAGAATATCCAACATTGAAATCTTTTTGAAATTCAAGATTACTTTCTTGCTCTAAAATTGGGATACAAACTTCTTCCGTACATCCTGGGTAAACAGTCGATTCAAATATAACAAGGTCACCCTTTTTTAATTTTTGTCCAATGGATTTACTGGCGGATTTCAAAGGACTAAGATTCGGCGTTTTGTTTTTTGTTATGGGGGTAGGGACGGTCACAATGTATGTGTCGCAATTTAAGACTTCGTTCAAGTTGCTACATAATTTAATATTATCTAAGTTAAATGAATCGGATGCAAATTCTTGATTCGGGTCTATGCCTTGATTTAGAGAATTAATTTTAGCCTCGTCTGTATCTACACCGACGACTTTGATGATATCTGAGAATGATGCTAATAAAGGTACCCCGACATATCCCAAGCCAATTAAACAAAGCGATCTATGTCCCTCAAGCAGTGCCTTAGTTCTCATCTGCATATACTAAATTATTAGAGTTCTTTAATCGCGCAAAGATAGAACATTTTAACTAATGTCCATGGGCGGATTCGCATTACACATCATTGGTAAGACAGTACGCATTATGGAACCAATAGTATTGAATAATTAAGGTTAGCATTGAATCATAACGCCTTGAACGGTTAAACTGTCTAGTCATGTTTGTTTTGATTAATCTCTATTCCATGGATATAATTTCTATACGGCATGAATTTCTTTTGCAGGTTATAGTCATCATCAAATTGTGAAAATATAGCATCGATTGGTTTTCTTTTAATTTTCAATTTGGGATCATATTTGACATACTCTTTTTGATTTCTTCTATTTGGAGCTGCGAGTTTAATATTCAATTCTTCAAATAAACTCAACGGTATACTTTTGTCAATGTATTCCCTATCCACAGATATTTCTTGATTCCTGAAATGGCCACATTCTGAGGATAACCATTTTGAAAATGGATGTCATATGTACTTACTGGAGTAATGACCTTGTCTTTATAAACCCCTTGGAATGTCGTGATAGGATATATCTTGTTACCAAGGTAATAGCCATTCACAATATAGTTCTTACCTCTATTGGCTTTTGCTTCGTCAAATTCAGAACGCTTACCAACTTTGGACTCTTTCTCTCTAAATATTTTAGAGGATGGTATGTATTCCGAATCCACAATCAGTAAAACATTATCAATCTTTTCACATATATAATCAGAAATGGAGGTGCTTATTTGGCATTATCACATTTCTCAGTAATTTTCTCCTTCAATTAAAACTTGCTTTATGGTATAATGTTGTTTTGGCCGCGCCTATGACATCGTAAACACGCACGTCCAGTCGATCAAATATCAATGACAACTCATTCATTAAGGCAATATTTAAATCACGCTGCACATTTTCAACCAGTTTAGCAGATTCGGCTACTTTAATGGAAGGAGCCTGGTGTAAATCAGCATGGACGATCGGATTATATAATCGAAAAACGGCTTTTAAAGATTGGTGATTAATTCCGGAAATTATTTTTTTTGTGTTATCAATTCGTCTATTTTTATCACCAGGATTTACTCGTTCAGGTGAGTAACCTAGAAAAAAACTTTCCCAGCTTTTAATGAGCTGTTAGCTTCCAATATGGGTTTACAAATTTCTTCTGTATAACCTGGAAATACAGTGGATTCATAAACAACTAAATTTCCGTGTTTCAAACTTTTTCCTAAAGTTACAGAAGCCGATCGTAATGACGACAAATCAGGTGTGTTGTTTTTTGTTACAGGCCTAGGAACAGCAACAATAAAATTATCGCAAGTTTTTAATACATGCTCATCTGACGTCCACAAAATGTTGGACATCTTGATTTCCTCAGCAGAGATATCATCGTTTTTGTCAACCGCGGTTCGTAGTTCCGAAATGCGTCGGCCTTCGGTGTCAAATCCAACTACATCGTAGTGGCGGCTAAATGCAACCGCCAGTGGTAATCCGACATAACCTAATCCAATGATGCAAATTCTTGGATTTCTTTGTGCGTCGTCGCTAAGTATGGGTTGATCTTCTACCATTCGTAACATCGTTCTTATCGATCACTTAAGTCCTGTAAGTGCCTCCTTCAGGTAGATTTGAAGGAAGTTGACAGGACTTAGTACGGCTCGAAAGGAAGGTGGCGTTGGATTGTATTCTTGAGTTGATTGTATTTATTCTTATGTAGTAGTATATCAGGTGCAAAGCACGGGTAATCAACTGAATAAATGAGCAATACTTGCAATCTTATGCCGATTACAATGCTACTGAGACAAGGAGTGGTTGAAAAAATCAACGAGTTCCTTTGTAAGTTTTTGTCGCTCGAACTCTAGATATGGGTTCTCTTCAATGGAATAATTTTCAATCGTGATTTGAAGCTGGCGTAAATAAGACGAAATTCCATTGTAGTCTGTATGACTAAAATGAGCGGAGTAAGTATCACGTCTGAAAAATGGCTCGTATACACTGTTTGTTGGCCCAAGACTCAAGATCGGTCTTCTGGCTGCCATGTATTCAAATAACTTACCGGGTATGGTGCCTGGAGAACTGTCCATATCATCATTAGTTGACAGCAGCAGCAAGGATGCGCGTTGATAAAATGTTATGATATTCTTATGCGATAAGTAACCATGATATTGTGTTTTTGATTTCAATCGCGGCAAGTGCTCCAGGGCTTCATTGAGCAGGGGAGAAACGATACCAGCAAGATGAAATTCCATGTTTTCAAAAAAAGGTCCTCCTTGTTTTATGAGCTTTTCTAATACCTCAAGCAGTTTATATGGAATTCGATATTTACTCAATAATCCTGCATGGACGAGTATTAACTTATCTTTACGTATTTCTTCAAATCGTTCAAAGTCGGCCGCATCATACCCGTTTGTGATAGCCTTAAATTTTGCAGCGTCTACATGTTCAATAACTTCTAACATCCCAGGTGAGGTGGATAATACTTTATGAGCACCGTGAAGCAACCTGGATTCAATCTTGCGATACCTTTTTAAAGCAAATGTCGACATCAATAATGCTTCATTTGTAATCATTTGGGACATTGGGTCACGTAAATCCAAAATCCATTTTATACGGTTCCTTTTGACTACTCGTTCGGCAATAAGATGCATGCTATGAGGGGGGCCCGTACTTACTATCAAGTCAACTGGATGGTTACGTAAATAGCTATTTAAATAGCTCACGGCTGGCTTAACCCAAAGAATTCGAGAATCAGGAATAAAAAAATTACCCCTTATCCATTTAGCAAATCGCATTTTCCAAGACGTTGACTCTAACCTGGAGTATCCGTCATGCACGTCTTTCTGGCTGTGTTTGTTCTTTATTATTTTGGATGGATCAGAAATGGGAATTTTAATAACTTCAGCCTCAGGTGGAATATCGTTCATGAGACTTTGATCGAGCAAGCCGATATCAGGGTTTTCTGGGGTTAGAACAACAGGTTGCCATCCGAGTGAAGGCATGTACTTGGCAAACTTCAGCCATCGTTGAACACCTGATCCCCCTGTCGGAGGCCAATAATATGTAATGATGAGGACGCGTTTCATACATTTCATAACCCTTAATCGGGAAATCGCTAAAGATAGAAATGTATTCTAATAAAGATTGCCTACTTACCTTTGAGCGCTGATGATGTATACTAAAAAAGTTGCCATATGGGAGTTGTGATGCGCCAAGGAATGAAATATACGGTGGTTACGTATGCATTCATGATTTTTTCCATAGTCGCTTCCCTCTTTCTTTTTCCATTGGATGTTGACTTATATGGAACATTCAAATTCTTCGTAGATACAACATCGTTGATACTACCGTTTGTATTACTTGGTGTTACATTGGTGAGTGTACGGTATTTTCCGAAATTTGAGAAGGGCGTAGATAGAAACAGCCTTCTTACAAATTCTGCATTTATTATTGTTTCGCTTGGTATTATTTTTTTAGCGACTATAGGCATTATCTTTAAAGATGACCTGGCGGAATTGTACGTAGATAAGTCGAAAATAATTAAGATTTCAGATTACCTATGGATATTCATACCGTTGGCTTTTCTAATGGCGCTGTACCGTTTTTTAATCGTTCAAATATCGAATTACAAGCGTATTGCTCTTCCAAGCCTAGTTCAAAATTCATGGAGAGTATCATTACCGATAATTTTCTCATTAGTTTTTTTTAAGGTGATAAGTATTCAAGTCGGGCTGCTCCTTCTTTTATTTCACTATTTCCTTTGCTTATTCGTCTTATTGTTTGTATTGAATCGACTTTCACGACTCAAAATCATTCCACTTAAAAAAGTATTTGGATTTTTAAAACGAAAAGACGTTCAAACATATGGGGTTTATGCCACTATAACTGCTCTTGGAACCAATATCGCCTTTAAATTGGACGTGCTGATGTTAACTACTTTGCTCGATACGACGAATACGGGGATATATTCAATAGGCAATCACATTGGAAGTATTATTGGCGTTCCCGCAGCAGCTATTATGGCAATAGGAGGTCCAGTCATTTCTCAGGCGTTGAAAAATAATGACCGTGAACAAGTGCAGAGCGTCTATAGCAGAAGCTCAGATATTCTAACAATAGCTGGCATATTTTTAACCGCCGGTTTGTCAGTAATCGTTTTTGACCTTTTTTCCATTATGCATGAAGGTGAAAAATTGATTCAAAATGGTGCAATATTCGTTGTAGCTTGTATCGCATCCGTTAAATTATTCGATATGATTACATCGATTAATGGTCACATCATCAGTTTTTCGGATTTTTTTAAATATAACCTGTACTTTTTATCCTTACTTGCGGTATTAAATATTATACTAAACTTCATTTTCATTCCTAAACTGGGAATAAAAGGCGCTGCGCTATCTACATTGATATCGCTTTCATTGTTCAATGTATTGAAGCTCTTTTTTATTAAAAAGTACATGAAGTACTGGCCATTTTCTTGGCGGACATTGTTGATTGTACTTATAGGCGGACTCGCTGTTTCAATTACATTTATAGTTGCATCATGGTTTGATCTGCCTCGTGTTTTTGCAATTTTTTTTAAAGGAAGCCTGGTTGTTCTGCTCATATTTGTAGCCCTATACATACCTAAAATTTCTCCGGATTTCAACAGAGTAGTCGATACCAGTCGAACCAAACTTCTGTCCATCCTCAGGCTGAAATAAGTAATAAACCGCGCTTTAGAAAGAGGTGCTAAGAATCTCCATTAGCATAAAAAGGCTACTACAAGTCTATGTGACAGCAAAGTGACGTATTCCGTTTATACCGTCTCAATTTTAACAAATCCTTTTCCATCATCAAAACGCAAAACCATGGATAACTTCAACAATTTCATCAAATCATTGTCCTCACGCATCGGAGGAGCTCTGCCTGACGTTCTTGGCGCCCTAATCGTTTTTATAATCGGATTATTTGTAGCCTCAATGGTTCGCAAGATCGTGGCTAAGTTGCTCCGAAAAACAAACTTGGATGAACGGGTAAATCAACGTATGAGTACATCTTATGATTTTGAGAAAATACTGTCTAAACTCGCCTATTATCTTGTACTTCTGTTCGTCGTGTTACTTGTGCTCGACTTGCTTGGAATAAACACAGTGCTCGAACCACTTGAATCCATGTTATCTCGATTCGCTGCACCCATCCCTAATATCGTCGGAGCGAGCCTTATAGGCTTTGCCGGTTATATTCTGGGCAAAATCGCTTCAGAAGCAGTCGGCTTTGTAACGAATAGATTAGAAACTTTCTCAGAGCGAATTGGCTGGGAAGGCCCAATTAGTATTACGAAACTTGTAAAACAAATCGTCTTCTTATTAGTCTTCATACCGCTTATTATTATAGCCTTGGACACGCTGAATATGCACGCTGTCACTAAGCCGGCAACCGAAATGCTCAGCAGCTTGATGGCTGCAATACCTAAGATTCTTTATGCCATCGCATTGTTAGCAGTGTTCTATTTCGTCGGGCGTTATATTGTCTCGGTTGTTGTCACACTTCTCAAAAATATGGGAACCGATAAGCTAGCCGATCACATGGAAATTGACGCCGTTATGGGCTCGAGCTCAATTTCTGATATCATAGGAAAAATAATGTTTTTCTTCTTAATGTTCATGGGTGTAATTTCAGCAGCGGACAAATTGGAGTTAAATGAACTTTCAAATATTCTCAATAACCTAATGACTATTTCCGGAAAGATAATATTCGGGTTAATCATTATGCTTTTTGGAAATTTCATTTCCGTTCAGGCTTCAAAATTAGTTACTGGAGAAGAGAAAGGATATCTGCGAAACATAGCGCGTTACGCGATTTTAATCATTTTTATGGCTATGGCATTACATACAATGGGGATAGCTCCTAGCATTGTGAATTTGGCGTTCGGTTTGACACTTGGAGCGGTTGCCATTGCAGCAGCCTTAGCCTTCGGATTAGGAGGCCGAGAAGCAGCGGGAAAACACCTCGATTATATTCTGCGCAAATGGCGCAATGAATAAGAATATTTTCATTCCCTTTTATTTGGTTGGAAGAGGTCGTCGCTGAGTATTGCGATGACCTCTTCTCTTTTTTTCTTTGTGTGTATTGGGCCGTATTCAATATGGAAGGGTGGAGAACTATGATCGAGAAGATACCTTCTTCCGAGAATTGAAGCTGAACTTCTTACCTTTGGCAGCGGAAAAAATATATGTGTAAATCAAGCATAAACAATCTATAGCAATACTTGGCACTGCCTATCCTTATCGAGGTGGTATAGCATCCTTTATCCATCGCTTGGCTGAGGAATTTGCGGCTGAAGGCCACACTGTGGAAATAATAACATTTACGTCGCAATACCCGGATTTTCTTTTCCCAGGTACGACACAAATGAATGATGGACCAAATCCGACTAAAATTCCCATAAAAAGAATGATTCATTCATCCAACCCGTTTAATTGGCCTAAGGTTGGAAAGTACTTAAAAAAGAAGCATTATGACTTGGTGATTTGTAAATTTTGGATGCCTTTTTTTGGTCCGTGTTTTGGGACAATATTTCGCCAACTAAAAAAGAACCGGCATTCAAAAACACTGTGCATTGTCGACAATATTATTCCACATGAAAAACGGATCATTGACAAGCCCTTCGCACAATACTTTGTAAATACTGTGGATTTCTTTATTGTGATGTCTGAAGCCGTTCAAAAGGATATGAACAAGTTCGTTTCCAATCAACCGGTTTCATTACTTAGGCATCCGATATATGATAACTATGGTGAATTGTCATCGCGGGAATTGTCTATAACTAAACTACAGTTAGATAAATCGTTCAGGTACATTTTATTTTTTGGATTTATTAGAGCATACAAAGGACTTGATCTTCTTCTCGCAGCAATGAACAATGATTATTTTCATAATAATAATATTAAATTAATAGTTGCAGGCGAATATTATGGTGATTCAGAGTTGTATGAAAATATGATTGCCAACTTGCCAAACCCCGACACGGTTATTGCCCATACACATTTCATAGCGGACGATGAAGTCCGATACTATTTTGGGGCGGCAGACCTTGTTGTACAACCTTACAAGTCAGCCACGCAAAGTGGAATTTCTCAGTTGGCGATTTACTTCGAAAAGCCAATGGTCGTTACCGATGTAGGCGGACTCAAGGAAATCATTGGACATGAAAAGGGGGGGTACGTTGTTTCTCCGGATGCAACTGAGATCACGGAAGCGATTATTCGGTATTTTGATTCAACTGATCAGTCTGAGATGATATCGTATATTCGACAACTAAAGCAAAAATTTTCGTGGTCGACGTTTTATAATGAAATCAATCGACTGCAAGCCGATGCAGGTCATGAATAGGAATGATTTAATTAGAGGAAAAGCGCCGCTACGAATTGGATTGGCTGGTGGTGGAACGGACGTAAGTCCTTATGCAGATATATTTGGTGGGGCAATTTTGAATGCGACTGTGAATTTATTTGCCCGAACCACAATATTGCCGCATAGTAAAAATGAAATAAACATAATATCAAAGGATCTTTCGGAGTCCATATCTTATCCTATGATGGAACAATTACCGATAGATGGAAACCTTGATTTAATAAAGGGTGTTTACAATCGTGTCGTACGCGATTTTGCTCATGAACCACTTTCGTTTGATTTAATTACCGAAGTTGATGTACCGAAAGGATCTGGGATGGGCTCTTCGTCAACTATTACAGTAAGTCTCATTGGGGCCTTTAAAGAATGGTTGAATTTACCTCTCGGTGACTATGACATAGCTCGACTTGCATTCGAGATTGAACGAAAGGATTTGCGGTTGGCAGGAGGACGCCAAGATCAATATGCTGCGACATTTGGTGGTGTCAATTTTATGGAGTTTTACGAGGAAGAAAAAGTTATCGTTAACCCGTTGAGGATTCGAGAGGAATATGTTGAAGAATTGGAAATGAATCTACTTCTATACTATACGGGGACAAGCAGGGAATCGGCGACAATCATTAAAAAACAACGCACAAACTTCTCCGAAAAGTCGAGCGAGTCTATAGAAGCGGCCCATAAACTAAAAGAGCAAGCCAAGGAGATGAAAGAGGCTCTTTTAACAGGTAACATTCATGATGTCGGAAGAATTTTGGATGAAGGGTGGCAGGCCAAGAAAAGAATGGCCGTTGGCATAAGCAATCCCGAGATAGACGACATGTATCAAACTGCTCAAAAGGCTGGTATGAGCGGTGGAAAAATAAGTGGCGCTGGAGGCGGTGGTTTTATGATGATGTATTGCCCGAATAACAAACGATACGAAGTTATGGAGGTAATGAATAAAAAGTTTAATGGTAGGTTTTTGCCATTTCAATTTACTGAAAAAGGACTAACATCTTGGAGAATCAATTAAACATTGTAGAAGACATCGCAACGCGAATAAGTGAAAGTATTGATGTGAAGTCAAAACTAATGGAAGATCCGGCACTTTTGAACATGGTCCAGGATATTGTTAATATTTGTGTATATGCGATAAGTGCTGATAAACGGATTTGGTTTTGCGGTAATGGCGGCAGTGCTGCCGACGCGCAGCATCTAGCCGCTGAGTTTTCGGGTAGATTTTATCATGACCGTGACCCATATTTTGCAGAGGCATTACACGTCAATACCTCCTATATCACGGCGGTCGCGAATGATTATTCTTATGATCAAATTTATTCGAGGTTGGTAAAGGCCAAGGCACGCGACGGGGATATTTTATTCGGGCTAAGTACATCCGGTAACTCTACTAATGTGATAGAAGCATTCAAGCAGGCAAATAAACAAGACGTCGTCACCATTGCTATGACTGGTGAGACAGGTGGAAAGTTGGTAGATGAGGCGGATTTATGCTTATGCATACCTTCCCAGGACACTCCGAGAATACAAGAGGCTCATATGTTGTTAGGCCACATCATTTGCGAACTTGTTGAGCGGGAGTTAATGTAATGTCGGATCTTGCAAACCTTCCTGTAATAATATTGGCCGGAGGATTTGGTACGAGGCTTCAGCATGTGTTGGAAAATGTACCTAAACCAATGGCTCCTATAAATGGACGACCATTCCTGGCGTTGCTACTGGACTACTTGGATGAAGAAGGTATCCGCAAAGTCATATTAGCAACAGGGCACAAGGCGGAAGTAATCCAATCGTTTTTTGGTTATTCATACAAGGGGCTGTCCTTATGTTATTCACATGAGGAAAATCCACTTGGGACAGGAGGTGCAATCTTACAGGCTTTTGACAGTTACGACCTGTCGGAAGCAATTGTATTAAATGGCGATACTTTTTTCCCCGTATCGTTGTCGCGCTTGTATTACTTTCACAGGCAATTCGAAGGCAGCGTTACAGTAGCCATGAAATATATGCGCAATTTCGCTCGCTATGGAACAATATCATGGACACCCAAAAATAAGATTGAAAAATTCAATGAAAAATTGCCTCAAAAAGAAGGATTCATAAACGGCGGAATTTATGTCGTAAATAAAAAAATATTTGCTTCGTTACGGAAGGAGTGTTTTTCTTTCGAAAAGGAAATCCTTGAATCCACAGATTCGTTGAACTTTTACGGGCTGCCATTTTCCGAATATTTTATCGACATCGGAGTTCCGGATGATTATACCGCCTTTCAACAGGAGCAAAAAAAACAGTATAAACCTTCAATTAATCAAATAGATACACTTTTCATAGATCGGGATGGCGTTGTAAACAAGCGAATTCCAAATGACTATGTACGAAAATCAAGTGACTTTGTTTTTCTCGAAGGAGCGAAATCGGCATTACAAAGGTTGAGACTGCTGGGCAATCACATGTTCATTGTTACCAATCAACAAGGGATTGGAAAAGGTCTCATGACGGAAGTAGACCTGGAGGCGGTGCACGACTATTTTGTCACTGAACTTGAAAAGTTACACGTGACCGTGGATGCCATTTATTACGCTCCGGGACTTGCCAGTGATGACCCCGACACGCGAAAGCCGAATGTTGGTATGGCGTTTCAAGCTAAGACCGAGTTTCAGGAAATTGACTATTCATCTTGTGTCATGATTGGAGACAGTACAAGTGACATCGAGTTTGGTCTTCGCATGGGGATGTATACAATATTAGTTGGAGAGAAAAGCAGCACTACCTTGGCGCATCATTCCTGTTACGATCTGAAGGCTGCCGCCGACCACCTTTCGCAACTATCCATGTAGTTGAATATCTTCAAAAATATCGTGACCAAATTGCTCGTGAAGGCGATCCAACAACTTTTGTTTGTCATGATACAACTGATGTTTTAATGTAGACGAGCTTAAATAAAGGTGTAGGGTTTTATGTTGAACACGGATGTGTGATAAATATTCCTCAACGATAGTTCCGAATAGATCAATCAAGTGCTTGTTTACTTCGACAACAAGTAATTTATTTCGAATGGCCTTATTGTTTTTTATAAAAGCGAGTGAGTGTGATATATGTTCTTCGGGCTTTTTCAATTTAATTTTACGTGGTTGTAATTAAAGTCGAGTTTTGAAAATATTTCTATTAAATGCTTGTCATCTTTATCGGTTATGAAAATTTGACCAAATCTGCTATCATTCAAAATGGTTAAAAGGTTCTTAACGCGTTCGTTGTCCAATTTATCAAACAAATCGTCCAGCAGTAGAAGTGGAAGTTTGCTTGTGTGATTGGCCATAATTCGATAGATAGCAAGTTTGACCGCAACCAAAAATGATTTACGCTGTCCCTGTGATCCCGTCGATTTGAGAGAATTACCGTTCAAAAACATTGTCAAATCATCGAGGTGAGGGCCTCTTGTACTTCGTCCACTGGCGATGTCCACAGGGTATGATGCACGAAGGACATCGAGATAGATATCGGGCAATACATCCGCACGATACGTGGCTTCGGGCTCTTCTTTACCTCCTGAAATACGTTTATAAAATTCTCTTAAATCCACTGTCATCTCATCGACTAAAGTCTTCCTACCCGTATAAAGTTCCCTTACACAACTGAGCAATGCGTTTTCATACACTTCCAGTTGGAGATAGTCCTGACTACCATTGGATCGCATTTGTTTAAGTAATGCGTTTCGCTGTTTTATAAGTCTATTATACTGCAATAGCGATTGTAGGTAATTTCCATTAATTTGAGCGATGGCACGGTCAAGTATTGTTCGACGTGCCTTGCTCCCTTCCAAAAGTCGATAGTCATCGATTGGTTGGATGACCATAACCGGAAAACGACCGATGTAATCTGTGACTTTCTTGATAGACTTGCCGTTAAGTTGGAGCTTGCGACTACCTCCTTTTGAGTAGGAAATAGTGATAAGATCGCCATCATTCGATTTTGCTTCCAATCTAAAAAAATCGGTTTCGTATGTAACGCACGACTCCAGGCTGTGGTGTAGGAAGCTCTTGAGTACACATATTAGGTAAATGGCGTCTAATGCATTAGTCTTCCCACAGCCGTTCAATCCAGTCAACATGTTCCACTTTGGAGAAGGACTTAAATCTATGTCGACATGATTTTTAAATTGTTGTATACGTAAGGCATCTAAAATCACGGATCGAAGATAAGTAGTTCTGGGAAGTGAGTGCGAGTTTGTGGACTTCCAATATTCTTGTTTGACAGTGATTACGATGAGGATATCATGGTTATGAGGGAGTGGGTGTGAACATGAAATTTCGCCTTGTGCTTTCTTTCATTCTTCTATCCCGCATTATCACTAATTTTGCTCCGTGGGAGTTCAACTTGCAAATATTGATTTGGGAGATTTTCCGTTGCTTTTGGCACCAATGGAAGATGTCAGCGATCCGCCTTTTCGCGCTTTGTGCAAAAGACAAGGCTGTGATATGATGTACACCGAATTCATAAGTGTTGAGGGTTTAATAAGAGATGCCGACAAAAGCGTTCAGAAATTAGATATATATGAAGATGAACGACCCATTGGTATCCAGATCTTTGGGGCCAATGAGGAGTCCATGGTCAAAGCGGCTGATATAGTATGTGCGACCAAGCCTGAATTATTGGATATCAATTATGGTTGTCCAGTTAAGAAGGTCACTTGCAAAATGGCAGGGGCCGGCATTTTGCAGGACATTGATCGCATGGTTCGTTTAACTGAACTCATAGTAAAACGTTCAAGTTTACCGGTCACTGTGAAGACTAGATTAGGCTGGGACGACAAAACCATTAAAATCGTAGAGGTGGCCGAACGTTTGCAAGATGTCGGTATTCACGCCATCAGTATACATGGTCGTACGCGAAAACAAATGTATAAAGGTGAGGCAGACTGGTCTTATATAGCAAAGGTTAAAGAAAATCCACGCCTACATATTCCAGTCTTTGGAAATGGGGATATCGATTCGCCCGAAAAAGCTGTAGAATATAAAGAACGTTATGGAGTGGACGGCCTCATGATTGGACGAGCGAGTATCGGAAATCCATGGATTTTTAGTGAAATTAAACACTACATCGAAACCGGAGAGCATAAACTTCCTCCTGGAATCGGGGAGCGGGTGGAAATGGCACGTGAACATTTAAATCGTTCTCTAGAATGGAAAGGTGAGCGATTGGGTGTAGTTGAAATGCGAAGACACTATACGAATTATTTTCGCGGCTATCGAGATATTAAGACTTTTCGCAGTCGACTTGTTACGGAATATGATCCATTGGTTTTGCACAATATATTAGATGAAATAAAACTACATTATCAGGCTGAAAGTATGCTTGCTTGATACACTGGAATTATGTTATTTGCAATTGACGATAAGGAAAAAGAAATATTCAATAAAGTTTCAACGGCCGCCGCTGAATTGGGCTACCCGTGTTACGTGGTTGGCGGTTATGTACGCGATCGAATAATTAATCGCCCATGCCAGGATTTAGATATTGTTTGTGTCGGAGATGGAATAAAGTTAGCCAATCACTTCGCTCAGCAGTTGCAACCTGCACCGAGAGTTGTCATATATCGCCGATTTGGTACGGCTATGTTGCGCTACAAAAAAATCGAGATCGAATTTGTGGGCGCGCGTAAAGAATCCTATCGCTATCATTCTAGAAAACCAATAGTCGAAAATGGAACGCTGGAAGATGACCAATTTAGACGCGACTTCACTATTAATGCGCTAGCGATTTCATTGAATAAAGAGGATTTTGGCGAAATAATCGATCCGTTTAATGGTCTGATGCATTTGTCAGAAAAAATTATAAAAACACCGCTAGAACCAGGCAAAACATTTTCAGATGATCCATTAAGAATGATGCGGGCAATTCGATTTTCTGCCCAACTCGACTTTGATATCGGAGAAAATACCCTATATGCAATTTCGAAATTTAAAAATAGAATTAATATCGTCTCAAAGGAGAGGGTTACAACAGAGTTGCAAAAGATTATCGATTCACCAATTCCAAGTGTTGGGTTTCATCATTTAAAAGATACCGGACTTTTGGAAATAATATTTCCAGAGATGCAAGCACTCTTGGGTGTTGACATTCGGAATGGAATATCGCATAAAGATAATTTCTATCATACGCTCGAAGTACTTGATAACGTAGCTCGTAAAAGTACAAATCATTGGTTGCGCTGGGCCGCTATATTACATGATATTGCCAAGCCACCGACGAAGAGGTTTAATCGAAAAGCGGGGTGGACATTCCATGGGCACGATGCACTCGGAGCTGTTATGGTACCCAAAATTTTCAAACGTATGCGGCTGCCCCTGGACCATAAGATGAAATACGTACAAAAATTGGTTCGTCTGCATTTACGACCTATTAGCTTGACAAAAGAGACGATAACCGACTCAGCGTTGCGCCGTTTGATTTTTGATGCCGGGGAAGAGTTAGATGACTTGATGGCTTTGTGTGAAGCCGATATTACATCAAAAAACCCAAATCGCGTTCAGCGCTATTTAGATAATTATAAATTGGTCCGGCGTCGTTTGGAAGAAATCGAGGAAAAAGATCGATTACGCAATTGGGAACCGCCCATCTCTGGTGAGATTATTATGAAAACATTTGACATCAAACCGTCCCGCGATGTTGGTACAATTAAATTAGCTATACGTGAAGCAATATTAGATGGGGTGATTCCGAATAAATATGATGCCGCATTCCAGCTTATGCTTGAAGAAGGAAAAAAATTAGGGCTACGGCCAATTCAATCCACTTCTTAACCTTGTATGGATTCAACTGTAGTGTCAATACTAATTGGTTGAAGTACATGTATCTATAGAAAGATAGAGCTCTCCTCCAAATTTGGATTCGAAGGGATATTGGAGATTAATCTCTGAACCTGCTTTCATATTGACAACTTGAAAAGGTAGAATCTGCGCGGATGATGAAATTACTTCACTCGCTTTATATTCAGGATTGTGATATGAAATATCGTCAATCTGCAACATGGTTGGGCAGGAGTCATGTTTAGGACAAGGTGACGTAAATTGCATTACCTCATACCGCTCCTTAGCTGGAATACTGCCAGATTGATAAGTATTGGGATAGCCAATTGATGGCCACATAAGTGTGTCAATAAAATCAGGTATGTCGAGAAGATAATAACTCAAAATATCGATGGTGTCCGTATTTGGCGGGAGTATTGAACCACTTTGATTGTTGCCATATTCATAATGATCAATTTCAGATAAATTGTAGTTGTTTACTTCATTTCCAATTATGTTTTGTGAATCATTATCAGGTGTGGCATTGCTAATCTGCATACCATACAAGTCCATCCGATTTCTGAAATAAGTATTATAAGGTCCGTTTTGGCCGTGGGATGCGTCGATAATTCCGAAAGAGGCAATATTACCCTCGAATAAATTTGCGTAGGGATAATTTCCATGACAAACGAGATCCGCTGTATTATTGGACGGAAGACCAAATATAGTTTTAAATGGGTCTGTGGAATAATTATAGGAAATAACATTCCCGTTCGCACCCGCCTGGAGTAAAATACTATGACGAAGATGCTCGAAAATATTATTAGTTATTAAATTGTCACCACTCGTGTTTTGGCAAGCCACACCATATGCATTACCCCCACTTCCATAATCATGCGCATGATGAAAATAGTTTCCCGAAATCGTACACTTTGTACTTCGGTCTAGTATAACATGTGCATAACTACACATATTACCGGTTACACTTCGCACATAGCATTCTGCCGCAAGGTTTAAACGGATTAATCCAAAATTGTTATTCGTCGCATCCTGTCGCTCAATATGTAAACATTCTATTCCACTATTTACTATCGGGTCAATAGGTTCGACATAGGGACTATCGACCAGCAGATAGTCCCGCCGTATACCATGCTCTACAAATATGCGATCGGCGCCTACTGCGACAATACGATTAATTTGCCCAACCGAGTTATTGGCCCACGAATCATTTATTAAATCGGAATCATCGAATAATAAAAGAAAGTAATCACCCGCAACCAATCCAACCGTGTCCGCTACTCTTATGTGAAATTGCCCTTTGCAAATATCATGGGTCGCAGGAATTTCAATTTGGCTGCGACTCCCGCTTATAGCAATACAGTGACGCGTACCATTTAAATTAAAATTTAGGAAAGTACTATCTGATCCCGCTCCTTTGACTATAATATCGCTTGGAACGAATATCCGCTGTGTGAAATAGTAATTACCTGGTGGAAAGTAAATGATAGTCGGCTGATCAGTGGATGCTGCTACAGCAGCATTAAAGGCATTTTGATTTGGAGTTGTACCGTCAGGATCTCCTCCATAATCTAGAATGTTGAGCGTAACTTCCGGAGAAATAATATCCATACTCGCTCCTGCTGATGACCAATCGACGCGCCGTTCGTCCAGGAGATTTTGAGCATCAGTTTGCCAACTTGAAGCAATAATTACCAGCGGTAATAACCATCGAAACATAACATGAATCGCTGTTAATAGTGAATATTGGCTGGGGTTTAAGTTGCTGAATCGCAACGACCCCTTAAAGGTAGTAAAAGTCAAGAAATAATGTCATCCCTCGAGCCTAATTCCAATGCAGGTGTGATCTGAACCAGGATGGAAGAATTTGTTTAGAAATACGTTTTTTTAATCTATCTAATCGCAAAACATGAGTAGGATCACTAGCGCAATTTTGCGCGTTTTCGAATGCAATCATCAACCCATCAAGTTTTTCAACCGATAGAAACGCTTCACATAGTGAAAACCAATGTTTGAAACGAAAATGTCTGTCATCAACAAGGAATAGTAAATTCTTCTGAAACAATGAAAGAGAGCTGTCATGGATCATTGCGTTCTTCAGCTCTTCACGTGTTATCGCGTGACGTGGATTACTTTGATAGGCAGCAGTCAAATGAGCATGAGCGCGTTCTCTATTTTTGCGCTTTCTTGCTATGGTATAGAGGGCCATAAATGATTTATGATCCATTGGCCGTTCTTTTACAACCTGTTCAAAAAGTTCTTCAGAAGCCTGGTATTGATTGTTCTTTAAGTATATTTCTGCAAGTAGGCGTTTAGCTTCAATGTATTCAGGCTCGACTTTTAGAAGAGATTGAAGGATGGAAATCGACCTGTCACGCGACCTCTCTTTTAAATACGTTGCCAGCAATAAATTTGTCTCCTGATCCGAAGATTTTTCAATACGCTCAAGCTCATTGGCTGATAAATTAATTCCATCTTTAATCGCTTTGCGCAAAACGTAGCGATTTATGAGTCGTTCATTTGGAAAGTGCTCAAGTAGCGCACGAACATCTTCAGCATTTGTTTTGATGTTGCCTGGTAGTTCAAAATCCAAAAGAGTTGTGACGAGTAATTCATTGTCTGCGTCTCGCTTAGTCCTTTTAATTTGTACGTCAGGAATTGTTTTTAGAAGCTTGTTGTAGAGCAGTTGACACGATTGATACAAATCTGACAAATTGTATTTTTTAGCAAGGTGATCGAAGTCTACCTGATAGACGTTACTTTCATATGTTGATTCATAAAAAGAATAGGCAGTGGTAAGGTTCAAATCTTTCTTATTCGGAAAAAACTCGGCTAATTGATGGAAGATCGATTTGAGTTGAAATTTGTAATTTTCGTTTGTCGAATCAAAACATACTAATGGAAAATTATATCGCTGAAGTAAATTAAATATTTTTTCATTATATAAAAGCCATAAACGCAGACCTCTTTCTAACGGGATTTGATTCCGAAAAAATAGAGAGAGCGCCGACTTCATCGGATGGCGAAAAGAACCGATAAATTGAAAGGCAATACCTGAGTCTTTCCAAAATGGCCAGGTAATTACTGTTCTTGGATCTTTGAACAGCCAAATCAATCCCTCATTAAACCGAGACAAAAGCAGTTTATCTCGTTCAAAAGCGAGCTGTTGGGGCCACGAAATCTCCGTTTCATTATTCACGTTTCTCCATGAGAGGCCATTATATTCAAGTACCTTGTGATTAAGTGAAATCACATCAATTTCTTCACGGTTGCCCTTTTGGTTGTCATAGTTCCAGGTCAGAGCGGCAGACGAAGAAAATCCTCCTATTTGCAAGGCTCCGGTTAGACAGCTCGTACCACTCCTATGCATACCAAGAATTGGAATCATCGTTTTTTGAATGGCATCTGGCGCATTGTCCGCAGAAAGTTTCGATAAGAGCGATTCTGGAATATTCGATGAACTAATGAATTTTGAAAATGCAACGTCTGAATGAAATTGTGATTTGTTCGATTGAATGAGGTGCGTTACACGTGTATATTTTTTTTCTCGAACTAGTAGCCTAATGTACTGTTTTAGTGTAGCCCAAGGAACATATGTCTTACCTGAATCAATTTGATTCAAAAGATATGACGCATACTCAAAATTTCCTTTTTTAGTATTATATTTTATTAAGAGTGGATAAAGTTTTTCATACTTTGATTTAGACCATAGTAAACCGAATATTAAATGAAAGGGGACTTCGTCGAGTCGCTTAGCCGATAGTAAAACAGACGCAGCATGGGCGTGATCTTGGGGGAAATGTTTTGGGTGGTGGTTTGAAATTAATTTTTTCAATATTTCATAGGCCTTAGTGAACTCCCCTTCCTTTCTAAGTAATCGATAAGAATTGAGTAGCGCATCTCGATTTCTTGGTGCCTCGTTTAATACAACATCTAACTTCTCAAGTGCTACTCGTGGATTGTCCGAATCATGCTCAATAGTAATTAAGTCGGAGCGAATACTGAATTCATCATTATTACCTAAAGCTAAAGCCTTTTCAAACAATGTTCGGGCCAGGGTGAAGTGGCCAAGTCGCTTACTTATACGTGCGCATCGGAGCACGAATGCATAATTTTCGGACCAACGTTTGGTTAAAGTCGTAATGTATTCCTTAGTTACAGACGGATTATCATTTTCTATTAGAACCTGTAAAATATCTATAGCTTGTGTGGCTAGATAATCTTCACTTGTCTCTTCTAGTTCATGCGTGCATCCGTATAAAAAAGGAGAGTACGTGGGCAGGATATACTCGTAGCGAAAAATCGAAAAATATTCTTCCTTAAATTGAATAATGGGGTGGTTTTTTGCCCCTACGTTTGTAGATATTCCTCCGTGATATTGATGGAATGTACCCTCACCCACGAGCACGATTGGTATTACATTTTCTCGTTCGACATATCTCGAAAAAATTTCAAGATTTGCAAGTCCTCCTCCCTTAGAAATGAATCGCTCGTCAAACCCTCCGATTTCATTGATAAGCGACTTACGTACGGCAAAACAATTGCTTTCTGGTGCGCGATTATAATACCCCGAGCTTGAACCTGCCGCAGTGGAAATGGTATAGAGTTGGTAGCCGTCTTTTTTCCAATCAATCGTGTGCAGAAGTCTATCTTCTTCAGCTTGATCGTAACCCTCCTGAATGCTCAGATTTTGCAATTTTTGGCCGAGATGAAAACCTACGGTATAAACGAATGCACGTTGATGAATTTGCATTATATCGATCATTTTGGTCAAGATTCCCGGGCTAAGCATACGGGCACCATCGATATGGCAAACAATTATTTCTGATTGACAAAGTGATATTCCATGATTGAGGGCAAATACGGGTGATTGGTTGCCTTCATTGTAGTGTATATAGTGGAAGTTGGAGCCATAGCGCTTTACTTCTGATTCGTTGAGAGGTTTACTTGAGTTATTATCTATGGCAAGAACATCATAGTCTTCGGGAGGTAAGTTTTGATAAACTGATGAGAGCGTGTGAAGGGTCCGTTTGGCCTCCCGTTGCATATTATAAAATATGCTTATTACCGTTAGCTTTTTATCGAGGCGCACGGATGCGAAATTACAAAACTCTTGGTGAGAAAGGGTCCAAGGCGTTGAGTATTAGAAGCCTTCGATCAAGTCAAAATCATCCTGGTCGGAGTTGAGAAAGGTAAAGGCAACAATCCTAAAGACAACTTATTCCGTTGACTATCAGCATCGTACTTAGTGTACTGGCCAGGCATCTATAGATGCCTGGCCAGTACACTAAAATATCTCCGTTCCGGCGAAGTGAAATCGACCCTCGCGAAGAGCATTTTCATCCGAGTCCGCGCCGTGCACGGCATTCTCACCAATACTAGTAGCGTACAAAGCGCGAATTGTTCCTTCAGCCGCTTCTGCCGGATTTGTAGCACCAATTAACGTGCGAAAATCTTCCACTGCATTTGACTTCTCAAGAATGACCGCAACAATAGGTCCCGACGACATAAAGTCAACCAATTCACCATAAAAGGGGCGCTCTTTGTGAATTTCATAGAATTCGCCGGCTTTAGCTCGGGTCAACTGCGTTAATTTCATTGCTCGGATTTTGAATCCTGCATTCGTAATGTGCTGAATGATATTGCCTGTGTGCCCTGCTCTGACTGCATCTGGCTTTATCATTGTAAACGTAATATTGTTCATGGAAAGATGTTTTAAAGTAAATGAAATTCGATATCTTCTGAAAAGATCGTGCAAATGTAATTCTTCTGCTAATTTTGCGCCCTCATAGCGAAAGCCTATTTTAGAATTGACACATACAAACTATCCCATTGCCGACATTGTAAATGAATTGAGCGTTCCGAAATACGTTACGATTGTTTCGCACCGTAATCCGGATGGCGATGCTATAGGTTCTTCTCTAGCCATGTATCACATGTTGTCCAAATTTGGTCACACAGTACGCGTCATTTGGCCGAGTGAATATCCGGCTGTTTTCGAGTGGATGCCCGGAATTAAAGATTGCACGATCTATGATGTGCATACCGATCTGGCAAAAACGTACATAGAAATGGCAGACGTCATCGTTGCACTTGATTTCAATTCTTTAGAGCGAATCGATAAAATGGGGAAGATCATCCATGAGGAGGATAAAAAAACCATCATGATCGATCATCATATAGATCCGGAACCTATGGCTGAAATTATGATGAGCGACACAGCAGCAAGTAGCACTTGCGAACTGGTGTACAAACTATTCCAAGGCGCGAACTGGTTAAAGCATATGACCGTTGACATCGGCGAATGTCTATATACGGGACTCATTACAGATACGGGATCTTTTCGCCATGCCACTAATCCTGATGTGTATAAAATAGCGGGTGCCTTGAAAGAAATAGGAATTGATGACTATAAAATTCACGACCAGGTATTTGATAATATGACGGAAAAACAAGTCCGACTACTTGGCCATTGTCTAGCTAACCGAATGGAAATTCTACCTGAATTTAAGACGGGAATAATTGCTCTTACAAAGAATGATTATTTAAAGTTCAACATTCAGCGTGGAGATACAGAAGGTATCGTCAATTATATTTTAAAAATTCCGGGAATTCGTGTTGCTGCATTTATTACCGAACAACCTAAGCTCGTTAAACTTTCATTGCGATCAAAAGGCGATATTTCTGTACAACAAATAGCATCGGAGTACTTCAATGGAGGTGGACATTTTAATGCCTCTGGCGGGCATATGTATAAACCGCTTAATACAGTAGTATCTATTTTTAAGAATATTTTACCTAATCATATTAAATAACTAAAATGAAATTAATGATAAATCCATATATACATAATTCGATCTTATGTTTATTCGCATTTCCTCTTTTGATGTGTTGTACGACTGCACCTTCGGGTAAAATGATGCGTACAGCGAATGGCTTCGAAATGAAGATGATCGTCGACAAGCCTGGTGATGTACCAAAAGAAGGTGATATGTTGCTGTATGGAATTCAGGTTTTTGCTAAAGATTCATTGTTAAATTCAACTTTTGGCCAAGAATACCATCCAGAATTTAAATGGATACCGGAAGAAGAACAGAAAAAAATTAAAAACCCTGTCGTTGATGCTTTTAGCGTTATGAGCGAAGGAGATAGCGCTGTTGTATATTATCCAGCCGATTCTATTTCCGGCAATAAGTTTGGATTGAAATCCGGCGAAAACTTAATGTATGCTGTTCGTGTATTTGATATAATGGGGGCTGACGATTATGCGACATATGCCGCCGAGCGCCAACAAAAACTGCAAGCTGAACGTGCCAAGTTACAGGTGCGCGAAGAGGAAGGCGCAAATGCTATCGCTGAGGCATTGAATAGCTACAATGAAAAAATATATGGGGACGACTTGATGAAGACAGAATCCGGCCTTGAATATGTAATTCATGAAAAAGGAAGTGGACCACTTCCAAAAATCGGTAAAAATGTTTCTGTAAATTATTACGGTGTACTGAAATCAGATGGGTCTATGTTCGACAATTCTTTTAAACGTGGTCAAACATTTACGTTTCCTCTAGGTCAAGGCCGTGTAATTAAGGGATGGGATGAAGGAGTTGCCTTACTACCCATAGGTAGCAAAGCCACATTATTTATCCCAAGTGGCTTGGCATACGGAGCCACTGAAAGACCTGGTATCCCTGCAAATTCTGATCTGGTGTTTTATATTGAAGTGTTGGATAAATAAAAGAATGTTTTATCAATTGCAATAAGGTTCGGGTATGACTAAAGATGAATTATCACAATTAAAAGAGCGCTTGCTGTTGTTAAGGAGGTATCTTTGACATCGATAAAAAAGAAGCCGAGATTCAAGAAAAGGAGGAATTAGCAGGTGACCCGGAATTTTGGAATGACGCAGGCAGAGCAGAACGAATTCTCAAAGAAATAAAACGAAATAAAAAATGGGTCCAGCAATTCCGTGCTATAAGTGAATTGGTGGATGAAGTTGAAATAACAGAGGAGTTTCGAACTGGTGGCGAGGCTTCAGAAGACGATGTCGATAAAATTTATCTACGGGCAGTTGCCACGATTGAAGATGTAGAATTTCGCAGCACACTTAACCAAAAAGAGGATGAACTGGATTGCATTTTGAGCATAAATGCCGGAGCAGGTGGGACTGAAAGTTGTGACTGGTCGGCCATGCTTATGCGTATGTATATCATGTGGGCCGAAAAACAAGGTTTCAAAATAAATGAGTTGAATCGCCAGGATGGTGATGTTGCCGGCATCAAGTCTGTAGATCTGGAAATAAAGGGCGACTACGTATTCGGATTATTAAAAGGAGAAAATGGAGTTCATCGCCTTGTCCGGGTTAGTCCGTTTAATTCTCAAGGTAAGCGAATGACAAGTTTCGCTTCGGTTTTTGTACATCCTATGGTTGACGAATCGATAGAAATTGACATAAATCCTGCGGAGCTGGAGTGGGATACATTTCGCGCAAGTGGGGCTGGGGGGCAGCACGTTAACAAAACAGAATCCGCTGTACGGGTTAGGCATCTTCCAACAGGTATTACGGCGGAATGTCAACAAGAGCGCTCGCAACATATGAACCGGGATAAGGCGATGCAAATGTTACGATCTCGACTGTATGAAGTCGAATTAGAAAAACAAAGGGCGGCAAAAAATTCGATCGAATCTGGAAAAATGAAAAATGAATGGGGAAGCCAAATTCGCAGTTATGTATTAGATGATCGACGCGTCAAAGATCACCGAACAAATTATCAGACTTCACAAACAGATGCGGTATTGGATGGTGATTTAGACGCATTTCTGAAAGCATTTTTAATGAGTAGTCATAATAATTAATATGGAACATAAAAAGTATAACGAAGCTGAAGCCTTAAATCATACTGCAGAATTTCACAGAACATTTGGACTCCCAATCTTGACAGGCCCAATAATTCCGTCAAAGGAAAGATGTCAGCTACGGATTAATTTATTACAAGAGGAATTAGATGAACTTAAAGAGGCTATAGAAAATGATGACCTAGTAGAAGTTGCAGACGCATTCTGCGATATTCAATACGTTCTATCCGGTGCATTGCATGAATTTGGGTTGACAGATCGCTTCGCCAAGTTATTTGATGCGGTACAAGCTTCAAATATGAGTAAGGTTTGTCTCACACGCGAAGTTGCTGAGCGTACTGTGGCCGCATACGGGGAAAAAGGTGAAATAGGGCATATTGTTCCGTGCGAGCAGGGCTTCCTGGTTTATCGAACACGTGATGGAAAAGTGTTAAAGAGCGTTGATTACAATCCGGTCGATCTGGCACCACTTCTTCAAGATCAGCGCGATTCTGTGTCCACTGAGGAAGGTCATTAGTGGCATAAGTATTGGATAACCAGTACTTTAATCTTTATACACTTTATTAATACCTTTGTTCCGTAAGTGATTTGTTGCCACGATGATCAATACGATACTCAAACCATTCGAAAAACACCTTCCCGAAAATAATCGGCTGGAAAGGATATGGAAGTTGGCGCAGGTCGATTTTAAAAAACGGTACTACAACGACTACTTCGGATTAGTCTGGGCATTGATTAATCCACTCTTTCGAATGGCTATATATTATTTCGTGTTTTCATTTATTTTTTCTCAAAAAATTGAAAACTACCATCTTTATTTATTCAGTGCGCTGATATTCTGGATGTACTTTGCCGAAAGCACTAAACGAGGACTTTCGACGCTATTGACCAAGCGCTATTTAATAGAAAATATTGTATTCAATCGACTCGATCTCTTTTATTCGTTGTCTTTGAGTGTGATTTTTGGTCTCCTGTTCAACTTGGTCGCGTATGTTGGAATGAGTTTGATCACAGGCATCTATTTCACATGGAGTGTATTGCTGTTACCAATTATGTTATTTCTAGCTTATATTGTGTCTGTGTCTTTCGGATTAATTTTATCCACATTGAATATCTACTTTAAAGATATTATGCATTTGTGGGACATGGTCTTGTTGGCTGGATTCTGGATAACACCTATCTTCTTTAGAGGCGAGGAAATATTAAGTCGCGCCCCGATATTGTTGTACGCAAATCCAATGTCCGGTATTATCATAAATGCACGGAAAGTTTTACTATTTGGTGAATTGCCTGATTGGAATTTATTGCTTTTTAGTTCGGTATATGCCCTGGTACTTTTTCTTGTAGGACGATTTTTCTTTTTGAAATACTCGCATAAGGCGGTAGAAAAACTATAAGGCATGGCTGATGACCGTAAGATTGTTATAGATGTAGAAAATGTCTCAAAAACCTTTTTTGTGCGTTCTAGGAAGGTTGAGACGATTCGCCAGCGGGCATATAACTTACTGCGCGCCAGAAAAAATAAGCAAATCGCTATTAAGGCTCTGACGAACATAAATTTTAGTGTGTATAAGGGCGAATTCTTGGGTATTGTTGGGCACAATGGCAGTGGAAAGTCAACCTTGCTTAAAATTATCATGGGCGCTTTCCCTGCGGATAAAGGTGGTAACATTACTGTAGACGGTAAAATAATACGACTGGCATTGGGAATGGGCTTTGATAATACACTCACAGCTCGCGATAATATTTATGTTAACGGAACAGTGTTAGGACTAACATTTAAACAATTAGGACAGAAATTTAGCAGCATACTTGAATTTGCAGAGTTAGAAGACTTCGTTGACACACCTCTAAAATATTTCTCAAGTGGTATGAGGAGTCGATTGGCTTTTGCAATTGCTATGCAAACCGAAGCGGATATCTATCTAATGGACGAGTTTTTTGGTGGAGTTGGGGATGTTGGCTTTATGCAAAAGTCCGACCACATTTTTCAAGATCGGATTTTACAAGGGCGTACCATTGTTCATGTCAGCCATCAACTACGAATATTAAAAAAGCATGCAGACCGGATAATTTGGTTGGACAAAGGGATGATAAAGGAGATCGGATCACCCGATGACATACTGCCGAGATATAAGCAAGAATACTTGAAAGAAAAACGGAAGCGCAGAAAAAAGGTTGGAGAGCAATTACTCGATCTTGAAGATGTTTAGTACACTATGCGCCTAATCCAGTCAATAGTTAATCGTCTTCTAAGTTTTCATAGGGAACAGAAATTATTATTCGTAGACCCTGCAAGCAGGAAGCCAATTGCGCACATTCAGGCATTTGCGCAGCGCCTTTGGATAATGGGAGATATTCGGTACATGGCTATAAAATATAAACCAACGAATGTGCCAACGCACATTTCAGTTGTCAGTCAGTCAGGTGAACTAACCAAGGACTGCAATTTTTCTGTGCATGAGACGGAAGATAACGACTGGGTGGTTTTGGAATCGTCTTTTGAATGGCCGACTGATTTTCAAGAGGAAATAAGTGTATTTGCACATTTTGAATCCAGTAAGGCCGCGAGTACTCTGGTTAAATGGCAGTATGTATCTGCTAGTCGTCTGTCGATAGAGAACCAGTATGCGATTACTCGTCACTTACCTGAATTAGCAGAAAGCCCTGACAGTACTCCATGGCTAAGAAAATTGTTGTTTTCTATAATTATACCAGTTTACAATCCAAACTTGCTCTATTTGAGGGATTGTATAGAGAGCGCCATAAATCAAAAGGGACCTGTCGATTTTGAAATTATTTTGACTGTTGATGAAATTGATTCGGAAGGAAAGAATTATTTGAGCAATATTGCGAAAGTACATGCATTCATACATGTTCATTTTAACGCTGAGGTACGCCATATAAGCGAGAATCTAAATCAAGGACTAAAATTGGCATCCGGAGACTATTGTTGTTTTTTGGATCAAGATGATTTTATAGAACGTAACGCACTTCACACAATTCAGCATTGGATAAATGAGGATGCGCTACCAGATATTATTTACTCGGATGAGGATAAAACATTGTCAAATGGTAAGCCCCACAGGCCTATTTATAAACCCGATTTCGACCCTTATTTATTAAAGTCCGTAAATTATGTTAATCACTTTTTAATCGTAAAACGCGCATTCGGTAATCAACTCGGGTGGTTTCGAAAAGGATTTGAAGGGGCGCAGGACTATGACTTCTTAATTCGGGCTTTAGCGTATGAACCCACAGTGGTCCATGTTTCCAAAATATTGTACCATTGGAGAATGACTCCGAAAAGTACGGCTACGGCATTTAGCAATAAAAGCTATGCAGGTAAAGCCATGAAACAAGCACTCATGGAGCACTTTAATCGAATAGAAAAAGATGTTCGCCTAGAAGAAGGGAAGTTTCCGGGCATGCTAAATTATTATCCTAATGTAGAAATATATCCGGATGTCGTTATTTTTTGTTTTGACTCTGACGATGCGAAATTTGATAGGATGCGCTCAAAGGAGTTAATGAAGGGTGGCTATCCAGGACAAATTAAAGTCGTTTTAGTAGTGGATGAAAGTAAAGTTTCGGCATTTAGGAAATTAGAGTCAAATTTCGACAATTTTTTTATTGAACCTGTTTCGGCCGAGACAACTTTTTCCACAAATCAATTATTTCGATTAAGCAAAAAATACAAATCGCCCGTCTATGGCGTTCTACTGAAGAATTCAGAATTTGTTGAATCGGACTTTTTAGAAAAAGCAATAGGGTATTTTAATGATTCAAATGTCGACATAGTATCATCCATGGGAGTCGATCCATCTGGAAATCTTCTACATGCTGGATTGATACCAAGTATGCAAAAACCATTGGGGTTGGCTTTTATGAAAGGTATGTCGATGGACCACCCGGGTTATTTCAGAAAAGATGCCGTCAGGCAAGTTACTCTGGCCTCTATCAATGGCATGTTTATCCGATCAAACCTACTTTCCGAACTAGACGACATGAAAATACCAGAGAGGCCAACTGTAGCTCATGTGGACCTGTGCCTGGGTGCGCGCAAGCTTGGACGATCCGTGCTCTTCAATCCACATTGCTCCGTACGTGTTCGACGTGAGGACACAGACAATCTTGATGATTCGGATATGCGAGATCAATCCGTTCGGTCTCAATGGGGCGAAACGTTAAATCGCTCGGATTTGTGGTTCAATGCAAATCTGTCGTGCACCAGTGAAAGGCCTTTACTTCGGCGTTTTCAGACGAACGTATGAGAAAAATTAGCTATATTTGGCTCTTTAATATTACGAATAACATAAAAATATAAAGTCTTGATTGTCAAGAAATTATTTTTGAATGCTGGTGCTATGAAGGCAGGTACAACATGGTTGTACAGCATTCTTAAGAATCACCCTGAACTCTATTTTACATTCGAGAAGGAAATTCACTTTTGGTCGGATTATACACTTGGTTCAAATGCGCTATCCTATCAAAATAGAATGAATAAGGCCAAACAAGTAATTTCATCGCTAAATGTTGGGGAAAATATTAGAGGCTTTAAACGAGTCGTTGATTGGTATGGCACCTATTTAGAAAAGGATTTATCCCTGAAATGGTATACGGATTTATTTAAGAACAATCGTGGCGGAAAGTATAACTGTGATTTTAGCAATCTCACCTGTCACATGAATGAAAAAGGATGGGACTTGGTGCGGCATGTTGCCAAGACTGTCAAAGTGATTTATATCATTCGTGATCCGCTGGCTCGATTGTGGTCGCATGTTAAATTTCATCATCAGTTTATTGGAAAAGAAATTGAATTTGCGAGTTGGTCCGAGGAGCGTTTTTCAGAATTTATACAAAAACCGTTTATCTGGGAAAACTGCCAGTATGCCGATAAAATTGCAATGATGCGAAAGTGTTTACCGGCAGACTCGTTTAAGTTGTTTTATTTTGAAGATTTGGTTTCAAACCCTGTAGTCTATTTGAGAAAGTTGGAGGACTTTCTGGACATTGGGAATATGGACTATGGTTCAATGGAACTCGATAAACCGATCAATGTCAGCAAAAAAATTCCTATGCCAGACGCATATAAGGTGGCAGCAACGCGACTCTTGCAACCTGAAATCGAAAAATTACATAACCTGGGTATTCAATCCCATTTAAATTGGTCGAAAAACTAAATAGATGAAAAAATTTATTTCCAGTATTATGACGAAGGGCATACCGGCGCGAAGCAGGTATTTGCTGGATGAAGATTTTTATCGAAGAAAGTACGGGCTAGATAAAGATGTCGACGCATTCAATCATTTTGTCAAGACTGGTTTTAAAAATGACTTAAACCCGAATCCCATTATCAACATTCGATTTGTAAAAGAAAACTACGATGTTGAATCGTTCATGGACTTAGTCAGTTTTATTGAAAATTCGGTCGGAAATCCATCGCAATATTTCGATGTAGAATTTTACTATGAAACCCATTCGGATGTCAAAGCAGCTGGTGTGCCAGCCGTTAAGCATTTTTTACGAAATGGTCGACGTGAAGGACGGAGGTATAGTTCTATGCATAATTATACTTACAACGAGCTGATCGAAATAGAAGCGGTTGGAAAAGAACAGAGTGGGGAAGTCTACTTAAAAGAATTGAAAGAGCTTGCTGAAAAAGAAAATGACGTTGAATTACTACCATTTGAAGACCATTGGGACAACTCCTATGCATTGAAGCATAAGTTTGCAATTCGATCAAATAAAAAAATTGAAAAAAGAGCTCGAGATGACGCCTTCTTCGGAAGGAAAAATGTTGTTATAGTTGGCGATTTGAGCATACCACAATGCAAGAAATATCGCATCATGCAAAAAATGGAATTTTTTCAAAGCCGTGATGTTAAATGTTCGTTCAGTCACTGGCTCGATGTTCCTAGGTCAATTAATTTGATTCAAACTGCATCACTCGTAATATTTTATCGTATTCCACACGCCAAACTTGTATCATCGTATATAGATGAATGTACTCGCCTTGGAATTAAATTTGGCTATGATATCGATGATCCTGTTTTCGATCTACGTATCTATTCAAGCAATGTCAATTTAAATTTTATTACGGCCAAGGAAAAGCAGTCGATATTATCGGGAGTTGATTCTTACGCCTCTATTATTCGTCAAATGGACTTTGTAATTACAAGTACGCCGGCCATGCGATCCCATTTAAGCGACCTTACCTCGAAGGATATTTATATTTGGAGAAACGTAATTGATAGTGAGACACTCAATGCTCAATATATTTATGGAAAATCTTATGATCAAAAGCAAAAAGCGGATAAGAACGATTTTATCATCGTGTATGCTTCGGGATCGCGGGCGCACGAAGCCGACTTTTCCATGGCCATCGAAGCGCTGCACCGCATCCTCAATGAATACAATCATGTAAAGTTGAATGTAATAGGGTATTGTGCCATGAGTGCAAAATTAAAAATGCGTTTTCCAAATCGCGTGTCGCATACAGAGTTTAAGGATTACGTGAGCTATATTACGGAGATGGCAAAAGGCGACTTGAATATTATTCCACTAGTGCAAGATGATTTCAATGATTGTAAAAGTGCAATACGGTATTTGGAAGCTTCAATGGTACATGTACCGACTATGGTGACAGCCATAGGAGATTTTGTGAATCTTATCGATAATCAGGTTAATGGTATTTTGATAAATGAACCGAAGGATTGGTATCCACAACTAAAAGCCTGTGTTGATGGATCAACAGATTTAGAAATTCTAGCCAAAAGAGCAAATGATTATGTATTAGAAAATCAAACTATTGGAACATTGGAACAAAAGCTCGACCCTCAATTGAAAGAAATGATATGAAAAATAGGCTGCTCTCTATAAATGTACACTATTCACCTAGAAGTTTCGGTGGGGCTACAATTGTTGCGGAAGAGGTCAATAAATTGTTGAAGACAAAACATGATTGGGATGTGTGTGTCATTACTACAGACCAAAACAAAGCCTTGTTACCATATCAAGTATCTCGTTATAGAACGAAAGGAATATCAGTAGTTTCGATAAATCTACCAAATAGTTTGTATCCAGACGAGGCTTTACAACACATTAAACTTGCAAATATAATTGAGCAGGTTGCCGATATATTCATGCCGGACGTTGTGCATATGCATGCAATTCAAACGATGGGTGTCGAATTTATCCATAGGTTGAAGTCTAAGGGAATTCCATGCGTAGCAACACTTCATGATTGCTGGTGGATTTGTGAACGACAATTTATGATCAATCGACATGGAAAATATTGTTTCCAGGAAATATTGGAAAAGAATGTTTGTATGCACTGCGTCGATGATAGTTCATTTTTAGATGTGCGATGGGATACATTACGAAGTATGGCAGAAAACCTGGATATTTTGTTGTTCCCAAGTGAGTTTCACAAGGGAGTTCACCTTATAAATGGATTCGATACGAGTAAATGTCATGTTAATAAAAATGGCGTAAGATTTCCGGAAGGGGATATAGAACGCGTCAAATCTCCGAAGGTGCGCTTTGGTTTTATAGGAGGCCCAGGCTATATAAAGGGAGGAGAGTTAATTCAGGAAGTGTTTGAGAATCTTGAAGGAGACTATGAATTAAAACTCGTTAATGCGGCTCAAAACGTTGGTGCGTCATGGGAAAATGATTTTAAGAAACTATTGAAAAATAAAAAAGTCAAACTTATCGATGCCTATGACCAAGACACGATGGACGACTTTTTTGCGAACATCGATATATTATTATTCCCATCACAGTGGAAGGAGAGCTTTGGATTAACGGTACGTGAAGCAATGGTGCGTGATGTATTTGTTATTTCAACTAAAAGCGGAGGGACAATAGAAGACATGCGCGATGGCGAGAATGCGATGGTTATTCCGCTGAGTTCGGATCCAGTGTATTTGCAGGAGGCAGTCGAACAATGTTTGCAGAAGAATTGGAATACATATACGAATGCGTACAAAAATGAAATAAAGAGTTATGAAGACCAGGCGGCTGAATTAAATGGATTTTTTGCCGGTCTAATAAATAAAAACGAATTAATCGAAGCATAAATTTTGAAAATATTGAAACTTTAATTTGTATTATGAAAAAGATAGTTTATTTAATGTTTGTATTGGCAGGTATAGGTCTGTTTGCCTCTTGCGGAAACGAACCGGTTGCAAAGAAAAAACCAGCCAAAAAAGAAGTATCCTCAAATTCTAAAAAGTCAAACAATAGCGGGGCAAAGAAAGGATCAAAGGCCCAGTATACGTGGGCAAAGTTTTGGAAATCTGCGAAAAGAAAGATGGCATACTCTGATGCTCAGGGTAAGCAGTTGAAAACCGCGAAAGAAAAGTTTGATAACAAGGTTAAAGGCCTGGGTAAAAAACGAACACCCGAGGCTGTTACGAAATTACGCAATGAATTCTATGCCTCAATTAAAAAAACATTAGGAGAGACAAAAGGGCAACAGTTTATTAATTACATGCGCCGTTACAAGAAAAAAATGCGCGCAGAAAAATGAGAAATTTCGTCAACTTAATGGACTTCTCTAATCATCACATATACCCATGAGTAAAGCGTTGACGGCAATTGTCTGCGGAATGCCTTTTTCAGGCACAACATTTTTATCCAGATTAATATGCTCGCATCCGGCTATTGATGCCGGCTTTGAGTGTGGACTCCTTTTTGGCAATAAACCATTGAATTTTCCGGAGAGTGGCAGGTTCTACAATTGGATGATGGATACAAGGCCTCCATACAATTGGAAGTTAACTCAGAAACAATTGGATGAAGTTTGTGCAGCCGAATCATTCGAGGCCGCCTATGGTAAAATTGTTGAGCATTGTCACCTTTTCGATGGGTCAGTAAAGTTTGTGCTAGACAAGACCCCCGCCTATGTCTATTCACTTAAAAAAATTATGCGACGAGTAACAGATGTTCCCGTTGTAATAATTGAAAAGGATAAGATGCATCAGTATTATTCCTTTAAAAAAAGAGAACAAACAAGGGAGTTTTTTGAAGAGCGGTATAAATCAAGCCAACGTTCAATTTCTGAAGTGGAAGGTATTCCCGGGCTAAGACGCCGAATACTTCGTTTAAAATTTAATGAAGTAGTGACTAAACCAGCACCGACTTATAGACGAATAATTAATTTTATCCATCGCTTTAATCCGGAAGTTCAATTCGAAAAGGAACAGGTCAAAATCTTACAGCAGTCTCTCAGGCAGGACATGAAGGGTGCAAAAAAACTGCGGTCGGAGTATTCCATAGAAGATGAAAAGGTCAAAATGGAAAAGGCCCTCACACCGGATGAAATGGAATTTGTAAACAGTATAATGTAGTGCGGGATTTAATATGTATTTGCTAACTAATGAATAGGCATAAAAATTCGTGAAACTAATAATTCAAATACCATGCTACAACGAAGAGCAAACGCTACCGTTGGTCCTTCAGGACATTCCACACGAAATTCCTGGTATCGATGTAATCGAAACGCAAATTGTAAATGATGGATCGACAGATCGAACGATTGAGGTAGCGCGCAGTTTAGGCGTGAATCATATTATCAATAATGTCGGTAACAAAGGACTTGGAAATAGTTTTCGTATTGGAATGAATCATGCCTTGAAGACTGGAGCTGATATATTGGTGAACACAGATGGTGATAACCAGTATCCTTCCACGTACATTAAGGATTTGGTTCAGCCGATTCTTGATGAAGAAGCAGATATTGTTGTAGGCGATCGTCAAACATCAACCATCAAACATTTTTCTCCGGTTAAGAAGTTTTTCCAATGGCTCGGTACTCAAGTGACAAAATTGCTATCGGGAGAACGGGAAGTTGCTGATGCGGTTTCGGGCTTTAGGGCGTATTCTCGTCAGGCCATGCTCGAATTAAATGTTACGAGTACATTTTCGTACGTGTTGGATACGACGGTCCAAGCTAGTAGCAAGCGCATGAAGATGGCGTCCGTGCCTATTGTTACCAATGCTCCGACACGCCCTTCGAGGCTGTTTAAAAATATGTGGCAACACATTCGAAAGTCCGGAACGGACATTGTGCGTGTTTATGCCATGTACAAACCATTACGCGTTTTTGTTGGCTTAGGGATTGTTTTTTTTATTCTCGGATGTATTCCTCTATTCAGGTTTCTATATGATTATTTTTTTGGGTCCGGAGCACAGGGAAAAGTTCAGTCTCTTATTATCGGAAGTATACTATTTTCTATAAGCTTTAATTGTTTCGCGCTTGGAATTATTGGCGATTTAATGAGTCGAAATAGAACCCTAATTGAACACATTTTGAAAGAAATAAAAGGTAAAAAATAAACGCACGAACTATTTGTGCTGCGAAAATCCTACTACCTAAAAGGCTAGGTCAAGTTTTTCTTACATGAGTGATAAGAATAAAAATATACTGATTGATCTGTACACGATACTGGGAGCCATGCTCATTCTCAGCTATTATATGTACGTCAATGGTTATGTTTTTTTTTATGGAGATTCTGGGGGGTATGTTGAACGCGCATTTAATGGAAACATCAGCCATCATTGGGCTATGTTTTACAGTTTCTTTATCAAGGTGACATCATTTAAGTCATCGCTTATATACGTCGCCTTGGCACAAAACCTTCTCACTTCCTGGTTGATATTTCGGCTCGTACGACTACTTTTCTCGGACCCATGGATTTATCGACTTGGATTTATCGCCATTATATGTTTTATGAACTTTACGTCGACACTTCCCTGGATATCAAACATGATGATGTCTGATATCTTTACTGGCGTTGGAATTTTATCACTAATTCTGTGTTTTCAAGAGAAATGGAAATCCACACCGTTTTTTGTTGTACTAACTTTCTTTGGGTGTAGTGTAATATCACATAAATCACACGAACCTATCCTGGGTTCATTAATGTTACTTTTTACTTTTCTATTTGTTGTTTTTACATTCAAAAAGTGGAAATCAGAAAAGAAAGAAATGTTATGGCGCATCATTGTGGTTTGGGCTATATTCCTCCTTTCAATTAAGTTGGTCGACCCTTTGATCAATACAATTATGGCCAATGAGAAGGTCAAAACCAAAGTCACTAACGATGAAACTTCACTAGTAAAAACCGCTGACGCCAAATATCATTTTGTGTGGCGTGCGCTGCAGCGAGTAGGTGTTTACGACAAGGCATTGGATGAATACTGCCCCGTGGAGAATTATAAATACCTGTGTGATCGTAATTTAATGGCGCAAATGGGGGTAAATGGGTATTGGGATGATTTGTACAAAGGAGATGACTTTTCAGATGAGGTAGTGGATATCGCAAAAAAGGCTTTAGTCGACCCGGATTATATATTACCCGTAATCGGTGAAGGCTTACAGCGTGGATTATATATGTCAAGACAATATAGAATCCCGCTTCGTACGAAGAGAATACGATCTAGTAAACGACGAGCCTCGCTTTTTGGAAAAATTGGTTCGGATTTACAGCGTTACAACCAAAGCAGAATCGCCAGAGGAAAAAAAATGTATAGAGAAGTTGCACCTATTCGCGACAGAAACGCTTTTTTATTGCGTAACTGGGTATGGATTTATTTAATTTTTGGTGGCCTATTAATGTTCTTGGTTCGAAAAGGATATACAATTGAAATGCGCAATGTACTATTTATACTAATTGGTTTGTTGGCTGGGTACTATATAAATTGTTTATTGATGGCTACGTTTGGTCATTTTAGAAATCCGCGCTACCCTACACGAATCTCCTGGTCGGTTGTACTGGGCATGGCAATACTGATTCTTACGGTTTTCGATGGACTTATGAAAAAAATTATAGGAAATCATGTAGTAAAACTGAATAAGGATAATTACGTTATAAAAATGGACGAACAACAGTGAAAATATTCATTACTGGAGGAACGGGTTTCATAGGTACGCACCTAGTACGTGCATTGACCCAAGCGGGCCATGAAATCACTATTGTCGCTAGAAATCGCAATCGTGGAAATCGATATGCCCACAAATACCAGGGGGTAAAATATATATATGGTGATCTGCTAAATAACTTTAGCTTTAAAAGGCACACTAAAAATGTTGACATCGTTATTCACTTGTTTTGGTCTAACATTCCGCGAAGTGGTCCTGAGTTTTTGAAACAGGATTTAATTAATTCGGTCTCATACGGCATCGATTTATTGCAAGCATGTGTTACAAATGGTGTGAAAAAGTTGATTTTTGCTTCAAGTGGCGGTACTGTATATGGAATTCCGGAAGAAATCCCTACTACCGAAGAAAAGCTGTTAAAACCTATTTCATCCTATGGATTAACAAAATCGGTTTTTGAAAAGTATATTCATTTTTTTCATAATCAGTTTGAGATGTCCTATGCAATATTGCGTTTGTCCAATGTATATGGCCCTGGTCAAAATTTACGTGTACAACAAGGAGTTATGTCACATTGGTTGAGGAGCATCATTGATAAACAGAGAATAGAATTGTGGGGAGATGGAATGGCTATACGCGATTATATTTATATCGATGATGTCGTTTCCGCATTCCTGAAAATACTGGAACTTGGGTCAAGTGAGATATTGAATATATCGTCGAACAAGGGTGTTTCGTTAAACGAATTAATAGATCTGCTTACGCATGACCTTGGACTTGAATTTGAAGTCGTTAGAAAATCATTTGATAATTCAGATGTGCCGATAAACATTCTAGATAATAGCCAGGCGAGAACGCTGTTAAACTGGGAGCCTAAAACTGAATTGATTGACGGATTACGCAATACTTACGATTATTTAATGGAACAAAAGGAATCTAACTGATGCATGTGGTAATGGTTACATCTAGTTTTCCACGATACGATGGAGATTTTTTTGGCCCTTGGGTGCTTGAATATTGCAAGGAATTGGTAAGGCAAGGACATCAGGTTACCATTGTTGCTCCACAATCAAATGAGAGCCGTGGCCCCACTATCGACATGGACGGACTATCGCTTGAGTATTTCTCCTATTTTTTTAAGAAAGGGCAAGGATTAGTAAGTCCTCCTGGATTATTACCAAATCTAAGCAGGAATCCACTATTGTTTTTTACAATACCTTTTTTGCTACGTGGTTATTATAAAACAGTAAAACGAATTATCAAAACTCGAAAAGTTGATGTCTTACATTCGCAGTGGGCTATTCCTGCTGGATACATAAATACGCTTCTAGCTCGAAAATACAATATTCGGCATGTCGTTTCAACACTCGGAGCTGAATTGTATTTACCCGTAAAACATCCATTTTCAAGGTTTTCTAATTTTGTATTTAAAAATACGGATGCCTTGTTTGCTGTTTCTGAACAAATGAAGGAACGCGCCTTGGCCTTTGATATTGACCCTGATAAGATACATGTTCTACCCAATACAGTAGATCCTGATCGATTCAAAAATGTACAGCCAGGGTTTTTAAGATCGAAAATAGGGGTAGATAGTGAAATTTCGATAATATTAACCGTTCGCAGGTTGGTACCTGAAAAACGTGTTATTGACTTATTGCAAGCTTTCCGAAAATTGGACAGAGAGGATACAGTATTGGTCATCGGAGGTGATGGACCTTTACGAGAAGAACTTGAAGCCTATACTGCAGAAAAGGATTTGACAGAGCGTGTTCATTTCCTCGGATTCATAGATAGTGCGGAATTACCTAAGTACTATGCGGATGCAACAGTTTACGTATTAAGCAGTCAACAAGAGGGACTTTCCATTTCGTTACTTGAAAGCCTTGCTTCGGGTGTCGTGACTGTTTCAACAGCCGGTACAGGAAGCGATGATGCGATTATTGATGGAAAAAGTGGGTTCTTATATACAGTTGGTGATGTAGATGGTTTGACTAATATTTTGCGAACAATATTGAAGGATTCACCGGATGGTCGAGCCCAAATAGGAAAGAATGCGCAGAAAACTATCGCCGACAAGTTTTCAAACAAGAAAATTATTGAGCGATGGATAGAAATTTACAAAGGAACGGATTCCTGATGGATGCCGCTAAGACCAAATGGCGATTACCGGGTGGCACTTCCCACGTCGGGAACGTTGTAGGTGTACCCCTTGTCTTCTAATATTTTCAGTAAAAATCCTTCATTTATTTTGACGAAATCTAAGGCCTTTTGGGTCCAGACTATTGACCGATGTGTCGCCTTTCGTTTAGTTCTATTGACATCACGGTAATTCTTTATAATGTTTAGTTCTTCTTCCGAGAACCCTTTATGTTTAAGGAACTCACATAAATCATGCCTTAAGTATTCTTGTCTTAATAAAGTAACATCAGCCATGTCCGAACGATATTTTTTATCCGATGAAAGGTACGCCTCATCGATATTCGCGATGACTCTTGAGGGTTCCTTGAAAAACATTTGAATAAATTGTAATGTCTGCATGCCGAGTCTCATTTTATTGGTTGAGTTAGATCGAAGGTCTGCCGCTTTCATAGAAAAGTCAACAAATTGATCCAGGCTCAAATTTGGAAATGATGGGAACTCAGACTCGATTAATGCTTTAGGTAGAGGAGGTCTTTTAACCCAGAATTGATATTCATATCCAGAAATAAACTTAGTAAAAGGATTTCGCACGACGGAAACCAAGTCCTTGTCTCTATATTTTTCAGGTATTTGAATATAGGTTCCATGCTGACCTTTTCGCCTCCCTGGAATGTAGAGATTGTGTGTCAGGTACTCTTTCAGCGGGGGCTCTTTAATTCTTAGATTGTAGAGTACGCGATTAAGCTTAGAGCTCCTTTGTCGAAAAACTTCTTTTATGGCACTTCTGGCAAATGAACTTCCAGTTTTTGGTAAGTTAAGCATTAAGAATTCATCACAAATCAGCATAGGTTAATTTTTCAGAACAACAGTGAATCAGTGAAATGTTATTTGATAGTTTTTCTTTTTTAATCTTTTTGATATAGTTTTTATCACAAAACTCGGACTCTCTTTACACGAAAGGGCCGCGCCGTAGATCATAAATTTTTGTATTACAGTATCAATAATTTCGTAATACATTTTATCCTGTAATTCATTCCGCATACAAGAATAGAAGAAAATTCGAGAACTAATTTTATGAAATATTGCATGATTTTTCGATGCACCTGTACTGTTTATACGATAGGCTGACATGAATTCATCTATATATTTTACCTTTCCAAACTGTGCCATTAAAAACATAATAGCTAAGTCCGCAGCATACACTTCGCTAAACCAATGTGGCCATTGATATTCAGGTTTTCGCCTAAAAAGTAGGCTGGCCGTCGGAATAATGGACTCGCCAAATGATAACAAATCGTAGAGGGTATAGGTGTCACTATATTTTGATGAGTTGCCATAATCTGTTATCTGACCTGGATTGTCCAGTTCATCAACGATTTTGGCATTATGAAAGCAGAGCGCGTAGTCTGGGTGCGCTTCCATAAAATCGACCTGTTTTTGCAATTTGTTTTCGTCAGTCCAATAATCGTCACCTTCGCACATAGCAATATATTTACCTGAGCAAGCGGCCAGGTTTTCAATCAAATTAAATCGACCTGTAGGTCTGCCATTGATATATATTACATCTTCTCTTCGGCGAAGAAATAGCTTTATTTTATCCGGATATTCTTGTGCGTATCGTTCGCAAATCTCTCTGGTGCCGTCGGTTGAGTGGTCTTCACCGAGAATTATTTCAAAGGGAAAATCCGTTTTCTGCATTAAAATACCGTCAAGACATCGCTGAATGAAGGATGCATGCTGATAAGTTTGAATGCATACAGAGACGGATTTCTTGTTTATATTAATTTCTGACATGCGTTTTGGATTAAATACCACTGCTCCCGCGATACATTGATTTTGTTTCCTCTTACCGGCGCTGCAACGATTGGATGGGGAGCTGATTTTCCGACCGACGCTAGAATTTGGTCTATGATGGCTTTTGGGTCACGGCAGAGTGACTCATATTCAATGACAACTTTGTTTGCGTCATCGACTTTTACCAAGCCGTCAGAAATGGCTTTGTTTGTGAAGTGTACCTGTTGAACTACTTGCTCCTCGGGAATATGAATAGTTATCTCGTCATACTCGGGTGGTTTAAAAGAATACCACTGACTTATATCTCCAAAAAATTGCACACGTGCGTTTAATAGTGATTGTGCATTGTACTCAATTTTTCGTTTAATATGAATAAATAGCGCATTTGGAAATATTTTATTCAAAAATGGAATGTGCCAGTTGAGATTCATCGCTTTCATAACTACTGGTTTGTCAAAGGCATACATTATAGACAGAATGTCGTGCCTGAGTGATTTAGCGTCTACTAAATCGAGATCTGATTTTGATAGTGTTTGGAGGCGCTTAAAGGAAAAATAACGTCGCCAAAAATACCAGTATTCATGCGGAGCATCAGCTCCTTTAGTTTTTCCAAGTTGAGATGAAAATTTGTCGAATTCTTGTTCAAAGGCTAATTCCCCCTTAACGTCATGGTCGATGAGCAACTGATGGATACGAGCACCAAGGTAGGGAGCGAAGTAGAACCTGGACATCAAGTTACTTGGATAACAAAATGCACCTGACTGGGCCAAATATTGAAGTAGGGCTGTTGTTCCGGATCGTGCACATCCCATTATAAATACAGGAGCATGATCCGTTTCAATATTTAAATTTAAGATGGCTTTTTGGCTTGGAAAGAGCAGTTCTTCTAGATGCCTGAGCAGATCTTCTGTCTTTTGATTTTTTTGGTGTGCAGCCAATCGATTCTTATTCTCCATAGTCAGTTACTATTTTAACAATTTGATCCATGACTTCATTATTGTATCGATGATCAACTGGTAAATGAATAACATGGCCTGCTAATCGCCGTTCCAATGGATTTGGCGATATATTTATGCATTCAGGCCAGAGCCTGGAGGCGTACAGTTTCTTTCCCCAACAATATTCATGGGTTAAGCTGGTACTCGGTAAGTACGGATATGAAAATGGTGTACTGCCCGGAGTTAATTCTAGGAGATGCGGATTAAATTCATTCGTTTCTGCTAAACGCTCATGCAGGTAGAGATAATTACGCATTCGTATATCTCTTATCGAATCAAATGCAATTGATTTTAGAATAGTTTCACTAAACACACTACTTCGTTCAATATCACCACCCAAGGACAATTCGTTTTTTTGAAACGCATGATAGCCACGTTGTGCACCGTATTCCAGACGGTCGACCAGATGATCGAACGAAACTTGTGAATTCCGACTAAAAGTATTGAGATCTAAGGGTTGCTGGTTTGGGCAGGATAGTTGAGCACCATCAGGAACACCAAAGAATTTTCGCATTGAATTAAAAGACCATGACAATTTGAAATGGTCTGATGCACCTAGGAAATCATGGGTATTGTCGATTATAACGTTATCTTTTAGTGATTCGCTGAGGTTACGCGCATATTGACGTTTTAATCCAAAATAATTAATATACAAATAATGAATATCGACAGTGTAGGTGGGATCAATAATCTCCAACTGATCGTCTATTTCATAAAAGGAGTACGAAATATCGCTAGCTTTTAACACATCTTCAATCACTTGGCAACCGAAGTATGGAATTCTTAATTCCTTGATAGAAGCAAGCTGTGTGATTGTCTTCAGTGCAATTCGGCCACTTTTTAAAAGACCAGATGACGACTGATTTTGGACCATCGTATTAGTAGTTGATACCAAGGTATTTGCTTTTGGAATCTCCAACTCGAAATAACCGCCTATATCAATTGAACTAGCCATGGTGAACCCCTAATCTGATAACGAATGAAGATATTATTAATGGACACATAATTAGAGTAATTCGAATTTGTTTAAAAGCACCTTAGTATCATCCAATGAATTATGCATGAGAACATCAATGATAGACAATGATGGGTGAAATTCTTCGGATTTTATTTGTGGGTAAATAACCTCTTTCATCCGAATGAATGAAAGCTTAATATTTTTTCTACCAAATTCTTCTTTGTCATACAGATCTCGTCCACCATAAGCATTTATATAGTGAGTTGACGAAAAGTAGTCACAGAAATAAAAGAGGCGTTCAGTTCTGTCTAAATCATCTGACTTCTCTATATTGCTGGAAACATGAAATTTAGTTTTGATTTGCAGGTAGTCCGCAATTACAATTAGACTGTCGGAAAGGAAGGCGGATAAGTTGGAATTAGTATTCGTTAAGCAAGTCTCTAGGATGGGCATCACATCAGCAAAGTACGGGGCTTTAGCATAGGTCTGGCTTATCGTTTTCAACAGTTTTTTGCGATTTTGGCCCACTTGAACCTCATTTATTAATTTGTTGCTACTGGCTCCTTGAACTTGTAACGTTATAAAATGAGGCTTTCCTTGGTTCAATATTCTATTTCGATTAACATACCCTGATTTGATATACTGCACATCATCATAAATGATAAAGTGATCAACTGCGTGTATCAACTGCCAATAGCCCAAATAGGGAAAGAAGTATGGTTGCATGACGCCAACGGTAGTGATCATTGTCGTAATTCTTTTTGGATAAAACGGCAAACAAGATCTTGTTCGGTAGATGTCAATTCATGATATAAGGGTAAACAAAGAATACTTCCGGCTATGGCCATGGAATTTGGACATTCTTGTGGTGTAACATAGGGTAGGGTATTCAGCGATGGATAAAAATACCGTCTTGGAAAAATCCGATTGTTGTTTAATAAATTTTGGATATGCTTGGCTTGTTTTTCATTCTTAAAGACTACAGGGAAATACGCATAATTGTAATCAGCATCAGGGTGAATCGATTGGAATGTCAGACCCAAATTTTCCAAGTTGGATTTATAATAGAGGTATTGTGATTTACGTCGGGATAATATAGTTGGGATGTGGGGTAAATTGCTGAGCCCCATTGCTGCATGGAATTCAGAATTTTTCGCGTTCACACCGATAGAGGCAAACTTATCCGGCCCATCATGTCCGAAATTTCTTAGATAAAATAATCGTTGGTTAACATCTGCATTTGGTGTAAATACAGCCCCACCTTCGGTCGTATGAAATAGTTTAGTCGCGTGAAAGCTGGTAGTGCATATATCACCGTAGCTGAATATAGACTTGTTATTTACACGTACACCGAAACAATGCGCCGCATCATATATCACAGCCAATCCATGATTTTTTGCAATGTTTTCAATTCGTAAAACGTCACAAGGATTACCAAAAACATGCGTGGCGAGTATGGCAGTTGTATTCGGTGTTATATGACTTTCGATGAGTTCCGGATCAATATTAAATGTATTCGGGTCGATGTCAACGAATACAGGATTGCAGTTCTCCCATGCGATGGAGGAAGTTGTCGCTACGAAACTGAATGGTGTGGTGAGTATGTCGCCTTTAAGATCCAAGGCTTTTATAGCCATTTGAATGGCTATCGTGCCATTGGTAACAAATAACACATGATCTAATTCGAGTAATGATTTTAATTCACTTTCGAGTTCATTCACCAGCGGACCATTATTTGTGAGCCAATAGCGGTTCCATATGTCCTCCGTATATCTTTTATACGTTTCTATATCGGGTAAAAATGGTTTCGTAACCGGTATCATTTACTAGGTTTTATTAAGCCAGGGGAATCCATCCGTTACAGGCTTTTTATTTAAAAATTTACATAATCGAAAGTAGTCCTCCTTGTTCCCAACGTTTATGGTGATCAATTTTTCCGGAATATCTTTAAAGAAATATTGAACATTCTTTATGTGATCTTCATAATGTTTAAGCAATATGTCTTTTTGATACGGTTCGCTTTCAGGCGTCGTGAACATAAGACGATTGGATTCATACGCGCGACCTTTGTATTTGTATGTTGCACTTTTTAATTGCTCAACAGTAGGTGGTAGCCCGTCATCATTACCCCATAATTTTGAGTGAAATCTGGTTAGTGATGAATACCAGTCTTCAGCACTGTTGCGAACAGTGAGAATAAACTTTGCTCGAGGAAATTTATGATGAAGCACAACATAGGTAAAGGGAAGGCTGAACGGTGTATCCTGAAAGGCCTGTGCCGAACGACAAAACCAAAATAGCTTTTGAAATTTTCGCTGACCCCAATCTTTAAGTAAGTATTCAGCCACCGATTGATTACCCACTGTATAATTCAAGTCTCTAAATACTTGTTCTACAGTTGTAGTGCCTGTTTTGTTGAGGCCGATACAAAATATTTTACTTTTGAATATCATCGATGTAACCAATCAATTTGTAATCCTGTAAGTACTTCTAGGTTTTTATTTTTTGATCTAAAGAGTTGCATTAGTTGTTCTTCCGTTTGTTCGTCTAAAATGCTCAATTTAGTTTTGGGGTATGACCGTTTATTTTTAATACTTAGTTTCAGGTTGTCAAAAAACGATGTATCTTCTTTTATTTTAAGGAAATTCAATATTTCCTGTATTTTATGTTTGGTTTTCAAATCTGATGAAAAATCTTCTTGTTGAAGAAAATAAAATTGTTGTCTACTAAACTTTGAAAACCAATATTCAATTTGAGTTTCATAAAAACCCCGTGCAATGATAGAAGGTTCATGACTCAGAGAACCACTTTGAATCAACTTCATCTCTTTTTTGATACAAGATTGCAGTGAGGGGATGTCATGCTTGACAAAATCCTGATAAATTGTATTCGTTTCCGATTGATTTCGTTTGAATGTTAACCGGGCTTTTATTGCGGATGGACTGGTTGATGATGCCATGTCGCGATACATATTCCATGCCGAACGAGCGCGTTTTAAAGGGTGACGCAGCATACATATAAATTTGATCGGCTTATCAAGGGCGGCAATTCTATCCGCTACTTTCGCATGGTATAAATAATTTGGTGTTGCTTCTAAAACCAGTTGGTCTGGACGCGCGAATGGAAATTGTTGCTTGTAATGGTTCAATCCCCTATTAAAGGTTTCATCATTGTCGAAAAAGTGAATCTCCTTTGTCATTGATGGGGTGATGAAGGAATGCTGACTTAGATACGCAAAAAGTGAGCTGGTAGCCGCCTTTTGAACACCGATGATAATCACATCGGGCAGGCGATCACCTTTTTTTGCGAACCGTTGTGTAATATTTCGTCTTATGTAATTCGTAATTGGCATCATTTGCGAAATTCAGCTATAAGCTCTTTTAACCAGCGGCGATTAATGAACAAACTCAAACTGCCGTAGATCATCGCAAAAATACTTCCATTTATTAAAGTTTCAATATATATGTTCTCATTTGTTAATCCGACGATTCTGACGAGAACGATAGCAATAAGCAATATAAGACTACAGATTAGCAGGGGCTTGAATTGAGAGATCAATGAAACGCCCAGATAACTATTGTTTATAATGTTGCTGAAGATGATATTCACAAAACTAACGGCGACACTGGCATAGAGGAAGGCTTCAAATCCATAGTAAAATGCAACTATATAGGTACTTAGCCGTAATGCTTTTCTGATCAGGCCAAACAAAAAATGTTGTTTCGAGTGACCCTTAGCGAGTAGCGCAACATTCAAAAAGCGACTGGCGGGATAGGTGAACAACTTAAACATGAGTATTTCAAATATGGGGACACTCGGTTGCCATTGATCTCCAAACAATCCAATTATGATGGCCTCGCTGCCTAAATATGCCACACCAGTAATACCAAAAGACGTAATGGCAATGACTGTAAGAACTGTCTCGTACATTCGTTCAAACTTTCGTGGCTCGTCCTGTATATTGCTCATTACGGGAAAAAACACATTGTAAATACTTTTAGAGGTAACACCATTGATATTTTGTGAGATGGAGTTCGAACGATCAAAGTACCCCAAAACGGAAGTAGAGAATATTTTCCCAACTAAGAGTTCATCGAGCCTTGTTATTACCTCATTCAGCATACGATTGAAGAAAAGATAGACTCCAAAGTTGTAGAGCTTTTTGAGTGGTTTCCACGAAAAGATCATAGACGGTCGCCAGTCGCTAACATACCACAGCAGAATGGCGTTGAGCACGGCAAAAACTATCTCTTGCCATATGAGCGCATAAACACCGAAGCCCTCATAGGCCATTACAATACCCACTACAGCGGCGGTAACTTTGGCAATAATTATTCGAATGCTTAACTCTTTGAAGGCCAATTGCTTGGATAAAATGGCAATTTGGACCACGGTTAGGCTATTCAATAAAATTGTACCTGCTAATAAGCGAATTATTGGTACGAGTTCGGGTTCTTCATAAAATGTGGCGATAGATGGTGCCAATAAGAAGGTCAATGCCGCCAGTACAATACCAAATCCTAGATTGAAATGAAAAACGGAGGAGTAGGCCAGTTGGTCATTGTCTTGAGCCTGGATGAGTGCCTGCTTAAAGCCGAATTCGGAAACGATATTGAATATAAAAATGAAAGCCATAGCAATGGCCACTATGCCAAAGTCCTCAGGCGTGAGAATTCTCGCAAGTATTACGGAAGTGACGAAGGTTGACCCAAATCCTAAAATGGAACCAGCAAAGTCCCAGCTGAAGGCCTTAACTATTTTTCTTTTCAATATTCAGACACTGAATGACATTAAAAAATCCCGATCCTGCGCCGCAAGATCGGGATTTAAAATTTTTGATTTTAACCTTTAAAGGTTAATACTATTTTGCCATAATCATAGACTTCGTACCAAGTACTTTACCATCTACTACTAATGAGTAAGAGTAAGTTCCTGATTGCATGTTTGCAGTCTGAATGTTAACAACACCTGCTCCTGATTGAGTGATAGGCTCAGTGTGCATTAATCTTCCATTCATATCAAATATGCGCATTTCAGCTGTTGTGAAATCATCTTCAACCGTATACTCGATAGTTGTTTCCGTTGTAAATGGATTTGGAATATTTTGTCCAAGAGCAACTTGAGAAGTTCCTTCTAATTTTACATCCAATTTTTCAGATGTTGTTGTATTAGATGTTGGCTGACCAGCTAACGTCTGAACCATTTCTTTCAATTCTGCAACTTGAGCCGCAAGATCTTTCAATTCTGCATCTTTTGCATCTAACTCCTCTTGCTGAGCTTTAACAGCGTTGAAAAGCATCCACTTAACTTCTGAATCACGTACCTGAAGATAAGTCTCTTCTCCTACGTAACGCTGCGTACCATCTTCGTCATATTCATAAATGACATGAGTGAATTCTTCAACCAACTCAGGCGCAATTTGCTGCAATTCTTGAGCAACAACACCGATATGTGTTTCTTCTGTATTTTCAGATACTCTGTTGTTATACTTAAAAGAAACAGGATTTACTTGTAAAGCTTCTTTTAACCCATATTCATAAGACTTAATGTCAGTTTTCAATCTACGATCTGAAGCTACGATGAATGCATCTGCACGGACATTTCCGTCAACGTCTAATTTCTCGACAGGAGCATCCGTTCCGAATCCTGCATTTCCAGCATTGGCCGGTGTACCCCAATCCGGACCATAGAAGAACAGTGAATTAGGTACGTTAGGTGATGTACTGGTTATAGATCCTGATGGAACAACAGAAAATCGCTTAGCTCGTGCATAATAGAACGAGTTACCAGTTGATCCTGAAAGTAGGTTTACATAATTATTTTGGTCTTCACGCTGAACGATGATATTTGCAACATTGCCGTTGTCCTTAACGTGCAAATCACCTTGCGGAGAAGTTTCTTTGATACCAACCTGACCACTGCTGGCCACTTTAAGTTGAGCCTGAGCCGTGAAGCTGCAAGCGAGTAAAAATGCGAATAGATAAAGTATTTTTCTCATGATTTAAAATTTTTCAAAAAGTTGATTATTGAATGATTGTTTTAAGTTAATGTTGATTGATGACGTAAGGTCATCGTTTTGTTCATATTATAGACTAAAGTTAAGCATATCTTCCATAAAAAGAAGCGAAATTGTACATCTGACCTGATTTTTTCGTAACCGGTACGTCTCGTTGAGTATTTGGTCATTATTTTTTCGATCAAATGCACAATTTCTTCTTTTTTCATTCACTTAACTAAGGACAGTCTTCAATCGTGGCGTTAAACTCCGCTCCCGATTGGACTTCAAAATCTGCGTTCAGATTTATTTCCGATCCGGCTTTGTAATCAACCACACCGGAAGTAACCGTGGCAGTCGAATTGATAGTTGTTGAAGCCTGATACGTTTCATCGGCTTGGTTACCGCTTAAATTTAGTACAGGCGGACAAGGACTACTTAAGGATATCTCAAAGTTATCCACAAATACATCCACATCTTCAGTATCATCAACTGTACCACTGGAACCCCAAAATGCGAAGATTGTATTTCCTGTGAAAGCTGAAATGTCTATTACGATGTTGTCACCTGCTGCAGATGGTTTATTCGCATCAGTCCAGGTCATGACATTAGTCCACGTTGCTCCATCATCCGTTGATGCCAAAAGCTGAAATTCATCATCTGAACCCCAATCACTGGCAAATGTGTCAGCAAAATCTGTCGAAGCAAAATCAAAAATTAAATTATAAGGTCCGCCGGATAAATCAAACGTAGGACTAATTAGCCAATCATCTTGCGTTGTACTGAAGATATTGATTCGTGCCGCTTGTCCATTTGGATCCGATGTACTATTTCTGAAGTCATCCGCAATCCACACTCCACCGCCTATTCCAGTCGGTCCAGTAGCTGGAGTTCCGCCTGATGCCTCAGTCCAACAATCCGGTAAGAAAGTTGAATAGTCTGTCATGTAGTCAGGAATCAAAACTTCACAAAGTGTGGTGAATGAAATTGGACCTAATGTGTCAGAATTAGCCCCATCGCAAATTTCCCACAAATAGACATCATAGTCTGTATTAGGCATAAGCACTGCTAACGTACGAGGCCCACCAGGGGTACCAGTTGTTCTGACAGTTCCGGTACCAAGAACAAAACCATCTGGTCCGAACTCGATATGGAAACCAGAAGCATTCGGATTATGATCCCAGGTCACTTTCGCGCGATCATCTTCAATATCGATGACAGCAAGGTTAGAAGGATCATAGCAATTTTCGCAATCAACTTTTATGCCGAAATCGCCGTCAGGATCTCCATTAATCCAGCTTCCTACAGAAATATAATAGGTTGTCCCAGTTACAGATAAGAATGTAGCAGATACGGGGTTTTCTCCTGATCCTGCTCCGGTTAGACATGTAATAGAATCACATGTTCCATCTGCCGATTCATATATATCGATTTGAGCTTCTAACACACCGTCTGTCATAACAGATACGGTTATTTCCTGATCATTTCCTGCTATGGTATACCAGACATTGTTACCTTGGGTTCCGAGACAACTGGTGCTCGAACCACCTGTTGCATTCAATGTCGTCTGACCACTAAGTGAATCACCGCACATTAAGGTGACTGCGCCAGTGCACTCATCGTTTGCAGGAGGACAAGCCGATGCTGTAATGATGGTCATCGAATCAACACATGTGGGGTCACCGGAATCGGTCAAGTATACCGTCACAGTATCGTTAAGTCCAAAACCAGTTAGGGTATGTTCCCCTATGCCTGCTCCGGACACATTACTTGCATTTAAACTGTTTGTAATATCCCATGTTGTCGCACTACCGAGCGTTGTAATATCGACTAAGATATCATTTGATGGGCAACTTGAATAGTCAACACTTAATGAATAGTCTGGTGCAAAACAAGTGGTACAGGTTATACTCATCTCTATGCTCCCTTGATTGTCATCAAATCCACAAGCGTAAATCAAATACTCACGACCAACCTCACTTATAAAGGACAACTGCGACGTTGTTCCGGTACCACCATCATCGTCACCGGTCACACACTCTAGTGAATCACACCCCTCAGTGTAAACCAGCAATTTTGTATCATGATCTGTGCCTGGATTGTCCGTGCTGATTGTGACTTCTGATCCGTCTCCTGTCAACTTATACCAAAGACCAAATTCTCCTGTTGATGTTATACAAGTAGGTCCTGTGAAAGATCGAGAATTCAAATTGTTGAATAGCACAGTACTATCGCACGTGATCGAGATCGCTTCTGAACACGTGTCGTTTGGAAATAGTGTTGAAAAATTAAGTGGGCCAACCCAATCACTGCTATCCGGATCGCAGAACGCGCGTACGTAAGCTGTATAATTTGTACCAGCCATCAATCCCATAACATCCGATGAATCTTGCGCCTCTGACATCACAGTTCCCATTCCTGCACCCGTTCCGAGTGGTCCGTACGAAACTATCCACTCCATTTCTGTTCCACCCGGGGTCCAATCAAGTGTAACTGAAGTAGCCATTACATTAATTGCCGTGAGTGCTGAAGGGTCAGGACATAATGGAGTCTCCTGAATGCATATGTCATCTAATCCTATATCACCTTCGAATACAAACCCAACAGTATCTGGGCCCGTGATTCCTATAAATCGGACTTGTACCGGACCGGTATATGCGGAAAGATCTTCTGTGTGTTGAAGCCAAGGATCTGCCTGCACGGCTTGCTGCTCGCCATTAATCTGATTCAGGAGCGTCCAGGCTCCGCCGTTATCAGATATTTCGCATCTCAGATTTCCCATTCCCTCACCATGCATGTGGTAGAAGTAGGATAATTGTGGCGTTGTGAGGCCAGAAATATCGACACTAGGTCCTGTCAATGTATCTGACTCGTCAGCCGCAGCAGGACTTGATGTTTCCAAGTATATATAATTACTGCCAGTATTGGCGCCGGTAGGCCCTGTTCCGCCAGATACCGTTCCACCGGTATTAGCAACCCATTCCGGATTTACCGTATTCGTATTGATCCAGCATTCGATTAGATTCCCGTTCATTTGTCCTAAGGGGAATGTTTCGAAATCCTGGCAGTAATCCGCAATTTGAGTTGCGCATAACGTCGTAAACGGAAATGGACCGGCCCAATCCGACTGCGTGGCGCCTTCATCGCATTGTGAACGAACATAAAATTCGTAATCTGTTTCAGCCATGCCACCTGTCCATGTATATGGATTATCAGATGTCAGCGAAACAGTTGGTGTTCCGGTTGGCGTAAATCCGGCTGTGTCTATTTCTAAATCCCACAAACCGGCCATGGCATTGTCCGTCCATGTTAGATCTGCACCAACGGCAGTCTCATTAAATGCCATCCCATCGGAAGGGTCGGGACATGCCTGACACGTTTTGACGCGAACACGATCGATGGCCATGTCAACGTTGAAGTCGTCCGGATGCGCTTTTGCTGCAGTAAATCGGATGTAAACATCACCACCATTGAAGCCGGAACCTAAATTAAGTTGCACTGGTCGCCAGGGTTGATTGATATTTGATGTATAAGATTCTGTCAGTTTATCGAGCAATGTCCATGTGCCACCTCCGGTTGTATCAGATGTCGCCTCAATAGTTAATGAGCCAACATCAGAATCCGGAACGCGGAATGAAAAAATGAAAGAATGATAATAAAATTCCAATTCTACATCATCCGTCGAGGCGGATAGGTCAATTGCTGGTGTAATCAAAGCAGATGTGTCGTTGTGCCCAGCATTTGTGCTCGATTCGAAATAGGCATAATGCGTGCCCGAGAAGGCCGCGGAAGGTCCGGTATTGGTAGAAGTGGTACCACCGGTTTGAACTACGTCCCACATTTCATTTGTAGTAGACGAAATGTCTCCTGTCCAACCTGCAGGCGCAGTTCCTGAAAATTCCTCCTCAAAGAATATACCTTGCTGACCGGCTGAACAGGTCACAGGATCCAATGTCGGAGCTGCTTGAGTTCTGAATGTCCAAACCGCACATCCAGCAGCAGGTCCCGTTGCATTGAAAGGAACAACTCGCCATTCGTACAATGTATTGGTGTCTAAATTGAAAAACGCCCAACTGTTTGTGTCCGAATCGGCCACTTCTGCGTTGAGCAGCGTATCAGGCATCATGCCTGGCTCATTCAATATGACGTGATAATTTTCTGTGATCGGCGTATCCAACACAAATGTGAAGATCGGCACACAACTGTTGTCAGTCGATGCGTCTGCCGGTCGAATCAACGTAGCGCAAGGAGGTACTTGTGCCCAAGTGATCGCCGAATAACACAGAAATGCCATTAATAATAGAAATTTTTTCATAGGCTAGTATTGTATTAACTGGTTAGAAAATAGAAAGGCCTTACATAGTAGCTCTGCAGGTTCATTCTAGGGAAGAGCTAATGTAAAAAAGATTATGTATTATTTAACAATATGTTCACAATTTTATATTACAGATGTGAATTTTACAGACAAATATTTGTTGTGAACGATGTTCTAAGCTCCAGGAACACTCATTTTAATATTAAATAATTCCATATACAAATAATGGTCTACGGTCATTCTATACGGCCACAATATGCAAGAAATCAAATCGAAACTGGCAAAAGTAAGTTTTGAATTAAAAAAAGAATTAATTTATAATATCCTAAAAACGAATGATAAATGCTTTCTAGCAAGGGCTCAAGTACGAATAACTACCACTACAAAAAAAGCCCGCTTTCAATTGAAAGCAGGCCTTTCTTTAAGTTCCGATGTTTTAAACACCGTCTTTTTTCATAGGATTATTTTGCTAATACCATTGTTTTACTAGCAACAACACCGGAGTCAGTCACCAATTGGTACATGTAATTTCCGGCCGGTAGTGTATTTGCACGCAAGTTGATTTGACCAGCTCCTGTTTCATCTATTTTCACGGTCTTCAAAAGTTTTCCATCCGTGGAGAAAATATGCATTTGTGATCCCGTTGATCCTTCAGGAAGGAAGTACTTAATCACTGTATTTTCATTAAAAGGATTTGGCTGATTTTGCTCAAGCGTTGCCACTTTTTCCGCACCTTGAAGTGTAACATCTTGCTGAGCCAATTTGCTTTGATCAGACTGCGTGGGCTGACTTGCTAACTGCGTCTGAATAGCAGCAATGGCTTCTTTCATCGCGTCCAATTCTGATTCTAATTCTTCTATTCGCTCATCCTTAGCATCGTTTTCCTTTGCCAATTCTTTGATAGAATTCATGAGCATGTATTTGACTTCTGTATCGCGAATTTGAAGATATGTTTCAGAACCAACTTCTGTTTGCGTTCCTTCTTCGTCGTACTCATAGAGAATGTGCTCATATTCTTCTACTAATTCGGGAGCTACTGCCTGCAATTCCTGAGCGATTAAGCCGATGTGCTGAGAACCTTCAGTAGTACCACCTCTTCCGTTATAGGTAAATGATACAGGCTGTAATTTTTTAACTTCTTCCAGGCCATAACCAAAATCAGCTATGTCAGATTTTAACCTTCGGTCAGATGTAATGATAGTCGCATTGACGCGCAAGTTTCCATTCACATGTAATTTTTCAGTAGGCGCATCCGTACCAAGTCCCGTATTTCCGGCATTGGCAGGTGTTCCCCAATCAGGACCGTATACGAACCACGAATTAGGAACATTAGGCGATGTAGATGTGATACTGCTAGATGGAACGATTGAGAATCGTCTTGCACGGGCAAAGTAGAATGAATTACCTGTTGTTCCGGACAACAAGTTCACATAATTACTTGCATCGGTACGCTCTACGATGATTCCCGCGACTTCCCCTGCATCTGAAATGTGCATATCACTAAGTGGTGACGCTGTTCCTATTCCAAGTCTTCCAATGTCAGTCAAACGCATTTTTTCAAATCCATCTTGCGTGTTAAAGTAGATGTCGCCCGTACCTGAAGCGTCTAATCCAACGCTATAATCTCCACTGGCGCAATCAATCTCAATTCCATTCGTGAAGGTTTGAATTTGATATCGTAAAACGTCCGATCCGTCTAAAAAGCTTATATCATCGTCATTATGAACTTGTAAGTTTCCACCCGTAGTGATACTAACTTTTGTATCCGTACTGCCGCTTGTTAAAAATGCTAAATCATTAGCACTCTGGAACTTAAGATCATGACCATCACTATCATCATCGAAAATCCAATGATTTCCTCCTCCATTCTCTATTCTCAGGCGTGCGTCTCCTGTATCGTTTCCATCGATAAAGATTCCGTCAGACCCCGTAACATTTACATGTAATTTAGCGCCAGGAGCAGCGGTTCCCAGGCCCGTGCGACCAGCTGAATTATCAACAAATAGATCGGTTCCACTACCTACGCGCAGATCACCGGTATTATTACCTGTGCATATAGCCGTTTCACTTCCCCAGAAATTTAAAAATAAAGTGCTGGTGGTCGTGCCATTATGACATTGAACTTCGTTGTTGTCGAAAGACAAACGCAATCCATCCGAATCTCCAACGGTCATAATTCCGGAAGTCGTTGTGGTATTGTTGAGTGACACGTCTGATACGCTCCAAACATCATCTGTTCCGGGCACCGTACCTGTGCCACCGTAGTAAAGTCGATTGTTTTGGCAATTTCTCCAAAGAAGTGCTTGTGTACTTCCGTTTTCGCGAAAGCGAAGACCTCCATAAGAAGTAGCGGTGATGGTACCATTGGCGTCAAATGCCAAATGAGCTGTTAGTGCTTCAAGCTCGGCATTCCCGTTATGAGCAAATGAGCCTGGAGAGGCCCATTGTGCACTCATGCTAAAGGATAGGGCAAATGCTGAGAACACAAAAAGTAATTTTGTAATCGTTTTCATCTTAGTTATAAGTTTGTTAAAAAATAGGCTTACAGAAGTATAGTATGGGAAATGGATCGATGGTAAACACTTTCACAACTATTTTTTTTAACCTATAAAGTTGTCTGGTGGAACTCCTGAGGAACGATAATGGCCGATGATGTGCTAACCTTTTTATGAAATACAGTCTCACGTAACGAAATTTAAATGCCCGTTTTATTGGTCATAATTCTCCAGATTTGGTTTTGATTAATTGTTTAGCGCGGTTGTTTGTTAAAAGTTAAGTTGGACAGAATCTTGGGTTCGGAATGCAAGGGGTTGATTTAATAAAGTTGCTATGAAAATGTGTATACACTGTTGAGCTAACTTTACTATGGAAATTCAGATAACTACTTTCTGATTTTCTTTGTAAATTTTGAAAAATTGCAATAGTATAATGAAAAACAAAATTAAAATATCATCTACATGTGTTTGATCTTAAATTTTCCTTAATGTAAATGAAATTAAATCATGCACTAATTGGAATATTTGGAAGGCGGTTTAGTTTTTTTTTTGAATGTAGTAATATGAATAGAATTATGTAAAAAAATGGCTCGTTAATGGAAAGAAATATGCGCAATTATTTTATAAAATACTGACAAAAAAAGGCGTGACATAAAGGTGTCACGCCTTTTTTAAAGTAATTTGATGAGTTAATTATTTCATGAGAATCATTGTTTTGCTTCCAACAACTCCAGCATCCGTGACCAATTGGTACATGTACGTACCGGGGGTAATGCCATTGGCCTGTAGGTTAAGTTGTCCATTGCCTGATTCGTTAATTTTGACGGTTTTGAGCAACTTTCCAGCTGATGTGAATATATTTATGTGCGCACCAGTTTCACCTTCCGGGATGAAATAGGATATGGTCGTTTTTTCATGAAAAGGATTGGGTCGATTTTGATCCAAAGCAGCAACGCTTTTTGACTCAAGGGATACGTTTTGCTCTGTGCTTTTCACCTGGTCAGTGGAATTGCTTCCGTTAAGTTTTGCGTTAATAGCTTCGATGCTTTTAGTCAATTTTTCTAATTGCACGCGCATCGCCTCGTTTTCATCCTTAAGCGTATTGATTTCAGCGTGTAATTCTTCGTTGTCTTCAATCAACTTTTCATTTTCTTTGGCCATTTCTTTGATAGAATTCATTAACATGTATTTCACTTCCGTATCCCGAATTTGAAGATATGTTTCTGAACCTACTGCAGTTTGGGTGCCTTCCTCATCATACTCGTACAGAACATGCTCATATTCTTCAACTAATTCGGGAGCAACTGCCTGTAATTCCTGAGCGATCAAACCGATATGCTGTGAACCTTCTGTAGTACCACCTCTACCATTATAAGTAAAGGATACAGGTTGCAATTTTTTAACCTCTTCCAAGCCATATGCAAAATCAGCAATGTCAGACTTCAATCGGCGATCTGATGTGATGATCGTTGCATTGACGCGCAGGTTGCCATTTACATGCAATTTTTCAGTTGGAGCATCCGTACCGAGTCCTGTATTACCTGCATTCGCTGCTGTTCCCCAATCAGGACCATAGACAAACCATGAATTTGGTACATTAGGAGTTGTAGATGTGATACTACTAGATGGAACGATTGAGAATCGTTTCGCTCGCGCGAAGTAGAAAGAATTACCTGTTGTTCCGGACAACAAGTTCACATAGTTACTTGCATCAGAACGTTCGCAAATAATACCAGCTACGTTACCACTATCCCAGATGTGAAGATCTGAAAGCGGACTGGACGTGCCGATGCCAACGCCGCCGTCATCCTCAATAGTCATAGCTACACTCGAGCCATTGTAAAGATTGAGGTCGCTCGCACCTACATTGTAAATGAGACCAGCATAAGTGTCATCTCCATCATCGGCCATCCATAATCCGCTGAAATCTGATCCGTTGTAACAAGTGTATGCCCATCCGTCGTCTTCAATTATTTGATCAAAAATCGAGTTGTATGTGCCGGTAAAGGCACCGTTTCCGTCGTAGAGGTGCATTTTGCTTTCCGGAGTAGTTGTTCCAATTCCAAAATCGCCAGCGGATGTGAAAGTTCCTCGAGTTAAATTATTCGTACCCAGGAAAAGCGAGCCTGCTGACCTGTTCATCAGAGACATATTGGTGTTAGTGTGCCATAAATAGCCATTGTAGGTTCCTCCATTATAGAATGACAACCAAGAACTGGAGCCAGAAAGTCTTAATGCTTCACTTGCCTTATCTATGGTAACAAGGCCTGCGTTATCAACATCCAGTGCGATATCGTTGTTTACGCGAAGATCTACCCCTTCTTGACCATCTATTTCTATAATTCCTCCGGTTTCGTCATTTTGGATGACCATATTCGTTCCACTATGCCCTATTTGACCTTTTTGTGTCGCTCCTTCATAAAAACGCACATATTTTGACCCCGAGGCTTCCAATCGAATGTCAGCTGATGAACCTGATCCCGTAATATGAAGTTGGTCCAAAGGGTCAAGTTCATTCATCCCGACTAATCCGGACTGCAGAATTGTCAAATGTGGAGTAGCACCTGCACTGCTCGCTGAGAATCTTAATCTATCGCTCGCGTCACTGTAAATCCATCCGGTAGTAGAGGTGCCGCTGCTTTTTCGCAAAACTATTCCGGCATTACTATTCGTACCGGTATCCTCAATACTCAAAAAAGGTAAATTGTATTCTATAGCCGGTTGGCCTCCAGAACCGTCATACGGATTATTTCCCGCGTTCCACCATTGGGCGTTAGCTGTAAAGGCCAGTGCAAGACAGCATAACGCAAATAAAAGTTTTGTAATCGTTTTCATTTCGGTTAAAAATTTGTTAAAAAATAGGCTTATACGAGTATAGTGTGTACCTGACGGACTTGGTAAACAACCAACCAGACTTTAGTTTTTGAAAATCATGCGGTCAACTTTAATCGGATGAAATTGGAAATCGAATGGCAATCTAGAAAGCATATGCTCAAATCCAAAGTTGTGTGAAATTTATGCTGAGCGGATATCTCGCTGTCGTCATTCTATGTCCAGTTGACAAAGCTGTTGCAGATCAGCTGTTTTTACGATGAACTTAATTTTGAGGTGTATTGATCGGATAATATTCATGGGTCATTTAACAAAACTTCGGCGGGTATAAAATACCGAAGGCGCAGTACTATAGTACCGCGCCTTCGGTATTTCAAGTGAATAGATAAAATTTTCCGCTTATTTCATAAGCATCATTGTTTTGCTTCCAACGATCCCGCCGTCGGTAACCAGTTGATACATATATGTTCCTGGCGAGATGCCATTGGCATGTAAATTAAGCTGGCCGTTTCCAGTTTCTTCGATTCGAACAGTCTTAAGCAGTTTTCCCGTCGTACTGAAAAAGTTGATGTGAGCTCCTGTTTCTCCCTGAGGGATGTAGTACGAAATAACCGTGTTCTCATTGAAGGGATTTGGCCTATTTTGCGCCAACGTGGCTTCTTCCTCCATATCGATTGATACATTTTGAGGCGAAGATTTCTTTGAATTATTCGTCGAAACACTTCCTTTCAATTCAGCTTTAAGTTCTTCGAATGCTTCGGTTAATGCATCAAGTTTTTCATTAATTTCTAAGTTTTCGGATTTCAAATCTTCGTTTTCCTTAGCTAATTCCTTGATTGAATTCATCAACATGAATTTAATTTCTGAATCGCGAACTTGTAAATATGTTTCTTCTCCAACGTAGCGTTGTGTTCCATCTTCATCAAATTCATAAAGAACATGTGTATATTCTTCTACCAATTCTGGGGCTACTGCCTGTAATTCTTGTGCGATGAGGCCTATATTTTCAACGCCATCAGTTGTACCTCCGCGTCCGTTGTATGTATATGATACCGGATCCAGTTTTTTGACTTCCTCCAGCCCATATTCAAATGCATTTATATCAGATTTTAATCTTCTGTCTGACACAGTTATATAACAATTAGCGCGTACGCAACCGTTAACATCTAATTTTTCAACTGGAGAAACACGACCTAGGCCTGTATTTCCTCGTTGAGCTGCCACAGACCAATCCGGACCATACATAAACAATGAATTATTGTTGTTAGGGCTTGTAGAGGTAATATTACTTGAAGGAACAATAGAAAATCGCTTGGCTTCCGCGAAATAAAAGGAATTACCTGTGGAACCGGAAAGCAGGTTCATGTAGTTGTTTTGATCGCTTCGTTCGATTATTAATCCTGCAACTTCACCTGCATCTTGAATGTGCATGTCACTGAGAGGTGCGCTAGTGCCCAAACCGAGTCGGCCGATTTCGGTTAGCGTCATTTTTCGGTTACCATCTTCAGTATTGAAATAGATGTCGCCAGTTCCGGATGCATCAAGACCCACACTGAAATTTCCTGCGGCACAATCTAATTCGATGCCTGAACCGCTGGTTTGGAACTGATACTGCAAGGTTGCCCCTGCACCAGTCCCAGAATAGAAACTCAAATCTCGATTACTTTCGATACCCAGATCGCCACCTGCGACGGTGAGTAAGTCATTCGGAATAGATGAGCCAATACCGACAAGTCCGGTTTCAGTAATCGTCATTCTGCGGATATCATTGGTTTGAAACTCGAGGTCGTCTTCCGCATCAAGATGGATGTCGCCCCCGGCTTCATTCACTTCGATCCACATGTCAGCTCCGCTGTAGCCAACCCAACCATCTTGCGTTGTTCCGTTTTTCCATCGGATATAGTGCCCGGAGTCCATTCCAATGTCACCTGCCACGATATCAACTTCTTCATTTGGAGCTGACGTCCCAAATCCCACATTTCCTGTGGAATTATCGACAAAAATGTCGTTACCGGAACCAATTCGGATGTCTCCAACATTGTTACCGGTTCCTATTGCAGTTTCCCCACCCCAGAAATTTAAATACAATGTCGATGTGGTACCTCCATTTTTAGCTTGCAATTCATTGTTATCCATAGTAAGGCGAGAACCTCCCTCTGGACCAATTGTAACATACCCATCTATTGCAGAGGTTACGAATGGGCGATCAAGGTCGATTGAGAAAGCATTCGTAGATCCGTTGATCTGATAGCTGCCTCCCAACTGATATTGCATCTTGTTATTGGTCATTTCAAGTAAAGTGAATCCATAGTTGGCGCCATCATTTCTCCAAATGATACCGCCGTGATCATCGGCTCCCGTATTATTGACTATTAAATAAGGAAAACCATTGGTGATGGTTACATTTTGTGCTTCCATCGTTGTGCAAAGGACTAAACATGTAAAGAACAAAATAAAACTTGTAATCTTTTTCATGATTAGTAAAAATTTAAATTAATAAATAAATGACTTCATTAATAACGTGTTAAATATTTAAAAAAGAAAACATAAAAAAATAAATAGTTACATTTTTTAGAGTAATAAGTAAAATTTTACTAGATTATACTTATAAATAAATATTTATAGTGAGTATTTAGTTTTTCATAGAAATAAAAATGGGCTTTGTAATTGATCACAAAGCCCATTTCATACGTAATTGCTCTATATTATTTCGATAAAATCATTGTTTTTGTTTCTACAACACCACTATCTATCATCAATCTGTAAACATAAGATCCTGACGGGAGGTTGTGCGCAGACAAATTAAGCTGGCCGGCGCCTTGTTCTTTAATTTGAACCGTCTTTAGGAGCTTTCCATCGGTGGAAAAAATTTGGATTGAAGCATCCATACTTCCTTCAGGAATAAAATAGGGTATGGTTGTGAAATCGGAAAAGGGATTTGGATTATTTTGTGATAGTAATGCAGCCTCGATTTCTCCGTTTATGGCTACAGCCTTTTTATTAAATTTTACATCTTGCACGACTACTTCTTGATTCGAATTTAATTTTGATTGAATGTCGGCCATAATAGCCTTTAACTCTGCCACTTCTTTTTTGAGCGAGTTATTTTCAGCGGCTATTTCCTTTATGGAATTTATGAGCATGAATTTTATTTCTGAATCACGAACCTGAAAGTATGTTTCTTCACCAACCTCACGTTGTGTGCCGTCTTCATCATATTCATATTTAACATGCGTAAATTCTTCCACTAATTCAGGAGCTATTTTTTGCAGTTCTTGTGCTATGAGACCGACATGTTCGGCACCGTCCGCAGTTCCAGCTCGACCGTTGTACTTATATGACACAGGTTCAAGTTTCATTACCTGTTCAAGACCGTAGCCATATGCATCAATATCTGATTTTAATCGTCTATCAGATACGGTGATATAGCAATTCGCTCGTACACAACCATTAACGTCTAATTTTTCTACTGGAGCATCTCGACCTATTCCCATGTTTCCTTGCTGATTCGCATTTGACCAGTTTGGACCATACATAAAAAGAGAGTTGTCAACATCGGGTGAAGTCGATGTAATGGACGCTGAAGGCACGACACTAAATCGTTTGGCTTGAGCAAAATAAAAGGAGTTACCCGTAGATCCTGAGAGCAGATTTACGTAATTATTTTGATCAGCTCGTTCAACAATAATTCCAGCAACTTCGCCTTCATCTTTAATATGAAAATCAGACAGGGGCGCCGAATGACCGACGCCAATTCTACCATTTGTTGCCAATACGAGTTGTTCTTCTGCTGTATTTGCGGTATGCGCGTTTAAGTATAGGAAATTGTCATTTCCTTCCCATCCGATATTAGCCACATATTGACTTCCTTCCATAAAGTTAAATGTCATGTCCTCCGACGATCCATTTGATTTAAGCCGCACATAAGGATAATTAGAGGCCTCCACCAGAACGCCTCCGCTACTGCCGACATCGACTTGTACTTTCTCTGTCGGGTTTATTGTACCGATGCCCACCTGTCCATCTTCCTGGACAATAACATGTGTAGCGCTATTTGATTGCAACAGCAGGTCGGATTTTCCATCCAATATTAAATCACCATTGGTTTCACTGTTGCGCACAAACATATTCGTTCCAGTATGACCAACGTAAGCTTTTTGAGCTCCGGATTCGGTGAATCGAATATATTTTGAGCCCGTTCCTTCCATCCGTATATCCTTGTTGGCATCTATTGAAAGCCCATCAGAATTAAGAGGTGTAAAACCACTTGCTCCGCCGTTTCCAATCAGTATTTCATCGGCAAAGTAATTCCAGTTTTTTCCAAATCCCCAACTGTAGTGATCTGTTGTATACCACAACGCTTCTGATCCGTCTGCTTCTAAAATAATTCCGGTTTGTTCTACACCGAGATTCGCTTTTCCATAAAATTCTACTGGAAATCCGATATTATCCGTTAATTTCATTGCATAGGTGCCGTCCGAAGTGCTACCATTTGGTCTGAATGTCATATCGCCACTCTGCACATCAATGTCATAGAGTTGCCCACCTTGATTTAATGATAGGTTATTATCGTTATTTGTTGTAGTAGCAATTGATAATTTTCCATCAGCATTCACTGTAACCTGTGCGGTTGAATAATAAATGGTTGATGAAAATAAAATTGCTGTGAGTATGATGTAAATATTTTTCATAATTATTATATTTAATTGCCCGAAGGTTATTTTATTTAATTAGGGTTTGTTTGGATAAGTAGTCCTAGTCGCAGGTGCCGACGTTTTGCGTATCCATATAGAGTCGGGTTCCTTGCTCCAAACGGAATCCCTTACCCAATTCAATGTAATCGCCGGCAACCATATCAAAATCACTTCCCTCAATGGTAACATTGCCATTGGTTCGAATAAAATCTTGTGCGGTAACGTAGCCATAGTCGGCTTGATCGACATCAACATTATCAATGATTTCGGATAGGTCAGCCTGGTTGAATCCCCATACTTCATCGTATTCGACGTCCCATACACGTTCGTTGTCGTTTAAAATAGCTGTACCGGTGGCCACGCCATTGTATGAGACGGATGGATTGGACCATCTGAGCACACGACTACACGATTGGCCGTTGTCCGAACACTGTGTTCCATAGGCCATTAAGGTTCGAAAATTATTGGCACCGGCATCCATATGAATGAAACCATGCCCGTATAAATATGGGAAGATGTTAGGATCGACATAAGGATCATGGCGGCAGCCCATTAAGTGCCCCATCTCATGTGCAAATGTAAATACCGACTCCGCATTTCCCTTATTCGTGAGACAAAAGGCGTCAGCGGAATTATCGGCATCAATCACGTAGGCAATGCCGGTGTGGCCCGCTTTATTTGTCATCAAATGACACATGTCCGCTTCGTAAATAAATCGTAAGCTATGGACTTCGTCCATAAATCCATCTCCGTTGTCTCGAAACCTGTTTCGGTCGGTTGCTTGACTATTCGTTTCAGTATAAGCAGTTTTTTCAATGTAGCACAATTCCATATCGACGAAGACACCACTTAGATTATTTGCGTCATTTGTATAGTCCATGTAGCCTTGAATGCTTCCACGCGGATCAGCTGTTGCATTGTCGTACGCTGTCGTATACATTACGAGTACACGAATTTTACAAGTGTAATTTATGCGTGCATTGTCGTGGTCATGGGCCTCGTGACCATCAATTGGGGTAGCTCCGTTATCGGGAATGTCAAAACATGCTTCTTGATCAACGTGATTTTGATCGACTTTAAAAATATAGTTTTGACCATCCAATGTTTCAAGGCGAAATAGATCAGATCCTATCGATATATAAGCATGGATGAATCCATCATGCTGTGTAAGCTGAACCGACGACTCCGGAAATCCGTCTACTGTGCCAAAGAATGACATCACACCATTTTTGCGTAGTAATCGTTCTCGCTTTGAAATATTCGCATTTAGCAATGGCGACCTGATTTGAAATTGATCTTCAAATAGAATTTGTTCTAAGCTCAAATCAACCGGGGTAATGTTGGTGAAAATATTCGCACGATCTTGGTAGTATTTGAGGTAGTCGCCGGTCTTTGGATTAAATGTTGTCGGATAATTAAATGCGACTTCATCATTCTGAGCTTGAAGCAGACACAGGTTGAGAATCAGAAGCATGCCAACAAAGAGTAGATTTCTTTTCATTGGGAAGTTTTAGGTTTAAAGAATAATACGGGCTACGGTAAACAGCAGGCGAGTTGCCCTGAGTACCGAAGAAACTGCCACTGTATAAGAAAGTGTGATTATTTACTATTTGTAAACAAATTTCGAGCAAGCGGTCGAAAATTTTATCCATTCGGCTTTTGCGCTCCCAGTTATATGAGACTACATATATGAAATGAGTAGATGTACTCTTTCACCCTCCGCATTTATGGACCCCACTTTCATTGTATTTTTTTAGGTAGGCAATTAGCAACTAAAGGAGATTGACTTCAACGCTCTATTAGGTCCACATTTCAAATCAAACATCACCCTAACTACCCTCAGTAGCTTAATAAAAAAAACAGAGACGCAAGCTTGCGTCTCTGTTTTAACCAGCATGGTACCCGTGTTTTTCGATATACTTGTGACCGCGGGAGGATTCGAACCCCCAACCCTCAGAGCCGAAATCTGATATTCTATCCAGTTGAACTACGCGGCCAATTTTGCGTTCTGCTATGCAGCATGCAAATATAGTGCTCTCCTTTTATTTTCTTTACACCTCGATAAGAAAGACATGAGTAGAAGACGCCAACCAGTAGATAAAGACTTGCTTGGAAAGCTTAACAAAGAGTCGCTGTCCAATGCAGTTTACGTATTCCAATACATTAAGCCCTATAGATGGTATTTCATCGGTGGAATGATATTACTGTTTCTGGGTAGTCTGTTATTCATGGTGTTTCCCATGCTAGCAGGTGAATTAATCGATATAGCTCAAGGGGAATCGAATTTTGATTTAAAACTGCGCGATGGCGCCATTCTCTTAGTTGTTCTTTTTGTATTGCAGGGTGTCATTTCGTATTTACGCGTGATTTCATTTGCACAAGTATCAGAACGAGGCCTGGCAGGCTTGCGTAAGGATTTGTTCGATAAACTGTTAACTCTTCCAATCTTTTTTTTTGAGGGGAACAAAAGTGGAGAGGTTATCAGTAGAGTGACCGGTGATGTAGAAAAGTTGTACAGTGCGTTCTCCGTGGCTTTAGCCGAATTTTTGAGGCAAATTATCGTCTTGGTCACGGGCATCATATTCCTCATAATATCCACTCCGAATCTGGCCTACATTATGCTGCTGACTTTCCCCGTTATAGTAATCGGTGCCATGTTCTTCGGCCGTTTTATTCGTAAATTATCCAAGGAAAGACAAGATGTGCTGGCAGAATCGAATAATGTAATCGCTGATTCGCTTCAAGCAATGCCAATAATCAAGGCTTTTACAAATGAATGGAAAGAATCCACACGTTTTTCCACTAAAATGGACAAGGTAGTCAATGTGTCGATTCGCTTTGCTAAAGGAAGAGCTGCCTTCTCGGCTTTTATTGTTACGGTATTGTTTGGTGGACTATTCCTCATAATTTGGAAAGGTGCCGTCATGATTCAAAATGGAGATATCACAGCCGGCGGTCTTGTATCGTTCGTCGCTTACACAGCGATTATCGGAGGCTCCATAGCTGGCTTGGGAACATTTTATACCGAATTACTGGGAGCTTTGGGAGCAACAGAACGTGTAAGAGAAATATTGCAAGACAACTCTGAATTGACTATTAATCGCGTTTCCCCAGACCGTATTAAATATGCGGAGGCAAGTGTTGAATTGAAAAATGTGAATTTTTCATATCCCTCGCGTACTGACATTCCTGTGCTAAAAAACCTGAGTTTAAAAATCAATAGCGGTGAAACGGTTGCCCTGGTTGGACCCAGTGGTGCTGGTAAATCAACAATTGTACAGCTACTACTTCGTCTATATGCGAACTATGAGGGTTCGATTACAATTAATAATCAGGAAATATCTTCCATTGATATGCTTGAGTACAGAAGTTTGTTCGCCTTTGTTCCACAAGAAGTTATTTTATTTTCTGGTACGATAGCCGAAAATATTCACTACGGCAGACTCGATGCTACAGAAGCGGAAATAAAAGCAGCGGCGGAACAGGCCCATGCAATGGAATTTATAGAGCGTTTTCCTGATGGGCTTCAAACTATTATTGGAGAGCGGGGTGTGCGCCTTTCTGGTGGTCAGCGTCAAAGGCTAGCCATTGCTCGTGCTTTGTTGAACGACCCTCTGTTATTGATTTTGGATGAGGCCACTTCAAATTTAGATTCCGAATCTGAGGGTTTTGTACAAGACGCGCTTAGCAACTTAATGAAAGGTAGAACATCCATAGTGATAGCACACAGACTCTCGACTATCCAAAACGCCGATAAAATATTCGTGCTCGATGACGGTAAAATGGTGGAGCAAGGAAATCACAACGAATTGATTGATAAAAACGGGATGTACTCTCATTTGGTTGCTCTGCAACGGTCAAAAGATACCTCACAAATCATTAGCAGTTGACGCATAAAGATATAGTAAAGGTGTTATTGAGCGTTTTGTTGTTTGGTCTTGTCGTTTGGATGACCGCAATTGAGATTAGCTATTTCAGTAATATGGTCCGGCCGGCCCGGTTATTCGCAATTGGCGGGATTGGAAGCCTTATTGGCGCAACAATAATTTTTATCAAATCCAGGCAATGGGCAAGATCATTATTTGAAAAATTTATTCTTGGAATGGGAATTTTCATTTTGAGTTTAATTATTTTTCCCATATTGACGAGTATGATTAATCGATATTTTGGCGAGAAAAAATCCACAGAAACACCATATGACCTCATTGAAATAAAACCACGAAAGGAAGTGATTTCGGGTGTTGTTGATAGCATTTCGTTGAAGCGATATGGATACCGGATCACGGTTATGGATGAGGGGAAACAAAACTCATTTTATGCTAAAAGAAGGCGGTCTTTTCGTATTGTTGATGACAAAGTATACTTACCTATGAAAACAGGGTTACTGGGCCTGATGTACATGGATGAAGATAACCATGAGTAGAATTGAAAAGTATATTATCATATTGGGGCTACTACTATTGGCGTCATTTACCAGTCTTGGGCAAATCGGTATTGGGTTGTCTTATGGGTTTGACGCCTATCAGTATCAGGCTAATCCACGAGCACAACCGCAAATTGGAAAGCGGGGCTTGGGGAGCGCTTTATTCAACTTGCATATTGGACCGAAGTTGTTTATTGGTACTAATAATGTGGGCTTGGCTTTGGAGGGTCAAATAGGAATTGCACCTTTTGCGTTTGATGTAAATGAATATAAAGGGCTAGGGGCGTTTTATTTTCCAGTCATTGCGTCTTTAAATTTTAAGGGTCTTTCAGGATTTCAGGATGAGGCTCATTGGGGTTTTGGTTTCGCAGGAGGATATGAATTCGCTCGCACCGATTTATATTTTATTGATGATGATTTCACAGCATTATCACGTGACTTGTTTCAAACTACATTTGGTCAAGTCCACTTTGGTGTGGGTAAAAAGGCAACGGCAACCTATGTTTATTTTCGATATGGTCAAGGAAAAGATGACGCAAAAAATTGGCATGTAGGGTTCGTAATTGACCAAAATTTGACGTTTAAGAAAAAATTAAAAAAAAGAGCGGCATTGCGCAATGAAAATAATCGCTAATAAAGAACTTAGTGCATTAAATACGTTTGGAATTTCGAGTATCGCTAATCAATATTCTGAAGTTCACAATGTAAATGAACTCGTTTCCGTCGAAGATTTTGACGACGTCTTTATTTTAGGAGGCGGCAGTAATGTATTATTGCCAGATAGAATTGACAAATGGGTATGGCATAATAAAATCAATTTTATTAGGGTGGATGAGTTAGGTGATGAAGTAATTGTTCACGTAGGAGGAGGACTCAATTGGCATGATCTTGTAACCACATGTGTCCATTTCGGTTGGGGAGGGCTCGAAAACCTGGCATTAATTCCTGGACAGGTGGGAGCGGCACCTGTGCAAAATATTGGCGCCTATGGTGTAGAATTACAGGACGTCTTTGTTTCACTGGAAGCGTATCACCTGACTTCGGGTACGTTAGAAATATTTTCTCACGAAGCATGCGAATTTGAATATCGCAATTCGGTGTTCAAACAAGCCTTGAAGGGTCAATATATAATCACTTCCGTGACATTTAAATTAACTGCAAGAGATCATGCTATCAATACATCTTATTACGCTTTGTCCGATGCTTGTAGAGAACGTAATATTTTAAACCCGACGATTCAGGATATTTACAATTTAGTCATAGACATTCGAATGTCGAAGCTTCCTGACCCTGATCAACTGGGCAATGGTGGTAGTTTTTTTAAAAACCCAATTATCAATCTTGAGCAATGGAATACATTGCATAAGGAGTTTCCGGAATTAAAGCACTTTTCAGTCAATGGTTCTGAACATGTAAAATTGGCTGCGGGACAACTGATTGACTTATGTGGATGGAAAGGACGTCGAATTGGTGATGTCGGTTGTTATGAAAAGCAAGCGCTTGTCATTGTGAATTTTGGAAAGGCCACATCAAAGGAAATCAAATCATTTGCGCATGAGATTCAAGCATCGGTTAATCAAAAATTTGGAATTACGTTAGAGCCAGAAGTAAACATTATTGAAAAATAAAGACGAAAGAGTGAAAAAGTGTATCGGTTATATCACACAACGATCTCCTGACCATGTTAGAGGATTTGCGTTCTATGCGGATAATGCTGAATACGCAACAGTTCACCTTGAAGTAAATGGCGCGGTAATTGCCGAACAGGTTGCCGATGCCGAGCACAAACTTTTGAGTGAAAGAAACGTACCGGCAAATCACGGATTTAATTTTGATCTGAAATCATTAGGTGCATTCCATTTTAGAGATGATATCAACGTATTAGTTGATGCTAAAAGTTTGCCTTTAGTACCAAATTTGTCATTTGCTTACTACCGCAATGGGTTTTATAATTCAGGTGACCAAAATTCTTATTTTTTTCTACACATTCCGAAAACGGCCGGAACGTCATTTCGCATGATGTTAAACCGAGCATTTAATCAAAACGAAATTTGGCCTAATAAATCGGTTTTAGCGTTAAATAATAAAAAATACCCAAAGATTTCAGCATTGGCAGAGATGTCAAAGGAGGATAAAAAATCTATTGGCTTATTAATGGGGCATTACCCTATCTATGTGATTAGGCACCTTGTTGCACCACCAAAAATTATTACGTTTTTACGAAAGCCTTTCGATCACATGGTTTCTCTACTTACGCATAAAAGAACACACGGGCCGCTTTCCAAGGATGCTTCTAACGAATTTGTGCTCAAAAATCATATTTCAGACAACCCACAATGTTACTATTTTCTCCCAGCGCATATACTGCCTAGTGAGATTACGGAGGATATCTTCCAGGTAGTCATAAGAAATTTACGTCGATGTGATTTCGTAGGTTTGCAAGAACGATTTGAACAATCGGTGAAACGAATTCAATCACGATATGGTTGGAATATGGGAAAGGTGATACATAAGAATATTGGAAAGAAAATCGAATTACAACCGGAAATTCATAATGAAATAGTCAAGAAAACATATTGGGATAAAAGATTGTATGAAGAAGCCATCCGAATTTTTGACAATTACCAGTTTTAAATTTAGTGACTGAAATTTTGAATATGAAATACCTAAAAATAATAAGTATTTTTTGTGCTGCAAGTATGGTATACAACCTAAGTTATGCCCAGGAGCCAAATGAACGTCCTAAGCTAATTGTGGGTGTTGTGGTAGACCAAATGCGCAATGAATATATTCAAAGGTACTATGACGATTTTGGCGAAAATGGTTTCAAGCGCTTAATACGAGAGGGATTTTACTTTTCAAATACACACTATAATTATTTTCCGACGTATACAGCTCCCGGACACGCGTCGATTTATACAGGGACTACGCCAAGTGTTCATGGTATTGTGGGCAATTGGTGGTTTCATAAACAAGAAAACAAGGATGTCTATTGCACAGCCGACGACAACTGCCCATTAGTCGGGGCAGAAGGACGTGGGATGTCCGGTGAACGTTTGATGACGACAACACTGGGTGACGAGTTAAAGATGTTCACAAATCAGCGAGGAAAAGTTATTGGTGTGAGCATAAAAGATCGGGGAGCTATTCTACCTGCCGGTCATATGGGGGACGCGGCGTACTGGTTTAATGATGACGGCAATTTTATAACAAGCACGTATTATATGGAGAAATTACCGAGTTGGGTTACTTCATTCAATGATAAAAAGTTGGCCATAGATTACATAAAGAAGGGATGGAACGTCTTACGCGAAAATTCCTATGATGAAAGTGACAAGGATAATTCTCCTTACGAAAGCAGACTAGGCGGTAGCGATCCAGTTTTTCCATATGATTTGACCAATTTAATAAAAATGGGTGGGGTAGGAGCAATTCGATCCACTCCTTATGGAAATGATATAGTCGTGGACTTTGCTTTGGAGGCAATCGCAGAAGAGGAATTAGGTAAAGACGATATTATAGATCTGCTGGCTATTAGTTTTTCGGCGACTGATTATGTTGGACACGCTATGGGGCCTCGCGCAATCGAGACACAGGATACATATTTAAGACTCGACCAGTCATTGGCACGACTACTGGAATACCTCGATAACAAAGTTGGTGGGGAAGATTATGTGCTTTTTTTATCATCAGATCATGGAGCAGGTGAGGTGCCTAATTTTTTGAAAGACCACAATATAAAAGCGGAAGCGCTCAGTGATGCTGACTTTCGGAATGATCTGAAGACATTTTCGATAGAAAAATATGGTGAAAATGTAGTAAAAAATTTCAGCAATAATAATATTTACTTCAACGATATTGTATTAAATAATTTAAAACTAAATTTGACAAATGTCCAAGCGGAAATTGCAAATTATGTCTTGACAAAGCCCTCCGTAAAACGCGTGTATACAAGTCAGCAAATATTACAAGGAAATGCGCATGAGTACTATTTGCAAATGATTGCTGCCGGATATGATGTAAAGCAAAACGGGGAGCTCGTACTTTTACTGGAACCAGGTTATATGTTTTATAAATCCACAGGCACTACGCATGGGTCGCCCTATGCCTATGATACGCATGTACCCCTAATATATTATGGCTGGGGAATTCAACCAGGTAGAAGTCATGCTTATCATAGCATAACGGAGATAGCTCCAACTATTTCGCAATTAACAAATATTCCATTACCGAGCGGGTCAACTGGCAAAGTTATGTTGGAGGTTTTAGATAAGTGATATCCAGACGTTTTAAGTAATACTCACGTTATTTCTAAAAAAATCTAAGCAAACAGTTCGCGATACCTTGTAATCAACCATCGGTTGCGGATAAGTATTTTCAGAATAGTTCGGAATGTATTTTTTTATGTATAAATTGTTTGGATCGAACTTTTTGGCTTGAGTAAATGGATTGAAAATTCTGAAATATGGTGCCGCGTCGACACCCGTGCCTGCAACCCATTGCCAACTGCCCACATTTGAAGCGAGTTCAAAATCGAGTAGTTTTGAAGCAAAATATCGTTCACCAAGACGCCAATCAAACAATAAGTTTTTACAAAGCCAGGAGGCTACGATCATTCGAACCCGGTTGTGCATATATCCCGTTTGATTTAATTGTCGCATGCCAGCGTCGACCAAGGGTATCCCTGTTTCACCATTTTTCCATCTATTAAATTGTTCTTCGTCGAATCGCCAGGGCAGGTTACGGTATTTTGGATTAAACGCCTGTGTCATTGAATTTGGGAAATGAAACATAACCTGTATGAAAAATTCCCGCCAAATCAATTGTTTCAAAAATGTGTTATCGTTTGATTCAAGTGCCTGCTTGACAAGATACCGAATGCTAATAGTCCCAAATCGCAAATGCATACCGAGGTGTGATGTTCCTTCTTCACTGGGAAAATCGCGTTTATCTTTATATAAACCTATTATTGATTGCGAAATGAATGCATCAGGAAATGACCATTCTTTAAAACTAAATCCAATTTGTCGCAAAGTAAGTAATGACCTCTTAGGGTTTATAAGGTTAAGGGATTTTGGTAATTGGCTGTCGGAAAGACATACGGATTTTAATTCTTTTATCCATTGTTTTGAGTAAGGGGTATATACTTTGTAAGGCTTCCCGTCGAGGGTAGTTATGCGTTCAGGATGCATGATTATGTGATCGAGTGAGGAATTCATTGCAACATTATTCATCCTTGCACACTTCATGACTTGTGCGTCTCTAGCTAAAGCATATGGTTCAAAATCCAATGCGTGGAATATCTTACGAACGGGCCAGTTGGTTATAATTTGCTCAAGTACTTTTATTGCAGTTCCGTGTAACGTCAATACACCTCCATGATGCGCACTTGCTTCTTTGTTTAATTTATGAAGGGTTAAGTGAATGAAGTTGACCCGTAAATCAGAGGAATCATCCAGCCTAGTCAATATGTCTGTGTCATAGACAAATAGGATAAGGATTGGCAAGTCCTCACAGGCGGCATGATAAAGTGGCATGTTGTCTATCAATCTCAAATTACGCCGCAACCAAACAATGTTGAATGGTGTCGAGATTGGTGGTGGACCTATTTGCATATTTTGGATTGTTTAACTATTTTTGATCAAAATTAAACAAAATTCTTGTATACTATAGCCGATCTAGAACGAGTCTCTGGCATAAAGTCGCACACCATTCGCATGTGGGAAAAGCGATACGATCTTTTCAGTCCTATGCGTACCGAGGGAAACCATCGATTGTATTCTGATGATGACTTCCTTAAACTTCTGAATATCAGCCGCTTCGTGAAGCGAGGCCATAGAATATCTACTGTGGCGAAGTGGTCTGAAAGTGAGATGTTAGGTCGCATGACCGAATTGCAAGAGTCTTTTATAAATGCAGAACATGCAGAGCAGTTCTTCCTGGATGAAATATTGGCCGGAACCATATCATACAATGAAAATCGGATTGAACAGGCCTGTACCAAAATATTAGAAAAGGCCGAATTCGAGTTTTTATGGTCCGCCGTGTTTTTACCAGCATTACAACGTATTGGTGTGTTGTGGATGTCTAAGAAGATCAATCCTGCTCAAGAGCATTTCCTGTCAAACTTCATTAGAAGAAAATTGGAAGTCGCAATTGATGCATTGCCCGTCCCGTCAAATCAAAAAGATGGTATTGTCCTTTTTTTGCCGAGCGACGAGTTGCATGAACTCGGTTTACTCATGTGTCAATATTTGATCAGAAAGATGGGTGTAGCTGCTATTTACCTGGGACAAAATGTTCCTGGGATTAATGTAGAAAAGTGTATCAAAACGAAAAAGCCTAGGGCAGCTCTTCTTTTTTGTAATTATGGAAAAATTTCGAATCGTTCAAAGAAATTCCTTGAACAATGGGATAGCAATATCGATATTCCGCTATTAATCGCGGGTCAACCTGGCCGATTAGATACGGCATTTTTCAAAAGTATTGACTCCGTTAAGTTTATTACCAAAATTGAAGACTTAAAAACATATCTTGTTCAATCAAAACGTGAAGTGCTCAACTTTGATGAACAATGAGAATAGCGACAATCGGATCGGGGTTTTCTGGCTTGATGGCTTCAGCCGTACTTAGTAGGCACGGACATGATGTTACGATTTATGAAAAAAATGTCTACTACGGTGGCAGGGCGAGTAGCTTTTCAAGCGACGGATTTCACTTTGACAAAGGTCCTAGTTGGTATTGGATGCCCGATATTTTTGAAGAAGCCATGCAACGTTTGGGTTCGAGTACGGGCGAATATTATGAGTTGAAGAAGTTGGATCCGGGATTTAGGGTGTATTTTGGGGAGAAGGATTACATTGACATTCCGGCACAGTTTGATGAATTAAAAGCAGTTTTCGAATCAATTGAACCAGGCGCGGCCGATCGACTCGATAGATTTATGGAGGAGGCTGAAGTAAAATACCATCTTGGTGTCAAGCAGATGGCTAAATTTCCGAGCCTATCAATTCTCGAATTCGTACGGATAAAAGTTCTTCGAGCTGCGCTGCAAATGGACTTATTCAAGTCTGTCGCCAAACAGGTACGATCTTATTTTAAAAATAATCGAATTCAAAAAATCATGGAGTTTCCGGTGTTATTCCTCGGAGCTTCTGCAAATAAAATTCCGGCCCTTTATACAATGATGAATTTCGCCGGATTGAAACAAGGAACGTATTATCCCAGTGGAGGATTTAAAAATGTGGTCAATGGATTTATTGAGGCAGCTAGAAGCAACGGGGTAACCTTTGTTCCCAATGCCGAGGTTTCTGGATTTAACATCCATAATAATAGCATTAATGAGGTAATGTTTGCGAATGGAAGGATTTCAGCTTGTGATGTTGTCGTGGGAGCCGCCGATTATGCTCATGTTGAAAAACTTTTACCTCCAAATAAACGAAACTACTCAGAAGAATACTGGGCTAAACGTACAATGGCACCATCTTCCTTGCTGTTTTTTGTTGGGGTTAATAAGAAGCTAGAGACATTGGAACATCATAATTTATTTTTTCACAGCGATTTCGATGCGCACATTTCGGAAATCTATGAACATCCTAAATGGCCGAGTGACCCATTATTTTATGTATGTTGTCCTTCTAAGACAGATGATACAGTGGCACCTTCTGGAAGTGAGAATTTATTTTTTCTAATGCCAATTGCTCCGGAGTTGAACGATACGGTGGCAATTCGCGAATTGTATTTCGAGAAACTAATCAAATCCTTTGAGCGGATAACAGGATTACATATTTCAAATAATATTGTCTTCCATCGTTCCTATTGTATTAAAGATTTTGTGTCGGAATATCATGCTCTTCGGGGAAATGCGTATGGATTGGCCAATACGTTAAATCAAACAGCTATCTTAAAACCAACAATTCGCAATAAACGCATTAAAAATTTATTTTATACCGGACAACTTACAGTACCAGGGCCAGGTGTTCCACCTGCGCTTCTTTCTGGAGAGCTTGTAGCTGACTATATTTTAAATAATTATAAAATGGCGAAAAGCATATGAGAATGTTATATGATAAAATAGCATTCGATTGCAACCGCAATATTATGACGTCATACAGCACGAGTTTTTCACTTGGAGCTCGTTTGTTTGCCCGTGATATTCGAAAAGCCATATCAGCCATTTATGGCTTCGTTCGAGTTGCAGATGAAATTGTCGATACGTTTGCAGATAGTCCTCAGCGCGCAATGTTGGATGAATTTACGGGTGAAACGTGGAAGGCAATCCAACGCAGAATAAGCGCTAATCCCGTCCTTCATGCATTTCAGTTGGTCGTGCACCAATATCAAATCGAACATGAGCACATTGCCAGTTTTTTAAAAAGCATGAAAATGGATTTGGACCAAACCACTCATGATAGGGCATCCTATGACAATTACATTTATGGCTCAGCAGAAGTCGTAGGACTCATGTGTCTGCATGTATTTGTACGAGGAAATCATGCGCTTTACCTACAGTTGAAACCAGCAGCAATGAAGCTTGGATCGGCTTTTCAAAAGGTCAACTTTTTACGTGATATAAGACAAGATGCAAACGTTCTTGGCCGCCAATACTTTCCCGAACTTAGGGATAATGAAGCCATTACTGAAGCTTGTAAATTGAAAATCGAGACTGAAATTCAGAAAGAATTCGATGAGGCTTTTGAAGGTATTCGCAAGCTGCCCAAAGGTTCAAAGTTAGGCGTTTATGTCGCTTACATTTACTACCGCAAGTTATTGGGTAAGATAAAGAACGTAGAACCTCATGATATTATGAATCAGCGCATCCGTGTTCCAGACGTGCAGAAAATTGGCCTTTTGCTTTGGTCCGTATTAAAATATAGATTACATTTAATCTAATTTATGGTTGTTTTCATTCTTATAGTAGTAGCTACCTTTTTTTTTATGGAGTTCATGGCATGGGCAACACATAAATATGTAATGCATGGCTTAATGTGGTATTTTCACATTGACCACCACCAACCTAAAAAAGACTATAAATTTCAGCGAAACGATGTGTTCTTTATCATTTTTGCTGCACCTGCAATCTTACTTATTTTGGCGAGTCATGAAAATTGGTTAACTGATTTTCGCTTTGCTATGGGTATTGGAATCACCTTGTACGGGGTGGCATATTTTCTGGTTCATGATGTACTTATTCATCGTCGGTTTCGATGGTTTGAAAAATGGGACAATCCGTATTTGCGAGCCATTCGCAGAGCGCATCAAGCTCACCACAGCCATCGAGATCGTTTTGATGGTGAATGCTTCGGAATGCTTCTGGCTCCGATGAAATATTTCCGTGAAGCAAAAAAACCTCGTCATAGCTGAGCAGTACACGTATTGGGCTGTGAATATTGGGTCTATTCTTATTCCCTTTTTATTCAGTTTTCACGCAAAAATTCGTTTCGATAAGGCTTGGCGATACGCATTGCCCGCGATGCTCGTTTCAGCTGTGCTTTTCTTGATATGGGATTACTACTTCACAAGTTGGGGGATATGGGGTTTCAACGATCGGTACATCATTGGAAAGCGATTTTGTGGAATGCCTTACGAGGAATTGGCTTTTTTTATCTGTATTCCGTACGCCTGCATTTTTACTTATCACTGTTTCACAAAGTTTTACGCTGATAAAATAAATGGTGCACCGTGGAAAATTCACCATCTTATTCCGATAGTTTGTCTCGTATTTATAGTCCTAGGCTGGAGAAATTATTATACGATGACTACGTCCATCCTACTTCTCATATTGTACGGACTGCATCTATTTGTATGGAAGTCTGATTACCTCAATATGTTTTTGTTTTCCTATTCCATACTTCTTATTCCATTTCTTATTACAAATGGCGTGTTGACGGGCACAGGATTGGAAGAGGAAGTTGTTTGGTATAACGATGGTCATAACCTAAGTACACGAATCAAGACAATACCGATTGAGGATATTTTTTACGGTATGCTCCTCATCTTGCTGTCGGTTACAATAATGCACCGTATGGGGTATCAAAGTCAATTGGTACGAGAACAAGACAGAATTTAGTCACTTGTTAAGATATGAACCAAGCCCAGGGTTTGCTTCTCATTAAATCGGATCATTTCATATCTTCCCTTTCTTATTAATCAGTAAAGAAATATCATGGAGAAGTTGAACAAAGTTTTATACACAATAAGCGCTACGGCGACAGAGGGACGAACGGGTCATGTTGAATCTGAGACAGGGAGACTAAAATTTGATTTGGCAAAACCTGAAACCATGGGTGGTTCAGGTGCGGATCGTACAAACCCAGAAGAAATGTTTGCATGTGGATATGCGGCATGTTTTGGTGGAGCAATGGAACACGTTGCCAAAACAAGGAATCTCGATGCCGGCGCGCCGACAGTGCAGGCGACCGTTCATTTTGGACTTAATGATAGTGGTGTTGGTCTCGGAGTTGACATCAGGGGGCATATGGAAAATTTGGATGACGAAACAGTCTTATCCGTTATGAATGAGGCGCATGAAAAGGTTTGTCCCTATTCTAAAGCTACGCGCGGAAATATTGAAGTGACAGTTGGGCTTTTAAAAGAATAGTTGAATCAAGCCATCACCTGGTAATCAATAAATAGCCAGCACTGGCCTTTAGAAGAAATGAACTCATTTATTACAAATATCGGTAAGACGGTATCATGGTTATCATTGGTTATAGTCTTAATAATTTGTTTAGATGTTTTGTGTCGCTATTTATTCAGCGCCACACAAGTATGGTTGATCGAATTGGAGTGGTACCTTTTTGGCGTTTTATTTCTCTGTTGTGGTGCCTGGACATGGCTATGTGATCGCCATGTTCGAGTAGATGTCTTTTACAATTCATTGCGATCCAAGGACAAAGAAAAAATAAATAAGACGGGTCATGTTCTGTTGGCTTTACCATGGATATTGATCGTTATTTATTCATCCTTTATCTACTCCAAATATTCATTTGAACTACAAGAGGGGTCGCCGGATCCTGGAGGCCTTCCCGCGCGGTATGCCATTAAATTTTGTATTTGCCTGGCATTCATTTTAATGTTGTTGGGCCTCATTGACAAATTGTTTCAGCGGAATACGGATTGATGGAAGAGTATGCGCTTTTACTTTTTGGTGTAATTTTTGTTTTGATTCTTTCGGGTTATCCGGTGGCTTTAGTATTGGGTGGTGTTTCAACGCTATTTGGGTTGTTTTTTTTGGGTCTTGACTTTTTCCTTTTGTTACCATCACGCATGATGGGTGTTGTAAGTAATTACGTATTACTGGCAGTACCCTTGTTTGTATTTATGGGTGTTGCTTTGGAAAAGTCTGGTTTAGCACAGCGATTACTGGAAAACATGGCATCCCTTTTTGGGAAGACGAGTGGAGGACTTGCGATTTCAACATTACTTGTAGGGACATTATTAGCCGCAAGTACAGGTATTGTTGGAGCTACTGTAATCACTATGGGGTTAATTAGTTTGCCCGCAATGATGCAAAATAATTACGATGTGAAAATCGCCACAGGAACAATTCTCAGTGCAGGTACACTTGGGCAAATTATTCCTCCGTCCATCGTACTCGTCCTATTAGGAAGTCAAATGAATATTTCTGTGGGAGATTTATTTGCAGGAGCAATAATACCGTCAGTATTGCTGGTAACAGGTTACATTATTTACATCCTTTGCCGTATTAAATTCACACCTCGTGCAATGCCTCCTGTGCTAAAAGAAAATGCTGAAAACAATCGTGTAAAAGACTTAATCACAAGTTTGTTTGCTCCTTTGATGCTGATCGTTTTGGTATTGGGTACCATATTTACAGGTGTAGCTTCACCAACCGAGGCAGCTGGTATTGGTGCGCTGGGAGCATTAGTTCTTGCTGGCTTTCGAGGAAAGTTGAATAAGGGAATGTTGCAAAAAGTTGTTCATGAAACGGCGCATGTAACAAGTATGGTCTTCTTTATTTTATTGGGAGCAACGACATTTGCATTAGTTTTCCGGGGAATGGGCGGAGATCGATATTTGACGGAATTGGTGGTGTCAAATATTTCTTCTCCTGCATTATTTCTATTCATCGTAATGATCGTCCTATTTATCGCGGGATTTTTTATAGATTTTATTGAAATCATCTTCATTTTTGTACCAGTAATTGCGCCCGTCATGGTTGCCTACGATTTTAATATGGTCTGGGTCGCAGTGCTGTTGGCATTGAACCTACAAACTTCATTTCTAACCCCCCCTTTTGGTTTTGCATTGTTCTATTTACGGGGTGTAGCGCCGGATTCTATTTCTACAAGGCAAATGTATGCGGGAGTTATTCCATTCCTTATCATACAACTTATTGTTCTTGCAATCGTAGCATTTTGTCCTGGTCTAATTTTGATGTGAAAAAGAGGTTCATTTCCGAAATGTTACCTTTGCACGAAGTTTCCGTCTCAATTGCGCAAATCAAACCAGTGCCTTCAATAGGTGCCTTTGTATAAAACCAATTTTATAATTTCAAAACGAAAATCATGTCAAACTTACTAGATTTGGTAAAAGATCAGATCGGATCAGCTGTGATGGGCAAAATCGCAAATGTGATCGGAATCAATGATCGCGAGGCTAATTCTGCCGTGGATGCCTTCATTCCTGCGTTACTTTCGGGAGTAATGAACAACACAAAAACTGAGGAGGACGCCGGTGGTCTGCTGGATCTCATCAGCTCAAATAATCTCGGAGATGGAATTCTTGATAATTTAGGCGACTTACTAGGTGGTGGCGATAAAACAAGTTCATTCCTTAGTTTAGGGAGCTCGCTCCTTTCAGGCATTTTTGGCCGAAATGAAAGCGGATTTATTAATAGCATTCTTTCCCTGACCGGGTTAGGCAAGGGTAATTCTAGTAAATTATTAAGCATTTTGGCTCCAATTGCGTTGAGTGTGATCGGGCGTATGGTTAAGTCTAAGGGTTTGAACGCGGGTAGTCTGTTATCCCTGTTCAGAAATGAGAAATCTGCAGTTCGCGCTGCACTTCCTGCAGGGTTTGCCGCTTTCGGAGAGTCAGCTAAGTCGGAACCGGTTGCCGTGGCCTCAAACAACGATGACAATAGCGGAGGTGGAATGGGCTGGTTGAAGTGGTTGTTGCCCTTACTCTTACTTGCTCTCTTGCTTTGGTGGTTTATGCGACCAAAGGATTCTGGGGATACAAAAGTGTCAGATAGTACTAAAGTAGAAAAAGTAGAAAAGGGAAAGAAAGGTAAAAAAGGTGCCAAAGCTCTAAAGGCAGAAGATAATCACGATGGGCATGATCATACGGGGCATAACCATGCAAAGGAAGAGGGGACTAAAACGTCAATTTCGTATCGTATCGATAAAGATGGAAATATTGTTGACCCTTATGGATTTATCGTCTTTGGTAAAGGCGATGTTAAGAAGGATAAAGATGGAAACATAGTTGATGCAAATGGTACGATTTTAATTCCTGCACTTAAAATCAAATCGTTGACCATAAAAACTTCCGGAAAGAAATCACCGAAATTATCAGTTGACAAAGACGGAAACCTTGTGGACGAGAATGGAAAAGTTTTATTCAAAAAAGGTGAATTCAAGACTGAAGGAGGTTACTATGTCGATAATGAAGGTAATCGAATTGGATTCTTCAAAAAAATAGGTAAAGCAATTGAAGGTGCAGCGGAAAAAACTGCCGAAGCTTTCAAAGGAGTTTTCACCGGTTTATTCGCGGCGAAAGATAAGGTTGGAACATCATACCGTGTATCACGTATGGATTTTAATAAAGACAACCACCGTCTGACATATTATTCTAAGCCTGAGTTTGAAGGTTTGGTTTCTGCTTTGGATGAATATCCAAATAAAAAGTTGGAAGTTCGTGTATATACGAACGATGGTAAAAATGAGAAAGAAAATATGAAGCTTTCAGAAAATCGTGCAAATGTAGTACGTGACATGTTAGCAACACTTCTTGGAACAAAGAAAGGAAATGTTTCATTTAAGGGAATGGGAAGCACCGACGCAGGTAAAGCATCAAAAGATATCGTTGAAATATATGTTGCTCAATAAGCACAAGCAATCCAAATGAAAAAAGCCCTGGTGTTGATCACTAGGGCTTTTTTTATAAATCCGCAGAAACGAATCTTAAACGAGACTGGCTGCTGCGTTGGTAATTAAGTCGGACACTTGAGATGAACTCTTCCCTTTAACCTGCGCTTACTTCAATTTCTGTAAATGTTGTCGCCGTTTTAAATTGATATGTAGTTTCGTCAATCTTATTCCATGTAGCTGATTCACTGTCAATCACAAGCGACTTAATCTCGAAAGGAACGTTGATTAAAGTCATGGTATAGGTGTCATATTCTGGTGAAAACTGTCCATTAATGTGTTGCCAGATTTTCAATGTTCTATCATTGCCCTTCACATTAAATGTTTTCTTATTATAATAATCACGTGTGTAGTCGTAGCCATCACCACGGTCTTCAAACAATTCACTTTTTATTTGTTCATGCGAGTAATAAACATTTAATTTTAATGAATCTATGGGTTTTTCACCGACATAATTCATTTCTGGATAAAAAGGTATTACAGCTCCGGCGCGAACAAAAACCGGAATTTTACTAATACCTACCTCAACGTGAACTTCCTGACCTCCTTCGTGCACTTCATTATTCCAGAAGTTATACCATTGTCCTTTGGGTAAGTAAATATATCGACCGAACTGAGCATCTATTATTGGGCATACGAGTAAGTGGTCGCCATGAAAAAATTCATCTTCCAAATGGTACGTACTTTCATCTGAGTCGTCGTAAAATGACAAGGGGCGTAATATAGGTCTACCTTTGGAAACGTACTGGTAGAACGTGGAGTATAAATAAGGAAGCAGTCTATAGCGTAATTTGATAAATGAACGAACAACCTTTAGAGCTTCTTCTCCAAATGACCAAGGCTCTTGATTTCCATGATCCCCTGATGAATGCGTTCGCATGAAGGGATGAAATGTTGCCATCTGAACCCACCGAACATATAGTTGAGGGCTTGGTTGATCTATAAAGCCACCGATATCTGACCCACAGAAGGATATTCCTGAAATACTTAGACGCAGACATTGAATATTCGCTATACGCAAGTGATCCCAATTTGCAATATTATCACCAGTCCATACGGAAGAATAGCGTTGAATACCGGCATAGGCAGACCTAGTTATGATAAATGGTCGCCTTGGGTAAGCGTGCTTCTTTACTCCTTCAAATGTTGCACGCGTCATTTGCATTCCATATACGTTATGCGCTTTTCGATGGCTACATGGATTACCATCGTAATCATGGCGTACGTCATTTGGAAACGTTTTACTTTCTACTTCAAAAATGGCTGGTTCGTTCATGTCATTCCATACACCGTGCACGCCCGTTTCAGCAATTAATTCTTTAAATAAATCTGCCCACCACGTACGCACATTTGGATTTGTGAAATCAGGAAAATAACATTCTCCCGGCCATACTTTACCCATCATATAGGGGCCATCCGCTCGTTTGCAAAAATAATCTTTTTCGAATGCCTCTTTGAAAACAGAGTAGTCCGGATCGACTTTGATACCCGGATCGATAATTACCACTGTTTTGAATCCATCAGATTCCAAATCCGAAATCATTTTTTTGGGGTTTGGGAATTTTTCATTATCCCATGTAAAACAGCGAAAGCCATCCATATAATCAATATCAAGGTATATAGCATCACAGGGAATATCCAATGCACGCATTTTTTGACATATTGCTCTGACATTGCTTTCCGGGTAATAACTCCATTTACATTGATGGTAGCCCAGCGCCCATAGTGGTGGCATTTCGGCCTTACCAGTCAAGCGCGTAAATCGTTCTGAAATTTTCAACATGTCGGACCCAACAATGAAATAATAATTCATTTCTCCTCCATCGGCCCAAAATGATGTGACAGCTTTTCGTTCAGATGCGAAATCGAAAAATGAACGGAACGAATTGTCAAAAAATATTCCGTAACAAGCATTTTTATGACGTCCTAAATAAAATGGAATATTTTTATAAAGTGGATCTGAATCTCCGTTAAACCCATAGTTGTCGGTTCCCCAAATTTCAAATCGCTTACCGCGCATGTTTAAATTACAGGGTTTATCACCAAGACCAAAAAACTGCTCGTCTTTCTGAGTGTATTTCGTCATCTGTACAATGTTGCCTCCATACTCTTGATTATGTACCCAGTGGTAGCCCTTTTCATCCTCATTTAATAACACGCCCGCTTCGTTGTAAAATGCTATTTTCAACCCAACCTTATTTACTTTACAGGTGAGTTTAGGTGTTTTTACAATGACGTGGTCGACCAAGTCTTCGACTTGTAAATCATTATATCCACGATTTCCATTTTCCAATACTGCATAGGAGAAGTCTTTGGTCAAATAACCTTCTGATAAATATCGTACACGTATGACGTGATCAGTAAAGACTTCCAAATACAGTATCACCTTGTTATCTGTTTCGATCAATATCCGATCACCATCTGTCTCGACACGAGTACATCGTCCAGGAAAATATTCCATTGTATCAGCTGGAACAGGATTATAATTCATCATGGATAGGCCAGTTTGTCAGCCGCCAAATGTATGATGAATTTAGATTTTTTTATATATGATCATGTATTGGTCGACAAAACAAGTACACTGAGGGGAGGTAGAACAAGGTTGACGCTGCTCTTTTTACCGTGTCTGGACTTGTTTGCCGGTTTGAATTGAAGCTGTGCGAGGTACCCTGATCCACCAAACTCGGTGTCATCACTATTGAAAATAATTTGCCAGGTTTTTTTGGATGGAACACCAATACTGTAGTTTTCTTTGATGACAGGTGTGAAATTACAAACCACCACAAGTTGGTCGGATCGCCTTTTTCCACGTCTCACAAAGCTAATAACGCTGTTCTTACTATCTTGGTAATCAATCCATTCAAAGCCTTGAGATTCGTAATTCTTTTCATACAAAGCAGGTTCGGTTCGGAACAAGACGTTCAATGCAGATACTAGTCGTTGTATGCCTTGATGAACAGGATAGTCCAGTAAATTCCAGTCAAGCGGGGCATCGAAAGCCCACTCGCTATATTGTCCCAACTCTGCACCCATGAACAGAAGTTTAGCACCTGGGTGTGTATACATGTAGGCATACATTGCACGAAGATTTGCAAATCTCGTCCATTCGTCTCCGGGCATACGACCTAACAATGAGGCTTTTCCATGGACGACCTCATCATGCGAAAAAGGCAACATAAAATGTTCACTGAAAGCGTAGTAAGCCGAAAATGTAATCGTTTGGTGGTGGTGCGATCGAAATAAGCTATCTTCTTTGAAATATTTTAAGGTGTCATGCATCCAACCCATCATCCATTTAAGATCAAATCCTAACCCCCCATCTTCAACCGCGCGCGTTACACCTTCATAAGAAGTGCTTTCCTCTGCTATGGTTAAGACATCGGGAAATTCATTCTTGACTGCCGTATTGAATGATTGAAGAAAGTCGATGGCCTCGAGATTTTGATTGCCGCCATGGATGTTTGGCTCCCACCCACCTTCATCTCTCGAGTAATCTAGATATAACATGGAGGCGACTGCATCTACGCGCAATCCATCGATGTGATACTGATCCAACCAAAACAATGCATTGCTTATTAAAAAAGAGACAATTTCTGGTCGCCCGTAGTTGAAGATCATACTCTGCCAATCAGGATGATAGCCGCGTCTTGGATCTGGATGTTCGTATACATGTGAGCCGTCAAAAAGGGACAATCCATGTCCGTCATTCGGAAAATGGGAAGGAACCCAATCCACTATTATGCCTATATCAGCATTGTGCAATTCGTCAATTAAAAACTTGAAATCTTCTGGAGTGCCGAATCGTGACGTGGGCGCAAAGTAACCCGTAATCTGATAGCCCCACGACGGATCATATGGAAATTCCATGATCGGCATCAATTCTACATGGGTAAATTGCATAGCCTGTAGGTATTCGATAAGCGCTGGTGCTAACTCGCGATAAGTCAAAGGTCGTTCATGATTAGAATGCCACTTCCATGATCCGAGGTGCAATTCGTATACAGCCAAGGGTGCTTCCAGTGAATTTTTGTTCTTTCTTTTAGCCATCCATGCGGTGTCATTCCATACATAGTCATCGCTCCAAACGATGGATGCAGACTTAGGTCTTAACTCGGCATATCGCGCAAAAGGATCAGCTTTCTCGAGTCGTTTATCTTCATTTTTTGCCTTGATCGAATACTTATAAAGAATGTCGGGTTCGACCCCAGCTATGAACCCTTCCCAAATGCCGGAATCGTCCCATCGGGCAAATAGAACATGTTTAGTAGCATCCCAGTGATTAAAATCGCCGATTACACTCACTTCTTCAGCTGCAGGAGCGTAAACTGCAAAATAGAGTCCCGCTTTCGACTCAAACTCAGCAACATGCGAGCCGAGCTTTTCAAACAGCCGAAAATGCTTCCCGGATTTAAATAAAAAAATGTCGTATTCCGTGAACCGACTGAAGGTTGCGACCGACCTGTATTTAGCCATTAATCAAATATAGCTTGTCATCCTGACACAATCCCTCGTCGATTAAATTTTTCATATTGCACAGGTAAGATACTTTTGCAAGCATGAACGGAATTACTGATTACATACGCGCCCTGAAATATATATTCCACCCTAAGGTTATTGTATTTGCGCTGATACCCGCACTTATGGCGTTTATGTTTTCCGGGGCATTGTTTTTTGCAGTTAAAAATTATTCGGAAGCCTTCGGGTCATGGATGTGGAGCTGGTACACGTGGGAATGGGGCAGAAGTGCGTTGGAAGCCGCTTCCACATGGATTGGAGGCATGATTATGGTTGCCATGTCCATTTTTCTTTTCAAATATGTTATTCTTATCATTTCAAGTCCGTTTATGAGTCCGCTATCGGAGCGTATTGAGTCATTGATGACAGGACATGACATTGAAACACCCGTTACCGTCAAAATGATGATTCAGGGGTTAATTCGAGGGTTGAGAATCACATTTCGAAATATATTCCGGGAGCTTGGATTGACTATCCTATTACTGCTACTTAGTTTTTTTCCGGCATTTGCTCCATTTACAAGTGCATTGCTTTTAGCAGTGCAAGCGTATTATGCGGGGTTTGGGAACATGGATTTTACAATGGAGCGCTACTTTTCAATTCCGGATTCGGTGGAGTTCGTACGTCAAAATAAAATTTACGCGCTAGGTAACGGCATCGTATTTGTTGGTCTTCTGCTTATCCCAGTAGTGGGTGCGGTAATTGCAGTACCATTGGGGGCAGCATCAGCCACGATAGGTGTTGTGAATAGATCTTAACTTCAAGGTGACCTGTGAATTATTCTTTGACACGATGTAGCTGAGCAATTTGAATATTGGTAACCGGAAATGATTCAACGACCGGGATCGTATCGGTACCAATTATAGTATCACCACTAACGCGTGCCGAAATGTTGCGCCCTGCGTAAATTTCATAATGCATAATATCATCCAATACATAGCAAGAGGATTGGATGGACGACCTCATTACATCGAAATTGCTGATTAATCTACCACCCATGAGGTAAGCATCTATAACTATGCCATTTGCTTCGTCTATGGCAAAATGTCCGTTATTGCGATCTACTTCGATTAAATAATAGGGTCGCAATCCAGCTTCATTGTTGCCGTAATTGATAAAGTATGTATAACGGCCTTCTTGGTTTGTCTGAGCAATTTGTAGGGTCATTGGTATCACATTAACTTTTTCAGAGCCAGAATGTATTTCAAGATTCCCTTCCCATGTACCCATCCAATCATCTGGAAATTTGAAAAGTTGGTTCTGGGCCTCGACCGCCTGTGTCGTTAAGAGATTAAGGAGAAGCATGAATACGCCTATTCGTTTCATTATGTTTTTTTTAGATAAGTTCAAAAGTTTGAAGTGGAAATTCCAAAGATAGCTTTACTTGTTATCTTGGGTCAAATTTGGGAAAGAAGCGAAAATAGGCCTGTAAATGTAGATCACATCCTTAGCGAAATGAAATTGAATAGTGTAAGAAATAATCCATATAGAACAAAGATGAAATTAAATTCTGTATTCATCTTGATGCTCCTTGTTCTGATAAACTTTTCTCATGCTCAAAACATTTTATTTCCAGATTTATCTGGTGCTGAATTATTAGATGCCGTTCAAAGCAATTATACACCCAATTTGATTCTATCTTATGCAGAAGCTCGTGATACGTTATATAGTAAAATTGACGTTGAGAACGATTCTGTTCGTGGGATTTACACAACGTACGCCGTGTTTCTCGACCCTGTTCAAGATCCTACAAGTGTGTTGTTTGCAGGAGGAATTAATACGGAGCATATTTATCCGCAAGGACGAGGAGCCACGGATGGAACTCCTGCCTATCGAAATATGCACCACCTTGCGGCTTCACGAGTAGAGGTTAATCAAGATCGTGGAAATTTACCATTTTCGGAAATATCCGATAATGCGACGGACAATTGGTATTATAAGGATTTAAAGATTTCGACAATACCAGCTAGCGGTATAAATAATTATTCAGAGGGTACTTCGCAATTTTTCGAGCCACGAGAATCTGTCAAAGGGAATGTGGCACGGGCTATGTTTTATATTCATGCGATTTATCGAGATCAGGTGATGGCGGTGGATCCAACATTTTTTGAAGAGCAACGCCAGAATCTATGTATTTGGCATTTTAATGATCCTGTTGATAATTCAGAATTGTGGCGAACAGAGCAAATTGCTATTTATCAGGATGGCAAAGAAAATCCATTTGTTCTGGATTGCACATTAGCTGAGCGCATGTATTGCTCATCAATCGGTGCATGTATGCTCTCGACACGAGGTATGCATCGTGATCAAGATAGTTTTCATGTGTATTATAATAGCGGAACAGGATGTTTGGTGATTAGAAATAATACAAACCAGACACATGCAGCCAGTTTGAGTTTGTTTAATATAAGTGGCAAAAAAATAGTATCAGAAATAAAACTTGTCATACAACATACTGAGGATGTAAGTTACGCTATTGACCTACCACCGGGTACATATGTTGTTACTTGTGCGACAGAACAATTTCGAAGTCGATATCGAATTTTTGTAACAAATTAAACATGAAGGAAATTTCATTTGAAAGTGAACATCGAAAAAAGCATTTCGAGTTCTTTAATACTATGAATCATCCTTATTTTAATATTACTGGGATGTTGGATATCCAACATTTTTATAAACGTTTGAAGGAACTTCAAATGCCATTTACACCTGCCCTCGTTTATATAATCACACGAGCAATTAATGAAATAAAAGAATTTCGATGGCGCATTCGTGATGGTCGCGTGATTGAACACGATGTGGTTCATCCCTCGTATACCATATTACCGGAAAGCGATGATGTGTTTAGTTTTTGTTATGTTAAATTTAATTTGGATCATCAGGCTTTTATTGAAAAGGCAACTATACAGATGAAATTGATGGAAAGTGAACCGAGTTTTGAAGATGAGGCTGGTCGCGATGATTTTATTTTCATGTCGGCAAACCCTTGGATTCATTTTACGAGTATGCAACATGCCATGCAGTCTCACCCAGGGGATTCTGTTCCACGGATTGTTTGGGGCAAATTCTTGACAAACGACGGGCGATTAGACCTACCATTTTCGGTGCAGGTGCATCACGCCGTTGTAGACGGTCAACATGTTGGTCACCTGTTCAAAAAGCTTCAAGGCTATTTCGATGAGACTAGTTGGCTTGATTAGTATTGTTCTGTGATAATTTCTCGCTCCATTCTGCAATAAGGAGTTCACTTAATTCACCATTTACACGTAAGCCACTGCAAATATCCAGTCCATAAGGGGAAACGTGTGCTATCGCGTCACGGGCATTTGTTGGATTTAGGCCACCGGCCAGATAGACCGGGACATATGATAATCGAACGATTTCCTTGCTGATATTCCAGTCATGTGTATTTCCTGTGCCACCTAATATTTTTATTTCAGCATTAGGATTACCCGAATCTAAGAGCAATGCGTCTATATATGGATGCACGTTGGCGAGCTCCCGGGGAGATTGATTAGCTGAAACATGACGAACCTGCACAAGTTCTACTGAAGGGAAGGCATGTTTTAGTTGTTCGCAAGTATGCTGGTTAACTTCATCGACCAGTTGGATAGCATTTGTGTTGGCCAGTTGAAATTCCGACGCAATTTCACCGAATGAAGTCTTCGAAGTGAGAAGCCACGTCGAAATACGGCCACTAACGGCTTTGGCAATTTCTGCTATCTTATCAATGGGCAGGACTCCAGGGCCCGACGGCATTTCTGCTACTAAGCCAATTTTCAAAGCGCCATACCGAATGGCTAATTCGGCTTCTTCAACGGACTTTATGCAGCAAACTTTGAACGGGAACACAGCGCTTAAATTACTTGCTGTCTACCAGTTTGATTGATCTGATCAAATTGTCTGCTATGACATAGCCGAACATATCGTGGATTTCATGTCCGACAAATACTGAATAGAGGTGGTTATCCTGATGAAAGATGACATTCAGGAAATCGTACATCTGTTCACCAATTGTCATCCATCCTTCTTGCTTCATTCCTTCGGCCTTTCCTATACCCATTTCGAGGTTCTGATATTTAATATCCGAACCTCCCAGTTTTTCAAGTTCTGTATCTGTGGTTTTAAGCACCGCTTCCATGTCTGCTTTAAACTCAGGTTTATACGTTACACACTGTATCTTAATCAATAGTTTTGGGTTATCGAGATAGCTGTGCGTTGTGATAGATGCTATTTTTTCTTCTAAGCTTGAGGGGATCTTAATGTCAGCCTTGGTTAATTCTACAGGTGTGGCTATGCTCATGGTGGATGAACACAACTCTAAACGTGATTTCTTATTTTCTGCAATGTCTTCACACTCCTGACCAAATGTAGTCGTGGCAAACGCGAATAACATGAATGCTGATAGGATAAAATTGTATATGATTTTCATATGTCTGTTTTGCTTTGTTCGAAAATGTATGGTATGAACCATCATGCATATAGCCGCCCAAAGATAAGACACTGGATGAATCCTGGTCTTACGGTATTATTGATGTCCAGTTAAACTTCGGTTAAAGTGGCTGTTAGGTGTTCAGTTGACTTTCATATCTTGTTCGCATGGAGCATATGCCTGTAGATTCTTTACTGAAACTCGTTCTTATACTAATCATGTTTGCAATCGGAGCTACGCTACGCTTTTCCGATTTCAGACGAATCTTTTGGTATCCTAAGAGCCTCGTGCTTGGACTAGTTCTTCAAATGCTTTTTTTACCTGCTTTCGCCTTTATCATCTTGTCGCTTGTTGATATCAGCCCATACTATAAGATTGGATTTATTGTCGTTGCGCTCTGCCCGGGGGGGACGACATCAAATTTTATCAGTTATCTGGTCAATGCCGATGTTGCATTATCTATTTCATTAACAACTATTAATAGTTTTTTAATTCTTATTACAATTCCTTTTGGTGTAAATCTGGGCTTGGCTTATTTTCTAGATACACAATCCGAGCTCATACTGCCATTTTTTGACACCGCTAAGCAAGTTTTTAGTGTAATTTTATTACCCGCTTTTTTGGGATTATGTTTTAATCATTTTTTTAGAGAATTGAGTTTGAAGGTTCGAATGCCGCTAAAGTATATTAATGTCATTTTATTAGCTGCTGTGTATGCATTGAAATTATGGGGAGATTCTGATGGCGGGGGCGGTGTTACAATCGCTGAATTAAAAAAAATATTACCTATTGCAATGTTTCTACAGATAGTTTCAATGTTGACTGCGTATTATTTGGCACGGAAAACTGTCCAAAGAAATACTTCCGCACTAACTATAGGTATTGAGGTCGGTCTGCAGAATACAGCCCTGGCTTTATTTATTGCTTCCGTTTTATTAGATAGTGAACGAATGGCAAGCCCGGCTCTCGTCTATGCCATGTTCTCATTTTTTACAACATTATTGTTCGCTTGGATTGTGTATAAGTTCATTATTATTCCAAGTCGACAGAAATATTTATTGTAGTCAGTAAAGAATACGGAAGTACGTAAGAGTCGAAATATCGCTTCAACTACTTGCGGACGACAATAAAGGGTCGGCTACTGATACCAAAATTCAGTTTTACTGCAAGGATATACGTACCAGAAGCGAACGGCGATATATCCAATTCGGCGCTGTTCCAATGCTTTTTGGGCCCTTTGACTTGGCTTCCATCTGAGTTATAAACAGTTGTTTCGAACTGACTTCCTTCTTCCAGCGCTTCAATGGTTAAGAGATCTGATGACTGGAGAAAGGAAAATTTCTCATCGAATGGAATGGATTTATTTTTTGTTCCAACATTTTTTGGAATAAATCGAATGACCTGGTTTTCCATGGGTTCCTCTTGCCACAAATCCGGAATAACTATTCCATTTTCAATAAAAGCTACCTCAGGTATATGAGGACTATTCTTCAAATAGTACATTGAATCCTGGAAATAATTTGCGTCAAAATTTTTAAAAAAAGCAAGTGTATTTCCTTGTGTGTCGGAAATAATGCGATTGTAATTGGGTAAATTACGGGCGCCATAGTGCACCTCAAAACTTCCATCAGATTCATAGAACCGCATTTGCAAATGAATGAAATCGGATCCATCGCTTATATCTGTAATTGGATTTGCAAATCCACAATTGTAATACTGAACCAGAAATATTCGATCTCCAGAGGTGCCGATCGTTTTATACCGAATTGAAGAAAGTGGTTTTGGTGGGAGCGCACGACCGCGATCCATTAGATCGACTATTGAAATAGCCATATATTCGAAATTACCGACATCATCCGAAAATTTTATACTGCCACCAGTACCTTCCGGTGTGATATGTAGATTTTTATATTCGCCGTTGAGGAGCTTGATAGGAAAAGGACAGTCAAATTCGAAAGATGGATCATCCCATATTCCTGATGTTAGTTTAATACCATCAAAAAAGGGAATGAAATCTTCTTCTTCCGTGCTGACGTCAAAGGGAAATTCCTGAGCACGGACAAATCCAGCCAGGAGAATTAAGACTACCAATATTAATTGCCGCATAATAATTTGCTTGGACGATTTAGCCTCGTCCTTATTTTAAAATAAACGAACAAATTGGTATTTGGGATTGGCCAGAAGCCTGTCTTAGCCCTGATATCAAATTATTAGATCAGGGTAATCGTTGTACCCGGGGCGGGGCTCGAACCCGCACGGCCGCAATGGCCACAGGATTTTAAGTCCTGCGTGTCTACCAATTCCACCACCTGGGCATGGTCCAACAATGCGGCAAAAGTACATATTTTCGGAAGAAAGATAACGGACTACGGGCAATTTAATATTACGGATTGAACAAAGGGTAGGCTGTTAAGCCTCAACTTGATGGATGGCTTGATTGATGGTATGGGTATAGATTCTGAGATGCAAATGGTTGATTAGAGAAAAACGTGCGGTTTTCTATTAAAATGTGTCAGATCAGTTATGTCTGGGTGGGTTTTTCCGTTTGTTTCGGGGAAATTTGCCCAATTCGGACTGGTAGTCCTAATTTTTACTGAAATTAGGTCGGAAAATGATAATACAGGGTTACTTGGACTAAATGACGTAGTACGTCACCGACCAAAACAGTTAGATTGAGGCAGCGAATCCCTATTTTCACCATTTTTTCAGCTACGCCCGATGACGCACAACTCAGAAAGGGACTTGATTTCATTAGCTTTTTACGGATTCTATGCAATTTTCTGGCCGGCCTATATCGCTTACACGGTTGCTGTTGACGGTACCGTTGCTTTTTCATTAGCATCTGCATGGTTTGAGCCTCTTCAGGACTTTCAAATACAAATCGTTCGTAGCTAGACCGGACCTTCCCACCCTTACGACCTGTCTTCTGGTTCGTTGCCTTCACATAGGTGCTCAACAGTATTCGAACTTGATCTGAAAGTATTTTCCATACTTCGTTATAGCTGCATGTCTTTTTACACTTTTTTGATCTGGCGCGACGTTCCTTATATGCCTGTTTTATGTCTTCCGTGGACTTAGTACTCACAATCATCGCCCAGCCATCGCAATTATTCTGGAATAGATTGATAGTCATATAGGATCTGAGAAAACGGTCTACGTATTGGAGGAATAGCTTGCAATCCTCCTCGGTCTCAAAAAATGGTGAGTTTGCGACACCAGATCCTCGTATTAGGTATACGTGATTAGCCGCCATCTTTTTTATCTGTAGCATGATATAGAATTGTTGTTCTATTGCTAAGTGTCATGAACACCGAAAATATCCCCATGTGTCGACCATTTTATTTAAAAAAATGAAATCATCATTTAATTTATGACTCATTCTTTTTATTGAACTCTCGATCATCCGTAAAAAATAGTGGTGAAATACCAATTCCATAAAGTTGCGGTAGAAAGAGGTAAATGAATTTGGAAAGCGTCAAGTAATCTGTCTATTAAACGGATCGATTTGTTATTTACGTAATTTTACAGCCTGTTTTCAGCTACGTCCGGTATATGAGCCTGGCGTTAGAGCCAAGAGCTCGTTTTTTATTTGTTCTGACACATCCATCGTTTTGATGAAGTTGTGAATGACACTGCGATCAATATTCTCATTACCCCTGGATAGCTCTTTGAGTTTTTCATAGGGTTTGTCAATGCCCTCTCTTCGAAGAACAGTTTGAATGGCTTCCGCGAGTACGGCCCAATTACGGTCAAGATCGGCCTTCAATGCTTGGCTATTGACATGGATTTTACCCAGTCCTTTTCTCAGCGATTTAAGGGCGATCAATGTATGCGCCATCGGGACTCCGATATTTCGTAAAACTGTGCTATCGGTTAAATCGCGTTGTAATCGGGAAATAGGAAGCTTTAGGGCCAAGTGATTAAAAATTGCATTCGACAAACCAAGATTTCCCTCCGCATTTTCGAAGTCAATTGGATTAACTTTATGCGGCATTGCCGAAGAACCAACTTCATCTTTCACGACTTTTTGTGTAAAATAATTCATAGAAATATAAGCCCAAAAGTCACGACAAAGATCAATTAGTATTGTATTTATCCGCACGAAAGCATGACAATGTGCTGCCAACATATCATAATGTTCAATTTGTGTAGTGGGGTAAGATCGTGTTTGCCCCAAAACGTCTTCGACAAACTGCCTAGCCAACGCGTGCCAATCGTAGTCCGGATAGGCTAAAAAATGCGCATTAAGATTTCCTGTAGCACCGCCAAATTTGCATGCGAAAGGAATAGCATACATCATTGAAAGCTGATTTTCAAGGCGAGTGTTAAAGACGGCGATTTCTTTTCCGAGTAGGGTTGGAGAAGCAGGCTGTCCATGTGTTCGCGCGAGCATCGGCTTGTTAATCTCAGCTTTGGCAAAGCGTTTTAGTTCATCGATCAGATTGAATAGTTCTGGGTAAATAACTTGCGCGAGTGCTTCCTTAAATGACAAAGGTATTGCTGTGTTATTAATATCTTGAGAAGTTAGCCCAAAATGGACGAACTCCACATAGTCTTGTTGACCTTCTTGCTGAAGTATATTTTTGATAAAATATTCGACGGCCTTAACGTCATGATTAGTTGTGGCTTCTATTCGCTTTATTTCCGCTGCATCATCATGTGACAATTCCTGTATCCGCTTTTCAAGTCGATTTAATACATCATCTGAAATGCCCTGAACCTGAGAAATGCCTATTCGCTTTAGAAATTGTATATATCTAATTTCAACAATGAGTCTGTATTTTATGAGTCCTTTTTCTGAAAAAAAAGGCGATAATTCGCTTGTCTTATTGGCGTAACGTCCATCGATTGGCGAAATGGCTAATAGTGAATCGGACATTTATTTATGTTTTACTTCTTTACGTTTATAATAGTGATACATTTCCGGTTGACTTTGAATGTTCATTACCGGTTTACCAGCTCTGAAGGTATTGTTTTTTTTGGCATGAATAATTCTTGCTTTTTTGTTATCATTCCATTGAATATCCATGAAATCTCGTAATTCGGCCTTAATTCCTTTGTCGATTATGGGAAATAATGTCTCGATCCGTCTACTTAAATTGCGCTCCATGAGATCAGCACTGCCCGAATATAGCATTTGTTTTCCTGCATGATGAAAATAGTACAAACGAGTATGTTCGAGATATCGATCGACGATACTGATTGCTTTGATGTTATCACTTACCCCTTTAATTCCTGGTATGAGACAACATATGCCGCGAACAATTAGTCTGATCCGTACCTGTGCTTGACTAGCCTGATACAACATGCGAATGATGCGCTTATCTTGTAGGCTGTTCATTTTCAAAAATATTTCGGCCTTTTTTCCTTTTTTCGCTTGTTTGATTTCAAATGCAATTAAACGTTCCAGTGATGCACGCAAATTAAATTTACCTACCAGTAGTTTTTGAAATTTGTAGTTTTTTATATTTCCTATTTCAAGGGCCTTAAATAAATGAACCACGTCATCTGTTATCTGCTTATGTATCGTAAATAAGCCAATGTCACTATAAATTTTTACAGTTTTCTCATGGAAATTTCCGGTAGATAAATAGCAATAGTTTACAGCGATTTGATTCTCGTTACGCTGAATCAATGCGACCTTCGAATGTACTTTCAAGCCCGGAAAACTGTATTGAACGTGTATGCCGTGCTGCAAAAGTCGTTCACCCCATTGTAGGTTCATTGCTTCGTCAAATCGGGCTTTGACCTCGACAAAAACAGAAACGTGCTTACCACGTTCGGCGGCCAGAATTAATGCATTCATAATTTTTGATTCCTTGGCTACTCGATATTGAACCACTTTGATATGTGTCACTTTATCATCAGTTGCGGCATCCTCGAATAATTTTATTACACTTTTATATGTATGATATGGTACATGTATTAAATGGTCCTTTTTCTTTATTTCGGCGAAAATATTTTCAGCTTTTTCCAATTTCCTGTAAGTCAATGGTTTTAGTGGTTTGTTGCGTAAATGACTGTCGGCAAGAAAGGGAAAATTGAAAAAGTCAAAATTATTATGATAACGTCCTTCCTTAAATAAATCCATGTCCGAAACACCCAATGTCTGCACCATGAAATTTAGCATGGTTTTGGGCATTTTCCTATCGTATACGAGGCGAGATGCAGGACCAACATTTCGCTTGTTAAGGTTCTTTTTGATTTTTGCTATAAGGTTGCCTGAATATTCATCGTCAATGTATAATTCCGCATCCCGACTCAATTTCATTGAATAACTTTCTACTATGTGGTAACCTGGGAAAAAGTACGAGATGCGCGACCTGACGACATCATCGAGCATCATGATGTACTTCTTCTTATTTTGGCTTGGCAAAGGGATGAAGCGAGGTAATTCGATAGAAGGAATACGCACTAATGCGTATTCTGGCGCAGCGTTAGAATTTTCCTTGTCTTGCAAATGAACAATTAAATAAAGTGCCCGATTATTTAAGAAGGGTTTTATTTTATTTTCTTTTAAATATATCGGCTGGATAAGAGGAAGCATGTAGTCATTGAAATACTCGTCAATATATTGTATATGGTTCTTTTTTAAATCTGTTGGACGTACGATGAAAATATTATTTTCAGCGCATTTGGGAATTATTTGAGATTCGAATATTGAACTGAATAAAACTTGTTGCTGATTGACAATTCGAATAATTTGCTTCTGAATTTTATTAGGGTCGAATTCTAATTTACGTTTGGTTTTTTTACTAACACGGATTAAATTTCTATTATTCGCAACGCGTACTCTGAAAAATTCGTCCAAGTTGTTTGAATAGATGGCCAGGAATTTTATACGCTCAAATAACGGGGCTTGATCATTCTTGGCCTCTTGTAGTACGCGGAAGTTAAAATCCAACCAGCTAATGTCGCGATGAACATATGGAATTTCATTCTCTCCAACTTTGATATATGAATATTCAATTTTTGGCATTGGATTATTGTGTGACTTGTTCTGATTGCAAAGGTAGTCAAAGCTCGCACAAATTAATTCTGGAAATATGTAAATCAAATGCCAAAATGTTTGAAATATTCTGGGGGAATCGCTAACTATGAGGCACGAACGTATCCTGGTATGAAACGAAAAATAATTGTTGCTGGAAATTGGAAAATGAATGTATCCTATGACGAGGCTTTAAGATTAACCGGGGCATTTGGAAAGGAAGTATCGAGTTCCAACAATATGGAAGTAGTGGTATGCCCTCCAGCACCCTATATTCCTTCAATAGTTCAGCAGTTTGAAATGGGTAATCAGAACATTTCAGTTGGTGGTCAAAATTGTCATCATGAACAGAAAGGTGCATATACTGGCGAAGTGTCAGCTAGTATGCTTGCTTCTTCAGGTGCCAAATACGTTATCATTGGTCATTCGGAAAGGCGTGCGCAATTCAATGAAAGGAATGAGCTTTTGAACAAAAAAATCGGAACTGCTCTTGAAGCGGGTTTACATGTAATCTATTGCGTTGGTGAAACCTTAGAGGAAAGACGTGCTGATCACACGCTTCAAGTAATCAAAACACAAGTAACGGAGGGTATTGCGAATCTCACCTCCCAAGATCTAGAGAAGGTGGTTATTGCCTATGAACCGGTATGGGCAATAGGTACCGGGGAGACGGCTAGCCCAGCTCAGGCACAAGAAGTACATGCCTACATTCGAGCTCTTATTGCAACCTATACCAGTGCGGAGGTGGCTGCTTTCCTTTCCATTCTCTATGGTGGTAGCATGAAACCGGCCAATGCGCGAGAATTAATCGCACAACAAGATGTGGATGGAGGCTTAGTTGGAGGAGCCTCTTTGGATGAGCATCAATTCATCGCCATAGTGCGATCGGCACAATCATTTCTCTAAGCCACAAGTTCTGTGCCTGTATAAGTTGGTGCACAACGACTAGTCCCAAGCCCTATTTTCACTAGTATCCATTATACTTTTTAATAATTTGTTTATATAGTATAAAATACTTGTTTACATATAACAAAAATTTATATATTTGTCTTTGTTACGTAGGTTCAAGTATTGGTTTACAAATGAATAGCAAGGTCACGGAGAGGTTTATTGCGTGTTATGTCGAATTGAAGAAGCTTGACAAGGTACGTTCCGCCCGGCAATTCGCCCTGTCATTGGGATTTCATGCGCAAAGTTGGAATGAAATTCTAAAGCGTAGACGGGATGTCACGCTCAATCTGGTTGAGCGGGCAGTGGAACATTATGCGTTCAATCCCATTTTTCTGTATAAGGGCGAGGGTTCTTTTTTTCTGGATGTGAATCAGGGAAGTAACTTACGTGTACTTCAGGTGGTAACCGACCATATGGGACGTGAAAATATAGTCCACGTGCCAACAAAGGCGCAGGCCGGATATGCCGCACAGGCAGAACCACTTGAGGCAATTAAGTCATTTGTGAATTATACGATACCCGGCCTCGAACATCGATTTGGTACATTTCGCTCTTTTGAAGTTGCGGGAGATAGTATGGTTCCTTCCATTCAAGCGGGAGAAATCGTTGTATGTCGATACGTCGCCCCGGATTTTTGGCTCAAACAACTACAGGATAATCAAGTATACGTCGTAGTCAGTAAAGAGGACTTGGTTATCAAACGGATAAAAAATCGATTGCAGGAGCACGGTGCACTTCATTTGTATTCTGATAATGCCCAATATGAACCTTATCTCATGCCCGAATCTGATGTACAGGAATTGTGGCTTGTTGAAAAAGTGATTAAATCGTTTGATCAAAAAATAGTCCCTTCTGAAAAAACAGGCACTACAGCTGACTTATTAGAATTGGTGCGATTGCAATCCGGAATTATCGAAGAGCTTAGAAGTCAAATGACGACTAATTAATAATTTTTTTTATTCCGGATAAAGTGTTGCGATAAATTAAATTACCAATTTATTTCGCTTTTCGGTAAGGATGTAGTTGCCAACGGCGGCAACAAAATTTTCGTCGTGAACCAATGAAATTAGTTCCGATTTGTCATAGTTTTCCTTAATAAAATTAGTCGAATACTTTCCTGAGATGAATGTTTCGTTATTCATCACTGCCCGACCAAATGACAGCGTAGTTTGTACTCCTGAAATCTCGTATGCATCAATTGCCTTTTTCATCAGCGAAATGCAATGTTGTCTTGTATTCCCATAGGTTATCAACTTAGCTATCATTGGGTCATAATAAATCGGAATCTCTTGTCCTTCCATGTAACCATGATCTACTCTTACTCCTGGCATTACCGGAACAACATATTTATTTAGTATACCAGTTGATGGCAGAAAATCATTCTCCGGATCTTCCGCATATATTCGTAATTCAATAGCATGGCCTGATGCCGTGAGATCTTCTTGTTCAATAGATATTCTTTCGCCTCGGGCAATTCGAATTTGTTGTTCGACCAAGTCTATTTTCGTTATTAATTCAGTCACGGGATGTTCGACTTGCAATCTTGTGTTCATTTCAAGAAAATAAAAATTATAATTTTCATCAACTAAAAACTCCACGGTTCCCGCTCCAACATATTGAACAGATGTACCTGCTTTTACGGCTGCCCGACCCATGGCGATTCGAACATGATCTGGAATATCATTGGCTGGTGCTTCTTCAACAACTTTCTGGTGTCGCCTTTGTATAGAACATTCCCTATCAAATAAATAAATTCCCTTGCCATGTTGATCGAACAACACTTGTACTTCGATGTGCCGAGGCCTTTGAATAAACCGTTCGATGAAAACGCTTCCATCACCAAAGGAATTTGTCGCCTCACTTATCGCTCGATCCATTTGTTCTTCTAAATCGGAGGCTTCACTTACGACACGCATACCTTTGCCACCTCCACCTGCGGACGCTTTAATCAAAATCGGGTAACCAATCTCCTTCGCAGCCCGTTGGGCATCTTCCAAAGATGTAACGGCATAATCCGTCCCGGGAACCATTGGGACGCCTAGCGGCTTGACAGCTTCCTTAGCAGCCAATTTACTGCCCATTGTTCGTATGGCCTCGCTTCTTGGACCTATAAAGATCAGACCAGCATCAGCAATACGGTCTGCAAATTCTCCATTTTCACTCAAGAACCCATAGCCCGGATGTATGGCATCTGCTCCAGTTTCGATTGCGGCATGTATTATTCGCTCAATGTTCAAATAGGAAGCTGAAGACTCGGATGGCCCGACATGCACAGCCTCGTCGGCATATTGAACATGACAAGCCGACCTATCAGCATCCGAATAGATGGCTACTGTTGCAATGTTCATTTTTTGTGCCGTTCGCATGACGCGAATGGCAATTTCGCCTCGATTGGCGACTAAAATCTTTGAAATTTTGGACATGACTGTATTTGATTGAAGCCTAAAAGTATTGCAATTTTTTCTTGTATAGGTCATCGGTTGAAACGCTAGAATGCCTATGTTTGAAATTCATTAGAAATTCGAAAAAATAGCGCTCATGCGAGAACTTTGGAATCCTTCAGCTAATACAATTGAGCGTTCTCATGTCTACGCATATCGCACCTATGTTGAATCCACCTTCGACATGGAAATTCATTCCTATGAGGATCTTTGGGCTTGGTCCGTTGATCAGAGCGACACGTTTTGGAAGTCCCTATTTGACTATTTCAATTTGCCCTTTAAGGGAGAATTGGACGTTTGTTATACAGGTTCGATGCCCAATGTGCACTGGTTCCCCGGTATTAAATTAAACTATGCGCAGCGAATATGGCAATTGGCAGAGGACAACGAGGTCGCCATTGTCTATAAAAACGAACAAAGTAATATTAAGACGTTAACATGGGCCGAAGTGAGGCAACAAGTTCGAAATGTGCAGGCATATTTACTGGCTTGTGGAGTCGGGCCGGGAGATCGGGTAGCGGCATTCCTTCCAAATGTTCCTGAAGCTTCGATCGCATTTTTAGCAACCATAGGCTTAGGTGCGATATGGTCAAGTTGTAGTCCGGACTTTGGCGTGGAAAGCGTAGTAGATCGCTTTGATCAGATTCAACCAAAGGTCTTTATTGGGGTTGATGGCTATTTCTATGGCGGTAAAACATACAATAAAGAATCGGTTGTATTAGAAATTTTTGATCGATTGAAGCAGACCGATCATTTGCTAGTCGTTTCTTTTATTCAGAAAGAACCCAATTTCGGAACCGCTGCCTGGAATTTACTCCCGACTTCAGCGGAGGAAATGATCGTGCGAGACGTACCTTTTAATCATCCGATCTGGATATTATTTTCATCTGGTACGACGGGAGCTCCCAAAGCAATTACACACTCACATGGAGGAGTATTACTTGAACATGTGAAATACTTAGCGTTTCATAACGATGTGCACAAAGGCGAGCGTTTTTTTTGGTATTCAACGACGGGTTGGATGATGTGGAATTTTGTTCATGCAAGTTGGCTCATGGGAGCGGCCGTAGTGTTGTACGATGGGAGTCCCGTCTTTCCAGAGACTGATGCCATGTGGCAATTTGTCCAGGAGGGCCAAATAAACCACTTGGGCACGAGTGCTCCTTTTATTATCGCTTGTATGAAAAAAGAGTTATCTCCAGGTGAAAAGTTCGATTTAACTTCGCTACGCTCGATTGGCTCGACCGGATCTCCTTTACCACCAGAAGGCTTCGAATATATATACCATCATGTCAAGAACGACATATGGCTTTGCTCTATAAGCGGCGGCACGGATTTGTGCACAGCGTTTGTCGGAGGATGCCCCACATTACCAGTTTTTGTAGGGGAAATTCAATGCCGAACCCTTGGATGTGCCCTTTATTCGTGGGATGACCAAAAAAATCATGAAAACAATCGGGTGGGTGAAATGGTCATAACACAACCTATGCCTTCTATGCCGATTTATTTTTGGAATGATGAAAAATTCGAGCGATATCGAGCCAGTTATTTCGAAATGTTTCCAAATGTATGGCGCCATGGGGACTGGGTGGAAATAACCGATCGAAATACGTTAATTATATATGGTCGCTCAGACGCAACATTAAATCGGCAGGGTATCAGGATAGGGACGAGTGAAATCTATCGTGCACTCCATGATGTGATCGAATTAAAAGATTCACTTATTGTAAATATTGAATTGTCCGGAGGTAGACATTATATGCCGTTGTTCATTGTTTTAAATGATGGCCATCGACTTGATGACGAGCTGAAGAATAAAATTAAAAATAACCTCCGTTCTACCTATACTCCAAGACATGTACCCGACGAAATAGTTGCCGTACCCGACATCCCATACACAATAAGTGGTAAAAAAATGGAAGCTCCTGTGAAGAAAGTGCTAATGGGTTTATCAACTTCGGCTTCATTAAATATTGGAGCAATGCGCAATCCGGATTCAATTAAATTTTTTGAATCGTTTGCCAACACGATAAAGTAAAATTTGGCCATTATTCGCCGATCATTGTCGCAACCAGTTTTCGGCTTCCGCCGTGGTTCCTAAACTCACACAAATAAATGCCCTGCCAAGTTCCGAGTTCGAGCTTATAATCCACTATGGGTATGCTTACAGAAGAGCCAACTAAGGCAGACTTGACATGCGCTGGCATGTCGTCTGGACCTTCCAAGGTATGGGTTAAGTAAGGTAAGTTTTCGCGCACAATATCATTCAATATGCTTTCGAAATCTACACGAACGGATGGATCCGCATTTTCATTAATGGTCAATCCTGCAGAAGTATGTTTAATGAAAAGGTGTAGTAAACCTGTTTTTGGTAAGTCTCCAATTGCCTGTAAAACACTATCTGTAATTAAATGAAAACCCCGGGGATATGATGCCAGATGCAAATATTTGTGTTGTATCATCTAATAAAGGTAGTGAACATACCGTAAGTACCTCACAAACATTTGGAGTGCGGTTTATACCTTTTTCCGATAGTTGAAGTAAATCAACGGTTGTTTTGAGACCTTCAATTTTATTTAAAAGTTCATAAAATTTCTTATTTCCGCAGGGTTTTGAGAATGTAAATTCCCAATTCGGATTAATCGTCGGACCGCACGGACGTTTATTTGAATTGCTTCATTTTCAATAATGTTGGAATCTTATTTTTCCGTTTGCCATACTGTCATAGACTTCAGGTCAATTATTTTTGATCAAACAACTAGATTTCGACAGCCATCAGTATTATTTGACAACTCGATCAAATAAAAAGCAATGTTGGGTACACAATTAAATGAATCATACCCAACACTGCTACACTTTTTCTAATAAATTACTTAGGCAAAACGACGGAATCGATAATATGAATTACGCCATTTGAAGCGTTAACATCTGGTTTGGTTACAGCAGCGAAATTGCCGTTTTGATCTTCTAATACAACTGTTCCACTTCGCAACATTGCCTTTAATGTTTGACCACTTACTGTTTTAATGGCGAAAGAGCCTTTTGGAGATGCTTGTATTGCATTGAGGACTTCTGCTGCCTTAAACTTTCCTGCAACGACGTGATAAGTAAGTATTTCGGACAGTTTCTTTTTATTCCCGGGTTCAAGTAGAGAATTCAATACACCATCAGGTAGTTTGGCAAATGCGGAGTTAACCGGTGCAAAAACCGTATAGGGCCCATCTGCTTTTAAGGTTGAAACTAAATCCGCGGCCTGAACAGCAGTTACCAATGTCGATAAGCTTTCGTTTGAGGCTGCTATGTCGACAATATCCCGATGGTGAGACCAGGATACATTCGTAACATGAGAAGGTTGGTGTTGATTTGTTGAACATTGCGCAAAAATAATTGTCGATGACATCAACAATGAGAGACTTAATACGATTTGGGAGATTTTCATGTTAATAATTTTAATGAATAATTTTAATTTCGACATACTTACGGAGCGGATTGTAGATTGGATTTCAGGTTATTCTTAAAATTTTGTTAATATTGTTTCCCATAAATTTTCGCTGAATAAATTGATTGAAAAAGAAATTGTTGAATTGATACGGGCTAAAGACAAAGCTTTTGTCGCCTTGATCTATGATAATTATTCTGCAAACCTGTACGGCGTTGTAAAAGCCATTTTACGTGACGATGATTTGGCGCAGGATGTACTTCAGGATAGCTTTGTGAAGATTTGGAGAAATGCAGAGCAATATGATGAAAAACGGTCGAAACTATTTACCTGGTTATTACGTATTTGCCGAAATACAGCGATAGATAAATTGAGATCATTAAATAAACAATCTGGCGCTGAGATCCATAAGGAGTATTCAAACGTATATATTGATGAAAATCTGAGCGGAAAAGAGGCTGTGGATAATTTGACAAAAGTATTAGCAAAACTGAATTGCAAGTACCGAGAAGTGCTTATAGCAATTTACTTTCGAGGACTAACTCAGGTTGAGGTGAGTGAAGATCTGGACATTCCACTGGGCACGGTGAAAACGAGACTCAGGATTGGACTTCGTGAATTAAAAGAAGCATTGGCCGATTCCATGACAATGCTGTTATTGATATTAATTGCAGTATGAAGGGTATGAAGATAGATGAATTTCTCAAATCCGGGTTGTTGGAAGAATATGTGTTAGGAACCATTTCTGAATCGGATAAGGCCGAGGTCGAACGATTTATTGATGAGAACGAGGAAGTCCGTGCAGCTTACAGTAACCTTCAGAATAATTTGATCGAATTGGCACAAAAAATGGCTGCCGTTCCCCCTCCGATTGTCAGGAAAAAAATTCTGGATGAGGTTTCGAATTTAGAAAAGGGTAGTAAGCCCGGGATGATCAGAAGGAACAGTGGTAATTGGAAATGGCTTGCAATTGCGGCCAGTTTTCTTTGTTTACTCTATTACGCTTATCACAGAATGGGAACTCTTAGTAAACAGCATGATGATTTGAAGACGGCCTATCAACAACTTAAGGAACAGTGTGATGAAGGCATAAAGGAGCAGGAACGATTGCAAGCCAATATGGAAATTTTTGGAGATGCGAATGCCAGGCCATATGGCTTATCAAACTCTTCTTTGCGACTAAACATGGTGGCATACATTAATCGGGAAGCCGCCACCACACACATCCATGTTTTAAATCTTCCGGAATTGCCAGTAAACCAATGTTTGCAATTATGGGCGGACATTGATGGTGAGATGATTAGCATGGATATAATACCAGACCATCCTGGAGAAATTTTCAAAATTCCATATCGACCCGAAGCAAGCAGCCTCAACGTAACGATTGAACCAAAAGGTGGAAGTGAACATCCAACATTGAAGAACTTGATAGCCTCGGTGACGATTTAAAACCTAGTAATTATATGGGATTGCCGGCTTAAAAAAATGTGGAAATGTAAAGTGACTCCGAGATAATTGCCCCTCGTCCATGCAAACGTACGCTCATTCCTTTGGAAAGGGTCGAAAACTTTAATTTTTCATCCCTTCGAGGGTTCATAAATTTTAGCTAAGAATCACAGATTTAGTAAGAATTGGGACGGGGCGGATGATACGGTATTGGCACATGATTTTTCATGCGCAATTACCATTCTTATGAACATTATTGTTTAAATAAGTAAGAGTACCGAAGGCGGGAATCGAACCCGCACTCTGTTGCCAGAACTGGATTTTGAATCCAGCGCGTCTACCAATTCCGCCACTTCGGCATACGTTCAAGTCAGGCGGTAGCAGCTGACCTGCTCAGCCCTAAGACTGAGAAATGATGAACAACCTTCGTCGTTCTATTCGTCGACAAAACTATTCAAATTCTTTCGGATGCGCAACATGTATTTTTGTTGAAAATACAAGCCCTTAAGATCCAGTAAATGCTGTTCTCCAGGTTTGTCATACCCTATGACTTCATCAATTTTCATAATCTTTTTCTGAATTAATGCTTCACGCGTTTTCAGGTTTGACAACACTTCGGTGCGCCCGGCTGCGTCTTGGTTCAATTCCATGACTGTCTCGTTTAATTCCATCATCTCCATTAAAAATGAGGGGGATAACGTTTCATTTGCGTCAAGAACGACATTGTGGATAAGCAAGTAATGCTTTAATCGCATATTATCATCTAAAAGTGTTTTGTACGCGTCGTTAACCTGCCCTGATTTTTCGAGTAATTCAACATACGCTTCAGGATCTTGTGCTGAATTAATATCGGGATGATACTGACGTGACAGCGTATAAAAACGTCGTTTTAAATCCGACTTATCGATCGACAACGATATCGGAATATCCAATAAATGAAAATAATTTACCAATTTAATATCTCCCGTCTAATGTCGTTTCCAAATAATAGTATCATGAATGCCATCAAAATAATAAATCCAATTAAAGTCGTAATTTCCATGAACTTGTCACTCGGTTTTCGGCCAGAAATCATCTCCCACAACAAAAACATTACATGACCTCCATCCAGTGCTGGAATAGGAAGTAAATTCATAAAAGCTAATATCATAGATAAAGTTGCAGTGAGTTTCCAAAAGGCTTTGGCATTCCATTCTTTTGGAAATATTTTGGCTATGGCTATAGGCCCGCCAAGACTTTCAGCTGCATCAAGCGTGCCATCGAACATTTTACCAACTGCTTTAAATTGTGTAGTCAATACTCCAATTCCTTCTTTAATACCGGCCGGTATAGATTCGAAAAAACCATAGCGCTTATATGATAATTCATAATAATCATCGGGTATTCCCAGCGTCACGCCTATGGTCGCATTTTTTGTCGTTGTGAGGTTTATTTCTTTTACTTCATTACCACGCTTAATAGTGACTGACATGGGAGAAGATTTGTACTTGGCAATCTCTGCCAGAATAACAGACCCTTGTTCCATTTTTTGACCATTAATACCAATGACTTTATCACCCGGAATAATACCGGCTTCTTTGGCCGGTTTACCGCCTGCCACTTCTTTAATAATAAAAGGGTAGGGTAGCTCAAATAACCTTTTTCCCTTAAATTTAGACCCCGCAAAATATTTCACGGTTTCCGGAGCCACAGGAATTGATATTTCCTTTCCGGCACGATTTACTTTTATGCTACGGGCGTCATCCAAAATTATGTGATTTATAACATCACGATCCTCGAATCGGTCGAACGGAAAATCTCCAGTAGAAATAATTTTGTCACCATCTTGTAACCCTAATTTCTTGCCTTCTTCCAAAGCAAATATTCCGTCCTTTGCCTCCGATGAGGCGACATAAGATTCGCCCCAATACCAAAGCATCATAGCAAAAATTAGAAATCCAAGGAGGAAATTAACAATGACTCCACCAAGCATAATAATTAGGCGCTGCCATGCTGGCTTAGCACGAAATTCCCAAGGTTGAACGGGGCCTTTCATTTGCTCTTTGTCCATACTTTCGTCAATCATTCCGGCTATTTTTACATAGCCTCCCAGAGGCAGCCAACCTACTCCATACTCAGTATCACCGATTTTTTTCTTGATCAAGGAAAACCAGGGGTCAAAGAAGAGATAAAACTTTTCAACACGTGTATTGAACCACCGAGCTGCTGAAAAATGCCCAGCTTCATGCAAAACTATAAGTAGACTGAGGCTCAGAAAGAACTGAGCGATCATGATCATTGTACTCATTCAATTTGTGATTATGATTCCAAGGGCATAAACATCTGAGTTGACATTCAGTTCCCAAAAGTCGGCCAAAGGTACAATTCAATCGTTAAATTCGCGTTTTCACCGCGTTTAAAGGAAGTTACTGGTCGAATTTGACCACGGGCTATTTTTTTACGTTAACACATCAGCTGCATGCAATTGTATTTTGTTCACACGATAAATGAAAATCAAGCTTTAGCAGACGATAATGAATCCAGGCACTTAAGCAAAGTCATGCGAAAATCCGTTGGTGAGCTGGCCTACATTACAGCCGGTGATGGCGATCTATGGCAGGCGGAGATATTACAACTAAATAGATCGGGTGCTATTTTCAAACCATTAAAAAAGATACGAAGACTTGAAGAGACGAGGAGGTTGTCAATAGTTGTAGCTCCTACAAAAAGCGCATCTCGGATCGAAGACCTGTTAGAAAAGGGTGTCGAGATGGGTTTGACGGACTTATACCTCGTTAAAACGGAACGAACGATGCGAAAGGAATTTAAGACTAAGCGACTCAATAAACTTGCTGTATCCGCAATGAAACAATGTTTCCGACTCCACTTAACTCGGATTCATGAAATGACATCGTTCAATTCGTTCTTACAAACAAGTGCACTCAATTATGAACACAAGTACATTGGCAAAATTGAAGGTAGCCATCCGACGTTAGTCGAGCAGGAAATGTCAGGTAACGTGATCGTCGCCATAGGTCCTGAAGGTGATTTCACCGATAAAGAATACGCAACGGCCACGCAACATGGATTTATTCCAGTGAGCCTGAGCGAAAATCGACTGCGGACAGAAACTGCCGGAATAATGGCAATCGCTATGGTGCAAAACAAACGAATAATAATCAAAAAATGACCAGATACCGTTTTACACTAATTTTCATTTCTATTGCAACTATGGCAATTGGCCAATCGGATCTTCAATTAGGTCTTCTTAAATACAATGGCGGCGGCGATTGGTATGCAAATCCTACCAGCTTGACAAATTTGTCAAGTTATTGCAACCAGCAATTGGACATGGATTTAAAAACTAACTATGCCACAGTTGAAGTGGGTAGCGCTGACTTATTTAATTATCCATTCATTCACATGACAGGTCATGGAAATGTGGTTTTTTCTTCTGCTGAAGCGGAGAATTTAAGAACGTACTTAATTGGAGGTGGATTTTTACATATTGATGATAATTATGGGATGGATCCTTTTGTGCGGCCCGCGATGAAATCGGTATTTCCAGAATTAGAATTTGTGGAGCTACCTGATGAGCACATAATTTATAAGCAATTCGAAGCATTTAAATCAGGACTTCCGAAAATCCACAAGCATGATGAAAACCCAGCGCAGGCATTTGGACTTTTTTTTGAAGGGCGATTAATATGCCTTTACACGTATGAATGCGATTTAGGAGATGGTTGGGAAGATGAAGCTGTTCATAATGATCCTCCCGATATCCGAAAAAAAGCATTGGATATGGGTGCAAATATTGTCCAATTCGCCTTTGGTGCAGTAGAGTAAATCTGGCCGACTTTTAAACGCTACTGTCTAAAAATATTAGATTGTTAAAAATTCCGTAACCCAATTGCTGCGCTGTCTCTCAATAGCCACTGGCATGATCGTCTGAACGATTATCACCTACACCGATTAGTGTTCCATCTTCTTCAATCGCAATTGCTTTTATCAGACCTATGCGTCCACGCTCAGAAAGCTTATGCCCCCGCTTAGTTAATGTATCACGCAAATTCTGATTCCACATATTGGCCTCTGTCATAATAAGATCAGGTAACCATTGATGATGAAATCGCCTGGCAAATACGGCTTCGTCAAGTGGCATACCGTGATCAAGCACATTAAGTATTACTTGAAAAACCGAGGTAATAATTGTGCTACCTCCAGGAGTCCCCAATACCAGCTTTAGTTTTCCATCTTTTTCCACAATTGTCGGGGTCATAGAACTAAGCATCCGTTTCCCCGGCTCAATTGCATTTGCTTCATTCCCAATGAGGCCAAAGGCATTCGGGACACCTGGCTTTGCGCTAAAATCATCCATCTCATCGTTTAGGAAAAAACCTGCTCCATTAACAAGAACTTTCGAGCCAAAATTTAAATTCAAGGTAGTTGTAACAGCAACGGCCATTCCATTTTCATCCACTACGCTGGTATGTGTAGTTTCAAAACTTTCCATTTTTAATTCAAAATCACCAGCGCCAATATCCGTGCTTTTGGTAGCATTTTCATTGTTAAAATTATTCATTCGCTCCATTAAATAAACAGAGTCGAGTAGCATTTCTTCCGGGACATTGACAAAATCTTGGTCTCCCAAATATTGAGCACGATCTGCATAGACTCGACGGCACGCTTCAACTATTAAATGTATGTAGTCTACGGAGTGGTAGCCCAATTCATCTAAGGGATATTGCTCAACGATTTCCAATAGTTGAAGTAGGGCAATTCCACCACTGGAAGGTGGTGGCATACTGATGACCTTATTATTTTTATAATATCCAATTTGAGGGTCGCGCCACTTTGATCGATAACTGCGTAAATCATCATGAGTGATGATTCCATTTCCGCGTTTCATTTCGGCAACAATTAAATCCGCGGTTTTACCTTCGTAAAATCCATCAGGCCCTTCCGCAACAGCAATTCGTTGTAGCGTTTCAGCCAAGTCTGGCTGAACCAGTTTATCACCGACTTTCCAGTCTATTTTTAAAAATGGTGACGATTTATCGTGGAATTTTACGAAATCTGATTGATACTGATTGAATCTATTTTTTTCGGCTGTATTTATTAAATAACCCTTACTTGCCAAATCAATTGCAGGTTGAATTAGATCAGAAAACTGCTCAATCCTTCCGAATTTCTTCCATGCGTCAAACATACCATAGACGGTTCCTGGCACGCCAACAGCAAGGTGGCCCTTTGTACTCAATTCGGGAATAACATCTTCAAGACTATCGAGGTACATGTCGCGATGTGCTTCTACTGGCGCAACTTCACGATAGTCTAGTGCATGTGCACTACCGTTAGCCTCTCTAATGATCATGAAACCTCCACCCCCAATATTGCCGGCTCGTGGATAACACACGGCCAGTGCAAATTGCACGGCTACAGCTGCGTCAACCGCATTTCCACCTTTTTTTAGAATGGTTATGCCGATATCAGAAGCCAGCGGATTTGCAGAAACCACCATTGCATTGCTGCTTTTAGTAACATGATTGATCGTGTATGGCTCCTCATCTACGGCAACGATATTTGACTGTTTGCAATGAAAAATAAATACAGGGAAAAAGAGAATGATTACTATTTTATAAATTTTCTTGATAAAGGCAGGTTTTAGATTTATTGAATAACATTTAATGCCTTACCAACTTTAGTAAAAGCAGCCACAGCTTTATCAATATGGTGAAATTCGTGGCCAGCGGAAATTTGAACCCGAATTCTCGCCTTCCCTTTAGGTACTACGGGAAAGAAAAACCCAATTACATATATGCCTTCATCAAGTAGAGCACGCGCAAACTGCTGAGATAACTTTGCATCATATAACATTATAGGAACAATGGGATGCACACCAGGTATAATATCAAACCCAGCTGCCGTCATATTATCCCTGAACCTTTTCGTATTTAATTCCAATTTATCCCTTAAATGTGTCGATGAGGTTAGTAAGTCGATCACTTTTATGGAAGCGCCTACAATTGAAGGAGCAACCGTATTCGAAAATAAATACGGTCGCGATCGTTGGCGGAGCATATCAACAATTTCTCGGCGCGCAGCGGTAAAACCACCAGAGGCGCCTCCTAAGGCCTTGCCAAATGTTCCTGTTATTATATCGATACGGTCCATGACATTGCAATATTCATGAACACCTCGTCCTGTTTTGCCAATAAATCCAGTTGAATGGCATTCATCAATCATGACCATGGCATCATATTTGTCGGCCAGGTCACATATTTTATCCAACTGTGCTATTGTTCCGTCCATTGAAAAGGAACCATCCGTTGCAATAAGTCGACGTCTTGCGCCTGATGCTTGCTTCAATTGTTCTTCGAGATCGGCCATATCATTGTGGAGATAGCGATACCGTTGGGCCTTGCACAGTCTAATTCCATCTATGATCGATGCGTGATTGAGTTGATCTGAAATGACAGCATCATCCTTGGTTAAAAGGGGTTCAAAAAGGCCGCCATTTGCATCAAAAGCAGCAGCATAAAGGATGGCATCTTCCATGCCCAAAAATGCTGCTATCTTTTGTTCAAGTGATTTATGAATATCCTGTGTTCCGCAAATAAAACGGACGGATGACAGGCCAAATCCATGTGAATCAATTGTTGATTTTGCTGCTTCAATTATCGCCTGGTGAGAGGATAAACCCAAATAATTATTTGCGCAAAAATTAATAACCTCACCACCCGGTTGTGCAATTATGTCAGCGGATTGCGGCGTCGTGATGACGCGTTCTTCCTTGTAAAGGCCTGCATCTTTAATTTCATCTAATTCGGCTTTTAATTGACTCCGTACGTTTGAAAACATTGTTAATCTTTTGCTATTTAATTAATTGTTGGCTGAAGAGTTAAATTTTCCAACATTTCTTTAGTCATTTTATTTAAGTCAAATCTCGGCGCCCAACCCCAGTCGTTCTGCGCGTATTGATCATTCAGTCGCCTAGGCCAGTTATCTGCAATTGTTTGTCGAAAATCTATTTTATATGACATTTCAAAATCAGGTATATAAGTGGAAATGGAATCAGCAATTTCGGATGGTGAAAAAGATATGGCTTGAATATTGTACGATGTTCGAATAGAAATATTCTTTTTTGGCGCAGCCATTAATTCACTTGTTGCCCGAAGCGCATCATCCATGTATATCATGGGCATGACCGTATCTGCATGAACATAGCATTCGTATTTTTTCTGCTTTAGCGCTTCATGGTAAATATGCACAGCATAGTCTGTAGTACCACCTCCAGGCAAGGTTGTATAGCCAATGATTCCCGGATAGCGTAATGATCGAATATCCAAATCATATTTTTCCGCATAATATTGACACCAATTTTCTCCGGCCGACTTACTAATTCCATATAGCGTCGTTGGATGCTGAGCATCGAATTGATCTGTCATGTCGAGGTTGGCGTGATTTCCAAAGACTGCAATGGAACTCGGAAAAAATATTTTTTTAATACTAAATTCAACTCCCGCCTCTAATATATTCAGCAAGCCACTCATATTAATATTCCATGCCCGCGTTGGATTCTGTTCGGCATTTGCCGATAAAATCGCTGCCAGATGATAAATTTCATCTATTTTATGCCGCTGGATCACCTCACGAATGCGATGTTGGTTGGTGATGTCCATGTATTCAAAAATTGAAAATCCATCGAGCTGATGAATGTCTGATGCCACAACATGATCTTCACCATGTAAGCCAACCAAATGCCGGTACAGGACCTGCCCGACTTGTCCACTAGCGCCAGTGACGAGGATTTTGGAGTTTGACATGTATTGTTTTTAATGAATGGCTAAGATAGAGAAGGGGGACTTAAAACCCAAGAAACAAGAGCTACAGCAATTTGGCAAAATCGGTTAGGTGTGAATCGGCTGACCAAAGATTGGCTTTAGACCAGATGTAATTTTTTTTCCCATTTGTAACGATCATAAAATCAGCCTCGATTGTATTATTGTACTTTCCTATTTGTAAAAGAACTTCATTCGAAAGGCTCTCCTTGAAGCTTTTACATTCAATAAGCATGCTCCAAGCGCCATCAGCTCGCCGAACCCCAATGTCGAATCGATTGCTTTGATAGTTCATTAGCTGTTTTTCAACGGAGATGCGCCCTTTACCGATATCTAAATCATGGATTAGATATGCGATAAACAATTGACGAACGAATTCTTCTGGTGTAAAATGAACAAATTGTCTTCGACATATGTCATACACAACTTGTTTTTCGCCAATCGTTTGAATGCGCAAAGACTTGCTGTACTTGAGTAGATCTATTTGAAGTGGGTAAAGTGACATAGCGGATTAACGGAAAGTCGCTATTCGACAATTCCGCCAGATATTTTTTCACCGTTTTTATAATTGTACTCAACTGTGACCTCTCCATCCCCATTAAAGTGGCGTACTTTTCCGTCAATTTTTCCATTAACGTAATCTACTGATTGACTTATTTTACCTTGATCTTTTCCTGATTCAAAGTATTTCCTATAAGGACCGTGACGTGTGTCACGCACATAATACTCCTCGAGTTTCGGACGGCCAAACTTGTACGTTCCTTGCTTACCATGCAATTTACCGTCGACGTATGTTTTTTCTTCGATTATTTGACGACGATGGTCAAACATGAACGTTTTACCATTTAATATTCCGCCTACATAGGAGGTAATACTTTCAGCCCGATCTTCGATGTATGTTGTCCAAATACCACTTTTTTTGCCGTTTACGATATATCCCTCTTCTTTAACAAGGCCATTATTGTCTTTTCTGAGAGCGCGTAACACGCCGTTTGGGAGTTCCTCTGTTTCATAGCCTGAGAGATCCATTGCCCCGACATCTGATGGTGATGTGTTGTCGGTAACATCTTGCTGGCATGAATTCAACAAGCAAATTAGGAGGATGGCTAAAAGTCCATTTCGTAGCATATCATAGAGATTTATGTGGTTTGTCAAATATCGGCAAATGTACATCAAGTGTAGTCTGAAATTTATCCGTTTCAAGGACATCGTAAATTTCCAAATCAAATGTTAACCCGTTGTTATTCAGGTTTACAGCCCTTGTACCCCCAATTTTATGACCTACTTTTGGGTCATTATCAATTGTAAAAAAGAAATAATCATGAAAGTATTTAATCTCCTCCTTGGTGCTATGCTTCTCGGTGTGTTTGCGTTGACATCTTGCCAATCAGACAAAGTCGATAGCACGACTGAAAATGCTGAAGCAGCCGTATCGGCAAAGAAAACCAATGCTGAAGTAAAAGAAGTTGCCAGCGCAAAGAAAGACGAACCTGCAGTTCCTGCAGGACCAACAACATCTATTGAATTTGATGATGTTACCTACGATTTTGGAACGATAATGGATGGTGACAAAGTTCGCCACACATTTAAATTCAAAAACACGGGCAGTGAGCCACTTATCATTTCGAACTGTAAAGGATCTTGTGGTTGCACGGTCCCTCAATGCCCGAAAGACCCAATCGCTCCTGGTGATGGTGGTGAAATAACTGTTGAATACAATTCTCGTGGAAAAAGCAAAGGCCAGGCTGAAGGGAAGCCAGATCAAAAATTTGTCAACGTAGTAGCCAACACTCAACCTTCTTCTACTCGATTGACGATCAAAGCTAATGTAAAAGCAGATCCGAATGCACCCAAACCAGCAGCTAAAAAGCCAGCCGCTAAGGAAGTAGAGTCTAAGTAAGATTAATTGAAATAATATTGAGAGCCTGGACATCTTTTGTCCAGGCTTTTTTGTTACTTAATGACGTGAATAGATATCTCTCATTAATAAAATTTAGCCATACGATTTTCGCATTGCCTTTTGCGCTAATAGGATTCATTATTGGGACTAGCCATGCTGGAGGATTCGACAGTACTATTTTAATTTTGGTCCTGATGTGCATGATATTTGCGCGCTCTGCCGCCATGGCGTTCAATAGATATATTGATCGACAGATTGACTCGAGGAATCCGCGAACGTCCAATCGTGAGATTCCTGCTGGAATCATAAAGCCGCGGCATGCCCTCTTTTTTGTAATTGGAATGTCCATCTGTTTTGTCATTTCTGCGGGACTGATCAATTCGCTTTGTCTGTATCTTTCTCCTATTGTTTTGTTTGTAATTTTTATTTACAGTTACAGCAAGAGATTTACAGCATTATGCCACGTTATTTTGGGAATTGGCTTAGGCCTTGCACCAATTGGGGCATATGTGGCTGTAACAAATGCATTCTCAATCCCGGTAATTTTAATTGGATTTGCTGTCGTCTTTTGGGTTGCGGGGTTTGATATTATTTATGCCTTGCAGGATGATGAATTTGACAAATCTGAAAAATTACATTCTCTACCCGTGTTTCTTGGTCGAAGAAGGGCACTTGGGTTATCGCGAGTATTTCATGTTATAACTGCTGCATTTTTAATATTAGCGGCCGTTCTATTGACAGAGTCGGTTGATTGGATTTCATGGATATCGAGCGTCGGCGTGTTGTTTTTTATCGCTTCATTAATCTATCAACATCAATTGATTTCGGAGGATAATTTAACGAAAATAGATCGAGCGTTTTTTACGACAAATGGCCTGGCCTCGTTGATTTTTGGCTCACTTATTTTAATTGATTTTTTTATTTGAAAGGGATACTGGACGTTATTTAATTTTCAATAACTACTTAATCCAAGCTTAAGTGACAGGGGCATATGCAGTGGAGTATGTATCTATACTTTTTGTTCTGGCGCATTTGAATTATTCTTCTACTTATTTGGGCTTAGCCAGCGTAAATACACGAGATAAATTAAACCCAAAGTGGATATCACCGTCGAAAAAGTCGCCGGTCGTTTCTCCGATAAATCCATTATAAACCATTGCCGTGCTATTGGTGAAATCAAGTTGGAATACGTGACCACCTGTTTCAATATCAAATCCCATGGCAATACTGTTTTTATAGTTATCGGCCAGTTGATTGCTAGGCACATAAAAATATTCTACATTAAAAGTGAGTCGCTTAGAAAGTTTTACCCGACCGCCCATACCTAATGCAAATACGTCGTTATTCTCAACAGCGGTTTCCACTAAATTACGATGAACCCAAGTTGGTGAAATTTGAAATGTAACACCTTCACTAAATTTTCTAGCGATCAATAGTGATGCCGCGTAATCAAGCCGCGAACTGAAATCATCATTACGATCCGGGTCGGGATATTTTAATGTTGTAATTTCAGCCTCACCCATAATGGACATTGTAACGGGAGAACCGGTAGCTTCCGTTGACTGACGCAGGAGCTTTACCTTAGTAAAAAGGTCATAAATTTTGTTAAATCCTGATCGCCCGAATCCGACCATTAAGCGATCGGAAATACCATAGTCAAAACCAATACGAGCTGAGGCATTATCGAGGCCAAACAAATCTTCTATCCCAGAATTCAAAAATCCGAACCGATGATTAATTCGCACATCCAACACACCCGCGTGTGTCTGTTCGATGGAGTGCCCGTTAATAATACGCGTTGTCTTGAAAGAGGCTGTCACGAAGGGGTCGTTATCCTCCAACAATGAAAGAGCGTCCTGACCTTGAAGGTTTAATGACAGACCTAGGAATAAAATTAGTAGAAGTCGAAGCATTGCTGTATTTTTTGTTGTCCGTAGTTTTTAATTGAAATTCTCAGTTGTTTTCCGCGCCCTCATCTATCCACTGGATCACGGTGAGGATATCACATTCGAGCATTGAAACTCCGTCATTGGGCATTATAGGATATCCGTTGGTTCCACGCAGAACTCCCATAAGTGCGCCATTGTTTGCATACGCCGCCACGTTGGAATAGCCCTCTAAAAAGACACCTCCAAATCGCGTATCGGTATCATGACACCTATAACAATTCTCACGGATTATTGGGAGGACTTCTCCGCTGTAGGTTGCCGAAGGAATCATGCATGGATCACTTGGAAAGTCTTCTTCGACATTTTTGCTATCACAACCAATTGTACATATATAAATAGCCAATGCGAGCGTGGCCACAAATCCATATTTCATATTACCAATATTTACATGCGAAAATAGACATATTGTTTATTATTCGATCAATTTCGCGCTGGTCGAGAAAGCCAAGTGTCCTAATAGCCAATCTTATGATCTGAATGAATCCAACTTACAGACCAAATTTCTTTCTCGCAGCCTCTATATCAAATTTTAGTAAGTAGGTGTCAGGATTCTCCAATTGTTCGACGGTCTTGAATAATTCTTGATTTTTCTGAATGGCCGGTACCAGATAGCGGCTGGTCGAGCCGTAACCGAGTTGATCGATGACTACATAATCCACATCCTGATTGATGAATCGTTCGATTATCTCTTTGTCATCAAGTGAATACTTATAATTATAGGTGAATGCATTTGAATAATAATGAAACATCCCTGGTTTACGGCAAATTACCACTGCTCCGTCTTCGTTTTTTGTCTTGAAGTTCTTTGCTAATTGAAAATAATTGGTCATTCCTGGATGTAGTCGCTCCTTGGATTTTTTGTTAAGATCTCCCAGACGGGGTAGGTGCAGAAAAATGACACCTAAAAAACAGAAAGGAAGCCAAGAAGGAATTTTCAATTTCAAAGAGAGAAAAATAATTTTAATAAGTTCAACTATCCCGTAGTAAAAACAAAATATCAAAATAGGACTTAAAGGGTGTACATATCGAATGCTATTTCCGCCATGCCAAATGAGAAAAATGGCAATGTTTCCTAAAATGTATAGTGAGATCAATACATTTATTTTAGGTAATCGCCAAGCACCGAATAAAACAACCGCAAGTACTATAGTGCCTAGAATATAAAATGACGTCGTTGACATAGATGCAAAATCAGAGAATGAAAATATAGATTGCGGAAATCCGGACAGTACAGTGTCGTATAGATTTACCTGCATTTTATCTATAAATTCGCCAACAGAGGATATCTTCCCCGCTTCGGGTCGCCATGGATTTACGGTCATTATGGTGCCAACATATCGACCTTCAATACCATGTATGGAATTACGAATGATCCACGGAAGATACAGTATTCCCACACCCGCGATAAATCCTCCTGCGACTTTCCATTTTTTTTGAATCATTAAGTAAAGGAAAATACTCGCGATCAAGACAATACCGACACTTCTTGTATAGTAGGCAATTGCCACTGATAGGATCATAAGATAGAAATACCGAGAACGCAGAAATTCCTTTGTGTTCCTTAATTTTATTGTGCAGTATACCGCCAGTATGGAAAAAAATGAAAAAGGTACCTCTGACATTATTTGAGTCGAAAGCCTGAGTAGGCCGAAATTACACAATATTAATGCACCGACAACTGCTGGTAAAGTTGGCTTTTCGGTAATTTCGGAGAATATTTTATATATTAAAATTGATATTCCAAAGAATAGAAAGCCATTGAATAATTTTAATATGAAAACATTTTTTCCAAAAACGGACATCAATACGGCAAGCATAGATGAATACCCAGGAGGAAACCAATTTGTGGGTTTGTATTGAGGTGTGTTCGGAGCTGCATAACCGTGTCCATCGAGTATAGCTGATGCGTAATTGATATATGCATAATTGTCTCCGTTTGTATTTAGTGTGCTATTGAAAATGTATTGATAAATAAGGATAAACAGAATGAATAGTAATAGTGGAAAGCCAAATTTGGCCATTTTATTATCACGCTTACCGATCGTCTCTTTTTTAAGTTTTGTTTTTTTTGGATGAGAACTTTTAATCGGACTTACCTTATTTTTTTTCTTGCTCACAGTATTTATCCTTTTAAATCGAAAATTTTTGATTTATATATACCCCATTTATGTAGCCGATAAAGCAATGAAGTTTTTATAACCCCCAAGCCATATGTACAACTTCTGGCAAAGTTGATAGAAGAGGCTTCGTCGAAATATTTCGTAGGGCAAGTGATTTCTGCTAACTCATAATCTGCCATAAATAATTGGCAAAGCATTTGATTGTCAAAAATAAAGTCGTCAGAATTTTTAAGGATGTCAATTTTAGCAAAGACCTCCTTCGAAAAGGCACGATATCCTGTATGATATTCAGACAATTTTTGATTAATAAGAACATTTTGGAAAAATGTCAAAAGTCGATTAGCAATGTATTTAATCATTGGCATACCACCTTTTAATGCGCCCTTTCCTAATATCCTTGACGCCAAAACGACAGGATACACGTCATTCGCAATCGTATAGGCCATTGAATGGATCAACTTTGGCGTGTACTGGTAATCCGGATGCACCATGATAATAATGTCCGCCCCGATCTCAAGCGCTTTCGTATAGCAGGTTTTTTGATTTCCTCCATAACCTTTGTTCGAGTCGTGTTGCAGAACGTGCTTGATGCCAATTTCTTCAGCCAACTTTGCCGTGCCGTCGTTGCTGCAATCATCTACAAGTATGACGTCGTCGACGACATCAAAAGGTATTTCGTCGTACGTTTTTTTGAGTGTCAAACTTGCATTATAGGCCGGCATGACAACCACTACCTTTTTGTTGTCGATCATAAAGTGACTTATATGGATTGATGATTAAAAGGTATTGGTGCGGGGCGTCACAGCCCTTTGACACCTTGCACCTTTACGCGCCAAATGTAAGGAAATTTGGCAAGGCCGAAACGTGATTGTTCCTTCGGGCATACTGGTTTAGCGTGGATTGAATAATTATCGCGGTCGCATACATAATCGCACGGATGTCCGCAAAGACATTGCTCAAATCACAAATGGCCCATTGATAGATCAACGGACCATTTGTAGATAAGTTGCAATGCTCTAGGCAGTGAGGCTTATTCGTTTTTCATAGGCGACCGGAACATTGTTTTTGGCAAATGCATTTTTGATTGCTGCGTAGGTTCCGTAATAGACATCCCAATATTTTTCCGGAGAAGCGTAGGGTCGCACGTCTAAGACAATGTTGTGCTCACCAAATTTATTTACCTCAACCGTGGGTTCATCGTCCAGTTTGTGTTCAACGGTATCGATTGCATCTCGAATTATTCGCTTCATTTTTAAAAGGTCTTCTTCATAGGGCACAGCCACTTGTAAGTCGACGCGCAGTTTTCCTTTTTCACTTAGGTTCGTCATAACCCCACTAGTCGCGATACCATTTGGAATGATTACCTTTTTATTGTCCAAAGATGTCAGGACTGTATTAAATATTTGGATTTCATCGACGTGTCCGACTTGCCCCTGAATATCAACCAAGTCACCAACGCGGTACGGTTTAAAAATCAAAATCATTACGCCTGAAGCAAAATGGCCGAGTGTACCCTGAAGGGCCATTCCAATGGCGAGACCAGCAGCAGCCAAAAGAGCGGCAAATGCTGTAATTTCTACTCCAACCACTCCGGCAGCGGTGATTACAACAAGAACTTTTAGTAAAACACTGATGAGCGATTTTAAGAAAGGCTGTACATCCGGATCGAGTTCGGCTTTATTCATTCGATGTCCAATCAATTTCATAACCCGACCAACGACCCAAAATCCAATAATAAGTATAAGAATGGCTCCGAGCAACTTTGGTGCCCATTGCACGGCCATCGCTGTAAGCGCTTTAAGTTCTTGTGCTAAATCCATTTATGAAAAGTTTAAAGTTTAAAGAATGGCTTTATGACGGAGCAATATCGTTTTGGCCACATAATTCTGCAACTTTTCTTGATTTTCATCTTTGAAGTTGATGATTAAGAAAAATCAACAGCGTCAATAAAAGGTTAGTCTCGGCTCTTCTGCTCATGGAGACATCGCTCAATTTAATTATAGCAAGAACTCTGGCTTAAATATCAAGCAGGTGTTTAAGAGAAGAAAGGTTATAATTTCGAATCCTACGGCAAATCGCACGAAAATCTTTGTAGAAGGAACATCGTCTCGCGCATGCGCAAAATGACGATATAAAAAAAAGTACAGGGTTACGGTTAAACTACACATTACGAGTGCTACCCAGTTGGTAGGAAAAATAAAGTGAAGAAAAATGTAGACCAGACCATGATTGATTACAATGAAAGCGATAACTATAAAATTGAAAAACATTCTGAGCGGTTTTCCACCTTGATTGAAAATTTCAGGACGATAAAATGGTTCGAATAAGGAAAACGATCTGGCCATATGGTCGAAAAGATTGATATGTTCCTCTGGAAAATAGAGTCTTTCCGGCCCATCGAGGTGAGACTGGTTTTCAGCGTCAATTGATATTAAATTATCCATGAGAACCTTGATCGCCTTGCCGTTATTAATGTAATGAGCTAGCAGGTATCCAAATGAAATGAATTGGTAAACCAAAATTATTGGGATCAAGGGTACAAGGAACTTCAGTTTTATTTCAGATCCGAAAAAAGGTATTGCTGTTTCTTCCAGACTTATGCCTTGATAATTGCTCAGAATAGCTGCTCCAACGGCAATGAAAATAGCCTGATACCGTAGATTTGATTTTACCTTCCTACTTATACTGAATCGTTCGTTTTGGGCAAAGGTCAAAAGGACCGAAAGTTTTTCTATCGTCATTATCGATGCAATACCATTTTTGTGGAACTGCCGGGATTCGAACCCGGGTCCAGACAATGCTCAACTTAGCTTTCTACATGTTTAGTCCACCTTTTAATACATCCGAGATTGGCAGGTTGACGGCCTACTTCGAATAGTTTCCCTTGATTTCGACAAATGGTCGGGAAGTCCATCATATCTAGCCTGAGGGTTTGTTGATTTGCGAGCGCACTGTGTATCAGGCGTCAAGTGCGGCGCAAAAAGGCTTTATAATCCTAGATTATGCAGCCAAAGCAATGTTAGTATTGCCAATTATTGGTTCGATTACCATTTGTTAACGGGGTGAGTGATCATTCCCCGACATGCTTACTAAATCGACTTCATTCCTGTCGATTCCAATTCAGTCCCATTTTTTCAAAGAGCGTAAAGTTCAAACTACGTTTGACAGGCTAAAGTTTCAAAAAAGGATACAATTCGAATCTCGAAAAATCAAGGGGTTTAACCCATAGTGGCGGGGCATCTCGATATTTTTGATCGTTTTGATGCATAGATAATTGATAATCAATTATTTATTATGTTTGCTTAAAGTGGTCAAATTGAAAAATATTTTGATCATGTTTGCGTATTAGCCACAAAGGATGAATCGAGCTATGTAAACTCTTAAGCTCATTATTTAATAATACACACACTTCGATTTTCATACCTTTGCCCACCTCTTAAAATTCATAGTTTTTATGGCATCAGTTATTCTAATCGAACGGCAGGAAAGAATTCTCATTCTAACAATTAATAGACCAAAAGCACTAAACGCCATCAACTCAGAAGTGATGAATGAGCTGAATAGAATTTTTGTTGACAAGAAGGAAGATCTTACTAATATTAGGGCCATTATTTTAAAAGGAGCTGGAGAAAAAGCATTTGCCGCAGGCGCCGATATCACCGAATTTCCATCCTACTCATCAAAAGAAGGCCAGGCCCTCTCCCAAAAAGGACATGCCGTATATGATGCTATAGAGCAGTTTTCTATTCCCGTAATAGCAATGGTGAAAGGATATGCGCTTGGAGGTGGTTGTGAATTGGCAATGGCATGCCATATCAGACTCGCTGAAGATTGCGCACGATTTGGTCAACCTGAAATTAATCTTGGTGTAGTCCCAGGTTATGGTGGATCTCAACGACTTGTTCGGTATATCGGCAAATCCAAGGCGATGCACTTACTCCTAACTGGTGATATGATAGATGCGAACACGGCTGAAATGATGGGCTTGATTTCAGGCGTTGCTCCTTCAGGGCAAGGGATGGAGCTGGCATTAAAAGTTGCAGGTAAAATAGCAAGTAAATCTCCTCTCGTTGTTGGTAGAATGATTAGTTTGGTAAATGCCTATGATAATAATGGATTCAAAAAGGAAATCGAATTATTTGGTGCATCCTTTGACTCTGAAGATTTAAAAGAAGGTGTAGATGCCTTTCTTAATAAGCGTAAAGCTGAATTTAAAGGCAAATAGGCAATTCGAGAATTAGTTTAAATGATTGAGACAGATATTTTAATAATAGGGGCGGGCCCCACAGGATTATTCACCGTCTTTGAAGCCGGACTCCTTAAGCTCAAATGCCATCTTATAGATGCTTTGCCTCAACCCGGGGGGCAATTAACTGAGATATATCCCAAAAAACCTATTTATGACATTCCTGGGTTTCCAGAAGTTTTAGCCGGAGATTTGGTTAAAAACTTAATGGAACAAATAGAGATATTCAAGCCAGGTTTTACACTGGGGGAAAGAGCCGAAACGATTGAAAAATTAGAAGATGGAAAATTTCTCGTGACGACGAATCGCGGAACAAAACATAAAGCACCGATAATCGCTATTGCCGGCGGGCTGGGAAGTTTTGAACCGCGCAAGCCACCAATCGAAAACATTTCTGCCTTCGAAGAGCGAGGAGTTGAATACATGGTACGCGATCCTGAAATGTTCGCAGAAAAAAAAATTGTTATATCCGGAGGCGGTGACTCCGCTTTAGATTGGACAATCTATCTTGCCGATCTCGCTGATGAAATTACACTCGTTCATCGACGACAAGGATTTCGCGGTGCCCCTGATTCAGTTCAAAAAGTCAAAGAATTGGATGCGGCCGAAAAAATCAATTTAATTACCGAGGCACAGGTCACTGGTGTTTCCGGAGAAACGGCTTTGGAGCAGGTCGTGATTCGAAAAAATAATGGTGACTTGATTGAAAAGAAAACGGACTTTTTTATTCCGTTATTCGGGCTTTCTCCAAAACTTGGCCCCATTGCAAATTGGGGTTTGCATTTGGAAAAAAATGCGATTTTGGTTGACACGTTTGATTATCAAACAAATATTCCTGGGATTTTCGCAATTGGCGACATAAATACCTATCCGGGAAAACTTAAACTCATCCTTTGCGGTTTTCATGAGGCGACGCTGATGTGCCAATCAGCATATAAAATTATCAATCCGGAAAAGAAGCTGTCATTCAAGTATACAACAGTAACTGGAATAAAGGGAATTGAAAGCTAAGAATGGAAGAGACAATACAAATAGCCGTAATTGATCGCGAAGATCAAAAACATGATATTATAATCCCCCTGGATATCGATTTGAACCTTATGGAAGTTTGTAAGGCCGAGGGACTGCCCGTAGAGGGCACTTGTGGTGGAATGGCACTATGCTCAACATGTCATTGTTATATTCAATCCAACCACATCTTACGCCAAGCATCCGATGCTGAAGAAGATATGCTGGATCAAGCGTTTGACGTGTTGGAAAATAGTCGGTTAGGTTGTCAGATTAAAATTTCTTCGGAGCTCAATGGATTGGTTGTTAAACTGGCACCGGAGAGTCTTTGATTCACAGAACAAATAGAATTAGGCTCCGGCTTCGCGTTTCAGCGTTTCGATTTGTGTATCCCAAAGGTCTCTAACTTCTTGTTCTTCACCTTCATCTGCAAAATCTGTTATTTCAAGCACAGTCTCACCCGTAATTGGTGATTTGTACATTACAAACTCAAGGTATTCTTCTTCTGATTCAGCTTCTTCCCATTTGAATTGAAGTCGTTCTTCTTCTTCATCAACAACGAGTATAGCAACCTCTTCGCTACCATCCCAACCAAATGAGTACTCTTTCTCCAAAATGTCTACTGAGTCACAAAACCAGCGAACCAGGCAAGAAGGGGCAGTGAGGAATTTATATAGTATGGCTGGAGAAGCTTTTGAGATAAATTCCATCTTAACCGGCACTCTATTCATATCTTTGCACTTTTTTAGGCAATTTTCATAAAAAGCGTAATAAACACATTTCTACTTTATTTTCGATAGAAAATCTGAACTTTTTTTCATCAAAGTAGCTTAGTTATAGTGTAGAGTCATGTCCGCAATTTGGCGGTGCGTGACTTCTTTGCATTTTTGTGTCTAATAATTCCATTTTAAACCGTGTAGATGAGACAGTTAAAGATTACAAAATCAATCACGAATCGTGAGAGCCAATCGCTAGAGAAATACCTGCAGGAGATTGGAAAGGTTGATCTGTTGACACCAGAGGAAGAGGTGGATTTGGCAAAACGTATTAAGCAAGGTGACCAAGAGGCCCTTGAAAAATTGACAAAAGCCAATCTTCGCTTCGTAGTTTCTGTGGCTAAGCAGTATCAAAATCAGGGTCTTTCTTTGAGTGACCTCATTAATGAAGGAAATTTAGGACTCATCAAGGCCGCTCAGCGGTTCGATGAAACGAGAGGATTTAAATTTATCTCGTATGCCGTATGGTGGATTCGTCAATCTATTCTTCAAGCATTAGCGGAACAGTCACGAATTGTACGACTACCGTTAAACAAAGTAGGTTCTCTCAATAAAATTAACAGAGCCTTTTCAGAGCTAGAACAAGAATTTGAACGTGAACCATCTGCGGAAGAATTGGCAAATGTACTTGAAATTGCTACTGAAGAAGTAGAGACAACATTGGGGGTAGCCGCACGCCACGTATCTATGGATGCGCCTTTCGTAGATGGAGAAGATAATTCTTTGTTGGATGTTCTGGAAAATAGCACTACGCCAGGTACAGATGATGACCTTAATTATACACAGTCACTTCGTCGAGAAATTGAGCGTTCATTGGGAACTTTAACGGAGAGGCAATGCGACGTTATTAAACTTTATTTTGGTATTGGTGTAGAGCACCCAATGTCACTGGAAGATATTGGTGACAAATTTGGACTGACACGTGAACGAGTGCGCCAGATTAAAGACAAGGCCATCAATAAACTGCGATCCGTTTCGAGAAGCAAATTGTTAAAGCACTATCTGGGTGCCTGATCAATTTTTTGTGAAAAAACAAAGCGCTGGTCAATATGATCGGCGCTTTTTTTTTTTTGGTTTTATCTACCAGGAGGCCTTTTTCAGTGCACTCTATCGGGCAGCGAGAATTAGGAAATAATACAGCCTTTGAATTCACGAGCAACAAGCTATTATGCTTACCTTTGCATCACATTTTTCCACCTCATAGTAGACAAAACTTCACATGAACCAGCACGATCAATTACGCGCAACACAAGAGACATTAAACGATTGGAGATCTGGCGAAAAACAAGCCTTGGAATTACTAAAAATCGCAGGTGATTTACGGTTCGATAAAGGTGTTGAACTTATCATGTTTCGCCACGATATTTACGATGCACGTCCTAGCGATGTAATCAATCATCATTTAAATTCGAAAAAGTATATCGATCAAGTATTGCCAGTAGGGTTTACACTTGAAATAGCACAAATGATATATAATTGGGACCAGGTTAGGCCGATGAAATTGGATCTTGGTGTATTGGCTTGCGATTTTATAACTTCAAAAGGTCAAGGCCTTGAGTCATTCGTCCATGATCGCCTGACTGATGTGCTTGACAGTCAGCAGGCCGTAGAAGAACACTGCGATGTCGTGCTTTATGGCTTTGGACGCATTGGACGCTTGCTCGCGAGAAGAATCATATCCACAACCGGAAGAGGCGATCAACTTCGCCTGCGCGCAATTGTGTTGAGACCTAAGATGAATGATATACAAGCCGAACTGGAAAAACGGGCTGCACTTTTAATAGACGATTCAATCCATGGTCGATTTGCGGGAACAGTAGAGTTAGATGCAGAAAATGGAACGATGACCGTTAATGGCAATCGGATTCACATCATTTTTGCGGGCCAACCTGAAGACATTGATTATACAGCCTATGGGATAAAAGACGCTTTAGTCATTGACAACACTGGAGTATGGCGAGACAAAGAGGGTTTGAGTCGGCATTTACGCCCTGGTGCATCTCGCGTTATGCTTACGGCTCCGGGCAAAGATGTACCCAATATCGTTCATGGAATCAATCAATCTGAAGCTCGTGAAAACGGTGTTAACGTCATTAGCGCTGCTTCCTGCACGACTAACGCCATTGTTCCTGTAATCAAAACATTGGATGATGGACTGGGTATTGAAGAAGGTCACATAGAGACTATCCACGCTTATACAAGCGACCAAAATTTATTGGATAATTTCCATAAAAAACCGCGCAGAGGACGAGGTGCCGCTACAAATATGGTATTGACGTCCACCGGAGCTGCCAAAGCTGTTGCAAAGGTTTTACCACATTTGGCGGGTCGGCTAACAGGTAATGCAGTTCGTGTTCCTACACCTGATGTGTCGCTTGCCATCATGAATTTAACATTGAAAAAGGAGACATCGGTTGAAGAAATTAACGACTTGTTAAAGCAGGCTAGTTTGCACGGTGAGCTTGTCGAGCAAATTCATTATTCCACCTCAACGGAGTATGTTTCAAGCAATGCCGTCGGGATGACTACCACTTCCGTAGTTGATGCACCGAGTACATTGATCAGTGTTGATGGAAAGCGTGCTACAATCTATGCCTGGTATGACAATGAATACGGATATTGTTGCCAAGTTGTGAGGCTAGCAAAGCATTTTGCATTCGTCCGAAGACCATTTTACTATTAATATCCAAATGAAAACACAGATCAAACACAACAAAACAGAATTTTGATTGGTTTGATCCTACAGTATGCCAATTCGCGATCAAAAGGGAAAAAGCACCGCATGGATACCGCTCGTCATGACACTTGTGTTGGCCATAGGCTTCATGACAGGTTTGAAGACAGCAAAACAGTCGGATGGACGATTGCTATCCATATCTCCCAATAAGTCTAACGCATCTTTTAAAGTAGATGAGGTACTTGGTTTCATTTCTCAAAGGTATGTCGATTCAGTAGACGTCGATGCTATTGCGGAAGTAGCGATCCGTATGATAGTAGATTCGCTTGACCCGCATTCTCATTATCTGGATGCGGCTTCGGTGGCGGAGTATGAATCCAAAATGGAGGGTCGATATGTAGGTATTGGTATTGAGTTTAGAATGCTTCGAGATACACTAGTGATCACGGATGTTCTACCAGAAAGCCCCGCAGCAAAAGCAGATATTTTTCGTGGCGATAAAATTATTTTAGTTGATAATGATACGATATCTGGTGTTCAAATGCAGGCCGACAGGATTTATCAACTCATGAAAGGAGAAAAGGGTAGTATTGTAAACGTAAGTCTTCTTCGTTGCAAGGATTTTATTTCTTCTATACCTATAACAAGAGGAACGGTGCACACGAAAAGTGTTCCCACTGCAGTTACCATTGATGATGAAACAATTGCGGTCTCCATCGAACAATTTAATTCAAATACTTCAAGAGAGTTTCTAGATTTATTGGAGCCATATCACGAAGCGGGACAACTTAAAAACCTCGTTCTTGACCTTCGAGGAAATCCCGGAGGTTATCTACAAGAAGCCGTAAAAATTTTAAATCAATTTTTTAATAAAAAGGGAGAATTGCTCGTCTTTACAGAGGGTTTAAATTCAAAGCGCATTGAATATAAAACAAAGGGGAAGCCCTATCTCAAAATTGAAGAATTGTTTGTTTTAATCGATGAGAATTCGGCTAGTGCCTCAGAAATAATTGCCGGTGCTATTCAGGATCTGGACCGAGGCGCCGTTATCGGTCGGCGCAGTTTTGGTAAAGGCTTAGTTCAAGAACAATATGAACTCAGTCATGGTGGAAATCTACGATTGACGATTGCGAAGTATTATACACCCTCCGGTCGTTTGATTCAACGCGAATTAGGATCGAGAATGGACTATGACGGTGAATTCCTTGCAAGAGCCCACTCAGGTGAATGGACGGCGGCGGCGGACATTCCGCGACCCGATTCGACCGTATACTTTTCTTCGGAAGGAGACGCACTGTATGGAAGTCGAGGTATTGTGCCAGATGTCTTTGTTTCAATAGATACGCAACTCATGGCTGACAATGCTTATGAAATGTTCGTACTAAAAGAAGAATTAGGACTCGATCTTTTTCATAGTATTTCGTGTAGCGAAAATTCATTTGAAGAAATCGAAAGACAACTTCTCGGCTTAGATTGGAGAAACTGGATACGATCGTTTACCTCGTTTGATAACTTTGGACGACTCCAGTCTGTGCCTGCCCATTATTCCACCATATTTTCACGGGACATAGTGGGAATAATCCACCGCTATATGGATGGCAAAAGTGCAAAATATGCATTTGATTTAATGAGCGATCCTTTTATCGCTGAAGTGAAAAATTCTTTGGTTACCTCACCAACAACACAAAAGCAACTGACCAAAGTTGACTGAACCGTCTCGTATTTATTCTCTGAAAAAAATTAAATCACCCTTTTTATTGAATCCGGCTATTACCGAGGGTTCTCCTTTGTGCGACTTTGATCGCTTATAATCAAATACGAAATCGGCTTTTGACAATATATCCGATTGGATTTCACCAAAATGTGCTGGAGTAGGCTGACCTTTTTTGTTCGCAGACGTCGAGGTTATGGGGCAGCCAAGGATTTGAGTTAACTCCTGGCAAAATCGATCTTTGACAACGCGAATAGCCACCGTACCATCATCGGCCAGGCAATGTTTCGGGATGTTTCGATGGCGCTTGTATACGATTGTCAAAGGACGCTCATGATAGTGCAAAAGCGTTTCTATCCTTGGATGAATATAACTTACATACTCTTTTAATTGCTTAACCGAACCGACTAACATTATGAAGGCCTGATTCTCCGGCCGTTGCTTGATTTGTCGCAATTTTTCGTATCCAGCTTCGCTGTCAAAGCGACAACCTAAACCCCAAACCGTGTCGGTCGGATATAGGATGACTCCATTTTCATTCAGGGCTCTGATGGCAAGAGGAATTTGTTCGTTGGGTAACATTTGCAGCACTTAATCGTTTTTGATGTATCCTATATGTAGTTGTGAAATCTTCATATTGGAAATTTCACGTCAAACTTCTTTGTTGGTTATAAGGAAGTTTTAATTTACATCCTAATTAACGCACGTGAGAGAAAATCCTTATTAGAAAAGGTAGATATTATTTTAAATAACAGATATGCGATACGTTAAATCCATTCTTCTTGGCTTTTGCTTCTTAACGGTTGCGCCCCAAATGCAAGCAGCGCATATCATCGGAGGTGTCATTACGTATGAATGTACGGCGCCCGGAAACTATACGATTACAATGAAAATCTACCGAGATTGTCAGGGAGGTGGGGCAAATTTTGATTCGTCTCCGAATAGTATGACAACCGGAAAAGTTACCGTTTACAGAGGTAATACGATTGTAACCGGATACGGATCGGTCGTCCTGCGTGCTCCCCAAGTTTCGAGAATTCTCCCAGAAGACAACCCCTGCCTGGTCATCCCACCGGGTGTTTGTGTGGAAGAAGGAGTCTATCGGTTCAATCTGGATTTACCGGTTTCGAACCAGACGTATACCATTGCTTATCAGCGATGTTGCCGAAATAATAGCATTACGAACATAGTAAATCCGGAAAGTACGGGTGCTACCTACTTTGTACAGATAAACCCGGAGTCGCAGGCCGTTTGTAATTCCAGCCCTGTTTTTGACGATTTTCCTCCGATCGTGATCTGCAATAACGATGAATTGGTCTATGATCACAGCGCGACGGATACCGACCCGAATACACAGTTAGTTTACTCTATTTGTTCACCGTTCATTGGAGGGGGAACAGGAGGTACCGGCCCTTTGGGAACCGAAGCCCAACGTGAACTGCCGAATGGTGTATCCCCTAATCCCGATTTACCTCCACCATACGATCCCGTTGTATACGTTCAACCTTTCTACTCATTTGAGCAACCCCTTGGAGTGGACGCTAATCTTAGGATTGATCCGAATACCGGAATCCTAAGAGGCAGACCGACAGCTGAAGGACAGTATGTAGTGGGAATCTGCGTTCAAGAATTTAGAAATGGGGTTTTCATGTCTGAAATTAGACGCGATTTTCAATTTAACGTTGGACGCTGTGAACAACGTGTATTGGCGGAGATAGAAGCGGATGAAATAATCAGAAATGGAATACGCTTCGTCCGGTCTTGTGGAAACGCTACCGTGGCGTTGAAAAATGAATCGACCGATCAAAACTTTATTGAAGAGTATGCGTGGGAGTTTTTAATTAATGGTACCCTTGAAACATTCAATACGAGAGATGTTACCGTGACATTTCCGGATGAAGGAATATACAATGGCCAGCTAATTCTCAATCGAAATAACATGTTCTCTCAATGCCGAGATTCAATTGATATTCAAGTTGGCGTATTTGGAGCGATCTCTTCGGATTTTGAATTTCAGTATGACACCTGCGTCTCCGGCCCTACCACATTCACGGAGTTGGCAGAAACGGAAAATGATCAAATCACAGAATACAGATGGCTATTCGGGGATGGCGACACGTCCACGTTTAGTGATCCGATCCATGAATACCTGATTCCCGGTGAGTTTGATGTGATACTGGAAGTGGAGGATGAAAAAGGTTGCATAGCTTCGAACATGTATCCCCTCACATATTTCCCTGTGCCCGCTTTGGTGGTCGCCGCGCCAGATAGATTTTTAGCCTGTACGCCGGCTACAATCAATTTCGACAATTTATCACGCCCCATCAATGAAGAATACACGATCAATTGGATGTTTGGAGATGGAAATACAGCTGAAGGATTGAGCGTATCCAATATTTACGAAGACCCCGGACTGTACTCGATAGATTTGGAAATAATCTCTCCGCTTGGATGCCAAACGGATGTTACGTTTCGAAATTGGATCACGATTAAAGAGAGCCCGGAAGCAGCATTTGTCTACATGCCAGAAGAACTTAATTTTTTACAGCGAGAGGTATTTTTTACAAATCAAAGCCAACGCGGAAATGGCTATCAATGGAAATTTGGGGATGGAGGTGTTGCATTCGTCGAGCATCCCGTATACGAATATCCGGATACAGGTATTTATGATGTTGAACTCATCACATTCTCCGATAATGGATGCACGGACACGGCCCGGGCTACGCTGGACGTAGCACCAATCAACACATATTTTTTGCCAAATGCATTTTCGCCAAATGACGATGGCTTAAATGATGAGTATATAGGGAAGGGTATTACGAAGGGAATGCGCGGATTTACTCTAACGATTTGGAATCGGTGGGGCGAGTTGATCTATTCCTCGACAGACCCGGATATTGCCTGGAACGGCAAGCGCAACAATGATGGACAACCAGCGCCTAAGGGAGTTTACCATTGTCAGGTGGAATATTTCACGGCTAGAGGTGAAAAAAGAACTTTAGAAACACCTGTAACTTTATTGCGCTAGATCCGGTCCGAAAGATTAAGAAAGCGTATCTTTGTGCCTCTTTTTAATCAACGACCAATATTAGGTATCATGGATGCGATTAAATATGTACACGAACAGCTGAATTCAGGTAAGTCCTTACCCGCATTTGGTCCTGGAGATAACATTGCTGTTAGCTATAAAATCATTGAAGGAAGCAAAGAGCGAATTCAAGTATTCAAAGGAAATGTAATTCAGATAAATGGTGTCGGCGCGACCAAAACCTTCACGATTCGCAAGATGTCTGGAGGAGTGGGAGTAGAACGCATATTTCCTTTTTCATCTCCGATAATCGACGATATAAAAGTATTAAAGCGAGGAAAAGTACGAAGAGCAAAGCTTTATTATTTGAGAAACTTAGTGGGTAAAAAGGCTCGTATTAAAGAAAAACGGCACATTAAGGCTTAAACCTTAATCCGAAAGTTATATTTTGGCCATTATCTTGAACTGATAATGGCCTTTTTTGATTAATAGAATGTGACATTTTCACACGTCCAATCCATGCAACGAAATTTTCTGTCCATTAATTTACGGCTCTGGTTGCCAATGGCGGCATTAATATTGTGTACACTTTTCATTCCATCATGCGTGGAAGACCCGAAGCCTAAAAAAGAGAATATTCTTGGCTTATGGAAAATTGATCGTGCCCTACGAAATGGAAAGCTCACAAATTCACTCGACGGATTGTATATGTATTTTGAAAAGGACTTTACATTCGAGTCAAACCTTCTTGGTGACACAAGTTCATTTTCATCGATAGTTGAGGGCAACAAAATCAAAATTGATCATAATTTGATTCGTCATTTTGATATTCAAGAATTGAATGATTCTTTGTTGAAACTTGAAACGGAGATCAACGAAGATGAGCTTTTATTCGTTTTAAAGAGATGAAGCATATCCTCGTCGTTATAGCTTTTTTGTACGCTTTTTCGATAACCGCGCAAGACCAAATTCAAGCGGATGTACGACTCTTTACATTTGATTTATTGGATGGTACACACTTAGTTGAAGTCTATGTTTGCGTCATTTCTGCTTCGTTATTAAATATTGATAATCAGGATAATATATCAGTTGATGTAAAGTTAATTGTTCGAAGTGGAGCGTCCATAACATCGGCTGATCGTTATACCTTATCACAGGCGAAAACGGCGAATAAAGATTTCTATCATATACAACGTGTCCAGTTGAATCCGGGAACATATGAATTTGAAGTGGAGTTGACCGATGGAGGAGATGCAGAGCGAAAGCTCACCAAAAAACTCAATCTAAAATTAGACGAGAAAGGAGACGATGTTTCTATATCCTCTCTTCAACTTCTCGCCAATGTCGAAACAGATTACGGGAACAACGCGATGGCCAAGAATGGCTTACTGATGGAGCCACTTAAATTCCAATATTTAAGCAGCAATCACAAAAAGTTTCAGGCTTATGCTGAAGTTTATAATACGGATCATCAATTTGACGGAGACTATATCGTTAAATACGACATCATTCATGAATCGTCCGATAGGACCGATACCTTGCTAACACGATATAAAAGAAGAAAATCGTGTAGTATCGACCCTTATCTCATATCTGAGGTCAATGATACAAACTGGGCCAGCGGAAAGTATATTTTTTCTTTTGCTGTCATGGATTTTGAGCAGAATATTATGGCGGTAGAAAGGAGTACGTTTGTACTAAGTAACCCACGATCAGCTGAAAGTGAAGGAACCATGAGCCAATCCTTTGTGGCTAGACTTTCGGATGAAGACTTGAACTACGCGCTGAAAGCAATTGCACCAAAAGTGAATACGCTTGACATTGAACGATTAAACAATCTTATCAGTAAGGGAAGTCGGTTATCAAGAGAATCTTTTCTCTATCGGTTTTGGTCGCTTTATAGCCCTATTAACCCAGAAGCCATGTACTTGGAGTACATGGAAGTAGCCAAGGCAATAGATAACATGTACTATGATGGATTGGGCTATGGATTCGAGACGGACCGCGGCTACATTTATTTGAAATATGGTCGACCAGATGAACAAATATCCATTGAAAATGAGCCTACCGCTCCACCATATGAAATTTGGGTTTACGCAGATTTTCCAAGTACACGTCAGAATAATGTCAAGTTTGTGTTTTACAATCCAGCCGCTACCACATATGAACTCCTGCATTCAAATGCACGAGGGGAGATCAATGACCCTCAATGGTTAATGAAACTTTATCGAAACAGCCCTCAAGATTTTATCGGTAACACAATTGATGGTAGGGAAGTGCAGGATAATTGGGGGCGCCGAGCAGCTGAGATTTTTGCCGAGAACTGATTCGCAGTACTTACATCTTTACTATACGATCTTTCTATTTAAGTTCAAAGATGGTTGAACCGGACAGGAACCCTTTATTGTAAACTTCGACTAAATACTCTCCTTCTTTAAACGGAAGCCCCGGTTCCCAGGCCGTACATGCGGTTTGCTCCTGTCGTTTATAATCAACTTCAGTCATTTTTGTATAGCGAACCTTGGAATCCGTCAAATCGTTTTGCAGCACCCCTGAACCTAGGCTCTCAATTGCCATTGTTTTGCCGGTAGGGTCGACTATTCTGACATAGAATGGCTCGTTGCCCATTTCCGTAACATTATTTGGCTGGGCATCAAAGCAAATTTTCAGTACTTCAATATTTTTGGCCTTCTTCCGGTTGCGTTCCTGACCCGCATTTCCATATCGGAAGCCCTCGACTTGAATATTTTTAACATCAATTACACTCGCTCGTGAAACTTTATCCACTAGTGAACTTCTCTCCGCTTCAAGAGATTCGTTTTGCTCGGTCAATGTTGCCTTTTCTGATAATAACTCATCATTGACGTGACGTTCCTCCGCGATTTTTTGTGTCAATAATATACGGTCTTCGCGCAATGCTGATGTGCTATCCTTAAGAACTTTATTCTCGGCCTCGAGTTGACTCACCTGATCGATATACTTATCCACCATCACGCGCATATTTTGCAATTCTACTCGAGCTTTCTTCAAATCATCGCTGTCTTTGATCAGGTTTATAATCTTGTCCTTCTGGATTTTCAAATCGTCTTTTTGCTGGTCGATCATTTCATTGAGCTTGACATTGTCTCCACGCATTTCTTCCAATTCGGATAGCGCTTCATAGTATTCCTTTTCAAGATCAGACCGCATATCGGATATCTCATCGATTCGCTCATTTTTGTCGTGGATAATCTTATCCTGTTTATACTTATTATAAAGCAATATTGCATTTATAATAAGTAAGCTAATAATTGCAAGAAGGGCTATCGCCGTTAAACGCTGTTGAGACTTTGTTTTTGTCATGAGATTTAAGTTGCTTCTGAAACCTTATCTTCCTACCAATTTAAAACTAATTAAGCACTTCGATCCACCTCAGGTTTGGAAAGTACGATTCCAATCTTACCTAAATATATCGTTAAGTGATTATATTCCACTACATGCATTCATTTGATAATCACAAAATATACACATGAGTTATTTTAATATACTTTTTTTGGACATCGAAACTGCTGGGTCGGTTGCGTCGTACGACCAACTTAGCGAGCGATTTCAGTTGCTTTGGTCTAAGAAGGCTGCCTATTTCATCAATAATGACCCGTCTAGATCTGCAGCATCCTATTATGCCGACAAAGCGGCGATTTTTGCGGAATTTGGTCGAGTAGTTTGTATATCCTTCGGCTTCCTGTTCGGACATAAAAATGATCTGCAGTTCAAAGTCAAGTCGTTCGCCAGCCACGATGAAAAACAAATTCTTCAAGAGTTTGCAGATCTTCTTCAGAGGCATTACAGTGATTTGCCACGCCAGAAACTTTGTGGTCATAATATTCGCGAATTCGACATTCCATATTTATGCCGACGCATGACGATTCAAGGTGTTTTATTGCCAGATGCCTTAAATATTTATGGAAAGCGGCCATGGGAAGTCAAGCACTTGGTCGACACCTTAGAACTTTGGAAGTTTGGTGATTTTAAAAACTACACATCGCTGGACCTATTAGCAGCAGTTTTGGGAATCGAAACACCTAAAGATGACATAGATGGCAGTCAGGTGCATGCTACTTATTATGAAGATCAAGACTTAGAACGAATTATGACGTATTGTGAAAAAGATGTCGTCACCACAGCCCGTGTCTATCTTAAGTTGCGCCATCAACAGACGCTTGACCCAGCAAATGTGGAACATGTGACTAACTAAAGTCGTTTCAAGTTTATAAGAAGGACGAGCTGGTTTTATCGGCTTTTCCACTTCTCAAATACCTATTTTTACCCAATGGATAGTTCCTTTTTCTCAGATTCAGATCATCATTACGTCGCACCCTCCTTTCTCGCTGCAGACTTTCTTCATATCAAAAATGAAGTTGCATGGTTGGAGCATGAATTAGTCGATTTAATTCATCTGGATGTCATGGATGGCCAATTTGTACCAAATATTTCATTTGGTCTACCTGTAATTGAAGCGATTAACAATGTTACCGAGAAGCCATTGGATGTGCATTTGATGATGTACAGACCAGACTATTTCATTTCAGCATTTAGGACTGCTGGTGCAGACATTATCACAGTCCATTATGAGGTATGCGAGCATTTGCACCGCGTCGTACAACAAATAAAAGAAAGTGGCGCTTTAGCCGGGGTCGCTATTAATCCGCACACTCCTGTGACGGTAATCGACGATGTCCTTGAGAATCTTGATTTAGTACTTGTCATGTCTGTTAATCCCGGTTTTGGAGGTCAAAAATTCATCGGTCGTTCGTTACATAAAATCGAGACTTTAAAAAATACCATTGTACAGCGTGGACTTAGTTGCAAGATAGAAGTCGATGGTGGTGTTTCACCAGCGAACGCGAGAGCCTTGGTTGATGCGGGAGCAGACATTCTTGTTGCCGGCAGCGCCATTTTCAAAAGCGCAGATCGAAATAAAGCCTTGGATTTGATAAAAAACTGTTGACATTGATTCGTACTATTATAAATCGGACTGCTGGTTTAACCACCTTTTTTTCATTCTGTTTTGCACTGACCTGCACCCTGTGCGGGGCTCAACAGGCTCAAATATTTGGAAAAATAACACAGCGAGGGAGCCTCGATCCTGTCGAATTCGCTGTTGTGGGTATTGCAGGAACTTCTATAGCCACAGAAACGGATGTAAACGGGACTTACACGCTGAATGTTCCGATCGATCAAACAATAGAGCTTGAAGTCAATCATGTTGGTTTTGAAAAGATTGTTTATTCTATCGACCCAATGAAATCCGGCGATAAGCGACTTGTTAATTTTTCGATGACAATAGCTTCATCCGATCTTGATATTACCGTTAGAGGTCAGCGTGTTCAAGACGCGGGTCTCGTAAGAGAGGAAGTGGAAGAACTGAAACTACTACCTTCCGCATCCGGAAACTTCGAAAGTGTGCTACCTAGTATAGCCCTTGGAACCTTCGGTGGAACCGGTGGAGAGCTTTCGTCTCAATACAATGTGAGAGGAGGAAACTATGATGAGAACCTGGTTTATGTCAACGATTTCGAAATCTATAGACCGCAGCTTATAAGCAATAGCCAGCAAGAGGGGTTGTCTTTTCCAAATATCAATCTTATAAACAGTCTTTCCTTTTCCAGTGGCGGATTTAAATCCTCTTATGGGGATAAACTGTCTTCCGTTTTAGATATTCAATATAAGCGACCTGAGGAGATGGCGGGTTCGATCGAGTTAAGTATGCTCGGGGCGTCTGGCCATATTGAAGGGAGTATTGCAACGGGCACAACGAAAAGCAAGAAAATCAGGTACCTGCTGGGTGCTCGATATAAGACGACTAGGTATCTGTTGAATACGTTAGAAACTACTGGAGAATACAATCCAGATTTCACTGATATTCAGGCTTATGTCACGTACGACTTCCACAAGAACTGGCAACTTGGATATCTCGGCAATTATAATCGGGCAGCTTATAGGTTTGTACCGGAATCGCGAACATCCGCATCAGGTCTTCTTGATTTTGCTTTGCAACTTTCGACAGCATTTGAAGGATCGGAGAATGATGAGTTCACCACTTCATCGAACGGATTGGCTTTGACATATATTCCAGAAAAGAAAAAAAATCCCATTTTCCTGAAGTTACTTGCCTCAGCCCATCGAGCAGACGAAAATGAGCGCTTTGACATACTCGGTTTTTATCGTCTAAGCCAAATCGATATTGCACCTGGGTCTGAAAACCAAGGACAGGAAATCGCCTTACTAGGCAATGGTACGCAACATGAATTCACCAGAAACTTTCTGGACCTCAATATTATGAATGTCCAGCATAAAGGAGGGCTTGAATTGAATGGAATAGGGTCCAATCCAAGTACAAATGAATCGCACTTTGTTGAGTGGGGTGTCAAATTTCAAACTGAAAAAATTGAAGATCGGATAAATGAATGGGAGCGATTAGATTCAGCTGGTTTTTCTATTCCATATCGTATAGAAGAACTAACTATTCAACGAGTTCTGAAATCACAAAATACGTTACAATCAAATCGGTTTACGGCCTTTCTCCAAAATACCTATACCAGAGCTTATTGGGGAAGAAGCGAGTATCAGCTAACCGTAGGCATACGCGCCAATTATTGGGATGTCAACGAAGAACTTCTCATTTCACCTAGAGTACAGTTGTTGTACAAGCCGTTGGCCTGGACGTCAGATGTTTCATTCAAACTTGCCGGTGGCTTGTATGCCCAGTCGCCATTTTATCGCGAGCTGCGGAGACGTGATGGCACGTTGAATTTAAATTTAAAGGCTCAGAAATCAATTCACATCGTGGGCGGTATGACATGCGATTTTTCATGGAAAGCCATGTCTGACCGCGATTTTAGATTTATAGTAGAAGGTTACTATAAGTCACTCTCGAATCTCGTTTCGTACGACGTTGATAATGTTCGAATAAGATATAGCGGCGAAAATGATGCCTCAGGCTTTGTTACTGGTTTGGACATGCGGATCAATGGTGAGTTTGTTCCTGGAACAGAAAGCTGGATTAACTTGTCCTTATTGCGCGCGCGGGAGCGCCTGGATGATGTGCAACATCGTCGGTTTAAAGAGGGTGACAGCGAGCCACAAGATGTAACCTATGTGCCAAGACCTTCTGACCAAGCTGTTACATTGGCCATGTTCTTCCAAGATCACCTTCCAAACAACCCAAATTTTGGGGTCCACCTTAATTTCATATGGGGATCGGGCCTACCTTTCGGCGTTAAGGAGAATAACATTATACTGCGAAATAACTTTAGGTATTCGACGTATTACCGGGTTGACATTGGGTTTTCATTCAATCTTTTTGATGAAAAACGCCGATTAAAAAATCCGAATCATTTTCTAAAATTCACAAGAAAAACGTGGTTTAGTATAGATGTATTTAATCTTCTGGATGTTGCAAATGATGCTTCAAATACCTGGATTAAAACCATACTCAATCAACAATTTGCTATCAACAACCATCTTACTGGTAGGCGACTAAATGCACGATTTAGAATGGAGTTTTAGAGGTTTTTCGTGATCCTGTCATTAGAAATCCCACTGTTTATATTTGTACTATAAAATCGAAGGAAATGGCCGATACAAAAACTGCAACAAAGACGACACTCAAGTTTGACAGGGATACATATCATACCTGGCTGGAAACCATGCTACGGATTAGGCGATTTGAAGAGCGCACGTTGATGATGTATTCGAAGCAAAAGATTCGGGGATTTTGTCATGTCTATATTGGCCAGGAGGCGATTGCAGCCGGTATGAAAACGGCTATTAGACAAGAAGATGCTGTTGTAACGGCATATCGACAGCATGGAACAGCTATTTCCCGAGGTCTTACATCCAGAGAATGCATGGCTGAACTTTATGGCAAGCAAACGGGTGCCAACAAAGGAAAGGGAGGGTCCATGCATTTTTTCTCCAAAAAGGACCGGTACTTTGGAGGAAATGGAATAGTTGGTGCTCAAATACCGATTGGCACGGGCATAGCATTTGCCGAAAAATATAGAGGTACAGACTTGTTGTGTGTTACAATGTTTGGCGATGGGGCAGCGAGACAAGGTGCTCTATACGAGTCTTTTAATATGGCCATGACATGGAAGTTACCTGTCTTGTACATATGTGAGAATAATGGCTATGCCATGGGAACTTCGGTTGAGCGCACCAGTAATGTGAAGGACTTATATAAAATAGGTTCAGCCTTTGACATGCCAAGTGAACCTGTAAATGGTATGGATCCTGAAGAAGTGCACATCGCCTTGACAAGAGCGGCTGAACATATTCGATCTGGCAAAGGACCGTACTATTTGGAAATAAAAACCTATCGATATCGTGGGCACTCGGTTTCCGATCCAGCTAAATACCGAACCAAAGATGAATTACAACATTACAAAGATTTGGACCCGATAGAGGCGTTAAAATCAAAAATGCTGGAAAATGGTCTCATCAGCACTGACGAGATCCAAGCGTTAGATGATGAAATGAAGAAGGAAATGGACGATGCTGTGGAATTTGCTGAGAATTCACCATTTCCAGATCCATCTGAATTGTTTACGGATAATTATGTTCAGGACGATTATCCGTTTTTGACGTGATCGACAGAAGGCTGGGAACAAGAAATTTCACGACCAATTGTAAGCCACTCGTATTGAGACACGTTCCGAAGTCAACTGTTACGGATTTTTATATCAAGCCAACTCAGTTTTTAGTACATTAAGTTTGTTTCAACTTTTGAGTAAATTTAGTGAAGGGCGGAGTTATTTTTAAGTAATGTATTTCTTCAATCCTGAAAGTCTTATCATCACCTGCTTTTATTTCTGAGCAGATGCGTATAAAATTGAGCAATATCTGTTTAACGTCTTAAGCCATCAGATCGGTAAGACGGTCATCGAAATTCCAGGCCTGCATTGGAAGATCATTTAATTCTATTGTCAATTAGTAAATAAACAGTTTGTATAATATTATCGGGTGAAAGACGGATCAAAAAACTATTATATTCCTAATATTTTTTTCAACTCATCCTTTTTTCTTCTTGAAACCGGAATTGATTTTTTTCGCACGGACATGATTACCTGGCCGCCATCAGTTCTTAAATACTGCTTGACAAAATCCAGATTGATCAAAAAACTTTTGTGGACTCGGAAGAAGTTCGATCGATTCATGATGAGCTCCATTTCTTTGAGCGTCTTGCTTATCAAATGTTTGTCACCAGTATGGAGTACCACCCAAGAATAATTGTTGTCCGCTTCTACATATGCTATTTTGTCAAAAGCTACAAACTCATATCCATCTCCTATAGGCAAGGCTATGTTGGCGACGTTTGAGGTTCGTTGTCCTTCAACATGGTTTAACAATGCTTTGAGTTGTAGATCAGATATTCCGGTTTCTTTGTATTCTAATACTTTTTCAACGGCCTGAATAAGTTTGACTTCGAGAACGGGCTTTAGTAAATAGGCAATGGCATTGAATTCAAATGCCCGGATGGCATATTCATCATAGGCTGTGATAAATATTACTTCAAAAGGTCGATTGTCAAACTGCTGCAAAAACTCGAACCCATCCATCTCTGGCATGCCTATATCTAAAAAAATGAGGTCGGGGTTTAAAGCCTTGATTTTTTCTACGGCTTTAACTGGATTTTGAAACTTTCCGAGAATATTAATCTCGGGAAATGCATCTTTCAATTCTATCTCCAAACTTTCTAAAGCAGCCTGTTCATCGTCGATTAATATTACTTGAAGCCTGTGCATATGTTAATCTTGATAAATATCTTGTGGAATAAATAGGTCTACACGCGTTCCTGTAGGATTTCCTTGTTCATCTTTCTTGTCCAAAATGTCCAAATGAATCTCAGTTCGTTCCAACTCATTGAGCAGATTGATTCGATTGCTCGTGATGCCCATACCCATGCTTTTATGTTTAGTTGATTTACCGCCTGACAAGGTTTTGGCCTTCTGTCGACCGATGCCATTGTCGTCTATTGAGCAGTGCAAGTGATTTTGACTGCGTTCAAATCTAATGTGAAGGTGCCGATCACCGTCTTTTGTGCTCAAGCCATGCCAAATTGCATTTTCTATAAATGGTTGCAAAAGCATAGGCGGTAAATAGATGCGGTTTGATTCGATGCCCTTTCCAAGCGATATACTGTGATTAAAAGAGTCAGAAAACCGCAGCTGTTCTAGCCGGAGATAAAGTTGTAGCATATCAAGCTCTTCCTGGAGTGAAATGTACTTTTCTCGCGATTGTTGAAGGATCATGCGAATAAGATGTGAAAAATTAGATAGATATTTGGCTGCAAGCTTCGAATCGTTCAATAAAATGTAATTTTTTACAGAATTTAATGAATTGAACATAAAGTGAGGATTCATTTGTGAACGCAGCGCTTTCAATTCCAAGCGCAACACTTCTTGTTGGCGTAAGAGAGCTTCGCGTGATTTTTTCTCACTCAACTTTATTCTGCGTTGCGTGAATAAATAAGACAAAAAACCTATTACACCAAAGAGTAATCCGTAGAAGAAATATGACTTAAAGAATGGGGTTGGTACATTAATTTGAATCGACTGAATATATTGATCCGAAGCTTCAGGATCAGTGGAGATTTGAAGAATAAAATCTCCAGGCGGCAATGTCGATAATGTCAGAAAATTATTCGTTCCAATAGAGTTCCAATTGTTATTTAGATTTTTAAGCCTATAATAGTATTGAATCTCTGCCGATGACGGAAAATTTATAGCCTGAAATGTTACATCAATAATCTGATTGACGTGATCCAGTTTTAATATATTGTCGTGCCACATGGACCGAGAAAGAGGCTGGCCATCTAATCGCATTTCTTGAACAATTGGCCTTGTAAGAATGGGGTCCTTCGTCTTCCAGAGCGAATCCGGATGAAAAACATTCATGCTGTACCAATCGGTATATAAAATTCGTCCGTCTTCGAGCAATTGAGCAGCACTGGTGCTTAAATGAGAAAGGCCGGATTCAATTCCAAAAAATCTGACCTCATTTGTTGCTGGATCCACAGTATTGATTCCACTAAGACTGAATGTCCATATTCGTTGATTTTTATCCTCAACAATATTAAATATTTGAGTAGAGGAAAAGCCCTGGGCGATATCGAATTTTTGAATTACAGTCAGGCTGTCTGACTCGATTTTTGCACGGAATAATTGTTGGGTATTGGACATCCATAACTCCTTATTACTGCTCAGGATTACGGCTCTGAAGCTCATTACACCATTGTTGATATTTTTTGGTATTCGTATTCGCCTTATTGATCTATCGTCAAGATTATAAACAGCGAGATCACGATTGAAGACCAGAATACGCGAATCATCTAATGGTGTATGTCCTCTCAAACTATTATTGGTAAATCCTTGTCCCTCTGTAGAAGTCAAGGAATCTCGCCAAATGTGAAGAATTTTACCAGAGTTTAAATTTCCGATTGCCAATTGATGACTGACGGTTAATAACATTAAAGAGTCACTGTGGACAGAAAGATCATAGCGATACCCAGACAGTGGGTGATGATTATTAAATGTTGAATTTGACCATTTTTCGGTAGATATATTGAATGTATACATTTTATTATCTCGACTCAATATGAGTAAGTTATCATCATTCAATGATGTCATTTTATCAATCTGATGACTAAATGTGTACTGCTTCAAATTATCGCTATCCGCAATGGGTATCGCATGTAGTTTTTGAGAAAATGATGGGCTTCTTGTTTGTGTAATTAAATATATTATGCTGTCTTTCAACATTGTCGAAGTATGCATAACCAGTTCTTTATGGCCGAGGTTTGAATAAGAATACTTTCGAATTTTTGATGGTTGTAACATAAATAATCCATTTGTTCCACCAGCCCAAATGCGATTTTGATTATCAAGATACAGGCACCTGATATATCCTAACTCTTCACTGCCTTTGACAAACGAGACCGACTCATTTATTATCGTGTAAACACCATGTTCTGATGATAGCAAAAAACCTTCTTGATAAGGTACTAAATCCGTGAGTATATGGTTGACGATTGAGTCGCTGTAATAGGGTAATATGGTGTCAATAAAGATTTTATCGGCCAGGGGCAATTGTGTCCAGGCTAAATAGTTTGCATAACCCTTGCCCCACAGTCGATTATCTTCATCTATAAATCGGACGCCAGGAAAAATTATCTTATGTTCAAATTCTCCTCTTAGCGAATTGAATTTGATTAGGTCTTGTCCAAACTGCATGGCTTTGCCATAATTCATATCTTGTACCGATAGCCAAATTGTGTTCGGGTCATTTTTATCTAGAACCATGTTGAAGATGCTCAATCTTCCAGGATGGGTATACGGATTAATCCAATCTGGTATGAAGAGATCGAATTGTTTTTTCTTCGGGTCGAATCTAAATAATCGAAAATGATATCCACCTACCCAAATATTGCCTTCCTTGTCTTCTAATAGTCCTTCCAAAATTCTGAAAAACCCATTTCCTAAATTTGGCGGAGTAAACGTAGAAAAGGTCTCTTGTTTTGGGTCAAACCTGCACAGATGACCTCTGCGCGTTGTCATCCAAATAAATTCATCGGTGGACTTAATCAATTTGTTAAGCGAGCCAGGAGCAATACTGTTCGGGTCTGTAGCATCATGAATAAAATGGTGAAGGGTATTACCGTCGAATCGTACCAACCCCTTATTACTTGCTGCATAGATATAGCCTTGATTATCTTGAACAATGTCATGAACTGTAAGTCCAAGGTCCTTTCCAAACGCATGAAAGCTAAATTCTTGCCATTGTCCGGAACATAGGGCATGAAGGAATACTACCGTAATTAAAGTTAAGACAGACTTCATGGAGCAAGGTAACTAGTAGTCATTTTTGAAGTTGTTTATAGTCAAAAGTCAGTATTTATTATCAATTGTAGAGAAAGGACCTTGCAAAAAACAAGGATGATTGAGGGAATGGTATCATCTGGTTGATTTGCTGCATCAAGTGATAGCGATTCCATACAATTTTATTTTGGTCAGAACGAATTATGCAAGGGAAACATCTATTCCTTATTTAGGAAAACACATGTTTCGTATTTTATGAACTTGGAAGAATGGTATTCGTGCATCGCAACATAAGTCGATATACTTGGAATTCGACAAAGGGGCCAAAATGACATAACAATTAGAAAAGTAGGTCTCAAAAATTTCTCTAAACTTCTGTCTTTAGCAATTAAGTGTTGTGGCGCTCTATAAGCTACCTACGGAGTTTATACTGATAATAGAACCTTTTCAGCGGTGCTGGTCTTGAATACCTAATGGTTAATGCCGTTAGTTTAATTAGGAAATCGATACAATTTCTTAGGAAAATGTCAATTGACAACTCAATTATTTGGCCATTAGTGTTCTAGCATAAGTCATCCTGGGTATTCACCATCGATTAATTACCATTTGCTCAATATGTGGTACTGGCACCTGAAGAATACAGTAGTTTTGATTATATAATAATAGTTTATGAAAGGGGTTACGCTTTTTTTTCGAATAGCCATATGTAGCATTATTTTCATTCTAGTAGTGTGCGGATTAGCTCATGGGCAAGACTTAGGCCTGTCAATTGATGGCGATGTAATTTCGGAAACATTGTTGGACGATGGTTTTGAAGATGGTACATTGTCTCCATTCACGGATGGTGGAGATGCTGCATGGAGTGTTCAATCTGCTATAGTTTTTGAAGGTGTTAATGCGGCTCGGTCTGGTTCGCTCATTCCTGGTGAATCTACTTTTATGAGCTATGTCATTTCCTCAACGGAGTCTTATGAAGTAATCTTTTGGTATAGGTTACAATCGATTACGGATTTTGATCAATTCACATTTTCGGCCAATGGCGATGTCCTATTTGAAAATTCAGGGATTCAAGGTTGGAAGAAACAAGCATTTGATCGCCCTCCGGGAACAGATACATTGACATGGCAATTGAATAAAGGATTGCTTTTTTTTAATAGTTACGTCGTGATTGATGCCATTCAGATTAGATCTACGAGTGGTATGGTTTTTCAGTTGAGAGACGGAACAGAAGGGTTTGGCAAAATATTAATTTCAGATTCAGAAGGAAAAGCCTATTGGAAGGATGCAAATACTTTATTTGATCAAAATGAGCTTCCCATCATAGCCGAAGGAAGTGACCGTCAGGGATTTATTGCACGATCAAATACGGAAGAAGGAATATTATCTAAAAGTAATGAATATGGACTGGTATCACTGAATAATACGGCATACGGAATTAGGTCCGACAGTAATAATTTTGGCGGTTATATAGGTGAAAATAATTTAGGTCCGGGATTTACCTCAGGTGCAAATTCGAATGAAGGCTTTTTGGCTTTTAGCAACGGTACCGATGGATATAGCTCAATTTCAAATGGCCGGCATGGATATAGGGCCGGTCAGAATGTTTCGGCGGGGTTTTATGCCGAGGCTAATCCTGTTGGTATAGAACTCAATAATAATGCTCTACATGGTGCTATTGCTCGTGAGAATGGTGCTACGGGTTATTATGCCTTACACAATGGTGCTTCAGGTTTTCGTGCTGATTCCAATGCGATGAGCGGATTTTTGGCCTTTAATAATCAAGGAAATGGATTTTGGGCTGTACAGAGTGGGGATGATGGTTTCGTTGCCGAACAAAACAATAGTCATGGTTTTGTATCAAAAGAAAATAGTGGAGATGGATTCTATGCCTGTGACCACAGCACCGGATATGGATATAAAGCTGTCAATAACCAAAGTGGGTTTTCGGCTGATTCAAACGATATGTTTGGTGTGTCTGCACTGGCTAACCAATTTGGATATTACGCGGCACATAATGTAGGAAGCGGGTTTTTATCCTTCTTTGATTTTCAAGGATTCGCGGCGCAAAGCAGTCTGTCGCATGGGTTTAGGTCGGTGGCTAGCGAAATAAATGGCTACGAAGCGCAAGTCAATGGGAACTACGGATTCTATGCACACCAAAATGTGTCGGATGGATTTGTTTCTCGAAATCATAGCGGCAATAATGGTTTTCGGGCAATTGAAAATAATATTGGATTCTCCGCAGATTCGAATAATTTGGACGGTTTTAATTCCGAACATAATCAACGATATGGATTTCGAGCAGCAAATAATGGAGACGACGGTTTTATTTCTGTATCCAATAATGAAGAAGGATATTTTGCAGCAAGCAATGTTTTGAGCGGTATATTTTCAACGGCTAACGGTATGCATGGTGTACAATCAACGAACAATACAATGGACGGTATTTATTCATTTAATAATGCAGGAGACGAAGGCTACTTCGCCGGAACGGTAACGGTTACAGGCGCTTTGTCAAAAGGCAGCGGTTCCTTCAAAATTGACCATCCACTGGATCCTGAAAATAAATATCTATATCACAGTTTTGTAGAAAGCCCGGACATGATGAATGTCTATAATGGCAATATAATAACGGACGAAGCGGGTTTTGCCACAGTATTGATGCCTGAATGGTTTGATGCACTTAATAGAGATTTTAGATATCAACTAACGGTAATAGGTTCTTTCGCGCAAGCGATAATAAAGGAAAAATTAAGTAATAACCAATTTATCATTCAAACAGATAAGCCTGCCATCGAAGTTTCCTGGCAAATAACAGGAATTCGTCATGATCCATATGCCAAACAAAATCGAATTCAAGTAGAGGTTGAAAAAGAAGCAGAATATCGAGGGCGGTATTTGCATCCTGATGCATACGAAAAACCCTTCGAAGAAAGCCATGAATTTGTCAAACTAGGCCATAAAACGTTGGAAGAAATTTATGTGGAAAGTAGCAAACAGCCGCAAAAGCATGCAGCAAGACCGAAATAAAGGCTATAAAGATGTTGATAAAATAAAAGGAAATAAAATGAAAAATAAATATTTCTTACTCCTAATATTTCTTCTCGCATTTGTGGCCATACGTGCGCAGGAGCCGAGTGCCATCCTTCACCTCGAATCCACAGATGAAGGAGTTCTTATTCCGCGGATGACTGAAGCGCAACGTGATGCCATCGTCGAAAAAGCCGAAGGTATGTTAATCTATCAGACCACAGCCCCAACAGGATTTTATTTTTATACAGATGCTACCTGGCAGTTACTACGGCATAAAGGAGAAACAAATATATGGCAGGAAAATGGCTCAGCAGTTTATTACAATGTCGGTCGTGTTGGAATTGGAAAAACAAACCCACTAGCGGCATTAGATGTTGCAGAAGATATCCAAATCGACAATGTATACGTGGGCAGGGGAAGTGGTTCGATAATTTCGAATACTATTTTAGGAAATCAAGCGCTGAATTCAAATACATCAGGCGCCAGAAATTCGGCAGTTGGATTTAAAGGTTTAACAGCAAATGAAGATGGTTCAGATAACTCATCATTTGGATATCAAGCTTTAAAAACAAATTCGACGGGCAGCGGTAATACAGCGTCCGGTTCAAACTCCATGTTGTTTAATACAATTGGTCAACAAAATACTGCATCCGGTCTGTCGTCATTAAGCGGAAATACTGAAGGCGATTTGAATACCGCTCATGGTGCTTATGCGTTGTCATCAAATCAATTAGGGTCCAAAAATACAGCAGTAGGAAGCCGAGCATTATTATCAAATGATCTTGGTTCTAACAACGTGGCCATTGGACACGCCACTTTGTATCATACGACGAATAAATCCGGTTTAGTGGCGGTTGGTGATTCGGCCATGTTTAACAATGGACTAGGAATAGCGGTGCCGTGGCAAGGTGTTAGAAATGTAGCGGTGGGATCAAAATCCATGTATTCAAACACATCCGGTACGTTTAATGTGGCGATAGGGGCTGAAGCACTATTTAATAACACCGATAAATTTGAGAATGTGGCCGTTGGAGATCAATCACTTTACAAGAATGGACTCAACTCAACACTACCCGGTCATGCCTCAAAAAATACCGCTGTTGGTACTAAGGCGATGTTCAACAACACGACGGGTTACTTGAATTCAGCACTGGGATCCTTTGCTCTTTTTACTAATACAACTGGGCATTGCAATACGGCGATGGGATTTAACTCACTCTATAATAATGAAGACGGAAATTTTAATACCTCGATAGGCCACCAATCTTCGTTGTCGAACGAATCCGGAACGTTCAATACGGCCGTTGGTCACTGGTCGTTTTACTCGAATACCTCTGGAGACAATAATGTTGCAGCGGGTCATGGTGCTCTATTCTTTAATCAAACTGGCTCCTCGAATACAGCGCTTGGAACTGAAGCGCTGTACAGCAACACTGCGGGCTCTAATAATACAGCCGTTGGTCAGTGGGCATTGTATGACGGTGACAGTTTATCAAACAGTGTTGGTATAGGTTATTTTGCAAATCCGAATGCCAGCAATACAATTCGGTTGGGAAATACAGCGACATCGGAAATCGGTGGGTTTGCGGGGTGGACGGTTTTATCCGATGGCCGATTTAAGATAAATGCGAAGGAAGACATTCCAGGCTTAGCTTTTATCAGACATCTTCGCCCCGTAACGTATCAACTTGATATGGGTTCCCTCGCATCTTTCCTTGGTACTCCTGATAGCATGCGATTGCATCAAGCCGAACAAAAAAAGAGTGAGATTCGATACAGTGGATTTTTGGCTCAAGAAGTAGAGCAGGCCGCCAATGCGCTTCAATTCGATTTTAGCGGAGTGAAGCCACCCGCTCATGAAGGTGATCACTATGGTCTACGTTATGCGGAGTTTGTCGTTCCACTGGTTAAAGCGGTTCAGGAACTGGCAACCACAAATGAGCGCTTGCAATCGGAGTTGGAAGCAGAGCGAAGGTCTAATAGATCGAAGCAAATGCTTCTGCAAAAAAGACTTGAACAAATCGAAAGTCAGCTAACCCTTCTTCAAAGTAAGTAGTATTGCGATCTTTTAAAGTGCTACAGCTTCATTTTGACCTAAAATCAAGCCAAGAGCTCGTGCATTGTTCATATTTCATCTTTGAATTCGAAATTTAGCCTCAATTCAACCTCAATGCTTTGAAATATAGGCATTAATCGTATCTTTGCCCTCCGATTTTGGCAGGGGTACTGAACCCTGCATGAACTTGGCTGCGTAGCTTAACTGGATAGAGCACTTGACTACGAATCAAGAGGTTGCAGGTTCGAATCCTGCCGCGGTCACTATTAGTTAATATGTGGAGATCTGAAAAGTGGTTACGTGGTCGAGAGATCAACTAAATATTAAAGAAAGAGTTATGTCTAGAATTTGTGATTTAACGGGAAAACGCCCAATTACTGGAAATAATGTTTCGCACTCCAACCGGAAGACGAAACGACGCTTTTTACCAAACTTGCACAAAAAGCGATTTTACATTCCTGAACTTGACAAATGGGTTACATTGAAAGTAAGCTCAACTGCTTTACGATCAATTGACAAACATGGAATATACGACTATTTGAAAATTCAAAAACGTCGAGGATACGACACAGGAATCGATCTTGATATTAAATAATTGATACTTAACAGCAACGCATCATGGCAAAGAAGTCAAAAGGTAATAGAATGCAAATCATATTGGAGTGCACAGAGCACAAAAACTCTGGCTTAGCCGGTACATCACGATATGTGACGCAAAAAAATAAGAAAAATACACCTGATCGATTGGAGCTGAAAAAATTCAATCCGATCATGAAAAAATATACAATTCACCGAGAAATTAAATAATCATGGGAAAAGTATCCAAAAACGCTCGGGTGGCCCAACGTGCCGCCAACGCAGGTTCCGGTAAGGACTTTGTAAAAGTTGTTCAAAGTATTAAAAACCCTGAAACTGGACGCTACTCATATAAGGAACTAATGATCCACAAAGACAAGGTTAAAGAGTTCTTTGCGGCAAATAAATAAAAACGGACTTTTTCATAAAAGGTATTTCGTAGTAAAAGGCTTACAGTGTCTCACAGTAAGCCTTTTGTTTTTACATTCCGTGATTCGCGGTTCAACTAAATTTGCAAAATGAGTTTTTTTAAAAAATTCTTTAACAAGGATAAAAAAGAGGACCTTAATAAAGGGCTTGAAAAAACGAAGTCTAGCTTCTTCGGAAAAATATCCAAGGCGGTAGCCGGAAAATCTAAGGTCGACGAGGCTGTTCTCGATGAACTGGAACATGTTTTGATCGCTTCAGATGTCGGACTTGATACGACCATCAAAATCATAGAACGTCTTGAAGCCCGTGTAGCGAAGGACAAGTTTTTAAATACGCGTGAACTGAACACTATACTCCAGCATGAAATTATTTCACTGCTGGGAGAGAATGAAAAGGAAACTATCGAGGATTTTGTTTTTCCTGCTGAGCCTTCGCCTCACGTCATTCTTGTAGTGGGTGTAAATGGAGTGGGCAAGACGACGACAATCGGTAAGTTGGCCCATCAGTACAAGAATAGAGGGAAAAAGGTCGTACTTGGCGCTGGAGACACATTTCGCGCTGCAGCAGTGGATCAATTGAAGATTTGGGCCGAGGATCGCGTTGGTTGCGATTTCTATGCCAAAGGCATGAATACCGATCCGGCCGCTGTGGCGTACGAAACAGTTCAATATGCTCAAAATAATAATTGCGATGTAGCCATAATTGATACAGCAGGTCGGTTGCATACAAAATTGAATTTGATGCGGGAATTGACTAAAATTCGAAATTCCATTGGAAAAAAAATGCCAGGAGCGCCGCATGAAGTTCTTTTAGTATTGGATGCAACAACTGGTCAAAATGCCATCGAACAATGTTCTAAATTTACTGAAGCAACTGAGGTTTCCGCGTTGGCACTAACTAAATTAGATGGTACGGCAAAAGGAGGGGTAGCGATTGGAATTTCGGATCAATTTAAGGTACCTATAAAATATATAGGCGTCGGCGAAGAAATTGATAAGTTGCAAGTATTTAATAAAGAGGCGTTCGTAAATTCTTTGTTTGACCAAAGTCGCTTCGAAAATGAATAGCGTATCGAAATTATCGGATCCAAAGTAAATGTTCAATCATGCATTTTTCAAAAAGTCATCTCGCCGCGTTTATTTTCTTGATTGTTTTCCATATATCGACCTACACTTCCGCACAAGTGTCGTATTCAAAATCAGAGCTTCAGGTTGTCCAACTACTGGAGCAGCAAGCGAAAGATTGGAACGAAGGAAATATAGAAGCGTTCATGGAAGGATATTGGCGGTCTCCTGATTTAGTGTTTATCGGGTCCAAGGGGCCAACATATGGTTGGAGTCAGACATTGATGAATTACAAGAAAGGTTACCCCAATAAGGGTGCAATGGGAAGTCTACGTTTTGATTTACTGCAAGTGACTCAACAGAGTAGACGCGTCGTGTCAGTGGTTGGAAAATTCATTCTTGAAAGAAAGGATGAAACACTTGATGGTCATTTTCTTTTGATCGTCAAGAAAATAAAAGGGGAGTGGAATATCATAGCTGATCATACATCCTAATAGGGATTAGGGGTTGATTTTAACAAATCGTCGCATAGTGTGGCGACCGGATTGTTCAACACTGATAACATAAACACCAGATGCCAAATCGGATAAGTTTACGGCGTATTCATGCTCTCCTACCGGTAAATTAATCCGTTCCTGGTAGTTTACTGCTGTACGTCCCATATGTAAGTCAAAGACGAGAATTTCAACGACATCCTCTGTTGGAATAGATAAACTGAGTTTGACATTATCACCGACTGGGTTTGGAGACAACGCTGAAAGTAAAAGAGATTCAGGAGCCGGACCCTCGATGTAATTGGAAGCCGCGCGTACAGCTGCAGCCAGGTTTAACCGACCGCTTGTAGCTACAAATTCCTCAAGTTCGGGCAGTATGTCAACGTTTTCAAGCAATAGCGTACGTATGGTCGTTGCAGTTTTTTGCGGATTTGATATGGCCTGGTTCGCTAAATCTTCATTTGCAGCCATGTACATCAACCCAATGGCACCGCTAACCAACGGCGCGGCTAGTGAAGTCCCACTTCGCCGAGCATAATCACTATCAAGTGTTGTACAAAAAATATCGGTTCCCGGTGCCGCTAAATCAATGTTTGTTTTTCCGAATGCCACATGCCGCATTTTTTCATCATCCCGATCACTCCCTGTTACCGAAATTATAAAATTACTAGGGCATGTCGTCGGCATATCGCCTAACACGTCTACATCGTAATTATCGTTGTCTGTTGCGCATATGCCAAGAATTCCATGACGGCCCATTTCATCGTAAACGGCACACCATTGCGGAAATTCCGAGGCCATGGCACGTGGAATGCCAAGTGATAAGTTCACGGCGACAATAAAGGCTCCTTGCGTACCATCTGAGTTATTATAGAGCTCACGTTGATCGATCGTGTACTGATAGGCTTCAATAAAATCTGATTCAAATACTCCGCCAACGGATTTACTTATTGGTAAGACCTTAGCATTCCAAGTTACACCGACGATACCCTCGTTATTGTTCCCACGAGCGCCCATTGCACCCATGACTTCTGTTCCATGTGATTTACGCGCATGATTATCTGCTCCAGTAAAAATATTGACTCCGATATAATCGTCAGTATACCCATTGCCATCGTTGTCAATTCCATCATTGGGAATTTCGGCTTTGTTTCTCCACAAATTATCTCGCAAGTCTGGGTGATCCAGTTCATATCCTGAGTCAAAAATAGCGAGGACTATCGTGTCACCGACTCGGGTTACACCAGAAGTAGCAAAGTCCCATGCTTCATTAGCTTTTATTTTTTCAAGATGCCACATATTATCGTAAAAAGGATCATTGGGTTCAGTATTTCGATAATAAGCTTCTCTGTCACGAGAGATAGAATTTATTCCGAGGTGTTTATTATTATACAGAGAGCGTTTCATTTCTGGACTAATATGCTCAGAAAACGCCCGGTATAGAATTGGGTTTTTGAAAATTAATTTATCAAGGTAAATCCCATGCTTAGCTAATGTCGAAGTTTGTTCAGGCGTGCATCTTGTTTCCATCGAAATAATAAAACTACTCCTGACTTTATGCTGTGTATAGACAGTCGGTAAAAACAAAGAAAATAAAACTGTGATTATTAAGAATATTCTCATACTATTTGCGATTTTAAGGCGTTATGTAATTTCTCGAAATAATCAAAGCTATCAAGCAGTTTGGAGCCATACCAACTGAACATTTCTCCATCGACCAATATTATTTTATCAGCGGGTAGAACATTCTTAAAAAAGACTTTGTGCTTTTCTTTAAATGGATACGGTTCCGATGATAAAAATATAAAATCCATTTTATGCGTTTTAAAGCCTTCAAGTGCAACAGCTGGATAACGAGGATACGCCGAGAATGCATTGTGCCATCCTCCCAGATCCAGCATAGCGTGTATGAATGTATCTCCACCTGCCACCATCAACGGCTCGTTCCATATAACATAAGCTACACGTAAAGGTGGCAATGTAGCCTGATGTATACTGAAATTTTCTTTCCGCTTTTTAATTTCCGCAATTAGGTTGTTGGCCTCCTTTCTACAGTCGACAATGCTCCCCACCGCTTTTATGCCCATCAATGCTTCGTCAAAATCGGTAATGTCTGTAACATATACCGGAAATTTTGAGGCTAACGCTTTTATATCGGACTGATTATTTTCTTCTTTATTTGCCACTATTAAATCTGGTTGCAGATCGTCGATTACATCCATCCGCAGCAGCTTGGTACCCCCTACAATGGTGCTGTCACGTTTTAGCCCATTAGGATTTACACAGAATTTTGTAACACCCACTAAGCGGCTTCCTACACCTAAGTCGTGCATCAACAATGAAAGACTGGGGACAAGACTGACAATACGTTGTGGTCGTTCAGGTATATCGACCGGATAATCCAGCATGTCAACGTAAATCGGCATTAGGACTTTTTCTTCTCTTTAGTGAAAAACTGCTCACCAGCCAGGATAGGAACAATGAGATGATTCTCTACCGGCGGAATAGGACAATTATAGCCATCCGAGTATGCACACCAGGGATTATATGCCTTGTTAAAATCTAAGATTATCCTGCGCGTGCTGAATAGTTCTTTTTTCATATCTAGGTAACGACCTCCGCCATAGGTTGTTTCATTGCTGGTGGCATCTTTGAAAGGAACAAAGTAGTAGGCACCGTAAATAGGATGATTTGCAAGGCGTACGTTTTGATAGACATGCAAGACCAAGTCTTTTCCATCTATTTTAAATCGCAACTGTCCCTTTTCCACAAAAGTTTTGGTTTTACCGCTGTACGTGGCCATGTCAAAGGGAGTCGCATCGGGGCTTTCGCTAAATTTGGCAAGAACGCGATACGTATTGTCATAGTCAAAATGTCGCAACTTATCTAAGTCGTCCAACTTTAATGGTGCTTGCTCATGAGCTGCAAGTTCAATAACATGCTGTTGTCGCTCCTTATAAAATGATTCAAAGTACGCCGAATCAACCTTTTGATTACAAGCAGATAGTATTAAAAAAAGCAAGAATAGATGTAAATTATTCATTTGTTTTAATGACAAAGCATTGAGGTTTTATGTAATCAACAGAGTTGATATGGCTTATACCATAGGGGTTAAACGAGTAATAGGTTTTCCAATCTGCATCCTCACCACGAATAAACATTTTTATTTCATCATTCGAAGTAATATAAAACTTATTTAGACCATCACTCGAAAATCGTTTGATTGAAGGTGGGATTTTAACTACAATACGAGATCGATTTTCCGTGATGTTGTAGACTTTTATATATCGATAGTTTCCTGAAAAGATATCGATGAAAGCAACCTCTTTATCATTAATTCTTTTCACAGAAAAGCCAGTATTTATCGAAAGCGTCTTTGTCGTATTGTCATGGACATTGTAAAGGATGCATTGTTTTTCTTCGCCTTTTGGTTTCGAAATGACGCCGATGTACGTGGCCGAGATCCAGTCAAAGTCAACTATTTCGGGAGCACTTAACAGGGCGCTGGTTTTATTGTTCTTATACCTGGCGATTATGTCCATATCCGCTGACTTTAAGATAAATGAATAGTCAGAAGAATTTGGGACGCGCTGCATAGAAGCAATCGAATAATCGGCTGTTGCGAATAGACCCTCAGAATAGTCATCCAAATTCATGACCCATATGTCCGTCTTTGCTCCCTTATCTCTTGTGGAGGTTATTGAATTACTTTCTCCAATCAATTGAAAATTTGTTAGGCCAAAGTTGTCCTTGTGATCAGTCAATTGAACTACTTTAGTTGGAATCCAGCCTTCGTTCTTTTGGATAAATTCACAATAGAAGTCTCGCTCTTCCTGGGCAAAAACAAAACACCATACACAGGTGAATAACACTATCCCAGCTAACTTCATCTACTAAATGTACAAAGATAGCGCGATTCATAAGGCAGCTGGAATGACCCTAATTAAGATTGACTGGTCTTGGAATTGAAAAAGATATTTTTCAATATCTGATACTACTTCTTCATTTTGTGGGCGCTGGAAAATATTCTGTCCCAACGGATTCCATTTTTCATAGCCCCAAATTTCGTCGAGAGCCAAATAAAAAGGGGTTTGCCAACGATATGCGTTTCCGGAACGAATCCCCAAAAGCGAGAATCTTCGGAGTTGTGCCGATTGTCACCCATCATCCAATAATAGTCCAATTCAAATGTGTATGATTTTGCCTCACGACCATCAATGAAAAATTGCTTTCCTTTTATCTGTAGATCATGCCCTTCATATACGTCGATGATCCGTTTATATAGGGCTATATTTTCCATGGTCAATTTTACCGTAGCGCCTTTTTTAGGGATGTAAATGGGCCCGTAGTTATCAGTGCTTTGCGATGGGAAATTCTTAGGGTCTTGCGGAAATAATTTTGCGCTGACTGGTGACTTAATTGGACTCACTTCCGCTCCTGCAGCCTTCAATGTTTCGACTTGTTTACTATTCATTGAAATATGCATGAGGCGATCCGAATTTGATGACCGCTGAATATCCAGTGGGTACACATCCAAATCTTCTAACACTTTTCTGTTAAAATTAGCCGGTAGATGAACTTCATACGCGAATTGAATCATGTCCGGATTCTCAACCGGAAGTCCATTGATATAAACTTGCTTGTTAATAATTTCTAAGGTGTCTCCTGCAACAGCCAAACAACGCTTAATGTAAAAGTCAGTTTTGTCCATTGGACGCTCTACGTATTCCCAGCCATTCCGTTTAGCAACTTCTGCAGATTGTTGTTCAATACCCCATGTACGATTGGGTGCTACATAAATCTTATCACCTATAGGCCAATTAAAAACAACCGGATCATTGCGTTTTACTTTAGTCAATCCCGGAAGTCTGAAATAGGGTAGGCTGGGTGAAGACAAGTAAGATTCTCTATTTAGAATAGGTATTCTATTATGCAAGAGCGGGATTTGCAGAACAGTTTGAGGTGTGCGAATGCCATAATGGGCCTTACTCACAAAAAGATAATCACCTACTTTCAATGACCCTTCCATCGACGAGGTAGGAATCGTGTAAGCCTCGATTAAAAACATTCGAATAAATGCGGCCGCAAAGACAGCAAAGAAAATCGCCTCTGTCCATTCTCTTCCTACAGATTTTTTATAAGGGTTGTTGGCGACTAACTTGTCGAATGTCCGTTGATTCCCCGCTTTAAGCGCTTCTTCCATTTTTAATTTGTAGGCCTTCTCTAATTCGAGTGTCTTGCCAACGTACTTGACCTCTTTCGAAAACGCAATGCTCAAAAACTTCAGAGGAGCGTAGAGAACTGCAAAGGCACTATCTATCAGCTTGTACTTTCCAAAGGACCGAACCATATCCACAGCCATACCACAGTAAGTAAAGATGTTGACGATAGGAAAGAGAAGCCAAAGCGCATACCAAGGTTTGCGTCCGATTATTTTGCACCAGGTGACAAAATTCAATCCTGGCACGAGCCCTTTCCAGCCTTCTTCATTAGCTTTAGGGAATAGGTAATAAAGACTAACGCTTAGTAGGATGTAGGATATTATTAAAAAGATCAGTATGGTCACGAGATATTCATTTTGTGAATGCCGCAAATATAACGTTAATCAATTGCGTCATATCGTATATCCCGAGCCTGTTTTAGATGGAATGTCATCTTTTAATGGTAAACTTCGACTAAACCTCGATGATTACTAATGCTGAATTTTGTCGGTAAAAAAGGCTTGTTCATCGATGAATTTATTAATTGGATCGATCCGGATGCCATTTTATCGCGCCATTCGATCTATTTATCCTAAGTAAAGTGAAATTTTGCCGACGCTATTGGGTCACAACCCACTTACACATGGGCTAAGAAAGATGTGGAACCAAAGCTAAAAATTGATGTTATAATGACGCATTAATGAAAATCAACTATTCAAATTGGAGATTTGAAGCCTGGCGTGGCTCGAATAAGCAGATGACTGATTTTGATCGTTTGCTCGATTTGCTAAAGCAACTTTTGTTATACACAAATGGTGACATATCCGAGGCGCTGAGCTGGATGACAGAATTGGATAAGTCGCATCAGATTACAACGGAGGATTACGGAATTGCTGACTTCATTCAAGAATTGAAAGAGAAAAATTACGTTCAGAAAAGCTCAGGTTTAATGCATATGTCGGCAAAAATGGAAATTAGCTTAAGACGGAAAGCCTTAGATGATATTTTTAGTGAGCTTTCCAAAGCTGGACGAGGATTTCATCGTACGGACAAATCCGGTAAAGGAGATGAACGAACCAACATCTTGAAGCCCTATACCTTTGGTGACGATTTGGATAACATGGCTTGGACTGAAACCATTAAAAATGCTCAACGCAATCATGGCATAGGTGATCTTCGAATCGAGAGCGACGACATTAGAATGCATGAAACATATTATCAAAGTAGGATGAGTACGGCTTTGCTAATCGACATTTCACACTCGATGATACTTTACGGGGAAGATCGTATCACCCCGGCAAAACGCGTTGCAATGGCATTAGGAGAATTGATAACAACGCGATATCCGGGTGACACGTTAGATATTATCACGTTTGGTGATGATGCCCAGCGTATCGCATTAGAGGATATTCCATATTTGGAAGTTGGTCCATTCCATACCAATACGGTAGCTGGCCTTCAAATGGGGTTAGATGTTTTGCGCAAACGAAAAAATCCCAACAAGCAAATATTTATGATTACGGATGGAAAACCATCCTGCATAAAAAAAGGAAATAAATATTATAAAAATTCTTTTGGACTCGATAAGCAAATAGTCAAAAGAACACTTGCTATGGCGCATCAATGTAAAAAATTAAATATTCCTGTGACAACATTTATGATTGCACACGATGAATATCTGATGCAGTTTATACATCAGTTCACTTCGATAAACAACGGCCAGGCATTTTACAGTTCTTTAGATCAGTTAGGGAGTTTTATTTTTTACGACTACAAGAATAAAAAACGAAAAGGATAAATGACAAAACCATTATTAAGAACAATTGGTGATCTTAAAAGTACGGGTTACAGATCTAAATCACTTGCTGAGGAACTTCGCGAAAATTTGATTTATGCCATAAAAGAAAGACAGAATATTTTTCCTGGAATCATAGGATATGAAAAGACAGTAAGACCGCAAGTTGAAAGGGCCGTATTGGCCGGACACAGTATTCTTTTTCTTGGATTAAGAGGTCAGGCAAAAACAAAATTTGCAAGACTTATGGTCAACCTGCTGGATGAGTATGTCCCAATAATTGCGGGAAGCGAGTTAAATGAGGATCCATTTCGTCCATTGACAAAATATAGTCGAGATGTACTAGCTGAGCAAGGAGATGAAACACCAATTCGATATATACATCGTAGCGAACGACTGGTTGAGAAGTTGGCCACGCCTGATGTCAGCGTTGCTGATTTAATTGGTGACCTTGACCCAATAAAAGCGGCTAACTTAAAACTGTCTTTTGCAGATGAAAATGTAATTCACTACGGTCTCATTCCCAGGGCGAATCGAAGTATTTTTATTATTAATGAGCTGCCTGATCTACAACCTCGAATTCAGGTTTCATTATTCAATATTTTACAAGAAAAGGATATACAGATAAGGGGATTTAATTTACGCATTCCGTTGGATATCCAATTTTTATTCACGGCGAATCCCGAAGATTATACGAATCGTGGAAACATCATTACGCCATTAAAAGACCGAATTGAGAGTCAAATTATAACACATTACCCCGTTGACATGCAGTCGGCCAAAAAAATAACAAATCAAGAAGCCAGAATTACCCCAGAGGTAAAAGGGAATGTGCATGTAGCCGATATGGCCCAGGACTTGTTGGAGATAATTACAATGGTAGCGCGTAAAAGTGAGTTTATTGATCAGGCGTCTGGTGTATCGGCTCGATTGCCAATTACGGCTTTGGAACAATTGTATGCTGCGGCCGAATTGCGCATGTTGAGAAACAATACAACCAAAACGTCAATTCGTGTGATTGACTTTTTGCAAACAATATCAGCCATGACGGGGAAGCTCGAACTTGTTTATGAAGGGGAGCAACTGGGTGCGGAGCAGGTGAGCCGAAGTATTGTTGAAACTGCCATTGAAAGTTTGGCGCGAAGTATTTTTCCGAATCCGAGTAAATTTGAAGAATTAGATTCTGATCCCTACGGGACGATTCGTGCGTATTTTAGCGACAAATCAGCTATAGAATTACGAGCTGATATGCCAGATGACGACTATACCTCCGCCCTTGATGATGTTGCAGGGCTTAGCGGGCTCGCTGAGCGATTTCATTCATTCGAACCTGCGGATCGGTACTTTTTTATGGAACTAGCATTACACGCCCTCTGTGGCTATGAAATTTTGCAGCGGAGTATGGCGCATGATCATATGAAGTTTGAAGATATTTTAAAGGATATATTTAACTGACAGCCCAACACTGGCCATGGATAGGTATAATTATAGGTCCAATTGCATTTGCTATCGCTAACTGCCCATATTGACTATGAAGCTGAAATGAAGAGATAAAATCTGTCATCCGATAATCTCACTTTGCCAGGAAAAGGAGCTTAAGAAATTAAGCCTGAGACCTTTCAAATTGCCAGCCCAGAACGGGAACAATATTTGTACTTTCGCGGTTTCAAAAGCAATGAAATTTATGTCATGGCTATAACGATAACGGACGAGTGTATTAATTGCGGAGCTTGTGAACCAGAGTGCCCTAACAATGCTATTTATGAAGGCGGAATTGAATGGGCTATAAAAGATGGTACCGGTGTTAAGGGCCTTTTTATGCTCGAAGACGGCACCGAAGTTGAGGCCTCTAAATTAAACACACCTATTGAAGATGACTATTACTTTATCGTACCAGACAAATGCACGGAATGCGTAGGATTTCATGAAGAACCGCAATGCGCCGCAGTTTGCCCTGTGGATTGCTGTATCCCCGATGAAGAACGAGTCGAGTCCGAAGAAAAATTATTAGCCAGAAAAGAAAGCTTGCATTTAGATTGACGCTTCATCGTTTAGCGGCTGGTATGCCACTTCAGGACAATAGCCATCAAAATTTATAAGATAATTTCAAACCGATTGAGGCTGGTTTATTCTCTTGTTCGTCAATAGAATAAAATCTACGATCAACTTCGTCTGCTTCTATTGATTCAAGATGATCAGGGTCTGCATAGTGAATCCCTCTATTGACATCAGATAAGAAATAATTAAATAGAAGCCCTGCAGAAACACGATTTGAAATTGAATAATCGAGCTCAATATTACCAGCTAGCACACCTATACTTTTCTGATAAAAGTAATCACGAGCTGTTAATTGACCATTGCCTATTTGGGGATTTCTAGTACTATTTACCGTCTGGATTGGAGCATATGTAAGTCGACGATGAAATTGAATGCCCGGTTGAAAACCTGCACGCAGTGAGACATTGTTGGAAATGTTGTAACCCAATGAAAAAGGCAGGTACAAAGTAGAAGTCGATTTCAAAAACGATGAAGGAGCGATTTGATTATCGGCTAAATAGCCGGAATATGTCAAGCTTGAAGTGAATATTACCTCAGTTGGAACATCAGCAATATCATCCGCTTCAAAAGCATCATGATAGCCATACCCGTAAGCAATGCCAATTCGCATTGACAAAAACTTGCCCATTTTACGTGTTAAATCAACGCCTATCAGGCCTTCTGTAATATCAGAGGAAACATCGACTCGAGCGTAAGATGAAAGCGAATAGGGAGAGGATGTTTTAGAATTTGTAATTACAGGTTGAATGACCTTGGTTGAAAGGTTGTTTTCAGTCAATCGTGAAGGGTTTAACAAAAATATGTCTGCAAAAGGGAGTAGCATAAGGGTTGAATTCAAGGATTTCGCAGGGGTTTCACCCTGTTTCATATGCGCAACAGCATCGGTAGATTTTTTCAGATCATTACTACTAATAATGGGTAATGCATTTTCTTTTGCTCCATTCTCAACTTGGATATCAAATGTCTTGCTTGTATGATTTTCCGTTAGAGTAGATGATTTGTGCTTTACAGCACCTGGCTGCGTTTTATGCAAATCTGATTCGATTACAGGAGCTAATTCGACCTTATTTGAGACCATCGTTTCGTTCAAGTCCGACGGAACGTTATTAGAAGAAATATTGGCCGTATGATTGTCTGACGGGGGAGTGCTACTATTGATAGGTGTTTCGAGATCTGCCTGATCTGTAGTTATGGTCTGATTAAATTCCGAAATGTTAGTTTCCCGTTGCTCCAGGAATGTGTGTTGTGGTTTATCAGTTTTTGCAATTGTTGTTTCAGGTGTTTGATCGAGAGTTGGTGATTGCTCGTTAAATGAACGTATGAATATGAATCCAGAAAGAGCAATTATTGTTGCAACGATTGAAATCCAATAAACAGGAGCTACTCGACGTCGCCTTTTAACAGGTAGATGTTTGTCAAGCAAATGTTCCATTTGCTCCCATCCTTTATTTGCTAATTCCTGACTCATTTACTTATTCGTTACTTTTCTACCCAAATTATTTTTTTGGGGTTTTTCCAAATTTTTTTTTAATATTTTTCTGGCATTTGATACATGCCACTTAGACGTTCCTTCGCTGATGTTCAATTTTTGACTTATTTCCTTGTGCGAAAAGCCTTCAACGGCAAAAAGCATAAAAACTTTTCTACTGGATTCTGGCAAGGCTTTAATTTCAAGTTCGAGGTCTTCATATTTTAAGGCATCCAGCCCATCATTGTGAACAGTTTGTCCATGTTGTTGATCAACTTCAATAAATTTAAAGTGACTTTGCTTTTTTCTGAAGTGATTGCTTACTTCATGAAATATAAGTTTGCTCAACCACCCTTCAAAAGAGCCCGTACCTTGATAGTTGGAAATTTTTGTAAAAACACGCAGGAATCCTTCATTTACAATATGAAGTTGTGTTTCCTGATCATTCGTGTATCTTCTCACAATACGCAGTGCAAGATCGAAAAACCGCCTGTACAATATCTCCTGGCTGCGTCGATCATTTTCCACACAACCGGCAATCAACTCCTCTAGACTCATTTTATGTTTTTCAAGCAGCCCCACGTATTGTGTAAGATACGCTTTTCCAAAAAATTACAACTTGAAGTTTTACTCAATATCATTGACAGTACTCGTCTAAAAAAGGTTGGGTATGTACTTAAATTTTTGCTTTCACCCATACTTCCTTTTTATATAGCCAAAAGAAGAGGAGAGCAATGATCGTATGACTAACTGTTATCGACCAGTATGCTCCCGCTGCTCGCATGTTCAGATGTACGGCCATATAATAGGCAAGCGGTATCTGAATAGCCAGATAACAAATAGCACTTAGCCAGGTTGGCGTCAATGTATCACCGGCTCCATTGAAGGCTTGCTGAAGCACCATGGCCACACCAAAAGCCAAGTACCCAACACATAATATTTTTATTCCTTCTGCGCCCATCCTAATTACCTCAGCGTCATTCGTAAAAATGTTCATGAGTTGTTTTGCCAATAGAAAGTAAACAATGGACATTCCTAATAAATAGGCCATATTAAATATGGATGCCATATATATAGATTTCTTCGCTGATGGAATTCGCTGCATGCCCAGATATTGACCAACCATGGTTGCGGTGGCCATTGCTATTCCCCATATGGGCAAAATGGAGAAAACGATGATGCGGAATACTATGGTATAGGCAGCTACCGCTTGTTTGCCAAAAATGGAGACAACGCGTATGAGGAAGACCCAGCTGATCGTCTCGATTAAATACTGTCCAGTTGCACCAGCGCTTTTAACCATTAATTTTCGAAAGAGCGGCCATTCTTGTACATATCGTATGGCTGAAGGTGGTATGACACGTTGACGCCGAAAGAGAATATGTAATTGAATCAAAACGCCAATGGACCTACCAATTAACGTGGCCCAGGCAGCACCAACAAGCCCGAAAGCGGGTATGGGGCCTAAACCAAAAATTAGAATGGGATCAAGAATAATATTCAAGCCATTGGAAATCCACAATACGCGCATCGCATAGGATGGATTACCAGCCGATCGAAAGACGCCGTTGAATAAAAATAGAAGAAGAATAATTAGATTGGAAGCAAAGAGCACACGGAAATAAGAGGTTCCAATTTCGAGAACATCTGGTGTCGCACCCATTGCCTTTAAAATATCGGGTGCAAAATAACAGCAGGGGATGGCAATACCGGCAGAAAGAATGATAGCCAATAACACACTTTGCATGATGACACTACCAGCGCGATTATGATTCCCTTCCCCAATTCGACGGGCTACGAAGGCCGACGTGGCGGTTGCCACACCCAACCCAACAGAGTAAATGATCATAATAAGGGATTCGGTCAATCCGATAGCAGTAACCGCCGCATTGCCTAGTTTCCCGACGAAATAAACATCAACCACCGCGAAGAGACCTTCCATCACCATTTCCAAAATCATTGGAATCGACAATAAAATAAGGCCTCGTTTTATGTTGACTTTGGTTAAATCAACTTCATCACTTTTCAGCGCCGTTCGTATAGTTTCAAACATGTGGGACGCGAATATAAGATACTAAGTTGGATGCACTTTTAATGCTACCTTTCCTGCTCGATTTAGGTTTTAAATCGAATTATCATTTTAAGCAGCCATTGTCATTAATGAAACGACTGGTTAATTTTTATAGGGAAAGTTATACAGGGTTGCCTACGGAAATTTGGCATCTCTCATGGGTTATGCTCATAAATCGAGCCGGTGCTATGGTGCTGCCATTTCTCAGTCTATATGTTACGAGCATTTTAGGGTTTACACTCGCTCAATCCGGTATTGTGCTGTCATTTTATGGTATTGGTTCATTAATTGGCACCTATATCGGCGGCCAATTAACTGATAAAGTTGGCCACTATTATGTGCAACTATGGAGTCTTATCCTCTCCGGATTTTCTTTTTTTGTTTTGATGCAATTAACAGGGTTTTATGAACTCTGTGCAGGCTTGCTAATAACAAGTGCGTTTACAGATGCCTTAAGACCAGCTAATATGTCAAGCGTCGCCGAGTATAGTCCGCCTGAATTGCGAACAAGGTCGATCGGGTTGATTCGATTGGCCATTAATCTGGGCTTTTCGGCTGGGCCGGCTATAGGGGGGCTCATCGCATTTTTCTTTGGGTATAAATGGCTGTTTTTTGTCGACGGGCTAACCTGTTTATTCGCGGCACTATTATTCTTTACCTTAATTCCTCGTAGTACAGATCATGTCGAAACTGTCGAAATGACGAGTCCCGATCAAACACATCACGTCTCTCCTTATCGCGATACTTCTTATATCATTTTTATTATTCTGGTAACATTAACAGGAATGGTATTCATGCAATATTTTCACACAGTGCCGGTGTATTTTAAAGAAGAAATGTCCTTAAACGAAAAATACATCGGCGGACTTATGGCTGTGAATGGTCTTCTAATCGTGTTGATCGAAATACCGCTCATTCATTATATAGAAAATAAATACCATCATTTTGCTCTACTTGTCTTAGGTGTTACGCTCATTGGATTTGGTTTTGCTGCATTTAATTGTGGATACGAAGCCATTTATGCCTGGATAAGTATTTTATTCTTAACAATAGGGGAAATTCTAAACTTTCCATTTGCCACCACACTTGTATTAAATCGCAGTCCAATGAAAGGCAGGGGAAGATATATGGCGCTTTACAATATGTCGTGGTCGCTTTGTGCAATTTTTGCGCCAATAATTGGATTTGCTGTAGCCGACAAATTTAGCTTTAATGATCTTTGGTTTGGAGCTTGTGCGTTGTGTTTATTGATCGGAATTGCTTTGCTTTATTTGGCCCCGCATTTTAACGTACAGAAAGAAAACTAAATTTCGATTAATCGACTTGCTGGATCAGTAGGATTAAGGAGAGAATAGCTCCAGCTTGTGCAATGGAATTGGCAACAACTTTTCCCCAGTCGACCTTTTCCTTTTCTTTTTCCTCTTCTGCACTAACTAATTCTTTTGGTTTTTCGTCGATGATTATTTCTGACCCTGCTTCTACACGCGGTGTTGTATTGAAAAACAAAAATTGCTTGGTGCGATTAATGGCGCCATTCGGGTATTTTACTTTTATGTATTTTTTATTCGTATCCGCTGACAAACCACCCGTAAATTGATTGATGTAGTGCATAGCACGCTTCCTACCGATAAAGGCAACGTTTACCTTTCCCGTTTTCGCTATATCATCGAGGACGGCGCTTTCAAGATCAACTGCACCGCGAATCACAACCAACTCTTCACTTTTTGGCACGATGATTCGGTCACCATGCTTAAGCCGTATATTCATGACTGAATTGCGGTTGCGCATTATTTCATCAAGTCGAATAACAACGTAGCCCTTATCATCTTCACTACGATACAGTTTTGCAGCCGGCAGAAACGCCTCTTTCGTAAATCCTCCGCAACGTTCGATTAAATCTGTGATACGCTCATTATCATTTAATAGCGAGTACACACCTGGATAAGTGACTTGACCTTCGAGGTATACACGCTCATGTAATTCAAATCCCGGAATTCGACGTACAACAACAATATCAAATGGCTGAAGCTTTATATCATCTCGGCCAATGATGTTTAAATCCTGATCGAGTTGAACCGTTTCCAGCGATTTTTTTACGGGTTGATTGTTTTCAAAAATTAGCCTGAAAATTTCTACTCTGTTAGTAGCTGCTGTAAACTTTAAGCCACCGGCAAGTAGTAAAATACTTTTCAATGACATAGTCGGTGAATAAATATATTCTCCTGGATTTCTTACTTCTCCGCTGATATTCACAAAAAATTTATCAGATAGCTGGGTTGTTGAAAAAATAAATAGTCGATCCCCGGGATCCAATAAAATATCTGCGTCTCCACCGGGATTTGATACGGCTTCATCAATATTTACAGGGATGTAGAACTCCTCATTTTTGTTTTTTAAATTATAGCGGACAACATATCCCTTGTCACTCGCATCAGAGGCGAGTCCATCAGAGAGGATGATTAAATCCGATATGCGAACCCCTTTTCCATACGGAACAATTGCTGGATTTCTGACACTTCCATTGGAAACGAGTTTATAGGGTTCACTAAAGTTTTCTGCACTGTAAATAAATACTTTGTCATTGGGTTCAAGCAAAATATTGTCAATCGAATTTCGGTCATTTATTGCGTTGATAACATTGAATGAAACCCAACTTTTTTGCAACGGATTGTCGATTGGCGATCGCAGAATCATGCCCTTTTCATAGACGTTGGGGTATAGTCCATCCGCTAACAGGATGGCGTCACTGACGTACAACGTGCCTCCATTGTCCAATGGGAATGACCCAGGATTGCGAACATTTCCCTCGACAGAAATGGTAAAATTATTTTTAAAATTATTAGCTGTAAATATTTGTAATCGGTCGCCTTCTTGCAGTTGTATATTGGTTTCGTGCTTTGGATTATCCAATGCCTGTGCCAGGTCTACTTGAATGACGTTGTACGTACTGTCCGAATTAAGACGATACAAAATGGCAATGTCCTTCCGGCTTTCAGGTCGTAGCATTCCTTTATTGATCAAATCAACAAGAGTCATGCCCTCATATAAATCAAATTGCCCGGGATAATTTACCTTGCCTTCAAGGAAAACGACATCTTTTAATTGTCCGCGTATCGGCCTTATTGTTATTTCATCACCAGCTTCCAGTGAGTAGTCACCATTTCGATTTAAAATATCTGTCAAGTTAACATCGTGTATTCGATAGGCATCGCCGGTTTTCCGTTTTATTTGAATATTGTCGGTGTAGGCTTTGTCCGTAACACCTCCCGCATATCGCAATGCGTCTATCAAATGTTCATCCGGCAGTAATTCGAAAATAAAGGGTCGCCTCACTTCCCCAGTTATTTGAATGAGTCTTTCCGCTTCAGGAATTTGAATAATGTCATTGTCCTCCAAATAGTAATCTTGACTAATCGACGGATCGGACATGAAAGCATATACATCTATGTATTTTATTTCTTCACCACGGTGTAAACGTATTTTTCGAACAGAACCTATTTCTGAGGGCCCTCCGGCAGCAGATATTGCATTAAAAGCCGTGTTCAGCGCTGGAAGAGCGTAACTCCCGATATTTTCGGCATTTCCAAATACACCGATCGTGACATTCCGTGTTGCAGAGACACTGACATTAAACTCACCGTTAGAAAAACGATAATAATTTTGAAATACTTTTTCTAATTTTTCTCGAGCCTCACCAAGCGCCATTCCTTTTAAATATATTCGAGGAAGTCGGTTTGGGTAGATATAGCCTGACTTATCTATTACAAATTGCCCTTCAAACTGAGAGGCACCATAAATGGAAATGGATAAGTCATCCCCGCTTCCCAATCGATAGGCATCATTCACTAAAATTTGCTTCGAGTCGTCAAAAACTGGGATGGCTCTTGAACGAAATAAATGCTGACCATATATCAGGTTTCTGTCGTCCAAATTGACTACCGGAGAATCTATCGAATTTTGGATATTCGAATCGATAGATGTTAGTATTAATGACGAATCCGGCACTATGGTATCAAGTCCGGTTCGAACCGTATTCGCGGATTCACTAATCGATTCATCAGCAAGTCCCTGAGTTGTAATTCGATCTGCTTCGATTTCGGCTATCGTCTCGGCCACGACTTTTTCCAAGTCTTGAATTTCAGTGGGAGACAGGTTGTTGATTTGATTGACATCGATGCCCTTAGCCAGGAGGCGACGTTCCAATTCTTCCGGATCGATTTGACGCTGTTCCAGTTGCTCCTTGACTTCACTCGACGTAAACTGGGCCTGTACCATGGTGCAAACCATGGTTAATGTGAGTAATACTATGTAGCGAATTATTCTTTTACTCATACAGAACCGTATTGCCTTTCATAGAAAGACTGATACGTTCCGGAAGTGACATTTTGGAGCCAGGCCTCATGGCTTAGATACCAATCGACGGTTTTGCGCATTCCTTCTTCCACAAGCAGAGAAGGTTCCCAGCCTAAATCTCGTTGGATTTTACTGGAATCTATGGCATACCGTTGGTCATGTCCGGGACGATCTTTAACAAATGTTATCAATTGTCGTGCCGTTCCTTGAGGTCTGTTGTACTTTTCATCAAGTATATCGCATAACATGTGTACGAGTCCGATGTTTGTCATTTCATTATTTCCACCGATGTTATATGTTTCATGGTTCGCACCGTGGTGAAATATAAGGTCAATGGCATCAGCGTGATCCTCCACATACAGCCAGTCACGCACGTTAAGCCCATCACCATAAACGGGCAGGGGCTTTTCATTGACGATGTTGTTGATCACCAATGGAATCAACTTTTCAGGAAATTGGTTTGGTCCATAGTTGTTGCTGCAATTGGATATACAGTATTTCATACCATATGTATGGCCGAATGCGCGAACGAAGTGGTCCGAAGACGCTTTTGAAGCGGAGTACGGACTGTTTGGATCATAAGGTGTAGTTTCGACGAACAATCCCTCATCTCCTAGACTACCGTATACTTCGTCCGTTGACACATGATAAAATAGGTGGTCGTCATAATTTTCCTTCCATGACTGTTTCGCAGCGTTCAGCAGACTCAATGTGCCCATAACGTTAGTTCGCGCGAAAGCAAATGGGTCGGTTATGGATCGATCAACATGTGATTCTGCAGCCAGATGAATTACGTCTGTGATTTCGTATTTTTGAAAAAGCTCATTGATGAAGGAAATATCCGCTATATCGCCTTTGACAAAGTTGTAATTACTCGCTTGATCTACGTCGGCCAGGTTTTCAAGATTTCCGGCATAAGTGAGTAGATCTAAATTAATGATCTTGTAATTTGGATACCGATTTACTAATCGTCTGATGACATGGCTCCCAATAAAACCAGCACCTCCGGTTACTAATATTGATTTTGACATTTTGTTTAGGTTAAAATTTTGTCTTTAAAATATGGTAAGGTATTCTCTAAGCCGACAGCACGACTAGTCATGGGAATCCAATCTAATATGGATTTTGCACGACTTATGTCAGGTTTTCGCCGTTTGGGATCATCGATGGGTAAGTCTTTATAAACAATCTTCGCATTTGGATTCCCTACAAGTGCTAAAACCTCTTTCGCAAATTCGAGAATTGTTATTTCATCAGGGTTTCCTAGGTTTATAGGAAGATTGTAATCACTATTCAGTACGCGGACAATTCCATCGACTAAATCATCGACGTAGCAGAAAGACCGGGTTTGCTCGCCATCACCAAAAACGGTCAGTCCTTCTCCTTTAAGCGCCTGAGATATAAATGATGGAAGCACACGTCCGTCGTCCACGCGCATCCGTGGACCAAAAGTGTTGAATATGCGTACAATTCGTGTTTCTACCCCATGATAGGTATTATAGGCCATGGTTATCGCTTCCATAAATCGCTTCGCTTCATCATAAACACCACGAGGTCCAATTGGATTGACATTACCCCAGTATTCTTCCGGTTGTGGGTGAACGAGCGGATCACCATAAACTTCTGAGGTTGATGCAATCAATAGTTTTGCATTCTTCTCTTTGGCCAGGCCGAGCAGGTTATGTGTTCCAAGGGATCCGACTTTCAAAGTTTGGATCGGCATTTTAAGGTAATCAATTGGACTTGCAGGCGAGGCGAAATGTAAAATACAGTCCAATTTACCGGGGACATGAACGAATTTCGTGACGTCGTGATGATAAAATTCAAATTGCCGTAAATGAAAGAGGTGGGAAATATTGCTCAGAGATCCTGTCAACAAATTATCCATCGCCACAACATCATATCCTTCATCTATAAATTTATCGCAGAGATGTGACCCGATAAAACCCGCTGCGCCTGTAATCAATACTTTAGGCATAGTATGCTTTTATCGCGTTGATAACTGTTTCTTGTATAGGTCTTGTTAGCTCAGAATGCATTGGCAACGATAGTACTTCGCGGCAAGCTTGTTCACTATTCGGTAAATCGCCTTCGCCATATTCAGAACCCAAATATGCCTCTTGGAGATGAAGTGGAATCGGGTAATATATTCCATGTGCAATTCCATTCTGTTTTAGATGATTGGCGAGCCCATCTCTATCTTTTTTTATACGCAACGTATATTGATGAAACACATGTTTGCTTTTTTGATCACGGAATGGAACAACCACTTCCTCGACATCGGACAAAAGCTCATCGTAATAGTCTGCTGCAAATTGACGAGCCGTATTATATGCATCCAGATGTGGAAGTTTCGTGTAGAGAACGGCTGCCTGCAAATTATCAAGCCGGCTGTTAACACCTATCATGGTATGATGATAGCGGATTGCTGACCCATGATTTGCTACCATTCGCAGTGCATGAGCAAGGTCATCATCATTTGTAGTCACCGCACCTCCGTCACCGTAGCAACCGAGATTTTTAGATGGGAAAAAAGAACATGTTCCCATATTTCCTATGGATCCTGTATACCCTTTTGAATCTTCCTGATTAATAAAGCACCCGATTGATTGTGCATTATCTTCTATGACCGGGATATTATGTTTACGAGAAAGGTTCATAACCGCATCCATATCTGCCGCCTGACCAAACAAATGCACGGGAATGATACATTTCGTGTGAGGTGTAATTTTTCTTTCAACATCCTCCACATCTATATTGAATGTCTGTTCGTCAATATCCGCAAAGACCGGTTTAAGCCCGAGCAGTGCAATTACTTCTGCGGTGGCCACAAACGTAAAAGCCGTGGTGATGACTTCGTCACCAGGTTTCAATTGGAGGGCCATGAGTGCTAGTTGTAACGCGTCGGTTCCATTGGCACATGGAATGACATGCTTTACATTCATGTATGCTGCAAGATCCGATGAAAATGCCTTTACATATTTTCCACCTATAAAGGCTGAAGATTCGCATATTTCACGAAATCGGTCGTTAATTTCGTTCTCTATATGCCGATACTGTGAAATCAGATCGACCATGGCTATATTGCCCATAATTTTCTATTATTGCCGTGCAAATATAGGGAGCCCCTAACTAGTCAATGATCTAAGTAATGAACATCTATTCAACCTCGAAATTTTATCGCAATGTCCTCGCTTATTTGCGACCTAAAAGACCTCAAATATCAATACAGCCGATGAGTCGATACGGCATAATCAGTTCATTGAAATTAGTGCTGGGGTTCATTCTCCTACTGATTCAAAATGACGTGTTTGCACAAAAAGAGGTTGGGAATAATGGCCTTTATTTAGGTGCTTACTATGGTATTCAGTGGCCCGGAGCGGATATGTCGGATCGATATGGACGTAATTTTTATTTGGGCGGTAATCTCGAATTTGTAAAAAGTGGAAAATGGATCTTCGGATTGGAAGGTCAGTTTCTTTTTGGAAATGAGGTTAAGGAGGAAGTGGCTGGCGGGATTGTCGATGACCGGGGAGACTTAATTAATACTGCATTCGCAATAGCAGACATAGATGTGAAGGAGCGCGGAATTAACTTCTTTGCCAAGTTTGGACGAGTACATGATCTGTGGAGTACGTACCATACCAGCGGGATAAAATGGACATTTGGCATAGGCTATTTGCAACACCAAATTCGATTGAAAGATACACGAAATGCTGTGCCCTTTTTTGAAGACGAATATATTAAAGGATATGATCGCTTGTCCAGTGGCCTGGCACTAAATCAATTTATCGGCTATCAATATTTTGATCAACGAGGGCGATTAAATTTCTTTGCAGGAGCCGAGTTTGTTGAAGCCTTCACAAA
>JANQSS010000148.1 GCA_028279185.1 Saprospiraceae bacterium | reverse complement strand
TGGCTATACAACGGCCTATCAATAGGATTTACGCATTTGAAGATATTTTTGTGTTCACGTTATGAATTTGAGGGAATTGGAGCGAGGATTTGATTAACCTTTGTAAGAGAAATACCAGAACAAAACATGAGATGTCATGAGTCGTAGCGTTCGAACGACAAAATCCTATTGATGGCAAAATCCTGGTATGATAACAATTACAGGGGTGTTCAACGGAGTGGATCGCCGGTTACGCAATTTTGCACGCATGCGCGCTGAGAAGCACCGGCAAAGATGGCGTCGACTAGGAAATTTCATGAATGTAAGTTTAAGCTCATTTCTTAGTGAAATGCATTGTCGTTGTCGTCTCAATTTGTGTGCATACGAAGCATGAATATGTGTAGATATTCGTGTGCAAATTTTGGGCTGCAAGGTGTACTATTTGTCAGCAAACTTTCATCACAATAAGTCGTCGTGAATTTTGACAAGCAATCTTACGTAATGGGAACTTGAATGCTGAATTATTGCATAAAATTCCAGTAAACCATCTTTGTAAACATAATCTAGGAACTTCTTATGCGTTGTTGTTGTAGTCGTAATGACAACAGAATGTGTAATTAGTGTATAATATGTGTCAATTTGTGTGCTATTTTTCACTGGGTCCGCCATTTTGATTTTCATGCTTGCACGTTAAGTTTAGCGGCCGCACATAAAGTTCTTGTCATTCTTTGTGAAGTTGTCATGTACTTGTCAGAGGTTCATAAATTATCAGCATGTAGGCAAATTGTTTTTTTTTTGGTATATTTTGTCATTTAACATGACGCAAGAAATTTGTAGGAAGTTGCTGGCATGCTCCTGACAACTTCCTAGGAACCTTACTGAAGTTTATTTTTACGTGTAGGTAACACTTGACATGTTCTTTGTAGATCATTATATCAACACGTTGTTGCAATATCGTGGCATTGATATCGAAACAACATGTACGGCGTCACTCATACCGCTCATCGACTCAAGTAAGTATGTTTTTCAGATATTTTGGTCAATGCTTATGCTGTGTATTACATACATGTATTTTGCATGGAAAATGTACTTGCCTTTCATGTTTCTTTTGCCGTCAATAAATATGTTGGTGCATTTTTCTTAATATTGGTTGTATTTGTAGAAAATGCGGATGAACAGATCAAACACTGCCGTGCACAAATGCAGAAGAATGCTGTCGCTCCGGCGAATACATACTTCATTTATGGAGATAAAAAAGTTGGTCGGGCGTACGATTTCACGCTCGTTATGAAGAGGTCCAAATCCTGTGATGATTTGCACAAATTATCTCGTCTGTCAGTTTGGGATTTCCAAGAGAACGTTATTCTGCCGCACTACCCAGGGTGGCATCTGGATCCCAAAACTTTCTTGTTGAAACATCTCGACGACAATGTATCTGATTCCTCAGACACAGGTGAATCAAGTGATGATGCTAACGTTAATTGGGCAATGCAACAATTGAAAAGTGATGAGTTCTTATTCATAGACACGCGGTCTAGAAAAATAATGAGAAAAGGCAGAAAGCGTCTAAATCGAAATCTTTGCCTAGGTTTGGATCCGAACAAGAAGAAGACGGGACAAGTTACACACAGTGATAGGGCACAAGTTACACCTACTGATACTGCTGCTGACATAAGCTTGTAAGTTTGTTCGCTTCTTATCTTTTTCTTTCCCTGAGTGAACCAGAGGAGTCAATAAGCAGCGACCACCGACCAAATCGTGGCGAACTTTCATGACTATGGTCCGCAACATTGACAAATTTTAACAGAATTAAGCTTGTCATATTAGCAACTTCTTTTAATTGTCTTAACAATGTCGATTACTTGGTTGGCGCTTGTAAAAATTAATGACTGCTCTGGTAAACATGAAATAATTTTGTCATTTTGTCTTCAGAGACGATTCAGATGTCATTATTTTGAGTCCTCCTTTATCACCTTTATCACCGAAGTTACCATCAATTGGGGAGAGTCTACAGGAATTGTTGTATGCGTTATTTTTCCCTCTTCAATACATTTAATTTGTTTGTAAGCAGAGTTGCATTTCAACACAAAATGACATGTTTTATTTAGCAGAAAAATGGTATGGTATTTTTGGCACTTAAGTAATGTAATTGTGTAATGTTTTCAGCAATTGTGAAAGTTCTTCAGACTCGGACATTCAGTGTATTCCAGTGTCAGCGCCACCGCCACCCCCTCCATCGCGTGCTGAGACACCGGTGTCACCGCCACCCCCTCCATCACGTGGTGAGACACCGGTGTCACCGCCACTGTCTCCATCGCGTGCTGCCACTCCTGTCAGAGATCCTCCTCTGAGGTATTGCCAATAATTACTGAACTTTATACCAACGTGATAGGAAGTTCCTGTAATGTTGATGCAAACAATTGCCAACTTGTAAGCAATTTAATTTAAGCTCATTTCTTATTCATAGCCCAGCAGATCCACCCACAACTCCTGAGTTGGTGAAGCATGATCGTGTGGACGATCAACAATCAGGAAACGAATCACCGTAAGTTGTTTTTTGTATTTTTCTCCTAACCTTTCTTCTTCTACTCCCATTTCCTCTCGTTACATTGTTAGTTGCCTTCAAAAATTTGTTGTTTTAGGTTACAAATACATTTACATCTTTCCGATTGTAGTGATGCTGAAAAGGAGAGGAAACCCAACATCTCTCACTTAGAGAAGGTTAGTAATTTTGCACCACCTGTTTAAATGTTTGTGCATGCGTTAATAGAGAATTTTATACAGTAATTCGTCAAATGAGTTTTAAATTTTAAATGTGTGTACATGTACATATTTTAGGAGCGTGAAAAGGACAGTTCAAGGAAAACTGGTATATTTCATAATGGACTTTGAAATATTAACATGTTATTGTTTCATCTAATCGGTGACCTGTTAAATTATTGGTGAATTGTATTAAAATAGTAATTGTCTCAGGGTGCGCACATCACCTGTTTCCATGGACATTTTATTTGAAGACTACGCACAGTCAACATACGTAATGAGTTACAGAACTGCCGTACACATAACATATTCAGCTTAGTCGTACATCATAAAGCCATCCTTTATCTTTGTATCATTCATTTAGTAAGGCTACATATTTTTTCATTGTAGTGCAACAGATCTGTTACACAGTGGGCGATTCGGAGGATTCAGATATAGTGGAAATATGTTCGGTGACATTGACCTCGCCCAAAACGTGTCCGGAGATGGAATTAAGTGGTGACAGCGATAAACAATCGGCACCTGTGAAAAAAGAGAGAAAGAAGGTGGACCGATCCAGACTGAAGTTGCGTAGGAAAAAAACACGTAAGTTTACTAATTTGTTGTTTGTTAATAAATTTCTAGCATTGTCACAATGAAGCCTTTCCTTTGCTGCAGCTACCGCTACCTTAAGTAAGGGAACGTTGTGAAAAGGTTTGAAATTTTTTTATTCTCATTAGCCACAACTACAGAAGATGAGGAAGACATAGAAAGTTTTAGGAAAAGGCGTCGGGCGAAAAAGCAAAAGCAGAAAGAAGACAGAAAACAAAATCGTATAACGTCTTACTTCAAACCGATTAAAAAGATTAAGAAAGAATTTCCTGATATGAAAGTTGATGACCAGTCACACATGCAACATGAAATCATTACTGTTCCACCAAAACGTGTTGATCTCCCACAACAACAAGTTGTACATGCCGAGATTCATTTTCATAGAGCGACTGTGTCAGCACAACCCACAATTCTGCAAAGCGTTGACACTGATGTTAAAGGTAGTGGGGGTGAAAGTCCTGTTGTTACTGAACAACGTCCGTCTGGTGATAGCTCCCTCGATAATGGACAAAGTGATGTTGGCAACGCAGCTGATAATGCTGGACATGTCAAATCTTCTGATGATATGTCGCTCGTCATTGATGAAAGCAAGACAACCAACAGGTCTGCAGAAGGGAAATCTTCTGATGATATGTCGCTCCTCATTGATGAAGGCCATGTTTCTCCTGAATCCAACACAACCAAGGGGTGTGCAGAAGGTAAAGCGGCCGATGACATGTCACTGCTGAATAAAGAAGTCGCTGTTGTCGCTGATGACAAGGGATCTGCAGCAGACGAACCGTCCGATGAGATGTCGCTGTTGAACAAAGAACTTGGTGTTGTCCCTGATGACAAGGGAAGCAAGGGATCTGCAGCAGACCAAGCGTCTGATCAAATGTCGCTGCTGAACAAAGAACTTGATGTAGTTCCTGATGACAAGGCAGGCAACTGGTCTGAAGAAGGCAAAGC
>JANQSS010000139.1 GCA_028279185.1 Saprospiraceae bacterium | reverse complement strand
GGGCCTTAACTGGCCTGATAAGCACTCAAACAGTGTATTCTTAGCCCTGATATCTTGCACTGGGGTTTAGATGCAGATAGTGGCAAATGGCCACAGCCTAAGGCCCTTTACCTGTGCTGATTTGCGATTAATCGCAGTTGAGCACATAGCAACTAAGCACAGGACACGGGGACAGTTTTCGAACTGGTTTACTTCGGACAGGAAGTACAGCAACAACGAAGTGTCTGCGCCGCTTGTCAAATTTTATGCTACTTAAATCCTCGTTAGGCTATCTATGTTTAGACAAGTTTCGGGCTTCAAAATGCGTGTTTCATCCTTCATTAAGTCAAGTGTTGTCAATGCTGTAATGAACATCACGTGCACCTTGTGTGAAGCTGCATTCAGCATGCAGCGTGTATATAAACAGAAACTTTTTACATGTAGACATTTTTATGATTCTTATGATTGGATAATGAGTTTTATACATTGTATCTATGACATGTATGGGGCAAAGTCTTTATCATCATTTGGTATTTAAGCAGCTTTAACCAGTTTTCCTCTTGACTTTGAGTCCGGTTTCGGCCTGGTCGCTGAAACTTGGCTCAAAAGTCCTAAATATGCATCATAAGCACCAACCCATTGTTCTTCAATGTAATACATAATGTAATAGGTAAAAGATTACAGAAAACTTCAATCAACTTTAGCTGTGTAGCTTTTTATCCCAAGTTTGGCTAGATCAGCAGTACGTGTAGAGATGTAGAGATGTAGAGACGTAGACATGTCTATTAATTGTTTAATGTCTCAAAAGATAATTTTAATTCTTTAAATTCTTTAAATCATCAACACAATGTTTTCAGAAAGTTTCAGAATGTTTTCAAATAACTGTAACTGCTTATTCGAAATATTGTCAGATCAGCAGTACGTGTAGACATGTAGACATGTAGACATGTCTATTAATTGTTTAAGATCTCGACAGATGGTGTCATATCATTTTAATTGTTTAAATGATCAACAGGTGGTGCTCTACCCCAAGGTGCCGACGTCGGGCACACGTAATCCTTTTCTTAGAAATTAAAACAATGTAGCACTCTCCTAATCAAAGTTTAATTCAACATCCCCCCCCCTCAACTTACGGGGTATATCAGTCTTACCAAAAGTTATGTCCAGTTATATAGCTTATTCTGAAGAGTGTCAGAAACCTGCTAGACCATGTAAAAAAATACTTTGCTACTATTAAATTAAAAATGCAAACACCAGGTTTTAACTTGGGATTTTCTTCAGTAAACCATTGAATTTCAATTCGGGCGTTGAGGTCTCCCTTTGGCCAGAAGGGGGCCATTCTGGCCGATATTTATCCCAGAATATTGGTCTAAGAACTTTGTCTCAGAACATTGTGTTTGTGGGGAGGCCTCCACAAAAAACCCCCGGTCCGACCGGCCGACTGTGTATTGGTCCACAGTCGACGCTTGGCTGGGGGTTTCTCCAAGGCCCCTTGGAGTTTTATCGAATTTAAAGTTATGCCTAAATGCCCAAAAGTAGTCAAAGGAGTCCAACATTCATGACACGTGAGACTCAGTGACAGTGAGCATCAGTATTCGGTTTCTCTTTATGTAGTTGAACGCTGTTGTAGCCTGTGAATCTCTACATGTGGGGATACAACCCAAAACAAAATGGAAACCATCCAGGAAAAACTAACCAGTCTTTGAATTTTTATCAAATGTAAATTTGAGTGCAATTTAATCAAAGTAGTAAAACCTCAAGGACATGTTGCACTCATGTGTTCATGGAAAACTAAATCACAGTCGGCACTTTGAGTATTTGAGTACATGTATTTGAGCCAGGAAAGACAAACCACATCCGTTGGAGTTTTATCGAATGTAAAGTTGTGCCAAATTCTAAAGCCGACTTATAAAGTTGTGCCAAGCTTATTCAAAGCTTTCTCAAAGTACTTACATATTCACGGCACATTGAGTTCACCTCATAGCGTTTAGCACACTGCATAGTCTGCAATTTTAAATAAGTCTTCGACATGAATGAATGAAACTATCCACTGAACGAAAATTTGTTCTCATGCATTCGTAGTCTGTATTTTATTCAACACTTGAACTGTAGATAAATCCATCCTCGTTGGTTCTTAATGTGAACGCTGTTGACACTCTTGTATTAATTTGATGAATTAATCAGTTTACGATTTAATCAGACACGCAACGGACTATGTTCAAATTTGTTTGTACATGTATCAACATGCTTATACTGATACTGAGTATTACGACAAATTGCCATACACTAGCTGACCTTGTGAAAATTACTGTGATACGTTTATTATCGTTTTTTTTTTTCAACTAATATTGTGACCGAGATAGGTCGGGATTTATTGCTGAGTAGCCTTTGTAATGGCAACTTTTCACAGATATTTTTCCTCGAATAAAAATGATCTTATCGTATGGAACCGCACAATGGTTTGGTTCTTACAATAACAATTCCTTGGTCAAAGTTCTGTACCATGATCGTTTATAAGCTGTTGCTCGTAAGATACATTGCCTTTCGGCCGTCAGCCACCTGGCTTGTGGTGGAAGACGACCGAAAGGACATATTCATACAAACATTCAATCCCAATGTTCATTTTCTTATGTAATGAATACAAGGAGAAAATATAAACACCAAGTTGCCATCCGGCGTGACTTATCGAAGACTTCTAGGTTAATGTCCTGCGACCAAAGGGTTGTTCACACCAAGCGAAGCCTAACGCGATTGCGACATTCGCGTTCGCTAAAATGTGTTGCATTCCTTTCCATAGTGATGTTCACCCTAATCTAAACATGAACATCAACGGAAAATAGCCGTCGCTTTCGCATTCGCGTTCTCATTCGATTGGTGAGAACAGACCCTAAGGATGCATACACACCAGTTCGATTTCACATTCCATTAGCAACATGCAGCACTAAACACGACTCAATAAAAATCCTTTATTAATCGTGTATTCATTTAGCCAGCAAAGCTATTTTACCGACTCTTTGCGATAATCTCTGCGTGCTGTACGTGTGGTATTCACATGAATTGCTCCTGTCGGAGAAGTGATTTCCACCCTTCTTCCTACTGATCAGTACGTGTTAAGGACATGCTAAGATCGTGGTATGTGCGTGATAAATGACCTTTGGATGTTGAGCATTGACGCTTATCAAAATTCCCTAATACGAGACAACTTCCTTTATGTCTTCGCGTTATTGACTCTCATAAGAGCCGCGTATTATTGGTACATGGCCAAAAACATCAAATGCCTCTAGATATTGTGCTGTATCACATGATACAGTGTACACAATTAAATACGGCTAAAATCAAAATGTTTCCTAGTGTGATGTCCAATATTAACTATTGACCTTATGTCTAAAAACCAAACTAAAGTACGAATCACAATTGACCTGGTAAAATGCCCCGCAACTTACAAATCTCATTGCAAAACCTCACTCA
>JANQSS010000145.1 GCA_028279185.1 Saprospiraceae bacterium | reverse complement strand
ACCTACTGCGATTGAACGATAGCTATGGATACTTCGACATTCGTTACTTTTAGAACGCGTATGCGTACGCGCACGCGTTAATAGAAATCACGTGCACTAATTAGTGGGCGTGGTCACTAAAATTTTTGCTCCAGCCCCCTATTCTTGATTTTCCTGGCTACGCCCCTGCGTGATAATTATTATCTACAGGTACGTATACATGTAAATACCACGATTGTCTACATCCAGAACCATGCGGAAGTAAAAATTGAATTTTCTCCTTCTATCTTCTTTCTTCATCAGCGAGGCTAGCTCGGCACTCGCTTAGCGTATCCCATGGTTTACACATAAATCCGCTCCATTTTGTAGCGCGCAGGTCCACGGTGTCTCACTTTTCGACGAGCGTCACTTCGACCACTGCCAGTGGTACACGCCCACAGCCTTAATAAGGCAATGTGCGCATGCCCATTAGATAACTCTATTCTATTTAGCGCACACTCATAAACACAGTGCGCGATTTGTGAAGCTACTGCGAAGCAAGTTTGCGCCCGTCCAAGTTCTCTCTTTTCTGCAAAACGCTGTACTGTGGTATTCACAAGCCTTCTGAAGTGAGCTACGCTCTTCTGAACAAGTGACACTATGAGGTGAGTGCCAGTGTCCATACTGAATATCCTTCACAGGTCAGTGACTCCACTCCAATTGTTTCTCATCACCCGCCCGCACGCGCGAACGTATTCTCGGTCTAGAACTCATTATTCATTATAATTATTTTGGAGCGAAGGTTATGCATATTATATTAAATTGAATTACGAGTAAACTTCCTGCTTGGTCTGGCCTCATTGGAGTGGCCTTAGACCAACTGCTGGATCTATCAATTTTGTATCTGTGCTTTTGCATCCTGGAATAGCCGAGTACATGAACTTTTTTTTTTTGCAGGGTTGGTAGGTAGGGTTAAATTTGAAAATGCTAACTATGAATGTAATTAAAACGATATAAATTCTTAGGTGTTAATTTCATTTATCGAATGGTTACATTTTTCAACGTTTAGGCCAGACGAGCTGGAAGGGAACCAAAAATATCTTCATGGCTTAGCTTTATGATTTTTTTTTTGTTACCTCAATACCACTTGTTCACCTTGTGTCAGTGACTGCCATATCAGATCTGTGGATGTACTCGATAAAATGCTTGGTCAGCATTTTTTTGCTCACGTGCCCGTGGGGTTAATTTAATTTTTAAACTTGACAAGCAAAATTAGAGTTGCCGTACTCATGAAACAAAAAAAAATTGTCTTGGCCTAAGGGTAACTGACCACGACGGAGGTATTCCACCGATACACTGACTGGGAATGCATCAGTTTGTTCCCAGAATCTGGGTACATTTTATATTCCCGTAAAATACCCAGTAAACTATCCGTTTTTACTTATGTCATCGTGTTTAAACTTGCTGGCATTACGATCAACACTCAATGTACCTAGTGCGGAAGGTTTGTTGTACTGGATAGAAAGCAA
>JANQSS010000098.1 GCA_028279185.1 Saprospiraceae bacterium | reverse complement strand
GTCTTCACAGAGGTTGGCATTGTCATTGATCAAATTGGTGGATGATCATCATATTGCAAAATTTGAGACTTTTAGGAATGAAAAATTTAACTTGTACTGTCTGCGCTGTCTCACCATAAATTTGGTTTACTGTTAGGGATGGCTTGTAGCTATGTGAGTTAAATTTACGAGAGCCGTTTATAAAATAACATTAATTATACAAACGTGCAAGGTATTGTTACAGTAGTTCCTAAGGCGCAACTTGCATGCAGGCAGCTGTTTCGGCCTAATTGAGCCTCGACAGTGCAGTACAGCATTAGGTGGACCAGCCACCTCAATCTGTTGATCTAAGGCATCACAGGGTTTATTAAATCAAGGGAGCTTCAAAGTACTTAGCTAATATAAATGGGTGTCGTAAAGGCACTTTAATTAACATTCTTTATCCACCCAAGTAGGGTTCATAGGAAAGTTTAATTCTTCCACAGTACTAAAAAACAACCTAGGCTCAACAAATAGAAATGACTGGCAGTCAAGGAGCTTGCCGTCGGGGTAATTAAATCACCAAAGTAGCCGCGGCACAAGACTCCACCACCAGTAGTCTGTACACATGCAGACCCAAGCATTTTCATGCGCTCTAACTTACCAAGGAGGTCTTAGCTTCGGTAACTAACTCTATTGTTTACGCTCGCTAGCTGCAGCTATTATATAGAGGGGTACCGGAACGAAAGCGGAAGGCAGAAGGTGGAAATGGATCGGCGACTGGTCGGTGACGTAACGTTGCGAGGTTTGCTGTCCCACGAGCGGAATGTTAATAGTGGCTGATTACGGTACTTCCCTAGCTTCAGGAAACTTCCTGCACAAAAAAATCAACGTCTCTAATGTCTAAGGATTCTGTAGCCACAAACTTCAGTCTAACCTCTAAATGAAAGACCTACAAAATTATTGTTGCTTTCATACATCAGTGCTGCCAAAGTCTTGGATTTTTCCTATAATGTAATAATATTATTAGGATTTTTGAGCTCAAAATTTGCCTAATTAGCATATGCAAATAAAGGATTTCAGCCATTCTATTGCCATAAAGCCAAAACATTTAGCTAATAATACTAGGATTTTCTTCATGCTTCTTCGGATTTCTTGTAAAATGATGTTGGCAGCACTGATACATGAAATTTCTGGAAGCTTATATAGAATGTTTCCTAATAGGTCACTATGTAGCTACTCTAATTTCGGGCTTTGTTACCAAAACTTGTATAGTTGCAATATTATATTATAATATTATATAAATATTATTATCTGTGCTAAGACAGTGACTGTTGTGGTTTAATTACTCAATGATGCAGTGTTGTTTTAGTTAATCAAAACTATAACCAAAACCCTTCCATTTTCAGCAAATTTTGACGTTCTAAGTTGATTTTGCCAAGCAATTAATTATGAAAACTAAAACTTATTAAAAAAGCCAACAAAACCCTTAATTAAAACCAAAGCCAAACTAATGAAAATTTCTGATGACAAGAAAATGAGACCTTTAATACTGACATGAACTAGCTATAATAGCTTTCCGCGCTTCTACTTCCAATACATGGTTCACATACTCTGGAAGGTGAAATATTCAAGTTTATTATTGTGGTCATAATTATTATAATTTTAGTGGAAGAGTAGATCTATAGAGTAAGCGACCAATAGTCGGCCGGACCAAATTTCGGACGCGGGTACTGGACGAACGGTACTA
>JANQSS010000077.1 GCA_028279185.1 Saprospiraceae bacterium | reverse complement strand
TTCTTCATCTTTTTGTAGTTGAGCCTGCAATTCAGCGGCGGTAATACTCTTTTTGCTGACTTTATATTCTTTTGATCGTTTTGGACCTTTTAATAATTCAGCCCATTTTATTTCTAGTTCTAAAATATTGTCTTTTGTCATAGCCAGGAATGATTTTATGAATAATTGGCCTGTTGCTAATAACCTCTCGGAATAGGGCCAGGATTTTCTAAAGGTATTCGTTTTTGGTTGATGATATATCATATCTTATTCTATACCCAATTCTTTTTTAATTGCCGGAAGTAAAAACAATTCTTCTTTTTCATGTAGTTCTCTAATACCTTCCTTCGTCATTGCTTTCTCAGTAAAAGGAACCAGGTATTCTGTAAACAAACACTCTAATCGACTTAGTCGCTCGCACGGTTCTAAAATATTTTCTAAATCCAAGCTATCTTTGTAATCATTCGGTTGCCGTGTAAAGATATCACCTACTTCTTTTTTTACTAAATCTTTTGACCTAACATAAGTTTTTCCAAAGAAACCTTGAACGAACAGCTTAACATTTATATCGTAGTAATTTCCGTAATTTGACTTTTGTAGGGCGAGTACAGCAATCGTTTCTACACTTTCTTTGAACCAACCACCAAAAGCACTTTCAAACCCAATGGATTTGGCAATTTCACCAAATTTCTTTTTAAATTCCTTCCTATCCATATCAATAAGTGTCTAAGACAGTTTTCCAATTTATCCTTTTGAAACGTGGCATTGTCTGCAATTCCTGCATATACATTTGAAGTTGCTTTTGTGCTGCTTTCATAGCTCTCGGATTATAAGGCTTTAACTCATAAATAATATCATTCTGTACATCTAGAAAATCAATTCGTTTGCCACTTGGTAATCTGAGCTCTTTGTAAAGCCCTTAGCCGGATTATGCAGTCTAGCTTTTATGTCGTCGCCTTCACCGGGTTATACCCATAAATCCTGGAAGATAAAGTGGTTGACGAAAGAAACAGATATGATCGCTTCGCTCAATCTATTGGACTGATGCCAATTCAAAATTAGCACCGGTTATTTTTTCCTTTTGTATTATCCTTTTTAGGGATTCATTGATATAAATACCCGATGTTATTTGCCAAAAGGATGAGGGCTGATGAAAAACCATATATTCTTTGATTTTAGATAGATCAAAACTTGGTTTAATAATATGGTCCGTACCTGGGACATAAATTGTCTTTTCTTCATTCAACACATCCAGCTTTTTAATAAACCTTGGAATAAAATAAGTTCGTTTTTCTCCATTACCGCTAATCGTTGCTTGAAGCCATTCAATAGCTTCTTTCCCCGTCAAGTTGTTTTCTATAATAGATTGGAGTTTAGATGACATTAAAGGCCACGCCAGACTATTTGGTTGAAAGTCTAGCCATATTTCTTGTAATCCTGTTAAATCACTGATTTGAATGAGTTCCTTTTTTGTTTCTAACAATCTAACTAAATCAAATTCAAACGGGATTTCATCTGAAGATTCAAGTTCTTTAATTAATTCAAAGGCTAACCCGGTTCCTTCTGGAGCTTGGGCAATTGTAGCGTCTTTATTATGCCTAGGACTGAAGAAATAATATTTAATGTCTACCGCCAACCTCAATTGCAATCTTTTTCCCTACCAATCTTCTTCTTGGCTATTTTATATTTCAATTTTAGAGAGGCTGTTAAACTTCTCTTGTTCACCTTTTTCAAATACCTAATGAATTCAGTATAATCCTTTTCTTTCCACGCTTTGTTTGCAGCTCCTAAGGTTTGTTCTTCTATAAGTTTGGAAGTGTATAATTCACTTCGTAATTGATCAAATTTTTCCAACTCCATTAGCAGGCTTTGGCTTTCTTCTAAAACTTCCTTTCCTTCATTGGTGAAGAACGCAAAAACATTATTCACAAAATCTTCCGGAGGAAGGTCTTTGATCTGTAGATCAGAATTAAAGAAATCTTTCATCACCTGATTGTCTATTTCGATAAAATCGTTCGAAGACTTTAATCCTAACCAAAAAGTATTAGAGTTCTCTCTATCATTATGAACGAGCGAGACGTGCAATATCTTCGATTCATAGCGGACAATGTTTTTGAGCCGCTCTTTAATTTTGAATCCATTTCCTATGAACAGGGAATGTAACTTTTCCAATATGAGTTGATTAAAATCCATATGTCTTTATTTAAAATCCCGGCGGAACCCAGGCCCCTATGCTCTTATTAAATGTCCAGCCACGACTTTTTAAAATATACCTTTCAGCATTTAAGAAACCATCCGTTGCTCTAAGAGTACCGTTTGGTTTTAGGTAACTATCAAATATCGGTTTTCCATATCTCATCTCTCTTCGTAGCGCACCATAATTTGCCTTCCAATTTAACTTAGGAGTTCCTTTGTTCGGAAGATGAAGCATATAATCTCCGGTCCTCCATCCTTTGGCCGTGGAAGTGCTAGGCTTTCCCCACTTAAAAAGGTTGAGTCCACCTTGTGTCCCAGCCTTCGCCGCCTTTTGCGCCTTATACGCCAAATATCCATAGCGACTGGCCTTAATCACCGCTGTAAATGCCAGTGACCCGCCGACGAAGTACAAGCCCTCCATCACCAGGCCGGACGGTCCGCCCAGCGCGGCCAGTGTTGCAAAGGAATTAAATTTACTAACAACTGTTGACTTGATGTAATAGCCCGTTTTTGTCGTGTGCCAACGCAGCATATCGGTCATGTAGACCACATCATTGGTACCATCCGGTGGAATGTTAATCTCCTGGATGAGCTTATTCTCTCGAGTAATGTAAGATTGCATGACAAGCCCCGGATTGGGCGCATGCAATAGCGGTGTATAGCTCAGCGCAGCAGATGTGCCCACACTGGCACCCAGGGTTCCCAATTGAGAACCACCTCCCGCCTTCATCGCCGTAATCGTAGCCATAGAGACCGAAGAAGCGGTAACGGCAAAAGCCGTCGCTGAAGTGGCATATGCATTCATGAACAATAAAAATCCCGGTGCAGCAATGCCGATGTCGCCCATTGGATCAATAACACTCATCGGCGAGTCGTTCATACTGTTATATGGGCTCATGCTGGCCACTGCCTCGGCTCTGGGATCGACCTGGTACCAACTTCCCAGCCCCACGTCGCACGTCCGGTACCGCGTAAAGCCCATATGCAACTCATTGACCGGAAACTCTATTCCGTTGAAATGATACTTATCCTGAGGTGACTGTGCTTGTATCCAGCTGCCATCCATTTTCATACCGAAGGGATAGTAATGGGCCTCCTGCGTGACCTCTTCGTCCTGCGGATCAAGGCTTATGCTGCCATCATCGTCCAGGTCAGAAAAAAAGACACGGCTGTTTCCCAGATGGTCGCTGATGACATATTCATGTTGTTCTTTATCATCGTCGTCGATGTATAGCCGGCCATCGGCATGATAGTAGGACTTGATCTTGCTGTCGATGATCTCGGCAGATCCCATGTAGATGACTTCCCGTCTTTCGACTCCCCAATCGACGATCATCTTTCGCTTATTACCATTGGCATCGTACATGATGGAAATCGTTTTTCCATTGGATACGATCGTCTCGGGCAGGTCCAGGTAATTATACGTGATGGTCGCACCGTGTTCTGTTTCCGTCAGCCGATTTCCATTGTCGTCATAGGCTATGGTAGCCTGGCCGACGCCTTGATAGCCCAATTCGGCATTGGAGGACTCGGTTACGCTTGTCAGCCGGTTGTTGGTATAATTCATACCGATCTGATCGATTTCAGCATGATTGATTTCGATACTATTTACCTGGCTGGTAAATCCGTTTCGCTGGATATCCTGAATATTGCCATTTTGATCGTAGGCGTTTACATATACGCTGTAAGCATCTTCATTCACATATGTCGACTGGCCAGACGGTGTCCATACGCGCTTGTCGATGTATTTGGCCTGTGTCATCCTGTCTATGCCGTCGTACTGCATACCGTAGATGTTGATTACAGGCCGATCGAGTGCCGACCAGCGGATGTAGCTTACATTGCCATTGTACTGTGCATCGGCATCGACAATAGAACTACCGAAATCGTAGTGTATCTCCTCGGCAAATAAGCCGTTGCCTTCCTGGCAATCCTGATCTGATGTGATGTAGTTATCAAAGAAATCATCGATCCGGATGACGAATTGATCCCGATCCAGTGGATCGAGCCAGTAGAATCCGAGTGGCCCAAATCCAATCGTCGTAAGTACAATATTGGTCGCTCCAGTACCGCCAAGCCCGCCACCTGTTGGTTCGAGGTTCATATTAAAGGTCACGGAGTCGGTGAAAGTCGTCGGTCCTGTCGGATTGCCGACGGTGATCGGATTGATTTGATTAATGGCATAGACAAGTCCCGTATCATTGGTATACGACATTTGATAATGGAGGCTTATGACGCTGCCCGGCCCGTTTAGCAATTGGCCTGCATTAAAATAAATCGTGAGGGAGCCATCTTTTTGAAGTGTACCGTCACTGACACCTAAATTTGGATCGATCGTATCATCGTCTTCATAGCATTCATTGATTTTATTTATTCGGGTCAACCATCCGCGGCTGTTGTAACCGTAGGTGATCGATTCCAGATCGGAACCCAGGTTTCGTTTTTTAACCCAGTCGTTGTCGGTATATTCGATATTGACAATGGGTTTGGTATTAATTACCACATCGGTGAGTCGGGCACCATGGTCATAGCTCAATCCGTGATTATACGTTTGCGCGACATTACCAGAATAGGTTGTAATAATGGACGTATTAATATCGCGGTGATCATAGCCGTTGAAATCCGTTTTCATGGTAATCCCAAAGACAGTCTCCTCCACAAAGTCGAGCCGGTTGAAATCGCTGTCATCGTACACATAATCGCGAACGACTTCTTCGTTCGTATTTCCATCAGATAATATGGCCAGTGACTCCGAATCTAACCTTCCTTTTGAATCGAAAGAATAGGCTTTAATAATTTCGCCATTTTTTTCGGTTTTTATGAGTTGATTATAGCCGTCATAAAAATGCTCGAATATATTTCCGTTTGCATCTTGCTCAAGTACAAGATTTCCTTTTAAATCCGTTTTGGTAATACGCGCACCACCACCGGGAATTGTAGTTGTAATTTTCCATCCATTTTCCCATTCGTATTGGTATTCAAATGACGTTCCACCGGGCTGCTTTACTTTTTTAATTCGGCCGCGCGTGTCGTATTCATAATCGGTTGTAAATTCCGATGGACCATCAAAGCGAATTATTTTGAATACACGGCCGATCTTGTCCGTGTACCGGTGCATGCGATTTCCATTTTCATCGTATATGATAGACAGATGAAATGATTCATCCACTTCATATTGGCCGGGACTCGACAAATATTCGTCAATCCAGCCTGAGCTTTGCTGTATTTCGTTAAACTTGCTCCACCCCGGAGCGGTTGTTTTCGTGATCCGGCTTAGTAATTTTTCTTCTTCATGTTCTATTGTCGTACATCCGCCTGCTGCCGGGTCGCATTGCACGGTGGCCCGCCCCAGGGCGTCATAGGCTGTCGACTCGGTCCAGTCATTTCCATGATAGGTGTATGCATCGAAGGTGCTACTAACAGCCCGACCGGCTTGGTCATATTTGACCAAGACGTCGGGAGCTGTGGCATCGGACAATGTCGTTTCTTTTAATACGGAATTATTCGATGGCCCCGTACTGTAGGTATAGGATTGCATGATATTGCCGTTTCGCTCTGACTGATTTTTAAGCCTACCCAGGCCGTCAAATGAAAATACCTCTGTGAGACCGTCAAATGGTATTACTGATTGTAGTTCATTGAAATTATTGTACGTATAGCTCGTCTGCCGGTTGTCATAATTAATGTTATCCAACAGTCCGGTGGTATCGAAGTACGTGTATAGTGTGTTATGGTCATCTAATGTTTCTATCGCTAACGGCCGACCATAGGTATTGTAGTCCGGTGTATTCTTAATTTCCAGCCAGTCATTTTCGAAAGAAAAAATTCGCTTCGGTAAAATGCATGTCTCACAGTGTTCATAATCGCGCGCATACTCTACTTTACTTCCATTCGTCACGACACCGCCAATACGCTTTGTCTCTTCCATTAACATACCGCCCATACCATCTCTGTGTAAGTCATGTAGTAGCGTTTCGTTTGGATCCAATGCATCATAGGCGTCATAATAGTCGTCATTGACGGAGAGGCAGTCGTCTAATTCCGTCTGACAATCATCGAAGCAACTCGGCGAGGGCGGCACTTCGTAATAGCAATCTTGTTCACATTGGATATGCAAATTCTCGCAATACTCCTCAATGTCAAGTGGAAATCCGATGTCCGGTGCTATATCCGCTAAATATTTTCGCTCTGTTGCAATTTCCTTTCCATCTGAATTAATAAACCATGTTTTTATGGGATATATGTGTTTCGTACTGTATTCAAAATTTGTGACAGTTTCCATTTCACTACCGAGGACGTAATCTGTTACGCTTGAACTTGTGATACGTTGGTCTCCGCTGATTACATAATATTTGGCTGCACCGAAAATATTGTATTGTCTAAATCTGCTTACGTCCGCAATAAACGGACTGATGTATCGGATTGCTTTAATTTTTTCGGCACCAAAAACGTCATAAGTATTTATGACTTTTCGTGCGAGTTGACCATCGAGATTATATGTCATGATTTTTGTTGGCGCAGCTCGTCTCCAGTTGTAATTTGGATTACCGGGTAGACCAAATGAGCAATGCGCTTCTTCCAAAGAAATTGTTCCTTCTGTTTCGATGAGCATGGGTTCGTAAATACACGTCCCCGCCGTACAATCATATGACGCCGTAGTATGCGTTACGTGCGGATTAAAATGATATTCGGTATATCCGTAGTCCTGGACGGTTTCGGTAACTTTTGTATACATGGCATTGAGACCTTTGCCATCCAATTCATTTTGTGCGTACGAAAAGCTTATGACATTTGCCGAGGTATTTCCTTCCGATATATAATTAATGCAAGGCATTTCCGGTGTGTCATCAAAACTTTCTAAAATATAGGACACATAGGAGGCAAATACCGGAATATCGATAAAAACTCCGCTGGTCGTACCGTTGTCTTCATAGGTATATGTTTTTAGCGCTTCTTCCGGTGCTTGTAGCGATGCTATGCGTAAACCACCGGATGGCTTTTCGGTGCCCATGAAGTCAGCTTGATTTAACTCATAGGTAAATTCGAGCATGGCCCCATTTGGATAGGTAACAGACGAAAGCATATTCGTGCGCACGTATTCGATATTGGGGTTTTTGTCTACACCGGCAAGAACGATTTCTTCTCCGGCAAAGCTCGGTCTGGGATAAATGGAGAAGCAGGCTTTGTACAAGGCATTATTAGCAGCATCGTCCGGATACCAGTAAATAATGGGTACCGATGCGAAGTCTTCCAGGTGCGCAAGATCCATACCGTTGTAATAACCCCAAAAGTCCGTCGCCAAAAGATGTCTTGGGGGTAATGCATGGTCATCTTCATAATCAAAGGTGAAGTCCGGTAGGCTGGAGCCATCATGTCCTGAAAAATTGACTCCATACAGCTGGAGGCGATAATCATGTGCACTGGCCCATGGCCGCAGCCACCAGGGTTGCGGAAAGTCATCTCCAGACGGGCAAGCACCCTGCCCCACATATCCGCCTGCTTTGAATTCGTTTAGCAGTGTAACAGTTCTAAAATCGCTACCATTCTTTTTCCAGACAATTTTATTTAGTTTTTTTCCCTTCATTTCATTCGAAATCCAGGGAATTTTTTCTTCATCATTGTCGTAGTATAAATCACTTCTTTGTTCGTCGTCATATTCAAATTCAAACCATCCGTCCGAATCAAACTGCAGGCCTTTTCGAAATCGAATTTTAGTTAAGCGCCACCCCAGCGACAAGTGTCGGAGTGAATTGGTAAATCCATCTTCCATTGCATGGCATTCCTGGTCACCGGTAATATAGTTTTGATCAAAAAACACGGCATCCGAATGTTTTTGAAAGATGGTCGAGTGATCGTATATAACTTCCTTATCGTATTCGAATTTTATTTCTTCCGCATCGATGAGTGAGCCTATAGACGAGACATGCCACGTATTTATGCTGACTATGCTGCCTTCTTTAAATGTCCTGAAATAAGCCCCGGCACAGCATTCCGTAAATCCATTGTAAATGGCATTAAAATGACATGGTGATTGGATATGCGATGTCGATTCATTATTGGTATTTGTAATTGAAATAGTCTTTGTCGACAGCGTATGTGTTAGACCACTAGGAAGTGTAATTTTAAAACTAATAATTCCACCGGTGGATCCGAAATATATTTTCTCGTCCTGAATACTATAATATTCATCGTATTTGAATTCGCGATCGAGTTCGTACTCAATTTTAATATCCGTCTGTGACAGATGTTTAACCTGACCATCTTTAAAAACAAAACTACCGGTAACTCCACCGACGTTAAAGTGAAAAATATCAGGTTCTGTATCCTTACCTCCTTGTTCAATATCTTCCTTTAGTCCTTGTGGAATTTCAGTCACGTGTTCATTGTACAGCAGTTCTATATCTCTATATAGGTAACCCGCATTGTAAAACACCGGATCGTCACCTGTACTCGTATAGCGTATGCAGTATACGTCGTCAGGTAATCCACGCACTTCCCTCGATATGTATGCTCCTTTGTATAGATTCCAACCCAGGCCGACTTCGGAGGATAGCATATTTACGGGTACGCCTGAACCGGCCACATAATTGAGTCCAATGGGTACCGTAACATTATTTGAGCTGGCGGTCAATAGCGGAACCGAAAAAGATAAAGCGCCATTTATATGGTTGACATTGTACTTTGCTGCATTAGCACCAAGCGACTTGGCATTTGCTGCACTCTGAGAGGGAAGAATATTCGAGACCTGGCTATAAAGGATTGTCGGAAGTATTAGAAATAAGGCAAGTAATCTGAGTATGTATTTAGGCGTATTCATCGTGACATGAGTTTTATATAAAATTTGGAATTATTGAGTTAATACTACTTTGCGATAATTAGGGATTGACTAAATACTACGTCGTTGTCCATTATTATTTGGATTAAATAGAGTCCTTCGTGCAAATCAGATACATCGAGTGATGCACTTTCCTTCGCCCCGTCTAAATTAGAGGAAGCAACCTCTACCCCGCTCACATCAAAAATTCTAAACCTTAATTTATTGGCATGTACCTGACCAGGAATATTATAGGTTAATTGGATTTGGTCCGTTGTAGGATTCGGGAATAATGTTGCGACTGAAGATTTATTAGCATAGGCTATTTCGGGACAGATGTCACCTAAGTGTATGTGCAATGATCTGACAAAATCAGCCGGAGAAGCAGAAATATCGTATAGGGATCGGCCCGTACGTTCGTGGTGTGAAACCAGAAAATTAAACCATAGTTCAGCCGTATGCATATTCCAATCTCCAATTCCCATGGCTGTTATCAGTACATTCTTTTGTCTAAGACTACTTGCCGACTTTGTCAAATCATGCATCGTCTCACTTAATAAGGTTTTCGTCTTCTGATTGCCATTGGGTATATCATCCGTAACAAATAGCAAATGATCGAATGGTTTATCGGAATGCGATCTGCCGGCCTCTACCAAAGCCGAGCTCCAGGATGTCCATCTTCCTTGCTTTTCAGCGTTGGCCATCGATACATAGTCAATAAGCGCTGCTGCTATATCTTCAAAAGCGTTGGCCGGTTTTAGGGGCATTAAGGTTACGGCATCCGAATCAAATGCTAACATACCAATGCGTAATTGGCTCTTGATGGCCTTATTTAATCCTTGTAGCCAATTTAGTATGCCGGTTTTGATCAATTGGCGATCACGTATCGACACCGAACTACTGTTATCCAGCGCGAAGAGAATGGATCGGTTTTCACATGGGGTATGTGAAGAAGAAAAATATTGATTCGATGCTCCATGCACAGGAAGTAAGGAGCTCAACGACATAGAAGCATGAAAATCTAAATCATCGCCAATTTTTTCGAGTTTAATTTTAATTACATCAATTTCTTTATTAAAGTAAAAGCAAATGTCTTCCGTATCATTTGCCGAAATATGTATGATACCATTTGAATTCCGGAGACTGTTATATGAGCTAACGATAGGTTTGATCTTTTGCATTTCTCTCGTATACCCTTCCACCAAAAGTCTAAGCCGGTCTACGTCAGCGTTGAGTTCTCCTTTCGTAATAAAGCCGATATTGTCAAGGGTAAATGCCACTGGCGATGTGATTCCCGGGACGTCTACTTCTTGCTCCAGGCTAAATTGATCAAAACCCAATGATATGTTACCTGTGTTTTTAATAGGAATATCCTGAGCAATTACCACATCATCTATGATTGCGGTTTTGATCTGCGCCTCGTCTAATAAATTAGCCGGTTTCTGTTGTGCTGCTGTGTAATTCCAATAAAAAAGAGATGATAAATAGCATAAGCAGAGCATGACCTGTCTGGTCTGTAAAGTGATCATAGTTGAGTTTGTTTGTGACTGATAAATATAGTAAACCGTTTTCCAATTTAGCTGTCATTTGGAGGTAGTATGCCGGTATAACGATATTTTACCGTATTTATGCGGTGTTGAGGAAGGTATTTGTGCCATATATTAGTAGATTGATAGCATCAATAGTTTACGCCGTTATTTAATTTGCTCAATCTAAAATAAGTTTTGGGTATGAACACGCTTAAGATATTTCATAAAAAAATTGAAGAAATAGATTCCTTTGATCCGTGGAAATTGAGATCTGTCGCACGAGTAGATGTAATTGATGACTTGGAAGATCGAAGAAATTTAGATCTGGACTGTAGAATCTTATTCCTGGAATTTGATTATCCCGGAAAGCCTATGTTAGAACAAATTACTAGCGTTAGTGCCCCTACTTATCTTCTAATGAATGTGAGCACTTCAAGAAAAGATTAAATGAAACAAAGAACGTATTCTTGAAATTTCGTTATTCTACAGCCTTATGGATCAAGATGAGACATCATTAGTTCGCTGTAACTGCTTTGAAAATGCACTATAAGTTCAGTCTCAGTTGGATTTATCATAAAACAGGGAATATTGGCATTATGAAGCCAACTTCGTTGAATACGGAGTAGTTTAGTGAATTAATCTTTGAAACAATAGAAATACATCTGAAACCAGTTCTAAACTGTAGCGAATTTACCATTTAACAAGTATGAATCATAATCAATATTTATTACAAGAAATCCTTTTAAACAGAGTCGAGGGACTTACCTGGTATTATTTTCAAGTCGATCTATCGAAGAGAGATTTATTAGACAGCCCAATGTCTTTCGTTGATTTAGCAGTCAAACTAAAAAGGAATAAAAAAGGAATCTGGAAACACAAAGGTGATCCAATTGAACCAACAGAATTGTTTTCCATTGTCTCAAGATTCCTGAGGCGTAATCCTGAAGTGGCAACTGTCGTTTTGAAAAGAATCTTTGACACCAATCTTGTTGCCAACAAAGCCGCTATAGAAGAAGGATTATTGGGACGTTTAAACCTAAAAGAAACAAAAAGAAGATCCAAGCAGTATGACAAAGTTCGAAAAAAAGAATACCCCATAAGATCTAACAGAAAATATGTCATTCTTGCTGAAGGTGATTCATGGTTCCAATTTCCTAGAATATATGGAATTAGTCTTACTCGAGATATACTTAATCACCTTGCACGAGAAAAGCAGTTTTTGCTGAAAACACTTGCATCAGCTGGCGACTGGCTCTCAAATTTATTGAGAGCCGGTGATTATATCGAAGAACTTCCTAAATTGAACCCTGATGTATTACTAATTAGTGGTGGAGGGAATGATTTAGTAGGTGCCGATCGTATAGCTCAAATGGTTAGTGTACCCTCCCACAACGTACGAACAGAAGAATTTCAGCTACTAATGGATGACCTGTTCGAATCGAGAAGTGGTGCACCGGACTTCAAGGAACACATCTACAAAGATGGACAGAAGTTCATAGAGGAAGAGTTTATAGACTTTCTAAATATCGTATTTATTCAATACTATTTACTTTTCAATGCGTTGACGAACATGGATAAATATGCTAACATGCTGATCTTTACGCATGGTTATGATTATTGTTATCCAAGACTAAAAACAAGAGGAAACGGACTCCTACTCTCACTGTATGAAAAACTATCGGGATATGGAGGTCGCTGGCTCAGTTTACCACTGTCTACTAAAGGCATCGACAAAGAGGCCGATCAAAAAGCAATCATTTACTTTATGATACATGAGTTCAATGAATTGCTCATTCCACTCGCGCAAAATTTTAAAAACTTATATCATATAGATTGTCGCGGTGTAGCACCAGAGCAAACTGATTGGATCGATGAGCTTCATCTTAAAGCTGGCAAATACAAAATGATTGCAGATAAAATAAAAGCTTGTATTCTTGATGAAGGAGATCTTCGGAGTCAATCAGTTATTCCTGTAATCGACAAAGTGTTTAGTTGCCAGATTTAACTATCATTACAAGCGTTGAAATAATAGAAAAATATTGAAGCATATTTCGACGTCGAATAAATATATCTATGAAAAATAATAAACGCGATTCTGTTATTTTATTTGTGTTAGGTTTTCTAATCTTGGCAACGGGTGTATATATGTTCTGGAATCACCGCCAATTCGTCGATAACAATCAACATGCTCAAGGGAAGATCATCGGAATTGAACGAAACCTGAATATGCTTCCAGATACAATCACTTCCTTTAAACAAAGGATAGAATTTGAAGATGACTCGGGTGAATCATATGATTTTCTGAGTGCATCCAGCAGCAATGATTCTAATTATCATTGCATCGGGGAACTTGTCGATATATACTACGACCAAGACAATCCTATGGATGCCAGAGTATCAAGTTTCGGCAATCGATTGGGCTGGCCGATTCTATGTGTCTTTTCAGGATTGTTAATGATTCTTATGCCATTAATGAAAAATGTAAAGGCAGAATAGACATGAAGTGGATAACCACGGAAGACCTTAAACTATGGCCCGATAAAAGGCCTAGACATTGTCAAGAAACCATGCCAATTCTATTGAGGAAGCTAATATATGCGTCGTGTGATAAATTCATAGGTGCAGATATTCCCGGTGGAGATTCAATTGCCTACGGTGGCTACGATGGATATATTGAGCTACACTGCGATACCACGTATCTTCCTGAGGGCAAAATTGTATTTGAAATTGGCACCGAAAAAGGCTCAATACGGAATAAGGCCGATAGAGATTATAATAAAAGGACTAAGACTCCTGGTTTCATAAAACCCTCAGACACCACCTACGTTTTCGTAACACCCAGACTCTTTAGCCAGGCAAAAGCCTGGGCTGCGGAAAAGCGGAAAGAAAATATTTGGAAAGATGTGCGTGTCATAAACGCATCAGTTTTCGATTCATGGCTAGAATTACACCCGCCGGTCGCAGCATGGTTGGCTCAAAACGAATCGGTGACAGCAATTTCAGGAGCAGAATCACTAGATACATATTGGAATCAACGATATATTAAAGAAAACGGCAGCCGAATTTATCATACTTTACTTACAGGCAATCGTAAGAATGAAGAAGAAGCCCTATTTAGTTATTTAAAGAATTACAAACTCTTTTGTGTCTCTTCATCCTCTGAATGCGAGTCTATTTCTTTTATCATCGCTGCATTTAAAAACAATCCTGAAGGAGAACATTTTCTATCAAAGTGTTTGATCGTAAACGAACCAACCATCTTAAAAAACTCTGGATTATTAAATAGAAAGCAAATTTTCATTGTAACATTCAATGATATAGGAATTTTTGAAACCGCAACCAAAAATGGCCATACAGTTATTTACCCGAGCAATAAGTATTCAAACAATGACGCCTTTGCAACCATCGATCTCCCTAAAATAGATTACCGTTCGTTTCACTTGGGATTAAAAAACTCTGGCTATACAGACGAGCGAGCCACCACACTATCTCAATCATCCTTCAGAGAAGTCGATATACTTCGTAAGTTAGAAAAATTTGATACAACTCCGCTGTATTGGGAAACAAAAGAAAATTTAGAAATGCTTATCCCCGCACTTTTGCTCGGAGGATGGGAAGAAAGCTTTGAATTCGATAACTTCCTCCTAAGTCATTTAGCAAACGAAGCATATGAAACCTATGTTAAAAGTATCAATTCGTTCATTAATGATAAGGATGCACCAATTATTAAAGCCAATGCTTTATATAAAGTCAAATCACCTCAACACATCCTTTTTTCAAGTGATCACCTAATTACGAAGGAGCATCTGCATCGTTTTCGAGAGACATGTATAATTGTATTTAACGAGGATAATCCAGTGTTAAAACTAAAGGGGTATGATAGAATGCTGGCCAGTATACGGGGCATACGATCTGAGACATCACATATATTAAAAAAGAATATCTGCCAGACATTAATTCTTTTTGCAGTCCATAACAGGCCAGTAGCAGGTCAAAACGGACAACTGTATGTCGATTCTATTATCACTGAAATACTAAGTACAGATAACAATGATGTCTGGAAATCGTTCAGTGGATATTTAGAAAAATTCGCAGAGGCTTCTCCGAATGCATTTCTGAAAAAAATAAAGAATACACTCGAGAACAACGATGATGTAATTTTGAATTTATTTGCTGAAGAGAAAGGAATATCTTCTCCGCATTCTTATCAACATAGTTTGTTATTTGGTCTCGAATGCTTGGCCGGTATTGAAAAGCACTTTTCTGACAGTGTCATGTGTTTGGCGCATCTTGCACAACTTGATCCTGGTGGAAGTACAATGAATCGCCCAATTAAACATCTGGTGGAAATATTTTCACTGCGATATCCGAGAACAAATGTCAACGTGAATGACCGATATTTAGTTCTGAGTAAGGTTATTGACGAATTTCCGGAAATTGGTATTCAAATAATTCTAAGAAATCTATTGTTCTTTGACATGGACATGCCTCTTCAGCTGTTCACCCATCGAACAAGTATCAGCCTCACTCCTAAGTCCAACGAATTCGGATTAGGCTATCCCGCCAGTCTAAAAATACTCAAAGAGCTGAACCGCGTTTTAACACCAAGTCATCTAATAGATTTAGTTACCGCATGGGTGAAGCCTAGCTATCGATCAACACACGACCTAATTGACATCGTCAAAAAGCATTTACAACAATGCACAGAAGACAAAACTGCATTCTATGTTGCTGTCGCAAGAATCATTTCTAGGCATCGAGCATATTCATCGGCCAACTGGGCCATTTCCGAAAAAGACATTCTAACTCTTGAGGAATTGTTGGAGAATCAAAAAACTTCAGAATGGTTTTGGTTAGAATGCGCCTTTCTTGAAAAAGAGTCATTCCTTGAACATCCACCGGACGCTGGCAAAGCGAGGCATAGTTCATTGATGAACGCCATTTTTGAGATTCAGGTTAAACTTCTCAAAAGTAGATTCAATAAAAAAGACATGAAGAGAAAACTATTAGAATGCTCTAACTTGGAGAATCAGGCACATTATGGTTCTTGCATGGCTCACGTTCTTTCCACTAAATCCGACAACTTAGAATTTTTAGTCTATCAAATAAGAAACGAGAAATATTCAGCGGTTTATTCATTCATAGCAGCAAAAAGTCGAAAATACTCAATCGCATGGGTGCTACCCTATTTTAACAAGCTAAAAAGTAAATCTCTACCAGATAATTCCCTAGTTCATCTATTCGCTGGACTAGACGCTCGTCCTGAAATTTGGAAAGCCGTGAATCGAGAGTCCGGGGATTTTCAAAAAGCCTATTGGGAGAGTCTAACCAGTTACTTTCCAAATCTACCCACGGATGATCTAAGCTATGGCCTTAGGAAACTCATTCAACATGAACGCTACACCTTGGCCTATTCTAATTTCTCCTTTTACAAAGAACATATATCATCCGCCGACATCATAACTTTCCTCTTGGGAATCAGTTCTGGTCGATTCAAACTCAATCATCAAATCGAAGCCTTTACCATACGTCAATTCTTCAAAGAACTATATTCTCGAAATGACCTCATCCATAATGACATAGTACAATTAGAGATATCATATTTCGACGTTTTTTGTCAGCCTGGGAATGAAGATGATTTCCCGAAATTCTTAAAAATTGAACTGAGCACGAACGCGAATTTTTTCATGGAATTATCTTGTTGGGTATCAAAACCGGATAGCCAAGTTGAAGAAGACATCTATAAGCCAAAAACGGTCGAAGACAATAATCGTGCATCAAAAGCATTTAAAATTCTTTATAAATTTAGAGGATTTGCTCAATACGATGATCCAGGATCCATTGATATAATCAGTCTTTCAGCGCATATTGAAAAACTTCGTCAGCTTGCAATAGAAAAAAACAGAATCCAGTCAGTTGATAAGCAAATTGGACAGGTGCTAGGTTGCTACAATAAGAAAGGGCCGTTTCCACCCCAATTTATTTGTGAGATACTTGAAAATACCGCTTCAGACAAAATGTTAGAAGGTTTCACATCTGGCGTCAGGACGGGTAAAACTGTCCAAGTTCATTGGGGAGACGGTTCAGAACGCGCAAGACGACATTCAGACTACTTTGCAGAATGCGCAGAACGCATCAGATATCGATTTCCTATGGTCGCTAAAGCTTTAGACGAAGTTAGTCGTGATAAGCTTTTGTCAGCTAATCATTGGATGAAAAAGTCGGATGAGGAGGAATTGTGGGATTATTAGTGAAAACACTAATAATCAATCCCTAATGCCCTCAGGGTTTCAAAGTCTAACTGTCCAATAGGAAGACCATTGTCTTTTTGAAATTTTATAAGCGCCGCTTTCGTGGAAGAATCAATTGAATTACTTAAATGCCCCGGATCATATCCTTTATTTTTTAATGCTACTTGCACCTCTCTTGTTAAATCAGCGGTAATATTTGATTCACACACAACCTGCCTCCATTCAGTAAATCCCCCTTTTTTCACTAGCACTCTTTTGGAAATCGTTTCGTACTCAGCTGGTACTTCTGTAGTTAATGAGCTTGCTGGCTTAATGAGTCTCTGATAAGACTGCTCTTCGTATTCTGCAGGGACTTCAACGGTGTCCAGACGTGCTGGTGAAATCAATTTCTGATAAGTTCTATTCTCATAATGAGCCGGAATCAACACCGTGTCGACCGTAGCAGGTGCAACAAGTTTCTGATAAGTACGATCTGCGAATTCAGAGGGTATTGTAATCACTTTAATGCATTCATCTCCTGTTTCTTCATATCCATCCGGACAACCTATCCGTACATGGATGTCAATCGTTCTGAATTGAGCCGGTTCTTCGATCAAACACCAGACCAAACAATCATCTGGATTTCGAGAAAGACAATTTCTTTCAGCTCGTTTCTTAACCCATTTAGTACTTGAAGGCTTCACTTCAATTCTTTCTTTTTCAATTCTAAACTCAGCCGGTATTTTTTCAATCCGAGTTGAGGCTTCTTTTATTAACACCTTCTCCGTTACAATTTCATACTTAGCCGGAATAATCACAATCTTATTCCCGGCTTCCTTTTTTAATACTCGTTCAGAGACCGTTCTATATTTAGCCGGAGTTACAATCAGTCTATATGTTGCCTCTCTAATTAAAACTCGTTCTGTCACTGTTTCAAATTGCGCAGGTACTACTGTCGTCCGAGAAAATGCTGGTCTGACTAAAACCTGCTCCTCGACTTCTTCATATTCATCAGGAAACAAACATTTGGCGTAACATGCACCTGGTACTGGTATTATTGCGATCTCATCCAACGTGGAAGGATGACTTACTTGCAAATCATTGGATTCAATCGATGGAAGAAAAAAATATCCCGCATAATACAAATACAATAGTTTGTTATTTCTATTGTAGATTCCGTTTACCTTCTCAATCGCCTCAGAATCAGCATTCTCAGCAGACAAAGTCTTTATATTAATAACTTTAGGAAGGGGAATGTCTTTTATCCTAAAACCTTGTTTGAATTCATAATCGCGGTAAACTTCGCTCTGTGAATTATCTAAAACACTGTAATACATGTCAAAGATTTTCACCCTCGTACTTGATATAATAACAGTATTAACATACATTTCGATAGCAATTTCTTCATCAATGCCTGTAACACTGCTCTTATACATATCCTGACCAATACGCAGTTCTCCAACTGATTGTCCCAACAACAGAACAGTACTAAAAAAATAAATTAATGTGAGTAGATACCTAATCATTATTGAAAAAATGTTTGTACTCGTCGGTCCTTCTCTTTAGCAAAAGGTTTCCTTTTCTTCCTTCGATCCAACTATATTTTAAAAACCCTTGAATAATTTCATCTTTATTAACTTCGAATTCACATTTCAATATTTGTTCATACAAATATGATGTCTTAAATGTCAACACACCCACATGATGTGAAAACGAGCATAAGGCCTCCATTTCGTTTCTGCTAAATTTACAAGGCATTTCATTGAGAAGTTTCAATGTCCATGCAACATTATTCTCAATTTCATCTAAGTCTATCTCCTTTCGAAGGAACTGCTCTGGATGAATGCAGCCACCAACAATGTTGTATTCAGATGGTATTCTCGAACCTGTTTCTACAAAAAAAACAAAACTATTACATACTAAAAGTAATTCTTCATGAGAATATTGATTATTTGCGGAATCGGAATCAACAACAATACCCTTTTCACATGCTGTATTCTGCCCTATTGATATCCAGGATGCTGATAACAGAACCAATACAATATATTCACGAAACCACTTCATATTTCGATAAACATATTATTTTTATTTTGTCGGCCCAATGTCTTTATTGCGTAGGATGTGAAACTACCACCAGTATTATGCGCAATAAGCAACACACAATCAACAGTTCTATTTCCGTCAAAATCGCCTTTCAATATCTCTTTCAGCGTGAATATATGATGATCTATGACAATCTTAAAACCACCTGAAATAGGAGATAAGGTCACATTCTTCTGTTTCGAATAATCCAGAATTGACATTGATCTATTTATGAAGGAATCAATCTGAGCCTCCAGTTTGGGATCAAACGCAGTGAGGATGTCAACTGGAATCCTATCTATGAACAATAAGCTAATTGACTCTGCTTGGGAAATTGGTTGAGTGAAACTCCGACACCTATCTAACAGATTACAATATAACTTAAATTCAAAAAAACGGTCCTCATCAATTTTAGAATTAACACTTGCCTTTAAGCGGTTGTGTTTTTTAAATTCATTACAATTACAAACTGAAATTACCCCTCCAATCGGCATCGTTGAATAGAATCGATTGTTTTGGTAGCAGTGATTATATAGCGAATCAATTTCATTTTTATTAAATGACCATATGTCATGCTCAGAAATGCTAATAGCATTTTCAAGTTTGATCTCAATATCTGAATTCGAAGTATCGTCCACGATATGGCTTCCTAAATAAACCAGCACAAATACAAAACAAAAATACTGTAGATAGTCTTCAATTTTATTTACAACCTTTTCTAACTTCTTAAATGACTTGAATTCATCGAATAAAATTACCATGACCGTATTCAGTAATGCAATAGAAAGAGCAATCCAACAAGCTTCTAACGGTAAAAAAAATGGATAAATCAAAATGGCAATTCCAATGCTCGCCGAAACCAAAGCGATATTGGCACCAGCAGAATTGTCTCCAAGTATTTTTCGAATGGCCATTTGTTAGGCATTATGGACAATAACGTTTAGAGAACAACAAAGACTCAATGAACTTAGTTCCAAATTGTCTTGCTTTGCAACTTGTAATGTTCGGATTGATATGGTCGATCAGCTAGTCGAAACCGGAATCGTATTCGGCATAGATCGGCGTAGTTAAAAGATAGGATTTTTGAGAGTACGGATAGAGGGGCAGGTGAATTTTTTATGTACAAACAAAATAAAACGGATTCGAATAAAGGGCTCCATTAATAAGGCCGTAAAACAATTTTACGTGTGCTGGGTTGTTTTTACATTCTAAGAAGTTTTTCAGAATTGAGCAACATTTGCATTTATTTACTGTTGCTAAGTTCGTTTATTACTATTTCTGAATGAGAGTTGGATGACGCATTCGCCAGGGTTTGAAATACGATGTTTCTTGTCCTTTTTTAGAATAAAAGTTGTGTGACTCCTAAAAAATTAGTTTGAAATGCGTTATTCTCTTTTGTTGTTGGTGGTATTACTACATGGTTGCGTAGGTACCGATTTAGTAGATTTTCCAATTGGTGAAGACCAAAGTTCGCTCTCTTTTGGAGCCGAAGAGCTCATCTTGGAAGTTGGCGAATCAGTACAAACAATATTGACCTATACACTGGCAGATGGAAGTGCAGGAACAAATGTTGTGATCTATTCCTCCGACGATTCGAACGTGGCAGAGGTAAGTTCCGCTGGATTAGTTACCGCTATAGGCTCCGGGCAAACAATTGTTCGTGTTACAGCTTCGGATATAAATATGGAGGCTCAAATTTTTGTCTCCGTTGCTGAAGGCAATAACCCTGTTACCCTCGCACTATCTGCACCTTCTAATATGGCGCAAGTTGGCGAAACTATTCAGCTAGCAGTCACAGCTATGACACTGAATGGAAGTCTAGTTCCACCAACAGGTACAGTGAGATACACGTCATCCAACGAATCAATAATTACGGTCAATACGGATGGTTTGGTAACAGCTGTTGCGCCCGGACTGGCGACGATTAGTGCTGCAGATGACTTGCTCACAAGTGCACCATTCGAGATTATGGTAGGTGGCGGATCACGGACTGCTCAGTTTATGGGTCTTAATGGGTACAGCGTGAACGGAGCGGCTGAACTTACGGATTCCGAACTAACTTTCTCAGAAGACTTTGTGACACAATCCGGGCCGGGACTTTACGTCTACTTGTCAAATAGTGCAAACGGCATTGGAGGAGGTATAGAGTTAGGAAGTGTTATATCTAATTCAGGTGCCCAATCGTATTCCATTCCAACCGGTGTTATGAGCGGCGAATTTCGATATGTTTTGATTTACTGTAAGCCTTTTGGTATTCCTTTCGGAAGAGGAGAATTTAATTAATAAAAAACACGGAAATTCGGTAAATATGAAAAAGTTATTTCTAGTATTTGTCTCATTTGCTTTAAGTATTTCAGCCTCCTTGGCTCAAGGTGCCTGGACGCAACCAAAAAATGAGGGTTATTTTAAACTCAATCAATCAGCAATAGTCGCTGATCAGCTCTATGCACTCAGCGGTGTGGTAATAGACAATCGAACGACGTCTGTGTATATTACGAGTCTGTATGCAGAGTACGGGTTTCATCCCAGGCTTACAGGTGTAATGTATGTACCGTTCTTTGTTCGCACATTTATCAATGAGCAGGAGTCGACGGTAAACGGTGGAATTAATCCAGGTGATGAATTAAATGCATTTGGTGATCCACAGATAGGCGTAAAATATGCCATTGTAAATGAGGGCCGAATCCGCTTAGCCGCTGACCTGACATTAGGCCTACCTTTTGGTGAGCATGTAGGTGGCGAATCTGAAATACTTCAATCCGGTGATGGAGAATTTAACCAACAGATTCGCTTATTGGCTTCAACTTCATTCGGTAATGGTAAAGCTTACGCTACTGTATTAGCCGGATTCAACAATCGAACCACTGCGGATTTTGAATACAGCTCCGGAACAATTGAAGATGCTGAGTTTAACGATGAAATTCACTTC
>JANQSS010000137.1 GCA_028279185.1 Saprospiraceae bacterium | reverse complement strand
CAGGCATCTATAGATGCCTGGCGACTAACCCTCCCAAACGGCCATTTTACACCGAAATGTTCTCCTACTTTCTAACCTTTAAACTCAGGTCCAATGATTCGGCTGAATGTGTCAATGCGCCAACAGAAATATAATCAACACCGGTCTCTGCATAGTCTCGTACATTTTGGAGAACAATACCACCAGATGCTTCGGTTTCAAATTGCTTATTAACCGAGGCCACCCCTTCACGAAGCAGCGGTATTTCAAAATTATCGAACATAATCCGGGTAACACCACCAGCTTCCAACACCTCATGAAGTTCCACGAAGTTTCGTACTTCCACTGTGATATTCAGGTTGCGGCCAGAATCCTTTAAGTACTTTTGCACACGTTCGATGGCTGGTTTAATCCCTCCACTTTCATCGACATGGTTGTCCTTTATCATAATCCAATCAAAGAGTCCCACGCGATAATTATGACATCCACCTACTTCAACTGCATATTTTTCTAAAAATCGCATTAATGGCGTTGTTTTTCTGGTATCAAGGATTTTGACTGGTAGTCCTTCGACCTCGTCTGCAAATCGGTGTGAGAGCGTGCAAATTCCGCTTAGGCGTTGCATGGTATTTAGAACGAGGCGTTCCGCCTTCAAAAAGGCCCTGGTATTACATTTAATATGGAAAACTTCATCACCTTCGGACACTTCGGATCCTTCCGGTATCAAAACATTCATTTCATGATTGGGATCAACGTGATCAAAAATGCGTTTTGCTACTTCTATGCCACAGATATTGCCTACATCTTTTACCAACAAATAGCCCTCACACATATCCGCTGCCGGAATGCAAGCTAAGGACGTGTGATCACCGTCTCCTACATCTTCCTGCAGTGCCTGTTGAATAAATTGTTGTAGATATTGTTCATTGAGTTGAGACATGGTTTCGTTCATTTTTGCGCATCAAAGGTAATTAATGCCTTATGGACATGTTAGGATTGGAGCAAAAGCACAACGTTTATAAAATCATAATTTCTGTCAATATCGCGACAACCCTTTTAATTAACTGTATTTTGCGCACGTAAAAATGACATTACATGATCATTGATTGGAATCCCGACCCGGAAATCGTTCGACTTTTTGGTACGTTTTCGCTCAGATACTACAGCCTATTGTTTGTTGGCGGACTAATATTGGGCTATCAGGTTGTAAAGCGTATATACGCGAAAGAAGGCTTTCCACCTGAGCACCTAGAAAAACTGGCCATGTATATATTTATTGCGACAGTTGTCGGTGCTCGTCTCGGACATTGTCTTTTCTACGAACCCGAATACTATTTATCTCGTCCGTTGGAAATGCTTTTACCGATTCGTATTGAAGACGGGCGAATTGCCTTTACGGGATTTCAGGGTTTAGCAAGTCACGGTGGTATACTGGCCGTTTTTATTGCAATTTGGATATTCTGCAAAAAGTATAAGGAAAATATGTTTGCAGTTCTTGACAAGGTTTCCATAGGTGGGGCGCTAGCAGGCGGATTTATTCGACTGGGCAATTTTATGAACTCCGAAATATTGGGAAAAGCAACAAATGGTGACTGGGGGTTTATTTTTTCGCGTGTCGATAATATTCCCAGGCACCCCGCTCAATTATACGAGTCCATTGCCTACTTTATTATATTTATTATACTCCTGATGTTGCACAAAAAAAGAAGGACAAAGCATAGCGATGGGTGGCTGTTTGGCCTATTTTTTACCTTGTTATTTCTAGCGCGATTTATAATCGAATTTTTCAAAATAAATCAGGTAAGTTTTGAAGATGGTATGGCGTTAAACATGGGTCAGCTCTTAAGTATACCCTTTATCATATTTGGACTGACGGTCATGTTTTTAAAAACAAAGCCCAAAGTTAATCCGACTTGAAATATTTCATTGAATTATCTTATCACGGAGGTCGTTATCATGGTTGGCAACGCCAGAAAAACGTTCCGACGGTCCAGCATGTTTTAGAAGGCCAACTTTCAAAATTATTCAAAGAAAAAATAAATGTCATAGGCTGCGGGCGAACTGATGCAGGAGTGCATGCAAGTCAATATTTTGCTCATATAAAAACGGATAAATCACCGGGGGAAGCTTTTGTTTTTCGCATGAATAAATCACTTCCTCCTGATATTGCCATTAGTCGAATCTTTCCTGTAGACGCTAAAGCTCATGCCCAACACAACGCCGTTTCGCGGACATATACCTATCATTTTCATAGCGATAAAAACCCACTTATAAATCAAACCAGCGTAGAAATTCCATTATATAAATTAAATATTCCAATCGTAAAAAAAGGGCTGGAATTAATTTCACGACATCGTGATTTTCACATTATGTGTAAAAACCCAAACGCATATAAGACAACGTTATGCGATATTTATGAAACAGCAGTATTACATCCCACAGATAACCAGTTGGCAATCCGAATATGCGCTAATCGATTTTTGCGTCACATGGTTCGGTTAATGATGTCAAAAATTATCGCCATCGGCTTAGGAAATATGGCGTTGGATTCGTTAGCCTATCATTTTGAACACAATATTCCATTTAAATATTTTGATCCATTGCCGCCACAAGGGCTTTGGTTGACGAGGATTACATATCCGAATTCTATAATGTCAAATCGAAAAAACAATATAGGCAGTTCTAAAACATACCCTTAACTCCTTTCACAGCATACGCTGCAATAATTGTGTACCTTCGCCGTCCCTTATTGTACTTGCATGACGGAAAACGAAGAAATAGAAAAGTCACCTGAGCAAATCGAGGCTGAGTTGAAAGAGAAACTTGCCAAAGACAAGATCTTTGAAGAAGAGCTATTACCCTACATTGACGCCTTACACAATTTTGCCTACAACCTGTGTTTCAATGAAGACGAAGCCAACGACCTCGTTCAAGAAACATATCTCAAAGCATATCGCTTCATAAAAAGTTACCAGGTAGGAACTAATGCGAAAGCATGGCTGTTTAAAATCCTGAAAAACGTTTACATAAATCAGTACCGCAAGCGCAGTAGAAGACCGCAGGCTATTGATATTGATGAGGTGAACGTGTTTACAGCATCTGATGATGATCAGAAGCATCAAGCTTATCTGGACCTGCGAAAGGAGATGTTCGATGAAATGCTAGGGGATGAAGTAACGATTGCATTAAACTCACTTCCTATGGAGTTTCGATCGGTTATATTGCTATGCGACATTGAAAACTTCAGCTATGAAGAAATAGCGAAAATCATTGATAAACCTATAGGCACCGTGCGTTCCAGACTCTTTCGAGCACGAAATATGCTCAAGGAGAAGCTTAAAAACTATGCTGAGGAATTGGGGTATGACGATATTCGAGGATCTAAAAATAAGACGGCATAGTGCAGCAATGCACGGGCAGTCAAAAGGTTAAATGCACCTCACTTCATACCAAGTATTCATTTTTTTCTATTTTTGCTTTGATTCGCGTCATGAACCCAACGTGTTCAATACCCATTTGACTCAGATCCCAGAGCAGAACGTTGATTTTTTAAACGGTTTTTAAAAAATGTTCTGAAATGAAGAACCTAGACAACATGCAAGACTTTCCAAAGCAGGTCAACATGTACCTCGACAATGAATTGAGCCAAGATGACCAAACAAGCTTTCTGAACACGGTTAAGGACAATACCCAATACAATAATATGCTCGATAACGAACGTTCATTCCGACACTTCGTAAAAAACAACGTCCACAAGAGTCACGTATCTCCCGGACTCATCAAAAATATTAAGGACAAGATCCGGTTCGCCTGATTGGATCTTAACTCCTCATTTTGCCTAGAATAGAAAGCCCAATGAGAGTTGCATGGATAGATTTCTGTCCGTGTCATCTCTAAAGATTTGTTCGCCAAGATTTGTTGCTCCTTTTGACACGTCAGCGTTCATTTCCGTAACGTCGGCCAGTCCGTACGTAAATCTTGCCTTAAGGTTTAAGCTTTCGTTGAAATAAAACCCAACCTGTCCTATCAATCCATAGTCCAATGTCTTGTATAGATTATCGCCGGGGTCGGCATCATATTCATAGTAAGCACCTATACGACGAGGCTCGGTATAGGTTTGTCCATTAATCCTTACTTCTTGCGCACCAAATGGCATATCTCCAAAATCGTCCTTTAAAAATTTCTTCTCTGTATTGACAAAAAAAGTGTTGAAATTATCACCAGACATTCGGATTTCGCCATCCGCTTTTGAAGCGAGTAAGACACCGACATATCCTCCGGCCCCTAATTCCAGCTTTCCTCCCAATTTATGGAATGCAACCACCGGTAAGTCCAGGTAACCGTTAAGCACATCCTGCGTTTCAACTCGGTCGCCCAGAATCAATCGACTTGTTGTTGCTTGTCTACCAAGTTTATAATGGGATGCTCCGTCGAAATCATTTCGGGTTCCGCGTTGCGCATAGGCCAAGCCGAATTGCAAGCCAAATAGGTCCGTAAAATGTCGTCGGGCATAAAAAGATAGGTGAAAACCTGTATTAAACTTTTGCGTTTCAGCTTCCTCCCCGTTTCTATCTGCTTCCAGATCTCCTTGAATTTTTGAATTGGACCAGCCTAATTCAAATCCATACTTCCATGTTCCACTCTGTCCAAAGCCCACTGTGACTATAGTTATTCCTATGACAAGTGCGCAAGTGAAACGGAGTATCCGGGTATGTGTACTTTTCATGCGGGCAAAGTTAATCATGATTGCGAAAGAAACGTTTGAATCCTACAGTTCGTGTTGTTTCTTTGTGGCGAAATAAGTTAAAATGTGATGTCTCGTAGACAAAAATTAGAAAAATTTCATGCCCTAGGCGGTATGCCGCATGTTTTTCAAAATTATAGCTATGATCGACCCGTCTTAATCGATAATAAAAATGAAGAACGCAAATTAGCCGGGGTATGGAATAAAATCCATTTCAGGCGAGTGGCACCTCTTATTCTTGAACTGGCCTGTGGAAGAGGCGAGTACAGTATCGGCCTCGCCAAATTATTTCCCCGTCGTAATTATGTCGGTATGGACATCAAAGGAGCCCGTATTTATAAGGGTGCTACCATCGCTACAAAAGAGGGTCTAAGTCAAGTCGCTTTCATTCGATCAAAAATTGAATGCATCGATCATTTTTTTAGTGCCGGAGAGGTGGATGAAATATGGATCGTATTTCCGGATCCATTCCTCAAAAGTAAAAAGGCAAACCGCCGATTAACCGCCCCTCCTTTTTTGGCCCGATACAAAAATCTATTAAAAATTGACGGTAGCATTAAATTAAAAACAGACTCGCCAGAACTATATGAATATACAATGGACGTTATTGAGCACAACCCATCGATACGAATCAAGCGTGAAATAAAAGACATTCACAACGCAGATCATAATTTGCCCGAGTTAAATATATTGACATATTATGAACGCCAACATATTGAAAACGGTCGTAAAATTAACTATGTGGAATTCACCTTTGACGACTAGACACCTTCGTACTAAAAATCTTCCAACTCGATTAAAAAGTCGGCGATAGCTTCGAGTGTTTCATCACCAGAGTCTCCAATAGTTAGTAACGATTCATACAATGCGGCGTCCAGTTCGGCTAATTGCTCGGTCGGCTCCGATTTCGCTTCGGCCGTATAATTGACGGGTATCGGTTTTGCTAACAAAAACCAGATCAACCCTAACAGACAAATACTGGCTGCAACGGCAAAATATGGGCGAAGAATTCTCAATCGGGATCTGTTTTCCGAAGGAGTATTAATCGTCTTCGAAATAACATTCGCTTCCAGTTCAGCAAAATAATTTTCTGGAATCTTGAATTTATTCTTATCGATATTTTGATTCGTGTCCATAATTAATACTCTTTTTCTAAGGCAAGTTGAATTTTATTTTTTGCATGATGAAATTGTGCTTTCAGGCCTCCAACGCTTGTGCCCATGATTTTTGAAATTTCATCATAACTGAGGTTTTCATAGTATTTATATAAAAAGACTTGTTTCTGTTTGTCCGGAAGTGACATTACAATGCGCTCAAGTGTCAACGCTGCCTCCTCTCCGTCAAAATATGGGTCTGCCTTCATATGATCACACCAATCTTCGAGATACGCTTCGTCGCTGCCTGCATGTTTCTTTCGCTTGCGGATCAGGCTCAACGACTCATTCGTCGCAATACGATACAGCCAAGTATATAGCCCAGAGTCTCCTTTAAATTTGTCCACATTCTTATACACTTTCACCCACATATTCTGAATGACATCATCGGCATCTTCATGAATACCAACAATCTTACGAACATGCCAATATAGGCGCTCGTTGTACTTGGACAATAACATGCGAAAGCCACTGTCTCGTTGGCGTCGACTGACTAAAGCCTGTATGATTTCTTCATCTGATTGATTACCCACGCGCTTTGAATTATCATGATATTGATCTCTTTGACGCCACCACTGGCAAAATGTTTAATGAACAGGCTCTCTTTGTTGTTAGTCCGTTTTCATCAACAGCTTTTCTATATCGGTGTTGTAGTCATAGTGTTTCAATGTTGTATTAGACAGAGAGTCCATTTCGATCGAAAATCGGCCTTTGCCTGGTGCATCCATATTGATAAAACTACTTGTATTTGACGCACCTATATAAAATAGCTGCCCTCCTTGCTGTGGATCATTAACTAAAATACCGACTTTTTGACCAAAAAGTTCGGTCTGAGGAACAAATAATACTATTCCTTCCGATTCTGGTCCATCCAAACCTAAAACCGCCAATTTTTTGTCTGAGTAATACCCCATTCCTCCTTTCTCCACTCCGTTTTCATCATTAAATGCTATCCCATACGGACCATCCGTAGCTCGTCGAACTATGCTACCATCGCGCCTTTTTATGAAAGGAGATGCTCCAAGAATAACTCGATCCTGACCATTTTCATCCAAAACCAGTACACCAGATAATTCATCCTTGCGAACGCGAAAAGTCGACTCTGTAATCCTCGCTGCTAAAATAATCCTGTCTTTTCCTTCGGCATCTTCTATGATTATTTTTTTAGTGCGAATTGAATCAAATGTTTTACCTTTTGAAAAGGTAAAACTACTTACTACAAATGCTATAATTAACGTGAGAATTATGCTAAAAAGTAATCGATTTTGTCGTTTTAATTGTTGAATACTGTTTTGTATCGAATCTTGAAAATGTTGACTGTTATCCATGGCTATCATTTTTTTTTGAGTTTAAAACTGGCATGGTGTTGCATGCAAAAGCAGGGTTAATCCTTTACAGAACCATGATAGTCGACCAATTTAACTGAATAAAATCAATTCGTCTTCCAAAAATAAGGTGATACGATTATAAGAATGGTAAATACCTCCAGGCGCCCTATAACCATTAATAGGGCAAGAAACAGCTTTCCTACATCAGGGATATGAGCGAAATTATCTGCTGGCCCAACCGAACCGATTGCCGGGCCCACATTTCCAAGCGAAGTAGCCACCGATCCGATTGCTGATAAAAATGGTTCATCCGAAGAGGACAAGACTACCATCATAATAATGGAGCCCAAAACAAAAAGCATCAAATAACATAGTAAAAACACAAGGATATGAGTAGATACAGAACCGGAGACGATGTTACCATCTATTTTCAATCGAACATACGCACGTGGATGTAGGAGTCGCTTAAATTCAAGCAATGCTGTTTTAACAAAAACAACATGGCGAATAATTTTTATACCTCCACTGGTTGAGCCGGCACATGCACCAACGAAAAGTAAAACAAAAAATACTATTGTTGCACCGCTGTGCCATGTAGTGTAATCCGATGTAATAAAGCCAGTTGTTGTAACGATAGAAACTACCTGAAATGCCGCGTTTCGAAGGGAAAGTTCAAAGGGTGTATTTGTGTTCGATACGATTAACAAAAAGATAATACTGATAGTCAACAATAAGAAACCTACATAAGATTTAAATTCTAAACTATTCCAGGCGCGTTTAAACCTGCCTTTTAGCACATAATAAATCACGGTGTAATTCATACCACCGACGAACATAAATAGAAGAATAATATATTGACAGGATGCCGAATCAAAATGAGCGATGCTGTTGTTCTTGGTAGAAAAACCGCCGGTTGACATAGTCGTCAAGGCATGATTGAGAGAATCAAAAAAATCCATTTCTGTGAAGAAAAAAAGACATGAGCAAAGTATGCCGGTCAAACCTACATAAATAATCCAAAGTCGTTTCGCAACTTCTTTTATTCTCGGGTGAATTTTGTCTGACTGCGGCCCAGGAGATTCGGCTACGAACAATTCGACCCCACCTATACCAAGTAATGGAAATATGGCAACAGTGAAAACAATAATTCCCATACCGCCGATCCATTGAGTCAGACTGCGCCAAAATAATAGTCCATGAGGTAAACTTTCAATGTCTGTAAAGGTCGTTGCACCGGTCGTAGTAAATCCAGATGAACTTTCAAAGACAGCATTGACAACCGAAATATGCTCGTAATGAAGTGCATATGGTAACGCGCCCATGATGCACATTGCCAACCAGCTGAAGGCAACGATGAGATAGCCTTCGCGTTTTCTGATTTTGGATAAATCGGGCTTCACGAAAAAGCTTAGCAAACTACCTAAAATCAAACATGCTCCACTAGAAATTAAAAACTGCTTATAGTCAGTGTCTCCAAAAATAATAGAAACAAGGGCCGGGAATAATAAAAACACGCCGATTAACAGTGCGATAAAACCAACAAATCGAATGACTATTTTAGAATGTATCATCGCGCCTGAAAAATGGCTTCTACTTTTTTAATGGCAGTTGGCATAACACAGATTATGATTTTGTCATCAACTTTTAACATAAATTCTTCATTCGGAATAAATCCTTTGTTTTGTCGGATCGCCCCGGCAACAATTGCCTCTGGCGGCAATTTTAGTTCAGCAATTCGCCTATTCACGGGCCTGCTATTTTGATCGATGATAAATTCGATGATTTCAGCCTCAACCCCGTGAAAAGATGCGATGGCTTCAACATGTCCCTTGCGCACAAATCGAAATATGTTATTTGCTGCCAGTATTTTTTTATTAATTAGCGTATCCACCCCAATAGCCTGAGAAAGGTGGATGTAAGCCGAATTATCTACTAATGCTATCGTCTTGTACACCCCTTTAGACTCGGCCATAAGGCATGAAATAATATTCAACTCAGAATTGTCTGTGAGAGAAATAAGCGCGTCCATCTTTTCCAGCCCTTCTTCTTTTAATAGGTCCGTGTTGGCAGGGTCACCTTCTATAACTAGTGTTTTATCCAAGGTCTCTACAAATTTTTTGCAAAATTTTCGACTTTTGGTAACTGCAGTAATTGCATGGTTTTTTTCTAAGAGGCTAGCCGTATATAATGCTATTTGGGAGTCGCCGAGGATCATAATTTTTTTGACTTGTTGCAGCGTTTTACCCACGTATTTATTTACGTGTTCAAAATCGTTTAGTCCGGTTGATACGTACAAGTGGTCACCAGGTTTGACGATCATGTGGGATTGCGGTATCAAGGTTACATCATTTCGAAGCACCAAAATTATTTTCATCTCATGATCAGGAATTATACGGCTAAGCTCCGTGAAGGTTCTTCCAACAATCTTCGAACTATTATCCACGGTAAATCCGATTATAGATATCTGGCCGTTTTCAAACTCAAATACATCTGTGGCCGAAACTCGTGATATCAGTCGTTTAATCTCTTTAGCCGCCAACATCGTAGGTGCAAAAATATTGTCAACTCCAATTTGTTGAAAGTACTTGCGCTGATGATCGACGAGGTATTCTGGGTTACTTACACGTGCAATGGTTTGCGCGGCACCTTGCTGCTTTGCGAGAATACATACGAGTAAATTTGCAGATTCGTGCGTCGTGACCGCAATAAATAGATTGGATTTGGCGGCCCCGCTTCGTTCAAGTACTTCAAGCGAAGTTACATCACCCTGGACAGTCATTACATCTAGATGAGATGCTGCGTATTCAAGTAATGCCTCGTCAACATCGATTAATGTAATATCTTGATTTTCTGTGGCCAACAGTGTCGCTAAATGAAAGCCGACATCACCTGCCCCAGCAATAACTATTTTCATATGAGAAACTTCACTTCAATAGAAATTTAAAAAGACATGCAAATGTACAAGGTTGTGTGTTTAGAATCTCGAATTGAAATCCTTTGAATCTTTGGCCAGTCGATTGCGATAAAGTGCTGTTTCAACACAACCAGGAATGAGGAAAGTCGAAAAATAAAAAAAGGTCGTCTTTACATGATAAAAAGAACGACCGAGTATATGTGGAGATAAATTACATTTCAAATATAATTACTTGTAAATTGATTTACAAGGCTCTTTATATTAACGATATGTTAATATGTATAAAAGAACTCTTATCTTCTTCCAAGTAAAGCAATCATCTGTTAAACGGATATTCGTTCACCCAGCGAAAGCCCGTTTTTACAAGTAAATAATTGCTTTGGTCATATTTCCTGAGGTCAAAACTTAATGAGTCTTTCTCAAATTTACCATATACGTGAACCAATGTACTATCCAACGATTCAAATTTGAGTTTGTAACTGGCTGTATCGGTTCTTGACTGAAAGTTCAATGTGTTGTTTTCATAGTCCGGGGTAAATCGAAAAAAGAGTTGTTGGTCAGACTTCGTTTTTACGGTTGAATACCCTTTCCATGACTGATAAAACGTTTTCCAGGGAGTCTTCTCATCTTCCAATAATTGATTCCCTTTTTCATCAATGGCAACAAAGTTTTCAACATCGTGTCGTCCAAAAAAGTACTCCTTGTTCGCCTTTCGATTCTCTGCCATTTTAATCATACGAAACACAGAAAAGGCCAGGTACAAAACAATTAAAGACCACTTTATCCAATCTCTCGCGGGTCGGTAAATAGTCGGAACGACGTCCGTATTGGATCGTCGGGCGGCTGCCTTATTTAAAAGCAAAAAATTTAGGAGTCGTTTTCTATCAAGCCAAATCAAAAATGCGGCTAAAAACACCATATGCGTACTCAATAATTTTACAGGTACATCATAACAATAGTTCATCATCATGACATTGGCCATCACACCAAAAGTCAGCATAGCACCAAAAGTGGTTGTTCTACGTGTCAGGAGCAATAAACCTCCGACAAACTCGAGTAAGCCTGTAAAAACTGTATAGGGCTGTGAATATCCCATGAATGTCCATAATAAACCCATCGGAGAAAAGTCCCCTAAGGCCTGGTCTAACCTACTGGCTGTGGGAAATACAAATTGCAAATAAAATAACTTGGCTAGACCATAGTTAATCATTTGAAATGACAAAAAGTATCGAACAAGTACAACAATAGTGCCCAATAACGTATCATATTTTTTGTTGTTCTTGATTACTAATCCTATGCCTGTAGTAGTTGCCAGGGAAATCACGATAAAAAATAAAAGCATATAATAATCATAACTGGTGTCACCGCTCCCATTGGGCGATGTTTTCATCTCTCCAACAAAACCGACAGCCCGGGCAAAGGAGGGTACAAGCACTTTCCAAAACGGATTTAAAATCGGAGTGAATACAAACTGACATGATGCCGTGTACAACAGAACGTAGATGAAAAAAAATATAAAAAGTGCCTTCGTCGGAAATGACCACTTTGTATTCATAGACCTGTATATTTATTTTTCACAACCTTGTAAACGTAAATAAGGCGAGCAGTGGTTGGACATAAAGAGATATTTCTTTCGATCAATGCATACCTGTCCATATAATGTCATTCAGCACGTGTGTGCTCCGTATTCAATGGCGTGGTTATATCGATCAATGTCAGCTAACAACTTTGGCGAATGAGGTTTTGACACCATGAATTAATATTATTTTTACTTTTTATACGTATAACTTAAAGCGTAATCAAGTGCAAAAACCATTCAAGTTTATCGATTTTCGGTTAGTTGCATTCTTGTGCTGTATGCTTTTGCTTGCGCAATGTCGTTCTGACTCAAGCCCTGCACCATCGAGATTTCAAAAAGTATCATATATCGATGAAGAAATTTTACCCGACCACGATGCCCTGGCATTAATCGAAATACCCGCCGGTGACATCCACAAGTACGAAATGAACAAACAAACAGGTCAGATCGAATGGGAACGAATCAATGGCAAAGGTCGAATCATCCATTACCTAGGATATCCTGGTAATTATGGTATGATTCCTAATACATTGTTGCCATTGAATGATGGGGGAGATGGAGACCCATTGGATATCATTGTTCTTGGTCCTCCCCTGCCGAGAAAATCTTTGATATCTTGTAAGGTAATCGGTGTATTAAATATAGTGGACAATGGAGAGCGAGATGACAAGCTCATCGCTTTGTCCAAAAATGCACCGTTTGACGGTGTAAGTTCAATTGAAGACCTTGATAGTAAATATTACGGTATACTTTCGATATTAAGTACTTGGTTTGAGAATTACAAAGGACAACGTAAAATTGAAATACTTGGACTTGGGTCACGCACATCTGCATTAACTATATTAGAGAATGCCCGATCGGCTTATAAGCAAGAATTAAATCATCATGAATAAATTTAGCCAACTACTTATTATTAGTCTATTTTTATGCATATCAACTTCAAAGATACATTCGCAAACATCGCTGACTGAACATATATTTACTGAAGATAACAATACCAAGTTTCCATCAATACATATCGATGAATTGAATTGGCTTGCAGGGGAATATGAATGCTCAGCGTTTGGTGGAACAGCCCATGAAATATGGACAAAGCCACGAGGTAATAATATGTTGGGTACTTTTCAGTTAATCAAAGACAACGAAGTTTCTTTTTATGAAATCTTCGCCATTATGCAAGTCGATAAACATTGGGTATTACGTTTAAAACACTTTGATAAAAATATGCACGGCTGGGAAGAGCAAAATGAAACAGTCGATTTTAAATTATTAAAAATGGAAGACGACAAGGCCTACTTCGACGGCATGACCTTCGAACGACTAAGTCGCAAACGAATGAATGTTTACGTGGCCTTGAAACAAAAGGATGGTAGCACGGAAGAAGTCCTTTTTGCCTACAAAAAAGTTCGTAGATAGGTTTTAAAACTATATCGTCATGCGCTTAATACGATCTTGAAGCCTCTCTGATGTAAAACGCTCTCGCAATCGATCCACCATAATGGGAAATGAAAATGGTGTTATTTTTTTGGGCTTTTTCAGAACTATTTTTCTGTTTTTCAAACCGGTTAATACTTTTCGCATGCGTTGTTCCTCGTATTGAATAAGCGCTGCTTCTTCATATGCTTGTAGATATAACAAATTATCTGATTCGTATTCATGAAATATTTCGAAGAGCATGGAAGAAGAAGATTGTAGGTACCTTCCTCGTTTTGCTCGACCCGGGTAGCCTTTGAAAATTAAGCCGGAAATAGAAGCAATGTCGCGAAATCGTCTTCTGGCCATCTCTACTTTATTAATACTGGCGTCAAGATCCTCGCGTAAATTATTTAAAGACAATAAATCTGATTTTAACAAAGAACTTATTGGAATAGGCGCGTCACTCAGTAACTCAAACCCATAGTCATTCATAGCAATACTAAAGGAAGCAGATTTAATTTTAGCAATTCGATAGGCAAGGAGTCCTCCGAGGCCTTCATGAACGATGCGGCCTTCAAAAGGAAATAGTATTAAATGAAATCCTTCTTCACTTTCAATGTATTCCATAAGGAGTTCATTCGAACGAGGTATTACGGACAGCTCATCTTGAAGTTGCAAGAGCGGCGCCAGACATTCTATTTCTGGCTCATTCAGATATGGCCCAACTGACTTATCAATGACATTTCGCAACATATCTGACATTTCTGAAGAAAGCGGCATCCGACCACCTTGCCAGGATGGTGTTTTCCCTTTTTTTCTGTTGCTCTTTTCCACGATAACATCGTCGCCCTTTATTCGGATAAGTTCAAGGTTTCGACCAGCAAACCAAAAGCTATCGCCAGGTAATAGATGACTGACAAAAGATTCTTCTACCGTTCCTATTTTACGCCCATTTCCAAATTTTATATTTAGAGACTGGTCCCCCACGATCGTTCCAATAGAAAGTCTGTGAATGTGTGCAATCTTTTTATTTTTAATTCGTATCACACCATTTTTATCAAGACCGGCCTTTTGATATTCGTCATACGCACTTAATGACTGACTTCCCCGAACGATAAAATTTAATGCCCAACGCCATTCATCATCGGTTATACTTGCAAAGCAATGTGTAGATAATACTTCGGCCTTCACACTACTTGGGCTAAACCCTTCTGCGGCAGCCAACGTCAACAAATACTGAATTAACACGTCAAAACATCGAATAAATGGAATGCGCGATTCTACAATTTTTTGTTCAAGCGCTTTCCGGAGAGCAGTGCCCTCTATCAATTCCATAGCGTGTGTAGGGACAAAATAAATTCGACTGACTGCACCTGGTGAATGTCCGCTACGTCCGGCTCGCTGCATAAAACGTGCAACGCCCTTAGGGCCTCCAATTTGAACAATGGACTCTACGGGACCGAAATCTACACCCAAATCAAGACTTGACGTGCACACGACAACTTTTAACGACCCATCATGCAGCCCATCTTCGACCCAATGACGTAGTTCATCCGCAATGGCGCTATGATGCATCGCCATGATCCCAGCAAGATTTGCATCTACTTCCAAAAGGCGTTGATACCAAAGTTCACATTGGCTTCGCGTATTTGTAAATATGAGCGTGCTTTTACTCCGATAAATAATGGGAAGGACCTTGTCTAGCAATCGCATGCCAATATGTCCCGCCCAGGGTAGGTCTTCGATTCTATCGGGCAAGATGGTAACAACTTCGTATGCTTTGTCAATCTTGGCTTTAATTATTTTTTGATTGATTGAATTATTTCCGAGCAGCACGTGAACAGCTTCATCCATATTACCTATCGTTGCCGAAATACCCCAAATTCTGAGGTGTTTACATATTCCTTTCAAACGTGATAAACCAAGTTCAACCTGAACTCCTCTTTTTGAACCCATTAACTCATGCCATTCATCTGCCACAAAAGCAACAACTTTTTTTAAATAGGCCGTACTATTTTGCGTACTTAACAAGACATGCAAACTCTCTGGTGTGGTAATTAGAATATCGGGAGGATTTTCCTTTTGTTTTTTCCGTTGTGAAAGACCGGTATCTCCCGTGCGCACCTCCACCCGAAGGTCGAGACCTAAGGCGTCAATGGCGCGTTGTGTTGCATACTTTATTTCTTTTGTTAATGCTCTTATCGGACTGATCCAAATTGCCTGCAACCCGTTCCCCGCTTTTGGTGCAATTTCGCGTAATATTGGAATAATGAGTGCATATGTCTTTCCACTACCTGTCGGTGCATTTAGTAGTCCATGATAACCTTCTGCATAGGCCAACCATGTTTCCACTTGAAAGTCGAATGGACTCCATTGATTTGACAAAAACCAATTAATTGATTCTTTAAAAAATAGATCGGATTGAATTAAATCATGATGCACAAATTGCGGATCTTGATGTATAAAAAATAACTATTTATTGTCATTTGGGTCTGGACAGATGAATAACCCTAACATCTTTATCATAAAATTTCATCCATCGATAGTTATATACGTAATGATACAACTTACTCTTCAAATTGATATCGGCCGCCCCAAAGTTCTAAGAACAAATCCTGAGTCAATGAGGTCAGAGGCAGGTATATAAAACTTTACATTACCGATTCGTTGATTCCGTCGAACGAAATGATAGATATGCTTGACCGTAATAATTTCCGGTGTTAAAGAGCACCGTCTCAAATATCTGTTGTTAAGGGTTTACAGCACTTAACCTCTCTTGTCGGACATTAAACCGAACAGCATAAGTAAAGCCAAACTGCCGTAATCGCCGCTGAAGTAGTCCTCTATGATGTAAACTAAAATAACTGAAACGTGGGCAAGTCAAATCCCTCTATTGCCATATCGTCAGGCCAATGCCAGATAGCGGTCTCGTCGAATTTTAACCCAAACGTAAATTAAGAGAACCAGGGAAAAAATGGAAAATATCATATTATAATCGCCGAGCATTAGCTGGAAGAAGAAGTCTGTAGCGTTCATCGAACCGCCAATTGATTTAAATTGGTAAACAGCATATATCCGTCGACCCAAGACACCGGTAAATACAATCAGGCCAAGAATCCATATAGCTTGTATCGATATGCTTTTTTTTCGTTCAACCATCTTTTTAAATCCGTAAAAAGAAAGCAATAATAGAGGTAATAACATTATGGTCAACATCAAATATGTTTGCCTTAACTCAAGCCCTAGATTAAATTTTGTCGTTAAAAATAACGCCAACATCCCCAATACCATGGCTAAACCGCATAAAAAGTAAACACCAAAGTATATCAACAAGGCAAACATCACATGATGATAAAAAGCTTTAAGTGGCCTAACCTTTTTATATTCTTTGCGAAAATCTTGTACACTCCCGAACCTTATTTTAGCAACTTCAAAGGCCTCTTTGGCTGAAAGGTCATTTTTCGTCAGTGTAGAAATTGTGGTCAAAAAATGATCGAACAATTCATCTCGTTCTGATTCAGATAATAGCTGGTTCCGATTCAATTCTGCAATATGGTCTTGTACTTTTTGCTCTATATTTTTGAGACCGTTGGTGTCCATAATTCTCCTAATATTTTATTTAATGATAGCCACTCTCCTTTTAATTTTTCAAGTAATGCGTAACCGGGTTTTTGTATCGTGTAATATTTTCGATTTCTTCCTCTCTCTTTTATCGTATATGATCGAATACACCCCTTCTGCCCTAGTTTCAGTAAGACAGGGTAGAGCGAACCCTCATTCCACTTTAGGTTTCCATTTGATCGTTCCGTCACTTTTTTAATGATATTGTATCCATAATCATCCCCCTCTTTCAGAATCGATAATACAATAGGGATGGTAGAGGCGGCAATTAAATCTTTTGAGATTACTTTCATATTTCTCTTCAAAATCCAAACATACATAGAACTTCTAAGTATTGCAAACTTATTCTTCTTTTTTCCATCAAATCGCAAAGCGTACCTTTATGCATCATGTCATTCTTCCATGACCGTCGGTGGAAAACCTGGCTAATCATTTCAGGTATAATTGTGCTGTCTCTCAGCACCGCTTACACCTATTATGTAACAGACAAACTGGCTGAACGAGAACACAACACCATCCAGCTTATCTCCTTGGTCCTTCAGGATTTGAATGAAGCGGATGAAGAAGGCACCGACAATCTTGACATGTCCAGCAATATTCACTTGGATGTCCTGGCAGGCAACAAAACTATTCCTGTCATGCTCGTCCTGCCGAGTGGTGAAATCGAATCACAATTCAACTTTCAACCAGAAAATGAAGTACTAGACCAGGATTATCTGAAACGAGAGTTGGAAAAAATAAAAAAAAAGGGCTACGAACCATTTGAAATCGTGTCCTACATCTACCCAAACAATCCGACAAAAAAATACATCTATTACAAAAACTCTAAGCTTCTTCAGCTTCTATCTCTCTTCCCATTATTTCAACTACTCTTAATTGCCACTTTTGTTGCCTACGGCCTTTATGGTTTAAATGCGGCTCGACGAGCAGAACAAAATCGTGTGTGGGCGGGGTTGGCCAAAGAAACCGCACACCAACTTGGCACCCCCATTTCAGCCATTATGGCCTGGATATCTTTACTTGAAAATACGTTGGAGAAGAACGATGCAAACCAAGAAGTCCTTGAAGAACTGGATAAGGATGTAAGACGATTAAATTTGATTGCCGAGCGCTTTAGTAAAGTAGGATCTAAGCCAGAACTAAAGAATGTGAGTATTGTCGACGTTGTTGACCAGGCACTTGATTACATGAAGCGGCGTGCTTCTCGTCATGTGAAATTTATTTTCGATAAAGAATCTTTGCCTGATTTAAAAACCAGGATTAATCCTCCGTTATTTGAATGGGTGGTCGAAAACTTGCTTCGCAATGCGCTTGATGCAATGGATGGAAAAGGTAATATTATTGTTGACATTTACGAAGATGGAAGTAAAGTTTGCCTCGATATTTCGGATACCGGAAAAGGAATTGCATCAAATAAATTTAAAGCTGTATTTGAGCCTGGGTATTCAACCAAAAAAAGAGGCTGGGGACTAGGGCTGTCTCTTGCAAAACGAATTATCGAAATGTATCACAAAGGACGTATTTTCGTCAAAGAATCTAAGCCAAACGGAGGAACGACCTTTACTATCCAACTTCCGAAGTAAGGCGTGCGTCTTATATAATCTCATAATCAGCAACAGTTCTTATCTCTTACACGTTTTGGCCTTTACGCATATCTTTGGAACCATGCTGCGAACACAGTTTATCTGCATTTTAGTCCTACTGACGGCGCTTGCTTCTGCACAGACGGCTAAGGTGATGGTGTTCGATGAAATGAACGAAAATGTGAGCTACGCAGCCATCCTCAATTCGGAAGGTAATCTTGTCGCCTATACCGATGTAGATGGTACGGCCACCTTTGAGGCAGACTGTGACAATACTGACTACACTGTCAACTACTTCGGGTACGAGGACAAGCCATTTAAGTTGGAATGTCCATTGACACTTAGTATATCCATTACGCTACAACCGGATGTGATCAGCCTAAAGACCATAAATATTGTCGGAACTTCCGCAGCGGCGCAAGCATCCAAACCCTATCAGGTGTCCTCTATCGATAAGCGGACTCTGAAATCACTTCAATCACAAACTACGGTCGAAGCCCTTGAGCAAAATGGTAATGCTTACATACAGCGCAGTCAGATGGGCGGGGGCAGCCCAATATTGAGAGGCTTTGAGGCCAACAAAGTCTTGCTCGTGGTCGATGGCGTACGTTTAAATAATGCCATTTACCGCTCTGGTCATTTGCAAAATGCAATTTCGGTGGATCAGGCCGTCTTAGAAAACATTACCACATTGTACGGACCTGGCAGCATCATATATGGCAGCGATGCATTGGGAGGCGTCATACATTTTCAAACCAGACGACCTGTATTTTCAACTAAAAATAAGCCGACTTTTTCCGGAGGATATTATGCCCGATACGCCAGCGCTAATAATGAACGGTCAGCACATGTCGATCTTAACCTTTCAACGAATAAACTTGCTTCCTTGACTTCGCTTACCTTTTCATCTTTTGGCGACTTGAAATCCGGTAAAAAATACAATGATAAGTTTCCGGATTTTGGAAAACGTACATTTTATGTCAATCCGGAAACAGATGAAATTATCGAAAACAAAAATCCGGAGGAACAAATATTTACAGGTTATGATCAATTTGATTTCCTTGAGAAAATCACATATAAAATTGATGATAAAAAATACTTGGGATTAAATATTCAATATTCCACTTCTTCGGATATTCCTCGATATGATGAATTAATAGTCGTTGATGAAAATGGCCGACCAGAGACATCCGAGTGGTATTATGGACCTCAAAAGCGATTTTTAACGGCCTTGCGATTCGACAATGAAAGTTCGACTAAGTTGTTTGATCGACATCAGATTCAATTCTCTTATCAAAAAATTAATGAAGACCGTCACCAACGAGCATTTCAAAACCCCGACCTCATTTCCAATCTGGAAGAAGTGGACGTCTATTCCGCAAATATGGATTTTTATAAAAAAACGGGTCAAAATGAACGACAGGAGTTGTCCTATGGTCTAGAATATCGATACAACCATGTAACGTCACGTGCCAATCGGTTCAACCGAGAGACCGGAATCACTACGTTTGACGTATTTACCCGATATCCGTCGGACAACAGCGATATGTTCGACGCAGGTGCCTACGCATTGTATCAATATAAAAGTGAACGCCTGACTGGTCAGGTTGGAGGTCGATTTAATTGGAATAAGCTCCATGTTCAATACGACAGAAATGATTTTTTCGATTGGCCTGAATTTTTTTATAATGGAATTTCCCAATCGACAACGGCCTTAACCTGGCTCGCCGGATTGAATTATAAAATTGGTGCGAACACACATTTTCGCCTGTTTAGTGGAACGGGGTTTCGAGCTCCAAATGTCGATGATTTTGCCAAAATTCGAGTCCGGGCAAATCGAAGTATTTCTATTCCGAATGAAGACTTAGCCCCGGAGAAAACCTGGAATATTGAAGTCGGTATGCAACATGAAATAGGCGGTCAGTCCGCTGGCTACCCTAAAATTAATATCGGTATCACAGGGTTTTATACGCGTATTACGGATGCGATTATTAGACAAGATTTTGCACTACCAAATGGTGATTCGACATATTTTTATAATGGAAATGACTTACAAGTTCAAGCCAATGTAAATGCATCAAAAGGGAAGATTTATGGCTTATCGCTTCAAACACATTGCTCGTTTACGTCCGCACTTGAGTTTCAGGGATCAGTGAGTTGGCAACGTGGGCGATCCACACAAGAAGCAATAGAACAACCTCTAGCCCATATACCGCCGCTTTACGGACAAGCAACGCTTGCCTATCGGAAACCAAAGTGGTCTACCTCGATAAAAACCATTTTCAACGGAAGAAAAGAGCTCGCTGACTTTGCACCTTCTTCATCTGACAATGATGATTTAGCCACACCCGACGGAAGTCTTGCCTGGGCAATTTTAAATTGGTATGCCGAATATAAAATCAACCGTTCTATCGAACTTCGAGCAGGAGCAGAAAACATTTTTGACCTACATTATCGGACATTTTCTTCCGGCCTTTCTGCACCCGGTCGAAATATTAAACTTGGTATTTACGGTCAATTTTAATCACACCCCAAAATATACATGAACGACTCATTTCCTAATGGTATTAATGTTCCGGGCGTTAAATTAATTTCAACTCCGGCATTAAATACCGCTTGTGCATTTGTAACCTCCACATTGTCCAATGTGATAATTCCATCGCTATTGGTTAAATCCGGAATCGTGCTCAGCATGGTATAGGTAATATCACCGTGGCATATTTTTGTACCCGTAGCCGAAAATTGGTGAATGGCATTTGATTCATTTCCATTTGCCGCCCATGTGTGATCCGTCTCAACGAATAAATATTGTCCTGGCAATATCTCTTGCGGCAAGTCAAGTGAAAAGGTATACGCCTCATTTGTATCCAGCGCTACTCCACTCGCTACTGAGGTTAGAGGCAATGCCGTATAAGAGGCATGCCCAGTATTTAATTCTGCAATTGGTATACTATCAGAACCAATGCGATAGCGGACATCTATTGTTGCAGGCTCTCCAATTCCTCCACTTATTTCACCTCGATTGAAAATTGAAATATTAAGCTGACTTCCATCTAGGCTTAAGTCCGTTTGAACATCAAGTGACGGAATATCTCTCGATGACGCAACTTGTCGTAGGCTCGAGGCAGGGCAGGCGGTTGCATACGATCTAATCAAGACCAATCGGTTGCCCGTATTATCATACCAATGAAACCAATATCGCTGACAGGCAACAAAACAGCCCGACGTTCTCTTGAAGCAAATGGTCGTCTCATTACGTTCCGCATTGTACGTCTTTGTAACTGTATGTGGAACAAACATGTCTCCATTACTATCGTACACCAAGTTGGTTCCCTGGCGTCTATCTCCCTGAAAAACCAAGCATACTTCTTCTGTATCCATGCCGTCATCAGGTATTTTGAAACGCGCTGAAAAGGAACTAGCGTGCTCTCCAATACAGACCATGCTTGGACCAGGGTTGTAGGCTGCTGGGTTTGTTAACGAACCCGCCGGATAACGCATACCGACTGGCGGTGTGTCTACTTTGGAATAACATGGCTTGCTTTGCATTACCCAACGCACACCTTCTTTATGGCTGACAACGCCGTCATCATTATAATCAGCATTGGCCGTATCTTTTCGGCACTCTTCTATGGCATGAGAAAAAATACCTTCCGTTATGGTATCACATGTTGGCGTCTTGTAGGTATAGGCCCATGCCGAATGTGTGGCATCTGATGCAAAGGTCACAGAACTACCTCTCGGAAGTCCCCAATTAAATGGATTTCCGATGGCCGTAGCACGACAAGTTTCAAAGGTAATGTGCGTGCGAATACCCTTCTTGGCTATACTATCCATTTTGACTTGCCATTCAGGTGGCCTGATTATACTTCCGTTCACACCGAAACCGCCACGAGTCGAACCGTCCGCACGCTCTATTCCATGAGCAATAATGTATATGCACAATTCTTCACATGCCGTGTCTTTATTCAATAAATGCATCAGGGTGTCGCAGATTTGTGCCTCTGTAGCGTTGTGCATGGAGATGATGTTGTCCTTGTCGTAGCAATCTCGACTATTCAATCGCTCGGTCTGTCGTTTAACCGAATTTTTTGCCCGATTATCGCCAAACCCCGAAAACACAAGCGCACATTTATTATTGTCTTTATCCGTCAGGGCAACACAATCGGTATACTCTTCATTAAAATTTGGGGGAAGTACAGCGCCTCCACTCAAGCCTTCCGGATGAAATGGCCCCGGCGGAATGGGTGTAAAGTACAAATCGGCCGAATTAAATGGTTCGATGGGATTAGTTGTTCCTGGTAAAAATAAAAATGGCCACCAATCGGCATCGATTACTTGTATTCCGCCATTGGCTATAGATGGTGTGCCAACAAATGTCGCATCCATTAAATAATAAATCACCTCATGCATAAATAATTGTCCCGGAAATAAGTCCTGATAAAATAGGTAAGACGGATTCACCACTTCAAACGGTGGCGGTGGCAGTTCAACAAGTAAATCTATGCCCGGGCCAAAAAGCGTGCCCGGTGGTAGAAGCCCTTCAAACGATGGACCAAACCCAAAGTCATCAGGAGGGCACATCATGATTTCAAAGCCGGGATCGTAAGCTAGGAGCGGATCGGCTAACAATATTTGATGCGCTTCGAATCTGGTTAATGGGCAAAAGAGTGGACAACTTGCGTCTATTGCAAAACCATTAAAAGGCCCTATCACGGGCGGCACGCCACATTGGCCAATGTCTGAAATAGTCAAATGAAATGTACCGGGATACGGAAGTTGAAAAACAAGCTGGAGGCCTCCAGCCACATGCGTAATGATGTCAAATGTGTTTGCATCAAATAATGTGATTTCGAGGTTCGGACCAAAAGGCAAAGCATTAGGGTCCACACCAAAATCAATGAAATAGTCTGTTAGCAATAACAGGTCCGGCACTTGTAGCTCCCAAAAATCTCCTGGTTGCCAGGGTGCTGGAATAATTTGAGGTGAGTTACAAGTGCCGCTAACACAATTATATTGATTGTACTGTGGTATAGGAAACGGACCATTTAAACCGATTGTACATTGCGCTACATTGGACTTGGTAATCAAACATAAGAGCGCCAAAGCGCAGCAAAAACGTAGAAATGACTTCATCGTTGATTTTTTAGAAGTTATGAACGGCGAGGACTAAAGCGTCTCTAAATTTAATCGTTATTAACGACAATTTCAAGGGGCTTACTGTTAAATTGACCATGCCTGGCTAGACTAGCCAATGAATTCTCATCTTTGCAGCATAGATTTTACTCAAACTAGAAATTTTGATACCATGAAACGTTATACGCTTTTTGTTATATACTGTTTGTCACTTTGTTGTTTTATGAGTTGCCAATCCAATAGCCAAAAGAAAGTTGTGACTGACGGAACCCCCAAAAAGGTGGTTCAAAAAACATCAATAGAAGAAGAGAGGTCTACTTGGGCGAGTCGAATTAATGGGTGGAAGGAGGATATCGACCGAGAATTAAAACGAATAAGACCATTGATGAACAAAAGCGAAGGTGAAGCGAAGGCGAATTACAAAAAGCAACTGGATGCGTTGAATACCTGGAAAAAGAAACTTAATCGGGAAGCGAAAAAGCTTGCTGAAAGCGATGAGGAGTCCTGGAAAAAAACGAAGCGACAAGTTAAAAAAACACTTAATTCAATTGAAGTAGAGTGGAAACAAATTTTAATAAATTGAATATCACCGCAACAATATTTTGATTTTTTAAACTATTAAAAGTACATATTTTAGTCGTTATGACGTACTCGTAATTCTTTTAACTACATAAACTGCTGCTTATCAGAATCTGATTTCTACTTACCTTTGTGACAGATAATTTAAACCCATTGATATGAGTCTTAAGAAGCAATTTCTAAAATCAAAACCCATTTGTAAAGTAACGTTCAGGGTCTCTGCATCCGAGGCAGAAGGGCATAAAAAAGCATATTTGGTTGGCAGTTTTAATAAATGGAAGCCCGAGTTGATGAAAAAATTAAAAGATGGTTCTTACAAGTTAGTAAAAGACCTTGAGGCCAATCAAGAATATACGTTTCGGTACACACTAGACAAAAAAGTTTGGATCAACGAAAAAGAAGCAGATAGACAGGATCAATCGGAATTCATGGATGCCAAAAACAGTGTTATCGTGGTATAGTATTTATTCTCTGCTCCAAAAATTCCGGCTAAGATTACATGAATTCGCGGTATTCAACCCAGTAGGCGCTTGAAAACCCATAAAATCTTCTTTCCTTTCATATCTTGGTCTCTTCAAAACCAATTGCTTGCGCTATATATGGACTTAAAGGAATGGCTGCAGAGTCAAATTGCTGAAGAAGTAGGTGCGGACGTCAATGAAATATCGTGCGATCAACCTTTTGAAGACTTCAACCTAGATTCCCTGTCACTTGTTTCGCTTTCCTTTGAGCTCGAAAAAAAACTCGAAACGGACATTAGCCCTACTGTTTTTACTGAATTCAATACGATCAACAAATTATTGTCATGGTTGAATCAGGAAAAATAATTTGGAACCCATACACACCGAACTATTTTAACAACCCATATCCACACCTAAAAGCTTGTCGAGAGCAAAACCCCATTCATGTGGGCATTCACAAATCTTGGATGTTTTTTACCTACAAAGATGTGAGTGAAATACTACGTTCCAATGAATTTGATGTTTCTGAATTAAGTACCTATTTAAATTCTAAGGAACCCTATATTTTTAAAAATTCGTCCGAGTGCCCTTTCCTTGCAAAAGGCACACAAAAATGGGCAATGTATTTAAATGGAGAAGAACACCGGAAGATACGTGTGGCCATGGCAAAAGGAATCAGTATTTTGCCGCTGGAGGAAGTAATTAAACTAGCAATGACAAAGTGTCAAAAAGACTTTGAAGGGCTGGAAAAGTTTGACCTCATTGATTACTGCGCTGCATTTATTTATTATATCATTCAAGACATTTTCAATGTGCAGAGGTCAAAGGACCTTGGTGCTATCCGTAAGTTTTCAAGTGACCTGGCTCGCGTGCAAGACATTTATATCTCCAAACAACTTTACCAGGAAATAAATAATAGTTTTTTATGGGGAAAAGATATTTTCGGTGAGTCAAAGTATATGGATATAATACGAGCAGAGGTAGATTTAAACGCTGAAGATTTATACTCCGTATTAGCGGTATCGCTTATGGCAGCATTTGAAACCTCCAAAGACAATTTAGGCCTTTCCATGTACGAATTGATAAAACAACCACACCTGGCGGAATACATTGATACAACAGACAACAATGGACTAAACTTGTTGATTGAAGAGCTTTTGCGATTTTCAGCGCCACTTCAATATACCATTCGTGTTAATCGTGAACGCATGGCTATTGAGGGGCACACCGTACCCGCGAATTCAAAATTATATTTATCTCTAGCCAGCGCTAATAGAGACCCTTTGCAATTTCCAAACCCTGATCAAATTATACCGGATCGCGCACCAAACCCTCATGTATCCTTCGGTGGTGGACCACACTTTTGTCTTGGTTCAACATTGGCACGAATGGAATTGCGTCATTGTTTAAAACCCATGTCAACCTTCCTAAGAAAATACAAAATTTGCGATGAAAAAGATATTCAGTGGGGTAAGCAAATCTTTATGCGAACGGCTAAATCCATTCCTATTGAACGTCGTCATTGATGGACATTAACTTACTTCAATCAGCGCTATTTATTGTTATTTCTATGGCGTTAGTCTTCTTTACGCACCAGCACCATCGGTGGAAAATTCTTCTTGCAACATCCACGCTATTCTACTTTCTTCTTGTTGGATACAAACTCATAACCATATTAATATTAACTGGCTTAGTTTATTACTTTTCAAAAGTACGGCCTTCGAACAAGAAGATATATTATGTTTCTCTCGCGTCCATGCTCGTTCCACTACTTGTATATAAGCTTACACTCGGAGTAGATCATTTTTCAAATTACCATTATAAAGATTGGAACATTTTAGAACAAAACAATTGGACAACTTGGTTTCACCTTCTGGGTATTTCATACATTACATTTAATGCTATTAGCTATCTCGTTGATATCAGACGTAAGTATATAAAACCCGAACCAAGTTTTTGGAAGCTGTTTCTTTATCTCATTTACTTTCCTGCTGTCTTCTCAGGCCCACTTCATCGTGCCAAGTATCTATTGCCTCAATTTAATACGATTGCCATTACACCTGATTCGATATCAAACGGCCTCCGATTGATATTATGGGGCGTGTTTAAAAATGTAGTTATTGCCCAACGCGCTTATCAACTTTTAAAAGAGCTTCAGAATTCAGAGATTTCCGGCATATATTACCTATTGAATGGTACATTATTTTTTATATACCTATATGCGAACTTCAGCGCCTTTATTGATTTTTTTCAAGGCGTATCGCAATTGTTCAACATTCGTTTAAAAGACAATTTTGGCAACCGTATCTATTTAGCTCATTCACGTCATAATTTTTGGCGTGGGTGGCATATAACCTTAAATGAATGGTTTAGAGATTACTTCTTTTTCGTCATTTCAAAAAAAGACAGAAAACGAAAATACACAAACATCTTTTTGCTGGTTACATTCATTTTAATTGCGCTTTGGCATGAGTTTTCCATTGTACTCCTCTTGTGGGGAATCGCCAATGGCCTCTGGATTATAATTGAAAAATCAATTTCATTTGAAAAATGGCCCTTACCAAATGTCCGTCGATTTACAGGGGTGTTTTACCATCTCTTTTTTTCAAGTGTTCTTGCCTTGTTGTTTATTACGCCAAGTATTGGTGAATTATTCGATCGGGTCATTTGTTCTGAAAGTTTATTTCCAACGACATTTGTGCACAAGTTTTTAGTCTCCATTCTAACATTACTTCTTTGTCTTATCATCATGGATATACACTACTCACTAGCTGGAAAAAGACGGTTTGATGACTACCTTGGCGCACAAAAATGGTATTTTCGATATGGCAGCTATGCAAAATTTATTATACTCATTCTTACCATTGGAATGAGCGCAGGGGTTGAAAACTACTACATACAGTTTTGAAGCAGATGAAAAAAGTAATACTTAAATTCTTCCTGATGTTCTTATTCACCGTACTATTTGTTTGTGCAAGCAAGCGATACTTACACCACGTCTCACCTATATCAACATCAAGTTTTGGGGCTAAATCAGCCCCTCATAAGAATCCTTCGGTTTATTTCGTAGGTACGAGTAGAGTCAACCCTGGTGTGGATACCGATGAATTAGAAAAACACATCAAGGGTTACAATATTCACAATCTTGGTGTGGCAGGGGGCACATTACTCTCTAGTTTGGCCATAACGGAGTATTATTTGCAAAATCAAAAAGGACCTAAAACATTTTTTATCGAAATAACCCCACTTTCTGATGAAGTACCTTCAGAGTATCTAAGTTTTTCTCCACACATGAAAAAGGAACTATTGCCGTCACTCAATAGGCTCACAAATCAACATAGCCTATCCAGGCGATTTCAGTTATTAAGCCGAATATCGAATGACTTAATATTTAATTCTACATCCTTGAGGTTTGATATTAACCGCATTCTACATCCAAAGGTGGAAGAAAAGAAAAAAACCCAAGTATTATTAAACAAAATTGTTGAATCAAAAAATCTTACAGGAAAGTCATTATTGACAAAAAATGACTTCACGACCTGTTACTTCAAGAAGTCAGAATTGGGGAATTATTTACAAATGATCAATCGACTAAATCAAATTGCGGTAAATAATCAAGCCCGAATTTTCTTTTTTCTTCCAGTCGCTTTTCGTACTGAAGCGGAACGTCATGTCGCAACATCCATTTACCACCATTTACCGATTGACTGCCGTCTGGAGTACACGGACACGTTTTTGCATAAAGTCGCCATCAAAGACCACCTTTCTGATATAAATCATCTCAACGACCTGGGCGTTAAAATTTACACCAAACAGCTCGCTCTCCTCTTGGAAGATTACCTTAAATAATTCGTTTCTACTAAAAATAACAACATTGCTCTTCGTTGGAATACTACAAGCTGGTAACAGTCTAATTGAAAATAAAAATACTGCATAACGAACTATTACTGTGCCAGTAACGAACAACAATTTTCTCTTTTCATATATTCATTGCAAGACGACACGTTACGGACTTACTTCTGGAGTGAGTGCATTCAAGCACCGCCTCAAGGTAAAAGATTGTTTGTCAGACTATTTTGATTTATGATTGGTTGTTCGAAAAATTCAGTTGGCTCGTCAACTGTTTACTAAAAGGATGCGGTATAGTTTATGACATTTCTAGTCTTGGGGCGGCATTGATTATTGTACTATACGGATGTATCATCGTCTTGTAATGGCAAAATAGGGACAAGTTTACAAAATCCATATACCAAGAAAAACAGAAAAACCATTACAATTATTCCGTGCCAAACGAGACCAAATCGTGTATAGAAACTGAGTTGATTCAAAATGGGAACGTCAAACAATATCCCGCCAGCGTCACTTTTTTGTTTTCTTGTTTTTACTTTTCCTTTACTACTAATTATGGAGCTTATCCCTCGGTTAGAAGACCTTACAATCCATCTTTGGTTTTCTATTGCTCGTACTTTCGAAATGTTTTCAAACATAATAGCTCCTGAAATTGTATCATACCACCCCTCATTTAATATTACCGCAAGGAATCCGCTACCTTCACGAACCATACTCCTAGCAAGTTGACCAAAGGCAGATTCAAAACAAATAAGGGTTCCTACCTTTTCACTTTTATCAATTTCAAATACAAGTTCATTGATTTTGCGTCTTGAAAAATTGAATCCACCCTTAGATTTGTATAATTTTTTAAAAAACCAATGAAGTTGTGGGTATGGTATTGTTTCTTCGAATGGCACCAGTTTTTCTTTAGTTCTAATTTGGCATCGAGAATCATTTATATTCAGAGCCATATTGTACCTCAAAATATGACTATTACTGTTTTTAGAGTACGTGGCTAATAAATTGTCATCAGGGTTTCCCTTGTAGACACTATAGCCAACACCTCCAACCAATAGATTTTTAATTTGGTGCGATATTCTAAAATTATTTAGCCTATCTATTTCCTGGTTCTTTCCTGAATTAATAGATGACATCCAGCCCAATGATGGAAAAGCATTTTCAGGTAGCAACACCAAATCAACATTTGCAGGATTACTTCTACGAATTAAATTCAAATAATAGTTTTGAATTGAGTCCAAACTGATATCATACTTTTGATGATAACAATCTAAGTTTGTGTGTATGGACAGTACACTTTTATTATTTAAAATTGGTTCATTCTCTTCGAAATTTAGAATGGAAATTGCTACGGGTAAAACAATTGCAAAAAAAGTTTTGATTGTGTTTTTTATTATAACGGATTTATTATCCGAATATTCAATTAGTGTATGAAATAGTAAAATATTGATAAGAATTATCCATAATGAGCCTCCCATTACGCCTATGTATTGATACCATTGAATAATTGATTCGAGTGTTGCAAGATTATATCCGACAGACAAAATAGGAAGTCCAATTTCCAGATACGTATGAAGTAGTTCTATTGACACCCAACCTAATAAAAAAATAGCACAGCCCAAAAACACACTTTTCTTAGAAAATGAGTGGTACAAATAGAAAATAGGAAGAAAAGTTAAGCTGTAAAACATCGAAATGTAAATTAGGTTAACCCAACCCAATTTATACATCCATGTCATCGATATCAGGTTTCCTACAAAAAGAGCTATAAAAACGGCCGCTAGATACAGTTTTGATACTGTATTCGAGTATTTAAACGCTCGTTCATATAAGAAAAATGGAATAAAAAGCACAAAGCAAATGATAAAGCCCCATTTGCTTTGCGTGCTAATCAAATAGTATAACAATGTTGTGCACGATAGAAAGATAATGGTTTTTGACCTTATATCAACATCGAACACTCTGTACATTGTATTGGGTGGTTAATTTAATAAGAAGTATCCTAATTCCATTTTGGAGGTGGTTTTAAAAAATTATTTATACGACATCAATTCTAAAATTTGCAGATTTGTGAACTGCTAATTTCATGTTAGTTTAACATGATGACTTTTGAGTCAACACCAGTAGTTTTTTCATTCTTAATGTAATAGCTTCCCGGAATAAGATCCGACACATTTACACCTATTTCATAAATTCCCTTTCCATGCTTTACTTCATCCAAAATTACTTTTATAACCTTCCCATTTGTATCAAATAAGGCTATTTTGATTGGTCCTTCTGATTCAATTCCATACCTCAAAGTGAAGTAATCAGATGCCGGATTAGGGTATACTTCTAGCTGATCGTATTCTAGTGCTCTTTCACCTTTATTCTCAGTACTTTCTACCTTATATGATGTGTCGTCTAATTCCAGTAAGCTCTGGCCCGAGCTAGCTAGATATCCCGCGCTATTACATAGTTCTGCTATTCTAACATTTTTAACAGGTTCAGGATAATTAGGGGTGACAATTGTCACAGGATTCTCCCAATTGTTGCAATCATTTTCAGGAAATACGGTACCATAATCCGCAGGGTCAGTTCCTATTGCTCCTCCCGAATAATCCACCCAGTTTGGCTCTACGCTTAAGATGTAAGGTATTTTTATGCCATTAGTCGTAGTGAAAAGCGCCATAATTTTTATTCTGACAGAAAAAAATATTTCATCTGTAAACCAGTTGTCAGGCCATTCAGAACTAGGTGGCACGCCGATGGTATTAAAAACCGAAACATAATCAAAGTACGGTTGATAATTCAAAAAACAATTAAGGTCATAATAATCACTTGAAACTACAGTACCATCTTCTGTTGTGAACTCCCATGCCGCCTTAATATAATTTTCTGTAAGATTTTGATGAAGAAGATCTATCTGAGCTCTTGGATTCAATGCAAATTCAATTTGCTCATCAAGTCCAAACCTTACAGCTAAAACAGAATTATAATACCCATCATAATTAAGATATCCTGCCTCCCACCTGGCATTCGCCTTAAGAATGCTCATTATTCCCATTATATTATCATAGTGAGGAATAAACTCAGACACATTACCTGTATGGTCTCCCCCAGGTGTTTGCATTTGAATTTGACTATAATTGGAGCCATTAACAATATCTCCTTTCGCATTCATTTCTATATCGAATTTCAAAGGCTTTGGAGGTGGCACCACTGTCGCTGTGGGTGCCGAAGAAGACCCAAAAAGAAGTTTAAATACTTTAGCGGCACCCTGAATTAAGGCACCTCCCCCACTAAATAGCGAAGCTACATCAGCAAAAGTTTCAATACTGCCTGCAGGTATGCCGGGTGAAGCCGGTTTTGCTAAGATAATTACATTTCCGTGTGCATCGTAGACAGCAGGAGTTGCAGGCCTTGGAGGAGAGGCTGCGGTAAATATTTTACTTAGCGTTGTCGCTCCGGATTGCACTGATTTAAAACCTGAAACATAATCACTAAAAGAACTACTTACATTACCTCCATGCATAATTCCAGCAGGGTTAGCTTGTAAATCAATTTGACTGAGCTCTCCTGTAAAGGACAATTCGAGCGTCGCTTCATCCACCAAATCTACACTCATTTGCAAATCCGAATCCAATGTACATGTACAAGGGTCATAGTACATTGCAAAATCAGCATGTAGCCAAAATGCCGGAGCTGTAGTGTTCGAAAATTCATTTGGATTTGAGGCTACTCCATCGCCTTGAAAGTCATCAAGATTGCTTATGGCTTCTCTCGTATTGTAGTGTTCAAGAAGTGCAGTTTTTCGATTACCATAAAATGAGAGCGTAATGCGAGCGTAGTCATTTTGCTCGGCCTCATCGATTGCAAAAAACAGCCTCAAGATGCCTGAGTGCACATTGTACAACATAAACCATGGGTTAGAAACTCCCTCACTGGGGTCACCAAACTGATTTTTAATAAATCTCCATCCGTCCTCATATGAATAATCCTTTTCCTGCGGAAGAGAAAAAGGATAGACATTTGACGTGTTCCCGATATTCTGATGAAATGGTGAAGTCAAGTTCGTGGCAACCGCTGTTCCATTGACATCTTTGTAATACGTAAAAGACGTCGCTGTCCAATCGAATGCAGTATTGGAGTCGTACTCTCGCTCAGGACAAACTGGTGGGGATGCATCCTGCCCGAATGGAGGGCCACACGCACTAATCTCTTGAGAAATGTATAATGAAATCGAAAAAATCAGAAAATAAATCTTTTTCATAAAATTTAGTTTTTACATAGAAATTAGAGATTGCGATAGAAGGATTGTTTCATAATGAGATAAGGCCTTACAATCACCAATGAAAAGATGATCATAAAACGGATGTTCTATACTCTCATAGCAATGAAGATTAAAGTATTTTGATTGTAATATCTCGTTTGGCGCTAATAACTAACATATACCAATAAGTCGTTGAACTATCTATAGAATTCAAATATATAAGACACCCACACTCACATCTCTATGACCTGAGCACAAAGTGTATAATTGTTACTAGCAGTGTTCGAATATTGAATACAAACGGCAATCGCTATAATAAAGTCAATTAAGTTGAAGCAAGTGTATCCCGGAATAGACATCCCGTCATCTATTATTCTCATCATGATAGCTGATGAAGTATAAGCCAGATGAATATTCAGAAGTTTTAATCATTCTACAGCCAACTCCGAATGATATTGGAAGCATGAATGCCAAAAATATCCTGTGGCGTTCTGTTAACTCAGTTCTGCCCTTAATTCGACTCCGGAGCAATCGTTCTTTGTCCATTCCAAAGCTCCTCGATAGGGCTGAAGATCATTCCTTCGTTATGGCTTGACTCAAAAAGTCAAATTGCTGTTAGACTTTGAAGGTTGGCTTCCATGCTGAAAACCCGTATTACATTTTTGTGTTACACCTTTTTCTGCTTTATTTAGCCGTGTTTCTCTATTAAACGGTAAGCGTCCGTCCAACCCCATTTTGTGATTCTCGTTGAGGCATCGAATCTTTGTCAAAAATGGCAAAGAAGAAACAATTAATGCACAAGTAATCGACTGTAGTGTTTCTACTTATGGAGTTGTACGAAGAAAGTGGGATAACGTAAAAGCGGTTTTTCGAAGAAATGGATATTGTTGCACATACTTCTCGAAAATAAAATTAGGCCGCTAGCCCTAGGTCGTAAAAATTATTTATTTGCTGGAAGTCATGACGCCTCTCAACGTATTGCCATTATATAAACATTCTTCGCTACTTGCAAAGCCCATGATGTGAATCCTTACCAAGGGCTCATACACACACTCGATACAATCCTTGATTATGAAGTCAGTCAACCTTATTCGCTTATTCTCAATAAAGGTATGTTCGATTCAGATAACGAGCAACAGGGAGTTGCTCAGACGTTTACTTTATGACAACCCCGTGGCGTTCGTCTTCATTAAACCAGCACTTGCACTCACGATTTTACTCTTCGTATTAACAACGTATAGTTGCTAAATGTCAGGGTATTACATTTGGATAATAATGCCAATAGAACAGCAATATGGCACGGCACATTAAAAGAATACGTCATAACTAAAAGGTATAGGCATTATGAATCCCACACATCCCATGTACATTTTATTGCATGAATTACAAATGATCTCTAAGAATTATAAAAATTAAATTTATTCGATCTATGAAAAAAAATATTATTGTTGCTGTACTCCTTTTTTGTGGTGTTGGGCTTTTTGCACAGACATGGCTTCCTGGAACATATAATAAAAACTGGGAGTTCACTTATCGAGAAGGAGAAACAGCAATAGGTACGACCCCCTTAAATCAACTTTGTTTAAGATTGAGCAATAACTTGAATAGCGCTCACCATTTGTTGACCTTGGAAAACACATCGGGAAGCACGCAAAGTGCTATATCCGTAGCAGACGCGCTGTATACGGATAATAACTTCAACGTGAGCGAAAACTTTCAAGTTTTGACAAATGGACAAACATTCATCGGAACTAGTCAAAATAGAACAAATCAAGCCAGTGGTTCATGGCCTCATGACTATGAAGGAATGCTGTGGGTAAATGGACGCATAGTCACTACAGAAGTATTAGTAGAAACTTATAATAACTGGCCAGATTATGTTTTTAATCCAAAATATAATTTGAGACCCTTAGGCGATTTAAAAAAGTTTATTCAATTGAACAAACACCTTCCCGGCATACCATCTGCACTAGACATTCAAAAAAATAAAGGGTTCGACGTAGGTGACATGATTCTGCGCCAAATGAAGGTAATCGAAGAATTAACTCTCTACACAATAGAAGCCGACAGCAAAATAAGCCAACTTGAAGCTGATGTATTAAAATTAAAATCTCTTATACAGAAAACGGGCAATGAGTAAGCGGATTGGTTAGCTAAACATTTCGATAAAAAGTATTACTTAAACACTCTAACCCGATGCAATAATTAATCTATTAAAAATACTATTTTATCGTAATACCATTTGGCAATGGGTGCTCTCAGAAGAGCATATTCTTTGAGAACTTCAATGGTCATTCATGAGACAAAAGTTTAGCCTGTGGTGGATAGGCTGAATCGAACTGTCTTCCAAAATGGAGCCCAAGTCATGGTATGCCATCTCCTGTTCCATTTGGTTGAAAATCAAGTGCCTTTAGCTGCTTTTGACTGCGAATCAATGTATATGTTAAATTGAAACCAATGAATAATTCAAATTATTTAGTTTTAGTATTCTTATTGTTGTTTTCTAATATTTTGCTGGGTCAAATCTTATTAATAGAAGACTTTGAATCCTTGGACTGTAACTCAGGTCCCTGTAATGGCCATGTAAGCAACAACTGTTTCCCCGGATGGAATACAAGTCATGGATCACCCAGTGATCCGTTTCTTGATAATGGATTTAATAGCGATAAAGCTCTGTGGATGGCGGCTCAAGGCCCTAATATCTTTAATAACGGAACATTTACAAGCGAGGGTGCATTTACTAGTTTGAGTGTGGAAGAAGGTGATTGTGTAGAATTCTGTATGATGGTTGGTATCAACGGCGCGGACGTTACTTTATTAGATATTTCAGCAACTTCAGATTTAGTTCATAATACGACAGGCCCATGTGGAGAACTTCCTCCCAATTCTAATAATGAAATGATCGCGACGATAAGTACGACACCGTCTAGTACCTTTGGCATCACTAATTGGCAAAGGGTATGTGTAACTCATACTTTCACCAGTAGTCATAGTCAACTATGGTTTTCGCCGCGAGCAACCAATAATACTGCGAATTCCGCTGTTTTAGTTGATGACCTTGTAATTAGAATTCCCGAATGTATTGATGATATAACTTTCTCAACACCAGGTCAATCCATTCCTCCTGGTATTACCCAAACAACAAATACTATAACAACTGGAAATCCATCAGGTGGTGCAGTGAGAAACTTAACATCTCCAATATCTGCTACTACAGAACTCAGGTCTTCGAGAATAACACTTACATCAAAAACACATTTAACATCATCCAATAGTAGTTCTATTTTATTAAAAATAGACCCTTGTGCTACCGATTGTATTTCTTCGCTAACATCTGGGCCTGTTATTGGGCAAAGCAATAAAGAGTTTATAGAATCAAATATTTTAAACACATTGAATGGGCTTAGCGAAACACTCTCCAAAGGTCGTTTTAATAAAATGAGCGATAACACGTCACGCGCATATAGTATCAATGAAGCAGGTCATCAATCACTTATAATCTATCCTAATCCTTTTGAGGATAAAATATACTTCAACAAAGGAGTTAAAGCATCATGGGTAGAGAACAATGAAAATTTAAACATTGTTGTTTTATCATTAAATGGATCAATTTTATATAGAAAAAATAATATTAAAACATCTGATTTAATAAACAATGGATTGCAATTAAATCTTTTACATAATGGGACATTCATTATTAAATTGAGTGATTGCAAAGGTGACTACCTTACATATCATATTAACAAGTTTAAATAATATCATATTATGAACACACGATTTATTCTACTTTTTAGGATGTCTTCAAAATGTCACTATCCAGTTTAGCCGTGAGAACAAGTCGTGAATTACTCAGCTGGATGGACGTAGTTTTTGCGTATTATAGGAAAAGTGAGACGTACCGACGTGTTACTATTCAACGTATCATCGGATTGATATGATTTAGCATATGTGATTTTTAAACCATGAGTTTCTTCGATATTGTCAATTCGTTGTCTCATTATTTCCGTACTCATTGAGCGGTGAAGTTTTTTGGATGTATTTAAGGTTTTAGGCGGCTTATAGCCGCTATTTACAATCTGGATAAACAAATTTTCCAAGTTTTTATTTACGGTAATATCAACAAAGCCTTTAGAGGGTAAAGCACCATGCAAAATCGCATTTTCAACCAATGGTTGAAGAATCATTGGAGGAACCATAAGCTCTTCATCATCAATACTCTCATCCGTGATTAGTGAATACCGAAACGTATATCCATGGTTGAGCTGTTGTAATTGCAGGTACTTTTCGATAAATAAAAGCTCCTTTCTTAATGTTATGAACTCAATATTTGAAGTTTCAAGAACTGTCCTAATTAAGCCGCTAAAATCTTGTAAAAAATTTACAGCTTTCTCTTTTTCACCTTTAAGAACATATAATTCTATCGAAGAAAGAGCATGAAACAGAAAATGAGGATTCAACTGAGTACGTAAAAATCGGTGTTGCAATGTAATCTTTTCAAGATTTAAAGAAATTTCCTTTAGCCGTTGTCTACCTATCCTACCTTTATAAAAAATAAAACTAGAAATTAATAAAAGAAATAAAATTCCCATGCTTGTATAGAAAATCTTGGCTTGTGAATCTAACTTTAATTCTTGAAAAGCAGCTTCATGTTTGAGTTCTTGTATTTGCAGTTGTTTTTTATTATTTTCATACTTTTCTAATACCTCCTTGATCTGCACTTTTTGTTGTTGCTGGTTTATAGAGTCTTTTATTGCGTATAGTTCTTTGTTGGTTAGATGTGCCAGCTTATAATCGTTTATGTTTTCATATAATCTAATCAGTCGTGACTTAACGTCGATGATTTCGTATATGTCTTTGCGATCTATTAAGTCCAAGTAATGTTTGGCTTTTGTATATTTTTTTTGTGCTACGTATCCTTCAGCCAAATATTTATATGTTTTATTTTGTAAATAGGGCGTGGCTACAGGATGTGCTTTTAGTAAATCATCCGCTTTTAAGGCATGCTGTAGTAATTTTTCATTATTTTGCCAGGCATAATACAAGTGGGCATATTGAACTTGAACATTGATTTTAAGCAATGAAAAATTAAAACTATCGGCGATGGCTTGAGCTTTTTGAGTTTTACTTAGTGCTGCTTCAAATTTGCCTTCATCTATTAATCGAATACTTCTATCAATCAATAGTCTAATAGTTAATCTCTTGTTTACTTGTGCGTCAAACTGAGAAGCTATTTGGCTATATTCTTTGGCCTTTTCTTTATCGCCCAAGCCATCATATATTCTTGCCAGAAAATGATAAGAGGACAATAAATTAGTGCTGTCATTCTCACAGGAAAAAAGTGCTATGGCTTTCAACACGTCATCTGTAGCTTTAACAAAATTCCCACTCCGGGCATTAATACCAGCCAATACTCTTAATGTTTTTCCCTTGAGGATATCATTAATAGCTAATAATTCGTCTAAATTGGTCAACAACAAATCACGTGCCTCTTTATAGCGCCTTGCTTTTCTTAAGAGCTTGGCCTTTCTAATCTTTGCTTCAGCTAAAAGATTTTGATTTCCTGTTTGAGAAGCTACATTAACCTCTTTCTCGGCGTATACTAAAGCACTGTCAATATTTATTGACTCATATATGTTTTGAATTTCGATAAGCTTTAACACATCTACTTCCCCAAGTCCAGTTTTATTAACGGAGGTTTTTAGGAGTTGCAGTCGCTTAATTTTTTCATCGTTATCAATCTCTGAAACAATGCCGTTACCATTTGATTTATAGATCAGCACGACAAACAAATAAATAAATAGAAAGCTCTTTTTCATATGTTCATATTTTCAATTTATCTATTTGCTTTCTGTCAAATAAGATTTAGTTTTTTGTAAAGCTTTTTTTTGAAAGTCCTGCCAATGGGTAAGGAGCATTCACCCAATAAATGAACCATCTGTTCGTGTTCATTAACCAATTCAATATACTCCAAATTGACAATATATTGTCTATGAATTTGAATAAAATTTGATGGAAGCACATCATTGAGAACTGATCGTAAGGAAGTTCTGATTAGGTATGATTTGCCATTAATTTTCTGTACCTTAATATAATTAGTGCTTTCTCTCTCAAAGAGAATAATTTGATTATAATTGATCTTTTGTAATTTATTTCCGACACGAACTGTTAAAAAACGGTAGTTCTTATCCAGATCTTTTATTACAGAATGACTTTTTTCTTTTTTTGACAAGGCCAGTTCGATATTAATACGGAGTTCATGTATCCCGATCGGTTTCAATAAATACCCTTCAGGATTCGAGAATAGAGCTTTTTTAACAATGTCATTCTCTGCTAATGCTGTGGTAAATATTATTAGAACATCAAAGATCTGGTTGGCTTGATTTGCCAGTGCAATTCCTTCATTATCGCCTTCTAAATTTATATCGATCAATAATAAATCCGGGCTTGTTTTCTTGATTTCATCAATGACATCCGTAGAATTATAGGATCTACCAACAACCAGATGTCCCAACATTCCTAACTTTAACTCAAGTGCATTTAAATGGTCTTCGTTGTCTTCAACGATAAAAATCTTAGCCATATCTTGTTTTTTCGTCCTGAATTCAACGAAATAGGTTCCAGTAATTATATTGAAAGGGACGTTAATAATTCTAATGATAATCTCAATTTATACAATCCACACGGTAGAATTTTTCCATTGATTATTGTAGTATTTGTATTTACTTCCACGTGGCCAGGTATGTTTTGCAAACGAAGCCAATACGTTTCTTAATAATTCAAAGAACAGTGATAACGACAAATTTGTATCTGCAATAATACTCTGGGTATCATATATAATCACATGCGCATAGTTTCTGGGTACCCTATGTTTTTTGCTAATTTGTTTCTTAATATCTTTTCTCCTTTAGTGATAACCAACAATATTTACAACATATACTTCGTCATCATCCGGGACGAAACACTATCCCATATCACCTTCTGACCTTACTACATATTCTCCCAGGTTAACCCCTAGATGAAGTCGGGTTAAAGCTAACCAGTCGCCATCAAAGACCACCTTTCTGATATAAATCACCTCAACGATACGGGTATTAAAATTTATGCCCGACAATTAGCTCCAATTTTAAAACATCACCTTAACTAACGCGCCACCACCCAAACCAAACTCACACAACAGAAGCGGCCTATTTTTACACATCGGTGTCTGACCTTTTCCTACTCCAAGCTTCGACTTAGTCAAACGTATGACACGGTTTACTGCTCCTCAACAACGTGAAATCTTAAATTATACCAAAACAACCTAATTTCAGACAATGAATGAATGCCTCCCACGTTTTAATCCAACAATTCTAATTACTTTTGCATAACCAATTGCAAACCCAAGAAATACAAATATGAAATATTTTACATGTGTTTTTTCGTTGGTAGCTTTCACATTCGTCGTGGGCTGCGGTGATAGCTCAATCAAAGAGCCTTGTGACCAATTTGCACAGGGTGCTTTCGTCCTGGATATTCAAGATGAATTCGTTACACCTCCCGGTATTGTATCTGTCTTTTTCAAGGCTGACACACGAGCAGGTACCCCAATTGCTGGCTTGACAAAAGACAACTTCCGCATTTACGAGATGGGTCGAAACGATGACTGTTTCAAAGAAATATCGGCCTTTGAGTCTAATGCGGATCTTTCGACAAATGCCCAAGTTTATGGTTCACATACAATGCTCGTTCTCGATCTGAGCGGAAGCGTTATTCATGAAAGTCTGGATGAGCTCAAGCAAGCGGCTGTAAGTTTTATCGAACAAATTATGCCTGATCTTCAAGACGATGCTTTTAAAATGGGTATTTATTGGTTTGATGGAAGTGATGAATTACATGAACTAAGTGATTTTGTCAGTGATAGGAATGTGTTAATGGATATTGTCAGTGGGTTAAATGCCGACTTGCCTACTGACCCTTCGACAGATCTCTACGGGGCAGTGATAAAAGCCACGAATATTTCAACCGTATTAATTAATAATTTAATAGCCAATGGCATAATAGCTACTACTTCGATTGTCTTATTCACCGACGGCACGGACCAGGCTGCACGTCATACAAAAGCCGATGCCATTCAAACTGTAAATAATGCCAACTCAAATATTTCATTTTTTACCATTGGGCTTGGGGATGAAATTGACAAAAATGTCTTACAGGAAATTGGTAAAACATCAACGATAATTGCCGAGGACAAAGCAGCGTTAGAAGCCAAGTTTATTGAGACTTCTGCACTGGTTTATGATCAGGCTAATAGCTATTACATTTTTGAGTACTGCAGTCCAAAACGTGACGGCAGTGGAATAAATCAATTGGCTATTCAATTAAATCACCTCGGCCAGACTGGTGCAGTCATGACGAGTTTTGATGCAACAGGTTTTTCTGGCGGATGCGATTAGATAAAGTATCTGCGCGATCCGGAAAAAATACATTGGTTTTCTAATTGAATACCGTGTTTTTCAGTTCGTCTTTCAAAGGATATTGGCTTCAATCCAAATATGCAGTTATGACGGAGCTAGCGTGCCTCTGCTTTGTTAAGCGTTATCGCACCCGAATTAGCACTGCTTTGAGCACGTATTGAAATACGTTCGGATTAATTATCACGAACCATTGAGACCGCCCCTTTCCAATCCCGGAAATCATCGGTTATTCGCGTTTTCTCTTAATAGAAAGGTCAAATAATTTCCAATTTATTGGATAGACCTTCTCGTCCAGCGTTCGTCACGACATTTTTGCCTTTCGAAAAAACAAGGTAACCACTGATAATGATTGAACGGCCGAAGCATTGGTAATTAGAATAAAGCGGATTTTATTGTTGAGCTTTCATTCCATACTCCTGTCAATTCCGTTTTTCAAATGGAATAATGACTGCTTTTTCTATGTAATTTTTCAACCCATTTAATAAAAGGGCCCAGCAATACGATGAGCGACGAAAATGAGCATTATTTGACCATCCGGCATGATGAAAACTGACAAGAGTTCCATTATTTACCTCCTTTAAATTAAATCCAAATGAAGTCCCAGTCCAATCTTCATCCGCCACTGTCATTTTAATTACAAACCGATCGTTTACTTCAATCTCTGACACGAGACCATACCAGTCATATTCATCTGAGAAATAAAAATTATACGCCGCATCTATTTTTGGTTCTCCGGAACACTTTTTCGGCCACCAATTGATTAACTCGTGCGGCTGACTGACTGCGGTGAAAATCTCTTCACACGAGGCTTTTATAATAAAATCATGGTATATCGTATGCATTGTTGATTTTATTTGGTTGAAGTAGTTTAGTTTTGATTAATCTTATTGTTTTTTCATAATTATGGCTGATACTAATGTGATCAATAGACCAATAATAAAAACAGTCATAAACATGATAAACCCCTGAAACCAAGGTGACATGAAAACATCCCCCATTGCCTCCATTTGCGCCTGAGCCATCTCCCATTCTTCAGCAGATAGATGCTCTTTCGACCATTCCATAAATTTATCCCCTTGCAGGATGAAAAATAGCGCACTATAGATCCACATAATCACCGAGGTGATTAGTGTTATTCCCAAACCTATTTTCATTCCATGGCCAAAACTTAATTCACCATTATTTACTTGATCACGAAAATATTTAAGGCCTGCAGGTACCATCATCAACGCGGCAACCATTGACGCGTAACCAAAAATTTCCGAAATCTTATAACCATTTGGTGCAATTAATAGCCAATTGAGTATGCCAAGAACAACGAGTAATCCCCCTGCATAAAGTCCATATCGCGTAATGTAGTTTTTCATGTGGTACATAGTTTTTGATGAATAATGGTCCAAATAACGCTCAGATGTACTTCAAAATAGTCATACTTTAGAGTGAATAGCCTGTTCTGAGCAAGAATCATACTTTCGAACTACCTACATTAAACATGTGTGTCCGTTTTTTACACAACTATTATGCGCTCATCTCGGGCAATCTGAATGGCTTGAGTACGTCTTTCAGCGTCCAGCTTTGAAAGTACCTTAGATACATGAGATTTTACGGTATTCTCGCTTATATATAATTCTGCGCCAATTTGTTTGTTTGACAACCCTCGAGACATAGCCTCAAGTATTTCTAGTTCTCTCGGGCTGATGCCGTATTGCTCAATGGCGCTGGTATTGACTCCTAATGCTATTTCTTGTTGCGCAGGTAATTTTGGTCGAAAGAGCCGGCTGACTAAAAACCCAATTCCAATCAAGAGGGTTCCAGCTATTACCACTACTGTCTCAATAGACATCTCCTGCTGACGCATACCATTCAACAGTGACCACTTACTGAGCTGGAAGAGGATGGCAATAGCCACTGCCAGGCTAGCAAAGATCAAGATCGTCCTTTTCACAAAATCCAAGATAACAACTATATTTATAGCCTTTTCCGGCAAGTCACACACACGCTGATGGCTTGTCGGTTTTGTTTTAATTAATTACAAGTAAATAGCATGAATGACTTGGATATTGCGCGTACGATTGACTTAAAACATATCTCGGAAATAGCGGAAAAGTTTGGTGTTTCTCCCGATGATATTGAAATGTATGGAAAGCATAAAGCAAAAATTCCATTGTCATTCATAAATGATGAAAAGGCTAAAAAGAGTAATTTGATTTTAGTCTCTGCCACATCTCCAACTCCAGCCGGAGAAGGAAAAACGACCATGTCTATTGGCTTAACAGAAGCTCTTAATCGCATTGGTAAAAAAACCACGGTTGTTTTGCGTGAACCATCATTAGGCCCTGTCTTTGGAATAAAGGGTGGAGCGACCGGGGGAGGATATTCGCAAGTTCTTCCCATGGAAGATATTAATTTACATTTCACGGGTGATTTTTCGGCAATCGAAAAAGCAAATAATTTATTGGCCGCCGTCATCGATAACAATATTCAGAGCAAAACGCGCTCCTTGAATATCGATCCACGGACGATTGCGTGGAAGCGTGTAATGGATATGAATGATCGCGCATTACGCGATATTGTCATTGGCCTCGGTGGTACGGGAAATGGAATTCCACGTGAGTCTGGGTTCGATATTACGGCAGCATCAGAGATTATGGCCATACTTTGCTTGTGTTCAGGCGTAAATGATTTAAAAAGGCGTTTGGGAAATATTTTCGTTGGATTTACATTCGATAAAAAACCAATTTATGCACGGGATTTGCATGTACAAGGTGCTATGGCGGCCTTATTAAAAGACGCGGTTAAACCCAATTTAGTTCAAACAATAGAAGGAAATCCGGCAATCATTCACGGAGGTCCATTTGCCAACATTGCTCAAGGTACCAATACAATTCTGGCTACGAGACTTGGCATGTCCTTTTCAGATTATACCGTCACAGAAGCTGGATTCGGTTGCGATCTCGGTGCTGAAAAATTTCTCAATATTAAATGCCAAAGTGCAGGTTTTGCGCCGAAAGCCGTTGTGTTGACCACAACAATTCGAGCATTAAAATATCATGGCGGTGCAGACTTAAAAATGTTGACCACGCCCGACGTCGAAGCATTAAAACGGGGGTTACCGAACTTGGAAAAGCATTTGGAAAACGTAGGCATGTTTAATTTGACACCTGTAGTTTCCATCAACAAGTTCACCTCTGACACAGATGAAGAAGTAGCAGCTGTCGTTGAAGCTGTCGAATCGATGGGACATCGAGTGGCTATTTCAGAAGTTTGGGCCAAGGGAGGAGAAGGTGCGATTGATCTGGCTAATAAGGTTGTCGAAATAGTCGAAGAAGGGTCTTCAAATTTCACGCCACTATATAAGTGGGAAGAAGGTGTGAAATCAAAAATCGAAAAACTTGCTAAAGATTATTACGGTGCCGCAAATGTTGAATATGCCACACAAGCAAAACGTGACCTTCGTCGTATAGCGTCACTTGGCCTGGAAGACATGCCGATCTGCATGGCTAAAACGCAAAAGTCCCTTTCGGACAATGCGAAGTTATTAGGAAGGCCAACAGGTTTTACAATTACTGTGCGTGAAATTGAGGTAGCGGCAGGTGCCGGTTTTCTAATTCCAATTTTAGGAAACATGATGCGCATGCCCGGTTTGCCTTCCATTCCAGCCTCTGAAAATATCGACATCGACGACAATGGCGTTATTTCGGGGTTGATTTAAATGTTGTATTATTAAATAAAATTCGTTCAAGCATATATATTAATTGAAAAAGTACCGTGACTAAAAACAACCCATCGTCACTCCGTTTCGCTTTCATCCTATTTACTACAATTATTGTTGGTTTTCTTGGGCTGTTTTTGTCCACTTTATTTATTCCAAAATCAGCAGGGCTAGCCGGAGGGGCTATGGTGCTCCTTTCGGGTATGGGGGGCTTGCTCGTCGGGTTGATTGCAGCTATTATTCTCAGCCGCAAATTAAAGCCTCAAACGTTGAAGACCGCCACACAAATTGCCACAATAATTGGTATTGGCCTAGTCGGTTGGGGCCTGTATGGCCTAATTACTACCCGACAGGCTATACAGGAAGATATCGAAAAAACAAAGGAGTTTCATAAAACGCATAAGCCAACGGCAACTGTCGATCACACACCAACACCATCCGTTTTTGGAAAAAATGAAGCTATAGGGACGGGCTTGATAAAGCCCTCCATAAAATTGAATACCCCACTTTATCTCTATTCTGCGCCCAACGATGTTACACCTTCAGACAGTATTACATATAAAGCCCTCCTACATGGCGACCTGGATATTGACCATGCCCCAAAAGAATTTAAGCCGGTTCACCTTAAGCTGGATTATCAAATTTTTTATCTGCGGGCAAAACAGGAATCTGACGGATTTTTTGAAGTAGTCATAGATGAAAAATCAGGGAAAACAACCTTTGTAAAATCTGAGGACATCACCTTCATGCCCTGGAAAACATTTTTACTGAATGTCTTTGCAGTTGAAATACATGATCCAGAAAACAATCCCATCCGCAAACAGCCTTTGCGTCATGCAACACCATTGCCAAATGTCAACAAAAACGCCACGCTACAACCCATTGAAATAAAAGGCGAGTGGCTTCGTGTAAAAGTATTAAATGATGATATGGAAACATCGGATATTGGTTGGTTCCGATGGCGATCAGAAGATGCTTTGTTAGTGACATATAGCTTGTTGAACTAACACATTTGATGGGAATAATTGGGTGCTCCCGTGCTACTTAAACGTAAGCTCCTCTTTCCATTCAAGGCTACCTGGAAGCTTTTGATCATAAAACTCAAGGTGTATAACGCGTCTGGATTTTTTATTTTCGGTTCGTTTTGATGCGTGCAGAAGCAAGGGTTTCATAATTAGGATTCCGCCACTTTTTACTTCACAAATTCGCTCAACACCCTTTCTCTGATCCATCCACTCTTTCATATTTATAACGCCGTTGTAATGGGAGCCTTCAATCACTCGTAATGCACCGTTTTCGATCGTACAGGTATCCAGGTGAATTCTAATCGTAAACATCCTTTGGAGTATGTCCATGCTCGGCTGTACAACTGTTCGTTCCGGGTTCGGGCGCCAATTTTTAAAGCCGGGTACATCTTGCTTTTCAGCGACGTTAATTGTCAAATCTTGATGCCAAGCTACACTCCAGTTCGCCACAGGTGGCTTATTAAAGTAAATAGACTTAATGACTTTATCACAATTCGGTGAAATCTGCCTTATAATTTCTTTGAGCTTAGGTGTAAATACACGCGCAGTTACTGTTGGATGGTCTTTTAAAAACTCGCGTAACCCGAATTTATGCTTTTCATCGATCGGTCCAACTAAATTAAGCAGGTCACGAATCTCATTTTGGGTGTATATAGATTCGATAATTTTAAAACCTTTTATATTTAGTTGAGACAGTAATTCCATCATCAATGATATAATATATTTTTCCTATTACTAAAATCTTGAGTTGAGGGTTGACTATAAAAAAACATAAGGTTTCAGTAATCACAACTCTCTGTGTTGTAGCTTCAAGTCCCACCTGAATCCGTACTTATCAATTCGAACCCATTCGTAAATATCGTGGGCTAAAAACAAAAGTGAGCTCAATAAGATCTAATCTAATTTTAAAAATGTTCCGTTTTGTGAAATTCATTTTAGGTTGTATCTACTATCAGAAATGTGCGAATTTTCTGACTCTAATAAGCACTTAACATATGGGTCAAGCTTTTCGACAAATATATCCTTCTATACAACCGTAATTAAATAAGAGCGTATTATGGACTAAACCAAAAAAAAGCGGCAATAGTGATTATTGCCGCTTTCGAATTTATCGTTAATTTTTAATACCAATTATTTTGGAGCCTTGTCCGGATCCAGTAAGTCATAAAATTGATCAACTTTCGGTAAAATTATAATACGTGTGCGGCGATTCATTTTACGTCCTTCTTCCGTATCGTTGCTGACCAATGTATTGTATTCACCGCGTCCTGCTGCGATAATGCGATTTGGATCAACGTTGTACCGGCTTTGCAATACACGTGCTACAGATGTTGCTCGTTTAACACTGAGATCCCAATTGTCTTTGATGCAACTCGTGCTGATAGGTCGATCGTCTGTATATCCTTCAACCATGACTTCAAGATCTGGTCGTGATTCAAGGATTTGAGCGATTTTTCCTAATACAATTTCAGCGCGCGGTGTGATTTGGGAACTACCACTTCCAAATGTCATTTTATCAGATAGGTTAACAAAGACAACCGTCTTATCAACCTTAACCTCGACATCATTGTCCATGATTCCCTGACTTAATACACCTTTTAAGTTAACGGCCAATGCAAGATTGATTGAGTCCGCCTTGGTGCGGGCAGCGCGTAATAGATTCAAATGCTCCTCTTTTGACTTGAGTTGGTCGAGCGTCTCCTTGATATTATCACTGGCACTCTGAGACAAGTCAGTCAAATCGCCAATGTGCTTAATTTGCTTGTCGCGTTGCTTCCGAAGGTCACGCACTTGTCCTTTTAAGTCATCGATTTGCTCGATGCGCAGCGTGTTTTCAGATTTGAGCGAATTCAGTTCGCCTTCAATCCTTTTTTTGTCTGCCATGCAGGTCTCGTATTGACTCAAATACCGGCTCAAGTCCTCGCCGCACTGTCCTAGCTCTTGATTGCAAACTTCAAGTTCTGATTGCAAACTGACAAACTTCTTCTTGCTCACACACGACATCATGCCTAGCATCACAAAAAGGCTTAAGAATAAAGAAAATCTTGTTTTCATTGAATTTTGTTTTTTGATTGAGTTATATGGCAGGATGCAAATTTACTGAATAGCTATCATACGGGCAAAAGAAGTACACACTGCGAGAAACAAATGATACAACAAAACTATACCTGTATAATCCCGCCAAAACAGTTGCTCAAAAATGCACAGCGTTGTAGGCCGTTACATACACCATATGAATCCATTATTAAAATTTTAATTGTAAAACCGATTTCATACTTCCTGATGATAGCCATAGGCACAATGACGACAACTACTTTGGCAACAATATCCGCGTTGAATATGAGCGAATTCGGTAAAGACCAAGTTTCCATCTTCGATGTAATAATGAACCCCCTCAGTGTGCTTTCTACTCGTTTCATGGTCTAAAGCCAAGGCAACTTTACTTTCCAATTCTTTCAGACAGCTATTGCAAAGGCAGTCGTACTTCGTTTTCTTAAGAAAGGCAGAAAGTCCTTTGCCAACAATCATCTCAGAACATGGGCAATGTGCTACATTGCCTGGCAAGCAGGTCATGTGATTCTTGCACCTTGGACAAACGATGACATTCATTTTATAAATGTATTGACATTTGGGATAAGAGCATTTCATATAATATATTTATGCCAATAACATCAACTTAATTAAATCAACTTTTTATGACTAGCTCGGACGTTTTAGACAGACTCAAATCAGGAAATGCAAGATTCGTTGCGGATCAATTAGACGGAAAACTTCAGGACAGTGCCCGTCGTGAATCATTGGTCGGCGGACAAGATCCCTACGCCATCGTCTTGAGTTGTGCTGATAGTCGTGTGGTACCCGAATTGGCTTTCGACACTGGACTAGGTGAATTATTCGTTGTTCGGGTAGCTGGAAATATTGCAAACAGTTCTTCTATCGCCAGCATGGAATATGCTGTCGCCCACATTGGTTGTTCAGTCATAGTCGTATTGGGACATCAAAGTTGTGGTGCGGTAACAGCAGCTGTTGCGGGCGGAGACAATGGGTATAATCTCAACCACCTACTTTCTCATATTGTACCAGCAATAGCCGACTCTGGAGCAGACGCCGAGGTCAATGATGTGGTGCGAAAGAATGCCTCATTAACTGCTGATGAGTTAATGTCCCGTTCGAGTATAATTTCCGATGCAGTTGAAGCTGGAAAATTAGTAATTGCTCCAGCTTATTACCATTTATCAAACGGTGAGGTTGAGTTTTTGTAGGATTGTCATTTTACAACATCAACCATTTATTTTAATTGTGTAATTATAACCTGAGTTATTCGATTCAGAAGCAGGTGTTGTTTTATAAACGTATTTTATTTTTTGTTTCTTTTTTAACTTAAACCGAATATTGACATTCTTATGAAATGTCACTTTAATATGGTTTTTTGGAACGTGAAATTTAAATAGTTTAACGATGCGCCGAGCTTCTTCATCGCATCCGTAGCCTAGCTTTGATATTACCTTCGTTTTCACGACATTCCCGTTTTTGTCTATAGTATAGCGAATGCGGACGACACCTTCAATTCCTTTTTCCAAAGCTTGTTGCGGATATTTAAGGTTTTTCTTAATAAAGGCCTTCATTGCTTCCTTCCCTCCAGGGTAAATCGGCTTCTTTACAAAGTGCTTTTCTTTAACTTCTTTCTTCATTTACGCTGACATGGTAGATATGATCAATTTGACAAAACTTACTGGATTATACACTGTTACGTCAATTCAAAGTTAATGACAAAAGATTAAATTATATGAAAGTTAAGACCCGCGGTGTCATCATTCAAGGAAGTTCACGTTCGATCGGCAACTCGTCTGTTGTTGCCAGTTTTCTGAGGCAACAAACCGATTTTTCTATTTTAGATTTAAAGAAAAAGGATATTGGATATTTTGACTACCAACACTTAAACACGGAGGATGACTTTATTCCCCTCATGAAACAGCTAGTAGCGGATGTCGATACGTTTATATTTCTTTCCCCAGTTTATTGGTATTCAATGAGTGCCGAAATGAAAACTTTTTTTGACCGTATTTCCGACTTATTGAAGATCGAGAAAGATACGGGACGTAAGCTTCGTGGAAAAACGATGGCCGCGATTAGCTGTAGCGAGGGCGATGATGTCCCAATGAGTTTTTATGAGCCCTTTCGGTTAAGCGCAGATTACCTTGGCATGCAGTATGCAGGACATGCGCATGCTCAAATACGCTTAGGAAAATTGGTCGATGTTTCAGCAGAAGCACTTGCTGCATTCTCGTCAAGGCTGTTATCTTCGCCACCCGTGACTTAGATGATATGTCGTCATTAAAAAACAAATATCAAAAACAATGGCTTGAACAACTTAGGGAAAGCTGGGCGGCCGAGTCTTTCATAAAACTATCACTTGGCAATTACAAAGGTGATGATGGTACGCTTAAAAAAATATTGGTCGCTTGTGTAAAAATTAAACAAGCAGATTATTTACAGTTTGTATATCGTCACAAAACAAAGGACATAACTAAAAACTATTCATTTGCGTCTGGATTTTCGATGATTGAAGATTTTTTAAAACGAGATTTTCATATAGCTACATTATTTACTACCAGTTCAGAAATTGTTTATGAAAATATTCACAATAAAAAATATACATATAAGTCAAAAGAACCTCAGAAAGAGGCCCAGCCTTCAAAACAGCATGATCGGGAAAAATTTCGGTACATTAAATCAACAAGCCCATATTTGTATAAACTAGGCATTGCAAATAAAAATGGCGAAATTTTAAAATCCCGTCAGGACAAATACAAGCAAATAAATCACTTTATTTCAATAGTAGCGCCCGGAATCAAACAGTTGGTGAATAAACAACGCATTGATATTGTGGACATGGGTTCGGGAAAAGGGTATTTAACCTTTGCTCTTTTTGACTATATGCGTAACAGTCTTTCATTAAACACGTACGTTACGGGCGTAGAAATGCGCCAGGAACTTGTCGATATTTGCACAGATGTAGCTCAATCTTGTTCTTTTGACACACTCAGTTTCACGTGCAATACGATTGACAATTACAGTTTTGATCACATTGATGTATTAATTGCACTACATGCTTGCGACGTTGCAACAGATCATGCGATTGCTAAGGGAATCCAAGCAAATGCTCGTCTTATCGTCACAGCACCTTGTTGTCACAAGCAAATCCGTCAAGAATTAGAAAAATCAAAAAAACCTCATGCACTTCAAAACCTCATGCGACATGGTATCTATCTTGAAAAACAAGCCGAAATGCTAACCGACTCCATTCGAACTTTGATTTTAGAACAATATGGATATAGGGTAAAGGTGATGGAGTTTGTATCAGATAAGCATACACCCAAAAATGTCATGTTATTTGCTGAAAAGACAAAGTCATTGAACACCCCTAGCTTGCAAAAAGCTGCTCAAATAATCGAGGATATGTCCTACTTCGGAATAGAACGACATGCCTTGGTCGACTTACTTTCGACCTAATTAAATAATTTCGTGATCTTGCGAGACTGCATATTAAGTTCTTAGAACGTTTATCAAAGATATCAACCCAACTTTCGATTTATGAAAAATTATTTAATCCTGATTATGCTATTTGCCTGCTCATTCGCTGCGTGTAGCGATGATGAAGGCGATCAACACGCCACTGATCTTCGATTAATAGAAGATTACTTAGCTGACAATGCATTGACGGCCGAAAGCACGAACAGCGGCCTTCATTATATCATAACAAGAGAGGGCACTGGAGACCATCCCACACTACAGGACGAAGTTACTGTTGGTTATAGGGGTTACCTGCTCGACGGAACCGTATTTGATCAAACAACAGGTGGGCAAACCATCACATGGCCATTATCCGGATTTATCCCCGGGTGGCAAGAGGGTATTCCTAAATTAAAGGCTGGTGGAGAAGGTACGTTTTTTATCCCCTCCAGATTAGGGTATGGGGCTCAACCGCAACCAGGAATTCCAGCAAACTCCGTATTAATTTTTGATGTGCAACTGGTGTCCTTTTAAAAAAATGGGCGATAAGAAATCTTACCGCCCTTAAGCCTAATTAATAATTCACCAGCCTTTTCCCTATTCAATACAGGTTTTTACAAGGGTGTAGCAACAACCTGAGCTGTGACGAATTGTGATCCATCATAGGTCAAAATTAAATCAATACTATATGGAACAAGATTTGCAGCACTAACGTATGTTCCTAAATTAAGGGTAGCCCCTGCGCTCGTCAGATTTATGGATTGGCTCATCACACCATTGTCAAAATCATGGTTGATGGTAACCTCAACCGGATCAGTCGCTGGTGGGCTCACAAAATTCCCTACAACAACCTGAACATTTGGGGTCGGATCTAAAATAGCAAACGGAATAGCTGTCATGCAATCAGAGCCGTTGGTGAAGTTGAAATGGAGATTATCGTTTGGTGCCTGAGCAAAACCTGTATTTGAACTTAGTGGCGGGCAATCGTTATCCGTATTCAAAGGTGTACCATAAATGACGAATGAAAACGCCTGATCCGCCGCAGTAGTGACGTTGGCAAAGTAACAGGTAACCGTTTTTGTAGCGGCATCAGATTCATACGTATTCGTAATTGACGAACCTACGACACCACCAAAGCGTACTGTGGTGTTAACAACTGCATGTCCAAAAAAGCCATTTTGAAGTTCAATTTCATAGATTCCTGTACTCGTTTTGGTGACGGATGCCACGCCGTATTCTGTATCGATGAAGCCATCAGATCGCACAGTACCATATGCAAGCGGTATAGAATTGGCATAAACTGACTTGGCATCCGGAGAGTCCGTCGTTGTTTCCAGGCTTATTTTTCCGTCCTGTGCAGATGCCATTTGATGATATCCGAAAAGAAAGAAAAAAATGAATAAACAGTAGAACGTGTGAGAAGTTAAGTTTTTCATAATCGTATTATTTTAGAATAAAATTATGAGGACCACTTGACTTTTGCTGGAATCAGGCATCACATGATCATGTGGTTTTTTAATATATTGAATATGCTGCTATGCTGTTTTAGATTTCATGTATACTTAACTCTTTCTTAAAACAAAATCAACTAATAAAAAAGGCGATAAGAAAATCCTATCGCCTTGAAGCCTATTTACTAAGAACATTTACATCATTTTGATAAAAGCAATTGGACTTGTTTTTCCAAAGTAGTCAATCGATTAGCTTGATCATCAATTACGTCTTGCTGTTCTTGAATTACTCTTTGCTGTTCTTGAATTGCTTTAATACTCATAATAGCAAAGTCGTCGTAGATTAATCCTTTGTATCCATCTTTTTCGAGTACTAATTCAGGAAATACACGCTCCACTTCTTGTGCGATAAATCCCCATGATTTTCTGTCAGCCGTTTCATCTACATTATAGAAATACTGCTTAGGCTGCAATTGCATGATTTTGTCCAATACTGTTGGAATAGATTCGATGGAATTTTTTAGTCGACCATCTGAAGTAATGACGAAGGAGCCCGCGCCATCTTCGATATATGCCCGCAATACATCATTGTAACCAAAATTAAAATCATCTACACCATCAACATAGAGATTCCAATAATTACCACTAGCGTGATTCTCCAGCAGAACACCGTCTGTATTACTGAGTTGTTTTACATGCAAGGACTTCAAAGGTGTGTTATTATTTATTCCGATATATCCCATGTCATCAGATATGTACAGTTGATAGGGCGATACGGCACCTGGCGTAGTTATATGCAAGTCTCCACCTACATTTGAAAAATGAGCCACTTCATTGGCGTCGACAATCGTCAAAGCTCCATCGTGTATTATCACACTTCCATCTTTAGTTCTTACGGTACCATCAACATGGAGTTTTGATATCGGATCAAAAATTCCGATGCCAACATTTCCACTGTTTCCTTTTATTCGAAGTCGTTCTTCTTCAAATCCCGTTGTATCTGCTGCAAAGACAACGTCACCATAGAATGAAGAGAGCCACATACCATTTTGAAATTCTTCCAGCCAACCTTCCAATCTATTGGAGGCTGATTCATCGTAAAATTCAATTCTTGGACGAGTATTTCGTAAATAGATATCTCCCTCGATATCGGCACCTGGCTGAGCATACACAATTGCCTCCATTGTTGACAAAAAACAAATGATTAGTGTGAGTAAAAATAAATTGATCGTTTTCATAATTAGTAATATTAAAAATTGATTAAATAGAATATTGAGATCGAATAAGTTGTGAAATTTGACGAGAGCGTCGGCGAGACACCGGTAATATTTCGTTACTTGAAAGCTCGATTTGACTACCAAACTGACGTATGTGCACTACATTGACCAGGTAGGACTGGTGGACACGCAAAAAGCCATCTTGTTGAAGGCGCATTTCCGCGCTTTTCAAAGGTTTAGCTACAAGAAACCGCTCATTGTTTTGTGTTACAATCTCGGAGTAATTGCCATCCGCTTGTACATATAAAATGTCAGCAAGCGTGATGAATTTCAGACCATTTGCTACCGGAACAGCTAATATGCTGTGCCGCTTTATTGGTTGCTCTGTAGGCATTGTTCGGCTGACAACTTGAAGGTGCCTTTCCGATATCGGAAGCGGAATGTGTTGTTGTATGGATTGTACCTTTTTCATCATAAAATGCTTTTGCTGATTCACATTGGTGCAATGATCGGCCTACATGAAGGGCAAGTGCAAAATTTGACGTTGTACAAATCCGACGGCTTGGTGCACATTTCGGACACTTATTTATAAACACATGATTGTTAGTGCATTATGTAAGTTGTTCGCTTTCGATAATGTCACGTATTTTTAATGTTGAACCCAATAAAATCATGTTTGAGATTCGACATCTTGTAAATCTGTTTGGCGCAATTGCTTTTATGCTGTCAGCGCATGTCTGTTTTTGTCAAACAAATTCCGGGTCAGAAGAGGAATTTATCTTGCTGATGGAAAGTGCAAAGGCGGCCCAAGACACGTCATATGATACAGCCATTCGTATAGCAAATAAGGCGCTACATATGGCCGATCAAGCCGCTGAGCCAAACATGCGTATGAGGGCACATGACTATCTGGTAACCCTGTTTGTTCAAAAAGTACAGTTTGACAGCGCCGACTTACACGCTCAAGCTGCAATGGACATCGCGGCTGAACAAAGCGACTCCATCGTCATCGCTGAACATGCCCTTCGCCTGGGTCAAATAAAACTGAGTGCCAATGAAAATGATGAGTCGTTTCACCTACTCGTTTTTGCAAATGGCATTGCCCAACGCTACGGCGATGCCGATATTATTGTACGGTCGTATACAGATCTTGGTCGGCTAGTAATAGGACAGCACGATGTTATGGGTGCCATTGAATATTTAAGCAAGGCTCTTTCTTATGCCGAACGAGACAGCATGATGCAATATGCCATGCAAATAAGTGTTAACCTATCGATTTTGCATGATAGTGTTGCCATGCAGAAGTTATATCTCAGTAGGGCGATAACTATAGCCGAAAAGTATGATTTTACCATCGGGCTTTCGCAGGCCTATTCCATGTTAGCGTATATAGAATTGGCACATGAAGAAAACCCCGAAGAAGGAATTGCCCTATATCGAAAATCATTAGACGTATCGATAAAAATAAATCAGCCATATCAAACATCGAAAGTATATTACGACCTCGGAATTGCCTTTCATGATTTAAATCAGTTCGATTCGGCTTCGCTATATTTAAATCGACTCCTTGATTATACTTCGGGCAACCGCGAATCTTATCAATATTTTAATGCGTTGCGTTACCTGGCAAGCACAGAAGCTAATTTAAACAACTACGCTGCCGCCTATGATAGTTTGAGTGCCGCTTATAGCCTTTCCAAAAAATATTATGACAAAAATATTGAAGACCAATTATTAGAATTAAATACGAAATATGAAACTGCTGAAAAAGAAAGGCAAATTATTAGTCAGCACTTTCAACTTGAAAAAGAGACCAATAAACGAAAGCAACTCATACTATATTCTTCCCTTGCCATCTCGCTAATGCTGTTATCTGGACTTATATACTTTTATTTCATGAGACGGAAGAAAATGCGTGTCGAATACCAGTTGGAATTAGAGCGCATGAAACAAGCCAACTTAAAAGAAATAGATGCCTTGAAGTCAAGGTGGTTTGAAAATATATCCCATGATATTCGTACGCCTTTGACACTTATATCCGGGCCGTTGCGTGATTTGAGCACAAGTGTCAAAGGGTCATCAAATAAATTCCTATTAGATATTGCCCACAACAATTGTCAAAAACTAGCTCGTCTGAGCGAAGATATGCTCGAACTAGCCCGTCTGGAAAACAATGCAGTGCCATTGAGGCGAACGACACGAGAGGCTTTCATTGAATTATCAAAACTTCCAGCGGCATTTGATTCTTACGCGAGAGAGAGACAAATAGAAATAAAAAATTTAACAGATATTCCTGAAGATACATTACTCTCGCTTGACTATGACAAGTATGAAAAAATATTTAATAATTTATTGAAAAACGCCATTAAATTCAGTCCTGATAATTCGTCTGTGCATGTACACATCAACTATTCCGATAATACTCTTATAACGAAAATAGTCGATCAAGGCCCAGGAATACCGTCTGAAGATTTATCTTTTGTATTCGACAAATATTTTCGTTCTGCACAAACTGAAGTGGATGGTTCCGGACTAGGGCTTTCGATTGTTAAGGAATTAGTGGACGTATGTGATGGAAAGATTGATGTTTCAACTTCATCAAAAGGAAGTTCGTTTACATTTTCCATTCCCGCCTTTCAATCATCTTTGTCCGACGTGGAAACTTCATCACCTAATTTAGATGAATTGGATCAGCAACCAGATTATATTTCGTTTGATCAGAGCCGTATCTTGTTAGTCGAGGATAATCCGGAAATGGCGACTTACCTTCAGCATATATTAAAAAGCCGGTATAAGGTGGAGCACGCACTTCGGGCACCGGTGGCAATAAATAAACTTAATACCGATGCTTTTGATCTTATCATATCAGACATTATGATGCCAGGTATGGATGGTTTTACATTTAAAAAACGAGTAAATACACTTACAGAACATAGAAAAACACCTTTTATTTTTTTATCAGCAAAAGCACTGGACGAGGATAAATTAATGGGGTTGTCATTGGGTGTTGATGACTACATCACGAAGCCATTCGTGGCGGAAGAATTAATAGCACGGGTAAATAATTTATTGAGACAAAAGCGAGTCCGACAACATGAAAAAGGAAAAAATGCTGAAGATCACCTTGGACCACCTCTCTCTGAGGATAGTATCGTTCAGCGGGCTACAACTTTTGTAAAAGAAAATCAGGGTCGACATGATTTAAGTGTGGATGATCTGGCTGCGGCTACACATTATAGTCCCCGCCAGCTGAATCGAATTTTAAAAAAAGAAACGGGCTTAACAACAGTTCAATTTATCTTAGAGATTCGATTACAACAGGCTCGTAAATATTTAATTTCCGGTCAATATTATTCTGTAAAAGAAGTTGGGCATGCTGTTGGCTTAACCAATAAATCTTACTTCAGTAGAAAATACACCGAGCGATTCGGAAGTCCACCAAGCTCTGCTATGACATCTTAATAAATAAAACAGGCTTTTCACGTCAAGTCCTTAAGTTAGCGGAAAGCCATGACAACCACCTCCACAAAAGAATTTTTCGACATGAAAGCCTGCTATTCTATAAAAACGATCTGGCTTTTTTATAAGAAGAATTACTCTGCCAATAGACGTTCTATCTTCTCAGCAAATTTTTGACAACGCTCATTTAACTTTATTATTTCTGATTTGAGCTTGGCATTTTCATCGGACAACTCCTGTACAGCCTTTACGAGCGGAACCGTAAATTCACTATAACGTAATCCATAATTGTCGGTAGCATTTATTGGTGCGTATACGCCGTGAAAATCATAATTTATATCCTTAGCAGCCTCATGCACTTCTTGTGCAATAAATCCTGTGTGCACTGGACCTGGGCATTGGTTGCAATTGATAAAATTGTAAATAATATTAAATAGATAAAATTTTTCATTGCTTTGTTTTTTAAAAAATTGCTACATCTCGAGCAGGCATTCGAATACCCACTCGCAGATGTCAGCAATTTGTGCGATCAGCAAATCGTTCTTATTAATTATTGAAATGCGAAAACGCTATTTATTTTCCAATGCCAATAAGCGAGCTTCCAAACTATTAATTATTGTTTGTTGCTCATTAATTGCCTGGATGAGTACTGGTGTTAACATGGAATGATTTACAAAAAATTCTCCATCATCGGAAATATTAACTGCTTCGGGAAGTACTTGATGTAATTCCTGAGCCATGACACCAATAGCCGACATTTTTGGCGTATGTTTTGCAACTTCCTCGGCAGTCTGTTTGAATGCATAGGTATACGTCTTGAGTGTTTTGATTTTATCAAGCGCACCGTTGAATTCCGCTATATTTTCCTTCCGATTCATATCGCTTGCTTGCCAGGTGCCAGAGGCATCCAAGTATATTTGAATTGCGCCGTTATTATATGGGTCATCGTCACCATCTGACCAATTGTCTTCATCCAGGAAGTAAACCAGCGCTTGGGTCCCATTGTGCCCGTCACCAGGAGACCATAGGGTGAGTGCATCTCCATCACCATAGATTCCGCCAGTCTCGATTTGATATTCTTCTGATGCCATCAGGAACGACCCAGAGCCTAATCCCATCTCGAGTGAATCCGCTTGATTGTGATAGTATTTACTCTGATTCATTATGGTCATGCTGCGACTACTATTATTCGGTGTGAGGCTAAGTCTTCCTTCTTTGTCGAGCCGCAAGAGTTCGACCTCGTCAATGTATGGGGCGATTCCTCTTGAGATCTGAAAGTGTTCTTGAGAAGCACTTGTATTTATTATGCCCAAATTATACGCGTTATCAATACCAGTGGCTAAGACCATTTTAGCATCTCCAAAAAAGCTTGACAACCACATATCGGCTCCATTCAAGGTGTTGTTTTCAACGTGAAGTGCTCCAGCTGGCAGTTCTGTACCTATTCCTACCTTTCCATCATTTTTTATAACTAGATCAAAGTAACGCGGTAAACTATCTTCCATAAATGCATTATTAATGACGAAATCTTGATCCTGTGCTCTGGTGTAGGCAAGAACGCGTGTTGTATCAAGCGAACTAAATGAAAGATAACTGTCTCCTCCGTCCACATCATTTATGCTAAATAAAGGATCTGATGGGCTTTCATAATCCAAGTGTCCAATGGAAGGTTTTAAAGCCAACCTGTCACCATTACTCTCCAACGACAATTCGTTGTTTTCGAAATTAACTTCGGCTCTTGTCGTCGTGTCATCCTTCCACTCAATACTTCCGGAATTATTTATCCACATATCTCCGTCCAAATGCAGTTTTTCTTGTGGATTAGAAACACCGATTCCAACATTTCCGGTATTGAAGTAAATATTCGATCCGGAATTTGTCCACTGAGAACTCCCACCTGCAGGTATGGGTTCTGCACCCAAAATGCCGGCCGAGTCAACCGTGACCATTCGCGTATGTGTTCCATTCAATGCATGAATGCGGGCATTGCCTTCTACTTCCAGGTTTTGAGCCTGTAGGTTGAATATACTGACCATAAAAAAAGCCAGTGCTATATAAACAAAAAATTTCATGGCTGTATTTTTTTGTGAAACAGGTGTCTCAATTGCGTGTTCTGAGCATTAATTATTCTCTGTTTTCCAATGCAGATATCCGGCTCTCCATTTGGTGAATAATAGTTACTTGGTTGTCAATGATAGTTTGTTGTTCATTGATGGCTTGAATCAATACCGGCGTGAGCATGGAGTGGTTTACAAAGTATTCTCCCTCGTCAGATACACTGACAGCTTCGGGAATAACTTGATGCAGTTCCTGAGCCATGACGCCAATGGCTGATGTTTTAGGCGCATTTTTTGCAACTTCTTCTGCCGTTTGCTTGAACGCATAGGTGTATGCCTTCAAATCTTTGATTTTATCGAGCGCATTGCCAAATTCTGTAATGTTTTCTTTTCGGTTCATGTCGCTTGCCTGCCAGGTACCTGCGGGATCCAGATAGATTTGCACGGCTCCGTTGTTATAGGGATTGCCGTCAGCGTCCGACCAAAGGTCTTCATCCAAGATGTACAAAAATGCAGGAAGCGAATAATTGCCATCTCCCGGAGACCAAAGTGTAAGGGCATTTCCGTCGCCATATATACCAGCTTGCTCATTACTACCTTCTTCGCTAGCAACGATAAAGGGCTGGTCTCCTCCTCCAAAATCGATGAAAGGATCGCTAAAGTGGTCATAATCTTCACTATTAGCAATGACCATGTGCCCATTGTTGCCATTCTCGACGACTGCTATTTTACCATCGACGGTCAATTTTTCATACGGCGCTGTCTCCCCAATTCCTACTTTGCCAGTGGATGCTGTTTGACTCGCGAATAAAATATCACCACCGTATTGGTTTATGTATAAGTCTTCGACTGTTGATCCACCAACACCTCGCGCCTGAATATTAAATTCATCCATTGTTAAATGCGGTGCATTGTAATTTCCAATAGAAATAATTCCACCACCATCCTGGACGCCGTTTCCTGGCTGAACATCGACCGTAAAAATTCCGTCATTGAAGGTCGCCGGTGTAAACACATTAGAAAATGAAAAGACATCATCTGACAGTAAGTACGCGAACTGTGCACGTGCAAAGTTCAATCCACCGCCAGCTTGTCGATTGAAATATAAGATCGAGGATGTATTAGTCGAATCAGAAGACAAAATTAAATTAGGTTGTGGATGGTCAATATTAACAGACCCGAAGAATTTGCCTGGACCTTCAGAATCAACTAATTGAGCACATAGTGTTGCACTATAAATAGAAATTAATAGTGCAGTCAATAATAGATTAAAAGCTTTCATGACTTTTTAATTTAGATAAATGATTAAATAGAATATTTATTGAGTAAGTACTTTTTTAATGTCGCAACTTGTCGTCGGGAAACCGGTACTATAGACCCATTCGTGAGTGTGACAGCCGCTGATGTGTTCACATGTTCAATGTGGTCTGTGTTAATTAAGTACGATTGATGTGAACGAATAAAATTTGTTTGTCCGAGGCGTGACTCGAATTGCTTAAGGGTTTTACAAACAAGTAGTTTTTTGTCTTTATTCAAGTGGATAATCGAATAATTACCTGAAGCCTCTACAAATAAAATCTGGGCATATGGAACCAATCGTATTCCATTTCGTACTGGAATGGCTAGTTTGTCGATATGCCTGGCATAAGGCTGTATTTCAGCATGTGGATGGACAACGCGTAGTTGAATATGCCTCGCTGTTTTATCGGAAGCGTCCGATTTCATTATAACTTGTTTCATGGCTTTTCAAGTTTTATTCCTCAGCCATTTGTAAGGCGTAGGAATTGTGATTAAATTGATTCAAATTCGTTGCTGCAATGTTCAACCTGATTAATCACGGAAACAAGGAAACAGGCCTGCCCATATTGGACATTGGTATGCTGAAATTGGACAAGAGACTCCAATGCATTGATTTTCTGGGGTTTATAAAGGTTGTTGTGGTGTTTTTTCTATTTTCCTTCTACCCTATTCGTTGCAAGTCACAAACTCCTATTGTTGATAGTTTGGAAAGTCTTGTGATAAATCACACTGATAGTGAAGTCAAATTAAAGGCGCTTCTGCGGCTTATGATTAGGACATATCCATACACTGATCTGGACAAGTGCTTTAACAGCATTCCAAAAGCCATTGCCCTTGCTAATGAGACAGGCAACGACATCCTCGGCGGGCAAACAAGGGTTGATATAAGTTATTTGTACATTTTAATTGGAGAAATCGATAGCGCACAAATGTTTCTGGATCTCGCACTACCATTCGTGAAACGATCAGATGATGATAATTTAAATTGGAAATTTCACACCATACATGCCCAATGTCATACGCGTAATGGAAATCATGCCCAGGCGCTATCCCATTATCAGAAAGCACTTGCTTCTGTTACGGACTCTACTGATCACACCAATATTGGAGCTTCACTTCAAAATATTGGACTAATCTACAAAGACAGAAACCAGTATACGCTTGCAGAACCCTATTTCAGAGACGCCATAATTCACTTACGAAAAGGAAGTAATTCTTTTTTCCTCGCAAATGCGCTCTACAATTTGGCAATCATTACAGACAATATGGAAGAGCACGAATCTAATTACTTAGAAGCCGTCGACATTTACAGATCCTATAATTCTACGGTAGACGTTGCAGAAGCAGAGTGCATGCACGCACAATATCTTTTAAAGCGAGGCCAACTTGACTCCGTTCCGGTATTAATATATCGATCAAGGGAGGTCTTAATGGAAAAAGCACCTCCCACTTGCTTTGAGTGCATGATCGCTTTAATTCAGGCTCAAGTATCTTCTTGCAACTCACGAGAAGCACGTGAAAGTATTAATTGGCTGGACAATTATATTGAACAGCAACAACTACCACTTACGCTTTCAATGCAAATATTATATAATAAGGGACGGTCAGATTTTTATAAATGTACAGGTGAATACGAAAATGCATACGATTATCTATCCATTACATATGATCTTTTTGATTCTTTGGAGTATTCACAAGATGCCGAATACACTTCAGAGTTTCAAGTAAAATACGAGACAGCCGAAAAAGAAAAACAGCTCGCCGAAAAAGAACTCGTTATTGCAAAAGAGAAAAATAAAAGAAACAGGCAGTTATTGATTGGCCTCGGCCTTATATCATTAATAGGCCTCGGGGGACTGTTCTTTTTTAACCAACAGCGTAAACGAAAACGTGAAGCGCAACATGCACTTCAACTACAGGCCGTAGAAACGGAGTCCATAAAGTCGTTGAGCGAAATGAAGTCGCGTTGGTTCGAAAATATATCGCACGATATTCGTACTCCGCTCACCCTAATTTCTGCTCCTATAAAAGATGCACTAAAGGCAACAAAGCCCTCAAATACAAAAAATTTATTGGAAATAGCCGATCGAAATAGTCAGCATTTACTACAGTTGACAAGTGAAATGCTGGAATTGGCCCGTCTCGAAAATCAAGTTATTCCACTTCACCCAAAAAGCAAACCCACTGCATTTGAACTTCAAAAAATAATTAATGCCTTTGATTCATATGCCCAGGATTTACAGGTTGACGTTCAGTCAACCATCCATTTTGACGACGAGCAAGTCCTTGAATTCGATTACGATAAGTATGAAAAGGTATTTAATAATTTACTCAAAAATGCCCTTCAATATAGTCCGCCACAATCGACCATAAATGTTGATGTTTCATTACATAGTAACACCTTAATGACTTCCATTCGCGATGAAGGACCGGGAATACCGGAAAATGAAATAAACTACCTCTTTGACAAATATTTTCGCGCCAGCCATCAACAATCGCAGCGGGTCGAAGGGTCCGGACTTGGCCTCGCAATCGTACACGAACTACTTGCATTATTGAATGGAAAAATTGATGTAACGAGTGCCATCAATCATGGCAGCACTTTTTCTTTCCAAATTCCCGTACAAACTCAAAAGGAATACGATGCTTCGGATGTAATAGAGCCTGTGGAATACGATTCCGGTCTGACACCGCAATATGACTTAGGTCAATCTCGCATACTTTTAGTCGAGGACAATGCAGAAATGCGTAATTATTTGGCGCAAACACTTACTCCATTTTATTCCATCGTTACTGCTGAAAATGCGCACATAGCGTTGCGGCATTTGGACAGTGCTTCTTTCGATCTTATCATATCGGATATTATGATGCCCGGAATGGATGGCTTTGACTTTAAAAAGCGTGTCAATTCGCTATCGCAACATGAAAAAACACCATTCATTTTTCTTTCGGCTCGAGCCTTGGATGAAGATAAGCTGACTGGACTTAATCTCGGTGTTGATGACTACATTACTAAACCGTTTATCACGGAAGAACTCTTAGTTCGCATAAAGAATTTACTGACGCATAAATTCATTCGTGAAGAAGCACAAAACACGAACTCAGCCCCTGATGATGCAAAGCCGGCTGACTCCTCTTTCGTTGATCAGGCTATCAATATTGTGCAACAACATATCCAAGAAGAAGACTTCAGCGTGGAGCAATTAGCAGAAAAATTGCACTACAGTCAACGACAACTCAATCGCCTGTTAAAAAAAGAAACAGGGCTGACGGCAGTACAATTTATTCTAGAAATTCGACTACTTCAAGCCCGAAAACTTCTTTTATCTAATCAAGTGTATTCTGTTAAAGAAGTTCAATTTCAAGTTGGCATTTTAAGTCAATCATACTTCAGTCGAAAATATAAAGAACGATTTGGCGTAACTCCGGGACATATTTTAAAATAATCATTAAAGTACGTGGCATTTCATGGTTGTAAATTTATTTGTTCATTAACAAATGTATAATTTATCTTTGACCTCCTTCAGACTTCAACATTGATTTCAGTCTTTTTTAGCAATCTTAAAACGAGATAAAACAACAAGTAACATTAATATGAAACAAATTAAATTTTTCGTCATTATTTTCATACTCCCCTTTGCCTGCACTGCTGATAAATCTGCTCCCTCGAGTAGTGAGGCACCCCCTCCCACTGAATCTATTTCTGACCAATCCAATGATCAATTTTGTTTCGAAAAAAAATATAAAAATGGAAAACTAAACATACATTTTACCGTAGAAGACGATCATATTTCCGGCAACCTCAAATTGAAATCAAAAGGTGGCGAAAATATCGAAGGGCGAGTAAGTGGCTCATTTTACAGCGAAGAATACGTACTCGACTTTAACTATGTCGTCAATGGTCAACAGCACATGGAAAAGATCATTTTCGAATACGATCAACAGTCGGCTAGGTTAGCTCGATCAGGAAGTGTGACTATTGAAGGAAAGCGACACGAAAGGAATAATGGACAAAGCACATTGGATGTATTGGAACGAATTGATTGCAAATAAAATAGCCTTTCAATAAAATCGTTTTATAAGCACATCACGGTATTCACATATGATTAGATTGTACTCTATCGTTTTAAGTTTCATATTCCTTTGCTTCTGTGTATGTAGTTATGCACAATCCAATAAAAACATCAGCGGTAAATCACCTATTGAATATAGCCTTGGGTATTTTGGAAATTCTATTTGGAACCCAGGACTCATAGGAGGCATTGAGTATCCGCTGAAATCTAAAACGAAAACAAAAAAAAGTGGCCGCGACATTACCTGGGATTTTGTTGTTACACATCAACTTGGGTTCTATTGGGATCCAAAAAGTCACGTCGGTGCCATGGTGAACAATGGTATTATTCTGAGAAAAACTAATTCATCAAACAGGCAGATAACCTATGCCTTCAGCCCACTCAACTATCATCGATCCTTCTTGCCTGAAACCTATAATGTTGATGACAGTGGAAATGTCAGTAGATTAAAGTTTGCCAGTCGTGGTAACTACGCTCCATCCATATCAATAGGAATAGGTAAACTAAAAGAAAATAAAAAAACCTTAGCGCATCATTTCAAACTGCATATTATGATGCTTATTCCGTACAACGCGGGTATTCTACCCTCGTTAAATTTGGAATACGGGTACAGGTTTTCTCGCCGTAAAAATGATAGAGTATGAAAACACAGATGCTTTCTATTGATTTGTATAAAATATTATTGTTCCTTTTTGCCGGATTAATTTCCTGTAGTAGTGACGACTTGTCCGACTTAAATGAAGTAATTTATGTCCGACATGCTAATGCTGATATCCCGGCACACATCTACGGGAATGGTACCTCCGAAACCTTCATTATTTTATTGCACGGTGGCCCTGGAGGCAGCGGGCTCGATTATCGCATAGGTTCTTACTCTGAGCGTCTGGAAGAACGATATGCCGTCGTCTATTTTGACCAACGCGGACAAGGGATGGCACAAGGTAATTATGATAAGGATGAAGTCACTGTTGAATTAATGGCCGCTGATGTCGATGCACTTGCTCGTGTATTGCACCATAAATATGGAAATGATATTCGCCTATTCCTATTAGGTCACAGTTGGGGCGGAACACTAGGGTCAACGGTCATGGTAACAGAGAACTATCAACAACAATATAACGGTTGGATAGAAGTTTCCGGAGCACATGATTTGCCACAAACGTACCGCGGAGCCATACGTCAATTCCAAACGATAGGTTCTGAGCAAATACAATTAGGAAACAATATGTCCTTTTGGGAAAGTTCGCTCACTCGCGTCAATGAACTTGACACGAATACTGTTGATTTTTCGTATATAAATAAACGGGCATTTGAGGCGGAACAAAAGTTAAATGATGATGGATTTATAAATGATAGAGATGAAGAAAACCCCTTCCTTCCAATCAAGAACTTAATTTTCGTAAATAATATTATTACAACAACAATAGCCGGGACAACGACTGCGCAACAATTAGTGGATAACGGACTCGAGAGCTATTCTGTAACGGATCAATTGTCTTCTATTCAAATTCCAACCTTACTTATTTGGGGTAGATATGATTTAGTCGTCTCTCCGGAATTAGGTACAACAGCATTGAATCGGATCGCCTCGTTGGACAAAGAACTTGTCGTTTTCGAGCGTTCCGGTCATTCACCCATGATAACTGAGCCTGATCGTTTTGTACAAGTCGTATCAGGTTTTATCGATACGCATTAAATTTTGATCTCCATCGGTTTAAAACCTAATACTCAGGCAGCGTTCATGGACAGCAATGCGTCTTTACTGTTGTCGCACCGATCATACTTTCAATGATCGGTGTAATATAGGCTATTTGTTTGAGGACACCTCCATTTTATCAGATCGCCGACAAAAACAACTTATTTACCTGGGTTACCTTGAATAGTCGTGCGATCTGATTTTATGTTTTCGACATAAATTCTTCAATGACGTTGCCCCTACCAGCCCCAAACCTTTGTTAGTAGAAAAATAATATATAGTATAGTCCGCAGAGTACAACAACTGTAAACGGTATTGCAACAAAATAGAATCGCATTCTATCCTTGCGATATTTACTTCGAATTCGGTTGCGAACAACACGACGCTCTGCTTCGGTCAATGACTTAATTCCTTCATTTTGATAGTTGTCTACCGTGGTTTTTTGCAGTGCATCTCGACGTTCAAACGATCTACCCGAGCGTTGCATAGAACGATTGTGCTTATTACGGTTGATAGCATCAATAAAAGCAGTCATTATTCTTGTATAAATATTGAAAAAATATGGATTCAACCTTAGCCCAACAGGGCTTGTGCATTGTCAATGTCATACGAAAAAATCATATTAGATGGTGATATATAATATGTTCGACCTCCCAGTCTATTTTCGTCAATCAGTTGATTGGTGTATTCATAGGTGTTCTGATTTATTTAAAACACGAATGCTATATAGAAATACATGGCTACAAAACTTGCCGAAGCAATAATAATTGCGACATTTCTGAGTCGTTTGTTATCATCTTGGTATTTGTCTTTTATACGTTGAATAACACTTTTCATTTCACCGACGGACATTCTTTTTTTTCCTTCATTTGTATAATTTTCGCGTGAAGTTTTTTGCAACTTTTTGATGTCATTAAAGTACGTTCGGGCATGTTGCATTGCGCTGTTGGATTTGGTTGTAATAATAAATCCTGATGAATACATTAAATTAAGTTTTGATTTAGAGGCAATGTAAACCACATTAAAATAAAGCTGATGAAATCACGACGAAGGAATTCAAATATCCGATTAAAGGAAGCCAGAATTTGACGACAATTTGACCGTCATTTGAAGTTGCCATACGCAACATTCTCGCTATCTTTCGTCATATGCGATTACTGTTTCAACTTGCGATTTATTCCATCTTTTTCCTGAGTTTCGTTAGTGTTCAAAGCCAATCTTGTGATTTAGCGGATGAAGATTTCACCGGAGCAACAAATAACGTTCCTCCACAAGGCTGGATTAGAGGCCCGGGCACAAATATTGGCAGCTCTGTGCCACCTGACCCAATACAAGACCCCGCAGTAGGGATGAATGCAGTTTCTGAATTCATGACCAGTGCTATATACACATGTGCAGGTCAAGTATGCTTTGATTGGCATGCATCTTCGGCTTCATCGGACTTTACCGTCGAGCTTACATATAGTGAAGATGACGTCAATTTTATCGTGCTTGATAGTATTGTAACCGACGGTAATATGAGCCCCACGACATATATTAATATTTGTATAGACCTTCCTTCAAGCAGTCTTCCTCCTCCATTTGCCAGTCGTATTCGATGGCAAATGACACGCAGAGTTACAGGAACTTTCTATTTGGAAAACGTTTGCGTGAGTGCGGACACATGTTATGTTGAACCAACTGAATTGCGTTTTGATCCAATACCTGATTTTTGCCGTCAGGCAAATACCCCCTTTGGTGTAGTAATTTGTGCAACAGATAGCAATGGATTTGTAGCCGACACTTTTTCAGGAGAGATAACGCTGTTTAAATCATCCGGGCCTGGAAATTTATCAGGAGCATTGGTTTACGATGCAATTAATGGTTGTGTTTCGATTTCTGATTTAAGTCTAAGTATGGCAGGGGTTTACACGCTTGGAGCAAGTAGTGGGAATTTAACCGGGATGTCTCAAGCGATTGAAATTGACACGGCTTGTGCCGCTGAGATAGGTTTGCGAATTATGAGCTATAATTTATTGAATTTTCCAACTGGACGAGATGATTGTGGAGCGAATACGGCCGTTCCTTCGCGATGGGATACACTTGAAAAAATCGTGCATTATTACGTACCAGACGTTTTAATGGTTTGCGAATTGCAAAATCAATTTGGTGCGGACCAAATATTAAATGAATCTTTGAATAGCAACGGTTTTTCGAACTACGCAGCAGCCAATTTTGTGTTAGATCAATCCGGTGGATCCAATGAATTAAATAATATGTTTTACTATAATTCTGAAAAACTTACATTATATAGTCAAACAGAAATAACAACCAATATTCGAGATATAAATAAGTATACGGTTTTTGTCAATGATGTAAACTTGGTAACCACACAGGACACTCTTTTTATCGACTTTTATATGGCTCATTTAAAGGCCGGACAAGATCCGGATGATTCACTAAAACGCATCACCGCCTGCAATTTTTTACGAACACATTTGGAGAGTTTTCCAGAACGCAATGCTATTTTAGGAGGAGATTTAAACCTATATACGTCCAGCGAAGAGGCCTATCAAATATTACTCGGGGGTTCGAGACCATTAAATGATCCTATTAATACGCCGGGAAACTGGAATGAAAATTTCTCTTTCCGTACCACGCATACGCAATCAACCCGCGCCAATGGAACACCATCACTTGATTGTGGTGCACGAGGTGGGTGTGATAGCCGATTTGACTTTTTACTTATATCCGATCCTATTGAAAATGAGTCAATGCGCTTGGCTTACATTCCGGACTCGTACGAAGCATTGGGCAATGATGGATCGATATTTAACAAGTCGGTCACTGACCCGGGTAACACGTCAGATGTCCCGGATCATATTTTGCATGCTATTTATTACATGTCGGATCACCTGCCAGTCGTCATGGAGCTCGAAGCCACACTGACGTCACCTGCTTGCGCTGAACACCTGATACTTAACGATGATCCTCTTTTTGCAAATACATATGCTGCAAATGTATCAATAACATCTGCCGGGCGTGTAGCTTCTCCAGATTCTGTTCGGTTTGAGGCGGGCACAAGTATCGACCTACAGAGTGAATTTACGGTTGAATTAGGGGCTGTTTTCGAAGCAGTAATTGAGAGTTGCGGGGACTGATTTCAGCGCATGGGTAAAAAACAACACACCTTTCTGACATTCAACGTGTTAGCCGGGGTAG
>JANQSS010000065.1 GCA_028279185.1 Saprospiraceae bacterium | reverse complement strand
TACGGCATGGACCTTGTTAGTCAAGAAAATCATATATAATGGGTACAAGCTTTGGTCTAATACACGTCGACAGACAGCTACAATGTAGTAGCTACTACATTGTCAAACAATGCCAGTCACTAATCTATCTGTGCTTACTGCCCAATAATTTCATTACATTAAAAACTAAGTTAAGCTAAGCTTAGCACGCTATGCGTTCACATATAAATCGTTACATTAGGAAATTGTTATTTCATTACAGAAGAATTTACTAACACTTCTACAAGCTATTAGCCCTACGACTACTTCATGTTTTAAATGAGAGTACTACTAAATTTTATGTCTACATTACTCCTGACTCACGTTGCCTTTGTACCGTCTTGGCTCATCACGACAGGTTATAACAACCTGTCTCCTTGTCTTTACATATGTACAAATCTTTACCTGTTTAAGAAACACCCCCACTAACGAAGTGGGCAACGAATTTGAAAAAATATTTAACGTAAGGTACTCAATTGTGAAAACTTAAATAGTTTTAGCTATTCCGAAACTTTTAATACATGATGAGTTGCGACAGGGTTACAACTATTCGAACTTAATTCACGAATGCCACATAAATACACTTAACGACATCGCTTTCTACTTTTGACATGTAACAAAAATAAGTTCCTAAATTTTCAACGTAATTTTTCTTGTAAAATCCCTTATACACTTCCACCTTCGAAAATTTTGGAAGAAATGTGTACATTCAAATAAAGGTCTCCTGTTTACAATACTTACTTTACTATTAATCAAACAGAATGAAAAAACCAATTTTTTAAACAATTTTAACACTACTTTACCGTAGTATACAACTTCAAATGCCCCTATGACTAACGTAACAGTTCGAATTATAACCCAAAATAATTGTTCAAAGCATATATAGTTTTCTGTCTTAATTCTTACAGAACTTGATTAACCGGAAAGTTATCTTAGCACAATGACGTTACAGCATGACATACACTATTTCACATAAACTGGGGTTTACATTTTTTTTTATCTCGACGCCTCCTGCGCCTTTATTTTTTTCCTTACTCACGGTGAGTCAGCAAAGTACCCATTTCCACTTGGAGCCTCGTGTAATGGCAAATTATGAACGTGCATAACTTGCATTCATGCGAACATCCATGTCATCTTGGGTTCCTTGGCGTTAGACGTAGTTGTCACCTCCTGTGATACGTCACCGTCCTTCGAAGTGCGTCTATGCATCCCTGGAACGACATTTGGTAAAGTTTATTTTTTAAAAATTCTAAATTATTCAATCCACTATTCTATCCATTTCCTTTCATTCGGCTACATAGTTCCACTTGTCCCTGGCCTCAAATCAATTGTATAGTTCACCAATTCAAGCGCTTTCCTACGTATCTACCAACAAGTAGTATACTCACTAACCTAGTCCACTTCCATATGTATGCACGGCCAATAGCGTCTGACCTGAAATTAACCAACAGAGGAATTTTTAAGGACCGGACATTCACAAAGTATTGTAAATATCTACACATGAAACCAATTGCACACAACCGCCCGACAAGATGTATCACGTAGTAAAGTACTTTACATACCTCACTTCCTATTGGTCTGTTGCCTAATTCTGTTAGAAGACCTCGTGGGTTGCGGTGGTGCTGCTGGAACAAGAATAAAAGTCGCTTAATAATGTTATGCAGTCAGTTACATATGTCTTTTCACCCCTTCATAAGCATTAAACTTGGGCCGTGGGACACTTTGTTCATTAACTTAATCAAGGCTAACTCTGTATGTACTCACTTTTATATTTAATTCCTGTTTTATCACCGCACCACCCGTCATACTCAGCGCCGAGTAGGAAATCTTCTTTACTTATCCTAGTTTTAGCCTTATTTAACTTTGGCATGAACATACCTTGGCCACAGGTATCTTCTTTGGTCCCGGTTTTTTTACCTCTTCCCCTAGGTTTAGGTAGAATTCCTCCACCTCTGGCGTCTTCCAGTAACTGTTGAGTTTCTAAATCGACTTCTTTCCCATTATCATCGACTTCTTTGGCATTATCCTTGGACCTAGTCATGACTCCGGTTGTACCACCGCCTGTTTTATTCACTTCTGTTTTCCCATCTTGGCCAACATGTACGTCCACTTGAACGACCTCTTCATTTTCAGGTGCTTGACTTGTTGGAGTGTCAAAAAGTTCAGGCGATTTTTC
>JANQSS010000064.1 GCA_028279185.1 Saprospiraceae bacterium | reverse complement strand
CTTATAGGCTGAAAAAAACTTAGCTTGAGAGAGATCGTCAACTAAGCTCTTCTAAAGCGATGTAGCTCGTGAAGGAGGCACAAACTTGGTTATTCTTGTACCCTTCACCTAAGTCTATGCCATGTCGCTCCAGCAACTCACAGATCAACCATGTCCATACTTTCGAAATCGCAAGGCCAATGTCAAACTTTTTTCGCTTGATTCGCTCCTTTGACGTTGCATAACATTGTACTCAGCACCTAAGTGATTGGCGAATAATCACGGATGTCAACTGCTTTTTTTTTAGCAGCATCATATCATTGGAGTGCATTTCTGATATAGCGTGATCCTTGAAGCTGGAGCTTCAAAGGTTCACAGACCCTTTTCATTGCTGACAGTAATACTTATATTGAATTTAGACATTTTAAACCTAACTACTATTTGACTTATTTTAGACTATCTCTAAAATTATAAATTGGGAACTGAGTACCTTTCAATTTTAGACTTGTTTTAGACAATACCTATAAATACTTTCATTTACTTTTATGACAAATTTCAATTTTGATCCACTTTCATACAATATCTAATTCATATCACAAATTTTTTATCAATTCAGATGTATTTGAGACGTTTTGAACCTAACTACTATTTTGACTTATTTTATACTATATCTAAAATTATAAATTGGAACTGAGTGCCATTCTATTTTAGATGTTTTAGAAATGAATTCATATACTTTTATGGCAAATTTCAAATTTGATCCACTTTCAGACAATATCTAATTCATATCACAATTCCAATTCGGATAATTTCAATGTCTGATTAATATTAAGGACAATTTTAATGCAAATTAAGACAATGTTTGAATTGGAATTTAGATGTTTCATCCGGGTTAATTTTCGATGTATTTAAGATGATACAAAAAAAAATTCAGATATTTTGATCAACACTCATGGATGTCACTAAAAAAATCGTACAGAATTCAGATACTCTTGCCCTTGATTAGACACTTTACTTTATTTACTCTGGTACATTAAGGACAGGGTCGCACGTCACGTACGTGTAGCGGAAATAAACGGAAGTAATTGAAGATTACGGAGGTGTGCAAGCACGAGTGTCCAGTAGGCCAGAAAACACGTAAAGCGAAGATGTCTAGGATATAGATACTTAGATATAGGGTCTAGTAAGTTATAGTGTTAGGTTTTAGACCGTAGGCTAGGTTATTTTCGTGGCATCACCCATTATTTGTGCACCAGCCGCTCGAGGCTACAAGGAGCAGCTGGAAGGTGGTCAACTATATTGTGAAACGCGGCGTGTGTAACGGTCTTGGAACTCACTCTGA
>JANQSS010000028.1 GCA_028279185.1 Saprospiraceae bacterium | reverse complement strand
CGACACCACCATTTCTGGCATCGCCATTGGTAACAATATTAAAGAGGAATAACAATTACTGTTGGTGATGCTGTCGGTGAGTTAGAAAATTTCACTTTTATGCTATATAACTCCGATGTTCCGCCAGGGTACTCTGAGCTACCCGATGGCAGAAGACACCTTGCAAATAATATAGAATTAGCCGGTAGCGAAAAGTTTTCTATTGTTAGTGTAGTTGAGCCAACGTAAGCATCTCCCGTCATATTGTATTTTTGACTGACTATATTACAAAAGCTGTCCGTAGCGATGACGTCGCAAATAGCTCCTGCAAGATGAAAGTCGTCCTTTACGGCAAACTCAATCAGTGCGTTATTATCAGTTAGAGATTGATTATAAAGAGGTATTTCTTTAAAACGATCGCCACCCTGGTAATGCACGAGAAGATAATTGCTAGTATCAAAAGTCCATGCCGCTTGTATTATTTTATTTGAGCAGTCTTCGCTAGGTATAATTATCTGGTCAGCATAACCAATATTTACTACTAACATTGATATCAATAATATCGTATTCAAATATTTCACCGGGGTTCCTTAGATTATTTTGTATCTACTATCAATAATAACTTATATTCTACGTTCTTATATTATTTGACGATGCATTATAGCCAAGCGCCGGAATATATCATTTTTTTGTCGCGACCTCTACAATATGCTCTGCGAGCAATTGTGAAGTATCAAAAATCGGCAACGGACTGATAATACGATCGGCGATCACCGAGAGTTCTGTGTAAGCAATCACTAAACACTCCACACCCTGTTCTTGTAACTGTAGGATAGCCTGGTTACACCCTTCGATCAGCCGATCACCGTAACGATTGGTTTTAACTGTTTTAATCAATCGCATCAAATTTCCGGACTATGTTAATGCACGGAAATCTTCTAGCAATTTAAGTTCCATACAAAATCCTAATCTAATGAAATAAAAAACAGGCAAGTGAACTACCGACGCTTAGTTGCTTTAGTCAATGCTATTTACTATAACCCTTTATTACTAATAACCAGTCTATTAAGCTCTGGCTTTTTTGGCTCAGGTATCTCCCCTGCGACACCATCAAATTATATCCGTAACCCTCGAGCTGATGACGAAAAGGCGCAATCAACGCAGCCCTATCAAGTTCGGGTTGCATTA
>JANQSS010000020.1 GCA_028279185.1 Saprospiraceae bacterium | reverse complement strand
GGACACCGCTCTTCGCAGGAGCCCGATGCAATCCTTACCCTTCAGATTCTCTTGTGAGAATAGGGTCCAAGAATGCAACGCCGCCCACAAAGATGACGCCTCCGCCGATTTAAATGTACCCACCTTAAAATGCAAAAACTTATGACTTTTCTCATTTAACCGGCATTTAGACAATTGTTCATCCTTTTTATTTTAGCAAATCATTCTGGCGCTTCTTGGATTAAATTTTAGAACTAAAATGGGTAAGTTGTCTTTATTTTTATTTAGTGAAAAACATCTGAAATCTTGGGTCATCGGGAGGTCGTGTGCTGCTTCGGGTTGACAAGTCCTGCATCATATCTAGCAGGGTCTGAACATTATCTCCCGCGGGACGTTGTTGGTCCCGTCTTTGGTTGTATGCCGGGGCCTGTTGATGTGCGTATCGTGAAGCAGCAGAATAGTCCACCGATGTGTTTTTCTGCGCTTCCAGGCTCATTAGCATACCTTGCAATTGAAACAGAGATTTTTGCATATCTTTTGTCTCATCGCGAATCTGAGTCAATGTATCCATCACATCTGTTGGTACATCCACGATTATGCGTGTTTGTGATGCTTTCGAGATTGCTTCACTAGCAGCTATTAAATCATTGACAACCTCCAATGAAAGAGTGTTATACCTAGGGTCACGAGTTGTTAAAGCGACTAATCGTCGCACACTATGTAATAATTTAGTAATGGCTTCAATTTTAACTGTTTTGTATCTCTCTGATTCAGCCATCGTTATTTCTTGTTTCTTTCAGAAATGTTAACACTTTTTGGACTTCTGAGGTTTTGGACTAGAACTGGAATTGTTTATCATCGAAATATCAAATTATCAAAATATTGTGAACAATTAAATGATTACAAAATGGAACGTCCCTGGATTACGGACTAATGATCATGATCTTTCTTCAAACACAATAGTGCTTTGTAAATAGCAAATAACATAAAGAACAATAGTGTATTTAATTAAAGTTACGTAAGAATTCAAAATCCTGCTTTGTATATTGCTCTACAATGTTTCGCTTACCTTGAACTCAAATTAAATTTCATCATCAAGAAAGTGTTAGTTTGTTAGTGTGTTATTATAAGAGGAAAGAAATGCGACAATTCATCACACAGGAGTTTTTAATGCGTAACCGATGCCCGAG
>JANQSS010000013.1 GCA_028279185.1 Saprospiraceae bacterium | reverse complement strand
TTCTGGCGCAAGAGCGACGACTGTACGTCTTCTTGTTATTGAGCTATGGTCGTCCGAATATACGTTGTGGCCGACATTTAATTGCTTACTCTACTTGCTCACGCTCAAGGCAAATCAAATTGGGGGTGTGGTCAAAAATGGCGGCGCACGCAAGCACACGTTCAATATGGCCCGACCTCTTTCAAATTTCTGTCTACGCCACCGGATTTCGGACGCCGAATTTTATAGCTCGATCACAGATGAATCGTCTCCATCGCGAGTGTAGGCAAGCCGATCAATAAGCGAGGTACACCGCCAAACTGATTGAGGTCGACATAACTGATTTGCATGCCCGTATTGTTGTCTTTTTCCAGCAGTCCTTTGACAATTGATAGTGAAGTTGCCACCGGATATGAGCATGGGGCAGCGGCATACCACTTACTTAGCTGGTCTTCCGAGTGTATGAATGAGTGCCCTCGAGGCTCCGATTATAGCACCTGGTCGATAATGGATAACTAACTCTATGTAAAAAAAAATCCCCACACACTATGTCATGCGCCCACGTACGGTGCAGAGGCTTGCGCTTTGACACAACTGATTACTAGCCTTACACCTAGGCTCTCGAGAGAGGGAAAGGAATGCGCATGCACACACAGTACACAAGCTATCCATTGAAGTTTTCCCTCCCAAAGAGCGCCGGTTTGAGGCTTATTGACCAGCATGTGGTCAAACTCCAGTTTAATTAGCCTACAGGAGGCAGTCATCAGCTTACTAGAGTCATGCGAAAGTATGGGCATTGGCTATATGATCTTGAGGTCGACGTTGTGTACGAAGTTTAAGGAATTTAAAACAAGTTCATTATGGCGAATCTTGTTAATGACAGCATTTTCAATCGTACACGCGGAGGTTTTTCCCCATAATTCTATCCGCTGTTTTAGATGTTTCTTGTTTTAACCTAGCACCATAATTAATTGAAGGTGCCAAAAAAAAAAAAAAAAAAAAAAAAAGAGCGACTGGTGTCTAAATTAGGGTGGCACTTACTATTATGTTGAATTTCTCTCTATTCCATATGTTAAAACTTAAAATGTTAAGCACTTGTTATGTAATGTTATGTTACGTAATTAACTTGTGCATCTTGTCACAGCTGGTTTGTGCAACCTGTTTTAGCGTGTAGAACCAGTTTGTCTTATATTGTTTTTGTACAGGTCTTATGTTAAACTTTTGTCAGCCTATGTCAGTTCTGATGTGTACATGTTATGTGTGCATATGATTCTTTGCTAGCAAGTAAAATGTTTTAAGTCAACACTGAGTCTAGCTGATGTTTAACAGTACTTGAGTAAAACTATATACTCAGTATATAGCTAGGTTTTCTCCCAGGCGCCAACACCACATACAGGCTTTCTATCAGTGTCTACTTTCTACAAAATTATCAATCGGATACTGTCAGCATTGACCTCAAGCTCTAACTGTGATTGAAGTAACTGGCTAATAATATGTCTGATGATTTCTATAAAAGTCGAGTTTAGAAGCGTTGTGCATGGGTTATTATTATTACTAGACTTTACAGCAGAGGCAGATGATATAGTCTAGAATGTTGAAGTTGTCTGGAGGATCCTTTATGCATTTGATGAAAAAGTAGAGGTCCTGAAGTTCAAGCAAGTACATCAGAGGCAACAGGTTTAGATTTATTAGTCTACTTTTGTGGGGAAGATCTGGGACTATGTATACGTTCCAATTGAATGATATCTTTGATTTGGTTAGTGCAAGGTCCAATGTGCATGCATCCTAATTAATTTTGGTTAAAGTTCAGTCAAACAATAATTATTAATTCAGGATATTATGTTCATTGGCACCATATCTAGGCTGATAAAAAATTTAATTCTAAAAATGGCAAGTGGCGCTTAAAAGCTAATTATGATGACCTTTACTGGTAGCCCCAGGCTGCAGGATAACTGGTGTTTGCAAAAAAAAAAAAAAAAAAAAAAAAAATTGGTAATATTTCTTTTGTATCAGTCAATGTTTAATTCAGGCTTGGGGTGTGGCTTTCCAACAATTTTTGTTAATAGCATGCAGTATTGTATAATGATTAATAATGTCTGTATT
>JANQSS010000009.1 GCA_028279185.1 Saprospiraceae bacterium | reverse complement strand
TTGTGCTTCGAGAATTTACCCGAATCCGCAAAAAGCGGAGAAGATGTATTTTAAGGAGTGACAAGTTACAGGTGACGGGTGACAAGGAAAAACAAGGCTTTTGTAATTAATCCTGTCACCGTTTACCAATAAGCGCCCCGGCAAAAATAGGTTAAATTAACATTTCCTTAAAAGTTATCTTGTAATCAAGCCCCACTTTGTTGAAAATTTCTCTGACTTTCTTTTTATATCGAGAGAACGAATAATAATCACTTGGTCGGAGCCATTCATACTTAGCTTTTCGCCAGTAGATCTCCGCTTTATTCAAATGGGGCGAATACTTTGGCAGATAGAATATATAAAGACCTTTTTCCATCCAGTCAGTCAATTTCTTCATAAAGCTTTCAGACCGATGAATTGAGGCATTATCCAAGACAAGAACCGTCGGCTTCTTCTCGTCCAAATACTGACAAACATCATTGATCGCCTTGATCACAAATTCTGAGTCAATACTTTTGTCTCTTTCATAAGTAATACAAAAGTTATCTGGTCTGAATACCCCAAACAAATTGATCTTCTTGTCTCTTTGCGGAAATATCTCGACTCGTTCTGGTCTCTTCATCCAACCATAAGGAAGACTTGGTTTCATCGAAAAACCGCTTTCATCTCCGAAATAAAGATCGATCCTTCCAGCTCGATATAATTGCCACAACTGTTTCAATCGCTTTTCTTTTTCTTCCCGACATAGACCCATCTGCCGCGACTTGAGACTTTCTCTGAATCGTCGGAATCGGTAACCGTTTTTTTTAGAAATCGTTTCAATGTATCTTCCGACATCCTTAAATCCAAATCCTCTTCCAGATTGGCAACCACTGTTTTAACCGAATTCGGATTCTTTTTGATTTGTGCTTGAACTTTCTTCAAATGATCCGGATTTTGGGAACTTAAGATCGGTGGACGACCTCGACCGGGTCTTGTCTTCAAACCTTGAACTCCTTCAGTTTCAAAGCGTTTGAGCCAGTTATTGATGACAACTTCGCAACACCCAAGAATATCTGCTACTTCGGCCGAGGTTCGTTTCTCACTCTTGAGCAAGATCATCTGACAACGACGGCGAAAACTATGACTTTTCCCTTTTCGATAGCCTTTTTCTAACTCGTTTCTTTGCTCATCTGTTAGATTGATTACTTTTATTTTTCCCATCTCAGGAAATAGTTTAACTTATTTTTGCATGGGTGCTTAAGCGCCCATGCAAAATTAAGTTCAATCGAAATAAACTCAAAAGATTTAGGATCAAGCCCCATTGTGTCCCGTCAGGGACAACTCGATACTAGCCCAGCTTTTCAAAGCTGGGTATGGCATCAAAAGATGGATAAGTCCCCAAAGGGGACGACAGATGAAAAAGTTATTTCTACCGTCCCCGTTGGGGACTTATTAATCCGGTGGTGATTTACCTAGCGATAAATCGCTAGGCTATTATCTACTTGTCCCTATCGGGACATCGGAACTTTATCTCAACCATTTTAACTTATGTTTCGGTTTAATCTATTTCTGCAGGGGCGCTTAAGTTCATTATTTATTACTCTGTCCTCAGTTCTCGATTATTTCTTAAAAGAAATCCGAAAAAAGCAAAAATATGGTTTATAATCGTTCAATAAAGGGAAGAGGAGATCATAAAAAACAATGAAAAAATTAACTTTAGTATTTATTGTCGGAATTGTGCTGGTTTTTCAGGCGGCAATTGTTTTAGCTCAGGGAAATAAACTCGCCACAACCAAGAGAGTTGGGCAAACCGATAAATTGGTTAAACCGATTGAGGCTTACGCAAAGCGAATAGGAGCTTCTGTGAAAAGCGAGGGAAAACCGCACGTCGTCATCGCCGATGTTGCCGATTA
>JANQSS010000321.1 GCA_028279185.1 Saprospiraceae bacterium | reverse complement strand
TAGTTTTTTGTGTCATCTGGTCACAGAGTTATCACTCTTGCTATAAAAAAGTCTATCTCTGTGCAAAGTTTATTCGTCTCAACCCCAACTGAGTTCTCCATGTTTGTACTTGCCAGTACTTAACATTATTACAATAGTATTCTGCTGTGCTTAATACATAGATGAAATTTTTAATCTCCACAATGATCCGGATTGCATTATAATGAAACCTGGCTCGGAGGAGGGGTTCGGTGAGTGAGCGTCTGTTTTGGATTCGTACAAGTCTTCTTCAATAATTGGGGAGCCGTTCTGGTCGTCATCGTACTGGTCTACATTGAAAAAACTTGTTCTAAAAATTACACTGCAACCATGGAGGGTACGTCGTCCCATCCTGAAACTTGGGCCCGATCGTCACTTCTCCCGGCCATTCCTTCACAACACTCTCTGCGATCTCATTAACAAACTCCCGCCCGTTGTCGGAGTGAAGGGGGGTTCGTGATTCTATAAATTGAGAGCCATTTCTGCCATCTACAAAAGTCGCCGAATTTCTGCTCTCCATCGTTCACAGAATGGCCGCTCTCTTTTATAGTAAAAGGACTACCTTGTCCTAGCAAGACTAGTTTGATCTTTGCGCAAAGTTGCGCGCGAATTTGGCGCGCAATCCTGAAATACCTACTTTGCAATCTTAGATTGCGCAAATACCTACATTGCGCAATGTCAAGTGATTTGAGCAAAAATGGCGAAGCAAGGAGTCATTGTCGGTTCTTGAATTCGTTTCTCTGCTTCTACTGAATATTTGATGTGACAGGCGCGCTGTACTACGGACCAATAGATGGCGACGTAAACAAACCTTGTCGTGCTAAAACTATAACATATGCCCAGATTTGATATGTGTGCCGCATGCATATGAACCTAGTCTACTCCATGTGCAGTATAAATAGCCGATTTATTGGCACCTCATAAATTCTCGCATACTTAGGAAATAAACGCGTCAAGCCATTTAGTGTGCCAGAGCGCAATTTGCACTACGGCGCGTAATCACGCGTTCGACGTTCGACGTACGATCGAGTCGACGCGTACGCGTACGTTTATCACATGCG
>JANQSS010000314.1 GCA_028279185.1 Saprospiraceae bacterium | reverse complement strand
AGTTTATCGGACAGTTCGCCAACCGTAGCACGAGCGCGCGCCTCGCTAACTTCGTAGGCTTCCTTCACCTTCTGCACCACTACCTTGAATACATCGTCTCGCATTCGATTTGAGAGTTTCACTCCGAGGAGCGACGGGAAAACGGCTCCCAAACTCTTTCTGACTTCTTCAGTTGATGGCGACAGTGCAATAAAATTCAACAAAAACTCCGGCCGCATCATGTATTGCGCCCCTCGCGTTCTAACAATCTCCGGTGTTGCGCGCCGAACATGTGTTTCATGCGTTAACCACCATGTGCGATAGCCATACGGGTTTGGTTTTGTCGCCTCCCCTAACTCTCTCCGCTTTGCGTAAATTCGGAGCACCTGAAGTGCGTCATTATACGACAGAATTTCCTCCTTCTCCTTTACTCTGAACGTTTCTTCGCGAACCTTGATTAGTTTATTTTTCAACTCCTCTAATTCATCAACGTCAATGCCTTGCTGCATTTTCGTTGTGCCTTCATAGGTAAACCCAAATTCTTCGCAAAGATACCGTCTTAACGAATCTTTGCCTGCCTCATTGTGTAAGTCTCCATATGTACAAAATAGACCAATGTAGCTCTTCCATCCGGCAGGCCTCTTTCTCTTGGGCTCTGGGTCTAATCGCGCGTAGAAATATGCGCGAATTAGAATCCGATCAATATGCCGCGCAAATTCTCTATTGAAGGACGGTTCGACTTCCAGGTAGTGATTCCGAAATTCAAAATCGGTGGCACGCAAATGGGAAATAACTTCATCCAATGCTTTTTCATTCAAAATTGTCGTTGATCCCGTTTCTTGAAGTAGCTTAAATAAATTCCAAGTCATTCTATCTTCGCCAGATAGAGAATACTCGGAAAGCGCCCTAATAATAAGGTCAGATCCGATGTACAAAATAAAATTTTTGGACATTGATTGAAAATACTCAACAATTCTTGGCTCATTTTTGAGCACGAATAAGAGCGTGTAGGTTCTACTAAGCTTGGACAGGTAAATTCTCTCAGTTTCTGTGCTGTCGTAGAATGAGCTTCGCAAAATAAATATCGCTATTTCTTTTATAAGCTCTCTCGTGGCCGCTTCTATGTCTAGCCTTTCGAAAGCAGAGTCGATGTTTTCGGATATACTAGGGCTGACATAATCCTCGGATTCCTCTTCCGAAATGTAGAAAGCAATTTCAAGCCCTTGTTTTTCAAATGTGATTTCAAGGGCGCGATGACAAACGGCTAGCAGCGGATCAATTATTTCCTCGAAATGTTCTGACGGAGCGTAATCAGACGCTCTCATTCTAAAAATATCAGTGACCGATGCCTTTAATGATTCATCTTCAATATTCTCTTGCTCAACCAAGAGCCGGGTCTCGTAGGGAAGACAAAATTTGTCGTCCTTTTTGTGCCATCTAACTTCACGACCAGATGCGCCACCTTTAGAGGCAAGCGTTTCTAGGCGGTGGTTGAGGACGCCCCTTATGAAATGACGCGCAGCCGGTAGGGCAGCTTCGATCTTCTCTAGAATGGCGTGTCGCTCAAGAAACAGGCCCT
>JANQSS010000270.1 GCA_028279185.1 Saprospiraceae bacterium | reverse complement strand
GTTGTTGGATGTAATCGTGAATATCTGCAGCCACCCATTTAAATAAGGGTGCTATTTTTATAATCCCGGATGATGGAGCGGTTGCAATATTAAGTGTTTGGCGAAATGCTGTTTCTTCGGCCCTTATCCCGGTAATCCAAATATCCGGCCTTAATTCATTCAAAGCACGGTTAAAAGGCTCCAGTTTAACCACTTCAGTAAATTCTTGATGTGCGGGCGTTTCAATTTCGGGAATACCGCTGTGCTTAACATTCAAAAAAGCAGTGGTAGATTTAGGCGTATATATCTTGATATTCAGATTAAGGCGCTCAATCAATGCCAGTGCAAACTTATATGTGGGATTAGTGTTGTAACCAGAATCAACCCATATAACCGGTATTTGTGGCATTTGTGCCGTTACCATGTGTAATAAAACTGCCGAGTTCGGACCAAAGCTGGTACTGACCACTGGATGAGCCGCTTTTTGTAGAGCCCAGGATGTTATTTCAACTGCACTGCAATCTTCTAGCAATCGATTAACTTGCTCTAATTCGTGATTAACCAAACTCATGGGCACCATTGGTTTTTTATAAAGTACAAATTTATAGCGCATAAATTACCACATTTCAACTAAGTTAACTGAATTTGTTCGTTATTAAATCCTTTTTTTAGTCATATTTTAATTAATATTTAGGCTTTTAAACGAATTGACATTCATATTCGTTCTTTATATAGTACGAATTACGGCAAAATTATTGTCGATATTGTTTTTTAATTCAAACAGCAGGTGTGATATGACGACAAAAGTAATCATGGCCAATGACTTATTAAGTGGTGACGTAATATTTTTAAGTCGTGACTCAAGGAGCTGGACCAAATTTTTAGACCAGGCCTGGGCAAGCGATTCAGAACAGCTGGTCGAACAAATGCTCGCAGCTGCACAAGATTCCCATATGATCATTGGTGCCGAAGCCATTGAGGTCGAACACGATCATACAGGGCTTGCGCTTACAGTATTTCGTGAGCACTTACGCAGCCGGGGACCGAGCGTTCGAACAGATTTAGGCAAGCAGGC
>JANQSS010000259.1 GCA_028279185.1 Saprospiraceae bacterium | reverse complement strand
CTAGCAGTCTATATAGTCTATGTAATTATGTATAGCAACAATCTTTACCTGTTTATGTACGCGGCATACAAAGTAAAATGGCCGCCATGTCGTAAAACGAGCAAAAAACGCTGTCACTTTTGAAAGAAGCCTTCTCAGAGAAATCTGCGAGTTGAAAATCTTTTGCGTTTAGCATAAAGCCTATTGCCATTATCAAAGGGTTGTATAAACGTTTGATGGAGCCAGAAAACGGCGGACACACATACAAACACACAAACACACACACACAAAGTAAGTACTGTAACCCTCGTGCGCATGCGCGCCGAACGTTAATCATACCTTCAATGACTATACGTGACCAGCTATGTGAAAAAGGACCATTTGGGATAGAAGTTCAATTTCCAATAACAACCACAGAAGTACAAAATCAAATTTTCATCTATTTTTTTGGTTTTTATCATACCTGAAAATTTACATTTCAGCCTTTCTATTGATAGGCTGTGTTTATGCGTGCCAAGGCGGCCATTTTGTGTTATTGCTCAAATCACATGCAGAGTTCCATGTATTTAATGCGCATGCTCACATGCCACGTGTACAAACAGGTAAAGATCGTTGCTGTACATAATTATATAGACTGCTAGCTAGCCAGGTAGGTACGTGATCTGTGTGCGACTTTTTCGTGCAGACTGAACGGCAATCACAACAAAACCGAAAAGAGAAGATAGCTAATTCCACAGTCTCTGGAAAAGGCAGAAAGAACTATCCGTCCATACTTAAAACTCAGTATTGATGAAAAATCCCATTTGGTCCCTTTTCATATAGCAGGTCACATATGCTCACTCTCATGTCAAGATTGCAAAATTGATATTTTCTCCCAGTGCATCGGGTGCATTAACATCCGTAAATCGCTTCATGTTAAACACAAGTACAGGGATAGAAAATCAAGTACAAAATCACATTACATGACGATGGTGCGAGTTAAAAGGTTTTACATTGTACTACATGTACATGTACAAGTATAAAAAGAAAGTTTGCATAAAATTCAAGGGTGAACTAGGGATGGCAGTGCCAAAAAGTAACGAAACA
>JANQSS010000251.1 GCA_028279185.1 Saprospiraceae bacterium | reverse complement strand
AATGGTCATTCCAAGATCTAGGAGAAAAACTGTTTGAGTTTCCTGTTTCTGTTTCTATTTCTGTGAACAACGTGGCCCTGGATTGAAAGGGCCTCCTCCTGAACGTTTTCACCTACAACTAACATTATGAATAATTCCAAACTACCGTGTATTTTATACATTTGAAATATTTTTCAAACAAAATTTTGTATCTCTAATTCCTAAAATGAAGAAGTAAACGTTGTACAACGAAAAAGCAACTTTTCTGGGAATTTGTGACATTTAATTGCAACCTGATTGTACATGAGAATTCATGGGCAACTGATTTCTTCTTATTTTTGTTGTTTAACACTTCTCTTTCCAATCAAAAGAACATGAAATGTAAATATCTTCATTTGCATGTGTGCATCGTATGATATTTTCTTATGTAGGATGTACGATTATTACCTGAGCAGGAATTTCGACATACTGAAGGTGCCAGTTTATGCAAAGATGATAATACCCCTGGTGAGTTCATGATTCCTTATGTTTTAAATTTCCTTAAATTTTGTTCACATAAAAAACTTTCCTAAATAATATAGTTCATAGCATATAAATTAAATTTGTACATGATTTGAAAAGAATGTATCCCCAGCGTGGCTGTGAAGACGACCAATATTCATGTGCTGGATACCAGTTACAGACTCCCAATTGTAAGTTTCAACGGCAGGGCTGTGAGACCTATCCATCCAACTTTGCACACTTACAGAAAAAGATTGAGCCAAGCTCACAGATTGTAGACTAAAGTCTGAATCAGTCTGTATCCGTCTATGAGGAGGGATTGCAGTACAATTTGTTTTATCGCAAACTAAGCAATAGACTGTATTGTGACTGACAAGTGAGACCAGGCAGGCAGACTTGCCAGAGCAGAATTGTATCCAAATTCTGATATGGTTAGGGCTGGGAAACTAGATTACGTCATTTTGGTAATTCCTGGGTTCGTACGAAGGTTTTATTCACATTAAAGTCCAATATGATATTCTATTTTCCCAAATTTCTTTAATTCACGTTTTGAAGGGGGGAGGTACGATTATGGCTAGTTGGATGTGATTTAACATTGGGCAGTTAAAACTACACAGCGATAAATGAAGACAATTAAAGTTGGCAAAGACCTTGTGGGTGGATAACGGCATTAGGCCTTCGATCCCTAACTTGCGGCTGAACATATTAAAAGACAACGCGTCCCCATTTGAGGTTAATTATGGTCATTTGCAATCGTTCGGCCGGGCGAACCAGCCAATTAGGTGTCGCTTGACAAACAGCATGAGCCAACGTGTTGAATAGGTTGACAGGTACGTTGGGATTAATTGGCTGGACGAAACTAGCACAACTATCCTCTTATGGTCACAAGATTTTTGACATGGGCGGTGCCAATTGTACACTTATAAATCTTTTAGTGTCAACTGATTACAAAACTGTAGTGTAAGTGCGATTTAAATCGTCGCCCTTTATGTTCTTAATTTCAATTGTACATGCAATTGCTATACACTTTACATAATGCTTCTTTTAATAATAACTACAATAGCGACGAAATGTAGCGAGTATATCTACCTGTTTTAGTCTATCACAAAAAGTTTCGACAAAGCAAAGGTTGACTTCGTTTCTAATTTTTTTCTATTTAAATTATACTATTCAGATAAAAAGTAAAAGTATACATAGAAAATGTTGAGATTGTAACAGTAACAGCTTCCGTTCTGTCCTTCAAAGTGTCATCATCAAGTAAAGCTAACAGTTTATTCCCCACCAGCTGTTTTTGCACATACGTTCTCTGTTGCACAATACACCACAAAAAGTACTGTTGTTGGTATCATGCGTTCAGGAACTTCTGCCTTTAGGAGCCAGGTCCCAAAAATACTAAATGTGCAAGTTAATAAATATATCAATTATCTACGTCTAGAATCTACTAACTCTGATAAAAATAAACCAATTGTCGTCCTTTTGAGCTGGTTAGCTGCAAAAGAGAAACATCTCTCAAGGTAAGTTATTTTTAACTAAAATGAGAACCTAAGCATGACATTTGAGGGTAGTTATGGTCATTTGCAATCGTTCGGCCAGGCGAACTAGCCAATTAGACGTCGCTTGACAAACAGCATGAGCCAATGTGTTGAATAGGTTGACAGGTACTTTGGGGTTAATTGGCTGGACGAAACTACCACAACAAATTGTAAAAGGTTCGTTTATTTCAAGAAATATAATCTAAGATGGCAGAGATTTTAAAGCGTAAGATATCAGATTCATATCTTCCAGACCATATGAAACACATCAAGGTAATTTCAATGAAAAACACAGCCTGATTTTCTCGAACACGCACACGTTATTGAAATTACCTTAATATGTTTGATATGATCCTGGTGACTTTCACATTCGACAGAATTTGTTTACCCGGTTAAATATCGCGCCACAGCCACTAATGTTTAAAAAATCCGACTTATGTTTCTCTGTTATGTTCTCTTTATATTTTAGAATTTACGGCTTCTACTTTAGAAGAAATCTCGACATCGTTAAGGTGCAGAT
>JANQSS010000236.1 GCA_028279185.1 Saprospiraceae bacterium | reverse complement strand
ATCTTTATAAGGGATTGGCCAACCGTTAAATCTTTCATTATGTACAGGAGAGCAAATGATGTCCTTATTTGTTTCATAGGTAAATCGGTAGGCCAGCCAAAAGGTTGCATAACAGTAGCTGATCTCATTAATTTCCAACCAGTTGATGACCGGACTTATATCTGCAATATCTGCATGATGTTGTATTTTTTCAGGCTGATTCCACTCGCTTAAAAGATCTATGGTGGTAAATATATTGATAGTTATCAAAGCAAATAAATAGACACCAATAAGACGTCGCCCTATTAACCCTAGAATAGAATATAAAAAACCCACAAGAAACGGAAATGACCAAACCACAGGCAGTAAATAGCGATGATCTAAAGGACCACTGCGTGTATTGATGGCCATTAAAAATATGGAAACAATGGTTATAATTAAAAACATATCCGGCCAAGCTAAATCAGGCCATTTCCGTCTAATGATGTTTGAAACAATATGCTTGAGGCGAAGAATAAATATGAAAGCCAGAACAACTAAAAAGCTGGCAACCATAAACAACCGAAGTGGCAAACCCCACTCTATGTGCACGGGATAATCAGGATAATATGGTGGGTAAACACCCATTGCACCAGGTAAGGCTTGACTGATGACAACGTTGTAGAGTCGCTCAAACACTATACCCAGATCAATACGATCAGTTATTGCATCATATGCACCTTCAATATAGATGATCGCTAAAAAATACGGCAACAATCCAAGCAAAAGACCGGTCATAAACACTAACCCACGAATTACTCCACGCTTGACATTTCCTGAAAATATAAAAACTAAAAACGAGGCAGCCACTATGGACAACGTCAACAAATGGTTACTTAAGACAAGTCCGGATATTACACCTGTCATTAAAGACAAAAACAAAGATGATGATTTACTCTGATTGACCTTTATAACTAAATAAATAAGGACTGCTGACAAAAATGCTGCTGCTGTATATTGCGGCACAAAATAAGCCGATTGATGAAGCAACCAATACGCTGATGGAATAAACAATAATATTAGGGTAGGCCACCTATTTTTGTTTTCAATTACATTAACTGTTGCCATGCATAAAATAACCAGGCTACTAAGATTGATCAATATTAATGGCAACCTTGCTGACATTGAGCCATTATCAAGTATGTTGACAAATAGCGACATGACATAGGCTTCGATAGGAAACTGGTAAGGCTGACCAGTAAATAACAAAGGATAATGCTGGCCTGTATTGATTGATTCTGCTAACAGCTGTGAGATAGCTTCATCACTGGACACAGGGAGATTATAGATACTGAGAAAGCTCAGTATAATACGAAAACCAACACCTATTAGTAGCGCGAAAATTAACAAATACAGATGATGCTTATTGAAATCGGTCCAGGCTTGGTGAATGGTTTTCGGGATCATTTATATCGCGACATCCCCCACAGTCATAGGTATGCAAACAGATTCTTGATGATCAAGCTGTATTAGAAGTAGAAAATGAAGATAAACAGGAGGCAGCACTAAAAACCCGAATAAATTGAATCATAATGTTTACTCTTGTCGGTAATTCTGAAGTAAACGCCGGACATTAACAAAACTTAATTATAATACCAAAAATATTTTCAAATTTTTACAAGAAATCTTTTATATAGTATTTAAAAATGCCCTCCACAAAAAGGCACACTAGCTTGATCAACAATCAGCTTACCAAATAAATTTTAGCCAAGTTCAGGGTTACGTTACTGTGTCACAAAATCCGGCACAGTAATTCACTATAAACTATGGTTCGGTCACTGAAGCTCAGTGCTTCTGTAAAACTTTCCTGCATCATGCCTATAAACAGTTTTAATTAGAACCCAAAATTTGCTGGTAAGTCCCGGATGCCTGGCTAGCCTTGATACTTTGATTTATTTGCATGATCAACTCCTCAGCGCGTGGATGCTGATTGTGCACCAAGGCATAAAGATTCTCTGTAGACAGCGGTTTCGAATCAATGATTGAAACCTTATCGGCAATCTTCATGCTTTTAATGGCCGCACGGCCGGTATATTCGTTAACCGCGACAGCATCAACCTGATTTTGTAACAAAAGGCGAAAGCACAGCTGCACACTACCGGGACGTTTCAGCTGAATCTTGTTTTCAACCAACCAGTTTCTACCATTAGCATCCAGGTCATGAGTAAAGTAACCAGAGGGCCGGCAAATGGTTTTACCTTCCACATCTGTATCATTGTTATAGGTCATGGGTAAATCTGCATTTGTGAATAGCAAGATTGAAATCTGATAAATTGGCTCGGAAAACAAAAACTCACTGCACCTTGCATCATCAACGTTGACCGAGCAGTCCGGTTTAAGCCACGGGAAACCGACATCAAAGGAATGCGCTGTCAGCAAAGGGTCTAAATGCACAGACCAATCATTAATCCAGGTGGTATTGTGGCTAACCCGAGCATTTTCATTAAGTGCCGCATCTATTAATTTAGCAACAACCCCATCATTATTGATATTAGGGTCTACCCAAACTCCATTATCATCACCCGTTAATAAATTCA
>JANQSS010000204.1 GCA_028279185.1 Saprospiraceae bacterium | reverse complement strand
AAAAGAATTAACGGATCATGAATCCATTAGACCTCGGAAATAGCACTAAATTAATTTTTTTGACATCCAATGAGGATTAATTTCGTATATTGTCAAGGTAACTATATGGAACGCCCAATGTTATTCATTAGTATATGCTAATATGAAAATATTTTTATCCACCTTCATTATCTGCCTATTTGCCTATGGCCTGCGGTGTCAGAGTTTTGAAGTAGTTGATAATAATAGGACTCATATTGGTACCATTGGCCAAACGATAAATGCTCCTATCCGGATCAAAAACCTCACCGACCAACCCATCCAAATTATAGTCAAACGATTGGACAAGGTTATCGGGACGAGCCAGAAAAACTATTTCTGTTGGGGCGAGGAATGTTACGATGAAAATGTGAATGAATTGCCCTTGTCCAAAAGGATTGCCCCCGGTGAAACCTCCATGAAATTTGAGAGTATCCTGGAAACCGGATTAGTGGCGGGCATAAGTTCAGTCAAATACCTTGTGTATAACCGCGATAACCCGTCAGAGTCTGTAGAATACGAAGTGAACTATACAGTAAATGAAGACCGGGGCAAAAACGCTATATTTAGTACAGAGGATATGCGTATCAACGAGGTGTATCCTAACCCTGTCACGGAATTCGCTATTATTGATTACAATATCAATAACAAAGAAGTGGAAGCGAAGATCATGCTACATAACGTGCTGGGCAGCGTGGTAGGCGAATATGACCTTTCCTTCCTTGAAACCAAACTTAAGATCGATACTAAGAATCTTAATCCCGGGGTTTATTTTTACACATTATATCTTGATAACGACGGTATCATTACTAAAAAGCTCATTATCAGAAAATAGTATCCTTCCCATGAGGTATTTCGTATAGTTTTTGCAGGGAATAAGTTTATTGTATTTTAGTTTGCTCTAACCTATATTTGCAGCCTTATGTGGAACCGGGTGTTTTTTAGAGTTTTCGTTATCACACTCTTTACTTTCTTCTTTGCTTCGTGTAGTAAATTCCGAAAGAT
>JANQSS010000203.1 GCA_028279185.1 Saprospiraceae bacterium | reverse complement strand
GTTTAAGGTTTTTTTCGACTTTTTAAACGATATGTGTCCTCCCAACCTACAGATATGCGACTCCCCATACCAGGTCCCATATCAGTAGGGATATAGGGTGATATTACCTGCCCTCCCTCATAAAAAAAGCAATGCAGTTACAAAACTTGAAGACAATGGCGAAAAAACTGTCAGGGATTAATTGGCAGCGTCGTACACTTTCACCAATGAGTCGTCGTTACAAATCGCTGCCATCCAGTGATTATTGCTGACATGGAGAAATGGAGGCTCAGAAATGAGAGATTTTGCGTACCTCAAACTTCAGGTTTTGAAGCATTACATTGATGTGCCTATCAGTGAACATCTGTTGGGAGCAAATTTGATTGGGACAACTTGATCGGACTGATCTTGTTGATCGATCCTCTGCAAAAATTTAATATTTGTCAAAGGAGGCATGTGTATAGTTGCAAGCAGCAGTAATAATATTACATAGAGCCATGCAAGTGATGTAGTATATCCTCAGTATTCTTTGAACAATTAATTGTACGGGAGGTCCATACTTCTGAGAGACCCCACACATAGGCCCCAGGGATCTGCAGGAGAGGGCCCGGGCACATATAACCCCCCCCCCCCCCCCCGTGGCACATCCTCAGTCCATTACAATAATAATATTATTATTATCATGCTCATGAACACTTGCTTGGGTCAAAGTGCATAATTTGCAGTGTGCATGTATGGCACTGTTGAAAGTAGAACTTACACGCTTGCGAGAAGGCCTCTGGATATCAGACTATGTAAGTTCCAGCACATTAAATGTTACGTTTGACTATCAGTGATAGCCACTAGCTAGGAATATAGCTAGCTATCAAAATCATATTATATTATTATGCCGCACTTTTTTATGTACAAACTGAAGGGAATAGACTCTTATTTGTCGCTATTAGTAGCGATGTTCAACTTCCAGAAATATACGGCTGATTCAGAACTGCTTACCTTCACACACCTTTTATAAATTAGTTCGATTCTCTAAAATGTCCGTTCTTGGCGATCATTTTGGCGTTTGTTCCATGGAAATTGGTCAAATAATTCCCGAGTTACGCATGCGCAAAGATTATTATTGAAAAAATGCCTCGTATGGCGATAACGGAATTTTCTATGGCGATTTTGGCACCGCGCGGTGTAATCGGTAATATTAATTTCCGCGCGTATGTAAGACTAAGACAGAAAGTTGACCGTCTCTAGGGTAAGTTGAGGCGCTGAATCCGAATCTGGAGTCTGTTTTTCACTAAAAGCAACTCCTATATCGACACGCTGATAGAAATAAAACTAATATCGCTGAAAAATGATAGAAAAGAAAAAATGAATGGGTGTTACAAGCATATTTAGAATCAGCAGCAAAAATTGTATACGTACATGGTCATACTCAAAGTAACTGTAGCGTCGGAATCGAGATTTTAGCGAATTTTCTGCAAGTGCGTTTTGACCTTTGACCCCGAAATCGCCGCTGGCTGATTCTTGGTGCTATTCGAGGTGCTATTCACCACCTTAGCCTTGCCCTTTCTAAGGTATGTCCAACCTGTACATTCTTTTGAGAGTTAAAATGACAGTA
>JANQSS010000193.1 GCA_028279185.1 Saprospiraceae bacterium | reverse complement strand
CAAATAAATCTGTTCATTCCTAACTTCATCAGAGAATTCGAAAGTCCAACTTTTTGTAACATTCACCGGCCACCACCACCAAACAGTAATATTCTCCCTTTTTCAGTCCTTTAATTGAATTATTCTCGAATTCGAAAGATAACAACTCTCTATCAATCGTGTGGAAATGATATCTTGTGTCTATGTCAGTACCGACCAGCTTTATTTCTACATAACCATTATCCTCGTCCCCAGAGGTATTTTCTGTGCTCACTTCAAATAAATAGTCTTGACATTCTGGAATTTCAATAAATGAAAAATCTACAAAAGCGTATAAATACGTTACTATTGACAGGACAATATGAAGCGACATATTAAAAAATTTTAATAATATATATAGTTTAAAAAATCAAGGTAACCCCTGCAAAAGCGTATTGAGGGGAATATGAATGAGTAAATATGGTTTTATTATTACGGAAATCAAACTTTTTCTTTCGAGAATTTCGGCTCTAAGCTAGGTTACAGGGGTGAAACATAGCTGCATTTGTTAATAGCGATTATGATCCTGTTGGTAAAATAATTTTAAATGTGAGCCAGGGAATATCATTTGGACCAGTGCGACCCATCATCATGGCAACCCAATTTTATTCCATCCGGCACTTTGCAATCCCTTAGCGCTCTTAGCGGTTAAAAACGCTACTTTGAGTTCGTTATACTCTATCGTTTACAAATTTAGGGACAACCAGCGCTATCGTTCGAATTCATTTGTTTTTGATGCTATCCAGTTCAGTTGTTCTTATCATCTTTGAACATACCGGTGAAGCCATCCTGTCTCGTGCGCCAGGGCGGACGTAAAAAATAGTTTTACTCGCAATAAATGGATCATGTATCCTTTTGAAGACTTCTTGAGGCATTTTATTGTCCTTTGAATTTTAAAGTTCTCATTGCCTTCGGATTATCTTTATAGCCGGGTAGAAGCATTTACAAGTTTTAAAGCCATTGGCATGTACCCTCGATCAAGTAATCCCACCCTTCACTAGGTTTTGCACCCAACTTATTGGAAATGACACATGAGCAAATCTATGCCATATTGAATTTTTCCCTGTGTTTCTCGAATTTGTATATGGAACCAATAATTAAATCAAAAATGAAAACACTATTTATTATCACCCTATTCCATGTTGTTCTCGGCGGTTTTGCTTTTGCACAACAAGCACCTAATACACCTTTTATCACCACCTGGCAAACCGATAACCCGGGTGCGTCTGCCAACAACCAGGTCACTATTCCTACTACAGGCACCGGCTACAACTATTC
>JANQSS010000186.1 GCA_028279185.1 Saprospiraceae bacterium | reverse complement strand
ATTGTCCAGACATGCTCTCCGCTCAGCAACTGCGAGTGTTTTGGGAAGTAATATTGCTTGAAAAATCGCCATTTCAGTCACTCAATCGCCCAGTTACCTGCATGTTGTCCACAGGTGCTTAGCTAAGCAGGTGAGACCCATATCCTATTGTAAGAAAGGTATATATACTGGCTGATTGTTTATTCTCCAATTAGTCAACATAGTGGGAATTTCACCAAAAAAGTCAACAAAAGGTGCTGTTCATATATATACTTGGGGTGGATAAGGGAAAGGAAGTGTGTGCAATCTTATCTTTGATTCGGAGAAGTCTTATTAAAAAAGTACTGGTGTAACTAGCGATGTCCAACAAAATCAAAACCTTACAAATGCAGTTTCTTAATAAAAATGTAGTATAACCAAAAAATTTCTCATTATTTTGGTGAAAACTTTAATTTCATATCTTATTCCTGAGTGAAGTTATGACTAAAGATTATGCACTGAAGTCTGGAAATGAACCTTCAATACAAAATATGGACACTATGAACCTTCATTTATAGCAGCGGTTATAGACATCTCATGCGCTGAGCAATAAACGTCGCCTTCGAAATGACGCCGCATGGTAAAAGGTCGAACAATTTCGAAGTACCCAATATGCGGATACGTGCTGGCTCTGACGATTCTGAGGACAACGAACTCGAAATACAAGCAGACGATTGTCAAAAGCAAGCTATCCCCGCCAGTCTTTAGCAGAGCTAGCCTAAGTTTTTACTTCTCTGTAGTGTTCTGCACATGAACATGTCATAGGTGCTCCAAGGAATAGATACCGCCCTTGAAATCTAGCCGCCCTCATATTGTCGCGGCAAGATTTCGAGTAAGGTAAACCGAGGCAATTTCGTGACAAATTTTTAGATTCTCACCCTGCTGGAAGGATACAAGCGGTAGGTGAATAATGTTGCCGGGCCTGAAATTAGTGGCCACTGACCCGTCGATCTCAGCGGCGACTTTGCACGTAACCATTAAATATTGGCTAAAAGTTTGCACGCACCCCAAAAT
>JANQSS010000183.1 GCA_028279185.1 Saprospiraceae bacterium | reverse complement strand
GTATTTTCTTCTTTAGCATTCAGCACAGTGTATTTAGCATTTCTAGCAATTTTACTTTACAGGCAGGGGAGCTATCTAGTATAGAGCGGGGTTTGATGCTGATTCGCATTTGTCTATCATAATTGCAGTTTTAAGCTTTAGCATTTATCTCTATTTGCCTCACTTTGCGTTCAGTTAATTTTATAAATTTGCTATGTGGTCTGTCTGATACATTACCTTATGCCGCGTAACGGAAAAAGCAAATTGTATATAAATTTGTTTTATTATGTACAGTTCGTGCAATATAGTTTTCATTATGAGCAAAACTTCAAGTGCGCATCAGTAATCGTCTAACTCATAGAACACAGCAAGTAGGTGCGTTATTTGCAATAATAATACACGCGTCGCAACAGGGGTAAAAAATACGTAGTTACATAGTTAAAAAAAATATTGTTTTAATATTTATACGATCATTACAAAAATAACATGAAACAAACACACTGGGCAGTGATTGCCAAGGAATGTGAAGTATGTACAATGGGATCACTCAAACATCCGTTAATTACAGTATTCATATACCCGTATTTACTGAACTACAATAACCTGGAATACGAAAGGCACTAATCTCTAAACAATTAACTGTATAACCTGAGGTAATCTTAGGTACCTAACATATTTTTAAGTATATAAAAGACCAGTGTTAGCAGGCTAACATTATAGTACCTGTAAACTCCTTTACTCAAAATGTATAAAACCATAAACCAACGTACCTGGTTAAATGCTTAAGCGAAACCTTACTCAAAATAATATATACATATTTACAGTCAGAGCAACTCATTAACGTCCTGTTCACACAAAAGTCTCTTCTAATGTTTCAAGAGTTGAGTCATCGTCCTCGACAATTTCTGTATACACCACTGTCGTAGAGTCCGTTCCGGAGTCAAATTCACCGGTCTCCCTAGTATCCGGGTTGAGCGATTCGTATGCCGTATCAACATTGTCAGTCTTCCGCGCTTCCTTGAACATATTTTCTTTTTCCGGATCCACTATGGAATAGTCTAGCCTTTGCATTAGTTTTAGAATGAAATCTGCGGGATGCAGATTGTTCTTGAACATTTCTTTGAATTCGACGTCTGCGGTTATATTCGCGTACACT
>JANQSS010000169.1 GCA_028279185.1 Saprospiraceae bacterium | reverse complement strand
GACGAGTGCTGAAACGGGTACGGGACTATTGAATAATGCGGCAGTAGGTGGTGGCGTACCGGTGATGACGGATACGGCGTGTACACCGATACCGATGCCAGGCGTGAGCATAGTGAAGAGCGTGAACTCACCCGCGACACCGACGGGTAATGCGAATGAATTTGAAGTATCGTACCTGATCACGGTAACGAATACGGGGAATGCGATATCGTTCTACCACTTGACAGATACGTTGATGTACGGCGCCGGAACTACGGTAAATACAGTTACAGCGGCTTATGACAGCGGAGAGGGTAATAATGCAGCGATTAATTTGAATTTTGATGGTGCCGGAGATTATTTGATCGTAGCAGGCGAGACAGTTGATGTGGGTAATCAGGATGTATTCTCGGTGACAGTAGTGTTTACGGTCGATCCGAATATCGTTACGATGCAATCAGGTGATTGTGAGTTGACGAGTGCTGAAACGGGTACGGGACTATTGAATAATGCGGCTGTAGGTGGTGGCGTACCGGTGATGACGGATACGGCATGTACACCGATACCGATGCCAGGAGTGAGCATAGTGAAGAGCGTTGATTCGACAGCCATACCAACAGGCAATCCGAACGAATTTGAGATTACCTATTTGATAACAATCGTGAACACAAGCAACGCACTATCCATCTATGATTTAACCGATACTCTGGCTTATGGAGCTGGCGTAACAATCAACAGTGTTTCCGCAGAATATGATAGTGGCGAAGGCAACAGTGCTATGATCAACATGGGCTTCAATGGGCAATCAGATTTCACAATCGTGTCAGGTGAAACTGTAGATGTTATGCAAACAGACGTATTCTCCGTTACAGTGATATTTACAGTTGATCCTTCAGTTATAACTTCAATGAGCGCTGATTGTGAGTTGACGTCAGATGAAACCGGAACAGGCTTATTCAATACGTCAGTAGTAAGCGGTGGAGTCCCTATGATGTCTGATACCGCTTGCGGACCTGCTCCGAATCCAATGGCCCAAATATTGAAGTCAGTTCAATCGGAACCAATGACGACAGGTATTCCGCATCAGTATTCAATGACGTATCTAATATCTGTCATGAACAGTGGTGATGTTTTAGCCTATTATACATTGACTGACTCATTAAGTTTTCCACAAGGTGTGACGATCGACAGCTCAATGGTAAGTTATGATTCCGGGGAAGGACTTTCAACAATGATTAATCCCGGATATGATGGAATAAACGATCTTTTAGTTGTCATTGATGAACCGGTTGGAATCGGACAAGTGGATCACTATTTAGTAACTGTTTTTTTTACAGTAGATATAACCATGGTGACACAATCCACCTTGGATTGTGAGGTCACATCACAAGAGATTTCGTCAGGACTATTCAATACGGCAACAGTCGGAGGTTCAGTTGTCAGTTCTATGGATACGGCTTGTACGGTCATTCCGCTGGAGTGCCTCGTAACATGCACGATCACCACAACAGATGTATTGTGTGATGGAGATAACAATGGAACGCTGACGATTCATGCGGCGAGTGGCAGCGGGAATTATAGCTACAGCTTAGATGGTGTGGTTTTTCAATCAGATTCTGTGTTTACCGGATTGACTCCGGGAATGTACACTGCATTCGTCAGGGATAATGTGCAAGATGAACCGGCATGTACAGATAGCTGTACGGCCACAATTAATGCACCGTTGCCATTGACTTTCGATCCGATAGTAGATTGTGATGGCCAAATAGGAGTTTTGGTTCCCGTAGACCTTCAAATCGCAGGTGGAACAGCTCCATACCAATATCGCATAAATCAAACGGATCCTTGGATCAATGTTCCGACTGATCAAATTATTTTCTTGGCAAACAATAGTGTGTACGAAGTAGAGGTACGTGATTCAGAGGGTTGTGAAGGAAATGATTTGCGACCGCCTTCAAGCCTTCGAGCTGCTATCGCACTGGTACAGGTGTTTTGTTGCGAAATTGAATGTCCGGCACCCATAACAGTGGAATGCACGGATACAAATGCGATACAAAATTGGATTAATAGTGCAATGATTTCTGGGTGTTCTGGGGCTTCACTTCAGACATCATTTGATTATAATAACTTCATGGGTGGCTGCGGTAATACCGGGACACAAATCGTACTTTTTGAAATGATAGACGACAGTACAGGTGCTGTACTTGACACGTGTACAGCGGAAATAACGCTAGAAGATACACAGGTACCAACAATTAGCTGCCCGCCAAATGTAGTGGTCAACTGTGAGGATGATCACGAACCCACAGGTACAGGAATGGCAACAGCATTCGACGCTTGTGACCCGAATGTAGATGTGACATTCGTAGATCAGACTATTTGGGATAATTGTCCTGAAAATATGACCATAAACAGAACTTGGACAGCCACTGATGATTGCGGTAATTCGACTTCATGCACGCAAGTCATAGTTGTTCAGGATACTATGGCCCCTACAATTACCTTAAATAATCCGTTAGCACCGAATTTTACTGATGGTGACACGATTTTTGTTCAATGCCAATCAAATGATGACGACTGGACGTTGCCAGGAATCAGCCAGGATGATGTTATCATTACAGATAATTGCGATGACGACGTCCCCTACATATTTTTCGAATCGTTGCAAAACGTCGGTGATTGCGCTATTGATGGTTTCTTCAGGGAATACTATTGTCGCTGGGAGGTTGAGGACAACTGCGGAAATAGGGCTGAATTGAACCTGTACTTCAGAATAGTCGACACAATACCCCCTTCGATTACTGGTATTGTCAATGGGTTGACAGTTTCTTGTACGGATGGATTGGATGCGTTGCCAGTGGTGTCCGCTACTGATCAATGTGAATGTGCACATCTGAGTAGTCGAACTGTCGAATTCAATAGACAATGCACAGGAACCTATGACTTGTACCTCATTTACACGGCTACCGATTGTTGTGGAAATTCAACAATTGACTCTCAATTGGTTCACATTGTCGATCAGGATGCGCCTATTTTGCAGGTAACACATCCAGCATTCGAGCATGTCCAGGATAGCGGTTATGTTGAGGTTGTTTGCGAATATTTTGATCTACCACAGTGGTTTTATGACTTAGACGTGTCACATGCCGTTGCAGCGGACGAATGTGGGGGCGATGTAGACATTACATTCTCCAATGTATTAGTGGACGAAGGTCGATGTGATATTCTTGGTTATTATGAAAAATATGCGGCAACATGGATTGCCACAGATGACTGCGGAAATGCTACAAGCTATACGGCTTTCATACATTTGACAGACACTGTCCCCCCCGTCATCCTTTCAGCGCCGGATCAGTTATGTAATAGAGCATTAACCTACAGCGATTTAGTTATCTATGATAATTGTCCATCGTACACAATTTATATTGACGAAGTTCCAATTGAACAGGATGAGTGTCCTGATTTAGAGGTGGTTGATTACGTTGTTATGATAGAAGACGGGTGTTATAATCGTGCTTTCGACACAGTACGTGCTGTCTTTGGTGACATCACAAATATGGACTTCTTCTTTATTCATGAAGATCTTGAAGGGTTAACTATTGGAGATACGGCGACAATTGAGTGTCAAGTCAATTCAGAAGGAAATTTGACCGTACCCATAGGGGCGGAAGACTTAGCCGTTAATGCCCCATGTTATTTTGCAAAAGTGAGTTTTGAAAGCACGCTTTTGGCCGAGGGTGATTGTTCTCAGGATGGATATTTAGGGCTGTTTGAATTAAGATGGGAGGTAAATAATGTCTGCGACGAAATAGAAGAAATAATACTATTTGCGAAGGTAGTAGACACAGAAGCGCCAATTTTAGTCAATCATGAACTGGAGGTTTCGCTGGCATGTGGAGATTCATACCCTCCATTGGATATCGCAGACTGCAGTGTGGTAAACGTGCAGATCGATAGCACCATCGATGTTGGAGATTGCTCCGGTGAGTCTGATATATATCGAATCATCATGTTGACTGATGCATGTGGAAATTCATCTATGTACGAACAGATAATTCGGATACGAGATGAAATAGGTCCAATAATACATGGGTTACCTGAGCATGAGTGCGACACTTCTTCAGCAGCATTGGGAGTTTGGGCCTTTGATTCTTGTGGACAAAATACGGTAGATGTCGACTTACAAGTTGACACCACAATCTGCGCAAATGGCTGGCTTATAACACGAATTTGGACAGCAGAAGATGATTGCGGGAATGTTACTGAAGAGGTTAGATACAATGTATTTAATGATCTTGATGCACCGCTTGCAATTCCACAGATTGAGCTATTGGACGGAATAAACTCTGGTGATACGATTCAAATTGAATGTAATGCAGCAATAGAAGATATCGATTCGACGAGTTTCATATTCGTCGATGAATGTAGCCCAAGCGTTACTGTTTTGTTCAAGGCCCACCCAACCCACTATCCGCTCTGTGTAGATGGTGTACTTAGACAGGACAGACTCAGATGGGTAGCTTCGGACATTTGCGGCAATGAAAATGAACTAATCATACACGTGCAGTATGTCGATCATACTGCGCCAACCTTATTCCGTGTCCCTAATGACGAGACAGTTTATTGTGGACCATTGCCACCGCCTGCCGATGTCATAGCATTTGACTATTGCAGTGAAACTACTGTTAGTCACGTTGACCATTTTATTGAGTCACAAGGACCTAATTCGATTTGGCAACGGACATATACGGGCGTGGATGATTGCGGTAATAGTGCATCGCAGACGCAGACAATTACACTTGTTCCGGAGATAGACTTTACGTGTCATATTGTTTTGGACGATACAATCCATTGTAATTCAAACGACAATGTAGCAACGGTAATAGCCAATGGAGGTTTATGGCCCGTCACCTATCAGTGGACGTTAATTGGGCCCGATTGCTTTATTCAAGGGCCATCCGATCAACCCACTTTGAATTTTATGGTAGGATTTGGAGATATCACAATACGCGTTGAAATAACCGATGGAAATGGTTGCGTCATTGTCTGTGAAGAGTTTATTAGATGCGAGCAACCAAAAGAAGGTGATGTCTTGCGGAAATCCAAAGTTTCCAAGTCTATCAACTACTTGAAGCATTATCCTGATCCTACTGCAGATCATTTAAATATCGAACTGATTGGGATAGGAAAAGCCTTTGAAACGGATATTATGGTTCGCGATATGACGGGTCAAATCGTGCATCGTGAACGTTTGGAAATCAATACGGGCTTCCAAAATATTCAGATAAATACGATGCATTTAGCTGCAGGTATCTACAGCCTGCACATTGAAGATACCGGAGGAGTTTCCCTGTTCCGATTTGTGAAAATCGAATAATTGCAGTAAATCCCCTGGAATTTGGGCCCTCTTGGAGCGATTCGAGGGGGCCTTTTTTTGATGTTAACTCAGAAAACCATACATTTGCACCAGATTAACGATAAAGAGACGAGGGAACTGTTTGAGTTCCCTTTTTTTGTACACCTATTTGGTGAGTCTCGAGGGGTTGAGAGAATTGTACTGTTAAGTGGAGTAAAAGATCTATGAAGAAGTCAGTCAAGCCGAAAATAATCGATTTGCTCTCAAAAAAGTTTGAAGAGGAGGAATACAAAAAGTTATTTCTAATTGATGTCACAACAAACCCAAAATCTAATTTTGTGCGCGTTTACATTGACGGCGACTCTGGCGTTCAATTTGATGATTGTAGACGAATTAGTCGCTACCTAGAGGGCTTTTTGGACGAAGATGATGAAATAAGTGAAACGTATACGTTGGAAGTGTCTTCACCAGGTGTTAAGCGGCCACTGACTATGCTGCGGCAATTTCCACAGCATAAAAACAGGCTGTTTAAATTGAAAATGATAGATGGAAAAAACTTGAACGTTCGCTTTCTGGAAATTGTTAATGAGGAATTAGTTTTTGAAACAATTCCATCTAAAAAAAATAAAGAAACTGAAATAATTAAAACAACCCTCTCGGAAATTGATGAGGCTTTAGTAAAAATATCATTTAATTAATAATAGTATAACATGTCATGCTAAATCTAGTCGAAACATTTGCAGACTTTAAAGACGGTAAAAATATAGATAGACCAACAATGGTTCGTGTTCTGGAAGATGTATTTAGAACATTGATAAAAAAGAAATTTGGTTCTGATGACAATTTCGACGTCATTGTAAATACACAAAAAGGAGACCTTGAACTATGGCGCGTGCGAGAAATTGTTGAAGATGGTGAGGTGTTGGACGAATCACAACAAATTTCAGAAAGCGAGGCACAGGCAATAGATGATTCATATGAAATAGGAGAGGAATGCTACGAGCAACTTCATCTTGAAGACTTTGGGCGACGTGCAATTATGGCAGCTCGTCAGACCTTGATATCACGTATCATGGAATTAGAAAAAGATGAAGTCTTTAAAAAATATTCAGACCGCATTGGCGAAATCGTCCTGGGAGAAGTACACCAAGTATTAAAACGAGAACTTCTCGTACTTGATGACATTACCGGCAATGAGTTAATCTTACCTCGGATGGACATGATCCGTGGTGATTTTTTCAAAAAAGGGGATATGGTCCGTGGGATTATTAAAAAAGTGGAGATGCGAAATAATAACCCTATTGTGATTATGTCTAGAACGGCTGAACAGTTTTTAGCAAAATTGATGGAACAAGAGGTTCCTGAAATCGAAGATGGATTGATTACTATTAAGAAAATCGTTCGATTTCCAGGTGATAGAGCGAAGGTGGCAGTGGAATCCTATGACGACCGGATTGATCCTGTCGGTGCATGTGTTGGGATGAAAGGGTCAAGGATTCATGGTATCGTCCGTGAATTGCGAAATGAAAACATTGATATCATAAACTTTACCAATAATAAAACACTATTCATTCAAAGATCATTGACGCCAGCTAAAGTTTCATCGATAGAATTAGACGACGAAACAATGCGAGCTTCTGTCTTTTTTAAGCCAGATCAGGTGTCCTTGGCAATTGGTAAAGGTGGTTCAAATATTAAATTGGCGAGCCTTTTGACAGGATACGAAATTGATGTTTACCGTGATTCGGATGACTTTGAAATTGAAGATGTCGATCTCGATGAATTCTCTGATGAAATAGAAGCTTGGATAATCAAGGAACTTAAATCGACAGGTTGTGATACGGCACGTTCAGTTTTGGAATTGACAAAGGAAGACCTCGTACGAAGGACAGATTTGGAAGATGAAACGATTGACGAAGTCATGAAAATATTGGCTTCGGAATTTGAAGAATAGCGAACAATGAGTATGTGCTAATGACAATCAAATTTTGAAATTAAGTTTTCAAATTAGAAATAAAATTTAAATCAAGTACGGCTAATAGCGAATGACGAAAAGGCTAATTAAAATAGCGAAAGAATTAAATGTCGGAACCTCGACCATAGTGGATTTTCTTAAAGAAAAGGGTTATGAAATCGAGAATAAACCGACATCAAAAGTTTCTGATGAAATGTACGCAGAACTACTTAAGGAATTTCAAAATTCAATGGTAGTAAAGGAGAAAGCGGATCAGCTCATTCTGGGAAATAGACCATCAAAGGCGGAAGAACAAAAAGATGATAAAAAAATCTTTGCACCACTACCAAAGCCTGAGGAAGCTAAACCCGAAGAGGCCCCCGAAAAAGAGGAACCGGCAGCGGAAGTCATTGAAGCAACGCTAAAAGAAGAAGACAAACCTCAAATCAAGGTTATCGGCAAAATCGATTTGACAAAAGAAGAAGTCGAAAAAGAAATTGTTGAGGAAGCTGTCGAGGAGCCCACAGCGGAAAAAGAAGAAAAAGATGTAAAGGATAAGAAGAAAGAAGAGAACAAAGGTGAAAGCAAAACCGATGAAGAAGAAGGTAATAAAGAGGAAATGATTCGTGCGGATACCCCGCAATTAAAAGGCTTGAAAATTCTTGGTAAAATCGATAAATCTAAAATCGAAAAAGCCAAACCGAAAAAGAAAGAAGCGCCTAAGAGTACGGTTGAAGACAATAAACGTAAGCGAAAACGTACGAGAAAGAAAATCACGGCACGTGATATAGAACGCGAAAAACGCAAGCAACGGCAGAAAAAAGAAGAGGTCAAGGAAATTTCTCAAAAGGAAATTGAAGATCAAATCAAGGCTACAATGGCCAGACTAGGAGGAGGTGGCAAATCGAAAAGACAAAAAATTCGTCGAGATAAACGAGATATAATTCGCGAGAAAAAAGAACTTGATGAGCTCGAAAAAGTGGACGCGAAATTAAAAGTCACAGAATTTATTTCGGTATCGGATTTGGCCAATTTGATGAATGTCTCAGCCACCGAAGTTATTATGACGTGCATGAACCTGGGCGTTATAGTTTCGATCAATCAAAGGCTGGATGCCGAAATCATAGAACTTGTCGCTGAGGAATTTGGGCACGAAATCGAATTTATATCCGCTGAAGAACAAGTAGCTGTTGAAGAAGAAGATGATGACGGTTTGGAGAATGATACCCCACGCGCTCCTATTGTTACAGTAATGGGACACGTGGACCACGGTAAGACCTCTTTGCTTGATTTCATTCGACAGGCAAATGTTGCAGAAGGTGAAGCCGGAGGTATAACGCAGCACATTGGGGCATACGAAGTTCGTGTCGGAGCAGATGATAAGCGTATTACCTTCCTGGACACACCAGGTCACGAAGCCTTCACAGCCATGCGCGCCAGAGGAGCTAAAATAACTGATATAGCGGTTATAATTGTTGCCGCTGATGATCGCATAATGCCGCAGACAAAAGAGGCGATTTCACACGCGCAGGCGGCAGGCGTGCCAATAGTTTTTGCCATTAATAAAATTGATAAAGCAGGTGCTGATCCGGAACGGATTAAACAAGAACTGGCGAGCATGAATCTCATGGTAGAAGCGTGGGGCGGTAAATACCAGTCTCAGGATATTTCCGCTAAGTCAGGTGAAAATGTCGAATTGTTGCTGGAAAAAATCCTACTTGAAGCCGAACTATTAGATTTAAAAGCTAATCCAGAAAAGAATGCATCCGGCACGGTCATAGAGGCATCATTGGACAAAGGACGCGGATATGTAACGAAAATGCTCGTAGCAAACGGGACTATGTCCATTGGGGATGTCGTTCTTGCCGGAGAACATAGTGGAAAAGTCAAAGCCATGTTCAATGGTCGCGGTAAAAAAATAAAAACAGCAGGGCCTTCTACTCCTGTCCTTATGCTTGGCCTTTCAGGTGCCCCTCAGGCAGGCGAGAATTTCAAGGTGATGGATTCCGAGCAAGAAGCGAGAGGTATCGCCACAAAACGATCACAAATATTACGAGAACAAAACACACGCGCCGCTAAACGAATATCATTGGATGAGATAGGTCGTCGACTCGCACTGGGCACGTTTAAAGAGTTAAACCTCATAGTCAAAGGGGATGTAGATGGATCAGTTGAGGCATTGTCGGATTCATTGATAAAATTGTCCCAAGAGACGGTTGGTGTGAATGTGATACACAAAGCTGTTGGCCAAATTATTGAATCAGACGTGCTGTTGGCTAGCGCTTCTGACGCCATTATTATTGGCTTTCAGGTAAGGCCGTCAATCGGGGCTCGCCAGGTTGCCGAACGAGAGGGTGTGCAAATCAAGACATACTCAATTATATATGAGGCGATAGAAGAAATCAAAATGGCAATTGAAGGTATGCTTGAGCCAACCAAGGAAGAAAAAATCTTGGGTCAGGTTGAGATTCGGGAAACGTACAAAATATCCAAGGTGGGGACAATCGCCGGTTGCTATGTCCTTGAAGGTAAGATTACTCGTAATTCAAATATTCGCCTTATTCGCGATGGGATTGTAGTCTATCCCACAAAAGAAGGCGTGGTTGGCGAAGTGTCTAGCTTGAAGCGATTTAAGGACGACGCGAAAGAAGTGAAGAGTGGGTTTGAATGTGGTATTACCATTAAAAACTTCAATGACATTAAAGTCGGTGATATCATAGAGTCTTATGAAATTGTCGAAATTAAGCAGACATTGGATATGAAGTAGAACCAACGATAAGTAATTCTATAGCCGTTTAAAAAGGACCTGTTCAATTACTTGCGGATAATATTTATGTTCCAATCGTAAAACTCGTTTCCCTATTTCCTCAGCAGACTGCGCGTCATTAACGTTACATCGTGATTGAAATATTATTGCACCGGCATCGTATTTTTCATTGACATAATGAACCGTCATCCCGCTTTCCGTATCTCTTGCGCGCCATACGGCTTCATGAACGTTCCGGCCATACATGCCTTTTCCTCCATATTTTGGTAGAAGAGCTGGATGAATATTTATAATACGATTTGGAAATTTGGTCAGTAACGCCTTTGGAATTTTCCATAAAAATCCAGCTAATACGATTAAGTCAACACGCTTCGTTGACAAATAATTGATGAGTTCGGTAGAATCCTTGAAGGAATTTTTGTCGATAACTTTTTTATCGATTTTTGAAAACTCCGGTTTAAATAAAACTCCAGCTTTTGGATTATTCGCAACAATTGTCACAATGCTAACAAAAGGGTTATCGTGAAAATAATTAAATATTTTAACGGCGTTAGATCCTCCGCCAGATGCAAAAATGGCGATGTGCTTTTGATTCATTTTATCGAATTACACCTTTTAGGTACAGGGTCTGACTTGGATTTTCCGCATTTGTCAGGACATCGATCGTAGCGATTTGCGACCCGATCTTTCCTTTGCTCAAATAGGTAACATCGATTTTACTCAAGCGGCCAGGTAGTATTTCTGCTAGGGAATACAAAGGAACCGTGCATCCGCAAGACACCTGAACATCTAGAATTTCCAATGGAGCCTTACCATCGTTTATAAATCGGAATGAATGCGTAATTGTATCACCCTCATTTATAAATCCGAAATCATGTAATGTATCTGGGAAAAAGATTTTGGCTTTTTCTATGGGTGGAGGCGGAGGTTTAACTTCCTTTGTTTCCGTTTTTTTCGTTTTATACTTGGTGGTTTTTTTGGTCGAAGGTCCTGGTTCATTCTTTTTTACATCAGGCAGAATGTTGTCGCTTTGCGCATTCTTTTTGCTGGTCGCTTCGGGCTTTTTTGGTTTGACCGGTGGTGGCTCAATCTTTTTGGACTTCTCCGACTCAAAATCCTCGGGTTTGTCATTTACTTTAGGTTCTGGTCGGCGCTTATTTAAGGAGTCATCAACGGGTTTTGTGTCCTTTTGATATGAATGATCGGATGTGATTTCTGTTTTGGCTGATTGGTCATTTGACTCTGACGTGCATGATTGCATTGTCCAAAAAAAACATATCACTATGATTAAATTCATTTTCATGTATCCCTTTTCAACAATCGTGGAAGCCAAAGAATGATCGTGTTAATTAAGTACCGAAAAGCTTCCTACCTGAGTTTTTACTTCACCATTGCATTCAAATTCCGCCTTAAAAACATAAACACCTGGATGCACATATTTTCCCTGGTGTTGGCCGTCCCACCCCATAGTGACGTCAGAAGTGGTGAAAAGTTTCCCGCCCCAGCGATCAAAAATTTCGAATCGTATCAATCGATCGACAACAAAACCATTACTAATAAAGTAGGTGTCGTTAAGTTGATCGCCATTTGGTGTAAAAGCTGTCGGAAGAATTAGCTTTTCGCAAGTCACCTCATTAGGGTCGACAACCAGTACGCGCAGACTATCAAAAACTTGACAACCACCATCCGTTATTTGTAATGTATACGTAGTAGTTTCATTTGGAGACAGTTCTGGCATCATGGCGTTGATATCACTTACACCAGTACTTGGTGACCATAGGAAACTAGTCGCACATGGAGCATCGACTTCTGGTGTGATTTGATCATTAAGGAAGATCAATGCATTGGGCGTGATGATATGATCTGTCTGATAGTTTAATGCCTGAATATCAAGAATGGGAAGAATTTCATCAAAAATGGAAATGTAATCAAGGGCACCTTGAAAACTATTGGCCAAAACAGGGACGCATGGACCTGTGCCAATCATTAATACCGCATTTTGTCCAACATCATATGTCGCTGATGCCTGCGTTTGAAAGACCTCTTCACCATACAAATAAGCGATATAACTGGCACCTGCTTTTACGAAGGTGGCTGCATGCCAGCAGCGGTTTCTATCCAGATCAAGTTCAAAAAAAACACTGCGACCAAGTGCTTCGCTCAATTCAAAACCTAAAGTATGTCGGCTTCCATGATAACTTATTTTGAAGCCCTGGTCGCTAATGCAATCCTGTGTGTAGGTTATGATCCGCTGATCATCCAAATCACTGTCAGGTCGAAAAACAATCGAAATGGAAAAGGCTTGTTGAAACCGTAAATTACTGTCTTGAATTACAAATGCGTCCGAAGCGTCATTAAAGGCAAACGCATCTCCGCTGGGTGAACAAACACAACTAGGGCTTCCCTGTGTTGAAACCGTCAACCCTAAAGGAGACATATCATCTGAAACGCAATTATCAAAATCGGTTAGAAAGAGATAATCGCTTTGCGCACAGACACTTGTAGTCAAAATGAAACTACATCCAAAAAGAGATAAAAGCAATGTGAGACTAAATTCCTTCATACTTACGAATTAACGTATTTGCATCTTTAATCAATATGTCAGCCCGCTGAAATACATATTTTATGGGGCCAGCCAATCCTATTATCCACCAAACAAACCGTCCATGCCTGGAGGGAGCATGTCTTTTAACAAGGAGTTGGCTTCTGCCGCTTCGGTTTTCTTAATCAATTCGAATAGCCGATTGACAGCTATAACCATTAGATCTTCTATCTGCTCTTTGTCTCCCGAATCGACAAGCGTTTGTGATATAGATACATTCTCAATAAGACCGGCTGCATTGCCATCAATCTTGATGCTGCCGTCTCCGGCCTCCGCATTCAATTTAATTTCGGCCAACTTTGCAGCCATCTTAGCTTGTTGTTCTTCCAAATTTCCAAACATATCCTAAACTTGATTTATCAAATTGCCCAAGAAGTAGAAGTAGAATAGAATCAACATTCCACCTTCCCACCTTGATATTTGTTTTGAGATGCAAAGAAAGGCAAAGATAAACGTAACACCCACCATAAAAGGTAGGTTAAATGCAGTAATGGATTCGGGCAAACCTAATGTTCCAAAGAAGGAAGAGATGGCCATGACTGCATATGTATTGAATATGTTCGACCCCAGGACGTTACCAATGGCAATATCTGTTTGGCCGCGCTTAACAGCTGCTAAACTGACGACAACTTCAGGAAGTGATGTGCCTAGGGCGACAAGACTTACGGCTATCAATTCAGCCCCAATATCCAAAGCCGTCGCCATTTGAATAAGTGATTCAATCGTGTATTTAGCACCTAAATAAACGAATACTCCTCCGATAATAAACAATAGGATGTCTTTGAAATGAATCTTTGACTTTTCAATTTTTTCTTCACCAGCTGAACTAAGTGAATGAATAAGGAATATTACCAATGCGGCAATAAATAGAAAGCTCTCGAGTAAGGACAAACGATTATCATGTAAGGCAAAAAAAAGGAAGATGGCCGAGAACAGTAACATCGGTATGTCTACATCCATTATGTTTGCTCGCAGGGGAACACGTTTTGCAAAAAGAGCGACTGTGCCAATGACCAATAGGATATTAGTAATGTTGGAACCAACCACATTGCCGATTACGATATCTGATTGCCCCTCTAAAACACTTACGATAGAAGTGGCTAACTCGGGAAGGGATGTGCCGAAAGCCACAATCGTAACCCCAATGATAAATGATGGGATGCCTAAAGAGAGTCCGATTCGTTCGGCTGATTCAATGAACCAGTCAGACCCCTTTATCAGTGCCACAAGACTTACGGCAAAAATTAAGACTTCGATTAACATAGACGCCAAAGGTAACGGTCCGATTCAACTAGCAATATGTTATTTCGTCTAATCACCTGATTCAACAGAAAAAAATACCTTTGACAACCGATGGCAATGGATCAATTGAATATAAAGAAAAAGAATGCTGATGAGATGTCGTTTCTTGAACATCTAGAGGCGCTCAGATGGCATATTTTACGTTCATTCCTTGCAATTGTGTTGGTGGGCATAGCTGTCTTTTTAGCAAAAGACTTCATTTTCGAACAGATCATATTCGCGCCAAAGGAGGCAGACTTTATCACCTATCGGATAATCTGTCAACTTTCAAGCTTTCTATGTTTCGAACCACAACCTTTTGAAATACTTACAAGGGATTTAGGTGAGCAATTTATTGTCCACTTAAAATCGTCATTTTGGATTGGTCTGATCGTCGCCTTCCCATACGTATTTTGGCAAATATGGAAATTCGTAAAACCGGGTTTGTATGAAAAGGAGCGAAAAGTTACAAGAGGAGTTGTTCTCATATGCTCGCTTCTATTCATTTCCGGAGTGCTTTTTGGTTATTTCATTATAAGCCCATTTGCCATTTCCTTTCTATCGAGTTATAATGTGGGAGCGACGAGTGCACCGACGCTGGCATCGTACATTAATTACATGACTATGTTCACCATCCCGGCTGGCTTAGTCTTTGAACTCCCAATTTTTGTTTATTTCCTAGCTAAACTAGGAGTAGTCGGTCCAAAGAGCATGAAAAAGTATCGTAAACATGCTGTAATAGCAATATTGGTATTGGCTTCTATTATAACACCCCCCGATATGATTACACAATTGCTCATAGGAATTCCACTTTTCATTCTGTATGAAGTAAGTATTGTTATCGCCGCTCGTGTAGAGAAAAAGCGTGAAAAAATATGATCCGTCTATCATCCAACTTCACGCTTTTTTTTAAAATATTCGTACCCACATTTTTCATTGTGTTTTACGGACTTATTACTATCTTTTTTTTCGTTGGAGAGTCGCAAGTATTTCATATTGGAGCCTGGTTTCCATATTCAAATCTTCTCTTTTATTTAGCAACCGTTTTTATTCTATATAAAACGGTATTTCAATTACATCGAATAGATTGCAGTGATGAATATTTTGTTGTTTCGAATTATAGACATTCCTATCGTTACACATATGATTCTGTGGCTTCGTATACGGAGTCATCCTTTTTAATATTTACTTTTGGCAGATTAGAGTATAAATCGCCCTCGACTCTCGGAATTAAAATTCGATTTTTGATCGATCGACAGAATAGAGACAAGATTTTTGAAACCTTCGGTCGGGTTTTTCCAAGTAACACAGTATACTAACCATGATAGGAATTAGAATCATTTCGATTCTTACTGTTATCGTGATTTTAATCGAATTATAGGGCAGAACATTTCTTCCAACGATATACCACCATGTTGGAATGTGTCCTTGTAGTACCGATTATAGTAATTGTAGTTATTTGGGTATAAAAAATATCGATCTTCTGTGGCGAATATATAACTGGAGCTTATTGATGTGCTTGGAAGACCAACGGACTCAGGCTCTCGAATCGCGAGCACATCGCCGTCTTGATACTTTAGGTTACGGCCCATTTTGTATCGCAAATTAGTTGTTGTTTCACGATCACCGACAACCTTTGCTGGCTGGTTGACGCGTATGGTACCGTGATCCGTTGTTACAAAAAGCTGAACATCTTTTTCAGATAGTTTTTGAAGAGCGGACCACAGGGGAGAATTGTTAAACCAGGATCTGGTTAAGCTTCGATAGGCTTTTTCGTCACCGGCCAACTCCTTGAGAACTTCCATTTCTGTTCGAGCATGTGACATCATATCTATAAAATTGTAGACGATGACTGTTAAATCCTGATTGACATAATCCAGTATTTTATCGTCTATTTCTCGCGCTTGCTGAATGTTCTTTACTTTAAAATACTTATGTCTTATATCGCGATGAATGACACGCTTGATTTGATTACTCAACAACTCCGCTTCAAAATTATTCTTGCCACCTTCATCGTTGTCATTAAGCCAATATTGCTTGAAGTGTTTTGCAATGTCGGCGGGCATCATGCCGGCAAAAATTGCATTACGTGAATACTGAGTCGATGTCGGCAATATACTTAAAAAGTAATCCTCTTCTTCGACCCGGTAATTGCGACTAAGAATTGGTTCTATTACCTTCCATTGGTCGTAGCGAAGATTGTCTAGCAGTATGACAAATGTTGGACGTCCATCTACTAAATGTGGAAAGACCTTCGATTTGAGCAGCGTATCCGAGAAGGTCAGGTCATTTGGTCGATCATTTATCCAATCCTGATAATTCTTTTTGACATATTTAGACCATTCGATATTTGCCTGATTTTTCTGCATATTTAATATATCCCCCATTTCCGTACTCTCCGATTCGTCCAAGCGCAACTCCCAATTAATAATTCTTTGGTAAGTGTTTTTCCATCCCTCTAGCGAGAGTCCCTCATTAATATCCATTAATATGCTCCTAAATTCCTTCTGATAATCCAGGTTTGTCTTTTCCCGGACAAGGCGCTGATTGTCGACAATTTTTTTGAGCGATAATAATATTTGATTAGGATTGACAGGTTTAATTAAATAATCGGCAATTTGGGATCCTATTGCCTCTTCCATGATATCTTCGGTCTCATTCTTGGTTATCATCACTACAGGCAGGTTAGCATTGATTCCCTTGATTTTTTCTAACGTTTCAATTCCGGTGAGACCAGGCATGGATTCATCCAGGAAGACGATGTCGATCGCAGGATCTGATTCAATTTCATCGAGTGCATCGTGCCCATTGGTAACCGTGCTTACGGCATACCCTTTTTGCTTGAGAAAGATTAACTGCGGTTTGAGCAAATCAATTTCATCATCGGCCCAAAGAATTTTTATTTCTGACATAGTATTTTTTTCAAGTGATGTTAATTTGACTTCCCCAACGAACAATTCAGACGTCAAAGACCTTATAAACGATTGCTAATTTCTTATTATTACGGTTATGGCAAAGATCAAGATAATTAATGACCCGGTATATGGATTTATCGATATTCCTACCGGATTGATAATGTCACTTGTTGATCATCCCTGGTTCCAACGCCTGCGGCGCATTAAACAAGGAGGATTCTGCAATTTGGTGTATCCCGGTGCAACGCATACGCGATTCCATCATGCTCTGGGCGCATATCATCTCAGTACCCGAACTGTGTCCATTTTACGAAAAAAAGGAATCGCAATTTCCGATGAAGAGGAAGAAGCCCTCCAAGTTGCGTTACTTCTTCATGATATTGGACATGGACCTATAAGTCATTCTTTGGAGGGTTTACTTGTAGCCCGTGAACATGAAACCTTGACGATGATGTTCCTCGATCAAATGAACGATCAGTATCAAGGGCGGCTTGGACTGGCCCTATCCATGTTTAACAACTCGTATAATCGACCATTCTTTCACCAATTAATCTCTGGAGAACTGGATTTGGATAGAATGGACTATTTGGCGCGCGATTCTTTTTTTACTGGGGTGTCGGAAGGCGTGATTGGTTATGACAGAATAATTCACATGCTTAATGTACGCGAAAATCGACTGGTCGTAGAAGAGAAAGGCATAAATTCTATAGAAAAATTCCTACTTGCTAGAAAACTGATGTACGCACAAGTGTATCACCACAAGATGGTCGTGGCTGCGGAGGAAATGCTAAAGCTATTTTTTGAGAAAATTAGGAAAATGATCACTAATGGTGACAACCTGCCTGATGTAACACTAGTGAATTTCATGCGCGATGCGGATAATATATCGCAGACTGAATGTTTAACAAGATTTAGTCAACTGGATGACAGCGACGTGATTCAACTACTTAAGTTGTTGATTAACAGCGATGTTAATGAATTGTCCATCGTCGCTAAAGGATTGTTAAACCGGGAATTGTTTGCTTTAGCGTCGAGCTCTGATGCTGAATTTGGTGACCTTCCGAAAAGCATGCGTCACTATATCGATTCGTTACCAAATGAGGTTGTCCGAAGAGGAAAAATTTCATCGAAAACATATTCTGTTTACAAGGACGAAATCGTAATATTGAAGAAAAGTGGTATATTAAGAACTTACGGGGAACTAAATAGCATCGTTACGGATACAAATGAGATTATCCACTATATTTGCTTCCCCAAAAAACCACTGACCATTTAACCATAGAAGTTTATAATTTATTTTATAAAACCCTACATTTTTAATCAAGTAAAATCAATTCAAGATGAGGAAATTGTACTTAATGTTAACATTACTCTTTGCGTTTGGCGCTACAGCGATTTTCGCTCAGCCCACTGCCAATGAAACTCCGCCAAATGGCGAACCTGGCAAGTGCTATGCAAAGTGCTTGATACCCGATGAGTATGAGGATGTAGAGGAGCGAATCCTTGTTCGCCCAGCATCAACACGAACGGTTGTCACACCAGCAGAATATGAGACGATGACGGAGCGAATTTTATTAAAAGAAGCGTCTACTCGTATCGTACCTAAACCTGCTGTTTATGAACCAGCATCTGAACGCGTAATGCGCGCAGAAACAGCTCCAACATTGGCAGCTGTCCCGGCCCAATTCGAGACTGTCACAGAGCGCGTATTGCTCAAAGAAGCGTCCACTCGGATTGTACCTAGTCCTGCTGAGTACGAAACAATGACAGAGCGCGTGCTGCTCAAAGAGGCTGCTTCAAACATTCTTCCTGATAATGCAGGTTCTACTTCACGAATCAGCGGTTACATCAATAACCAAGGTCAATGGGTAGTAACTGGAAATGTTGGCGGTGATTTCCAAAGTGCCTCTGGCGACGGAAGTGACAAAGACAACTCGGGAAAATACCGAGCATATAACAATGGTAAAGTTGTTGCCATCGATGGAAATTGGGAGACTGTGACTGAACGTGTTCTTTTGAAAGAGGCATCTTCACGAATTGTCGCCACTCCTGCCGAATACGAAACAGTAACAGAGCGGGTATTATTGAAAGAGGCATCAACACGCATCGTACCTAAACCGGCTGTTTATGAAACAATGACTGAGCGAGTTCTCTTACAAGAGGCCTCTCAGAAAGTGGTTATCAAGCCTGCCATTTATGAGCCTGTCACAGAGCGTGTGCTGCTCAAAGAGGCGTCATCGCGTATTGTTGCACGTCCAGCGGTGTATGAGCCTGTCACAGAGCGTATTTTGTTGAAAGAAGCTTCAACAGTCATTCAAACTACTCCTCCGGAGTATGAAACAAAAACGGAGCGCATCCTATTGAAAGAAGCGTCAACGCGCATCGTATCTACACCTGCCGTATACGAGCCTGTTACAGAGCGTGTTTTAATCAGAGAAGCGTCATCTAGAATCGAAAAAGTACCAGCTGAGTACAGAACAGATACAGAAACAATTGAAGTTAAGCCCGCGAGCACGAAATGGGTTAAAAAACGTGCGGACAGAAATTGTTTGTCTGCTAATCCTGATGATTGTTTAGTGTGGTGTTTGGTCGAAGAGCCTGCACAATACAGAACCATCAGCAAGCGAGTTCGCGTCGGGTGTCCTGATGGATACACAGATAACGGAGATGATTGTACAAAAGAGATAAATATTCCTGCTGAGTATGGTGAGCGCACGTATCAAAGATTGGTGACACCTGCTTCTACAGAAGTTATCGATATTCCTGCTGAATATGGTGAGCGATCATATACTGTAATGTCTAAACCGGCGTCCTCAGAGACCGTAACGATTCCTGCTGAGTATGGTGAGCGTACATATCAGCGATTGGTAACACCTGCCGCAACTGAGGTTATTGAAATTCCAGCCGAATATGGCGAGCGTACGTATCAAAAATTGACGACACCAGCTGCAACGGTTACAGTTACTGTACCAGCGGAATATGGTGAGCGTACATATCAAAAATTAGTAACTCCTGCGTCAACAGAAGTTATTGAAATACCAGCGGAATATGGCGAGCGTACGTATCAGAAATTGGTTAAGCCAGCCGGAACAACTACTGTTGAGATTCCAGCGGAATATGGTGAGCGTACTTACCGCCGAGCTATTGCTCCTTCAACGCGAACTGAGCAAGTTGCGGCAGAATACGGTGAGCGTACATACCAGAAATTGGTTAAGCCTGCTGCTACTGAGGTGGTTGAAATACCAGCGGAATACGGTGAGCGATCTTGGCAAAAACTTTCTTCTGCCGCTTCGACTCGTACGATCCCTTGTGGTGGAAAATCAATGATCCTTGAAAACATCAATTTCGAAACAGGTTCTGCCGTATTGACTCAATCTTCTTATGCTGAAATCTCTAAACTAGAGGCAATGCTTAAAGGAGAAGCTGGTGTAACAGCCAAACTCGTTGGACATACTGACAATGTTGGATCAACGGAAAGTAACCAAAGCTTATCTGAACGTCGTGCCAAAGCTGTATATGATGTATTGATTAATTCAGGTATTAGTGCTAGCCGCTTGAGCTACGAAGGAAAAGGTGAATTATCTCCAATTGCTACTAATGAAACGGCTTCCGGCCGTCGTACGAATAGAAGAACAGAATTTATCACGTATGGTGGTGACGCTAGTCCTGGCGATTGTAAAGAATATACGAACCGTTCGTATCAGCGATTGGTAACACCCGCCTCAACGGAAACAGTTGAAATTCCAGCGGAATATGGTGAGCGTTCATACCAGAAATTGGTTAAACCGGCTTCCATCTCTTCTGTCGAAATTCCTGCTGAGTACAATTCTGTTACAAAACGTCGCCTTGTGAAGAAAGGTGGATTCACAGAATGGAGAGAAGTAGTGTGTAACACAGCTGTAACAGCCGATTTAACTAGACGAGTACAAGCTGCTCTACGCGACCGAGGATACGACCCAGGTCCAGTTGACAATGTTATGGGTGCCGCTACAAAAGCAGCATTGATCAAATTCCAAAAAGACAATGGACTTCCTGTTGGCCAATTGGATTTTGAAACATTGAAAGCATTAGGAGTGAGCTACTAAAATATTCCTCATCTTTTTAGATAAAAGCCCTGCTTCAATCTGAAGCAGGGCTTTTGTTTTTTAATTTCACCATAAGCTGTAAATAATTGCCGGCATGAAATCCGAATTACATTACATTTACCGCTCATTTAATTTAAAAAAAATGGACCATAAGGTTTTTAATCTAATAGACGAAGAACTCCAACGACAGCGTTTTGGGATTGAATTGATAGCGAGTGAAAACTTTACGAGCCAGGCGGTTTTAGATGCAATGGGCACGTGCTTAACAAATAAATACGCCGAAGGATACCCGGGCCGACGATATTATGGAGGGTGTGAAATTGTCGATCAAATTGAACAGTTAGCCATTGATAGGTTGAAAGAGTTGTTTGGTGCCGAATATGCAAACGTCCAACCTCATTCCGGAGCCCAGGCAAATGCCGCTGTGTTTTTAGCTGTGCTAAAACCGGGAGACAATATTTTAGGGTTTGATTTGTCGCATGGTGGACACTTGTCTCATGGTTCTACTGTTAATTATTCGGGAAAAGTTTATAAGCCACATTTCTATGGTGTCTCGCGGGAGACAGGGGTTATTGACATGGACGTTGTTGAAAAGAAAGCGCATGAAGTAAAACCAAAATTAATTATTTGCGGTGCATCGGCATATGCGAGAGACTGGGATTATGCGCGCTTCAGGTCTATTGCCAATGATGTTGGCGCTCTTTTATTGGCGGATATTGCGCACCCCGCTGGTCTTATTGCAACAGGCTTGCTCAACGACCCCATGCAACACTGTCATATCGTGACATCAACTACCCATAAGACACTGCGCGGGCCTCGAGGCGGATTGATCATGATGGGCAAAAACTTCGAAAACCCATTTGGCTTAAAAACTAAAAAAGGCTCCTTACGAAAAATGTCAGGTATCTTGAATTCTGGTGTTTTCCCAGGTATGCAAGGCGGACCGCTTGAACATGTCATAGCGGCAAAGGCCGTGGCATTTGGTGAAGCCCTACAACCTGCATACAAAGAATATTGTAAACAGGTAATGAAAAATGCACAAACCATGGCAGAGGTGCTCGTAGAGCGAGGTTATAATATCGTTTCTGGTGGCACATCCAATCATCTCATGTTAATCGACCTGCGTAACAAAGGCGTAAGTGGCAGAGATGCCGAAAATGCCCTTGGTCGGGCGGGCATCACAGTGAATAAGAACATGGTTCCATTTGATGATAAATCACCCATGATTACCTCAGGTCTTCGAATAGGTACACCGGCAATCACCACCCGAGGATTAGATGAAAAAGCTTGTCAAAAAATTGTGGGATATATGGATGACGTCATAATGGATATCGGTAACGAAAAGAGGCAACAGGCCATTCATGAAGAAGTTAAAGGCATGATGAAAAATTTTCCTTTATACTAATCGCCACGTTTCAGGTTTTTTTGCCAGCGCCAGGCATCACGCGTCATTTCATCCAATGATCTTTTGGCTTTCCATTGTAGGTGATTATTGGCCAATGTTGTTGAAGCAAAGGTAACCGGAACATCACCAGGACGACGATCTACAATTTGATAGTTTACCCGTTCACCAGTGCTCTTTTCAAAAGAGGCTATTACTTCCAACACAGAAAACCCTCTTCCCGTGCCAATATTGAATACTTCATAACGTTCAAGAAAATTACCAGTTAAAAGACGATTAAGGGCCGCTACATGCGCAGTGGCTACATCGACCACATGAATATAATCGCGGATGCATGTGCCATCTGGGGTGTCATAATCTCCTCCAAAAACAGAAAGTACATCTCGCAATCCCCCAACAGTTTGTGTGAGATAAGGAATTAAATTATCCGGAACGCCTAATGGTAATTCGCCAATTAACCCAGATTCATGTGCTCCAATTGGATTAAAATACCGAAGTGATATTGCTTTAAATGACGAATTGGATGAAACCAAGTCGCTGATCATTTCCTCGTTTATTTGCTTCGTATTTCCATAAGGTGACGTAGCAGGTTTAATGGGAGCACTCTCATCAATCGGTAACACATCCGGGTCGCCATATACTGTGGCGGAAGAAGAAAATATAAAATTGTTTACGCCATGGATCGCCATTGCTTTTAAAATACTTATCGTAGCACCAACATTGTTATCATAATATTGGATTGGATGTTTGACGGATTGGCCAACGGCCTTAAATGCTGCAAAATGAATAACCGCAGAAATGTCTTTTTCCTTTTCGAAAAAAGCATTTAATGCATTTTCATCGCGGAGGTCGAACTGATGAAATACGGGTTTTTTCCCACATATTTTAGCGATTTCATCTAACGTATCAATTCGGGAATTACAAAGGTTGTCGATTATGACAACGTCATATCCAGTTTCAATTAATTCTACGACTGTATGTGATCCGATAAATCCAGTACCTCCTGTGACGAGCACTTTATCCATAGTCATCTGCAATAATCGTCACAAGATATATAAATGCCAAGTAAGTCGATTTATCTTAAGAAAAGAACAAACACGTATGGGTTTGGATAATTTTTAAAAGTCAAGCATTCGCGATGCAGTAAATCGTATACTAGATTGTTGAAATTCTCAATAATTAAACAACAGGACAAGAATTTTTACAATTTGAGAATTGTCTTTCGTATAACACCTTCTTGATTTTGAATTTCCAGAACATATTCACCCGAATTCAATCCAGAAGCATTTAACGAAAAATAACCTTTTTCATCTACTATCTCGGTGACGTCGCCATTGTTAATTTGCTTTCCAAGTAGGTCAAACAACTGATATGCTATTTCGCCTTGGCAACTTGACTCGACATAGACACGAGCGATGTCCTTTACGGGGTTTGGAAATACATCAACTTTTAAACAAACATTCGCTTCATTCTGATCGCTGACTGATACGTTTACTTCCTCGGCTTCTATTCGGATTTCACCGAGTGAAAAACAATCTGCTCCATAATTGGAAAGTGCAGTCAACAAGACATACCTGGCTTCGACCCCGCCGAGATTTGGACCAGCTTCACCTTCATATGTGGGCAATCCATTCGCCTGGCCAATAGTAAATATGCCAACCGCAGTCCACGTCGAACCGTCTAACGAATAATCCACGGCAACTTCTCGAACACCACTTCCTAAATTACCCGGCTCGTTATGATTCCAAATATGGGTTCTGTTTAACTCATATAAGTTCTCCAAGTCGTACATAATCCAATGAGACATCGCACGAGCGGAATTGGGGTTGGGTGCCGTTGAACAGGACATCCACCCATCGTACCAGTTTGTACTGTGTCGTTCAGGAAAACACTGCGCATAGCTAAATTGAGTGCAGAATAGAATGCCACTAATAATTAATAAAGAAAACCGCATAATTAAATATTTAAAAATCCTATTGGATTATTCGGTGAACTAATACTATAGAAATTAGAAAGATTTGGAAACAGTAAAGCCAGGTCTGTTTTGGCCACCCCAAACCACATCGCCAATTCAGCGAAATATTGGTCGGTTGACAACGTGGGAATTAAGGTTCCATTTCCAATTTCGAGCGGATTATCAAGGGCTATTGATGGATAATCACCAAACATATATCCGCCATTTACTGCTCCTCCCATAACCATGACATTTGTTCCCCAGGCATGATCCGTTCCATTACCATTGGATGTAAGTGTCCGAGCAAATTCGGACATTGTAAAGGTCGTTACCATATCGACGCAACCAATTGACTCCATCGCTTGATTAAATTCACTTAGCGCTAAATCAACTAAATAAAGCATACCTGCTTGTTCCTGTAACACCTCATCGTGATGATCCCAACCACCAAAGTCAAGGAAGAATGTTTGCCTACTCACATCCAATGTTTGGTGGGCGGCGATGGTACGCGCAGTCATACGAAATGCCTGTGACAAATCATTTTCGCTAAATATATCGTCAAATGAGGGTGACGATTCCAGTGCAGCTTGGAATTCAATATTTGAATCGCGTGCATTTCGAATAACATCGACATATGTCTTTTTATAAATATCAGCGTACGATGCCTCGAGCATATTATCAATACCTTGTGTACGCATAATATTCATTATGTCGTACATATTGTCCGGATTATATCCATAAATTCCGATACCTCCATCATAAGGATCTATTGTGTATTCGATAACGTCATTTCCAAGTTGAAATACATTGGTGCCCGATAAAGAAATATTCATCGAAATGTTCTGATTATTATTCATATCTCGAATTAAATCAGCCATTTTTCCTCCCCAACCTATATTAGAACGTTCGTGTGGTAATCCAGTTTGCCATTGTTGATACTGATCCGAATGTGAGAATAATCCTAGTGGTAAATCCACCAGTCGATCATAAATTTGTTGCTTTGTCGAAGGTTCGATTAAAGTCCCGACATTATTAATAAAAGCGAGTCTGCCATTATTAAACAAATTTTGAATATTCATCATGCTTGGATGGATACCAAAATCTCGACCATCAGGATTTAAAGGATTAATGGCCAACATGTCACTGATGGCAATTGCAAGATTTGAGCGTGTTTCTGCATATTCCTGGTATGGAAGACCGCTACGCGGCATTAGCATATTGAATGCGTCATTGCCACCCGATAGGGAGAAACATACAAGTGCTTTATAATCTCCTGAGGCAGTAGTGACAGAATTCGCCATTGCGGCCGCACTCATGGATTTCAAGCTGAGCAATGCACTCATAAAACTCGAAAACCCAATGGCTGCGCAACTGGACTGGCCTATAAATTTTCTTCTTGATATTGAATTTTTCGTTTTCATAAAAAGTCATGTCTTTTATTATCGCAATACAGCGTAATCAGGAGAAATTAGAGTTAAATAGGTAGCAAGGCGCACCCGATCAAAGCGATAATCGCCATAGATCAGCGGAGAAATAGCTTGCTTTATAATTTCGCGTGTTTCTAAAGTCATCATACCTCGCGTGAAGTGTTTGTCTAAATAATTTACTAACACTTCAGGGTCCTTTGCAAAAGGTTCTACCTCGCGGTAATCGATGTATACCGCCGGGCTATTTTCTTCCCAATCATCCATTATATAGGTCCAAAAGGCCTGATTATTGACTTGATTCATGTATTCGATGCTCGTACGCGAATTATGGATTTGATATTCTGGTCCTACCAAGTCATTATTGGCAATCTCACCGTTGGGTTGAAAGTCTGGTAAGAAGAAGTTAAAAACGGTTGGCGCACTCAAAGGACTTTGAGTTGTCGCCGTATAAAAGTTGTATCCGATGTTCCAAATTCTGTTATAATAATGTTCTTTGGTTACAAATCTCGCGAATTTGGTGTAGCGCAAAAATGGCTCTGTCAATTTGCCGTGTTGCGGATTTGAAAGCGCGCTACACGTGCGAGCTTCATCATCAAGTAATATGGCCTTGAATACAGCTGACATATCACCTCGAACACCATTGCCATTGTTATTGAATGCACTGGCCACGCGTGCCACATATCCCGGTGATGGGTTGCTTTTAATCATGTGCTGAATAAGCCGTTGTGCAAGGAAAGGGCCAACATTGGGATTGTTGAATATGATGTCCAAAGCATCCTCAATATCTTCCATTCCGCTTTGACCATTGGGGATTAAGTTGCCGCCAAGAATCGTTTTTGGTCCGGGTTCGTGCCAATCTTCATACATCGCCATTGGTTTAGTCAAATCGCCCAGGTAAATACCAACACCAAATTCGGCTTCATCGATGTACATATTTGGTAGGACATCCGAGACGCTCAGTCCTGTAAAAACTTTCGCCAATTCAGTAATGTCCTCCTGCGTATAAGTTGGAATGTCATTTCCATCATTATCCTTTTTACGACTGCCATCCAGGTTCAACTCATACAACCCAATAGAAAATAGTTGCATTATCTCCCGGGCATAATTTTCATCAGGATGAATATTTTCATCGGGTATTGCTCGTGGATTATTGAGGTGGCTCAAGTAGAACCCCATGCAAGGATGTAATGTAACATCTTGTAGTATGTCGCGATAGTTCCCAAAAGCATGAGTTACAAAGATGTCATAGAAATCTGCCGTTCCCCAACCGTGTGATTGGAGGTCCGAATTCATGGATATAACAAGTATTTGACTCAAAGCGTAAGCTATCCGTTGGCGCAATAAATCGTTGTTTGTCATATTGATATTCCACCATGCATAATTGAAATGTTGCCAGCTTGGACGATAGCTTAATTCAGTGGAATCTCCCCCTTGCAAGAGTATCCATTCATTGACCTCCTGATGAATTTCGCGAATACGAGGTAACATTAAGGTAGGTGTTTCTCCTATCTGCTCGTCAATCCAGCCTTCGAAATTGTTGACGTACTGGCTGGCATGTTGAATTTGCCATTCTTCCGCACCAAGAGCGGCATGTTCCAGAAATCTAGCAGCTGTCATATACGAATAGTGAAGGCCGTCACCCTTTATCGTTTTAGCTCCGCTTGCGACTTCGGTCCATCCATCGCGTTGATAGGCATCGCTGGATAAGACACGCACGCTGTCATTACCGCCAAATCCTATGTAAGATTGAAAATCCTGACCGACCATGACCAGGCTGAAAAAGAGAATAATGAAAGTAATTGGAATCGATTTATTCATAGTCTAGAATATACGTTGTATATGGCTGAGCAGCCACAATGTGATTTCGATGCTTTAAAATTAGGTCAATTCTTGCAATAATGCATGTTATTTAACTTTCTTCTACGAAAGGCGGTTCATGTTATACATAAGCGTGTTAGTCTTTTTGCGCGGGATTAATGATCCTGCATTTTGCTGTGATCAACAACTAAAGTAAAGTACCGGGAATTCAAATGATAAAATCAAGCCTGATTTCAAGATGATGGGGTGACCAAATTCTTATCTTTGGCCCCTCATGAAATTTCACGAATTAACCGTTTCGGAAGTCAGACGAGAGACCGCAGAATGCGTATCTGTTGCATTTGATATTCCAGTCTCATTGAGCCAGCAATTCGAATTTATTCCTGGTCAATATGTGACGCTAAAGAAGAAGATTGAGGGCGAAGACATTAGACGTTCATACTCGATATGTTCTCAACCAGGTGAACAATTGCGAGTCGCAATAAAAAAAGTGGAAAATGGTGTTTTTTCGTCCTGGGCGAATACGGAATTGTCGGCCGGACAAAGCATACTCGTTTCTACCCCGGAGGGAAATTTTATTCACGCTCCTTTGGCCCAAAATAATAACTCCTATGTTGCTTTCGTAGCTGGATCAGGTATAACACCGGTATTGTCAATCGTATCGACAATTTTAGCCACTGAGCAGAATAGCACGTTTTCCTTATTTTATGGAAATCGAACATCCCAAGAAATAATTTTCAAAGAAGAATTAGAGGCACTTAAAAATAAGTATTTAGGACGTTTTCAGCTTTTTCATTTGCTTTCAAAAGAGTCGACAGATTCTCCCTTGTTTTCAGGCAGAATAAATACAGAAAAGTGTACTACTTTTTTTAAATATTTTTTAGATGCATCATCCCTAAATAAGGTGTTTCTCTGTGGTCCCTTTGATATGATTATGATGTTAAAAGAAACACTTCCTAAACTCGGGGTCAACCAGGACAAAATAAAATTTGAATTATTTTATAATCCGGAGTCAGATGAGAATCGAAAAGAGACAATTACAACATTGGACCAGGAGAGAAAGATACGAGTGACTCTTGATGGGTTGACTGCTGATGTGCAGTCGAGGCAAGATATAGCGATACTTGATATAGCCATTGACGCCGGTATGGACTTACCTTATTCATGCAAGGGGGGTGTATGTGCCACTTGCAAGGCAAAACTTATTTCCGGTAAAGTGGAAATGACAACGAACTTTGCCTTGGAAGAAGAAGAGGTCGCGGATGGGTATATTCTCGCCTGTCAAGCCCATGCAAAAACTGATTTCGTGGAGGTAAGTTTTGACGTATAAAATAGTACCTGCTAGTTTAAAAACTTGCAACATTCCGAAGTATGGTGAGTTTAGTATTTTACAGAGCAATTTAAATCTATAGTTGATTATGGAATCAAATTATAATTTGGAAACTAGATTTCAGGAGCGAATAGATCGCGAAGAGAAAATCGAAGCACGGGATTGGATGCCTGATAAATATCGAAAAACCTTAATTCGACAAATATCTCAGCACGCGCATTCTGAAATTGTTGGCATGCTGCCAGAAGGAAATTGGATTACGAGAGCTCCGACGCTTAGGCGTAAGGCTGCCCTGCTGGCAAAAGTGCAGGATGAAGCGGGACACGGCCTGTATTTATATAGTGCTGCCGAAACGTTAGGTGCAACACGAGAACAGATGATCGAAGATTTGCATACAGGCAAGGCTAAATATTCTTCAATATTTAATTATCCAACCTTGGCGTGGGCGGACATGGGAGCAATTGGATGGCTGGTTGACGGTGCTGCCATTATGAATCAGGTTATGCTTACACGTACGTCTTACGGACCGTATGCACGAGCAATGGTCCGAATATGCAAGGAAGAAAGTTTTCACCAGCGCCAGGGATATGAAATATTGTTGACCCTATGCAGGGGTAGTGAGGCGCAAAAGGCTATGGCTCAGGACGCTGTCAACCGTTTCTGGTGGCCTTCGCTCATGATGTTTGGTCCAAGTGACAAAGAGTCCACCAATAGTGCCCAGTCAATGAAATGGAAGATAAAACGCAAGTCCAACGACGAGTTGCGACAGCAGTTTATTGATGCAACTGTTCCACAAGCAGAAATATTGGGCGTTACCCTCCCGGATCCGGAGTTAAAATGGGATGAAGAAAGCCAACATTACAATTTTGGAGAAATAGATTGGGATGAATTTTGGAGGGTAGTAAAAGGTCATGGACCTTGCAATGAAGATAGGTTGAAAGCGCGAATTAGTGCGCATGAAAAAGGTGCCTGGGTGCGAGAGGCAGCCGTGGCCTATGCGGCAAAACAAAAAGAAATCGCTGATCAAAAGGCAATTTCCGCTTAAGAATTATTTAATAATCGCAGTAAAGGTTTTATATGAAAAAAAATGATTGGCCATTGTGGGAAGTGTTTATTCGAAGTAAGAATGGGTTATCACACAAGCACGCGGGAAGTATACATGCCGCAGATGCAGATATGGCTATAGAAAATGCCCGTGATGTTTATACACGACGACAAGAAGGCGTTAGTATATGGGTTGTTCCTTCTACGTCAATTGTTGCCAGTAATCCCGATGAGCAAACCGAATTGTTTGATCCGGCTGAAAATAAAATCTACCGGCATCCAACATTCTATAATTTGCCCGAAGAATTAAATCACATGTAAAAATGGATAACGATCAATTGAAAGACAATTTAATTCGACTTGTTACTCATTTAGGTGATAATAATCTAATCTTGGGGCATCGGATATCTGAATGGTGTGGGCACGGCCCTGTGCTTGAGCAAGACATTGCCCTAACCAACATAGCGCTGGACCTCATTGGCCAGGCAAGAATGTATTATCAATACGCTGCCGAATTGACAGGCGGAAATGCAACAGAAGATTCGATTGCTTATCTACGTGTAGAACGAGAATATTCGAATTATCTTTTATGTGAACGACCAAACGGAGATTTTGGGACGACCATAGCAAGGCAGTTTATTTATGATAGCTGGCATTACTTTTTCCTTCATGCGCTGCAAAACAGCGCAGATAAACAATTAGCAGCAATTGCAGAAAAATCAATTAAGGAAGTTGCATATCACAAAAGATATTCCAGTGAATGGTTGATAAGATTAGGTGATGGAACATCAGAAAGCCATGTACGCGTTCAGACGAGCATAAATGATCTTTGGAAATATGCCGAGGAAATGTTTGAGCCTGCGGCTTTCGAAAACATCGCAATTAGTAATAATATTTATCCACGCCCCGCATTGTTGAAAGAACAAATAGATTCTTTTCGTTTAGAAATATTAAATTCAGCTACGCTAACAAAACCAGAGGTTTCATATTTCCAAACAGGTGGAAAAACCGGAATTCACTCTGAATATCTCGGTCATATTTTGTCAGAATTGCAATACGTTCAACGAGCATACCCGGGACTTGAATGGTGAAAAATCAATCGCACGTCAGACTAGATATCTACGAAGCACTTTCGGAAGTTTGTGACCCAGAAATTCCCGTCCTAACGATTGACGACCTCGGCGTTTTACGCTCGGTAGAATTTGTTTCCAATGAATGGGTCATTTCGATTACGCCAACGTATAGCGGATGCCCAGCAATGAATATGATCGAAGCCAATATTCGAATAGCCATGGCAGCTTTACACATTGAAAATTATAGAATTGAGCGTGTTCTATCACCTGCCTGGACGACAGACTGGATGAGCGAAGAAGGTAGGTTAAAGCTCGAACAATATGGAATAGCACCTCCGAACCCGGATCGAAACAATAATCCCGTACGATGCCCTATTTGCAAAAGTGATTCGGTTGATGAAATAAGTGCATTTGGGTCAACCGCATGCAAATCCCTCTGGAAATGCAACAAGTGCCTCGAACCTTTTGATTATTTCAAGTGTCATTAAACAAGTGCGCAGGCCTTATTAATTCGTGCTGTACAGATGCAAAACATGTATCTTCACGACCACATTAAAAAATGATTATTGATGGAATTAGTGCAATTTGAAAATATCGAAGGAGTTGGTAAGATTACCTTAAATCGACCTGAGAAATATAATGCCTTTGTGAGAGACATGGCATTGGGCGTCCAAGGTTTTTTAGATGAAGCGGCTAAAGATGACAGTATTCGCGCACTATTATTAGTTTCAAATGGAAAGGCATTTTGTGCGGGTCAAGACCTAAAAGAATTCTCAGAAGACAATGGTATAGACGTGACTAGAATTGTCGACGAGCATTATAATCCAATCGTAAAACGACTGGCTGAACTTGAGAAGCCCGTCGTCTGCGGTGTAAATGGGGTGGCGGCAGGGGCCGGCGCGAACCTTGCACTTGCATGTGATTTAGTCGTTGCTGCACGATCGGCAAAATTTATTCAGGCGTTTTCAAAAATTGGACTTATCCCGGACACAGGGGGGACTTTCTACTTACCTAGGTTGATTGGAATGCAAAAGGCAAAAGCGCTGATGATGTTAGCAGAAACGGTTACGGCGGAGGAGGCAGAAAGAATCGGCATGATTTATAAAGTTGTGGACGATGAATTGCTCGATGAAGAATGTTATACGCTTGCAAAACGACTTGCGTCAATGCCCACTGTTGCCATTGGATTGACGAAACGTGCACTAAACAGAAGTCTTTCCAACGATTTGGATACTCAACTTGGAATTGAAAGCCAAATTCAAGCCGCGGCCACGCATTCAGAGGATTTTAAGGAAGGAGTCGCAGCATTTTTGGAAAAACGCCAACCAAAGTTTATTGGCCGTTAATTATCCTTAAAAGAAATCCTTTATGGAAATAAATAGCATTGGAATCATTGGTGCTGGGGCCATGGGCTCGGGTATTGCTCAAGTCGGTGCTACGGCCGGTCATGATGTTCTAGTATTTGATACTAGTCAGGAGGCACGTATACAGGCTCGTGATAAACTGCAAAAAATATTAAACCGACTGGTTGAAAAAGAACGAATAACGGATGCGGAATCAAAGGCAATTTTTTCGAGACATTTTTTTATTGAATCAATGTCGTCTTTTAAGGAATGTGACCTGATAATAGAAGCAATAGTTGAAAATATTGAAATTAAAAAATCGGTTTTCAAAAAGCTTGAATCCATTTGTGAAGGTTCGACACTGCTCGCTACCAACACATCGTCACTACCGGTGACAGCCATCGCTGCCGCTTGTTCAATTCCCGAACGGATTATTGGCTTACATTTTTTTAATCCAGCGCCTTTGATGAAGCTTGTAGAAGTGGTTCCTGCCCTACAAACCGCCCATTCTCATGTAACGGCATGTTTTGATCTAATGAAAAGCTGGAATAAGATTCCTGTGTTGGCAAAGGATACACCCGGTTTTATTGTTAATCGTATTGCACGCCCTTTTTATAGCGAAGCATTACGAATGCTGGATGAGGGAATAGCGGATATAGCTACTATTGATTACGCAATGACAGTAAAAGCAGGATTCCGCATGGGCCCTTTTACGCTTATGGATTTTATAGGTCACGATGTCAACTTTGAAGTTACACGATCCATGTATGAAGCTTATTTTCACGAACCGAGATATCGTCCTTCCTTTAGTCAGCAACAATTAGTGCATGCTGGTTATTTAGGCAAAAAAACGGGTAAAGGATTTTATAATTATACCATAGATGAAGGAAAAGAACCAAATCGGGATACTGATTTTTGCTCAATGATTACCAATCGAATAGTTTGCATGTTGATTAACGAGGCCGCCGATGCTCTTTATCTCGGAGTTGCTTCTCGCGATGAAATCGATACGGCGATGACAAAAGGGGTGAATTATCCAAAGGGATTATTATCCTGGGCAGATGAATTAGGTATTCAACACGTGTGCAAAACAATTGATGATTTGTACAATGTTTATCATGAGGACCGTTATCGAGTGAGCCCCTTGTTGCGTCGGATGTCTGATGAAAATGATTTATTTTATTAATAACAAAATCATGCCTTTCATTAAATTATTAGCATTTTTATTCCTAAACTTCATCTTTTCTGTGTACAGCTATGGACAAGGCGAATGGATGTTCACGGAGTTGGCCGCTATGCCAGAGGAAGTCGCCAACAACGCCGTAATAGGTGCCCATATTGATAGTAACTATTTTGTATATTCCTTTGGCGGAATTGACAATTCTAAAATTTGGTCAGGTATTCACAAACGCTGTTATAAATATGACCTAAATAATAATTCTTGGACATCTTTACCTGAGCTACCTAATGGGAATGGACGAATTGCTGCAGGTGCCTCCTATCTAAAAAATAAAATTTATATCATCGGAGGTTATGAAGTATTTAGTAATCAAAATGAACGATCATTTTCGAGTGTTCATGTTTTAGATATCAAAGCAGATACATTTCTGGCAGACGCCTCCGATTTATTATATCCCATCGATGATCATATTCAAGCCGTATGGCGCGATAGCTTGATCTATGTAGTTACTGGATGGAGCAATACCACAAATATTATTCGTGTACAAGTATATAATCCAATAACGGATGTTTGGTCAGAAGGGACACCAGTTCCAAATACGAACGATTTTAAAGTTTTCGGTGGGTCCGGAGAAATTATTGGAGACACCATTTTTTATGCTGGAGGGGCATCATTGCTCGGAGCCTTCAATGCGACCCGATTTTTTAGAAAGGGTGTTATTAATCCTGCTGACCCTCTGGATATTGCCTGGTCTGGCTGGATGACGGACGAGGCCAGGGGTTATCGCATGGCCGCTTCTACAATGAATGGAAATCCTATTTGGTTTGGCGGTTCTCAGGTAACCTATAATTTCAACGGTATTGCCTATAATGGAAGTGGGACCGTATCTCCCACAGGTACAATTAGACTTTTCGATGTTGCATCCAATTCTTTTGTAACATGGAATGCTGCATTTACGCCCCAAATGGATTTTCGCGGAGTGGCCAAGATAGATGATGAAAATTTTTTATTAGCGGGGGGTATGCGAGCGAATCGACAAGTTACGGATGCGCTTGTTAAGCTGACATTCGATCCGAGTTCATCAACTTTAGATATACCTGAAAATCCCCTTTTTACTATTTATCCAATGCCAGTACAAGAACTGTTTACACTGCAAACTGACATGTTGTTTTCACGCATACTACTCTATAATTGCACAGGCGAACTACTCGATGAATTGTCTGTAGATCAATCAGTGTACAATTGGAATTTTGGTCCCGGATTATTTTTACTAAAGATCATAATGCCTGATGGACGCGTAACTACAAAAAAAATTATTTCAATTAGATAATGAATCCTAAGCAACAGGCGAAACAAAATGTACAGACGATGTACAATAGTGATGGATTCAGCCAATGGCTGGGAATACAAATAGTACATGTTGAACCAGGAAATGTACAGCTTAAAATGACGGTACGAAAAGAAATGACAAATGGCTTTGGTATAGCACACGGTGGAATTAGTTATTCGTTTGCCGATAGTGCTCTTGCTTTTGCTTCAAATGGGCATGATGTCCATTGCGTTAGCATTGAAACAAGCATTTCACATTTAGCCGCCATACATGTTGGGGACGAACTAACAGCCTTGGCAACGGAAATTCGAAAAGCTAACAAAGTGGCCTGGTATCGTGTTGAGGTAAGAAACCAGCACGATGAAATTGTCGCTCAATTTAATGGGACAGTATATCGTACGTCAAAATCCTGGTAGCTTGTTGGGCGATTTTTATCAAGTAAGATTAAAAAATTAAATGTATGCATGATGCTTTCATAATTGATGGGCTTCGAACACCTGTGGGTAAATTTAAAGGCACTCTTTCGTCAATTCGAACAGATGATTTAGCCGCATTGCCTATAAAAACCTTGTTGGATAAATATCCTCAAATTCCAAAAGATAAAATTGATGATGTCATATTGGGGTGTGCAAACCAAGCTGGTGAGGACAACCGAAACGTGGCACGGATGGCTCTTTTACTGGCGGGATTACCATTTGATGTTCCGGGTGAAACGGTAAATCGTTTATGCTCTTCAGGACTCTCGGCTGCCGTGCACGCTCGTCGTGCCATTGCAATAGGAGAAGGCGATCTATTTATCACCGGAGGGGTAGAGCACATGACAAGAGGACCATTTGTTATCTCTAAAGTCTCTTCGGCCTATGGTCGAGATGCACAAATGCATGATTCGAGTTTTGGTTGGCGCTTTGTGAATCCGCTGATGGAAAAACTTTATGGTACACACAGCATGGGGCAGACGGCGGAAAATCTCGCGCAAAAGTTTAATATAGCGCGTGAAGACCAGGATTCTTTTGCTCTATGGAGCCAACAAAAAGCGGCCGCTGCAAGCACGAATGGAATTTTGGCCGAAGAAATTGTTCCGGTATCCATACCGCAGCGAAAATCGGATCCGGTCTTGTTTTCAGAAGATGAATTCATCAAACCAAATACGTCACTGGACGTCCTGAGTAAAATAAGAACCGCTTTTAAATCAAAAGAGGAAGGTGGAACTGTGACGGCTGGTAATTCTTCCGGTCTAAATGATGGCGCTGTTGCCACGCTCATTGCGTCAGCACGCGCCTGTGAAACATATGAATTGACAAAAATGGCGCGAATCGTGTCGTCTGCGGTGGTTGGAGTAGAACCAAAAATTATGGGAATTGGACCGGTGAAGGCAAGTCAATTGGCGCTTGCCAGAGCAGGCCTTTCTTTAGAGGACATAGATGTCATCGAGATTAACGAGGCTTTTGCTGCGCAAGTATTGGCTTGCACTAGGTCCTTAGGACTTGATGACCGCGATGAACGCATCAATCCGCATGGTGGCGCGATCGCTATTGGGCATCCACTGGGTATGACCGGGGGGCGAACACTACTGAGTGCTGCGAGGGAATTGAATAGAACAGAAAAAAAATTCGCGCTCGTGACGATGTGTGTGGGTGTTGGGCAAGGCTATGCGGCTATTATTGAAAATCCATTATCTTAAGCATACCGACATCATCAAATAAATAAACATTATGGCATACAGAAGAAATCCGCAACAAGCACGACCTTATGGAAGACGACGAGGCTTCAATAAAGGGACGTTAATTATCGGGTTGATTATAGCGGGCTTCGCCTTATTTAAATATTGCTCCACATCACAGTACAATGAAATACTTGGTGAAAGCCAGAATGTCAGCTTGACGGTTGATCAGGAAATAGCCTTAGGCCTGCAATCAACCCCGAGCATGATTCAACAGTTTGGCGGGCTACACCCAAGTTCAGAAGCACAAAAATTGGTTAAGCGCGTTGGAAATAAATTAGTCGATAACTCGATTGCCCGACGAACAAACTATCAATATGATTTCCATTTATTGGCGGACCCAAGGACAATCAATGCCTTCGCTCTACCCGGTGGGCAAGTATTTATTACGGAGGCCCTATTCAGTCAATTGAAAAGTGAAGATCAGTTAGCCGGTGTGCTAGGGCACGAAATTGGACATGTTGTAGCACGTCACGGCGCAGAGCGAATTGCAAAGCAAGAATTAACTCAAGGACTTACAGGTGCGGCTGTCATTGCTTCCGGCGATTATGGAACGGCCCAGGCTGCGACTATGATTGCCAATTTGGTGAATATGAGCTATGGTCGAGATCAGGAGTTGCAATCTGATGACCTGGGAATAAGATTTATGATGGAAGCGGGTTATGATCCACAACAAATGATTGGAGTCATGGATATTCTGGAGGGAGCCGCCGGACCAAATAGACAACCTGAGTTCTTCAGTACACATCCTAATCCGGAAAATCGAAGAGAACGCATTCAGGAGTCCATTGTTAAGTGGACCGCTGAACTTAGTCAATAGTATTAAAATGCGAAAAGCCTATCTCATTAGATAGGCTTTTTCGACTAAGGTCATAAAATAAGAAAACTAATCCTTTATACTGCATGCAAAAGCAGTGTATAGCATATCATAATTGATTTTTACTTGTTTGTTCAACAACTTCTTCGTCCATTTTAGAAGCGGTTGATCCAATCTATTGGTACAGCAAATATAAGGTTTATTTCCCATATGTATTACCCTCTTAGCCTTAGGGCTTTATCCGATATTAAGAAGTTTCGGCTTCTTTCGGTGTACCCGTGATAGCAGAACTGAAGAAAAGCAAAACAGAACAGGCGATTACAAGAGGGATGAATAAATCCATAACTTACTGTTTATTAGATGAATTACAAATGTAATATTTTTTTAATATGTTTTTCTATATTTTCGCAGCGAATCTTCATATTGTGAAAATTAAATGTTTAAGTAGCAATTTTCCAAGGAGATACATTAGGCTACACCAATACCAGGCTACACCAATACCTTTTATTGTTGTTTGTCCATGATACGCTTAATGACATCATCCAGGTAGGCATGCCGGTTGTCTGGGGCATGATCCTTAGCCATTTTATAGTATTTCAAAGCATTTTGGTGATCACCTTGCTTAAGATAGCCTTCACCTACACTGTCGACAAAACCCCAATAAAATGGATGTGATTTCGGCGTTCTTTCAATGTTTTCCAAAAAGATCGAAGTGGCGCCTTTTGCATCGCCGCTGTTCAATAACTGGTAACCATAGAAGTTCATTTGATTCGGTGTTGAGATCGCGAGTGCTTCTTTCATTATTTTTTCAGACTCATCCATTTTACCGAGCTTCTTCAGTAATCCCGCTTTTACACTAAGATTGCTGAATCGCTTTTCCGAATTGATACTTCCATCTATCCATGCCATAGCCTCATCAAGTGCGACAGCGTTTTGCAGGCAATATCGAGCTGCTTGCTCACGACCCAGATACCCGAAGCCTGGTAGACCATTCAATTCTGCGCGCATAGAGCTTAGCACCGTTTCGGATACATTGACTGTAATGCTAAACGGAATCGACCACGTGGACCAGTTGAGTGCAGCGGTTACTTCACTTCCACCTCTATTCGTAAAATCATAGCTTAACCACTCCTGGTGATCAACAGAAATTGGTTTTACTGTGATTCGTGCAGCAATCTGCTCTTCTGTTGGTGCCACAGTGCCCCAATTCTTTGTTGCTTTTGAAAAGATAATATCTACAGATTCCGGATTAGGAACCATATAGAGACCATACGTACCAGCAGCCAAGTCCGAATTTCCTACTTTGACGTCACTCGAAAACGATATTAGTGTGTTTTCGTTCGCCCCTGCCCGCCATACCAGATTATATGGTACGAGCGCACCCCAAATTTCTCTGCCATTTGCACCAGGGCTATGATATTGAATTGTAATATCTGTCAGACCTACACGCTGACTGACTTCAGCATATTGGCTTACACGCGGTAGTGTCAGCGTCTGAGCTTGATTTGTAGACTGAAATAGAACCATCAGCACAAATAGCGACATCGAATAAGATACATGTTTCATCATACTCATTTCATTTGATTTTAAGTGATAAATTAATTTTAGAAGGGCGGACTGGAAGTGAGCGATATCCTTGAAGTTAGCTGAAATAGACTGTTTGCCCAAAACTTTAAATAATAATTAACAACAATCATTGTCCAGCATTTATTGGACTACCTGAAAATTGATTATTGGACTGAACATGTCCTTATATAAGCCGTTATAAAGTCGATAAAAATTATAATTAAATATAAATTGACCGATAAATACACCTGATATTCATATGCCAGTAAAATACTTGAAGTTGAGAGGTAAAAATGAAAGTATTATTCTAAAAAGACGTAAAAATGAAAAATAGTAATTTCATTTTATTTCTTCTGCCTGCACTTATTTGGGGCTCTACATGGTATGTTATAACCTATCAATTGGGAGTTGTGGACCCTATCGTATCAGTGGCCTATCGATTTGGACTAGCAGGTGGATTGCTTTTCCTGTTTTTGCGAATCCGAAAAATTGAAATGAATTTTTCACGAAAAGAGCATGGTTTTATTGCTTTACAAGGCATGTTACTTTTTGGATTTAATTATTGGTTTGTTTATCAGGCTGAGCAGTATCTTAGCAGTGGCCTTGTTGCCGTGGCATTTTCCACACTCATTTTTTTGAATTTATTTTTTGGTTTTATTCTTCTAGGAGATAAAATCAATCGTAGGGTTATTTATGGAGCTATCGCCGGAATAATAGGTACCGTTTTAATTTATCAAGCGGAGTTCGAACATTTTTCAGTGAGTAATGATCAACTCAAAGGATTATTATTCTGCCTGGTGTCGATTGTTTTTGCATCTCTGGGAAACATTACATCAGCCCATATTCAAAGAAAGTTAAAATTGCCCGTCCTTTCTACAAATGCTTTAGGGATGTTATATGGAAGTTCGACAATGATATTGATTGCTCTTATTCTCGGTAAATCATTGAATTTTGACACATCACTGCCTTACATCTTGTCACTAATATACCTTGCTGTTGTTGGTTCGGTTATCGCTTTTACCGCCTATCTCACGTTGATCGGAAAAATTGGACCGGGCAAGGCCGCCTACGCGATAGTTCTTGTTCCTGTAATTGCCCTTACGATTTCGACAATTTTTGAAGGATATCGACCCGATATTTATGCAGGTGTAGGAATTCTTTGCATTATTCTTGGTAATGTTATGGCCTTACGTAAAAAGACATAGAGATTGTAGTCAATCATGTATATTTGCCGCGCATTTCGCACCGCCCGGGTGCTGGAATTGGTAGACAGGCATGGTTGAGGGCCATGTGTCCTTTAGGGCGTGCGGGTTCGACTCCCGCCTCGGGCACGAAGTGACCACAAGGGAGGAGAAGCACGTGCGCCGTAGGCGTAACTCCCGCCTCGGGTACTCTTGATAGTTGGGTTAATACACAATCTTTCCTTAGAATCGGTACGTTTGGTTTCATATTTTCTTATTTTGAACGTAATGGGTATCTGACGAACCGGGCTAGTATGTGAATTCAGTGCTGCGCATTTCTTCGTGTGTTTGTTTTTTAAGTGATTTGTTGAAAATATTCTTCAACCCCATGAAATAAAGTGGGTACCGTGATACACTGACTGAGCTTACCGGTTACAGAAGAAGTAAAAGAGCACAAAATTTAATTTATTCATAAACATGATTTTGCTAAGAGGTTGTATGAAGCATATAGGTTTCGAGGTCGAAATTATTGGTGTTACGGCGCATTAGTGAAGAGCTCCGTAGGAACATAAGGATGGAAGATTTGTAGAGTAGCGTATGACTTATGACAAGTATATTGATGGCGGCAGGAATATTTAAAAAAGTACTCCCTTCATGGATCATTATTATATGTAATACCTTAGGACGTATCGTACGGATGAGGGCTCCAGCTTTCTATCCGTCATGAGCAATTAAGTCTACGTTTACTTTTTGTACTGCCGTTTCCCTATTCCTATTTTCCGCAATAATAAATTTTAGAATTTCATGCCCGGTATTTGAGGGTCATTTTGTGCCAAGCCTTTATTATGTTTCATGAGTCTGGAATTCATTAAATCTCCATTTCTTCTACTAAAATTTTATATAGACTTACACGATAATTGACGGACTTCACGCAAAATATACGAAAATGGAAGACATGAAAAAATTACTTGATTTAATTTGAGACCATTTACGAACCAAAATTTTTTCCCTATGAAGCAATTAATATTTCTGCCCATTATTCTGATTTTTTCAGTAGGCCTCTCAACAGGTCAAACATGTGGTGGCTGTGATACAACATTTCTGCCGACAGCTATGTTTGAATTCAATAGTTGCGATGATACTGAAATTATAACATGTGAACCCTCAGGTCAGCAAACTTCCATCGGATATATTTGCAGCACTAGTGACCCCGGAGAAGGCACCTCTATTATGTCCTATGAGTGGACGTATAATTGTCAAACGTTTACTTCAGAGTCCATTCCCTATTTCTTGACTGGACCGGTCTTACCTTGCCATCCGTATGACATTGTTAATCTTTCGGCCGGTGGCGAACTCTGTCTGACTGTAACTAATTACCTTGGTTGTTCGGATACTTATTGTGATACGCTCCCAGGACCTGGAAGTATCCAGCCACCAGACATTACAGTCACTAATACGCAAGACACGCCTTGTCGTGAGGGCAATATTATTATCACATATACTATTTGTTCAGACGCCAACAGCCCAATTACTATCGACCTACATGCATGGCTCACAGGTCAATTTGGCAGCCAAATACCAATTGGTCTTGTTTCACTGCCATCGTCTGTAATTGTACCGGCAGGTGGATGTGCCACTGTCGACTTGACAATTGACCCAAAAGTATATGCCTGTCCTATACGACATAAGATTATTCTTGGTCTGTCTTCTCAAACCACATGTATTACCGGGGATACGGAATATAGTACACAGTTGCAGCTAACATCGTGCATCGACTGTAATACCATTGCACCTTGCATCGAAATAGACAATGAACTTTGGAGCGAAGTCCTCGCCGATAACGGGTCACCTAATTTTTTTAATAATAAGTGTTTCAAAATTACAGGTACACTTACGGTAGATGTACCACTGGACATTCGTAATAGCAAAATAATCATGATGCCTAATGCTGAAATAATTGTGTTGGACGATCAGGGAATTGTGCTGTCCGGTAATCAGATCGTCTCATGCACCAATGATTCATGGAACGGTATCGTATTTAAAGAACGAACGAAGGCACTTATCCAATTAAATTATATAAGAAATTTTGAAACACTGATTAAATTTGATTCCGATCAATCTCATACTACTACTAGTAACGATCATCGACATAGACTACTATACAATTGCATTGAACAAGGCATTAAAGGAATTTATATTTCTCCACATACTGTCAAACGGAAAGTGCATTTTAGGTCATTTCATAATACCTTTGTTAATGTAGATCATGTGTACGAATTTTACAATGCCGAATTATTTAACACTATAGCGAATAATTCAGACAACTTAGTCAGCGATGTGATTCGAAATGCCACTAGAGGATATACTTTCGAAGACACTAAATGTAATATAGACGGTGCCGATGTAGAAGCCAGTTTCTACTGTATGAATAGTCGCGGAGATGTCACATGTAGACGAAGTAAATTAATCTGTACGAATTACGCCCAAAGTAGTTTTAATATCCTAGTACGTAATAGCTCCTTTTTTGATTTAAATCAGTGTGAACTTGTAGGAGGCTGGGCTATGGTTGTCAATCCTGAGGCTTATAATTGCAATATCAATATTAAGGACAATGAATTTATACTCGGACTCAGTCGTTTTGGAATCTTTCTTGATCTTGAGGAAGCAAGCAACGCCTATACCATAGAATCTAATACATTACATCGCTCGACGACGCTTAATACGGGAATCCAAATAGAAGGACGAGAATCCGAGACAACATCGGCAAATGCTGAAATTTTTAACAACTTGATCCAAGCGGAGTGTTGCAATTATTCAATTTATATGCAGAATACACAAAACGTTGATATCGAATGCAACGAACTCTATAATCAAACAGAGGGTTTTGTATCAGAGAATGTAACCTTTAATGAAAATTCGGTTCATTTGGATAGAGATTGTAGGGATGCCTTTGGGTTCACCGCTGAAAGTTCCCAGGATATCTATGTCACTTGTAATATCTTTTATCAAGGAAATGCCATTGCATTTAGGTCGTCAATGCAACCACTGACATTAGAGAGTAATACATTCAAGGGACGAGGAGATTGGGGTATTTTTTATGTAAATAATCCAATGCCAATTCAAACTTATACGGGAAATCAATGGGATCATGCAATGGGGGACGAATACCTCAACTATGACATTGAATCTGATGTTCCTATAGTTTATGAGGTAGGGTTTTCGAATTACCCGTACAATCCATTAAATGTCAGCTCAGATGTGACGGTGGATAACGATGGCTCGGAAGTCTCAGGTTACTCTTGTGTCGATCCTTGTTGGGAAGCAAATACTTCTGGTGGTGGATCTGGTTTTAGAGTAGCTGCTGAGGAGAACATTCATGAAAATGCATTTCTCCTTGCTCCGAATCCAACTATGACAAATTTCATAATTTCTTCAAAGGACATTGAAAAGCTAAAGGACATTGAAATTTACAATGACTTTGGTCAACAGGTAGGTAGGATTCATGTTCAGCAAAAGGGAGATTTAATGATTGATGTGAGTGATTGGGCTCCTGGTATGTACTTTGTTCATATGAAGACGCATACACAAGAATATGTGATCAAATCATTGATTGTGATCAAGTAAGCTTAAATTTTTAATATATTATAAATTGCCAGTTATACCTTTGTTTGGTATGACTGGCAATATCATTTGATGATAATAATCCTGTCATTATATGACGCATAACTGTTGTATTTGAGCTCATGATTTCAGTATAGAGTTCATCCGGCGAAGCGCTTGATCATAAGGCTGGCATACAGGTATTAAGGAAGGCAATTCATCTTCAAATTTCCAATGATTAAACCTGAATTGTACAATTGGAGCATGGAGATGGAAGATTTGTAGAGTAGGTATGACTCGTATATCGATGGCTGCAGGAATATTTAAAAAAAGTACTCCCTTCATAGATCATTACTAATTATACGTTTTCGGCGGGAAAAGCGTCAGATAATTTTTTCTTGATTTGTTTAATATCCTTATATATCGTGTCGAGCTTAAATTCTTGCGAATCTGCTATTAATTCTTTAGTCAATTTACTATGAAACTCCCATACTTCGATGACGTTATCATACTTTACAGTTTCTTGTTCAAATGCAGTATTGATTGATAGGAGAAATAAGCAACGTGCTTTTTTTTCGTTATATACTCGTTTGATGCGTATTCCTTCATCATCAACAACTACATAAATATTGTTGTTTTTTATTTGATCTAAATTTTCAATAGCCTTCGTTATTACCCAGTCATGTGGATGAATGGTAGGCATCATGCTCTGACCCTCAACCTGGAAGCATCTATATGTGGCATTCCTATATTCTGGAATAGGAAAGGAGAATGCAGGTAACTGCTCGTAAAACTCTTGATTATTTAAATTACCGGCATACCCAGCTGCAGCTTTATGACTGACCATTAAAATATTTTCAAACCCTGAATTTTCAACTGTGACTACACTTGGGGCCAGCTCCTTCGTTAAACTTTTGTCTTCAACGTGTTTTTGCTCGCTTTCTCCGTATAGCCAATCGGGGTTGATATTATACATGTTGTACAACCGCCACACGATTTCACCTGTCAACTTAGTTCGCCCCCGCTCGTATTCTGTGGTTGTGCTACCTATTCCAAGCGTTTTGGCAAAAGCCACCTGCGTTAAATTAAGCTCTTCTCTCAACTGCTTTAGTCTTCTACAGTGTATCGGTAATGTCATGCGTAATAGGTTAGTTGCGGTAAAAATAACTATTTTTCGTAATTATTCCTAAATTTAGTAAAAATTCCTACATTTGGTAAAAATTACAGCTTTATGCTTTAAAACACCAGGTAAGTATGAGATCAATCTTACATCTCGATCTGGATACATTCTTTGTCTCAGTGGAGCGATTGCTTGATAGCAGGCTTAATGGGCGACCTATTCTTGTTGGAGGGACGGGAGATAGGGGTGTCGTGTCAGCGGCGAGTTATGAAGCCAGGCCATTTGGAGTACATTCAGGTATGTCGATGAAAATGGCTAGGGTACTATGTCCGGAGGCTGTCGTTATTAAAGGCAATGCAGGCACGTATACGCAGTATTCCAAGGCCGTTACAGAAATACTGAAAAATGATGTACCTGTTTTAGAAAAAGCCAGTATTGATGAATTTTATGCCGACCTAACAGGGCTGGATAAGTACTTTGGCTGCTACAAGTTTGCGTCTGAGTTAAGAGCAAAAATTATTAAAGAAACAGGACTTCCTATTTCCTTTGGATTATCTGTCAATAAAACGGTTTCTAAAGTGGCTACCGGTGAAGCCAAACCAAATAACCAGATTAAGATAGATAATGGTTTTGAAAAGTCATTTTTAGCTCCGCTTTCAATTAAAAAAGTACCTTCTGTAGGTGGCAAGACCTTTCAGTCCCTCTGTCATTTAGGAATAAAAAAGGTGGGCACCGTGCAACAAATGCCTGTCGAAATGATGGAGTCTGTTTTTGGGAAACACGGTAGGACAATATGGCTAAAATGCAACGGCATAGATAATAGAGAGCTCGTACAATACCATGAGCGAAAATCTATATCCAGCGAACGTACCTTTGGTAAAGACACTACGGATATACATAAGCTAAAAACGATTATCCGAGCAATGGCGGAAAATTTGGCTTTTCAACTTCGCAATGGTCAAAAATTGACATCATGTGTAACGGTAAAGATTCGCTATTCAGACTTCAATACATATACCAAACAAGCTAAAATAGCTTACACAGCTGCAGATCATAACTTGATACCTAAAGTGTTAGAGCTATTCGACAACTTATACAACAAGCGGTTATTAATTCGACTAGTAGGCGTAAGGTTCAGTAGCCTAGTGTCAGGTAATTACCAAATGAGCTTGTTTGAAGATACCCAAAAAACCGCTAATTTGTATCAAGCCATGGATGCCATTCGCAATAAATATGGAAGCAGAAGTGTATATAGAGCATCTACTTTTGGGGCTAAAACAATCGGTAGTATGATGAATCCTTTTAATGGCGAACCACCTATTGTCTTAGCACACCGTACGCAATAATTTTAACTTTTTGGAAAATTAGAATATGAAATTTGGAAAAGTAAATAATCCTGAAAACATAGATTTTACCTTACCGGATGATGCTCCTGAAACCTCAGCATTACTTCAGGGAAAGACAAAAAATGACAACTTTGAAATATGCATAGGGTGTGCTAAATGGAATCGCCAGGATCTAAAAAACTTTTATCCCAGAGGTACGAAAGATGAGCTTTCATACTATGCTACTCAATTTAATTCGATAGAGCTAAACACGTCTTTTCATAATATACCTTCATCCGAACGGGTTGCAATATGGAAAGAGAAAACTGGAGATAATTTTAAATTTTTCCCTAAGGTTCCTAGGATTATCAGCCATACTAAAAAACTTAAAAACATTGAATATCAGTTGAATAAATTCATCGATTCTATTATCCACTTTGAAGAAAAATTGGGTATGTGTTTTCTACAGATGGGGCCCAGTTTTTCTCCAAAGTCATTTCGTGACCTTGAGAAATTTTTAAGATTTTGGCCTAGTAGTATTAGCTTAGCTGTTGAGCTAAGACATGAGAACTGGTATGAAGACAAAATTATTTCTGGAGATTTGTGTTCGCTCTTAGAATCACACGAAATGACACATGTTATAACGGACACAGCCGGTAGAAGAGACTTAATACATATGCAACTCACTACGCCAAAATGCTTTGTACGGTTTACAGGAGCAAACCATAGTAGTGATTATATACGCCTCGATGATTGGGCAAATCGCTTAGGAACCTGGAAAGAAAACGGAATAGAACAAATTAATTTTTTCGTACATCAAAACGAAGAAAAAGAGTCTCCGTTACTAGCCGCACACATAAGTAAAAAACTTAATGAAATGTGCAATGCCAACTTGACGATCCCAGCTATCCTGCCTGGTGAGAAAAGTCAACTCAAGCTGTTTTGAATGCTCTTAAATAATCACTCTTATTATTCATTACGATACGGCGTCTTCTCGGAAGAAGAATTGTTGAAACTAGCTGAAGCAAGAAAATACAAGAGCATTGCCTTGACAGATATTAATAATACATCGGCGTGTTTAAATTTTATTCGACTTGCTCCAAAATACAATATAAAACCTATTATAGGAATTGACTTCAGAAATGGTGCCCATCAACAGTTTGTAAGTTTGGCTCAAAACAATGATGGTTTTCTCGCCCTTAACCAATTCTTGTCATATTACTCCCATCACAAAATTCCGATCCCGAATGAGGCACCAGCGATCGAAGACGTTTTTATCATTTATCCTTTAAAGCAAGCACTGAAACTTAAAAAGAAACAATTTTTACCTAATGAATATATCGGTGTGAGTTGGCAAGAGTTACAAAAAATTCAATTTTCAGAGCTATCACATCTTACAAAAAAGATGGTTGTCTTGCAAACAGTAACATTTAGGAACAAAAAGGATTTTAATACGCATCGCCTTCTTAGAGCTATAGACAATAATACGTTGTTAAGCAAGCTAAGTCCAACAGACCATGCTAACGGCGGTGAAATAATGCTGCCTTATGCAATACTCAAAGAAAAATTTGATCAACTTACATGTATCGGTGAAAACACCAATAAAATAATCGAACAATGCAATATTCACTTTAATTTTTCCAAGAATAAATCACATCAAAACAAAAAAAGTTATACAGGAAGTAGAATCGAAGATGAAAAACTTATTTACAAATTATGCGAAGAAGGGCTAAAATATCGATATGAAAATAGCACGCCGGAAATAAAAATTCGATTACGAAAGGAGCTTGACATAATAAAAAAAATGAATTTTGTTCCGTTTTTCCTGATCAATTGGGATATTATCGATTATGCTAAGCGTATGGGGTATTATCATGTGGGCAGAGGTAGTGGAGCAAATAGTATCGTCGCATACTTATTAGGGATTACAGATGTAGATCCAGTGCAACTCGATTTATATTTTGAACGATTTATGAACCTCTACCGAGCAAGTCCACCAGACTTTGATATTGATTTTTCTTCACGAGATCGCGAAGATGTTACACGATATATTTTTGAGCGTTTCGGTGGTGATAATCAGGTTGCTTTATTAGCTACATATAATACATTCAAGCACAGTGCAGCAGTCCGAGAATTAGGAAAAGTATTTGGACTTCCCAAAGAGGAGATAGACAAATTAAGTCAGGGAAAATTTAACCTTAATACGTTGGATGAACTTTCTCGATTGGTTATTAACTATGCAAAAAGATTGGAAGGAATGCCCAATTACTTAAGCATTCATGCGGGAGGTATTATTATATCCGAAAAACCAATACATTACTATACCGCTACTGATCTTCCTCCTAAAGGCTTTCCAACTACTCAATTTGATATGGTGGTTGCTGAAGATATCGGGCTGTATAAATACGATATACTTGGTCAAAGAGGGTTAGGTAAAATAAAAGATGCCTTAGAGCTTATTAGCGTAAATCAACCCGATGTTTCCAGTATTAATATTCACAACGCAGAACCTTTCTTTAAGGACTCCAATATCAATCGACTGATTAGTCAAGCTAAATGCATAGGATGTTTTTATGTAGAATCGCCTGCCATGCGCATGCTTCTCAGAAAACTGGCAGTAGATAATTATTTAGGATTGGTAGCGGCAAGCTCGATCATACGTCCTGGTGTAGCCAAAAGTGGGATGATGCGAGAATATATTTTACGACATAAAAACCCGGAGAGAAGGAAAAAGGCGCACCCGATCCTACAAAACATTATGCCGGATACCTACGGAATTATGGTCTATCAGGAAGATGTCATCAAAGTGGCTCACCACTTTGCAGGCCTGGATCTGGCAGAATCAGATGTGCTACGCAGAGGAATGAGTGGCAAATATAGATCGCGGGAAGAGTTTGAAAAGGTACGACAAAAATTTATTTCAAATTGTAAAGAAAAAGGGTACGAAGAAGAAACGATATACGAAATATGGAAGCAAATTGAAAGTTTTGCCGGATATGCTTTCGCCAAAGGGCATAGCGCTTCCTATGCCGTAGAAAGCTATCAAAGCCTTTATTTAAAAACCTATTTTCCGCTCGAATATATGGTAGCCGTCATCAATAATGGGGGCGGGTTCTATCGTACGGAGTTATATGTGCATGAAGCACGAAAGTCAGGAGGCACAGTCCATGCTCCCTGTATGAATAAAAGTTTTTATTACACATGGCTTTATAGCAAGGATATTTATCTAGGATTTCATCTTTTGAATGGCCTGGAAAGTAATGTTGCACAACGGATTGTGGCAGAACGAAAGGAGAATGGTCCTTTTTTATCAATGGATGATTTTCTGCAAAGAGTTCCGATATCAATTGAACAGCTGAGTATCCTCATAAGGATCAATGCGTTTAGATTTACCGGTGTAGATAAAAGAACATTACTATGGAAGGCAAGTTTCTATTTGAATAAAACCCGATATCAAAATAATCAGCCAGTTTTATTTACGTATACAACAAAGCAATCGTATAAGCTACCTAAATTTGAAATACGCACATTGGAGAATGCTTTTGATGAGATGGAACTGTTGGGATTTCCGTTATGCCATCCCTTTTTATTATTAAAGGAAACATTGTTGGGTACTGATGATATACTTTTAGCGAAAGATTTAAATCGGTATCAAAACAAAATCGTTTCAATTTATGGTTACCTGGTCACAATTAAGAACACAAATACATCGGGAAATAAGCGGATGCAATTTGGTACATTTTTAGATTATTCAGGAGATTGGATAGATACAGTGCATTTTCCTCCTGTGGCTAAACGTAATCCCTTTAGAGGAAAGGGCATCTATCAGCTCGAAGGTAAGGTAGTCGAGGAGTTTGGCTTTTATACAATTGAAGTTATGGGTATGACACGCATGTCATACATGGAAGATGCAAGGTTTTCGATGGAGATGGAGGCGCATTGAGGAATCATATACTTAGATAGTAAACCCATTTCGAGAAATGAATTTAAAAGACTCTTCCGAGACATGTTCAATATTATTCCAATGCACATACTTAGAGGTCAATATTTTTTTCGTTTTTACATTGCCTAAATATGAGTGTGCTATTCCGGGCCGGTTGACGTGGTTTTAATGATTGAACTGCTTTCCGTGTTGTCTCACATGTAGCTGTCATTATTGTGTCTGGCCTGGCTACGCGATGTACGCACATGAAGTGAACGCACGTGATACACGCATTGCGATTTTATTTATATGCAGCAGAATTATAATTCCGATAAATATGAAGTTATTTAATAAAAGGTAATCAATTGCTCCACAGAAAAGACAAAGTAACAAAAAATGATCTGGTATCTGACGGGATGATGCCCGGACCAGGATAGCCTGTTGCACGGCGTGTAAAATATTGGCTATTGAATAAATTATTTACTCCGGCTGTCAATTTCCATTGATCAAATGAATATGACATCGTTATATCCGCAATATCATAGGCGTCTATGGGGCCGATGATTCCGCTTCTAATATCACCAGCCACCGCTTTTCCTGAATTTTGTACGTCCGTGTATTGTCGGGAAACAAAGGAGTATTGAAACGACAATTCTATTTGTTTAATTCCAACATTAAAACCACTTTTTACTGTCATGGCCGGTACAAATTCCACCTGCTTACCAACGACATTATTTTCTTCAGACGCTATGTACTCGGAAAACGTATAGGCCGTGTTCAGGAATACATCGCATTCGATCTTTCTTGCATCAGGCGATGCCCAACGACCGATATTGAGGTTAAACAAAGACTCTGCACCAGAAATAATCGCCTTGCCCACATTCTTACGAACCCGATTTGCTCGATCATCAAGAATAATCCCAATTCGGTCATCGTACAGGACAGCATAGGTTGTCAATTCATATGAAGCAATTTTGCCTAGCCGCCCTAGTAAACCGATATCTGCACTTAATCCTTTTTCATCGCGAATGTCCGGATCAATAATGAATGTAGGGCTCACTACTCGAATATCGCTAAAGGTAACGGAACGATAATTCTGAGATATATTGGCATTCAATTTAAATCTATCGCTTGTTTTATAACTGATGCCTAAACCCAACAACAAAAACCGCCGCTCCAATTCCCTATTTTCCGTTAACCGGTTGTTCGCAATTGGGTTTCCGGCAATGTCAAACAGCACCTGATTATAGACGCCATTACTTTTTGTCACGATATGCTCAAATCGCAAACCAGGCGTTACGGAAAGGCGTTTTGACAGATAAAATATGTTCTCACTAAAAAAAGCAATATTGAGATTTGGGAATGTAAAGTTTGATTGATTGGCATAATCAGGATGATCAAGCGTGTATAGATCGAAGTCTGCATTACTACCACTGGAGCCAGCACCTTGCACACTGGTATTATTCGCATTGTAATATTTAGCTCCAGCCAAAAAGACCGACTCTTTTGATTTTATTTTATAATGACTCAGTGACTTGATTTCAAATCCAAAATTTCTAAAGGAGCCCAAAATGAGATCTCTTGGAAGAATAAAATCCCCGTTGCCATCTTTTTCATCTAAAGCCGTGATCGGATTCTCATTTAGATTGATCGGGTTTCCCCTAAAACCAACGGCTTTTCGCTCTGCATTAAGGTGGAAGGCGCTCAATGATAGGGTAGTTGATTTGGAAATTTTATGGGTGAAGTAGATGTTAAACAATTTCCAATCGACGCTAAACCAATTCCGCTCACGTGTACTCATTCGAACGTCTGTTTGGAATTGTTGATCAGTAAGTCCACCGGCCTGCTTTGCTAGATACGTGAAATATGTTACCTCCGCAGTCAACGATGATTTTGAACCGAGGTGATGATTGAAGGAAATAAAGCCAGTATGTGAATTGTACTCAGAATTTTGTCGAAACCCATCTCCTTTTTTAAAGTTATAAAACGCATTGATGGAAAACTTACGGTTGTTAAATCCGATGGAGTTGAATGAATTAAAAGAATTAAATGACCCAAGCGTTTGGTTGCTGCGAACTTCAAGCCTTTTAAAGGTAGGTAGTTTCCTTATTCTGAAATCAATCAGCCCTCCAAATTGGGTGCCATATTGCAATGAACTTGCTCCTCTAAGAATGCGTATTTCTGAAAGAGCTTCCGACGGAGGTGTATAATAACTTTCAGGGTATCCAAGTACATCGGCGCTGATGTCATACCCGTTTTGACGCGTATTAAAGTTCGATGTTCTATTGGGGTCCAGTCCCCTTCCACCGATATTTAATTGAAGACCACCATCACTTCCTTCATAAATATTAAGTCCTGACACCTGTGCATATACTTGCCGACTATTATTTTGAGGAAGATTTCCTTTGACAAGATCCATTATCACGACCTCCGTTTTTTTTCCGGCAAATACCGATGTGCCATCAATGTCTTTGAGTTGTTTTATGGCAAATAGTTCTTCTCTGCGCGCAAGAATTTCTACACCAGACAATTTATATTTCAACTTCGACAAGCCAATTTTAGTAATATGATCTCGCTCTAAAATAAATGAATCGACACACGTTTCGAAACCTTCTGCGTAAGCTGTAAAAAAGTGAAGTCCGGTATCTAAATTTTGGAATATAAATTTTCCATTGGCATCCGATATTTGAATGGAGCCCGAATTTTGATTAAATATTTCCACACGCTCTAAAGGCAGACTGTCAAAATTATTAACAACCGTGCCAGAAAAATTGATTTGAGCGCATAAACGGCCATTCAAACAGAGGGTTAAAATGCATATAATATGTATCGAATACCTATTCATTGAATGGTGTTAGATATTGGTTGCATAATTTCGTATATGTCGTTTTCATCAAGTCTACGTCGGATCGCACGTAGGGTTGGCTCGCCCTTCCATTTAATGCGACATAACTTTCAACATAGACCTCTACATGTTCATGTCCCTGCTCAGCAAAGTGCTTTCCCAGGAACTTTCCATACTCTAGAATGAAATCAGGTTGCGTGGCCATTTGCTTTTCTTGAAACGCTGTCAAAAAGTCACCATTTTGTATGTAAAATCGATTGCCCGTCACACCATTAACAATTTTAAAATTAGCGTACCCTGTTTTTTCCATTAACATAACTCTCCAGGAAAACCTATATCCTCTTTCCGTCCAATACACATTTCCGGGAAAAATAAAATGTCTGAGTGGAAATATCAGTTGAAAACACATAAAGGCACTCAAAAGTATCAAACTAATCGAAGGAGGACGGCCAAAGGAAGTCCTCTTCCCATTGCTGAATACATCTCCATTTATGCCAAATAGAGTAGTTAGCTTATTCAAAATACGCAAATGCCAGGAAGGACTAAAAAAAATGAGGCTGGCTGCTATCATGATATAAGGGAACATACCGATAGGAAATAGTACACGCGTAAGTAGATGAAATATAACAACAGCGGCAAATCCGAAGAGACGGGTAGACTTACAAAGTAGTAAAGCGACAATGAAAATGTCATAAATTGCTCCTGCCCAACTAAATAGATAGTGCATCCATTTTTCGTGCATCCAGGATCCCAGTAACGGAACTTCAAATTTGGAAGGCAGCCACAAAGACAAGGGCATCGCATGGAACATCCAGTCGCTATTCAGCTTGGCCAGTCCGGCGTATATATAGACTATGGCCAACATTAGTTTTAATATGTCAATATTCCATGAAGGAATAAATTCATACCTAAGATCATCATGGCGAAACGCATCAATAGAAAAGGTGCAGTGCGCTGGTAAAAACATCAGAATAAAAGCAATGACCGAAACAAAATAATAATGATTCAAGTATGTTGTTTTATCCAGCAATTCAATCCAGGTAAAGGAGAAGAAGAATACGATTATTGCTATTCGATATTTGTAACCGAAACATACAAATGCAGCAGAGATACCACTAAGAACAAATAGGAGATAAACAGGACTGGAGGATGCATCTATAAAACTAAATCCAGAATAGTGAAAATGAAATAAAGGGTCAATGTATAATTTCTCTATCCATCCATTGTACCAAAATCGAATAACGGCGATCAACATTAATAAACCAAATAAAATACGAAAGACTGCCAATGGAGCAGCCTTTGTGTTTTTATTCAAATATTGTGTCAGCCCAGAATTAGGGCACCAAGAACTAAAATGTTGCTTTCTAAAACGCCGTAGATTTTGCTTAAGATCAAGAAAAAGGTTCGGTCTGATAGCCGTAGCTATCATAGTCGGTTCTCTGACGCTGAGATTGGGCAAAAGATCAAGTTTTGGGTACAAATTATTTAATTCTTGGTGCACTAATCCCCATCTGCATCTATGTAGTCCACTTGTATATTAAATGAACACAACATATCTACTTTTAATAGAACCACTGCTCGCTGGATTTCATCGTATACTTCCAGCATTTTTATATTATCCGTTTCGACCTGTTCTTTAAAGCTATTTGACAATGAGTTCACCTGAGCCTCGGCAAGGGACCACTGATCAAGTATTTTTTGAGCGACATCCTCTGTCTGGTTCAATTCCTGAATGTGTTGTAAGTAATCTTCCAGACTGCTGACGGTTGTGCTTCCATCAAAACTTATTCCCCTGAATAAATTTTGAACAGCAACAAAGCTCTCTTGAAACAGTTCTTTCGAATACCGATTACTATATGGTGCTTCAACGGATGTAGAGATTGGTGTGCCGGAAAATACACCCGCCGGAATTCCTATTTTCCCGGCACGAAAAAACTTCTCGTAATAAAAAAGATAATCGTTTACAAGTTTATCAACAGAAGCCGTAGCGGACGAGCCATTATTGTTTATAAATGTAGTTCTGAATTCTGACTTCCAGTCATCCAATACATCTTTGCCAATATCATGCAGGCGATTAATCAACTCTGACAAGTAAGATCTATACGCATTCGACTCTAATATTGAAAGGATATCGGCATCATTCTGTCCGACACCGTACAATAAATAATCCAACGCTGGAAAACCTTGAGCTACGTAATTTGATGGAAGCAATAAATTATAATTTTGATTGCTGATGTTTCCTTCAATTACATTTGGATCAGTAGGATATATGTTGGTATAGTTTCGAAGCTTTGTCTCCTCCGCTTTTCCAATGTCGAACATAGACACATGTTGCCAGGCTTTATAAGCAGATAAGTAAGTTAATCTTAATTGTTCAAGTGTTGGCATGCTGGCTTCCAAAGAGAATTGGTCACCTGCTACCCGAAAACCCTCAAGTTTACTTACATAATGTTCAAAGGAAGGAATGATTATTTCATCTGCAATTCCAGTGAGCATCATTTGACGATTAAACGTATCCTGAACATTTTTCCCTTCACTGTTGTCATCATCTGTGCACGACCACAAGACGGCTATCGGTAAAGCAAGGATAATTAGTGACCTGATTATAGAACGCATGATTAGATCTTGATTAGCTTCCAGCTTGAGCTACGGTGAAATTGAATTTAGAGGCAATCGTTTCCGATAGCTGGTCCAGGGTTGTTGAGGTCAAATCCCAAAAACCATCACCAGCCGTCAATTGACCAATCATCGTATCAACTTCGGCCTTTGTAAAATACGGATCCGCACTATTTGCCTTTCTCGCAAATCGCAAACTATAGACGAATCCGAACCCTTCTGAAAGATCATGAAATGCCCCACCGAAGTCATCGTTTTCCAGTGCGATTTTTCCGTTTTGAAGATAGAAGATGGCACGCACCGCAACAATTGTCGACAGCTTTTCTCTTAGAATTTCGGCTTGCTGATCGCGAACATTGTAATCTTTAGCGACAATTGCCGCTCTCCCTAATTTGAACGCCTCGAAAATGTCATCGGCTATTCCTGCGAAATCCGTATCATCATTTACTCTTTTGAGATATTTGTTAAGAAAGCTGTCTTCTCCAAGTTGTGGAATCGGATTTTTCGTATTTGAAGCGGCCCCAAATAGGTAGCCGTACGCTTCGTCCCACTTATGTTCCATGTTGGTATACGCTTTACCATCCACAAGTGTACCGGCGTCATTATCTACTCTATTCTCTCCAGCATCCAGAACAGATGTACTCAGATAGTTGTTACACATTTGATCAAGCATTAGTGCACCGATGAGAGATTTATTGACCGCTTGATTATACTCCAACCCATCAGCATTGACGTAGCGTACAGATGAACCGTCCGCTATTTGACCCGCTAGTCCTTTTTCGGCGAGGTTATCTTTACGAGGAAATACTTCCGATACTTGACTTATTATCCAAGATTCGATCTCCGCTTTAATGATTGCAGATTCTGCAGTGTTTGATGAGAAGAAATCAGAAGAGGCCGCAACTTTGGATTTTACACTCTTCGTGGATGCATTCAAAGCTGGGTCACTATATGGGTCGGCGTCACCTCCGGAGGACGTTTCGTTCGCATACATTTCCAACATTAACTGGCTACTTGCATTGAAATCTTTCATGGCATTAATCAATTCCGTGGCCATAGCGATTCTAGTGCTTTGACCGCTAAAGGATACAGTAGAGCTTCCGTCTCGTACGAAATCATACTCCGCAGGATTATCGATCACAATATCTGGCATCTCGTCGTCCGAGCACGCCACTAAGCACCAGCCGCTCATCAAAATGAGCAAAAGCCGAAATTTGTACGTCATTTTCATATTTTAATTTAGATTAAATATAATTAAGCGACAAATCTAAACGAAAATTTTAAATTGATGCAAGCATCAGGTCATGATTTCTTAGCGATATTATGTTAAAATTACAGACACCAATTACCCTAGGCTTTTGTCTGAATACGGTCATTTTATGACTTTCAAATGTCGCGGATCGGTATGTATCGCCTTCTACAGGGCTAAGACTTATTTTGATGCGCTACAGCACCGGTATTTCGTGTTTGGCTTTGTTCTTCTGCTTGAGGGGATGTTCATTTTTTGTCTTGACACAAAAAACAGAACCAAAAAAAGTCAAGACGAATTAAAAGCCAACGCGCATGGCGGCTCGCAGCACCCTAATTTGTCGGGCCTCCCGCATTATTACATTTAATTGACCACCAAACGGTTATGTACCTTATCCAGTATTCATATTGACAATATTTCATGTATCACGTCTAGTGCTATACTTCCTATTTAAGTTTTAATGTATCAGATATTGCCCCCATTCTCTACCAGTTGATGAGTGAATTGCTATCTCAAAATTTTGAGGTGAATTTAAGTCAGCTCGTCAATTTAGGACTTAGCCTTCCACAGCTATATTCCCCATTTGAGGTAAGCCATTTCTATATATCTTTTGAAATTCAGAACAATTCTGGAACTGCTAGGACATGAAATGCAAACAGGATGTTATAGCTTACGTAGTATGCATGCTTTTTCAACTATTGACTTAAATCGAATCACGTGCATAAGTCAACCTTTGCGTTCCACAAAGTACATCCCCATTTCGCCTTTTCCTTTTGCTTCTATACTGCCGCGGAATTCAAATCGTAAATGTTTGGAATCTTTAACCATGTCATAGGTTGATTGACTAATATTCACACGATTAATTTCTCCATGTTTTTCCATTCTACTTGCGGTATTCACCGTGTCACCCCAGATGTCATATTGAAATTTGCGTGTTCCAACAACACCAGCAACTACAGGTCCAGTATGTATGCCTATTCGCATTGCATTGAATGGAATTTTTGAATCGCCTTGCTTTTGAGTATTTATATATTGTTGAAATTCCAAACCTGCTAATATGATCCGTTCTGCATGGTTCGCTATGCGATTTGGAACACCACACACGGCCATGTAGGCATCACCGATCGTTTTTATTTTTTCAATCTTGTATTTTTCAACTATGGTGTCAAATGTTGAAAAGTGTGCATGAAGACCTTGAACCAAGTCAGTAGGATTCATCGATGCAGCGATTTCTGTGAATGATTGAAAATCTGTGAATAATACAGTCGCTTCATTATAAAATCGTGCTTTTGTTGTGCCGGATGTTTTTAATTCTTGAGCGGTTTCATTTGGCAATATATTGCGTAAAAGTTGATCAGAACGTTCATGCTCCATTTCAACTTCGGCTTTTTGATTTTCAATAATTAGATTTTGACGTTTCGTCTTTTTTAATTGATTGAATACGAAGATTAAAAAGAGTGCAACCAAGATGAATCCACCGGCCATAAAAAAGGTGAAGATTCGCTGTTTTTCTTTTTTTTCTTGCTCGATGGCCAATTGTTGTTGATGATTGGCGTCATCAATTATTTTTTGTTTTTCGTATGTATACTGGGCTTCGCGTTGTGCTGTTGCTCGCTGCGCTTCCTCATTATTTACGGAGTCACGTCTGGCGACAGCAATTTTATGGTATTTCAGGGCGGACGAAGGATTATGAACAGCTTCATACGCTTCACTTAATAGCTGAGAAGCACGACTGGCCAATTCCGGATAATCAAGTTCCTCAAAAATCTCAAAACCAATTTTCAAATTCGTAATCGCCTCATGATATTTACGTTGATTCAGCAAGACATTTCCAAGACCTGTATGCGTACGTGCCAGATCAGCACGGTGCATTATTAATTTATATAGTAGTAAACATCGTCTATATTGCGCTTCAGCTTGCCGATAATTTCCGAGTTCCCGGTTTACGTATGCCAGATTACTGAGCGCGAAACGAATGCGACGCTTGTCATTTATTTTTTCTGCCATTTTCAGGCTCGTGTTAAAACAAATCAAAGCAGAATCTGGCCGTCCAAGACGCTGGTAAGCCATTCCGATATTGCTAACCGTCGAGGTTACACCCTTCATATGGTTAATGGCTTTTCTCAATCGAAGTGCCTTATTAAAATATGTCAATGAAAGGGCAAAATCCCCTCGATCTAAATGATTCAATCCAATACTGTTAAGCGCGGCGGCCTCCATTTTTTTATCGCGTGTTTTTTCCGCCAATTGTTGCACGTGGTGCAAATGATCAAGTGCTTGAGGTATATCGCCCAATTGCTTTTTTAATATGAATAAATTGAACAAAGAGGCCATCATGTCAGATGTGTCGCCAGAAAGTTGATTAAATTCTATTGCTTTCATATAATAGAGGTAAGCTGAATCAAGTTGACCTCTTTTCTTAAATTCCTTGCCCGTAAAGTTATGCATGTCGGATATTTGTGAGGTGTCGCCCGATTTTAATGCCGAGGCTATAGCGCGATAATAAAATAGCATAACACTATCTGCTAGCTGCATTTTACTATAAATTTCGGCCAAGAGTCTCAGAGGCGTGGGTAAGCTTTCGTATAACCCAAGGCTGTCGCGGAGATGAACAGCCTTCATCGAATGCAACATGGCTTGTTCCAGACTATCTAAATTTAAATACGTATACCCCAAATTGCTATGAATGGTTGCAAGTAGTGGCGAATTTTTTTGGCGACATTTTTCGAGGGCCCTATCGAAAGCTTTCAGTGCAGCCTTATGCATGTTTTTCGTGCTCAATATGCCACCACATTCGTTCCGAGCTTTAGCAATATAATCCTCTGCTTTATCCTTCTGATAATGAGCGTCATTTAGTCTGGCTCGGCTTAAAAAAATTTCAACTGAATCACAGTGTTTTATGACCTTCGTCCATTCCTGACTCTGTTTATTCCGGCATAATTTAAAATGAATTTGAGCCTTCTTTAAATCGGGCAGGGTCGCATCTTCGAGTACGGCATGTAAACTGTCATATTCTATCAACTGACTATAGCAACTTCTAGGCAATATGTTGAATAAAACCCAAAGCAAACAAATGATAATAGACCTAAACGCCATAGTGAAACTGAATGTTGAAAGGCTTAAATTTAAGAAATTGATCATGTCAATCTATGTTTAAATAATCAGCACTAGCCCATAAATCATTCTAAATTTTTTGACGGCTAATGCCCTTCAATTAATTATTGCAGTCCAATTTACACATGCTGGTTAAGTTGTCCTATTTATACACAAGTTTCATATTTACAAATTTGGCTCTATCAATTCTCGTATCTTTATAGCGAAACCCGGATGAGATTTGAACTATTGGTATGACGGCTGTCTATTTATCACGATCGTTAATTTTAAGAGTATTGGTCGCAACGATCTTTTGTGGCCTGTCGTTATTCTCATCTTTAGTCGCATCTTCCCAACCCGCCGATATTGAAGTCGATCCGCTTAGTCAAAAACGCATTTACACGACAGCATTTACCCAAAATCCACCGCAAATTGATGGACTAATCAGTGATAAAGCCTGGAGTACCGTTAAATGGTCTAGTGCATTTACACAGCGCGAACCGGTAGACGGCGGGCAGCCGACCTCCGAGACGGCCTTCAAGGTTTTGTACAATGATCGATACGTTTTTATTGCGGCACGGTGTTATGATGCTGAGCCCGATAATATAGTTAAGCGCATGTCCCGACGAGACGGATTTGATGGAGATTGGGTTGAAGTCAATATCGATTCCTATCACGACATGCGAACAGCCTTTTCGTTTACTGCATCTGTATCGGGCGTAAAGGGTGACGAACTCGTTTCGCGCGATGGAAACGATTGGGATTCGAGCTGGAATCCGATTTGGAACTTCAAGACATCTATCGATAGTGCTGGGTGGATTGCAGAAATTGCAATCCCTTTGAGTCAATTACGATTTGACAAGTCGACAGAGAAGATATGGGGTTTTCAGGTCACACGACGGGATTTTCGAAATGAAAGTCGATCAAATTGGCAATACATTCCTCAAAACTCTGGCTACTGGGTGAGTGGATTTGGTGAATTGCATGGACTAAATAATATTAAGCCGAAAAGACAAATTGAAATTCAACCCTACGTCGTAGGAAAATACGAAACGTCAGAAAAAATAGAAAATCACCCCTTTCGTGATGGAAGTGAAGCCAATTTATCCGTTGGCTTGGATGGAAAAATAGGCGTTACGAATGATCTGACATTGGACTTTACAATCAATCCAGATTTTGGTCAGGTGGAAGCTGATCCTTCGGCATTAAATTTAGATGGGTTTGAAATATTTTTTGAAGAAAGACGACCATTTTTTGTTGAAAATCGAAATTTATTTAATTACAATATTACATCTGCCCGTGGAGGTGGGCCATTCAATGGAGATAATTTGTTTTACTCGAGAAGAATAGGAGCACGACCGCATGTTCGCATTTTTGATGACCCGGCACAGGCCATTTATGTCGATCAACCAGATTTTTCGAGTATTCTGGGCGCAGCCAAATTTAGTGGAAAGACGAAGAGTGGATTTTCTATAGGAATATTAGAATCGGTTACACAGGATGAATATGCAAATGTGCGTACGAATAATACGGAGGAAAAGCGGCCTGTTGAGCCTCTGACTAACTATAATGTCTTACGTCTAATTCAAGATTTTGATGAGGGAAATACGGTCATTGGGTTAATTGGAACGGGCGTTGTTCGTGATATTGACGATGCGTCGTTGACGTTTCTTCACCAAAAAGCTTTTTCAGGTGGAATGGATGTATTGCACCGTTGGAATGATAGAAGATGGCAGCTGAACGCCCGGTTCGTAGGAAGTCGAGTTTCAGGTTCTGCGAATGCTATAACGCGAACTCAAAGTAGCTTCGGCCATGGTTTTGGTCGACCTGATGCGGATCACATTGAAATTGATTCTACGGCTACCTCACTGAGTGGCACAGGTGCTGATTTAAGCATCCGAAGATTGGGCAGAAGATTTCAGATTCAATTAGGTGGCACATATCGATCACCAGGGCTGGAATTAAATGATATTGGTTTTTTGCGCAATGCCGATGAAATTAATCAATATTTATGGGCGCGATATCGTTGGCTCGAACCCGTGTCAATTTTTAGAAACTTAGGATTCAATTTTAAGCAGAATTCTCGATGGGATTTTAGTGGACAATCACTTTACCAAAGTGTGAGTATAGATATGTTTTCGAATTTAAAGAATTTTTGGTCCTTGGGTGGAGGCTTAACAATTGAATTTAATGATGTTTCGAATACATGGCTTCGTTCAGGGCCGTCATTCCGAAAGCCACAAGGCCTTGGTGGTTTCCTCAACCTTGGAACAGATACGCGAAAGAAAATTAGGCAAAACCTAAATATGAATGGCGGTCGATCATTTGATGGAAGTGTTTACAGTTTACGTGTCGGAACGACTACGAGTATTCAGGCTTCCGATGGGCTAAGCTTTTCGATCGGTGGAAGTTTTAATCGAGCGCATCGGGAAGATCAATATATAACTACACTTGTATCCGATGATGAAAAACGATATATAGTTGGCGAAATATTGAGAAAAACATTGAGTTTTACAGTCAGAGGAAATTACAATATTACACCGGACCTGACCTTGCAGTATTATGGGCAACCATTTATATCACGGGGGATTTATTCTGATATAAAGTTTGTCAATCAACCACTGGCACAAGATGTCAATGAACGAATTCCTGCTTTCAATTCAAACCAAATTATATTTAACCACGAATTGGATGGATTTGAAATTGATGAAAATGAAAATGGCATTGTGGACTATACAATAAGCAATCCAAATTTTGATTTCGTTCAATTTCGCTCAAACCTCGTGTTACGATGGGAGTACATTCCGGGATCCGAATTATTTTTAGTCTGGTCACAAGGCTCATCAGTATTCCAAAATCGGGTATCCGGATCCATATTTGACGCATTAGATGCCAACTTGTGGAATGACTCCCTTGTAAATACTTTTTTAATTAAAGCTACCTATAGGTTTACAAACTAGTCGAGAAGTGCCCGTGTGCGCTGGATTTAATTTTTAACCAGGTAATTAATTAATTTATCGGCCAACTCAAGTCCAATATTGCGCTGGGCTTCGTTGGTCGATGCCCCAATGTGAGGCGATATGGAAATAGTCTCCATATTGAGTAAACGCGAATCCGGTGTGGGTTCGTTCTCGAAGACGTCTAACCCGGCACCACCGAGATGACCGCTTTCAAGTGCCTCAATCAATGCGTTTTCTTCTACGACACCTCCTCGTGATGTGTTTATGATGAAAGCACCTTTTTTCATCTTGGCAATTTCGTCTTTGCCGATAATCGACTTCCCTCCGGCAAATGGTACATGGATGGTTAAATAATCGGCTTGTGTCAGCATATCTGACATATTGACCGTCTTAAGTTTGATGGACAAACCGACATCTTCGGTAGAATAGAGGTCAATGTTGATGATTGCTTCACTTACCATCGGATCTACCGGTAGGACTTTCATACGAAGTGCCAGGGCTATACGTGCCATTTCCTGACCTATGCGACCCAATCCGATAATTCCAAGTGTCTTTCCAGCTAGTTCTGAGCCTTTAGCATAGGATTTTTTTAAGCTTTTGAAATTTTCAACGCCCTCAGTGGGCATTATGCGGTTAGATCGATGAAGGAATCGTGATAAATTCATCATGTGAGCGAGCGCCAATTCAGCTACGGAATTCGAGGAAGCTGCTGGCGTATTGAAAACGGGTATTCCTTTGCTTTTGGCATATTCAACATCGATATTGTCAAGGCCCACTCCGCCGCGGGCAATAACTTTCAAATTAGGGCAAGCGTCGATTAATTCCTTTCGCACTTTAGTCGCTGAACGGACGACAATGCCATCGTAATTTTGCAACTGGGTCGGCAAATCTTCTTGGGCAATCTTATTTGTGTCAACGGTGATACCCGCTTGTTCCATTTTTAATTTGCCATCGGCATGAATGCCATCATTGGCCAGAATCCTTAACATATTATTGAATTTGGCCGCAATATTAGAGTTATTTTATGACAAATAACGAAAAAACGGACTTGAGTTCTTCCACGGTAAAGTGAAAGAACCAAATCTAATTTGACCTATCACCTTTTATAAATGACGCAACACAGTACAATAGAACAGAGTCCTTAAGTTCTGCCGATACGCAAATTCGATTTTCAAAATGGCCGGCAACTGGGGACAAGGTCGAGCTTGACAGTTTGGTATGTCTTGGTAAGACTTTTACGGGTTACATGATATGATATTCGTTCGACCGGCTCTTCGAATGGAGCGTTTAGACAGAGAAAGCATCGCTCAAACCAATGATTTAAGTTATCACTATCAGTTTACTGGAGACGCCTCTTCCGCTTTCAATTGACGTTCCAATTCTTCGATACGTTTTTTTAATTCACGATTTTCCTCTTGTAATTTTTCAATTTTATCGTTCATCGTATCATCAATAGATTTCACGGCACCTTGTTCATCGGTCTTAAATACGGAGTCAATAAAATTGTCGATTACAGGTATACCTTCACCTCCCCGGATAGCCTTCGCGCCAAAGTAAGCAGCAGGAATGAGTATAAGTAATACGAGTAAAAAACGTGCACATCCCGTGGCTTTGTATTTCTTACGAGTCATGAATTATGTCTTTGTTTCAAATATAATACAGATGCATTCAACTAACCTATTTTATCGACAAATCAAGCATAATGTTGGAAGAGTAATTTTGTTTAATTAACTATCCGATGAAACTCCACCTGAATTTTTCCTTTGTTTTAATTAAATAATTTCGAAGCCGCTTATTAATGCTTTTTTCGAGGTTCTCGTCGTCGTTTAGAATCATCTGCACGATATTTCGGGTTGACTCCAACATATCCTGATCGGATATTGGATTTGCCAAATTTAAAGCCAATTCACCGGATTGGCGAAGGCCTTCAATATCGCCCGGACCTCGAAGTTTTAAATCGGCTTCGGCAATTTTAAATCCATCATTCGTTTCACACATAACGCGCAGCCGCTCTTTGCCCTCTTTGCTTAATTTATTACCAGCCATTAGGATACAGTAGGCCTGTTCATTTCCACGGCCAACACGGCCACGTAATTGGTGAAGTTGTGACAAGCCAAACCGCTCGGCATTTTCGATAATCATTACGGAAGCATTCGGAACATTCACGCCTACTTCGATAACAGTTGTAGCCACAAGAATTTGAGACCGACCTGAAACGAATTGATTCATTTCTAATTCTTTGTCTTGTGCCTTCATACGCCCATGCACAATGCTAATCTGGTATTGAGGTCGAGGTAATTGGCTTAGTAAATATTCATAGCCTTGATCCAAATTAGCGAGATCTAATTTTTCCGATTCTTCGATAAGCGGATAGACAATATAAATTTGCCTTCCCTTTTCAATTTCTTTTTTAATAAACTCGATCATTTGACCTCGTTTTCTGTCCCGAATGACATATGTCATAACTTTTTTACGGCCAGGAGGTAATTCATCGATAATCGAAACATCTAGATCACCATATACGGTCATCGCAAGTGTACGTGGTATCGGTGTGGCGGTCATAACCAGAATATGCGGTGGGTAGGGGTTGGCTTTTTTCCAAAGTTTTGCTCGTTGTTGAACCCCAAAGCGGTGTTGCTCATCGGTGATGGCGAGACCGAGTCGATGAAAAATAACAGGATCTTCAATTAAGGCATGGGTACCCACAATAAAAGTAAGGACGCCGGATTTGAGATCGGCAAGTATTTTTTTTCGACGACTTCCTTTTATGGATCCGGTCAACAGTGCTAACTGAATGTTCGTTCCTTCCAATAACTCCACCAGGCCGGTATAGTGCTGATTTGCCAGGATTTCAGTTGGAGCCATCAGGCATGATTGAAAACCATTATCCGCAGCAATTAGAATTGTGAGGAGGGCAACAATCGTCTTTCCGCTTCCCACGTCTCCTTGTAATAACCGATTCATTTGACGACCAGATCCGATGTCTTTTCGTATTTCCTTAACGACACGTTTTTGAGCAGCCGTCAATTCAAATGGAAGTTTGTCGCCATAAAAATCGTTGAACAAATTTCCAATTTTATCAAAACTATAGCTAATAATATTTTTACGGCTTTGATATCTTTTCCATAGGCGCAATTGCATAAAAAAGAATTCGTCAAATTTAATTCTTTTTATAGCGGCATCTAGCTCCTTTTGATTTTGTGGAAAATGAATAATTCGATGCGCATCATACTTCGAAATTAATTTTAATCGATCAAGGATATAAAGTGGCACTGGATCGGGAAGATCATGTGATGATAAATTGCTGATCAGGTTTTTTTTAAGACGTATTAGTCCTTTTGAATTTAGCCCGCGTTGATTAAGCTTTTCAGTTGTTGAATAAACAGGAGAAAGTTGACCCCGAATTTGGTTGCTATCAGATTCAATTCGTTCGAGTTCAGGATGAGCAATGCTCTTCTTCCCTTGGTGGTACGAGACTTTTCCGTAACACATATATGAGCCTCCAACATGCAAGGATTTTTCAATAAAGGATACGCCTTGAAACCAGACAAGTTCAATTTGACCACTTTCATCATCCAAAATTCCGTGTAATCGCTTTCGTCGTCCGGCGGATTTTTTGTGAAGAGCGATTAATTGACCCTTGATGAGGACCGGATCAAACCCCGAACGAATATTTGAAATTTTTATGGTTTTTGTTTTATCAACATAGCGAAAGGGAAAATCGAAAAGTAGATCTTCGAACGTGAAGATTGATTTTTCTTTTTTTAGCAAATCGCCTTTAACCGGGCCAACGCCTTTCAAATACTCTATTGAAGTTTCAAGATAACGAGACATCTTCTTGCAAATGTAAGTAATGCCACTAGATGGAAATAAGTCTAATATGATCATCTATTTGCCCATTGTGTGAAATGTCGCAGTCGGCATTGTTCGACAGCGATTATCTTTACCGGTAATTTTTATTTGGATTATACAAGAATCGAGGTCCATGGAAAGTATTCGTCAACAACAAATAGCAGAACTCGTTAAAAGAAACTTTGGAGCGGTTTTGCAATCGGAAGGAAACTATATATATGGGGATGCGTTCGTAACCGTGACACGGGTAAAAATGTCATCGGATTTAGGACTTGCCCGAATTTATTGTTCCATTTATAATACAGAAAATAAACAAGCCGTCATCTTGCAAATGGAACAAGAGTATGGACGTCTGAGGCAGGCACTAGGCTCGAGGCTTCGAAAAAAAATGCGTCGTATACCTGAATTAGAGTTTTTTATGGATGACACATTGGATGAAATGTATCGCTTGAATGCGTTATTTGATCGACTGCACGATGAAAAGCAAATGGGAGAGGAAGAATAATAGAAACATCAAAATTAACTACCGGCTCGGCTTCATTTATCCGGCTTGGACGGAATGGGGGAACCATGTGGGTCTGTAGACGGAAAGCCGAGTTCTTGATCAACTTCATCTAAGACTTCATTTGTCAAAAAATGCTCGAAGCGCTCCGCGTCTTCGTGTATTTGTGATTCGTTTAATCCGACCTGATTAACAAGATAGGTTTCCCACAATCGGTGTGCCCGAACAAGGCGCTGTGCTTGAACTTCCCCATCTTTTGTCAAGTCGAAAAAATTATCCGGTTGCAGCAACACCAATCCACGTGCTGATAGTTTGCGAAGAACTTGTTTCAACCGCCAATTAGTGACATCTAATCGCTCGCTAATTTGATCGATTGACATCAATCCATCAACTTTCAATGCTTGTTTCATCACATCTTCTTCCACAATCTTGTTTTTCAAATTGTAACGTTGAATTTGTTTGAAGATTAGACCGTGCGTTGGTGCAAACAAAGAGCCCAATAGAAACAAAATACCCGCTACGACCGCCATCGCTGGACCCGATGTTGTTTCCAGCTGAATGGACCCGTATAAACCAAGTATCGATGAAACCAATCCGAGGGCCGTTGAAAGGAAAATGACTTTGTGCAGTCTATCCGTAAATAATAAAGCCGTGGAAGTAGGGGCAATCAATAGAGCTACAACTAAAATGACTCCAACAGTTTGTAAAGAAGCGACAACTGCAAAGGATAATAGCAACATTAAAAAGTAGTGTAGTGACTTAGTCCGAACACCCATTGCGCGCGCAATAGTCGGCTGAAACGTGCTAAGAAATAGAGGTCTGTATAAGATATATATGGCCAACATAACGAGTATCGTGATGGTGACTATCATCAATAAGTCACTGTCGGATACACCGAGTACATTTCCCAATAGAAAATCTTTTAAGTCAATGTGGGCGCCATGATCCCTACTGAGTTTGGATATACCCATTACACCCAAAGCAAACATGACCGTATATATAATTCCAATGGCGGCATCATTTTTTGTTGGCAGGTGCTGCTGAATCCATGTTATACACAGTGCACTAAGCATACCGGCACCAACAGCACCTAGAAAGAATGCGAATGTGTTATAGTCAAACAGCACAAAGGACAAAACAACTCCGGGTAAGACTGCGTGAGAAAGGGCATCTCCTATAAGTGACATATTTCGAAGAACAACAAAAGGTCCTAACATTCCGCAAAGGATGCCCACTGAGCATGAGGCTATGAGTGCACGCGTGAATGATTCATACTGAAATATTTCTAGAAGTCCCACAGTACAAAGATATATAATAATTATTAGGCTAGACTAAAAATATATTTTGGTTAAATTAAAAAGATAGACGATGGATTTCGGGATCTAAATAATCAATCTTTAAACATCTAGAAATTCTTAATTCATATCTTTACGCCCATGGGTGAACGTGGAAGTTTGCTGACAAGCATTGAAGAGAAGATTAGAGCGTTAGGAGAGCAGCTACAAGCCGCTCGAACGAACAATGCTGCATTGCAAGAAGAAATAAATGCATTAAAAAATAAAAATGCTGATCTGGAGAATATCATTGATGATACGACTAGACATCAAGGAGGTATGAAGTCAGATCAGATCGATTCTATTAAAAAGGAGCTGGGCAAGTATATCAATGAGGTAGAGCACTGTATTGATATGGTCAAACAGATATAGTATGAACGAGGAGAAGAAGAAAATCAATGTGACCATAAGTGGGCGAAGCTTTCCACTTAAAGTCTCTGCAGACGAAGTCCAGCAAATTCAAAATATTGTTGCCGAAATCAACCGCAAAGTGTTGGAATTCCAAAACACATACAAGTCAAAAGATTTGAGGGAATGCCTCTCAATGGTACTCTTGACGTATGCCGTCGATCTGAATAAATTTAAGTCCGGACAAGTAAGTGATGACGGGCTGACCTCTCCTGAGTTGACTCGACTCGATGAACTTCTAGACCAGTATATGCAGACTTCCTAAAGAGGATTTCTGTGTCATATTAACTCGTTCGCTAATGACCCGTTAGAGGTAGTAAGCGGGCAATTTTATCATATATCAATCATATACACCATGGAAGGATTAGTAGGAGGTGTGATTGGGCTGGTCTTGGGTGCACTCGTTGGCTATTTTATTGTCAACGCTCTGGGTAAAAAGAAAGCGGCAAGTCTCTTGGATGAGGCACAAAAAAAAGCCGACCTTGAACTCGAACGTGCCCGGATGACGGCTCAGCGCAAACTCGATGAATCGGAGACAAAAGCGGAGAAAATTACAGCGCAGGCAGAAAGTAAGAATGAAACGATCAAACAACGCAAGATCTCAGAGGCTAAAGAAAAATATGCCAAACTAAAGGCGGACTATCAGAGCTACAAAGCGCAGCACAAAGTCGATATGAAACAACGCGAAATGGAAGTCGTTGGAAAGGAAAAGGACTTTCAGCATAAGCTCAAAAAGCTCGAAGAAAAAGAAGAAGGAATCTTATCTCAAGAAGCGGATATCAAGACTATCCGAGAAAATCTCGATAAGCAACTTAAAATCGTAAATAAAAAACGTGAGGAAGTTGAGGCACAAAATGAACGGCTGATCACTGATCTCGAAAACATTGCACAAATGTCTGAGCAAGAAGCGAAAGATCATTTGTTGGAGGCAATCAAAGCCAAAGCCGAAACAGATGCGATGGCGCTTGTGAAGAAAACGCTGAATGACGCCAAGAATAGCGCTAAAAAAGAAGCAAAGAAAATTGTCATACAGAGCATTCAGCGCATGTGTGCTGAATATACAATTGAGAATACGGTATCGGTATTCAACCTACCTTCTGACGATGTCAAAGGTCAAATCATCGGGAGGGAAGGTCGAAATATTCGCGCACTTGAGGCTGCTACAGGCGCTGAGATAGTCGTCGATGATACACCAGAGACAATAGTGATTTCGAGTTTTGATCCAATTCGACGCGAAGTATGCCGCTTGTCATTAAAAAGGCTAGTAGCTGATGGACGTATTCATCCGGCTAGAATTGAAGAAGTGGTCAACAAAGTTCGTAAGCAGCTTGATGAGCAAATTGTTGAAATAGGGGAACGTACGGTCATCGAACTGGATATTCATGGGCTTGACCCGTATCTTGTTAAAATGGTCGGACGTATGCGATTCCGCTCTTCATATGGCCAAAACTTGCTTAAGCACTCAATGGAAACAGCCAATTTGTGTGCTATCATGGCCTCCGAACTTGGACTTAGTCAAAAGCTTGTCAAACTCGCCAAACGCGGAGGTCTACTCCATGATATTGGTAAAGTAGGAGAAGAAGAAACGGAATTATCGCACGCTTTACTCGGTGAAAAACTGTGCAAGAAGTACGGCGAGTCAGACGCGGTTTGTAACGCCGTTGGCGCACATCACGATGAGATGGAGATGACCAGTATTGTATCGCCTATTGTCCAGGCATGTGATGCAATATCGGGTGCTCGTCCAGGCGCGCGCAGAGAGATCCTGGAAAGTTATTTAGAACGGATTGGCGAACTGGAGGAGCTTGCTATGGGATATGACGGTGTCCAAAAAGCGTTTGCTCTTCAAGCGGGTCGTGAGCTACGCGTAATATTGGAGAGCGAAAAAGTAAGCGATCAGTATGCAGATGACCTGTCATTCATGATTTCAGAGAAAATCCAAAATGAAATGCAGTATCCCGGACAAATAAAAGTGACCGTGATACGCGAAAAAAGGGCAACATCTTATGCCAGATAAGGCCCGCATCGCCTAACAAAAACAGTATATTCCATGGTCGTACAAGATATTTGTACGGCCATTTTTTTACCTGTAAAATAATCGCAAATCCACAACTTTTCTGACCCAATCCAAAACCGGTAAAAAACCTTATAAATAGGCTGTTTTGTAGCCTTATTTTTCTACATTTGTGGCGAATTTTGAGAGGTGTTCCATGAGGTATCTAATAATCATTCTTTTTTCCGTTTTTTCCCTTTCTGTAAGCTTCGCCGGCGGAGGCGGATGTGGTGAAGAAAGTCAGGGTTATGATCCAACAAATACGGCTTATCACCACATTGGTGATGCTAATGTCTATTCGATTGGACCCTGGAATATTCCCTTACCATGTATGCTTTACGCGCCTGATGAGGGGTTCGATATGTTTTCTAGTGGGAAATTTGGTATTGGTCACCACGGTACCGGGCACTATGCGTACAAAGGTTATGTGCTTTACGAAGGTACAGTGAGACGAATCGTCGATCGATCTTTTCCGAAAGAAAAGACGGAAGTGGAATGTGTTTATGCAAAAGATGTGGATGGTAAGGAAGTGATTCATGTAAAATATCATGGAAAGGACTTTGTGACACACAATAAAAGCACAGCTGATTTCGGCATGTTCGGTGGGGGTATCACGTCATATTATGATTTTTCGATTACCAAAAATGTGGTCTCCATGTTCTTGGTGTTTCTATTCTTGAGTTGGATGTTCTTGAAAATTGCTCGTATGTATAAAGAACGGGTGGGCAAGGAACCAAAAGGAATTCAATCGTTCATCGAGCCGATTTTTGTTTTTATACAGGATGAAGTCGCAAAACCCTTTTTGGGAAAACACTGGGAACGCTTTACACCGTACTTGATGGCCATTTTCTTTTTTATTCTCGCGCTGAATCTTTTCGGCCAAATTCCATTTTTTGGCGGGTCGAATGTAACTGGAAATTTTGCCTTCACAATGGTGTTAGCTATAATCGCTTTCATCGTTACGACAATAAATGGAAACAAACATTATTGGGAACATATTTTTTGGATGCCTGGTGTTCCGGCTTGGATTAAAGTTATTTTGACTCCAGTGGAAGTATTAGGTATATTTATTAAGCCCTTCACATTGATGCTTCGGCTTTTTGCGAATATAAGTGCTGGGCATATTGTTATAATAAGCTTTGTTAGCTTGATATTTATTTTCGGAAATGCCGGTGAAAGTTTGATGGGGTCGATAGGAGGAATCATTGGGTCGTTGCCATTGACTTTATTTATGATGGCTATTGAATTGGTCGTGGCATTGATTCAGGCATTTGTATTTACGATATTGACAGCTTCGTATATCGGAGCGGCAACAGAAGAACATCATTAATTTTTTCATTTAAATATTTTAAAAATGGAAGTAGTAGGATTAGGATTAGCAGCAATAGGTGCCGGTATTGGTATCGGACTTATTGGAGGAAGAGCCATGGATGCTATTGCCCGTCAGCCTGAGGCTGTAGGCGATATCCGCGCAAACATGATCTTGACCGCTGCCCTCGTTGAAGGTGCAGCCCTCATTGCTATGGTAATCGGTGGATTCTTATTGTAGTCCAACGATAAAACAATACGTAGGAAGGTGACGACGATTGGTCGCTACCTTCTTACCTTTTTCAAATTCTGAATTAATTAAAGCTATGATATTTTTAGCAGACTTTAGTGTAATTAAACCCGATATCGGACTTATTTTATGGTCGACCGTATTCTTCCTAATTTTTTGGGGGTTGATCGGAAAATTAGCATTTCGTCCAATTAAAGATGCATTGAAAAATCGGGAAACCGATATTAAAAATGCATTAGACAGTGCAGAAGAAGCACGACGAGAAGTGGCCGCGATGAAATCGGAAAATGATGAATTATTGAAAAAAGCCCAGGAAGAACGAATTCAAGTCTTACGCGAGGCAAAAGAAACGGCGGAGCGCGTCGTGCGAGAAGCAAAAGACAAGGCTAAAGACGAAGCAAACGGGATTATAGCCAATGCCAGTCGAGAAATCGAAAGCCAAAAACAAGCTGCTTTACGTGATATAAAATCGCAGGTAGGCAGCATGGCCGTTACTATTGCAGAAAATATTTTGAAAAAAGAATTGTCAGGAGATCAAGCTAATGCGGACTATGTGCAGCGCATGGTCGATGACATGAACTTAAACTAAAAACTAGCCAACAAGCTAAAGGCTAGTAGCCAAAAGTAATAATATGTCTGATATACGAATAGCCAATAGATATGCAAAATCAATTCTTGATCTGGCTGTTGAGCAAAATCAATTGCCACAGATTCATCAGGATATGGATTTTTTACGTCAGGCTTTTCAAAACCGGGATTTATACAATTTGATAAAAAGCCCAATCATCAATAAAGGCAAAAAATTGGATATTTTTTCAAAAATATTCAATAACAATGTTTCCCATCTCACACTATTATTCCTTTCACGCGTGATAAAGAAAGGACGAGAGTCGATTATACCTGAAATGGTAACCGCCTTTACAGGACAGTACAATGATAAAAAGGGAATTGTTGATGTGATTTTGATCACCGTTTCGAATATGGATCAACGTTCGCTGGAAACAATAAAAGCCCAAGTGCAAGGCATCATCGGACAGGGTAAAAACATTAACCTGGAAGTACGACAAGATGATAGTTTGCTCGGTGGTTTTGTCCTGGAATATGAGGACAAACGGTATGACGCAAGTGTCAAACACCAACTAGAAAATATTAGAAAAACATTTAGCGCTTAATTTTTTAAATAGACGATCATGGTAGATGTAAAACCAGATGAAATATCCGCGATAATAAAACAAGAATTATCCGGATTTAAAACTGAAGCAGAATTAGAAGAAATTGGCACGGTCCTGCAAGTGGGTGATGGAATCGCTCGCGTTTATGGACTTTCGAAAACACAGGCCGGAGAGCTTGTTGAGTTCGAAAATGGGGTGCAAGCCATTGCACTTAACCTTGAAGAGGACAATGTAGGTGTGGTACTTCTGGGATCCGGAAAAGGGATTCGCGAAGGTGCAACAGTAAGACGTACGGGAAAGATTGCCTCAATCAATGTTGGTGAAGGCATGTTGGGCCGTGTTGTAAATACACTTGGTCAACCAATTGACGGCCGTGGTCCAATTACGGGTGATCTCTATGAAATGCCAATTGAGCGTAAGGCCCCTGGTGTAATTTATCGCGAACCGGTTAGTGAACCCCTTCAGACTGGAATCAAGGCCATTGATGCAATGATTCCAATCGGTCGCGGACAACGTGAGCTAATTATCGGTGATCGTCAGGTTGGCAAAACAGCTATTGCCATCGATACGATCTTGAATCAAAAGGAATTCTACGAGCGGGGAGAACCTGTTTTCTGTATATATGTTGCTTCAGGCCAAAAGGCATCTACCGTAGCTCAAATTGCAAAGACGTTGGAGGAGAATGGAGCAATGGATTACACCGTCATCGTGTCTGCGTCTGCCTCGGATCCTGCGCCTCTTCAATTCTATGCGCCACTTTCGGGCGCCGCAATTGGTGAATTTTTCCGAGACACCGGACGCCCAGCATTGATCGTCTATGATGATTTGTCTAAACAAGCCGTGGCATACCGCGAGGTGTCGCTACTACTCCGACGTCCTCCAGGTCGTGAAGCTTATCCTGGTGATGTGTTTTACCTGCACTCACGTCTGTTGGAGCGCGCTGCAAAAGTTATTAATAACGATAGCATTGCCAATGATATGAACGATTTGCCCGTGTCCTTAAAAAATGCAGGTATCGTTCGAGGTGGTGGTTCTTTGACGGCATTACCCATTATCGAAACGCAAGCGGGTGACGTTTCGGCTTACATTCCAACAAATGTAATTTCGATTACGGATGGGCAAATTTTCCTTGAGTCAAACTTATTTAATGCCGGTGTACGCCCTGCTATTAATGTGGGTATTTCTGTATCACGGGTAGGGGGTAATGCTCAAATTAAGTCCATGAAAAAAGTATCGGGTACATTAAAACTCGATCAAGCGCAATATCGCGAATTGGAGGCCTTCGCAAAATTTGGTTCTGATCTGGACGCTGCGACGCAAGCTGTCCTGGACAAGGGAGAGCGCAACGTCGAAATCCTAAAACAAGCGCAATATTCTCCGGTATCCGTAGAAAAACAAGTAGCCATCATTTATCTCGGATCTAAAGGTCTGGTAAAAGATGTACCGGTTAATAAAATGAAGGAATTTGAAGAAACCTTCTTAACTACGCTGGAGCAAAGGCATCCGGAGGCATTGGCAGATTTTAAATCTGGTAAATTGACCGATGAGGCGATTAGTGCTGTAGAAGCACTGGGAGCTGAACTATCAAGACAATTTTCTTGATTAATGTGGCAATGTGAAAATGCGGTAATGTGAAAATGTGTCAATATGACAATGATAAAATCAGGAAATGGATAGTTAGGAGGTACTGTAAAGCCGAATTCGGAAAATCAGTTAATTGATAAATCTAGTAAAAAGTTCATTTTAAGTGGATTCTGGAAACCCTATACTGGATAAAACATTTTTGTTTGCGCTCGATATTATCAATTTTACTCAGAAGTTGCGTTAAGAGAAGCATTTTGAATTATCGTCGCAATTATTTCGTTGTGGAACGTCGATTGGAGCAAACGTGCACGAGGCTCAGAGTCCTGAGAGTAAAGCTGATTTTGTTCATAAGTTGAAAATAGCGGATAAGGAGAGTAGAGAGACGGGTTATTGGTTGAAGCTGTGCGAATCTTCGGAAGTGTTACCTGATCCAGGAGATCTTGTTGAAAAGAATATTGAAATTGGAAAAATATTAAGTGCGATTATTGGGACCGTTAAACGAAATAGTTAATTATCAAATTGCCATATTGTCTCATTACCGCATTGAAAATAATTAAAAATGGGAAGTCTAAAAGAAGTACGGGATAGAATAAAATCGGTGCAATCGACGCAGCAGATAACCAAGGCGATGAAAATGGTTTCCGCTGCGAAACTTCGCCGTGCACAAGATGCGATTGTAAGTTTACGTCCGTATGCGATGAAGTTGAACGACATGCTTCGCAATATTTTGAGCAATACGGATGGATCTGGCGTTACTTCATTTAGTGATGATCGGGAAGTGCAAAATGTTTTAATTGTTGTTGTTACATCCAATCGCGGATTGGCCGGTGCTTTCAATGCGAATATTTCAAAAGAAGCAGCGCGCCTCATAGAAGAAGATTACGCTCATCTACGCACAAGTAAGGGAATAACACTTGCGATGATCGGTAAAAAAGGATACGACTACTTGAAACGGCGATATGCAGACTTGAAAATCGTTACCGACCACATGGATTTATTTTCTGATTTATCATATGAAAATATTTCTCCTGTATCACAACTTATTATGGATCGATTTGCTGAAAAACGATACGATCGTGTTCATGTAGTTTTCGGGCGATTCAAGAATGCGGCGCAACAATTTCCGGAGGCGGAACAATTTTTACCGGTTAAAAAAATAGAAACGACAGGTGATAACCCAGCAAGTGGGCATCGGGCGGATTACATTTTTGAACCAGATGAAGAAACGCTTCTTAATGAGTTGATTCCATCAATTCTTCAGATCCAATTTCAGCGGTATTTGCTTGATACCCATGCATCAGAGCACGGTGCACGGATGACAGCTATGGACAAAGCCACAGAAAATGCCGAAGAATTGGTTAAGGATTTGAAAATTTCCTACAATAAAGCACGCCAGGAAGCTATTACCAAAGAGTTATCAGAGATCGTTGGCGGTGCTGCAGCTCTGGAAGGGTAGAGGCTCATTTGGCTAAATTAGTTTTTTTATCCACCGTGAAAACCGAAGATCAATCGGTCTTGAGAATGATCTCGTTGGGACAATCTTTTTATCCCAAAAAGCCTGGAGCAAGCGTTAAAGAAATCTCCGAATTTACATTTGCACAGGCTAACTCCGATCTTGAACTTAATTCGGATTTACCTTGTATACGCGCGATTTAAAGGACTGAGTTAAAGCCAGATATCGATGCTGTATCACTTGTTGATTGCGATATAATATAACATTTGGTGAGCCCCATTATATTTTCGGGAGGGCAACATGATAAGAATACACTTTCTCAGGACTGTAGAAATTTTTTATAAAAATGCCTTGCACAACTAATTCACGCATATCTCTCAGATTTAGTGGATTTCGAAGATCAAAGCTTTTATTCGTTTAAGTCTAAAAAATCCTTGAGTTCATTCAATTCTTTTTTGTGAAACTTTGGGTCGGTCGACAGTAGCATCTTATGCGTGCGCATAGCTGCTTCCATATTTTCATCCTTTAGTTGGGCCAATAAAATGTACCAAAGTGCTTTTTCGTAATAAATGGAAAAACGGGGAACTTGCTCAAACCAATGAATGGCTGTAGATTGTTCATCGAGTGCCAAGTACGCCGACCCGACGTAGTATTTTACTGTGTCATTACCTATTCCGCTAGCCACCAACACATTCCATTCATCAAGTGCAGCATCATAATCACCAAGCTTATAAGCCTGCATACCTTTTTCTAATGAGAGCAAATTCGAATTTCCCATTGTTATCGGCAAGCCCGGGTCAGCATAATAGTATTTTGTAAATAATGTGGGACTTTCACTTACCTTTTGCGGCTTAATTAAATTAAAGATAACATATAGCCCCAGGAGTATTAGGGCGCCAATTGCTGGCTTAATCCAAATAGAATAGTTTTTTGGTTGAGGTGTAGAATCAGGGTGCCATTCTTGCATTTTAGCTTTTAGAGTATAATTTTCGATAGATTCCACGACCTCTTGATGGAGTAGGAAAGACGCATGAAACTTCGGATCGGAGGAAAGTTTCGATTCAAATTGACTTCGTTCTTCGGAAGTCATTTCACCTCTCAGATATAGATTGAAAAGAATTACAGTTTCTTCAGAGGTGTTCATACGTTATTATTTGTCATCATTTTTTTCATTCGAGCCAAACATCGGTACTTGGCATTTTTAGCCGACTCATAGGTAAGTTGTTGCATGGTGGCTATTTCTTCAATACTTCTGTTATCCCAATAAAAGGCAATCAGAATCTTCCGGCATTTTTCCCCTATTTCGTTGAGAAGTTTTTGACAACGGGATTCATTTTCTGAATCAAAAAATTCAAAATTATCGTTCTTTCCATGGTTGGGAAGTTCTATCTCTAATATATCAATGTAACTCGTTCTTGATTTGTGAGCAGCACGACGATGGTTTAACATACTGAATCGACATATTTTTTGAAAATAAGTAGAAATTGATGCCTCTTGTCGATTTTCATATTTTCCATTTCTGATTTTATCATACAATGTGATGAAGGACCTTTGCATGATATCCTTTGCCTCGGATTCTGAACATCCCGCTGTCTTAAGTATACGAAGCGTAATAGGCCATTGGGTTTGATAGAAATGTGCCATTACTCGCTCATTCTTCTCTAAAAATGCATCAACGATGATTTGGTTTGTTTCTTTATTCGTCTTGGCCATAATATCTATACCAAGGAGGACATTTTGATGTACATGCTCACCTCAATAGGCTTTATGACATAATGATATGAAAAGTGTTTGAAAATTAATAAACCAACAGTCATGAAACGATTAATACTTATCTTCTTGTTGTTCCTTAATATATCCCTATTTGCTCAATACAGTGGAAGCGGAGAAATAATAAATTATAATACGAGTTCTAGCGGTTGTGGTGAGCCAGCGTGCCATGTTCAAACAAATCCGGAAGATATCTATTCATTCGTGGTGCCGGCGGACGGAGCTGTCACATTTACGGCCACTTTGATGACGACAACATTGATTTGCTGTGGAATCCCCTGGGATTACAATCATTCCGTTGGCTTATTTAATTATTCATTGGGCGTATTTGTTGGATCTGGGTGGCATACAGGCCCTGGGATATTCACGGATGGATCAACCTGTGTTCAGGAAGGTGATACAGTCAAGCTACTTTTTCAGGGGCTTGGTGGCACCTATAACTTTACTCTTGATTTTACTCCGGATCCAATTTGTGATTCCGGCGACAATAACTCAATATCTGTGGCTACCCCAGTTCCAATAGTGACTGATACGACAACAGGATGCTTGAGATTTTGGCAAAGTGGAGGCCCGATATTAGATAATATAGACTATTTCGCGTTAGATTCCTTCAAGGTCGGTGATTCTGTCAGTTTCCATTTTGATCAGGACGCACGCATCGTTTATTCGCTTTACAGGTCTGGTGACCCTAATGCTATTGTCAGTTGGGATGTTAATACCATTGCTAGCGTCGAGCACCATTTTGTATCACAATGGGATGACGAATATTTTCTGAGTGCTACAGGATTTTGGCCTGCAGGATGTGTGTATTATTCGTTCAGGCTAGAGTTCAATACGCCAGTACCTTGCGACGCTGAAATTAATGATACGCAAGTTGAAGCCACAGATTTGAGTGATATGTACGATCCGTTTACGGGATGTTTGCGCTATCCTTATAGTGGGGATAATATTGACTGGTTTAGACTGGACTCATTGAATTATGGCGACTCGATTACATTGTATCTCGACAATACCACACGCGTGGTATACCAATTGTACAGGCAAGGGTGGGCGAGTGCGTTGAAAACCTGGGATCTGACCAATACATCGACTACAGGATATTTTGTAGCCCCTTGGAATGATCGATATTATATCAGAACAAGTGGTGTTTGGCCAAATGGTCCTGGAGAGTATTCAGTGGATATTGATCAAAACGCTTCTCTATCGTGCGACCCAGAACCAAACGACGATAAGTCGTCCGCATACATACCAAATGATTTAGGACAGACCATTAGAGGCTGTGTGGATTTTCTTGGTAATGAAGACAACACGGACTTTATTAACATCGGTTACTATGATACCGGCGATACTCTAGATATGCTTTTGGAAATATCAAATTGGGCAACATTTTACATACATCGACAAAATCTAGCTGGTTTTATTTCGTCCGTTTTTGTAGGCTCTGGCCAGCAACTCAATTATCAATTTATTGTCCCGGCAAGTGATGAATACTTCATCGAAGTAAACAATGCGGACCACAATCAGAACAAAACTTATGCGATTACATTAGATGCTTGTCCCGATCATTTGACGATTAAAAATACAGCAATCGCAGGGAATCGATCTGCAGAGCAAAGTATAACTTTAATTAATTGCCATGTTGAAGAAGATGCCGTCATCAGTGCGCCTGAGGTATTAGTTTCGCCCTTGTTTGATTCGCCTCAGGGAGAACTGTTTGAAATAAATAATGATGGATGCAATTAATAAGAATGATATATACAGGAGCTTATTGATCTGATATAATAAATATTAAAACGATGCAATGAACAATATTAACTTTTCCCGCATACAATAAGTCCTAACACTCATGAAAATTTATTTTCTGAGTATGCTTTTTAAACGCTTAAGAAGTATGGCAAAAAATGTAAATAAAATCAACATTAAGACGAAATAAATCCAATAGTTGATTTGGTGTTCTTGGTGCAAAGCGCCTGTAATGGTAAGCCCGGCCCAATAATACGGATGTTGCAATTCAGGAGGAGAAATATTCAGAAAATTGATTTTGGCTTGACGAAGCGAAGAGGCGAACGAAGACGATCCAATGTCAGCACGCATGAATCTTCGGATAATATCAATTGAAGTTAATTCATCAACACTCCATTTCGTAGAAATGATGTTTGGACATCCACTATAGGAAAATGCATGGGCAAGGGACAACATACCTTCTCCGCTGTGAAATTGTCCCATGCCCGTATTGCAAGCTGTTAATATAGTCAGGTCGGCATGAATGGGTTGATTGTATATTTCATATGTGTGAAGCATCCCATCTTGTTCGGATGTAGAATCGTCAGGGGCGGCAAATAATATTTTTGATAGCAAGGGCTGGTCATCATCAATAAATGCATGTGAGGCTATTACGAGTATATTAGCATTGTCCGCAACCTTATAAAACTGCTCCTCTGTTGCAGATTCACCCACAAAGCTTTCAGTCCAATTTTGTTTACCTAAAGCTTTGGCCAAACCCAATGCATGAGGTTGTTGGGAAACTAAACTGTGTATCGAATCCGAGCCCATAGATTTAGATGGATTCCTTTTGCTTTCATTGAAAATAAAACCCGGGGCAAATACATAGGCTTGTTGACTTGGATTGTCAAATTTATTCAATGCTAATTCAACTGACAGCGCATAAAGAATTTCATTTGAATATATCAAATACTTACCGCTTTGATCTATCAGCGCCTCAAAGCTGAGATAGTGGAGCTTTCCATCCGGAACAATTACGAGTTTTTTATTTTTAATGTAAGATTTAATAGGGTATAAAATAACGTTATATAAATTTTTGTATTCAAGATCGATGTCCTGGAGTGTCATCATTTTTTCAACACCTTGACTGATTAATTCTTCTGAAAGAGATTGTTGGTAGTTGTGATAAAATAATCCTTCATGGTGTATTATGAATACAACCATGTTTTCGTCCAACTCATGGAATACCAGAATCACTTCTTCGTCTTGTAGAGAAGTAAAGACTTCGTGCGTTGGAAAGTCAGTCAAACTGAATATTTGTTCGTAAAAGTGGGGATATTTAGATTGCAATTTTAATTTCAATTGTTGATGTGCTTCGACGGAAGATGACACATGTTTGGCCTGAGCCGAATCGTTTGACACGCCGACGAATTGGTTGTTTAGTTCTTCACGTACACGTGCTTTACTTAGAAGCAATTTGTCGACCATGTCATTTGGCAGATCGCTGGTTCGGGCGACTTCAATGCCCTGTAAGGCTAATTTGACAGTCAGTGCCCGAGTCCGTTCGGCATAATAGAGCGCCTCTGCAATCTTATTATGTTCTAAGGCAATTTCGATGTAATGATTATAAATTTTTTTTGCCAGTTCTTGCACTTCTTGCAACCGATATTCGGAGCGAATGAAGGGTAAATAATCCACAAGCTTGTTGTCAAAAGCTGTGACAATGGAATGGAGTTGATCATAATTTTGTAAAGAACTCCTCGATAATATGTCCAATTTAATATTTACAATTTCAAATAATTTTGAATGCCAGGTGATGTTTTTCAAATTTGATAAAAAATCCAGTGAAGCATAGTCGTTTAAAACCGCTATGGCTGAATCGATGAGCTCATTCGCTCGTTGTTCATTACTTTCTTCGAAATAAGACGACGCTAGAGCTGTATACACGTCCGACAATCCGACCTTTTTTGTTGTATTCAAATTCTCGTATTGTTGTAAAGCCTTTCGGTAATAAGTTCTTGCTGTAATCCGATCATTCTTAAGACCATATACATTTCCGAGTGTTACTAATGGTGCTACAAAAAAATTGGTTGCCTCCTCACCTGAAGATTGGTAATATTCATGACTAAGACTTAAATATTTTATAGCAGACTGATACTCATTCAACTGTCTGTATACAAATCCTACAAGGTTGTAGTACTGCGCTTTTGTCGTTAAGGTGGCCGTTGGATTGGCATCAAGAATTGTTATAAGTGCTTCGGCATGATGTCGTGCTTTATGTGGACGGTCTAATGCGGCATATATTTGTGCCAAGTGACCATGGTCGTATAGAAAATTTAAATTATATACGTCGTAAAGGCCCTTGCCGACTTCCAGTGATTTTAAACAATATTTTTCAGCAAGAATATATTCGTGATTTTGAAAATAGAGCAGGCCAATGTTGCCCAGTACTATGCTGAGGTCATAGAGTTGACCTGTTCGTTCAAAATCATTTTGATATATAGCTTCAGCCTCTTTATAATGATGCATGGCTTGCTCATAATTGTGCATTTTTTCGAATATGGCACCGAGCAAATTATGTGAAGCAGCGTATTGAGTGCTATTGATTCCATCGATATTTCCAGTTAAAGTATGATGCCATTCAGCGATTTGAAGGGCACTGTCTTGTTTGGATGCATAGTGCAATAGACAAGCCCAGGTGTGCAGAGCTGCATTTGCGAGGTAATGCGTGTCGGCATATGTTTTGGCGGCCCAATTGAACGAACTTTTTGCCGATGTGATACCACGATTGTACATCCTTCGGTTTAGCGCCGACCAGGCATCCATATTATAGATTCGAATAATCATGCTGACAGGTGCTTTCGATTCAGCAATTATTTTCTTACTGATGTCGATATAATGGAATACACTATCGAAATTATTCAGAATGTTATGCGCATTGGCAAATTGATAATTGATATAAAGCCAGTGTCCATGGGAAGGTGGTAGTTTGTCTTCATGTTGTTTTTTAAATTCTGTTAACCAGGAAATCGCCGCTTTTGGACCACGTTCAGTATTCAGAAATTGACCTATACTAAAGGCGGCTTCCATTATCGTATCATGTTTTGCTTCATCTGCATACAATGACAGTGCTTGTTCCATAAATAATATCGCACTGTCTCGTTGTTCGATATTATTGTAATAAGTGTTTCCCTTCAATAGAATATCCTTGGCAGATTGTCCAAAGCTGTTGGTGAAAGACATCGTTATAAATAAAAAGCAGAATATTGCAGTGGACAATATTTTGTTCTTCGCTTTCTCTGTAACCCCCATTTTATATATAAGTAGTTGTATAACGTCTAGGAAGGTAAGGAAAAATATTGTGGTGAGTAGACTAATGCCTTCTTAACCTACAGCTCAAGAAGAATTCAATCTTTTGGAAGTGTTATAAGTGGAGCTTTGTACTGGGATTAGATAGCTGTCCTAGTGGTAATCTACTCACCTCAATTGAGTATTAAATCTGGAATAATATCGATAAATATTCAGTTCATAAGGCTGGTTGCTAAAGATAATATGTGTGGATTTTCAAGCGATCCAAGGACTTCCGAAGGTGGCATTACAACTTAGAGTATCAGTCTTTTTATACAAGAAAATATTACTAATAGAACAATATGAAAATAGTAAAATTGAAATGCGAATAAAACGACTTAAAATTTTAACGAAAAAAATAAGTACTCAATTTGTTTTTTCGTTAATAAATTACTGTTCCAAATTACCAACATTCTCGCCATTGTCCACCATCCCACACACGCAATTTTGCTGTGTTGGCATCAAAATACATGGTGCCAGCCTCAGGTGTAGGTGGAGGAGTTGAAGTTGGCGTTAAATGCATGGCTTCTGAAATGTTCACCATGCCGCGGATGCAGGCATTACCCCTAATATCCAAGTTGAGTTGGCGCCCATTATGGAATTCGCAAACTACCGGGTCTATGTCAATACATTCACCAGCGCCACTGAGGCAAAAGCTGTTCCAAGGAACATCAAAGCTATTGCCATCATCGATATTGAAGTTTAATAATGTATTGCAGAGTTGATTTAATGAAGAAGGGAAGCACCCCGACAAGGAATTATTTTCGATGTATAAGGTCTTAAGCGAATCCGGTCCAGCCAGTGATTCGGGCATATTTCCAAAAAAACTATTATCATTAAATCGCACCGTGTGTAAATTACTCATGCTACTAAATATATCGGGGGCCAAACCTGAAAGCGAATTATTGGACACGTCGAATTCTTCGCACATCGTCCAGGACGAATACATCACAGGTATGCCTCCGAAAAAGCTACAGTTACTTGCTGTAAAAAGGATTATGTCTGTAAAATTTTGATACTGGACAGGAAAATTACCGGATAGTCCAATGTTATCCTGTACTTCAAATCGCAACATGCTCACACAATTTCCGAGTTCCGCAGGAAGTGATCCGAACAACTGATTATTTTTAACACGAAAATCTTCAAGATTGGTCAGCGCCCCATACGTTGTCGGAATGGTGGACTGAATATTATTATTTCCGACATTTATTTTTTCCAACTGTGATAAGTTTCCCCATGATGTTGGCAGATCTCCTGTGAAGTTGTTGTTATTGGCTAATATCCAACGTAATGACATGTTTCCGGAAAGACTTGGAAGATTTCCAGAAAGATCACAATGCTCAACCCAAAATATCTCCAGGGAGGCCAAATTGTTCAATGAGGTAGGTATAGTACCTGTAATTCCACTGTTTAATCGAATTGTAAAAATCTTCAGCGAATCACAATCACCAATGGTCGTCGGGATGGTTCCTGTAATAGAACAAGATTCAACATTAAATTGCTCCAATTGCGTGCACAATCCTATGCTCGTGGGAATTGTCCCGCCCAAACTATTATTTTGAGACAACAACAATTTTTTTAAATTGCCGAGATTTCCAATATTGGCAGGAATGCCACCAGTGAATTGATTAACCGAAAAAACTAGTTCTTGCAACGAGGTGAGGTTGGTTATTTCAGATGGAATAGAGCCGCTAAAATTGTTATTGTTTAATATTAATAGTTCCAAATTAGAGCATTGATCGATTTGGCTTGGAATTGGCCCTCCAATGTTATTTTCCGGAAGGCCGGGAATGGCGAGAGAAGCAATGGTATTATTTCCTAAATTTAATTCGATCAATTCGGTTAAGAGACCTATTTCTGTGGGCAAAATTCCGGATAATCCCGATATAGGGCTTCCCGGTAAATCCGTATTCGATAAATGAATGCGCGTGACACGCCCGGCCGTCAAGGTGATTCCTTTTAATGTGCTCAGATCGCATCCTGGGGGTGGTATTGGATTGGACATCATGGACCAGGATGAAGCATTGGCCCAGTCCGTTGGACCATTGGTGGACATGTATAGCTGGTGTAAAGCCTCATAATCGTCGGCATGGCACTGACTAAAACTGAGTTGGAAAGTGCTTATGAGTAGAAAAATGCCAGCCGCTAAGTAATTACGTTTCATGAAATGTGAATGGGTATATTAAGTTAAATAAAATGTCTTAGTGATATAGGTATTGCAATAAGTATTGTTTTCACCGAAATTATGCCCTGTGATTAAATTTTAGGAGGTTTACTGTTTACACGGATTAAATTTTTTCGATCACTATTATTTTCCCATGCTTCAGGATGTAGGTATTTTCCTTTATTATATTCTTCTTTTTCCACTTCTACAGGAATTCTGTTTTGTTTGGCATACGGATCTTTTCGTATTCCTGTAATCTGCCAGGAAACTTTAGACCCCGGTTGCCCCCCGGCTATCGTAAATTGATTGTCCTGTAATTCTTCTTTGATAAATAAATTGGGACCTGGCGCATCTACCGCGGTCAATTGATATCGAAAGTCTGAATTGAGGGCGTCGAACCATTCCTTGAGTTGAACCACAGCTTCTCCATTTTCATTTAAAGTTGCATTCCCGTTGTATATGTTCATCATATCAGGGCTTTCCACGAATGAATGGTAGAGATATTTATTTTCGGGATCGAGTGGGTGGTCGATTTTGAAAGATCCACTGCCCTTGGATAGCATTCCATTTACATGGGCATTTGCCTTTGTCCAGGTAGTACCGACTTCATTTATGTAAAATATATCTTCATCTGCTCCATCTTCAATATCAAGATAGGAGAAAGTAGCATTGGAATCCTGGTCGATTTGAATGTGCCCCCATTTTTGACATTCAATGACACCGTCGCCCTGTAGTGATATTTCCGCATTATTGCCATCATCGACATGACCTAAGGTAAGTTCGCCCTGATGAGAGAGTTCGAGTATTGGGTTTGGAGTACTTCCATGTATTTTAAATGCGGGTAATCCAGAACCGTCGTCGTTCACATACAATCTGTATCCCTTTCCGGATCGTATGTTGGCCTGCCCACCAATATCTAAGTCTATGGCAAAGTCACTTTCGTGGTCAATAATGACTGCAGGCGTAAATGAAAAATCAGAACTAACAAATTGTGCAGCCACTGCAATACTACCGGTAGTTCGAACATCGATCCCATAAAGTGCTGGACTATTTATTTTTATTCCATGAAGGCCATCGGATATTTCCATACCAGTGCCACTGGCACTATTTGTTATTTCTATTCCATGGTTAGCAGCCTCATGGATTTCAATTCCATCATCTGACGCATTATCGATATACAAACCGTCGTGGCCAGCACCATAAATATAGATGCCATCGGTACCGGGGTTAAAAATATCAATTCCGTAACCTAAGGGATGATCTATGTCCAGACCGGTAGTACTTCCAGTACTTCTGAATCCGGCTAAGGTGGAGTTTTGGACGAAGATGCCATTATTTCCTGCCTGGTCCACAAATATGCCATCTTCTCCCGATGCAAAAACGTTTAAGCCTATTTCTCCGGCTGCATGAATGAAGATGCCATCTTCTGCGGAATTATAAATACCGATTCCATCAATTCCGGCATCGTTAATATATATGCCACTTAATCCTGGATTATGGATATCTATTCCGCTTGATCCGACGGAATGTATTGAAATTCCGCTGTAAATCATATTGTTGATGTCGATTCCGTTAAAAGAATTAAGCACTTGCAGTCCAGTATGATTAGCGTTTTCTATTCGAATGCCAACTTGGGTGTTTCCTCCGTCAGCTATGATCTGTTGGGCAAAGAGTGAATGAGTTGCTAAGAGTGAGAGAAGAAAAAACAGTAAAGTTTTCATTTTTAAACACCTTTTAAATATTCTTAAATGTAATGCGATACACGTGCTCATTCATCAGTAACTGAGTATTCAAGCGATGTTGTTTAGTAGAACTTAATTCTCGCTTAGTTCTTGAATTTTGATATCTTGATGAGTTCCACGATGCGTGGGCTATAACGTAATCTTTGCATTTCACAGCATATTCAAATACTAAGTAGAAACCGGTTTTTAATAAAACACCTACAAGGTTGCTAATAGGAAGTTGTAGCTTTATACCAAGGACCAATAGGCGAAAGGAACCATCAAATAACGTAAAGAAAAGTTCATGCCATGCTACATATAAAGCAGCTCGTGCTTACACTTATCCTTCTGGGTTGGATGGTGAATGTCCAGGTTGGTATGACTCAAAACTTCAATATAGATTTTTATCACTTACAGCGGGATGATGACCTCCTGTCTTCAAGTTATAATTGCCTCGCTCAAGACGAATATGGTTTTATGTGGTTTGGTAGCTGGGATGGAGGCGGATTGTACCGGTATGATGGATATAATTTGAAATCATTTGTGGTAGATCCGGACGATTTAAATAGTTCACTAACAAGTAATCGCATCAATTCTGTCCACACACCGGGTGATGGATTTGCATATGTAGGTACCCATGGAGGGTTGTCGATTATCAATTTAATTACCGGAGACATTGAACAATGGGCTAATCAAGTTCGAACTTTACCGAGTATTGAATGCAGCTATATCGAGTCAATTTGTTTAGACCAAAAAGGGTCCATTTACGTGGGGAGTTTATATGGACTTGGAAGAATACCAGCTGAACGAGATACGATGTATTGGTTGAAAGCCTTGGAGTCAAATGCGGGCAAGCACCCAATGGTCATTTTGAATGATCGGTTAGATGAAAATACGTTGTGGTTGGCAACAGAAAAAAACCTCTTTAAATATAATAAGCAAAATAGGATTTATCAAAGATTTTCTCCAGATCATAACAATTATTTTATTTATGACATTGAATTTGATTCGGATAGTAGTTTATACGTTGCCACAACTTCAGGGCAATTATTTAATTACGATGTAATTAAAGATGAATGGACGGACATGAGACTGTCCAGTGTGGTGCAAAAGGAATATGGCGAGATAACAAATCTGTATTTCAGTGATACAGGGCGCATTTGGGTCGCGACTTCAAATGAAGTGTGTCAATTTGAAGAATCGACAAGAACTGCGAGTTGCTTGAGCCACCAACCTGCTAATAAAGATGGCTTGTTTCCAATTGGATTGTACCGTGCATTGTTCGGTGATCGGCATGGAAGGCTCTGGATTGCATCCAGGTTAGGTGTGCAGTTTTCAAAAGACCCATGCGCCTTGCCCACTTTACCGAGCAAGCCACCACAAGTTGTCTGTCTGTCTTATCAAACAAATATAGATCTGGAAGCAGAAAAAAGACCACTTCTGATTCACGACTCGATATATTTAAATGTTGACCAAAGAGATGTTACGTTCAATTATGTACTTCCGAATCCACTGCATCCGCAGCAAGTGACCTATGAAATTAAATTAGAGGGTTTTGATGATGTGTTTTATTCCTCTGATCAACGAAGTGTGCGATATCCAAGACTACCAGGGGGAAGGTATAAATTAAAGCTTCGCGCACGTGATGGAGAAGGCGAGTGGACGACTACTACCGTCATTAATGTCACGGCCGAAAAAAAATTAATAGAGTATTTATGGTTTCGAATTGTGATCGGTCTGTTCACAGTCGGATCGTTAATCCTATTGAATCGATACTTGGTATTACAGGTCAAAAAAGAAGAAAGATTAAAAGCATCTTTTGCCAACAGATTAAACGAAGTACAACTACAAGCGTTGAGAGCGCAGATGAATCCACATTTTTTATTTAATTGCCTTAATTCAATAAAATATTATGCTATTTCCAAATCCCGGGAAGAGACCGCGGACTACCTTTCCAAGTTTGCTTTACTCGTACGGACGATATTGAATAATTCCAAATCCCATACTGTGGCATTGTTAGAAGAGCTGGAAGCCATGAAACTGTATGTTGAGATAGAAAATATAAGACTGGAAGACAAATTTGACTTTTTCTTAGAGGTGGATGAATCTATTGATACGCTCGATGTCCGCGTGCCTCCGATGATTTTTCAACCATATGTTGAAAATGCGATTTGGCATGGTCTAATGAATAAAAGGGGTAAGGGAACATTGAAAATCGTTATTAAGAATATGGGCGATATAATCCAATGTCTTGTGGAGGACAATGGAATTGGTAGGAGAGCAGCACGAGAAATAAATCAGGGAAGAACGCATAGAAAAACATCCATGGGTATGCAAATTACAGCAGACCGAATCAGTTTGATTCATGATGTGTACGGAATTAAAACGTCAATAAATATTGTAGATTTGACTAATTCAAAAAATGAAGCGTGTGGTACGCGAGTAATTATTGAAATTCCACTAATATCTGAGGCAAAATCATGAAACTACAGGCAATACTCATTGACGATGAAAATCACTGTAATCAAACATTGAACTTCGAACTGAAGCGAAACTGCCCGCAGGTTGAAGTAGTAGATATGTGTTTGTCGGCCGAACAGGGTATGAAATCAATATCTGAGCATCAGCCGGATTTGGTGTTTTTGGATATTGAAATGCCTGGGATGAGCGGAATTGAAATGGTAAATAGAATTGATAAGATTGATTTCGCAATCATTTTTGTTACTGCATATGATCAATATGCGATAAAAGCATTTCGACTGGCAGCTATTGACTATTTGTTAAAGCCCATTGTGTGTGAAGATTTAGTTCAAGCAGTAGAAAGAGTTTTAGAAAGAAAAAGCCCAGTATCAATTGTGGGTCAAGTAAAAACGTTGGTGAACAACCTGGAGGCAGCAAATAGTCGAGAAAAACTAAAAGTGGCCCTACCTACTCGCGATGGGCTACAGTTTGTGCCTGTTGGTGATATTTGCCGATGTGAAGCGGATAGTAATTATTCTGAAGTATTTTTAATTAACGGAAAATCAATATTATTGGCAAAAACACTCAAGGACTTGGAGAGTCTGTTAGAATATGCGGGTTTTTTTAGATGTCATCAGTCACATATTATTCGACTTGAGTATGTCGATAAATATATTAAAAAGGACGGTGGATATTTGGTTTTGGAAGATGGAAAAACGATTCCGGTTTCAAAACGTAAAAAAGAGGAATGCTTGAGACGCCTTAAAAACATGTGAATCAATGTCTATATGAATTGATGTAATAATTCTCATCGATTTTGTTAATTCTATACCTTACCTTAGTCTTATGTTGAAAAAAATCATGATAGGTATAGCCTTACTGACAGTAATTACATCTATGTGCGCACAAGAAGAAGCCATTATATACGTGGGTGATCCTATGTGTTCCTGGTGCTACGGAGTTTCTGAAGAATTACAGGTGCTCAAAGAATCAAATCCCCAACTGCCATTCGAAATTATTGTTGGAGGCTTACGAGATGGAGGAGGAGAAGAATGGAATCAAGCGTTTAAGCAGTTTTTGCACGAGCATTGGGAAGAGATCGGACATCAAACGGGCATGAAATTTTCATATGACTTATTGGAAAAAGACGAATTTGACTATAATACGGAGCCTGCTTGTCGAGCGGTAGTTGTAGCTATGGATTTAGATAAACGGTTAGCTTTTTCATTTTTTAAAAGGACTCAAAAAAAATTCTACTTCGACAATGAAGATCCGAAAGATGTGGACTTTTACAAGTCAATATGCGAAGGTTTAGGAATGAGTTTTATAACCTTTTCCAATAAATTTAATTCGGAGGAATCAAAGCGAAAAACGAAAACTGAATTTTTAAAAGCTCAGCAGTTAGGCATTTCATCATTTCCGACCGTGTTGCTAAGAAAAAATGGTGAATATTATCTCATAGCGGCTGGTTTTACTCGGTCAGATGATATGCAACGTACTTTGGACAAGTACTTGCAAAACCTGGATTAGAAATATCAGGTACTGGCAGTGTTGGTGTTTGTAAGATCTTGACAAATGAATTCTCGATATACGTATTGTGGTAGGCATATCGAGAATTCGACTCATTTCTACCAACAATCTCGCCATTGTCCGCCGTCCCAGACACGCAATTTCGCCGTGTTCGCATCAAAATAGAGCGTACCGGCTTCGGGGTCAGACGGCGGTGTCGTCAAAGGAGTAATGTGCACAGCTTCAGCCACATTAATCATGCCATGGACACAGGCATTGCCATGTACATCCATATTGACAGGCAAGCCGTTAGAAAAAGTACAGACGACAGGATTGGCGGACTGCGGGGGACATGCACCGTCACCACTCATGCAAAAATTAGCCCAGGTGGCATCGAAGTCATTTCCAGTGTCTATATTATACGTTTCCAGTGTGCCACATAGATATTGTAAGGTGTCCGCGAAGCATCCGGTCAGTCCGCATTCTTGGATAAATAAATGCTTTAGTGAATCAGGAGAGGCCAATGAAGACGGCATGGAACCAATAAAATTGTTACTGTCCAGATGGACTATAAATAAATTGGTCATATTTCCAAAAATGTCCGGAACATCTCCACTGAGGGCATTCCCGCCAATTTCAAAATAAGTACAATTCGTCCAATTCGAATAGGACGAAGGTACGGTTCCGATAAAATTACACCCATTGGCATTGAATCGAGTAAGCTGTGTCCAGGAATCGTATCCTGAATGCAAGTTTCCGGTAAGCGCCGGATTATTTTCAACATTAAATATTTTCATACCACTGCTCATTGAAAATCCAGTGGGCAGCATACCAGAAATATTATTATTAGGAATACTAAATTGTTCTAAATTGTTCAAATTTCCAAATGTAGGTGGAATGACACCTGTCAGGCCACAACTCCCGGCTCCTATTAAAGTTAAATTGGACAGACTAGCCCAACTCGTTGGCAACGATTTTCCGGGATAGTCATTTTGACTTAAATGAATACGTCTTAACTCAGGACAATCACTAAATGTTGGAATATTTCCATTAAAATCACAATTATTTCCCCAAAATACTTCAAGTATTGGAAGTGAATTCATGGATGCCGGAATTTCCCCAGAATAGTCGGGGTTATTACGAATAATAAATTGGACGAGGCTATCACAAGAGCCCAGTTGATTGGGTATGGGTCCTGCATTCAGACCACAATTTTCCATATTTAAGACCCGAAGATTGGTTAATGCATCTATTGTTGTAGGTATACCACCACCAAACGTTGTGTTATAGCCTAGACTTAGTGAAATAAGTTTTGTCAAGCCGCTAACCAAATTTGATAGACCACCGGTCAATTCGTTGGCACTCAAATTAAGGTGAGTGAGGTTTGAAAGATTGTAAATTTCATCTGGGATGGTCCCGGATAAATCATTTCCATTCATTCCAATTTGCAACAATTGCGTACAATCTTCAAATTCGGCGGGTATTGCTCCGCTCACGTTGTTTTTGGGCCAGGGATTAATAGACTGCGTACTATTGCCGATATTAAAATTTGTCAACTCCGTAAGCAAGCCAATCTCAATTGGCAATGAACCACTGAGGTCTGTGATCGGTGGTTCAGGCATTGTATTGGACAAATGGATCTGCGTCACACGACCACTGGTGCAAGTAATTCCGTTGAGGGAACAAAGATCGCAACCCGGAGGTGGGGTAGTTGGGCTAGACCAATCAAAGGCTTGCCAATCTGCGGCATTATCCCAGCCATTGGTTACCGGTGACCCAATTGGACCATTCGTGCTGAGATATAGCGCACGTAGTCCTCTGTAATCGTCTGTGTCGCATTGACTATATAAATCAGCACTAAATATGAGGCAAGGCACGATAAATAAAAAGCTTATTAAATGTTTCATTTTTTAAATAATTATTAATAACTGATAAATTTCAAAAGCAGGTAAGGAATTAGAAATTTTATCTATTCTTCATAGGTGAGTAGGATGGTATAAGGGCGACTCACCAAGTTCGTTGCTGAAGGTCCGGGATTTATATACACAAAACTTGAATCTAAATACTTGTCAAATTGGTTGGAAGTCCCGTTGCCATGGGGGAATATTAGAAGACCACCTGCTGTTTCTATTCGCACATCCAGTCCTAAAATTTTTGTGTGATCTGCTATTCCGTGAGAAATGAATGCTATGTCACCAACTCCAGGCTGTGTGGTTCCAACCAGTTTTTTCATTTTTATTTTCGGAGCATCCGATCCGAGCTGCGTGTAATCCGAGATTCTTGCATCACCTTCGACATTTATTTTATTACCGGTAGCAAGTGCCCCAAATCCTGCCGAACCATTGGTTCGATCAAGTTGAAAATGAGTCCCTGTAATATTACCGTTTAATTTACCTTGTATTTGGAATTGGTTTTCAACTCCGTCGTACATAAGGATGGCACCATGCTGTCCACTTGACGCCTCACTCAAAAATATACTGGAGGTATCATTGGTGCCTCCAGTTGGTTCGAGAATGAGTTGATTGTGTGAATCTGTTCCCTGGATATGTACCTCACTTTGAGGGTTTGTCGTTCCGATACCTAGATTGGGAATTAAAACAGGTGCCGGCGCATCCACCCAGGACACGATTCCCACACCATCGGTCTGTAATATCTGGCCATTGGATCCTCCGGTAGGCAATTCGATTTCATTCGTTGGGTCGCTATCCGCATCAATGACATTGTCGACTGGCGTAATCCAATGCACAGCACCACTTCCATCCGTTGACAAGATTTGCCCAAGTGTGCCATCTGTAATTGGGAAAGAATATTCTCCTGCAATATTCAATTCGCCGCCGACTTGTAAATATTGATCTGTGAATTTTCCGAATAAAAGCGGTTCGCTAGATAAGTAATGGTCGATGACGAGTAAATGATCTGATGTGTCATTCGTTTGTGCTGATGGTCCGATGAAAACAGAACCTGTGCGGCTGGTTTGTGGAATGGCACCCATGGTACCTGCATCAGCTCCGAGGTATACATTGTGCGAGCCCTCAGGCGTCAGAAAACTGTAGTGCCCTAAGATGGTGTTTCCTCCACCAGTTTCTATTTGAGAACCGGCATTGCCTCCGATCATAACATTAAAATTTCCGGTGGTAAGTAATACCCCTGAACGATAGCCGATCAACGAATTTCTAAATCCACGACTTAATTTAAAACCCGCAGAGGTACCTATGGCCACATTAAATTTAGAGGCAACCGACGGTGAGCCGCCAGTTGGGTCCAGACTGCTCAACGCATTATTTCCGATGCCGATATTTTGTGTAGAAAAAGTATCAGACAAACCAGCATTGTTGCCGAAATAAAGGGAGGAAGATGTCGGTGTTGTCATTCGCAAAATATTGGATGCCGGGCTCAGAAATCTTCCAACTTCCTGACCATTTATTTGCATCGATATATAATCTTTAGACCCAGTTTGGTCGTTGGCTTCAATCTTTGTATCTCCATCTATATCGACAATCTCTGATGCTTGAACATCTTGCCATATACTTGATGTTCCATCCTTCGTAAGCACTTGGCCGGTAATTCCGCCTGCTGGTAATTCAATTTCATTGGTTGGATCGCTGTCCCCGTCGTTGACATCATCCACGTTGTCACTAAATCCTGAAGGGATGCCGCCCAGTGTTGACCAGGTTTGAATTTCATTAGTTGGATCTGCGTCTGCATCTTCACCTAGTAATCGCCAATTTGGTGATAGCGCATTTCCAAAATTAAAGTAAAAGCCGGCGGAATTATCAGTTTGGTATACAAGCAGACCAGTGGCTGGCATGGCAATGGCCAATCTTTCTGATTCCAACATACGTGGAATTAATATACCTTGCGTCGTGCTCTCAAACTCAGATATAGCAGAAGGATCCTGAGCATATAATTGTCCTGAAGAATTACATAGCAGAACAATGAAGATTAATTTGTAACATGTTTTCATGATTTATTATTAAATTATAGATTTGGAAAGGCCTGTACCCATTGTTTTACACCAATTTTGTATTTTCTCGAAATGGGAACAACTGTCTTATTTTTTAGCGCGATACATTTCATGTTTAGTATGTGTTGAATGTGGCTGACATTAATGATGTGTGACTGATGAATGCGAATAAATCGGGAATGAGGGAGGTGAGCCATTACATTTTTAATAGTTTTCGTAATGACCATTTTTTCAGAGTTTGACAGGAACATGTATGTGTAATTGCCATGGGCTTGGAAGTGGACAATTTCATTGAATTCAAATCGATGAATATTGTTTTGTTGGCCAACATAAATGTGATCAAAACTTTTGTAATCGTGGGACTTTACGCGCTCATACGGTCTATTTGCGATACGGAGTTGCGTCAAATTTGATGTCGCAGGACGTAGCTTTTGTATTTGTGACATGCGATTAGTTTTTGTTTCAAAACCACCCTTAATCAGTTTAATTCGATCTTTGTGACCGGTATCCGAATTTTTTTTTGATAATCACATGCGGACTCTGGTCACCAAGTGCATGGCATCTAGTAAAATTATCCAGGTAAAATGAATCAATGAGATGTGTCTAAACAGCCTATACTTGCGAATCAAGAAAGATGTCATATTACATAAATGATGTGCTAATTCAATTTTCCAAAGGAATGTCGTTGCAAAGACAGCTCAAGTACAATTACCGCTGACGAAGCTTGCGAATGAGAAAGGCCAATGCCAGTATGAACATTATTCCTACTAAGAACATCAACCATGAATGCGAACTTGGTGGTTGAAGACAGGCGGTGTCACCTATAAGTACAAAACCAGCCCAGTAATATGGATGAGCTAATGAAGGATCTTCAACGGAATTTATATAGTTGAGCTTTGATTTTTGCAACGATACATCTTTACTGTAACCTTCTGCCAAATAATTGTAAAACGTAGTCATGATTTCAGAAGTTGATTCATCAGGAACATTCCAAAGTGACATTAAAACGGATTTAGAACCTGAAAATAAAAATGCACTGGCTAGCGATTTATTGAGTAAACCGGGCTCAAAATTTCCAATACCTGTTTGACAAGCTCCTAATGTAATTAAATCCGATTGGTGATCGATTGCAAGTATGTCACTGATCAAAATACGGTCATCAGGATCAGTACCCGATAGTAAGGCCGAATTATAGATATTTTGATGATCAACTTCCGCATGCATGGCGAGGTGAATAATATCGTATTTTTCTAAAATATTTTGTAGTTTATCCGTGTTGAGTTGACTGGTCATTTCATGGTGCCCAGGCCAGGATCTACAAATTATTTCGCACTCTCTCTGAGCGCCTTGTAAATATCCATTTCTATTTCTTATTACGAGATGTGGAATTATATGCTTTGTGGACGTCGGCCTGGTTTGAGTCAACGATACTCCGCAAAGCAATTTAGAGCTCGTGTCACTGTATTCGGAATGTCGTTTTGCCAGTAGGTAGCCAGAATGTTGATAGGAGATTGAATAGCTCGATACTAAATAGTCGTTATTTTGGTCTCGGAGTGTTTCAAAGGCCAATTGGTTCAGCTCACCATCGGGTACGACATACATTTTATTAATGGACTTGCTTGGTATTATCAACGGTTCGACGAGAAGCGAGTATAATTGTTGTGCAACCTTCTCATCAAATATGTTGTCCATCGACGTGGCATGATCACGATGTGAGATCAGCAGACGATCAACGTCTTTTAACGAGTATCTATGTTTGACCAATGTGTCGGTATAAATTCCAACGGCATGGAGCGTCTTTCGTCCTATTAAATACATGAGCACCATTTCATCGGTCTTCAGAACATTTTGCAGAAATTGAAGGTCGTGTTCTTCATCCTGGTACGACGTGACTTCGTAGATTCCATTTAGCACGAACCGTTCAAATGAGTCAAGTCTATATCTGGCTTTATCCAACCTACTAAAAAGTGAGTCGCTGTTTTCATGCAATAAATCATCCTGAATTATTTTTTTTAATCGATATACCTCTTGTTTAAGTGCTTGGCGAATGTCTATATGTTTCGGGTTGACTGCCTGGTCTCGCCAATATTGATTTTCTTGGTTTGTGCGTTCCAATTCAAAACTTCTATAATGCTCGAATAAAGAATAAATTTCATCGTTTGAAAGAATATTTAATTGACTTGAGATATTCAATAAGTTCTCTGCATAAATGACGAGATCATTGATTAAGTCATCTACGCTTAAGGATTGAATAATAGCTTTTGTCTCTAAATTCAAATTTCGATTCTCTAGAAAATTTTTAAGCCGCTCAAGCTCAACCTCATCCTTGGAAAGGCTCACCATCTCCGATAGAGCGTTGATGTAATAGATGTTTAAACTGATGTCATAGGCATCCTTGATTGGTCGGGCCAATAACAGACTATCTACCCCCATTAACAATTGACTTGCCTTAGTTGACTTTCCGAGTCTGAGATGGCAAGAGGCTAAAAAAAGTTTTGCGGATAAGGTCGATTTTACTGAGATTGACTCATTCAGATATTTAATGGCTTCATGGTATTGTTTATCGTTAAACAATTTTTCTCCAAGCAATCCCGCCGCGTGCGCTTTCATTTCAGCATTTTGTCTCTTCGCTTCTCCAGGATAGAGGGCTCGTACTATATCGTAAGCCTCGCGACTTATAGTAAGCGACTCTTCCGAATCGCCTAAAATATCATACATGTGACTGCGGTTATTCGCTATTTGGCTGAATACATGTGAAATGGAATTTATATTGTTGTTTATTTGATAGGTGATAATACTATCAATTTTTAGCGCATTTACGCGATCATTGGCAGCGGCGCAGGCTTTAGCTCTTGCAGACAATATCAAATACAACATATTTGCATTAGGAGATGATTGGGTTCGAAGAATATTTTCAGCCTTTTGCAATAAAGATCGAGCATTATCCATATCATATATATTCCATGCAATAATGGACCCTTCATAGGCCGTCATGGACGCTGAAAAAGACGAAATGCCGCTTTCACCTTTTTCGTATATCGCCAGAGCACGATTCAAAAAATTTAAAGCAAGGTTGTTGTTGTTTTTTCTTGCATGGTAGTAGCCCATTTTCAAAAAAACGTTGTACGTTAGTGCGGACTTGGATACGTTATATTTTTCTATCAGATCCAGGGATTTTATCAATTCCTTATTCGCCGAGTTTGTGTTTGAATGTTTATTGAGAAAATAGTAATGCGCATAATGAAAATATGCTTTTGCAGTGGCTGATATCTCTTCCAGTTCAAGCATTTCGCCACAATTAATAAGCGCCTTTTCTAAAAGATTTTTGGGCCATTTACTTTTCGTACCGTAGTAAACAGCCTTGGAGTATAAGTCCACTTTCTGCTCATATGTTATAGATTTACCATTTTCTATAACGTCCATGAGAATGGAACTTAAAGAGTCTATTTCTTTTTGATCGCCCCGGTTTAGACATCTCAAATAACTGTAATAGCAGTGTGCAATTGTTGAATCTGCAAGTTGTACTGGTGAACTCGAAGACAAGAGAAAGGCAAATTTTGCTTTGGCCTCATCTTTATTTCCAGCTACAAAGAGACTATCAGCCTTTATCAAGATAGCAGATGATGGCTGGGCAGACAACCTGCTTTGTTGACAATGAAAGAAAATTGCAAGAAAGTGAGATGAAAAGAAAAAATTAAAAAACAGCTTTTTCATAATGAATTTGCACTTACTTCAATTCTTCCTTCACGAATGTCACGCAGGAGTACGAAAAATCAAAGTTAAAGAGGTTGTCGAATTGTTGCCTGTCGTATGCAAAAATATTTTTTAGCGTACAGGTCACAAAGCTTATCTTACACCGACTAATGTAAGCATTTATGTCGAAAGGTATTGATTTGCAGAAGCTATATCGTGAACGAGGAGATAACCTATTTGCGGAGCTGTACACGAATCATCGCAATGAATTTGTTCATTGGGCACATAGGTCTTTTGCTTGCGAGGAGGAGGATAGCGTTGAAGCATTTCAGGAAGCCATAGTATTGTTGCATCGCAAAATTGACTCAAATGAGTTGAACATTATAAATGCTTCCTTGAAGACATATTTGTTTGCAGTTGGAAAAAACCTACTGCGAAGAAAATTTGATGAGCAAAAGCGAACGAAGTATACGGATGAGTTTCCGGATGAATTGATCAGTTCAGATTGGGGAAACCTTAAAGCCCTTTCTCCTCGACAGGAAAGCGTGAAGTACTGCTTGGCCAAATTGCAAAAAGGCTGCCAGGAATTATTAACACTATTCTATTATAAAAATTTTGCAATTGATGCCATTATGCATGAGATGGGTTTTAATTCGGAAGAAGTTGTTCGAACAAAGAAATATAAGTGTCTCAAACAACTTCGTGCCCTTGTAGCACAAGAGAATAAGGTAAAAAATGACAGATAGACAATTATATATACTTGATCGATATCATAATGGGATGTTGACCGATGATGAGCGAAAAGAGTTCGACCAATACATGGAATTAGAGGAGTTTAGCGATTTAGCGGAGATCGGACGAGATGTAGGAGAAGTAATAGGGTCCATAAGAACGTTAGAATTCAGGGATAAATTAGCGCAGTGGGAGAAAAGCGCAAAGACTACTAAGTCGGGTCTTTCCAAACGACTCTTAATATGGATTTTATTATTGGTTTTTACCCTTTTATCGATACTCTATTTTATTTCGATAAAAAAAGTGAATACTACTGATCAACATAAATTGTTCACCACGTATTTACAACCTTATAAGAATATTTATAAACCAGTATCCAGATCTACAGAGCTTTTATCATTAGATGAAAAAGCTATGTTCGCCTACGAACAGGGAGACTACGAAAAGGCCATTGAGTTATTTTCGCAAATTACAAAAGACGAAATGAACGAGGACATTCTTTTTTATGATGCGGTTAGTTATCTTCTATTGGATAATAGGGACCGGTCGTATGAGCTTTTTTCTAATCTGGCTACGTCAAAAAAATATGGTCGACCATCTGAGTGGTACTTATTTTTGCTGGCCGTGCATAACAATGACACCGAGACGATTGATCGATTGGGTGCTAAACTTAAAAATCAAACCTCCCATGCATCCATAGGTAAGAAGGTAAGCGACATCATGTCTCAATTGAAAGATGAGCGAGACTGATGTTGTTTAGAGGGCCCGCATACGATCCATCAATGTTTCCTTATTCGCCTGTGTAATGCTTGCTCTATGATTTTCGGTTAATTCCAAATAACCACCTTCAGATGTTCTAAAAGCTCGAATTTCTTTTATATTGACAATATATGAGCGATGGCAGCGAAGAAAAATTGAAGACTCCAATTGCGGTTCGAAATGAGCCAGAGGTTTGCTCGCAATAATCTGCTTGCCTCCTTTTAGGTAAATTTCCGTGTAGTTTCGTGCGGCTTTTAAATAAATAATATTGGCAGCCCTGATAAATTCAACGCCTCCAGACACCAATACTTGCAATTGGCCTGTATCCTTAGGCTGATGCAAAAACAACTGTTGAATTCGATCCTGGAAAGTGATTTCTTCAATTTTTTGCTCAGCCTTTCCGAGAACGACTTTTAATTCATCTGAATTGATGGGCTTCAGTACATAGTCAAAAGCATCCGCCTTTATCGCATCAATTGCATAATCTTGGTGCGCTGTTACGAAAATGAATAGCGGCAGACTCTTTTTAGGTGCAAGGCTTTTGAATAAATCAAATCCTGTCACGGAACCCATTTCAACATCAAGAAAAACGAGTTCGACGTTATTACTATTTAGAAAGTTAGCCGCCTTTGCCGGGTGATCAAATGAATCGAGGATTTTAATTGTGGGCCTAAGATTTTCTAAGTGATGCGCCAACATTTCTCTCGCTTTTCGTTGATCATCTACTATTATGCAGGATAAGGATATCATAGTTGTTGTTCAATTATTATGGGTAAGATAATTTCAACCGTTGTTCCAGAATTGAATGTTTCATGTGCTTCCTTTGTATGGTCAAATATACGAACACCGACATCAGTCGAACGTGCTCTTTGTGTATGGATCTGATTTATTAGATTAAGCTTATTTTTTACAGCGTTCGAAGCGAACGATTTATGACCTTTCAAGGTGCTGTTGGCCAAGATGCCATTGCCATTGTCACTGACTCGACACAATAGTTCGCTCTTGTTTGTTTTACTGAAGGAAATGTGTATTTGGCGATTTGTATCCCCAGGTTTGAAGGCATGGATAGCGGCATTTTCTACAAATGGTTGTAAAATCATCGATGGTATGCTTATTGCTTCTAATTCTTCCTGTACATAGTCGATTGAATAAGAAAGGTGCCCATCAAGTTTTTCTTTCTCCATTTCTAAGAAACTTGTGAGATAGTCCACTTCATCTTCTATGAGAATGTAGTCATTTGAAGAACTTTCCAATGTACGACGAACTAGGTTAGCAAAAGTGGTCAGGTACGTATTGGCTTTTGTTTTATCGTTTTTATTTATGTAATATTGGAGTGATTGTAGAGCATTAAAAATGAAATGCGGATTCATTTGAGCATGAAGAGCATTTAATCGTTGTTGGAGCAAATCTGTTCTGGCCTTTTGTCTATTACGCGACTGTAAAAAATAATAGTAGAGTATGCCTGTAAAGAATAGTATTACCAAAGTAATAAACCACCAGTTTTTCCAGAATACAGGCGGAAGATTAATAGGTAGTGTTACTCTTTGTGAAATGGGTCTTGCCCCAATAAAGGCCTGGGCGGAAAATGAATAGCTCCCTGAAGGTAAATTTCGAAGTCTGATCACCCTATCGTTTGTTATGAAATCGTTTTCATCGGTGCCCTCCAATTTGTAATGAATAGAAGGAGGTTTTTGTGAAAAATAAGGGATACTTAATTTGATGTCCAAATTGGTTTGAAAGGAGGATAATTTTGACGGATCTACAGTTACGTTGTTAAACGATACATTCATGACGTGTAATTTGGCCAGTTCTTCTTGTGAAGTGACTTTTTGATTATAAGATTGTACTCTATTTTTCCCAAATACGATTAGTTCGCCATTCTTTTTCGCTATGTATTGTATGCTTTGGTGTCCATTGACCGAAATGTAATCCTGAAATTCAAGTTGTGGAATTGACAGTCGATATAACCCTTTATTGGCCAACGCTAAAATTGTACCATCATCCAATGAAAGATGCTTGATAATATCATCAATAGGCTGCCAATTACCAAGTTCGATTACTTCATTCTCTTTATACTTATAGCAATTGATTCCAAAAGTTTCAGATGAAACGCAGAACATATTTTTTTCAATTTTTAGGATGTCTGAAATTGGTTCATTAAGTATGGATTGTTGTATATAGTTTGTTGAATTCGAGGTGCCATGTTTGAAGAAATGCATTCCGGCTAAAGTTCCTACCATTATAATTGAATCATTTAGGTGTTCAACACAATATGTACGCACGTCTGGGGAGTAGATGATAGTGTCCACGCATTCATCTTTTTCGAACCTAAGTATGCGGTGAGTAAAGACATAAAAGCGATCTGGGTCTATTTCAACTATTTTCTTTGGGATATCCCCTTGAACAAACTTTTCTATTTCTTTCCATACGCTGTTTGGACCTAATCTGTACAGAATTGACGAAACTATCATCAGATGAGGTTTGAAATCACGAATTGTAAAGTCGGAAACAAACTTGTATGACTCAGGGATTTCAGAAATAGTTTCAATTGAGTCATTTTGCTGGTCCATGTAAAGAAATTCACTTTTTTTATTGAAGACAATAATTGATGATTTTGACATAGGATCATCTTTAATCAAATGCACACCATCGAGTTTAGAATCTTTTGAGGCGTATTGCTCACTTTGAAGAAGATTGTTTTCTATGACGTATAAACCATTATTATTGGTTCCAACCCACAATCTGTTCTTTCTATCTCGCTCAAGGCCAAAAATATCGGCATGTTCAAGGTAGACTTTTGAAAACCTTTTCTTGTTTAAGTTAAATGTGAAAAGGCCATTTGGAGATCTAGCGAATATTAGAGAATCATTCTCTATGCAATGACCTTTTTTAAAAGGCCCATACTTTTTATGATAAGTATGCAATTCTTGGAATTGAAACATCGTTCTTGGACCCAAGATATTAGGCGAAACAACGCAAAAACCGAACATTGGGTCGTAATATAAGAGATGGGTGTTATTAAGCCGCATATTTATTCTTCGGTTATTATTTATAAAACTATAAGTGGCCAAAGTGTTCCTCATGCCTAAGAGTCCTGGATTCAGTTTTATTGTCCGTAGATATGCCAACGTTTCACAATTGAAGTAGTGAGCGTGAGATCTTGTATAAGCAACCAGCGTATCCGGGTTAATAAATCCATAGCTAAATATTGAAGGTGTTCTTTTTTTGGGTATTGTCTCCAAAAAGTGCAGTTTTCCATTCTCTAGGTATATTGGCTGTTTGCTGAATGTACTGATCCAAATTCGCTCCTCAGTGCCTTGATATAACCCTAGCACTTCTAAATTAGGAAGGCCATCTTTAATTCCGAAACATTCAAATGAATGGCCGTCAAACTTACATAAACCCTTGTCAGTGCCCACATATATATATCCCTCATTATCTTCGAGTATGGTATAAACTAAATTCGATGGCAGGCCATCTTGAACTGTGTAATTTAAATAATGTGACGTCCCCTGCGCTCTAACCAGATAACTGGTATTGCATATAAGTATGATTATGGAACACAACTTCAGGAGTGTCCGCATGAAAGGAAGGTTAGTATGGCGCTTTCTCACACTGATAAAAGTAAAAAAAAGAATCATCAAGATCTACTTTATGTTTCGGACAAGGATTACTTGGATTCGGACAGTATAAGGCTAAATTCGGCAGTTTTAGCTTTTTGAAAATGGGGTTTTATGCATTTTTGAGGTGCGCACGAAAACACCTAATATATTCAGAGGCCGACACCAGCAGAATTCTTATTAACAAGCGCAAATTGGGTTTTTGTGGCGTAGGATTATGTTCCGGCCACAGAAATCTAATTTATAAATAAACTTCGATACTGCACTTTTTCTTAATCATGTTGACGCCTGAATGCAGGGTATTGTAAGTCGCACGGTTGTGCCCTCTTCAAATATGGATCCAGCAGCCACATTTGATAAAATTTGAATGGCAGTTTTATTCCTTGAAGATGAAGTTTCATGCAGTTGATATAGCAACTTAATGCGGTTTTCAACCGCTTTACTTGAGAAAGATTTATGTTCAGTTTTGGACGTATGTGGGACTTTGAAGGTGCCATTGTCCGTAATTTCACATCGGACTTCTTTCGAAGTCGTTTGTTCAAAGGAGATTTGGATAAGATTACTTGTCGATCGAGAACCGAACCCATGGACGATCGAGTTTTCGACAAAAGGTTGAATGATCATCGTTGGTATCATTTTCGATCTCTTTAAGCTATCATTACAAACAAAAGTATACAGAAGATTTCCATCAAGTTTTTCTTTTTCCATTTCCAGATAGCTCGTCAAATAATCAACCTCATCCTTAAGTAAAATATACTCTTGAGCAGAGCTTTCCAATGTCTTTCGAACCAATGTAGCGAACGTGGAAAGATATGTATTGGTACGTTTCGTGTCATTTTTACTTATGTAGTATTGAAGAGATTGTAACGCATTGAATAAAAAATGCGGATTCATTTGAGCATGAAGAGCATTTAATCGTTGTTGGAGCAAG
>JANQSS010000116.1 GCA_028279185.1 Saprospiraceae bacterium | reverse complement strand
TACTGGCGTCCGGGTAAAAAACCGGTAGATTTTCTAAGTCTTTGGAAAGTACAAATACGGGTATCTATGTTTTGATACCCGTATGCTTTTACGATGTTTGAAGTTACGACACAATCAACATCGCGATGCAAAGTACCAAAATTTCTGGACAGCCGGTGATCTGCCAGTTACTTTCCTATATTCCCCAACACCTTTTACAACAGGCGGTAGATTTACATCAGTCAGACCGTTATTATAAAACCATGACTACTTACCGTCAATTGGCTTTCATATTTTATGGTGTTGTAAGCCGGATCAACTCCCTTAATTCCTTATGTAAGAGCCTGCTATTTTTAAAAAACAGGCTTACCTATCTTGGGATCAGGGAACTACCGGCCGTGAGTACGTTATCGGATGCTAACAAAAACCGGGATAGTGCAGTATTTGGTACACTTTACCACCTGTTGGTCAACTACTACAAAAACTATTTGACCCATAGTTATCTCTCGATGTTTGTCAACGGAGAAGTAGATCCTCAACAGGTAAAAATATTTGATTCCACTACGATCAAATTGTTTTTGGAAATATTCACCGGGGCTGGACCATCCCGGTTGCATGGCAAAAGGAAAGGGGGATTGAAGGTACATGCCCTTATGCCCCTGGATCGCTATGTGCCCGAGTTGGTGTGGATGTCCCCTGCCAGTTACCATGACAACCATTTTCTCGGACAGCTAGAATTCCTTCCAGGCTTTACCTATGTATTTGACAAAGGCTATCTCAATTACCAACTTTTTAAGCAGTGGGCTGCTAAGAGTATCTTTTTTGTCACCCGGCTGAAGCAAACCGCCCAGTATAGAATTTTAAAGACGACTCATACGCAACTCCATGAATTCCTGGGAGGGGGTGTCATCTGTGACCAGGTTATTAGTCTTCACAAAGGCACACAACCCGGTTTCTTGACCGCCCGCCTGATTACGTATAAAGATCCCGTTTCAGGCAAAGTACTAAGATTCTTGACCAACCAATTCACCTATCAAGCCCAAACCGTTGTTGCCCTTTATAAGAACCGATGGCTCATGGAGACATTCTTCAAGCAACTAAAACAAAACTTCGAGTTGTCCACTTTTTACTCGGACAGCAAGCACGGGATCAAAACCCAGGTTTGGATCGCTTTAATTGCACAACTCATTTTCACCGTTGTCCACAAACAGGTCCGTGAATGTGAATTATTTACCACATTGGTCTCGATATCAACGGCCAACCTAGGGGCCTATCAATGCCTAATCAGTACCCTAAAATGCAAACGCCTTAGCCCCCAAGAAAGAAACCTAGAAATAGTACAACTCGAAATCTTTGATTTGAAATTGAGGGGTCATTTTCAGTACGCCCAAAATTCGCCTTGATTCTTTGTGAAACCGCCTTTTTTTGGAAAACTTGATTTTAACCGGATACCAGTAAT
>JANQSS010000120.1 GCA_028279185.1 Saprospiraceae bacterium | reverse complement strand
CCCGGACTATAGTCTCGATTCAAGGTTAGGCCGAAAACTGACCAGTGGGCAGAACTTTTTCGTGCCCAATAAGCATGCATACAGTTGGTGTAATGGATTGCCTGAGTACTGCCGATTGATTTCATTGAAAATTCGCACTTATCGCTGAACGCTCAGCATCCTTGCTGCTGTGTCAGATGGCTGAGATAATTGATGATTTATGATTTAGTTAGGCGGGATTTATTCTGTTATTTTTGATGTCCAGTAAATTGTCTGTAGTCAAAGAGTTTAGGGATAGGAGTCTTTGCTGTAGTGCTGTACTAATAATTATGTACGTTTTACTGGGTAATAATTGAGTATTCATTGAGTATTATGAGTATTATGAGTTGTACAAATAGTATAAAAACTTAAATACTTATTGAAAATGCATATTTTCTTGGATAAAAAATCTTAATGTGGCAACAAAATTATAACATATTTTTTTATAACTTGTCATTTCGAATTGATGACAATTATAACAATTCCACTTAATACTTTTTTAAGCAATATTTAGGTAAAAGTTTAAGCTGCGTCACAGGCGACTGTGAGGGAATTGAGACGAATATCAGACGAATATCAGACGTGCATATTTTGCACAACTGGGAATGCAGTACGCAATGCAGCACGCAAAGTCCTACCTCAATCACAATGAGAGACATATTCCGTCAGTCTCTGAACTATTCTGAAGTATTTGTGGGAGGCCCCATTTGAGTAGCTCAAACATTTTACAGAGGAACCATGAATTTTATATATGGTATATCAGAGTTCCCATGTTTTTACGTAATTCTGGTGTTTTTATGAAAGACAAAAGCATTCCTAAATTTAAAATATTAACTCAAACTCAAACAATTCAAATTTCATGTTGCATTATAAACTTATTATATACTGAATAATTAGTTTAATAATTAATGGCAGACCAAAGCCTGAAGTTAAACATATCATGAAGAACAGATAAAAGTTTCCCGCCAAAAATATGCATGAAATAGTAGCGATAGTCCACAACACAACCACATCGGCGCTAGGGTTCGCACGGGACGTGGTTTTACCTCATCTCTCCCCGCAAGTCATTCCCCACCCCGTTCCCCGATCCCGGGTATTCCACTATCATTAGCACTTACTATATATTTGAATATGACATGAAGAAAAAACGAACGTGTATAGATGTTTGACACACATATTCAGAAATCAAATTCATCAGACCAAATACTACATTCCCTCAGTTTAATTATTGTTAGATAGAATAGCATCACAAAAAACATAAACCAACTATTTTTACTCCAAAATTTTAAAATTTCTGAGGTTTTTTGGCCATACTGATCGACCTAAAGTCAAAGGAGGACACTGTCTTTGCTGGAGAATTGGGCACAAATGTTTCCCCGTTGCCACGGTAATGCCGGCCTCTCCCCATTCCCCAGTGCCCTGTTCGAGCCCTACACTTTGCAAATCATGTACAAGTACAGTAGTTCTTATCTTGACAAAATATTTTCTTCCCCTCATTTCTAACAAGCACAAAATTGAGCTTTGCAGTGTTAATATGAACTTTCGTCTTGCAACAAATCACAAAGAAATTTTAGGGTCTACTATTTAGTGAAACAAGCATTTAATTCAATTGTCATTTATAAAACA
>JANQSS010000115.1 GCA_028279185.1 Saprospiraceae bacterium | reverse complement strand
TTGCTTTTATTAATCTTACACAATACGCAGTTGTAACAAGCGAAAGTTGACCGCATCTGATACAATGACCATTATTTGATATTTTACCATTACAAGTCGTATATGTTATTGACTGATCTTTCATTTTGCTTCTTGTTTAGGTTCTTGATATTCAATCTTTCCACACTTACTACAAATATCGGCTGCTCTATGGTCAGACATTATTTTATAATTCCAGTCGTGTTTACATTTCATGCTATTGTTTTATAGTGTTTAAAGTTCATAGGCGTGAAAGTCGCCTGTAATATCAGTAGCTATTCCAACAAACCGCTTGCAGCCCTTGCACTTTTTTCTAAAAAAGCCATTGGAACTTTTTTGAAGCGATGGCTCTAACTCATCCATTGTAAATAACCTCGTACAGTGTGGACAATTAGCTTTGCTTTCGGCTTCATGAATTATGCCACAAAAATTTTCTCCTTTTACCGTATATACTTTCATTGCTTAATCTTATTTATGTCAATAGCTAATCCTTTTTCTATAAGGCCGAATACGTCGTAATGGCCTTCTAATAATTCTTGCCAAATATGCACTTCAACATATCTATTATTGATATCTTTTAATAAATAATGAATTGGGTCGTGTTTTGCACCAGCGTACCCCCAAACTTTTGCAGCGTGGTTGGTTAAATCAGATAAAGGGTGTAGGACTAATTTGATTTGGTCGTAAGTATAATCACAGCCTGAATCAATAAAGATGCATTGCTTATTAATAGCTTCAACAACACAAGGGCCATCTTCATCGGGAACCATTACTGTTAAGTCGTATGGGCCGTAGGGATAAAGGTGTTTTGATTCTAATTTCATTCTAATAGATGTTTATGTTCGTAAGATTTTTTCGTTCTCATAGATATTTCCTTTTACTTCTAAATGAACGGAATCACGCAACAATTCTCCTTCATGCCAAAATGCACCCTCGCTAAACTCTACTGGATATGCTAATTCACCAAAGTGGTCTCCTTCGTATATGTCAACCCCGTTCTTATCCTTTAGGCCAGTGTATTGCATTAATACGGTTCCTTCGTGTTGGCTTGATACTAATCGGCCACCATGAATATTTGAATAAATATTCCAATCAACTTTTTGGGGATCATCCCAGACACATAGGTAACA
>JANQSS010000091.1 GCA_028279185.1 Saprospiraceae bacterium | reverse complement strand
ACAGTCCATGCTGCATCATACCGTCATTGATAAAAAAAGCCGGTACAATTAATTGTACCGGCTTTTTTTATCAATGACGGTATGATGCAGCATGGACTGTGTAAAAGTTGCAGAGAAAGTAGAATTATTCTTCTCGCCATACCTTGATTAATTCGTCAATTTTTTCTACTTTATTTTTTCGGTTATAGAATAGTTTATTTTTCAGCGAGGTTAATTTATTGGCGGTATCAACTGCCTCATTAAATTTATTACTGGTTGCAAGAAGTTTTGCTTTCGTCCAATATAAATGCCCGACTACATAGTCCCTTGGATAAAATTGGTCATTCCATTGTGTAGTAATGTTCATGATATTTTCGGCTTTGTTTATCCACAACAAAGCCAATGGTCCGTTTGAATTGGTTGTTGCCAAATGATCTGCCCCTTGTACATAAACGACCCATTTTACATAATCCGGTTGTTTTTTTGCCCGCTCTTCGACTTCCGCTTCAAATTTATTGAGGTAGTTTGTTTTAAATGGAATATTCAATTCAATGAAACCCCAATTCAATACGATGCTTCCATGTTCGAAACCAACTTGTCTAATGCTGTAGGTCAAGTTTTCGAAGTGAATGAACATTTTATTTGGGGCAACATCCAGTCGCAAGGCATCTTCCTTCTTGTTATATTGAAATGATCCCCACTGCTTAGATACATTGTTCAAGATGATTGTCCACGCACTATTTGCTTTTGGAATTATAAAGAGGGCATATTTCCCACTGTCTACTTTAGTTTCGTTGATTACAACGTCGGATGAAAAATAGACAGTTGTCGCATTATTCGCTCCAGCACGCCAAACTTCATCATACGCCACTAATTCTCCCCAAATTTGACGATTGTTTATTGCAGGGCTGCCGTAGGTTATCTCGACCTCAGTAAATCCTATTTTTTGTGAGGTTGTCCTATCAGGACTGATTCTAGGGACAAGTCCTATTTGATACTGAGCTAAGAGAAGATGTGAAGAAAATAAAAAGATAAGGAGCGTTGTAAATCGATTCACTGTTTGTTTGCTTATTTTAAGTACATAGAAAAAAGTTGGTGATCAAAAATAGGGAATTAACGAAGATGATATTAAACGGGGAAAAATTATATAGTTGTGTCGGATTTGGATAAAATTCTGGGGCGTCGTAATACAATTATAGTGTACCCCGCAAGCAATCCGATGATGGAGAAAATCACGTCATTTATATCCATTGTGTCATTTTTTCTCAAGTTGATAATGTCCAATTCTTGTGCCAAGACATAAATTCCTGATACGATCATACACACTACATAAATAACGTTTGGCTTCAACTGCCATTTGACGTGAATGCTATCATTTGCAACTAGGGCAATCCCGGTTAACGTAATTAGTCCTATTATCGATTCAAAGAAGTTGGGAAGTGAGAGTAAGATTATTTTAAATAGGTCAGGATATGAACCAGCCAATACAGAAGGCCGTATAAATTTAAAAAATATAAAAAGCACGGTTAACAATAGTTGTATCCGAAACAGACCAATTACGTCGTGAAATTTATCGTTCATTGCCGTGCAGATGTCAGAACGGGCAATTGCCATTCCCTATGATGATATCTATTGATCCGCCAAATATTGCTTCAATTCTGCTGATTTCTCACTTAAGTCAGCCATCTGTAGTTTCGTCAGACGCTCACCGTTTAGGTAAGCGATGACTTTTGTTTGTGCATAGCCCTCACTTCGAAGGCGATTGGCTAGTTGTTTCATCACATCGTATGAAGGAGACCAGCCAACAGAATAATAGTAAGAATTTTCATCAGCTAATTTTTCAATCATCGCATGTTCATAGTTATCAAGTACATCATCTTTAAACACTTGATTGGCTTTTTTTACCTGTGCTTTAAAACTTATCCCGCCGAGGTTCTTATTTAAGTCAACATGTCGAGAATCTATGTATGCCTGGCCCAAGCCTCCATAATTGTTGTCGAAGCCTAAGCTGTATTGGATTCCATTTTCAATCACCACGTCAATTCGACGATTCAATTTGGTAGAAAAGCCAGCAACCTCGCCATTAATTATTCTTTTAGCATATGGATATTGATCACCAACACCTAGAATGGATATTGAATTTTCAGTTACTCCACGTTCGATCAAATAATTTACAATTTGTTCCGCACGACGAACTGAAAAATATAAATCAAAATATGCCGGACCATCATAGCCTGCAGAATGACTGAGTAGATTAATACGTAGGTGCGGGTGCTTGATTACAAGTCGCGCAATTTTATCCAGTTCTTGGGTAGACTGCGGATTTAATACAACATCGCTCGCGCTGTAGTAAATGGGTGCAATTTCGATTACTGTTTCCGGAGTTATTGGTAATTGAATGTCAGGTTTATCCACTTCGATTTCGCGCGTTGTTTCAGACTCTTCCGCTGTGGACTCGACTGGGTTTTCATTTTCCGTCTCTTCCAGGAAAGCGGTGACGTCATTTAATTTATTTTCCTGAACTTTTAAAAATGCGGGCAGGACCTGTCCTCTTGTCATAGTCATTTCACCGATGGCTTGCTCCGGATAAACGATGTACAGGTCAAAACCCCCATATCCCGTCTTACGATTGGAGGAGAAAATCAGCGATTGACCATTGGAGGCGATTTGTATGCCTCTATCCTCACCCGCGGAGTTTATCGGCAAACCCATATTTCGAGGTGCTTCCCATTCTTTTGTAGTCGCATTGAAACGAGAATAAAAAATATCATACCCCCCCATAGCACTCGGGCGATTTGATGAAAAGTACAATGTGGCTCCATTGTCTGATAAAAATGCGTCGACTTCATCAAATTTACTGTTTATTGTATTTCCCAGGTTTTCGGGTTTGGACCAGCCGTTTCTTCGCTGAATGGTGTAATACAAATCCTGTCCTCCTGACCCACCCGGACGCTCACTTGAAAATATTAGAATAGAATCACTGTAGTTGTGGACATTAAAATCGCCTAATTCCGGAAAAATTGGAGCATTACTTGAAGCAAAAGATTTACTAATAATGTTTGCTTCTTCATTCGAAAATGTGTCTATGAATATGGTAGCTCCACCGACGCTGCCACGCTGAAAATACATAACCTGGCCGCTGTCAAAAAAGTCTAGTGGAAACTCATCGCGATCAGACGAAAATTTTTTAGGAAATAAGGTAGGATTTAGCCAATTACCTTCGTCTAAACTTGTCGAATAAATGTCAAATGATTTTTTGGCGTTTAAGGGATTAGCTTCGATTCGGTCAAAGTTTGAGGCAAAATAGATCAGATCGACGTGGTTTTTGCTAAATAGAGGCATGATGTCGTCTTCAATCGAATTTACGAGAGGTCCAAAATTTTCAATGAATCCAATTCTCGGGAAATGAAGGATATCTAATCCGGCTTCACAGTTTTTTAATTTATGCAGGAGTACGTTACGCAACTCGTCATTCCCCGCATGTTGTAAACTATTTTTAAAATACGCAGCCGCTTGCAGAAAATTATTCTGATGCATTGCAATTTCACCTAAATAGTATAATGCCTCAGCGTCATCTGACAGGTCGCCCGTAGCCTGCAATTGTTGGATACTGGTTTCCGCTTTTTCGATTTGATTTGTGTGAAACTGACAGATGGCCATACGTTTCATTACATGACTATCACCCCCTTTATATTCGTTGTATCTGAAATAGTAATTCAGGGCTTGACGATAATCTTTCTCCTCAAAAAAAGCGTCGGCTGTACTTTTTAATTTTTTTTGCGAAACCTGGGCATGGGTCGATTGCCAACCACAAACTGTTATAAAGAAGATAAATAGTATAGACGCAAGTACCTGTCGAATTATTAAGCGCGAATAAGCCAATGGATTAAATTTCATTATTTTTCTTATACAAACACGGAAACGGACAAGCGAAGCCCAGTATGAAACCACCAATGTGATTAAATCGGTATTGGCCTATATCTGACGATTTTGATCAAACTGCTCAAGGTAGTCCGCTACACGTCGTAGAAATGATCCACCCAAAAATCCATCAACAACCCGATGATCATAAGACAAAGACAAAAACATTTGTTGTCGAACAGCGATTACGTCGCCAAATTCTGTTTCCATTACAGCCGGTTTTTTGCGAATGGCACCGGCTGCCAAAATAGCCACTTGAGGTTGGTTAATTATTGGTGTTCCCATAACGTTTCCAAACGTTCCAACATTGGTTACCGTAAATGTTCCATTTTGAATTTCTTCTGGCTTAAGTTTGTTTTCCCGAGCGCGGTTGGCCAAATCATTTACACCTTTTGCCAATCCAACAAGATTTAATTGATCCGCATCTTTAATAACCGGCACGATTAAATTTCCTGAAGGAAGTGCTGTCGCCATACCAATATTGATATAGTTTTTCTTTATGATCTTACCGTCTTTGACCGACACATTGATCATTGGAAAATCGAGAATGGCTTTGACGACCGCCTCCATTATTAGCGGAGTGAAGGTTATTTTTTCATCGTACTTATTCGCAAACGCCTTCTTATTTGCATTTCGCCAATCGACTAAATGTGTTACATCAGCTTCCACGAATGATGTAACATGCGGCGAAGTGTGCTTTGAATTGACCATATGATCGGCTATGAGCTTTCGCATACGGTCCATTTCGATGATTTCCTCTCCAGGACCTGCTTTTATGCCGGTAACAGTAGCAGCTTCTTTTTCAACTTTGTTCGGCATGCCAGTTGATGCCGTCTGAGGTGCCCCTGAAGATTTCTCAGGCCGAGTAGATTCAGGTGCGGCACTCCTTTCGTTGACATAAGCCATGATGTCGTGCTTGGTTACTCGACCATTCATTCCTGTTCCGGGTACTGTGTCTAACTCCGAGATCGAAAGCCCCTCCTGTTGTGCTATATTTCGCACTAAAGGACTGTAAAACCTATTGGATACGCTAGGTCTCGCCTCTCGTTCAACTGTAGAAGGTGCCATAGGCTGAGATGGCACAGGAACAGGAGTTGCCTCTATGGCTACTTCTGGCTGCGATGTACCGTTTGATGCCGGTGCTTCAACAGCCACGGCAGGGCTAGCTTCCACTTTTTCTCCATCAGTGGCTATTCGTGCTATTACCGTGCCTACTTCTACGACATCGTCCTTTTGAAACAATATCTCGCTGATAACACCTTTAACCGGTGAGGGAATCTCAGAATCAACCTTGTCTGTGGCGATTTCGAGAATGTTCTCGTCTATTTCAACTTCGTCTCCAACACCCTTGAGCCAGCTTAATATTGTGGCTTCCATGATGCTTTCGCCCATCTTCGGCATTATCAATTCAACTTGTGCCATGAAATCGTGATTTTACATTGAAAACTGGATGCAAATTTACGAAGATATGATGAGGAATTGTCGGTATTAACAGGCTGAAAAATTCATCCGTTGGAGAGTTTTAATCTCTCGTTCACTATCAGTAGTTCTTGGGTTCAAATATTCAATTCACAAGCCAGGGTTTACGATTTATTTTCAGCAAGAATGCACTAACTGCAAGCTACTCGGGTCTATTGTCCTCTTGCCACTTTCGCTTTATCAAGCATAAACAGCCGCAAAAGATTCAAGGCATAACTTGTAAAGTATTCTATATTAATCGCTCGCGACTTGGTGCCAACTAGGCGTTTCACTTTAACTATATGCTTGTCACCTACACCAATAAAGACGGTGCCAACTGGTTTGTCTTCAGTTCCACCCCCTGGTCCGGCAATACCTGAAATCGCAACAGCAAGATCAACGTCGAGCACATTTAGGGCATTTTCAACCATGGCATGAACACAGTCCTTGCTCACTGCACCAGCATTTTCTAATACATGATTCGAGATATTTAAAATGCGATGTTTAATGTCGTTGTCATAAGCGATAATCGAGCCACGAAAATAACGTGAAGCACCTGGCACGGTCGTGATTTTTGCTGATACAGCGCCGCCGGTACAACTTTCTGCAAATCCCATCGTCCAATTATTTTCAAGGGCCATCTTTCCAACAGCCATTTCCAATGTTTCGTCTTCAAAGCCAAATACACCTTTGCCGAGTCGATTGATAATTCTATTTTTAGACGTACTTAAATCTTGACCAGAAATTCCATTACCTGTAAGTCGTAAACGAACCTGAGCTTTACCGGGTAAATAAGCAATGGATAATCCGTCGGGAAAATCTGATACAATGTCGCTGATTTCCTCCTCCAGCGCTGACTCGCCTAGACCAGCTGTCAAAATAGTTGTTGAGCTAATATTATCCGAAATTAATGCCGTATCTTTTAATATAGGAATAAATCTATCTGAAAACAAATGTTGCATTTCAAATGGTACACCCGGCATGAAAAAATAGTGTACATCTTCTCTCAGGAAATACATTCCTGGTGCAGATCCCATGTCATTTTTTAATATCATAGCCGATTTAGGAAGATAACATTGTTGCTTTTGATTTTCTGTAAGCTGGCGTCCAAATCGTCGCATTATTTTTCCAAGTCGTTCGTATGTTTCTTCATGAAAAATGAGTTTGTCATTAAAATATTCACTTATAGCAGATATCGTAATGTCATCCTTTGTTGGCCCTAGCCCACCTGTTACAAGCACAACATTGGCATTCTGTCGCAATGAAGTTAATCCTTCAATGATAGCTTGTTTAGTATCTGCAACAGACAAATGATGAATTACTGAAATCCCAGATTTCAGTAATTCATCACTAAGCCAAGCAGCATTCGTATTAATTACTTGTCCGATTAATAGCTCATCCCCAATAGATAAAATACTGGCCGTGATAGGTTTTGTCATTTTAAATTCCTATTAAAGTGTTTTAATAAATCGCATTTCATCCATATGAAATGCAACCGATTTTTTTCCGACTTTTAATATTATTTTTCCGTCTTGTCGAACATTACGCAGCGTGGCTGTAAATCGTTCGTTATCCTTATTACTAAACAGCGATGGTAACCCATATCCAATCAAATAGGTTTTCCATTCGTCCAACAGTTTTTGCTCGTTTTGATGAGATTTAAACGCATTGTAGTCTGCCAAAAACTGATGAACAAAATCTCTAATGATCTTTTCAACATTTATCTCAGTTGAATTTATCAATTTGATCGATGTAGCAGAATAGCCATCTTCCCATTTTTGCTGATTTACGTTTAAACCGATGCTAACAACACTTGAGGATATTGCACCCTTTGACAACTGGTTCCGAATCAGTGTTCCAGCGATTTTTTTACCGTTGACTAGTACGTCATTTGGCCATTTGATCCGAGGCGACGGAATGCCCATGTTAACTAATAATTTTACAGTTGCCATCGTTGAAATAACATTAAGCAAAAATGCTTGCGATGCCTTAAAGAAGGTGGGGTAAAGAATGAGCGAAAGCAGCGCATTAGAACCAGGATGACTTAACCAGCTACGGTTGAAGCGTCCCTTACCAGCCGTTTGATAATCTGCCACTATGACAGTAGCATTTGGCGGCGTCGTTTTTGATAAAAGAGAAATAGCATAGTCATGCGTAGACGGCAATTCAGCAAAGAAGTGAAAAGTAGGTGACATGATTTAATGCTAAATTTGTAATTTGTTATAAAATAAGGATCAATTTGACAGTATCTACAAAGCGAGCAACACCACAGCGTATACCAACAGAAGCGTTACTTGACACAATCATTGATAGTATTCAAGATGTCAAAGGTAAGCGAATCGTAAAGCTTGATTTACGTGAAGTTGATGATGCTTCAGTTGATTACTTCATCATTTGTGAGGGTGACTCAACAACGCAGGTAAAGGGGATTAGCGATCGGATTTATTCACGAGTGAAGCAGGAATTGAGCATAATGCCTTCTCACAATGAAGGAAAAGAGTACGCGCGATGGGTATTGCTGGACTACTTTGATGTAGTGGTCCACGTTTTTTACCCGGAGACACGGACGTTTTATGACCTTGAAGATCTGTGGTCAGATGCCATAACGACAGAATATCAAAATTTATAGATGAATGGTTCGAACGGTGAAGGGCAATTCATCGTTATAAGTGAACCGAATAATTAAACAAGTCGCGATTTTATAAATGTCGCGGCCATTTAGAATTAATGGAAGAAAACAACCAACATAACGAAGATAACAAGCCCAAGAAGTTTAACTTCAATTCATACTGGATTTACGGAATGATTGCACTATTTCTTATTGCGCTTAATGTATTCAGTGCAGGTGGGTTAAAGAAGGAGGCGATCACATTTGGTAAGTTTAGTGATATGGTTAAGCGTGGTGATGTCGAAAAACTCGAAATCATCAATAAACGCGAGGCATATGTGTATTTGACCAAAGAAGCGCTTAAAAAACAAGCATACAGCGACGCAAACCAAAAAGGCTTTATTTCAACTAGTCCGCACTATAGGTTCAACATTGGACCTCCTGAGAACTTTGCGAAGGAACTTAATTCTCTCAACGAGACGGTTGGTGACGATAAAAAGATATATCCTGTTTACTCCGAAAAGCAGAATTGGCTGCCTCAACTTTTGAGTTGGACGATACCCTTTCTGCTCTTATTTGCCCTGTGGATGTTCTTCTTGAGACGTATGGGCGGTGGAGCCGGAGGTGCTGGAGCGCAAATCTTTAATATCGGTAAATCAAAGGCAACACTGTTCGACAATTCGACTAAGGTTAACGTTACGTTTGAAGATGTAGCGGGACTCGATGAAGCAAAAGAGGAAGTGATGGAAGTCGTAGACTTTCTTAAAAATCCGAAAAAATATACGAGTCTAGGGGGTAAAATTCCAAAAGGTGTACTCCTAGTTGGTCCTCCTGGAACGGGAAAGACACTTCTCGCTAAGGCTGTTGCAGGAGAGGCAGGCGTACCCTTCTTTTCAATCTCAGGTTCTGATTTCGTAGAAATGTTCGTCGGTGTGGGAGCATCGCGTGTACGTGACCTATTCAAACAGGCACGTGAAAAAGCGCCATGCATCGTCTTTATTGATGAAATTGATGCCATTGGACGGGCTCGGGGTCGTGGTGCTATTCAAGGTGGAAACGATGAACGAGAAAATACACTTAATCAGCTATTAGTTGAAATGGATGGCTTTTCAACGGATAAAGGTGTAATCTTAATGGCTGCAACAAACCGACCCGATGTGCTGGATCAGGCACTTTTGAGACCCGGTCGTTTTGATCGCCAAATCGGAATTGACCGACCTGATCTTGCCGGTCGCGAGGCAATATTTCGAGTTCACTTAAAGAACATCAAAACCGATGACAGTGTCAATGCTGAGACATTGGCCGAAATGACTCCGGGATTTGCTGGTGCAGATATTGCTAATGTCTGTAATGAAGCCGCATTAGTCGCCGCACGGTTCAACAAAACGGCAGTTGGCATGGATGACTTCAATTATGCTCTGGATCGAGTCATTGGTGGGTTAGAGAAAAAGAATAAACTAATCTCTCCACAGGAGAAAGAAATAATTGCATATCACGAAGCAGGTCATGCGGTATGCGGGTGGTTTTTGCCCCATGCTTCACCATTAGTAAAAGTGACAATCGTTCCTCGCGGAATTGGAACACTGGGTTATGCACAATATTTGCCAAAAGAAGAGTATATCACACGGACAGAACAATTTCTTGACCGCATGTGCATGACACTTGGAGGTCGAGCTGCGGAGAAAATTGTCTTCGATAAAATATCAACGGGTGCGCAATCCGATCTTGACCAGGTCACCAAAATGGGTTACGGTATGATTGCCATTTTTGGAATGAACGATAAGGTTGGAAATGTATCTTTCCATGGCATGTCGCAGGACAGTTTTCAAAAACCCTATTCCGATGATACCGCGCGACTTATTGATGAAGAAGTTCGAAAATTGATCGACTCGCAATACGAGCGTGCCCAAGAACTTCTGACAACATATCGAAATGAATTAAATATTCTTGCGGCTCAATTATTGGAAAAAGAAGTATTGCTTAAATCTGATGTTGAGCGCCTAATTGGACCACGACCTTTTCCCGAACCAAAAAAGCATTTAAATCCGGAAGAAGCAGAAGCTGAGGCGCATTCAACTGATGAAGTGTAATAGGATTTAGAACAAGGATTAATGATTTTTGGCCTGCGATTTGTTTGAACGATAATGCCGAAAGAGCTCAAGGGAACACAGAAAGATAGATTATAAGTATTTCCCAAGGAAATACAAATTATTAATAGATATTTCTTTTCTCCAATCAAGAGGCAAACACATTCTGGAAATCCAAGATACGGTATAGACAACCTTAAGTCACTTTATCGATCAAATCAAAATTCATTAATTGACGCTCTTATTCCTCCACTTGAAAAATTGAATTTATTCAATTCCTATAAGGGAATCGACATGCACTGGTCCTGTTCGCTCGCGTTAATAGGTCTGCGATCGAGTCATTATAGTTTCCATCACGTGCTATTTCAGTGGTCCAAAGTACGTTGTTGGATTCACGACCGATAAGTGTATAATTGACATACATTTCTTTTGAGTTTGAAATGTCACTCGGAATTATGACACCGGTAAAAGCACCAAGGACATTGGCCGCGCGACGTCCAATTTCAATGCCAAGCGAAGCCTCGTCAGGCAAGATCTGATTATAATAAAATTCACCGAACACAATTCCATCTACATTTAAAACTTCAAATAATTTACCGGGGTCGCTTATCCAGGCTTCTCGAATAGTAATTCCGGCCTCGTTTAATAAATGATTTGTTCGATTTGGTGATTGTACCCGTACGCGAAGTTTTCTTTTATTGGATACATCCGCGGAAATGAGTTGTGTGGCAAAAGATTTTTGAATTTCAACTGAAATCTTTTCTTCGACTTCTTCTATATCATCGACGTCCACATCTTCTGGCAACAAACCCGTGTATTCCATCCCAAAAGGTAGTACGGCAACTATTTGATGATCCACGGTTTGTTCTTCAAAGTCGGCAATGGCATATCGCCTGCTGCAGGAGCACAGTATTAAGAATATTAGTAAAATAAGAGTGGAGTTTGTAGAAGATTTTTTCATGGTACGGAATTAAATAAATTACATGTACCTCTAAATTCTAAAACATCGGTGCACGTTACTGTTATACGATTATTAATTAACGCCGTCTTATTAGTATTTAACCTGGTATTAAGAAAATGGAGCTGTGGCGGGGTTGAAAAGAAAGATTTGTCTTATTGCTTGACATTATATTGATTGTGTTTTTTGCTCACATCATCATGCGCGTAGATGACTATATACTTTTCATATATAATGGAAAACGGCACGTTCAATAATGCGATATTAGTGGTTCTTGCATGATTTGTGGTATTTGTATACACATTACTACAATACACGTCAGCATGCGAAAGGCACTGCTTTTTTTCATGATTGTTCAGACTCACTGCCTTCTTGCAGAAGGGACGAGGGAATTGGCGCCACAGGAGTCAATTGTCGTTTCAGGTATGAATACAACCGATGTGACGGCGTTGTTTGTAGGTAAGACCAGTAGGTATGGGACTTTTGCAGACTATACTAATACGTCCAGTAGCTATCGTTTAAATGTTCGCATCGTTGATCCGGAACAGGAATGCTTACATCTAGGATTCAGCTCAGCTTTCGATAATGTGATGAATCCAGCAGAATTCAGGTTTTACGTCAAGGACCCGAATGGCAATGTCATCTACCAAAGCGATGCCATTAGATCGGACAATGCACCTATTCAGTCATGGCAGCAGGCGGTTGCTGGGCCAAAAGCGCTGAATGGTATAGAAGGTTATGATCAGGTGACATTGACTTCCACCGATCTGATTTCAGGAGGATGGAGCGGTGAAGGAGACTATTATGTTGAGTTTGAACATGTCGATCTCGAAGTCTCTTTTTTAATACCATTTTGGGATATTACTGTGGCATCTTGTATTGGCGTGAGTCAGATAGAAAAAAAGGGTCGTGTATGGTCAGATCATTGGATATTATTCACACCACAAGTTCATGAAGATTTTGAACACTTCGATCGTCCATTTAACGGTGCATTTTACATTGTTGCCCCTGATGAACTAGATCCGGGAGCGGCTTTTATCACCAAAATGGATTTTAAAGATTCCGGATTTCATCCAGCTGCATTTTCAATTGCATTGAACAATTTTGGCTGCATGAATTCATCCTCCGTTCAAGAAAATAGAAAGAGTGTTTCCCTGGAAAATCGAACGGTAGCAAAATATCCTATTTTTTTAAATGACCCGAAAGACTTATACCGAACAGCTGATCAAGGTACATTGTCGGTATTGTCCAGTACCGGATGCATTGGTACTGATTTTTGTTTCAATGTTTCATCTTCAATGCCTGGAGAGGTTGAGGTGTTGTTGGATTTTTATGGAAACAATGGTCAATATGATGAGAATACTGCGGATATTTTTCTTACCGTCCATGTTGCACCTGATGAAATAAATGCTCCAATTTGCATTCCATGGGACGGAATCGATGGTAGTGGTAGAAAGTACGATGGAACGGATTTAGAATTACTTGAAATTTTTCTGAAATATCGACAAGGAATATTTCATTTTCCCGTGTATGACGTGGAAATTAATCGAGTAGGATTTCGTTTGTCCAAAATTCGTCCCTCAGGAGCTAATCCGAAATTGCACTACGATGACAGCGATATTCCATTTGACGCATTGACGGGAAGTCCCAATATTGATTTAGTGGGTTGTGAGCCGCCTTGCCACTCATGGACAGGAAAATATGACGAGCACAGCTATGGGAACTTGAATACAATCAACTCCTGGTGGTATTCGCGTGAATTAGATGATCATAAAAATGTTCTACTACGATTTACTAAAGAAATTGTATTTGACACGGCGATCTGTGCGGGGCAAGCGATACATTATTTGGACAGCGTGATTGTTATGGAAGGAGAACATGTATTCTATCACGCAACTTGGTTGGGCTGCGATAGTCTAGTCATATTTAATGTAGATATAGTTCGTCCAAATATTGAAATTCTGACCAATGGCCAGGCCCTGGACTGCAATAATCCTTCAAAAGATCTTCGTACCGCGGTTGTTGAGCACGAAGAAAATTTAGAATACTATTGGAAAATTGCACCGAACACACAATTTGATCTAGTTGATAGGACGAATATTACTATTACAACCCCAGGATTGCATGGCGTGGTTGCTGTGCATAAAACATTGGGCTGCCTCGACACTGCTTACATTACCGTTCAAGATAATTTTGAATATCCGGATATTGAAATAGTTTCTGTCCCGTCGTTTACATGTAAAAAGGAAGAAGCACCAATAGAACTTAAAATTAATAATCAGGAGCGCCTACCTACTTTAAACTGGTCAACAATTGATGGGTATATCGTCGACGATAGCGATCCATTGAATTTAATCGTTGATCAACATGGATTGTACGTTTTTGAAAGTATGTTCTTTGAGAATGGATGCAAAACTATCGATACCATTCATGTTATTCGAGATACGAATTCCTATGTAATGATTTTCGGGGAAGAATTTGTACTGTCTGAATTTTGTACTCAGGTACAGATTAATTTATTAACCAATACCAATGCCTACGAACACGCATGGTGGAGTCCGGATAGCCTGCTTTCATGCAGTCAATGTCTGAACCCCACATGGCTTGCCGTAAATGAAAAGCCATTGACATTCACCATACGGGATACCAATGCGTGCACCGTTCAGCACGTTGTTCATCGTCAATTAATTGAGGACTATAAAATTTACATTCCTGATGCATTTTCCCCTAACAATGATGGCATCAATGACAATTTTGGACTTTTCTCTTCTGATTGCCCCGTGTACGTGGTCGAATTTTCTATTTATGATCGATGGGGAAATCGCGTATTTACCAGAGAGAATTTTCAGTCGACAGACAGTTATCCTAAGTGGAATGGAAATGTGTTGGGGCGACATGCGATTGAAGGAACTTACGTTTATGCGGCCAAGCTCAGGTTACACAATGATGAATTGAGAGTTATCAAAGGGAATATTCATTTGGTTAGATAACTTGGGCTTATACCACAGCAAGTTAATTTTGAAAGTTGTCCATTTTCTTAAAAGGAAATTGGAGCCGTAAAACTTCCAGATAAACATACTTTTCAATGCCATTTGTCATTCTTTCAATCCTAAAGGTGATAGTATACTGACATTATACAATAAAGGAAAGTGAATTCAAGATCCGAGGTTTTATGTATATCGCTTACGCCTCGTACTCGATCTCAACTTCAGGCGTGAGACATTGCGACTGACATGTAAGAATATAACCGGCTTTTATTTCATCCTCTTCGAGTGCGAGACAAGTTTCCATTTCCACTTGACCCTTAACCAGTTTGGCCACACATGATGAACATACACCATTCATGCAAGAATAGGGCGGATCAGCACCTTCATCCATCAACGTGTCAAGTATTGTTTTGCCTTTTGGAACTGTTATTTCTCCGTCTACACCATGCAAGTTTTTGTACGTGAGTTTTGCTTGCCGGGCGGCCAGAACGGGGCCTATTTTTTGGTCTGGGTTAGCAAAATATTCTTTATGTAAATGGATACCGTCAGATTCAATTGAACTAATATAGTTTTGACAACTGGAGATCAATTCACCAGGCCCACAGAGATAAAAATGATTTTCAATATTATTTAAGGGTATTTCTTCGATCAATTGATTTAGTTTCTTGCTATCAATTCGCCCTAACCATCCATCCCAGTCTTTATTTTTATTTCCGAATAAACCAAAAAGCTTGCTCCCGGTATTTTGCTGACTTAATGTATGAAAAACACGTAATTGTTCACCAAACTTTTTTTGCATTGTCACTATTTCCTCCCGAAAAATGATCGAATCTTTGGATTTATTCCCATATAATAAGACGAAAGTGCTCAGTGGTTCAGATTCGAGGCCGTCTTTTAGCAAACTGAGAACTGGAGTAATGCCCGATCCTGCTGCAATGAAGTAGTGATTGCGTCGTTTACTTGGATCAAACGACATAACAAATTTACCTTCCGGCACACCTACCTCTACTTCTGCCCCGGCATGGAGTTGTTCAACGATGTAAGTAGACATCCGTCCTCCTTGTACACGTTTTACATTGACTTTTAATATACCTTCTTGAGGTGCAGCACAAATCGAATACGAACGTCGCAATTCTTCACCATCAATTGATGCTTGAATCGTGATATACTGGCCTGATTTGAAGCGAAACTTCTCCAACAACTCGTCGTTGAGATTAAAGACGAGACTGACGGCATCAGGTGTCTCCTGGATTTTATCAGCGATTCGCAGGCGATGAAAATCTTGAGCCATAGGCAAATTACAGTTTGTATTTTTGACAAAAGAAGCGCAAATATAGTGACCGTGAAGTATCTGTTGGCTTACATATTGCCGTTGGTTTGTTGGATAGGTTTGACCTTGGGAGGATGGTTCACCTTTCTCACACCTCTATTGGCTTTTGGCCTCTTACCGACACTGGAATTATTTTTAAAAGGTAATTCAAAACCGATCCGGCCATGGAAAGGAGCGGCGGCCTATTTCTATGATGTACTTGTGTATATGCACGTACCGATTACTTACTTCCTGATTTTGCTTTTTTGCTCTAAAATAGCTGAAGGCTCGTTTTCACCTGTAGAAATACTGGGATGTACATTTTCGGTTGGGATTATTTGTGGCTCATTTGGCATGAACTTGGGTCATGAACTAGGACATCGATCTGGTGCATTTGATAGGTTCATGGCAAATTTGTTATGGTTGCCAAATTTGTATATGCATTTCGGTATTGAACACAATCTTTGGCATCATACCTATGTGGCAACAGACGAAGATCCGGCTTCTGCACCAGAGGGCATGTCGATATATCAGTTTTGGTATGCATCCGTGTTAGGCAATATTAAAACGGCTTGGAAAGTCGATCGGCGCAGATTGACGCGAACGACTGGTGGATTACGCTTCAATAAAATGTATTTAATAATCGCCGTTGAGCTGCTCTATTTAATTGTGATTTGTTCATTTTTTGGTGTGCAAGCTATGCTTCTCATGATAGCAGCAGCAATTATTGGATTTCTTCTTTTGGAGTCCGTGAACTACATTGAACACTATGGACTGCGCAGACGAAAGCTTGAAAGTGGACGATATGAACCACTTGGCCCTCAACATTCCTGGAATAGTGATCACGATTTGGGGCGAATCTTTTTGTATGAGCTTACACGCCATTCAGACCATCATTTGAATGCAATGAAAAAATACCAAACACTGGACTCGTTGCAGGGCAGCCCTCAATTGCCGTACGGCTATCCTGGGAGTATTCTTCTGGCACTATTTCCATCGATGTGGAAAAAGAAGATGGCGGCTGAATTGCGACGATTTGAGGGGTCCTAGGATGGAGGAGAACTGGAATTCATTTGTAAGAAAATAACATATACACGCATTTTATTTAGTGTAATCTATTAGCTAGTAGATTTATGTTAGATAATTACCATATTTTTATGTTTGGACACCTAAAATAATACACATATGAGAACATTTATACTGCTTATTTTCTTGCTAGCTGTTATTTCGGCTTCTTCCCAGAATGTTATTTACGTAGACAGCTCAGCGTTTGGTGGTCAAGATGGGACATCGTGGATCGATGCCTTTACTTCATTGCAGGATGCGTTTGCGGCTTCAATGACAAGGGATACGATTAAAATTGCCGAGGGTACCTATTATCCCGATGAAGGAGGAGGTCAAACCGATAATGATCGAAATGCGCGAATCACTATAAATGACTCATTAGTCGCAATTGGAGGCTATTCTTCCGGGGGAGGAATATATTCCCCAAATCAGTTTCCAGTGATATTGAGCGGTGAAATTCAACAGGATGCGAATAATTCAAATAACAGTCGCGGCTGGTTTAATCTTCAAGATAGTAGTGAGTTAAAATTATTTGGGGTAATACTGGAAGAAACCAAATCAACTTCCAGGCCTACTATTGAAGCTAGGAATTGTAACCTGGAGTTGGTGGGTTGTCGTTTTCATAATAATGATAATAATTATAACGGAGTTGTGGATGTGGATGGCGGGCATTTGAAAATGGTCAATTGTTTAATTACTAAAAACAAAGCCTTGTTTGGTGCTATCCTGAATAGTTTCAATGCTAATTGCAGGATTATTAATTGCTCTTTAGATAGTAATTCAATTACAGATTATGGGGTATTATCCAGTCGAAACTCGTCGACAGTAATATTAAACACTTCATTCAAAGGTAACCATACATTCAGCCTTGGAGTCGTTTATGCTGCGGGAACAGAGCTTGTGCGAATTGAAAATTGTATATTCAATCACAACACAATTAGTAGTGGTGGATCAATATTTGGCATCAACGCAAATTTGGAGGTAGACAGATGTTTATTTCATGGGAATTCGGCAAGAGAGGGGGCCGGATTATATTTAGGTAGGAATACTCAATGCGACCTCACAAATTCCATATTTTACAACAATACAACGACTAATGCAGGAACTGATGTGTTTATGGACCGGCAGCATGACAGTATCCGAATTGATCATTGTAATTTTATCAATGCACAAGGGCCCATTTCAGTCAAATCAAGGAAATATCAAGATTGGACCATACACAATTCCATTTTTTGGGGAAATCAAGATGATGTTTATATCCGGGTATTTCCAACCATGATCGTCAATTGTATACTTAGTGAATGGTTTTACAACGATGAAAATTTTGAATGTGATCCAATGTTTGTTGATCCCCAGAATTTGAATTTTTCACTGCAAGATTGTTCGAAAGGGATAAATAATGGAATAGCGGTTTCGGATGTATCACTCGATTATTACGGCAATCAACGTACGTATGATTACGCCAGTGACATTGGCGCCATAGAAAGGCAAGACTCTTTTAATAATCTTTTATCATTAACTGTCGATATCCTTGACTATCCGGGCTGTTCAAATTTCGGTTCTGCAGAAGTTGATTACGAAGGAGCTGGGACGATTTTCATTCAGATTAATGATCTTGATCAAGAATTGCCGCTGGACAGTTTATCAGTTGGTACTAGAATCCTTTCTTTATCCAACGAGAATTGTACATTGATTGATACATTCGAAGTAATACATGACCCTCTTCCTACTGCATTTTATGTGGATTCGTCAGCAACTGGTCTGAACGACGGTTGTAGTTGGGTCAATGCCTTCAATCATTTGCAAGATGCGCTGTCTTATCTTTCTCCATATGATACATTATTTATCGCAGAAGGGACATATTACCCAGATGAAGGAACAACTGTAATGAATGGCGATACAAATGCGTCAATTGTGCTGGAAATCCCCATGACGATAATTGGTGGGTTTCCAAGTGGAGGGGGTATGCGGGATTTTAATATGTATCAAACGATTATTGATGGAAATATCATGCAAGATACTTTCAAATATCATCGCACACGACAATTGCTGCGTGTTGAATCGGATAGTGTTCATATAAACGGGCTAGTATTTAAAAAAGGGTTTACAACAATCGGTAATAACACAGCACCGATAACATTGCTAGGTTCTGAAACCAGATTGACAAATTGTATCATTACAAATAATTGCGGCATATATGGAGGTGCAGTTTATGCTGAAAACGTAACATTTTTTGAAAACTGCACATTCAGTCGAAACGAAGGACTACTTGGTGGTGCGGTATTTACGAACTTTGGGAGAAGTGCGTTTGAATCTTGTCTATTTGAATTCAATCATTCAGTATTAAGCGGCGGTGCTGTATATGCTAACAAGCCATCTTTAGTTATTTTGGAAAATTGTATTGCCCATAATAACGTCTCACAATACTATGGCGGAGCTTATTATATTAGAAGAGGTGCCAATGGAGAGATAATTAATAATACGATATATTCGAATTACGCAATTGAAGGTGGCGCAGTATATAGTTATTTTGGTAGCCGTTGCAAAATAGACAATTCGATTATTTGGGAAAATTCTTTGCCGGAACTTGAAACAGAAAGAAATATTCCTTCGAATTTTATTAGTGTTCGTTCTGCCGTTATACAAAACTATCTGGACGGCAGTAACATCATATCCAAAGACCCGCAATTTATTGACGCTGAAAATTTTGATTTCAGAGTGAGTAAGTGCTCTCCTGCCATAAATACCGGGGACTCAAGCTTTGTAAATACAGACGAGGATTTCATGGGCAACCTACGTTTGATTGATGGCACCGTTGATAGAGGGGCATATGAATTACAACAGCTGGTGCCGGATCGGAATTCCAAACACTACGTTGACCTTGAAGCATTTGGTAATAACGATGGTGGTTCATGGGACGATGCGTTCACTTCCCTAAGTGAATGTCTGAGTTGCCATTATGTCAAGGATACCGTATTCGTTGCCGAGGGAATTTATAAACCCAGCGATTCAGATAGACGAGCGTCTTTTCGTATACCACATGGAGTTCAGTTATTCGGTGGATTTTCGAACATAACTTATCAACGAGATATATTAAATAACACATCAGTGCTTTCGGGTGACATTGGCATCGAAGAAGATTCTAGCGATAATAGTTATTCCGTTGTAAAAATTGAACGTTTTACGGATTGCAAGTTAAATGGATTTGAAATTACTAATGGCAATGCTGACTCCTTGCAACCGATGAATACGTTCAATGAGTACAACGTAGGCGGTGGATTGTATATGCATAATCTGGGGTCATTCGACGATGTTTACATTGAAAACTGTGTTTTTAAAGATAACGACGGAATGTACGGCGGAGCAATTGGGATGGCTGAATTAAGTCTGGCGGAAGTAATCATTGGGCAATGTTTACTGTATAATAATAAAGCAACCCTTGGTGGGGCTTTATTTGTTAACGCGGAATCCTATTTAGGTAGTTCAAAAGTCAAAATTAAACAGTCGACTCTGAATAACAATGATTTTGGAACCAACTCCATAAGCATATACGGTAGCTCTGATGTACAACTTTTTAATTCGATCGTTTGGGGCAATATCCACAATAATGTGTTTTACGCTTCGAGATCTATAATTAAATCACGTGGTGACGCATATCCAATATTCGTCGATACGCTGAATGACGATTATAATTTGGATGACTGTTCACCGGCAATTGACTTCGGAGATAATCAAATAGCAGACGACTTTTTTTCCAAAGATTTGAATGGAAATCCTCGGATTTATAATGATGGATATGTTGACCTTGGTGTCTTTGAAAGTCAAGGTGCTGTTGATTTTGCAACCATTAGGGATATTGAAGTTTTGGAAATGCCGACTTGCGATAGCACAGGTTCTTTATTGGCTAATATATCTGCCAATCCACCATTTACCCTACATTGGAATAACGGTGATGACACAACACACTTAATTGGTCTTGAGGGCGGAAAGTATTACTTAACTTTAAGTTCTTCAAATTGTGAGCGTCAGGATAGTCTTATTTTATTTACAAATACGAATCCGATAATTTATGTCGATTCAAGTGCGACACCTGTTTGGGCTGATGGATGTGATTGGGCAACGGCTTTCTCTAATTTACAAGATGCCATAGATAGAGTGGAACATGGTGATTCTATTTTTATCGCCGAAGGAACCTACTACCCGGATGTAGGCAGAAATGTCATTGACGATGATGAACATGCCTCTTTCGGAATAGCTTCAAGTGTTTCACTAATAGGTGGATTTCCATCCGGAGGTGGACCTTTGCATTCAGTTAATCCAGATTTCAATCAAACTATACTGAGTGGGGAAATTCAACAGGATACGGTGCTCACGAATAATACTGAGCGACTTGTTGAGACTGTTCGTCCATTTTGGAGGAGGGATACACTAAATCTTTTTGGCTTGAGTTTTGTGAATTGTTTCTCAGAGACAGCACTATTCTTTAGAGACGGCTTTTTACGAATGAATGGATGTAAATTCACTCATAACCACAGTTTGTCTAGCACAGTTAATTTAAGACAAGCTCAGAAAAGTATTTTTGAAAATTGTCTGTTTTATGCCAATAGTGCTCGTGATTGTACGGGAATTACAGTATCTAGAGAAAGCACAATAATAAACTGCTCGTTTGCTGGGAATGTCCCTTTGTATCAAAGAACACAATCAATAAGATCCTCTTTTCCAATCACAATAAACAACACAATATTGTGGAATGAAAACCATGACGATGAGTTTATGGATGCTAATTACACATTCAACAATTCCATAGTCAGAAATTTTATCGATAGCTCAGCTTTATATCAATATGACTTTCTTTTCAATGACATTGCTAATGGGGATTTGGAGTTACACCAAAATTCACCGGGCATAAATTCGGGAGATAATGCCGTAGTGTCAACTCACTTCGATTTACTTGGTAACAAAAGAATTGCGCGTGGAACAGTAGATATTGGTGCTTATGAGTTTCAATATCCGTGTTTTGGAAATATATATGTCGATTCCTATGCTCAAGGTAATAAAACGGGTGCAAATTGGACAAATGCTTATGATAATCTGGATGAGGGACTACTACAAACGATTGATTGCAATCAGGACACAATTTTTCTCGCACGTGGCGTATACAAACCATCGATGAGCCGCAAAGTTGATGGATTCATCATACCCGATCAAACTGTAATTATTGGAGGATATAGCCCAATAACTGGTATTCGAAATCCACAGCAATATTTTAGTTTTTTGGATGGCGATATTGGCATTCCTTACGTCAATTCTGACAACTCCTATCACGTCGTTACAATTCCAAATAATGTACAAAGTAGTGAACTAAACGGTGTCGTAATTCGAAACGGGAATGCGAGTGGCGATGATTTATACGATAAGACGGGTGGGGGAATATTGGTCAATGGCAATCTTTTATTAATTGATTCACGACTATATAATAATCATGCTGAATATGAAGGATATGGAATTTATATATCTGCACCGTCCGGCTATTTGGAAATGTTTAATTCCAGGGTACAGGGACTTTTTTCTCCAGTTTCAAGTTCATTATTTGTCGAAGACGGTGCTACAATGGAATTAGAAAGTGGTCGAGTAGGTGATTAAATATATGCTCATCTACATTGCTGATTGAAAGCCCCTTTTGTGGTCAATTAGTAAACCTTCTATTGCGAAAAAGTAGGTCTTTCTGGTTCTGCTTATAAAAAACTATACTTCTTCCCATACCGTAGCATCTGCTCCGTAAAGTCCATGGGATATGTCACTTTTATATCTCCGACTTCGCCTGCCTCATTTTTTAATATTTCCATTTCAGGATTAATAAATCCCCAATACGGTGGAATATTTAATTTATCGGATCGAGCCAAGACCTCTTGATGTATGGCTTCATTTACATGAACGCCGTAGGTTTCGAACAATTTCTCGGCTGCGGCATAGTCACCCTGCGATTTTATGCGCTGTACTTCTTTTAGCAACGTACCAAAATGTTCACGCAGCTTTTCATAATCTTTTATTTCGATATAGGTATTTCCATCGCGTTCTACCAATTCAACTGCACCGCTTTTTACCCCTTTTTCGATGGCATATGAAGCAACCGTTTGTCGATTTCGCATGTGAGCTTGCTCAATATTATTTCCAGGTTCGATACGGCGCAATTGGAGCATGTATCCATTCTTTAGATATTGGTCATACTGTGCTTTACCGACTTCGATGCTTTCCATTAAGCCCAATTCAACCAATTTTTGATCTATAATGAAATAAAGTGACACTAAATCAGCACGTGCCTCTTCCAGTGGTGATGCATAATTTTTCAACGTCTCTTTTGGAGTTCCTACACCAACCTCCAATTGTCCTGACGCGTGTCCAATCACCTCATGCAGTGCCGTGTGTATTTTTCCAGATAGTTTCCCATGTTTTTCAGCGCGTTCGATTTCTTCCACATCGTGTGAAAACTCTTTTAACAAACCGGGCCCTGCCGCTCCGTTATACGCTTCAATTATATTTCCCAAGCTCACTGATTTAGATCCGTAATCGGCCCGTATCCAGTCCGAATTTGGCAAATTCACGCCTATAGGAGTAGATGGACTCGCATCGCCACTTTCGCCAGCTACTGTAACGACGTTGTACGTTATTCCTTTGACATCTTTCTTTTTGTGTTCCTCCATTATCGGACTATTTTCCTCAAACCATTTTGCCTGTTCCGATACTTTTTTCATACGTGCGGATGCATCAAAGTCTTTTATTTGGACAATTGACTCATATGACCCGCGATATCCCATTGGGTCATTGTAGACTTCAATAAATCCATTGATGTAGTCAATATCACCTTTTGTTGCTTCTACCCAGGCGATGTTATAGTCGTCCCATATTTTCAAATCTCCTGTTTCATAATATTTTACAAGTAACTTGAGCGCTTCAGCCTGCGCATTATTTTCTGCGAATGTTATTGCTTCTTTGAGCCATTTAATTATTTCTTTTATAGCAGGTCCGTATTTTCCGTCGGCAGAATATATTTCTTCTTCGATTTTTCCGTTCTTTTTAACTAGTCGACTATTTAACCCATGCCATACAGGTTTAGGGTCAGAATTGTCGATGATTTTATCATAATATGCTTCTACATCGGCTTGACTTACATCGGGCCCGTAGAAGTTTCCGGCGGAATGAAGTAGGAGATCTTTTTTTGAATCCTGACTGACCTTTTTATTATCTGCTATTGGATCAAATATTATATCGAGGATTTCATCTGAAAGCTTGACTTTGGTATCGGATAAAACGGACTCAAAATATTCACGGCTAAATCCCGGAATAAATTTATCGTTGCTATAGTGGTGGTGGATACCGTTTGAAAACCATACGCGTTTAGCATAATCTTCAATTGTTTTCCATTCTTCAGCGCCTTTATTTCCTTTGTATTTACCTATAACTTTGTCCAGGGCATTGCGAATGGCAAGATTGTATCTATAATTTTGATCGTACATGATATCTCTACCAGATAGACCGGCCTGCGTAAGACAGTATACGAGCTGCTTTTGCTTTAGAGATAATTTATCAAAGCCGTTGATCCGATAACGGAGTATTCCTAAGTCGGCTACTCGCTCCGTTTGCCATTGGAAATCGGCCACTTCGATCGTGTTTTTTGGTTGTGGCTCAACGGTCTTTTCGGTTGTGCAGGACAGAATGCACGCAGCAAATAGAAGAAGAAATAGACTTTTCATGCAATTTTTATTTAACGTGTATAGGCTATAAATATACAGATAGAAAATGAGGTATGCGCATAGACAACTTGGTGCATGCCTTATTGCGACCGAATAACGATTTGTAGAAATGCTTACAAATTGACACGAATGATGAGTGCAATACCAAAAATTATAAGAGCCAATCCAGATATTTTACGCAGTCGCAGGATCATGGGATCACTTAGCAGCTTTCGAACGCGCGCGGCGAGTATAACCTTGAGAGAATCAGTTATAATGATTGTTGCCATTAAGCCGACAAATATTAGGCCTACTGCTTCAAAGGTAAATTCTTCGTAGCCGAGGCCATTGCTGACGACTCCCATCCAAAAAAATACCGTGAATGGATTTATTGTGTTGATTAAAAACCCCTTTAGCCATAAACTAAGACCGTCTTTTGTTTTCTCCTTCATTGTTCTTGGCAGCATTTGCCTATCGACCTGATTACTCAACATCATACCTATACCAATGGCGAGTAGTATGACACCTCCTATAACACCTCCGTAAAACTCAAAATCCGGTAGCTGAACGACATTTTCAATATAAGCGAATCCCGTGAAAATTAGTGCTATGAACATCATGTCACTTATCCATATTCCTAAACCAACGATTAGGCCGCTACTTATCCCGCGGTCGAGACTTGTTTGTACAAGTGCAAATAATATAGGCCCTACGAGGATGGACAATGCCAATCCCATTAATATTCCTTGTATTAATAAATCCATACGCTTTCCGCTTGCACAATCAAAGCGGATATGATTTTAGTTTTAATTCTATTCCATCAAATACGGCATATGTATAATGCTTGAACCAATCACCTAGATTGATGTAACGACTGGTATTGTTATTTAGTAAAATGTCCAATGGCAAATGTCTATGACCAAATATAAAATAGTCTATTTCAGGAAATTGTTTTAATTTTCTATTTGCATAAAGTGCTAACCATTCGTTTTCATTCCCAAGAAAATTTTCCGTTTCTGTCAAGCGTCGACTGCGTTGCGATAAATAATTAGCAATTCTTATTCCGATATTTGGATGTATTCGTGAAAAAAGCCACTGGCAAATTGGATTGGCGAATATTTTTTTGATAAACTTATATCCATGATCACCTGGTCCTTTCCCATCACCATGTCCGATGAAAAAATGTTTACCATTGTGTTCAACTCGGACGTGATCACGATGAACAGGAATACCTAATTCGTCTGGAAAATAACTGAATAACCACATATCATGGTTTCCGGTGAATACTTCAATCTCAATGCCTGAGTCTCGTATTTCAGCAATTTTACCTAAAAATCGGACATGGCCTTTTGGCACCACGTGTTTATACTCAAACCAAAAATCAAATAAATCTCCAACTAGATAAATTTTCTCTGCTGATGCTTTTATATCATCAAGCCAATTGCAGATTAAAGTTTCGCGTTCACGACTAGTTTTTTCGGTGTCAATACCTAAATGAAAATCAGAGGCAAAGTATATTTTACCCATGCTCTAATATGGTATTTAGCTGAAAATAAATAAACAAACGACGAAGTTATGCCGGTTCCATGATTGTTCCACATTCGTCACATGTGCGTTTTTCTTCCGAAGCCATAAAGGCATTCATGACTGGAGGAAGTTGATTGACGATATCACTCATTTCAAATGTGTCTTCATGTAATTTATTATTGCAATTTTCGCAAAACCACATGAGTTTGTCTATTTCTCCTTCTTTTCGGTAGCGCTCGATAACTAAGCCTATTGTATTTGCAGGTCGTTGAGGGGAGTGAGGGATACGTGGTGGTAGTAAAAACATGTCGCCCTCTTTTATATTAATATCCTCGGGTGTGCCGTCTTCGTTTATTATTTTCAATGTTATATCTCCTTCGAGTTGATAAAATAATTCTTCACCATCTTCAAAGTGATAATCCTTGCGGCCATTTGGGCCACCTACAATCATGACGATATAATCATCATTTTCTAAGTAGACCTGTTTGTTTCCCACTGGAGGTTTGAGCAAGTGTCTGTGCTCATCGATCCATTGGTTAAGGTTGAATGGCTTTCTAATACTCATTTGTCAATCGATTTGTTATCTAGTATGACTAAATTTAGGCATTAATCTTAAAATGCATGGCAAATGGATATTTCATTGAACGGAAGGAATGCGCTGGTATGCGGTGGTAGTCGCGGCATTGGACGAGCAATTGCCCATGAATTAGCCACTCTTGGAGCGAATATACATTTGATGTCGCGTTCCGAAGATGCCATGAAGAAGGCGGTAGAATCGCTTCCATTGGTTGAGGGGCAAGAACACAGTTACATCGTTGTCGACATGATACAATCCGAAACGCTCGATATGGTCATCAGCGGTTTGTGCCAGAGTCAAACGATTCATATCGTGGTAAATAATACCGGAGGTCCAAAAAGTGGTTCTTTGGAAGCTGCGCAGACGGATGAATTGACTAATGGATTCAAAATGCACATCGTTGCCAGCCATATTATTGCGAAGCATGTTACCAAAGGAATGAAACGAGATGGTTTTGGTCGCTTTATTAATATAATTTCGACATCAGTTAAGGAACCTATTCAAGGGCTTGGAGTGAGTAATACGATCCGCGGAGCCATGGGCAATTGGGCGAAGACAATGGCTACTGAGCTGGCACCACATGGCATCACAGTGAACAATATCTTACCTGGATTTACGGCTACAGGACGACTTGATGCAATCATTGAAAGTAGAATGGCTTCAATGAACAAGACGCGAGAGGAGATCGTTGGGTTTATGAAAAGTGTCGTTCCAATGGGACGCTTCGCACATCCTTCAGAAGTTGCGCAGGTCGCAGCTTTCTTAGCAAGTCCGGCTGCGTCATACGTAACCGGCATCAACGTCCCTGTAGACGGTGGACGGACGAAGAGTTTGTAATTCTTAGTTAGCTAAGGTCTCATTGCAATTCGTAGTTCTTCAGGCCAGCCCATTTTTCGTCTTGTGCTTGTTTTAACCTACGAAACGGGAATGAAAGTTGATCTGTTCATCACGTTTTAGCGGCTGTTATCTTCCACTTGTAATTTTTTCTATCAAATAGTTACCGGGCAATGGCGGCAACGGATTGTGTTGTCGCGGGAAAATAAAAGAAAGTGAAAATTCCAATAAGATAAATACCCACGCAATGTTAAAAGGCGCAACGTGTCGTAGTTGATTAACGCTTTAGTAGTAGGTTCCATTTTTAAGCCGAAACTTCTTCTAGAGGTTATCTCTACGGCAACGAAAGTTTCTGAAACTTGACCACCTAATTTGCTAGAGCATTATAAATATTAATATTCCAAATATTTCTTGTCCAATATTCAGGTTTACTGATTCGACAAGTTGTTTATGTACCTTATCGCATAAACCCATCCCAATCACAGAGGGTAAAGCATGTTCTTGTTAGAACTTCGCCTATTTTATACTATTCTTGATTGCGCCTTCCAAGATTTTTCCATGGTCACCATGCGTATCGAAGTATTGTTGAGGAATTACACTTTGAATGACACCGGTTTCATCGATGAAAAACACGCGTGGATAACCTAATTCGACACCATAAACGGCCTCACTCAGCATACGTGTATTCGGAATGACGATAATGTTTAATTCATTTCCGCCCAGATAGGTTTCAACTTCCGTTCGACTCTCATCAGCCATAGCAATTATTACCACCTTCTTACCAAACTTCTTTTGAATTTGATTTAGTTCGTATAGTAAGGAAACTGCATCAGCGCTTGCCTTATTCCAAAAGAATAGTACCACTGGCTTGCCTTTAAAGTCACCCAGAAATCGCTCTTCTCCTTTCATGTCATTCGCCATAAATGGTGTGGCTGGAAAGCCTTCGAATGTTTTTATCATGTCTCGAATGGGGGGGCTGAATTTTTCAAGTTCCACTAAAAAATACCCCTGCTCTGATTTTGCCTGTGCTACCAAATCAGATGCGAAAAGGCTGGCTATGCAAAAAATTAATGTGTATATATATTTCATTGCTAGAAAGTTGCGGCAAAGATAAGGATTGAACGAAGATTCATTACTTGGCCTAAAGGCATTTACTCTTATAGTTTTGTTAATTGCTATAAATTAAGATGGGTGGATGCCAAAAAAGGGTCTATTCACCTTTTACACGCCGCATGAATATATCCCAAGCTTCACCAATTTCGTCTGTATCGCGAATTTCATGAGCATCGCATGCATCATCGAGTCTGAAGTAAAACACTTGTTTGTCGGGTTTGGAAGGATCATCCATCCAAAGTGTTCCGAAACGTAAGTCATTATAATACGTTGTATCTCGAATGTTTGAAAAATTGTAATACCCATCAGAAAACCATGTTAAGGTGTGCAAACTTGTGGATGCCGCACATCCGGTTTCCGCAAGTAATTGACGGTTCTTAGGCAGTATTCGAATATCTTGAAACGGTCTTTTCTTATCAAAAAGCGAATAATAACTTTCAATATAAGCTGTATCCGTCTCGACTATACCGTGCCATAGAAAGTTATTGAGTATGGTCGGATTTGTCATGTATTTATCCGATGAAATTTCCAATTCTTCAAGCCTATTTCGAAACTGCTTGTCTACATACGACTTATTGATAAATGTAAAAAGCATATACAGTGAACTTAGGCCAAGCCCGATGTAATTCAATAGGTGTCTTTTGGACTCATTTCGTTGATATAAGGAAGACAGAATTAAGAAGAGCAATAAGGGTGTTGTATAAAAAGGGTCGGCTACGGATATTGTCGAGGTTGTAAATCGAAAATTGCTAAATGGTTGGAATATTTGCGTTCCATATGTCGTGAACGCATCAATTAGAATGTGTGTGGCAAATCCTAGAAAGAAAAAGATATACCAGTGTCTAAACGAAATTGATTTTATTGGTGTATTTTTTTCTTTGATTGATCGCCATATCCAATATACTCCTAGTGAACCTGCACAAAACCACAGTAAAAACGTAATTGCATTTAAGTTTAAAATAAAAATGTAGGAAAACCCAATTAGCAGTGCTGACCCCAAAATTATCCAAAGTACTCGCCACATTATTTGATAAACATGTGTTTGTCGAAACGTCTGTTTATAAAACAATCGAGCCAACATTGCGCATACAAATGGAAAGACAATGGAAAAGGCAATCGAATGGGTGATTCCTCTGTGAAATGCCATGGATTCAATGTCATTCATCCAAAACCCAGTAACGACATCAAGATCCGGTATTGTACCAGCTAAAGCGCCCCAAAGCATAGCTTTGTTTCCGAGTTTTTTACCGGCTACGGCTTCGCCAACTGCCGCACCTAATGCTAATTGTGTGAGTGAATCCATATATCAGGTCGGCAAAAGTAGCACGATTTGTTGATGTAGACCCTTTCGTTTTGCTGAAATATAGAGTAGAAAGTTGTCGGCGGCACGCTATTGTTCAATGCCCATTTGGCCCTTGTGTGGTTCCTTTTTCATTGCTTTCAAAGCCTTGGCTGAAGCCCGTTGCTCAGCACCTTTCTTGTTGAAGCCTTCTCCGGTTGCTGCGTGTTCACCATCAACCAAAACTTCCACTTTAAATCGATCTCTATTACGTTGTTTATATTTTTCCATAACGCGATAGTCAACCGATTTTCCAGTCTTTTGACACCACTCTAAAAGTTGGGATTTATAATTGTCATCAAATTTTTCGAGTGACGATAAATCCAAATGACGTTGTAGTACTTTCTGAATTAAGAAGATCTTTGTTCGTTTATACCCCTTATCCAAATAAATGGCACCTACAAGCGCTTCAAATGCATTTCCAAGCATCGAACTGCTGATTCGTGTATTGTTATATTCACGAAGGAGCATGTCCAATTCCATCTTCTCCGCAATTTCATTGAGTGTCCGTCTTTTGACAATTTTACTCCGCATTTTAGTCAAAAAACCCTCATGTTCCTGCGGATATTTTTTGAATAAATATTCGGCCACAATCGAATTAAGTATGGAATCTCCTAAATATTCGAGGCGTTCATTGCTTTGTAAATCTTCACTCGATTCATTTAACAAGCTTTTGTGTTGGAAGGCTGTCTTATAAATTTTAATATTATCGGGGTACATCCCGATCATAGATTGAATATGTGCGGCTAAATCTTTTTCATGAGAAAAAAGTGAATTGTATATCCGCCAGATAAAACTCAATTATTGTTAGATCTTTTTAATCAACATCGATGTATTATGACCCCCAAATCCAAAGGTGTTACTCATAAATGTAGTAAAATTTCGTTGTTGGGCACAATTAAATGTCAGATTTAGTTTCGTATCGATGGCGGGGTCATCTTCGAAGTGATTGATCGTTGGTGGAACGAATCCATGCATCATTCCAAGAATGCCCGCAACTCCTTCTAATGCTCCAGCACCACCTAACAGGTGGCCGTGCATCGACTTAGTTGAGCTAATATTCATTTTGTAAGCCGCCTCTCCGAACAATTGCTGAATGGCCTTCAATTCTGCCACATCGCCTAGAGGAGTAGATGTACCGTGAACATTGATATATTCCACGGCATCAGGTGTTAGCTCGGCATCTTCTATCGCCAGCTTCATAGCTGCCAGAGCGCCTGCACCATCGGGGTGAGGAGCTGTTATATGATGTGCATCAGCCGACATACCGACACCTACAATCTCGGCCAGTATGTTTGCGCCACGAGCTTTTGCATGTTCATAGGATTCGAGTACTAGGGCTGCGCCTCCTTCTCCAAGTACGAATCCATCCCGATTTAGATCAAACGGCCTACTTGCGGTTTTAGGGTCGTCATTTCGTGTTGACATGGCCTTCATGGCCGCAAATCCCCCTATTCCCGCCTTCGTTATTGCGGCTTCAGAACCACCTGTTATGATGACATCAGCTCGATTTAGACGAATGTAATCGGTCGCATTGATGATGGCGTGAGACGATGAGGCACAGGCCGAAACCGTCGCATAATTGATCCCGCGAAGCCCATATTCAATGGAAATATACCCCGGTGCGATATCGGGGATCATTTTTGGAATCATAAACGGATTATAACGAGGTGTTCCTTGGCCACGCTCAAAATCTTCGATTTCCTTTTCCAATGACCTTAAACCACCTATGCCTGATCCCCATATGACACCACATCGATCCAGATTTTGCGTAGAAAAATCTATCCCGGAATGCTCAACAGCCTCCTTGGCCACCACCATGGCGTATTGTGTAAAGGCATCCATTCTTCTGGCCAGCTTACGGTCGAGATGATCCTCCACCACAAAATCATTCAATTCACAAGCAAATTGTGTCTTGAACTTTGAAGCGTCAAACTTTGTAATCGTTCGAGCGCCACTTATTCCTTCTTCCAGTGATTGCCTGAATGCATCGCGGTTATTTCCTAGGGCACTTAAAGCGCCAATACCGGTTATCACAACTCTTTTCATAGCCGAATTTTGCCTGATTTTAATACCTCAATATTACAAAATATAAGTCGATGATCGATGATCAGAATTGACATTGCTCAAGTGACTTGCCGCAAATAAGGGGTTGCATTGATTTTTAGCAAATTACTGATTATCAGTTGTTTAGTTTGTAAGTACGTAATATTCGTATGTCCAAAAAGTAGGACTCTACCTGTAGTATTAGAATGGAGTGCAAGTAAGGGTAAAAAGGAAGGAGAGAAAAGGTCAATGAACCATTTTCTCTCCTTTTAAAAAGACTAAGACTGCAATTGCTCTTCCAGGTAAGAGACTGCCTGACCTACCGTCTGAATGTTCTCTGCCTGCTCGTCTGGAATCGAAATATCAAATTCTTTTTCGAATTCCATAATCAATTCAACCGTGTCAAGTGAATCAGCGCCTAGATCATTGGTGAAGCTTGCTTCAAGAGATACTTCTGATTCATCCACACCGAGTTTCTCAACGATGATTTGTTTTACCTTGTCTGCAACGTTTGACATGTTAAGTATTTTTTGTTTTGGTTCGCAAATTTACATGAAAAAATCACATTATTGATTTATTTCATTTGGACAGCCAGACCAATTTTGGCTCATCCATTCTCTTTAATGAGATTGATCTTCGCTTTGTTCCCGCCCTTTGTTATGATAACGTTAAGGCTAGGTCATTCCAGGGATGCATGACAGACCGATCTACTTTTCAACACGCTCCTAGGCATATGACTTTAAGTATTTTATTATTGCAATTGACCAATTATGCAAAGTCAAGCGCCAGCACTAAGTCATCATAAGTGCAAATACTTGTAGTGTGCTTTGTGCCCAGGATTACAAAGAGAAATGGTTCAATCAGGTGATTTAAAACCTGCGAATGATTACCCTTCGGGGTATAATGGGTGCTTTGTAGACCGTATCGCGTCTAGCGTAATACCTTCTTGACCACTTAACGTACTTATTACACTTATTGCTCTATCTTTGGCCGCTATCAAATGCAGTGCCTATGTTTAATCATGTAGATGATCAGGATACGAAAATCGTCGCAACCGTCGGACCGGCATCCAGCTCATACGAAGCACTTTTAGGATTGGTACGAGAAGGTGTCGATGTTTTTCGATTAAATTTTTCTCACGGTACGCATGAACAGCATGAAGATGTAATAAAGAAGATTAAATACATCAATGAAAAGTATCGGGTTCATGTTGGAATCTTGGCAGATTTACAAGGTCCAAAATTACGTATAGGGCAAATGTTGGAAGGCACGCACTTGGAGGAAGGAGATGAAATCCTTTTTACCAATGAAGAACATGAGGGAGATGCTAAATCGGCATATATGAATTACAGCAATTTCGCCAAGGATGTGTCTCCTGGAGAAATCGTTTTAATAGACGACGGAAAAATTCAATTAGAAGTTGTCGAAACTGACGGTGTGGGCCAGGTCAGGTTACGAACCCTTTTTGGTGGACCTTTGAAATCAAATAAAGGTGTCAATTTGCCAGATACTAAGGTCAGTCTGCCTTCACTAACAAAAAAGGATTTAAACGATTTAGAGTTTATATTAACACAGCCCGTAAATTGGATTGCCCTTTCTTTTGTGCGTAGTTCAAATGACATTATTGATCTTCAAAAAATATTAGATCAAGCTGAACATTCCGCAAAAACAATTGCGAAAATTGAAAAACCGGAAGCCTTAGATGATATTGATGACATAATTAAATATTCGAATGCCATCATGATTGCCAGAGGGGATTTGGGTATTGAAGTACCAATTGAAAAACTACCCGGAATTCAAAAAGATATTATTAAGCGCTGTTTGAGTCGAGCACGACCAGTGATAGTCGCTACGCAGATGATGGAGAGTATGATGGAAAATCCGAGCCCCACACGTGCCGAAGTGACCGATGTGGCTAATGCAGTATTAGATGGAGCTGATGCTGTTATGCTAAGCGGTGAAACATCTGTAGGTCGACATCCGGAGTTAGTTGTTCAGGCGATGAATAAAATCATCCTTGAAGCGGAAAAGAATTACACCATGCGCAATATGCATCACTCTACTTCGGCGCGTTCATCTACATTCTATTCGGATATTTTATGTTTTAATTCAGCAGAAGTTAGCGCGAATATTGGAGCTAAAGCAATAATAGGAATGACGGCCTCTGGATATACTGCCTTTAAAATATCCAGCTGTCGGCCAAAAAGTAAAATTTACATTTTTTCCGAAAGTCGAGATATATTAAGTACATTAAATTTAGTCTGGGGAGTTCGATGTTATTACTACGGAAAAATGACTACAACTGATGAAACGATTGAAGATGTAAACAATATATTGAAAAATAAAGGCTTGGTTCAAGTGGGGGATATGGTTGTGAATACAGGAAGTATGCCTATTAAGTCTCGCGGAAGAACAAATATGTTGAAACTAACGCGCATCGATTAAATCGATCAGCAGTAATTAATGGAACGGTACTTTGCCATTAAATGCAATCCTGGTTTTATGAAAAAATACTACTGCGAAACATCCTTGGCTTAGATTTTTCATAAATTCACGAATTGTTGACTTTGTTCTGGGTTCAATAATAAAAGTTTATATGTTGCTAGGTACATTTAAACATTTTGGAAGATACATTTTATTGTTGCGGCAGGCGATGGGCCGCCCCGATAATGTACGCATTTATTGGAAAGAGACCTTGCGTCAAATGGATGATATAGGAATAGGATCTCTCGTAATTGTGTGCCTGATCGCCGTTTTCATTGGAGCGGTCACAGCTGTTCAGTTTTCATATCAGTTAGGTGGTCAACTTATTCCGAGATATTACATAGGCTACATCGTAAGGGACATGACCATCATTGAGCTGGCACCAACATTTACTTGCCTCGTATTGGCAGGAAAAGTGGGATCGAACATTGCTTCGGAAATTGGTGGAATGCGACAAAAAGAGCATATTGACGCTATGGAAATCATGGGGGTAAACACAGCCGCTTTTCTTATCATGCCTCGCCTGGTTGCTGCTCTAGTTGTCATTCCTATGTTGGTTTGCATTGCCGCCTTTGTAAGCATAGGCGGTGCATATGTGGCAAGTGTACCTACTGGATTATTTTCATCCGCCGAATTTGTAAAAGGGCTTCGGTATGTTTTCGAGCCGTACAATGTTACCATGATGCTGGTCAAATCTGTGGTTTTTGCGTTCATTTTGACAACGGTCGCTTGCTATCAAGGATATTATGTCCAACGCGGCAGTATCGAATTGGGTAAGGCCAGTACAAACGCCGTCGTTTTTGGTGACGTCTTAATTCTGGTCGCAGATTACTTAATTGCAGTAGTATTAACTTCATGATAAAAGCTGATCACATATTCAAATCTTTTGGTGAGAATGAAGTACTTAAGGATGTTTCCATGGTTTTTGAACCGGGCAAAACAAATTTAATTATTGGTCGATCTGGTGCCGGAAAAACGGTTTTATTAAAGTTGCTGGTTGGATTGTTCAGACCAACCTCCGGTAAAGTTTGGTATGACGATATAGACTTTTATGCATTGGACAAGAAAAAGGTTAGGGCAATACGGATGGAAGTCGGTATGCTTTTTCAAGGATCCGCTCTATTTGACTCCATGACCGTTGAAGAGAATATTCGATTTCCTTTGGATATGTTTACAAATGACAGCCTTGCCGAAAAACAAAAGCGTGTTGATTATTGCTTAGAGCGTGTCGATTTAGTAGGAACGAATGAGCAATATCCCTCAGAAATTAGCGGAGGAATGCAAAAACGGGTTGGAATTGCCAGAGCAATTGTGCTAAACCCCAAGTATCTTTTTTGCGATGAACCTAACTCCGGACTCGATCCGAAAACATCTATTCTTATTGATCAGCTGATTAGCAGTATAACGGATGAATTTAATATTACAACAGTCATCAATACACATGATATGAATTCGGTCATGGAAATAGGTGAAAAAATTGCCTTACTTCATCTTGGAAAACTCGTGTGGATAGGCAATAAAAATGAAGTAATGGAAAGTGATAATGAATTCCTACAACAGTTTATTTTTGCTTCACCGTTTTTGCAACGCCTGAGAAAAGAGGCTTTGAAAAAATAAATAGCTACATTTCTGCTCTTTAGTCGGCTGAGTTGACTGCGAAATTCAATTTCATCGTTCCCAACAACGAAAATACTAACCTTATTAAAAGGCCAACTTTTCATCCCAAATTTTTACTCGTCAGGCAGCGAAATAAGGACATTTATCATCTTCTAAGTACCAATCTTACTGAAAAACGAGCATTTTAAAGTAAATTAAAGTAAATATGAAGGTCTGGTAAATGTATTTTACCCCACTAGCACAGCAAAACCATTGACATGACCAACTACATGAAATTGCTTAAAATGCAACGTACGTTCCAAAACGGAATGGTTTTGGTCGTCCTTTCTTTCATTTATTTGACATTCAGCGCATCAGCTCAGGATCGGTGTGATGCGGCTCAGGATATCGGCCTTGGCAACTGTCTTATTCTCAACAATGCATTTGGAACGGAAGACATGGGTACAGGTCAGTTTTGCAGTGACTATGATAACAACCTTTGGTATACATTCGTGGCGCAAGAGCGCGAAACATCAGTGATCCTTATTCCTACATTTTGCGTCTTTAATACAGGTCTTGAGATGGAAGTCTTCCAAGCGGCTTTTTGTACAAATTTTGATACGCCTTTGGCATGCGCTGCTACTATGGGTGTAATGCCACTTCAGTTCGACATCATGACAGAAGTTGGTGAAACATATTACATAATCGTTGATGGAATAAGAGGCGATATTTGTGATTATAGGTTGCATTTAATTCATGGTACGTGTCCTACTAACCCAATTGCCTGTGACACGCTACCCGATCCAATAATATCAGGTCAAGACTCAATTTGTTTCGGGCAAGGTGTTTTTACATATCAGGTTGATAATTATGATCCATCATTACCTATTTTATGGTCAATTCCAGAGTTATCCGAATATACGGATCTTGGAAATGGACGAATAGAAATCGATTGGTCAAATTGGTCCGGTGTAGGAAACCCTATGATTTGTGCTGCACAATATGACGATCGTTGCCGTTACGCCAAGTCCTGCTTCATCGTTCAAAATACGTCGTTTGGCTTTGATTTAATGCCTCAATCAATCCGGCGGTGTCCAAGTTTCTTCCCTATTATTCTCGAGAATTATTTTAATGCCTTATTCGTAAATCAATTAATTGGTGTCCCGGATGGAGGCCGCGTACATTTTTTCTTAAGCCGAGAAGATATGCTTAATGATGTAAATGAGGTAACCTCTCTCGATACCATCGGAGATTACACGATTTTTGTCTCCTTGTCATATGGAACGTGTACTCGAATTCCACAACCAGCGGATTCCGCCTTTTTTATGACTGAGATAGTTGAGCTTGGAGTGGAAGTGGATTCTTTTTGCGAAGGGGAATTTTTCAATTTCGGCAGCGATGTTCGCGACAGAGAGTTGCACGGATACCCCGGATGGCCTTTTGACTCGTTGGCATATTATGCTGCTGCGGAAGATGCCGCTTTAAATATCAACAGATTGACATTGCCCTATTCTACTGATCAAGAGGGAAAATATTGGGCGCGGTTCAATACGAATAATGGCTGTAGTGATACCATTTCATTTGATGTCAATTTTGTAGAAAGCCCGGTGTTTACTGCGATCTCACCGGATACAATGTGTTCCGTCTTAGGGAATGCCACATATAATTTACTTTCGACACCCTTTTTATTCACGGAAGGCGATATCAGTGATATGACCTTCTCATTTTATCGCAGTGAAGAAAATGCAATAAATGACGTAAATGAAATAGGAGCCATTGTTAACACATCGCGGACTTTTTACGCCGTGGCCACAAATTCATTCGGTTGTAAAAGTGAGCCGGTTCCGATTGATGTTGTCTTCCTATTGAGCCCATATGTCGAAATATTTGGTGATGATGATCTTTGTGTTGGCGATAGTGGAGAAGTCGTGATAACAACAATTAACAGTCCGATACCTTTCACATTAATATTAGAGGATGATTTTGGAAATCGAGACTCTATTTACGGGCAACAACAATCGTTTTTCTATTACTTTCCAATTTTCGAATCGTCTTCCTATAGAATAGTTGACTTTATAACTGAACCACCTACTTACTGTCCGTATGAGTCAGTGGACAATGTAGACTTCAGAATTATTCGGTTGCCACTCGCCGGGATTGAGGTAGTAACAGGCTGTGGTGATGAGACTGGAATTTTTTTTAGAGCTTCACAAAATGGTCTGTACGAGATTCATGTTAGGAATTTAACTTCAGGAGCAACGTATGTGTTCAATGGCGAAATAAATGATGAGTTTTTTCCGATTCCCTTGATGAATGGCGATGTATTAGTATTAGATTCTTTTCAACACGATAGTATGTGTTGGAGTTATGAAGCTGATACGACAAATCCTGTAGCGTTACAACCACCGCTTGAAGTTAATAACATTGCTATAGGGGCCTGTAATCCACTTGCAAGTATTATTTCATTTGATATTTCCGGAGGAGAACAAAGTACATACGAGGTGACTGGAATTCCTGGAAATATTACAAATGGAAATGAATTTACCAGCGATCCAGTTACTTCAGGCACATACAATATATTAGTTACAGATGGGCGGGTATGTGATACAGTCATGGTCCAAATTACAATTGACTGTGGTTGTGTTACCGACGCAGGTAGTATTTCTACGCTTGATACTTTACTTTGTGAAAATGAACTCACGTCCGTATCAATTGTCGACACAACATTAGCTCCGGGCGACATATTGGAATTTATTTTACATGATGCGCCACCACCAGTATTTGGAAATGTAATTGGTTCAAATTCGAATGGAGTTTTTGGCTTTGATGATACGAACATGTCCTTAAACACGACTTACTATATTACATTATGGGCCGGAATTGGCACAAATGGTCAAGTCGATCAAGCTGCGTTTTGTTCCGATTCGTCAAATTCAATTGCCGTTCGATGGACTACTATTCCTGTGTTGCAAATGTTTGACACATTGCTGTTATGCGATAATCCCTCGGACACAGTCGTACGTTTGACGTTGATAGGACAAAGTCCTTTTACTATTTCGTATGGAATCGGCTCAATGATGGCCGGTCCTATTTCGACGATGGATAATTTTATTGACATAAATATTGTTGGTATATCCCAAAACAACGACCTTATCATTACTCAATTTGAAAATGAGGCATGTGAAGGAATTGTGAATGGCGATGGTCGAATAACGTTTTTGCAATCGCCAGAATTTCAAAATTTAGTATATACATGTTCACCAACTAAGGATTCATTTTATTTCGAAGTCGAAATTGTGGATGGCTTTCTTCCTTATTCGTTGACGGGTATCGATGGCCAATTGAATGGAAATATTTTTACTAGCGTTAATTTACCAAGCGGATTTTCGGCATCCCTATTTCTGGAGGATTTGTATGCTTGCGAAACTATTGAGTTAGCCATCAATAGGGATTGTGAATGTGAAAGTAATGTCGGTGTGCTTGATCCAGGTGATATTCATCTTTGTGCCGATTCTCAGCACATATTCACCTTTTTAATCGAGTCGATCATCGCTATAGGTGATGAACAGCAGTTTTTTATTAAATCAAATAATTTACTGGACACTTCAGGAATATTGGCTCGTCAGTCAAGCAATTCAATTTCATTCGATCCATCATACATGTCTTATGGAGTTACTTATTATTTTATGCCAGCTGTAGGACTAGCCGACATGCAGGGGGACATCATTTTGGACCATAAATGTTTTATGCCCACACTGCCAGTTGCGTTTACATTTTATGATATACCTCTGGCTCAAGAAAATGGTGGAAACAGGCTACTGAACTGTGAAAACAATTTGATCGAACTTGACGCTACTGCTTCTATTGTTCCGGTTGGATTTAATTATCAGTGGACAGCAAATCCCGGACGGTTTTTGACAGGACAAAACACACTTGCACCGACAATTGATAGTGCCGGAGTCTATCAACTCACAATCTCCAGCCCTTTTGTTAATTGCGAATCGCAAATAGAAATTGTCATCCGCGAGAATTTTGAAACAGCGCTCGCAAGTATTATTGGCGACACACTATTGAATTGTGAATTTCCTATGCTGTCTCTAAATGCATCCGGATCACAACCTATAAATAATATTAATACAACCTGGACAACTGTAGATGGGAATTTTACATCTCCTCCATCCGGATTAATAGTGGAAATTGACAAAGAAGGTCGCTATACATTAATCGTTGAACACACAGAAAGCTTATGTCGCGATACAATTGATTTTTTGGTATCTGAAGATTTTACTTCACCTGAAGTTGAAGCCTTGTCAAGTGAGTTATTATTGAATTGTGACAGAAATGAATTATTACTTGTTCTTGATTCGACTCGACTGATCTTAGCAGATGATGTATCGTGGAATTCTCAAAATAGTTTCAATATCATTTCGGACTATATAATTGAGGTAAATTCGGTGGGCACATACCATGTCGATGTTGCAAATGAAATTTCTAAATGTCGTACATCGTTAGAATTTGAAATAACCGGAGATTTTCAAGAACCTGTATTGGTTTTACCTGGGGAATATGTCATCGATTGCATTAATTTAGAAGCAAGCATGACAGTTGATGTCACACAAGGTTCGGGTTCATATAGGTACCAGTGGTTTAGCAGTAATGGCATAATTACTGGAAACCCAACCTCAGCTACCGTCGGAACGTTGGGCGAAGGTGATTTCGAAGTGACTGTCACGGATTTATCGAATGGATGTCAGTCTGTTGGTGCTACAGTTGTGAATTCTCTTCAGGATTTCATTGACGACATTGAATTAGTATTTTCAGATGCGCCATGCGACTTTATAGACAGAGGTGAAATATTTGTTCAGAATATCGTCGGCGGAACAGAGCCATTCAGAATATTAATTAACGATGACGTCTATCAGCGCGTTCCGGTGAATGTTATCCCCGCAGCCGCAGGAGAGTATTCAATTCACGTATCAGATGTTAATGGTTGTACGTTTGACACTGTGTTTTCCATTAATAATGCACAACAAGTTTCGTTGGCATTGGAAGATATTATTGAAATTGACGAAGGACAATCATTACAAATTATACCGACCATTATGGGTATTGTTGATACGTTTGGGTATTTTATTGAGGATTCTCTCCTACATTCATTAAATGAAATTGATCCAACGATATATCCTGATTCAGATTTTCTATTGAAATTAATTATTTATTCTCCAGATAGTTGTATGGCTATGGATGTCATGCAAGTTTTTGTTCGACGATATTATAATATGTATATTCCCTCCGCTTTTTCTCCAAATGAAGATGGAAGAAATGACGTATTTCATGTGTTTGGTCCGGACAAATTGCAATCTATATCACGTATGCAAATTTATAACCGGTGGGGAGAGCGTGTGTTCGAATTAAGAGATGGTCTACCTAATGACATAAGATTTGGTTGGAATGGTGAGTTGAATGGAATGCCGGCCGCTGAGGGTGTTTACTCTTATGTAATAATAGGTGTCTTTGACGATGGCACCGAAAAGCAAGTGCAAGGTGATTTTACGTTGGTGCGTTGAGGCTATTTACGTGTATATTTTAACCGCGCAGTAGCCAGCGGAATCCAATACGCATTCTAAAATCGTACATCGGATAATCCTGGATCATAAATCGAGGTTCTTCATCCCAAATGGATTGCATATTCTCAAATTTTATATACACATTAAATTGATCAACACGTAGACCCAGGAGACCATTCATCGTATAATTAAAAGACTGATTGGTTTGGGTAGGATAAAATTGTCCAGTTAATGGAAAATATCCATATCCATCAAAGTCGGGAATAATCACTCCAGAAGCACCGAGATCGAGTTGCAATCTTTTTTTAAACAATTGCCACTTACCCCCTAAGTAATGTTTCGAATAAAGCGTTGGGACGACTATGCGATTGTCACTACTATTTTGAATGAGGATATTATTTTCCGTAAATAACCAGTGAAGTTGTTTTTTTAGTCCAAACTGAAATTGTAGAATGTTGACGGTAGAGCTAAGACGCTGCGGCGTGAATTCCTCGTCAAAATATACGTGATCTGAACTAATTATATTATTGATTTTTGCACTTAATCCTAAAGCTGGCATGGAAATAGTGCCACCGATTGCATTGTAAGATGCTGCGGGATAATTATTTAGATAGATTGGACTTTCTAACGAATAAAACACTTGCTCGATTCCTGTCGGCGTTCGCAATTGGCTGATAAAGTGTCCTTGAATGTGAAATGATTTAAACGGTCGAAGAATCGCGTTTGCCTTTAATAAATAATCTCCCGCTTGATCTCCAAGTGCAAGTACGAGATTACTACGCAGTTGTATTACTTTGCTTAATTGTTGTGCATAGTTGGCGCGAAGCAGCAGGTTATTGATGTCCGATGTCCTATCACTCTGTGTGTAACTATTCCATCGGTACTCTATACGACCATTTAACTTACCTTTAAATTCGGAATCAGTTCGTTTCCCATAGTCGATTTGAACTCCCAAACTGTTGCTGAAAACGTTGTTCTGAATAAAAGCCCGCTGCCCATTTTCATGAATTGAAAAATTACGGTAGAATGAGGCATTGGTATTCGCATCGGAATATTTGTATATGAGCGTACTATATTTTCCATCGTATAATATCGACAGACCATTCGTAACTGTATCTCGTACTTCACCGAGTGTCCAAATCGATGTCAAACGTGCTTCTCGTTCTTTTAGTTCCGAGAGTGAAATATTGAGGTTTGTGGGAATCAAACTTCGATCATCATAATTTGGATCAGCATAAAAATCTATTGACGTGATTCCACCATTTTCTTCGAGCGTAAAATTATTTGATATGTAAGAAAAAAATACCTTTTTGTCGTCTGCAGGAAAAAAATACAATCCTGCTCCCACACTTGTTTGTCTCGTTTTTTGATGATTAAATTCACCAATATCATTGATACGATCATATTGGATCGAAATTCCTGATGCTTTACTGAATGCTCGTCCAAATTTTACATTTGTCGCACTTTTGGTTTGTTGGGGAGATTGATTGTAATGAAGCAATGTGTAGGCGCGGCCCGTGCTGTAGTAATTAAACTGATCCGAGTTAAGTCGATACAGGTCAAGGTGATGTACGCCCGGATCGAAGCCGACTGCCTTGTGTGGGTTCCATCGTGCCTCTATCGCAGGAGACCCAGTGTTTCCTAAATAAAAATAAAATCGGCTAGGATCCAAAGCAGGTACATGATTCCAATAATTCCACACACTATCTGTTTCTGACCGTGGTAAAGTAATTTGCTCACCCCACCTGTTCATTACAGCGAAAAAATTTGAATCAATATCGATATCATTATCGACTGTTATAGAATCAAAGACGGGAACTGAATCACGCGTGAACTGTCCGTTGACAATGTTACTCAGTGTGATTGAAAAAAACACCAGGAAGAGCCAACGGGGCAGTGTGGATTTTATGTAAACTGAGATTTTGATAATAAATAAGCGCAAATTAATTACGTAATTCAGGAGATGCCTTACAAACGTAGCATGCACTGATAAACCGTGTTAATAAAATCTTATTTATTCGGTTTCATTAAAAAATGCTGTATTAATACCCATTAAAGAAAATCCGCCATCATGGAATAAATTTTGCATGGTGACCTTTTTGCTCAGGTCGGAAAACATAACAGCACAATAGTCAGCACATTCTTCTGCAGTTGCGTTTCCGAGAGGTGACATCGTGTCAGCATAGTCGAAAAAAGTTTTAAATCCTTTAACGCCACTACCAGCTGTAGTCCATGTAGGAGACTGACTGATTGTATTCACACGTACCTTCTTCTTCTTACCATAGTGATAACCAAAACTTCTAGCAAAAGACTCGAGCAAAGCCTTGGACTCAGCCATCTCATTATAGTCGGGAAAAACACGTTGAGCCGCTATGTATGTAAGTGCGACAATAGAGCCTTCTTCGCTCATAGCGTCTTTTTGATACAGTGTTTGCATAAGTTTATGAAACGACAATGCCGAGATGTCAAAAGTCTTTTGCATCCAATCATATTTAATATCGGTGTACGCACGTCCTTTTCTTACATTTAGCGACATGCCAATTGCGTGCAGAACGAAGTCGAGTTGACCACCTAAGTAAGCCATGGACTCATCTATCAGATTTTCCAAGTCTTCGACCGATGTAGCATCAGCAGGTATGACGATGGAATTTAATTGTTCAGCCAGCGCTTGTATTTTACCAAAACGCAATGCAACAGGTGCATTTGTGAGGGTTATGCGCGCACCTTCTTCCACACAGCGCTCTGCTACTTTCCAGGCGATTGACTGATCGTCGAGCGCACCAAATACAATTCCTTTTTTACCTTTTAATAGATTATATGCCATATTATTTAATTTTATTTTTTATTTACTTAATTCCAATAATTCTTCGGCATTTTTTTGTGCCGCCTTTGATGGTGGATCACTACTCAGCATTATCGCAATTTTATGAAGCCTTTCAGTTTCTTCTAGCTTGGATATTTTTGTTGTTGTCGATCCACTTTCACTTTCTTTTGCAACAAAATAATGTGATTGCCCCTGTGCGGCAACTTGAGCTGAATGCGTAATAACGATCGCCTGATGCGAATTACCCAAATCACGAAGCATCTTCCCCATGCGCAGTGCCGTGTGTCCCGATACACCACTGTCAATTTCGTCAAAAACCATGGTTGGAAGCGCTAGCTCATTGGCAATAACTGATTTTAAGGCAAGCGACAATCGAGATAATTCACCACCTGAAGCAACCAGTTTCAAGGGTAAAAGGTCACTACCTGGATTAGCAGAGAATTTAAATTCTACCATATCAGACCCTAGATTGTGCAATTCTGAAGTCTCGCTAACACACGCTTCAAAAACAGCATTTTCCATTGCCAATTCTGATAAAATTTTCTCAACCTTTTTCTTCAATTTTGGTGCGACAAATTGCCTTTTATTAAATAATTGCACAGCTATTTTTTCAAGCTCAAGTATCTGTTCCTGAATATCTTTGTTTATTTTTTCGAGATGTTCAATATCTTGGTTGTTACCTGTTACTTTAGCCTTCATAGACTCGAGCAATTGCTGTAATGCCGAAACATTGCCCACTTGGTGTTTGAAATACAAACGTTGTAATTTATCATAGCGCATTGAAAGGTGTGAGATTTCTTCTTGACTCAATGATTGCATATTCGATGCCTGTGCAATCTCGGCAGATAGGTCCTCGAGTTCAATCTTCAAAGAGGAAAGGCGTTCTTCGAATGGTTTAAATTGCTCATCGCGTTTTGTCAATTGAGAAACAATTTTTTGCGCTTCATACAGAATGTGGGATGCACTAATTTCGTCAGTATGAAGTAATTGATCGAGTTTTAATAAGTCATTTTTAGTTTCATCCGCCTGTTCGGCTCTTTTGAGATGCACTTCAATTTGTTCATCCTCCTTAGGATTCAATTGAAATTCTTCTATTTCGTCAATTTGAAACTTGATAAAATCATATTCTCTCGAAGCATTGGCGATCACTTCATGGAGTCGTGTAATTTTTTCGACATTTAATTTATAATCATAAAAGAGCTTTTGATACGCAATTACACCGGATTGTTGTTTTGCAAGTGTGTCGAGAATTTTTGTTTGAAATGGTCGAGTAAAAATATCTAGCGTCGCGAATTGACGATGAACATTTATCAGTCTTTCAGAAATTTTTTGTAATTGTTTGAGTTTGACAGGTGTATCATTTACAAAAGCACGACTACGAGATGTTGGAAGTAGCTCACGCCTCAAAATTAACTCGTTGGATTCATCTATGTCATGCTCAACAAAAAAAGCGTCTAACGCTCGATTAGAAACATCGAATGTCGCTTCAATAATACATTTTGTACTGACATCAAATAGTACGTTCAAATCTGCACGATCGCCTAATACGAGGCCAAGTGCGCCAAGTAAAATTGATTTGCCTGCCCCAGTTTCTCCGGTGATTATGTTTAATCCGCGGCTAAAGTTGATCGTGACTTCATCAATTATGGCGTAATTCTTGACTTGAAGTTGAAGGAGCATAATTCAAAGGTAAGATGCTTTCCGAACTAGCACTTTTTTATTGACTAATTTCTTCTAATGAATGAAAACCCATTGGTTTTATCCGAATAGCTATCCTGCAACACCTTGCATGAGCATGGCACATATTATTGCTCCATAGGTACCCAATGCATAGCCGAGTACCGCCATTAACACACCCACTGGAGCGAGTACCGGACTAAAAGCAGATGCAACAATAGGAGCGGAGGCAGCGCCACCCACATTAGCTTGGGAACCAACCGCTACAAAGAAAAATGGTGCCTTAATGATTTTAGCAGTAACTAATAAGATGATGACATGTACCAGCATCCAGATAAGACCAATAAAAAACAAACCAAGATTGGGGCCAATTTCGGCTAAGTTCATTTTCATGCCAATCGTTGCCACCAAAACATAGATGAACACCGATCCCATTCGTGAGGCGCCTACGCCTTCCAATTTTCTAAGTTTTGTAAATGATAGTCCAACGCCGACAGTGGTGGATATGACTATCAACCAGAAGAAACTGGACATCAAACTATGTAGATTCATTTTTTCAAATGTCTCTCGGAAACCGCGCATCCATGGAGTAATGACATCTGCCCCCCAATGTGCTAATGCCACTCCACCAAACCCAATGGCAAGTAACATGAAGACATCTGTCGTTGACGGTATACGTTCAATTTTACCTCGATAATCTTGGATGCGAAGCTTTAAATCTTCAATAGCACTTGAATCTGCCTTCAACCAGGAATCAACCTTTTTGGTGACACCCGCACCATATAGCAAAAAAGCCATCCAAATATTAGCCACAATAACGTCGACGACAATCATTGATGCAAACAGATTGTCTCCTACTTCATAGATCTCTTTCATTGCTGTCTGATTGGCTCCACCACCAATCCAACTCCCAGCCACCGTGGATAGACCACGCCAGACTTCTTCCGGTGATGCGGCAAATGCATTAGGAAAAAAATTCAAGGCTATCATTAAGGCGATCGGTCCGCCTATAACTATGCCAATTGTAGCTGCGAAGAACATGATAAGCGACTTTGGACCTAACCGAAGGATTCCTTTCATGTCAATACTGAGACATAATAGAATTAGGGATGCAGGTAACAAGTAGCGGGAGGCCATGTAATATAACCCAGAGTGTCCTTCATACGATTTAAACGTACTAAGCTCATGGCCGGATTGTTGAATAAATCGTTGAACTTCTTCGTACGAATATGAATCAAAACCATTTGGGATAGATAAGCCAGCTGATTCAAGAGCGGCTACAATACCATCTGTATACCAGTGGGGTGCAATCAATTCAAGCGGCCAATGGAATAGTGCTGGTATGAAGTAGCACAGAAGCAGCGAAGGGACATAGGTATAAAACTTTTTCCACCCAGGACTTTTCAACGATGATGTGTAAAAGATTCCTGCAAGAATTAATATTAAAATACCTAATACAACCGCGTCATTTGTAAAATATGGAGCCATGCACCTTGTTTCGTTGATATTGAATCTCCAATGATACGAAAAGCTTGAGTAGTGAATAACCACCCTGGCACAGATCGGTTAATATTCGACTTCAAATTTAATCACGGGTTACGATGATCTAAAAAGTTGAATTATATTTGCCGGCGATTTCCCCAAGAGACTTTTTATTGGTTGTATTGGCGCCTTGGACTGAAAATGAAGGACGAAGCATTTTCATCCATATGTGGTATTTATCGTATGTATAAAACCACATATATATAGATGTCGCAACAGTATTTTATTAACGTCCAATTACTTACATATAAGTAGAAAATTACTTGGTGTAAACGACTGAAAATGCTTGTGTTAGCGGCTGGTCTATGTGGTCCATTGGTACTAAATTTGACGGATTAATGTCGTTGGAATCTTGACAACCAACGCATGAGAAGAGAATTATAATTGATCCCATGAATAAGGAAACCTGCAGGTTTTACCTTGATTCGAACGCTGGTTTTATGGCTGCCTTTGGGCGGCCTATGGTCGTTTTGGGAACAATCAGAAATCTAAAACAAGAAAACCAATCATTTCATAGCCCCCTAAAAGGAGTTTGCTCAAATCACATTTGCTTATGAAAAACGTTTACAAAACGCTACAGACAGTTATTATTATTGCCCTGTTAAGTTTTACCTCCAGTCAACTTATGGCGCAGACAGACCTGTCTGTTACGATTGGCCTTCCCACACCGAATTCTTCCAACAATAATTTTTCAGTTTGTGGTCCTGCGGACACAATTTGCATTGTTATCGAAGGGACAAACATTCCTGGTGGCGAAACGGCGGAAAATATTAGGTTACTGCTAGACTTTTTGGATGAGGATGACATGCCTATAACACCGGGGTCAGGGCTCAATCTGGGAGATCCTTTTGATAAAAACGGTGGTCCTGCTCCCATTATGAGTGGCGATTCCATCGTCATACCTGATTTGATGCAGGGAGAAAGTTATGAACTTGGGATAGTAGCTATGGTGGATTGTGATTTTGTTGATGGACAATTCCAAATTTTTGTTACGACCGTACACGATACGACAACCAATGGTCCTACTGCTAACATCGTTGAAGAGGATTCACCTGTTGGCGTTGGATTTGCTGATATATCGCAGCCGGTAGCAAGTGGATCTCCTGTTGGTGGTTTCGATTATCTGACAATAGAGGGATATGCAGGGCTAACCGGAAATACCGTGGTTGATATAGCTAATGCCGGTAACGGTGGTGTAGACACTATATACTATTGTATAGAAAATTCTGCCCTCATAGATTTTACGAGTATTGACCTTTGTCAGAAGCCGGCTCCGTTTGGTGACGGCGTCACATCGGTTAATATTTCAACGAGCATCCAGGATGGTGGCTTTACCTGCTTTGTAATTACAGGAGCAGATTTTCAAGCACTTGATCCAACTGATGACAATGATGGTTTTGGCCAGGACGAGGCTTATAATGTTAAAGAAAACTATACGGTAATTGATTGCGGTCCCGATGAAACGATTAATCGAATTATACAGTGGGGCTGTAATGCCGGAGACATCAATTGTCCAAATGTTACCTCAAACGACTTCTTAAACACACAACTAACTTTTGGGCAGGCACTGCCATCAGTCACTGCCTCGCTCATTTCACAAACTCAACCGCCATGCTTTTCAGATGTGAACAGTGTAAGTGTAATTGATGTCCTTAACACAGGTTCCGCGCCCTATACAGGATTGTATTTGGATTTTACACCAACGGCAGGAGAGATAGAGGGATATGTAGTCGAATATATGGGGGGTACAATTTCCCAATTAGGAAGCCCTTCCGTAATATTTAATGACGGATCATGTGGCGCAGATAGAGTAATTGACTCCATCACGGGTATTATGGTATTACCTGGCGAAACAGTTAGAATAACCCTTACATTGAGTCAAGATTGTTCCTGCTTTGCCGGTTCGTGTCGCATTGACAACATCTATGGAGGACAACTAAGATTGCTTGGGCTGGAAGAATCATGTGGAATGGATATTCGCCCTATTCCTAGCCAGGCTACCGTTGTCTTAAACTTAGGTAACCGAGACGAGCGCCAACTAAGTTTAGATGAAGCTCCCATTTCCCTTGAGATGGGACAGGTAGGATGTGTACGAAACACATTCACGACTTCTGTTTCTCAGTTTTTTGGTTCAAGCGGCGCTTTCCCGAATGCACAATATGTTTTCACACTCGACATTCCATGTGGTTTTGACATTGAGCCCGGTTCCTTTGTTTGGTCGGACAGAGATGGTACCATTGCCAATGCTCCGGTAATCGGAGGTGATCCATTTGATGGATCAGGCCCGACATCCCATACGTTTACATTTGAAAATCCGGCGGCTTCTGGATTTACCATGGCTGCTGGCCACTTCATAGAGTATAAGATAGTGGGCGATTGCGCCGAGTTTTTAACATGCTTTCCAGGCCCACCCTGTGCCCTCGTAATTGAAGATTTGGAAATTTCACCTTCCCTGGATTTAATAACAGATCCTTCATGTACGGAATGCAACCCAATAGAAATTTGGTGCCCCGAACCATCTACGACTACTATGTATTGCACGGTACCAGGTGTCTGTACAGGAGGCTGTTTCAGTTGTGACAACTTTACATTGGAAAGAGTCAATTATGGTTCTGGCGATGCTAACAATGATACGAACCCCAATGGCGCTATTGATTTAAATCAAATTCGAACTAATCGCTTTATCCAGGGCGACAGTATTAAGGCCACGTTCAATGGATCTGTTGATGGGTTTGTTGACGGCGATGGATATGAATTTGGATATGCCAGAGTATTTTTTGACCATGATCAGTTTACACCTTTTGCAGCTGAGGTTTCATATTACGATGCCGATGAAGATTCAACTTACGTATGTCCGGTCACGCCATTCAGCAAGCAGGTCATTAGTCCGACAAATGCCTACTTAGAAGTGAACTTTGGTATTGCTGAGTTACAATCCCTCGGGTGCATGACCCATCCAGCTTTTACCAATTATGCTGATGGTGATTCAATTCAGATCTGTGTTTATTTCCAAATAAAGCAAGATTTTATGGGTAATCAACGGGTAATTGATTATCCAACAGAGATATTTATATCAACTGTTGACGATGGTGATATTGCCAATGGTGTAAATTGCTTTCCATGCGAAGGGCGGTTGACCCAGATAGGATTTTCAACCAGAGAGACGTGCACGTTTAATCAATTTGGGGCATGCGAACTTCCAAATTGGACGATTCGAAAAAGTTTCTGGTTTGGAGGAGAATCTTTTGATGAATTTCCATTTGAGGTAAGAGAAGTTGCATTGCCTAAAACCATTACCTTCAATAAGCCATCGGAATTCGCATTTAGCACAGAGACCTTTAACGCACAGCTGGTACAAAGAATTTCCGGCGGGGGCGGAACAATTATTAATCAGACCATTCCGACTTCTTATTTAAATTTTTCAGGTGATCAAGTTACCTTCTTGGCCCAAGACTTTTTTGAGGATTCCGGTAATACGCGTATATGGCCGGATGAAGGGTTCGACTTGTTTTTCAGACCTGATATACAAGGATCTTGCGCATCTGAGGCAGGGACACTAGATGTTTCCTATCAAATTACAACTGCAACAAACCCGACCGTTTTTTGCACAGATATGATCATGGATACCGTTATGTCAAAAACGGCGGTGTACAACGGGGCAGCCGAATTATTAGTTGCACCTGGACCTACACTTCGTGTATGTTCAGCTCAAGATTCAGTTACCTTAACTATTTTCAACAATGCCCTTCCAGAGGCTGCTAATGCCTTCATCTATTGGGAGGCGCCTACAAACGGTATTGTCGTTGACCGAATTAAGGATGTTGACGCGGATACGTTTTTAGTCCCTAATGCCTTTGGTATTTATCCAATTGGCACATTCCCAGGAGGAGCTTCTCCTGATGCATCAAAAGATTATCTTTTCTACGTTGAAGTTACCGAATGTGGTGCGATGGTACCATTGAATGTTGTTGCTGGTTGGGACTGCGGTGGAATACCTGAAACAATTGAAGAAGCTGTCTGTAAAGATGAGTCACAGTCTTTTTTTACAACTCCTCCCACAGGGATGAACCTCAACATATTGCAACCGACGTCCCCCGGGCGTGTAAATGTTTGTGACACGATTGACATTGAGGTGGAGTTTGTTTCCACGCAATTAGGGTTTTTGAAAGACCCTAGGTTGGTTTTTAGATTGTTTGGTGGTTTTGACTTGGTTCCAGGATCTTTCGAGATTGCTAACCCTTCTGTCAATTCTCCATTATTCTCAGGCTATGAGCCGCTTGACTTTAGTTTTGTAAATCCAGCAGTCGGTTACTGGGATTACCGAATCATTTTTGCCGAAGTCGATACGAACTTGCTAAATACAGGTTTAGTGGGGTCAAAAAATACACTTCTGAATAAAATAAGTTTGAGATTTAAATTGGTGAGTGATTGCAACACAACACGTGGCAGGGGCGCAGTGAGGTTTTCACTTGCTGGTCGCAATGCATGTGGCCGATCTCTTCGATTCATAAGGAAAAGAACACCTCGGTTCAATTTAGGATCTGGTAATATCCCGTTTAGAGTTCGATTTGATTCGCCGGATTTGGATGTTGAGGCATGTAGCGACAACTCGTACACTATACCCGTAACTGGAACAGTACGCCGAGGCGCTACAACAACGTTGGACTCTGTATCGATAGAATTACCTGCAGGATTAGAATATGTTCCTGGTAGTTATATGGCGATAGCCAACGTAACAACGGATGAGCCTGTGTTACGAATGGATGGTTCAAGAAATTTCCTTACATGGCCATTCTTAGACCTCAATACTGGTGACAACATCGAATTTTCTGTTGATGTTGAGGTTACAGATGAAACCTTGCTAGAATGTGATGATGTTCAATATTTCATTGCAGCTTATGCAACGGAAGCGGACACGTGTACATTAGATGGAACGGTTTGTAATATTGCGAATGTTACCTCAGAACTTGAGCGAAACTTTGAGGTAACAAAGGCGGAATTATTCTTCAACGACTTCCAGGCATCAGCAGTGTTAAACGGCGATGGTTCGGCTGACATTACCTTTGGCGTAGAGATTTGCAATGCGGGTTCCCTGCTTACTTCCGGTTCGGATATTGTCATGGAAGTTTTCTCCGACGTGGATTGCTCAGGAACAAATACACCTGCTGATACGGTCTTTACGACGATTACACACACCCTTGTTGATGACTTAGGTCCAGGACAATGTATTACGATTGATCCGATGGCTAACGTTGCTGCAGCTGGTTTCTGTAAAATCTATGGACGGTTGGGTCCAGAATTCAATTGCACATGTTCAGAAGACTTTAGTAATATTATCAGACCAGATCTAGATTTGGACTTTGAAGCTGAATACGAAGTCTGTAGTGGTGTGGATTTGTTGATTGGACCAGATCCCGTGCCTGGTTATACCTATGAGTGGCTCAGTTTTAATGGTAGTGATCTTGCTTTACTATCAGCAACCGATGCGACTATGGTAACCTTTAACATGACAAATACAACGGGAGCACCCATAACAACTCAGTATAGATTACGAGCATCGTTTGAAAGCTGCTTTGTACTCGATACAATTGATATAACCATATATCCTCAGCCGGGCGAAATGTACAATCTGAATGTCTGTATAGGATCTTCATTTAATTTACCGGCTCCGACTCCTGGTGGCATGAATTTTATGTGGACACCAACTACTGGTTTGAGCTTTCCCGGACCTGATTCCGGTTTTGCTGTCGTCGACGATATGCCGATGGGAATGGTAACATACACCCTTGACTATATCGACGTCAATGGATGTCCCGGTCAAAATGTATATAATTTGAACGGTATCGATTGCGGTACGACAATGGCCGCTATTGGGGATACGGTATGGTTTGATTTTGACATGGATGGTATGCAAGAAGATGGTGAGCCAGGAATAGGTGGTGTAGTAGTTACATTAATCGATGCCTTAACTGGTGCGGTGTATAGTACGACAACTACGGATGCTAATGGTTTTTATCTATTTTCAAATTTACCACCATTTGGAACTTGGAGTGTTGTCTTTAACCCGCTGCCCGGATTTGTTCCAACAATACAGAATGCAATGGGCGTGCCGGATTCTCTGGACAGTGATGCTGATCCAATAACCGGCGAAACAGGTGATTACTTTATCGAAACAGACACAAATCTTACGGTTGATGCTGGATTTATTCCTAACTGTATGTTGGATTTGGAACTCATTGTTGATCCTTGTATCGCTACTGATTCAGGTGCCGTTACCCCTGTTCGCGTAATTGTCACGTGGGACGGAAACCCTTATACATATGATCAGTTTGGTGGTCAAGATATATTAAACGTGTCAGCCTTTGGAAATACGGTTCCGGTGATTGCTGATACACTGTTTGGAGATACAACACTGACATTCTATGCAGGGCCTAGTTTTCCACAGGGCACATTTGTAAATGCGCATGCTATTTTTGACTTGGCAAATCTGTGTTTCGACTCGGATTCTGTGCAGATGATTAGTGATTGTAATTACGATTTGGCTTTAATCAAAACGGCAACAAATGGGCCAATATTTACATATGGTGATACGGTTTGTATAAATATTGAAATTGAAAATCAAGGCACCCAACCTGCCTCCAACATCGAGATCACTGATTATTTACCCGATGGTCTTTTATTCCTGCCCGACTTAAACCTGGATTGGACGGATTTTGGAATTTTCGTGGTTACGACATTAGACACCACTTTGCTGTCAGGAGAGATTGTAAATGTTCCATTAAAAGCTGAAATCGTACCTGGGGCAAGCGAATATTTAAACATTGCTGAGATTTCGAATTTTCAAGATACCTCCGGCAACGATATTCCGGATTTAGATGTGGATAGCACGCCCGACCAAGATCCTAATAATGACCCGGGAGGTGCTGTTAATACACCATCAGATGATGTGAATGACGGAGATGGAACCAATGGAGGAGGCATGCCCGGCGACACTGATCCAAGCACGGATGAGGATGACGCCGATCCTTATTTGGTTGATTTGTTTGACTTAGCTTTGAGAAAGCTATTAGTAACACCTGGACCTTATGCATATGGTGATCCGCTGACCTTTAGAATAACGGTGTTCAATCAAGGTACCACTCCTGCAACGGATATAGCCGTAAAAGACTATATACCTGGTGGCTTTAGCTTTAATGCAGCATTATCTCCAGGGTGGACTGAAGCAGGTGGCGGAGATTGCGCCGTAGATACAATTAATGCTGTGCTGCTGCCACGCGACAGTGCGGTGCTATTCATAACACTGAATTTGGAAATGTCCACACCGGATATGTATGTGAATCGCGCAGAAATCGCTATGGCATCCGACACAATGGGCAATGTTCGAGACGATATCGACAGTACACCAGATGATATCGTTGGAAATGATCCAGGAGGAAATCCAGGCACAGATTCAGATAACTCAATAGATGGAAATGGATCAATGGGTGGTGGTATGCCTGGAGATACGGATCCAGCAACTGATGAAGACGATGAAGATCCGGCTTATGTAGCCGTTCCTTTAATTGATATCGTTAAGACACAAGCTGGAACAGTTCCAGCCTCAAGTGGGGTTCCAGGCAATTATGATGTTACCTTCCATTTGGTTGTTGAAAACATAGGTAACCAAAAACTATCCTGTATCTTATTAGAAGATGACCTGGCAACTGAACTTGGAAACAGATTTGTGCGGCTTGTGTCATCTCCACAAATCATTGCGGACAGTACAACTGCGGACAGTGTTCCCGATCTTAATGCGGCATACGATGGTGTGTTGGACGTACGAATATTTGATGGAACGACTGGGTGTATTCTTCCAAGCCAAACTGTCGGTGTTGAATTTGTCGTTGAATTAAGCGAGAATTTTGGATTTGATCCTATAATAAATCTGGCCAATACTGCTGGAAAAGATAGCTTCTTTACACCAACCACCGATATGGATACCGCTATGGTTGAATTGCCTCGTTGCTATCTTGATATTACTTGTCCTAATCCAAACCAAGGGACCTTCGAATGTTTCGATGAAGTTCCGCAGCTTGCCACCACGCTTGATATGTTTGCAGCTATAGATGGCTTCAGTGCCATAAACGATTCTTGTGGTATCATCTTATTTAGTGCTTCTGAAACCGATAATGGTGGAAGTGGATGTCTGGGCGATTCTTTGATTATCACCAGGACCTACATCCTCATGGATACGGTAACTTTCCTTGATGGCACTCCACTCGTTGATACCCTAGGTAATCCAATCGTACTATCCGATACGTGTGTTGTGACGTATATAGTGGAAGATGCTATACCTCCAACAATTATTTGTCCATCTCCAGCATCAACCACTTGCAGTGCTGACTCCATCCCTGTGGCAACATCAGTGGCAGAGTTTGTCCTTTTAGGTGGATTTGTAGAAGATGCCTGTGGAATCGACACATTCGGATTGCTTTCCGAGGTATCAGATGGATTGACATGCCCTGAGACAGTTTCGCGAACCTACTTTGTAAGGGATAGTTGTGGAAACGAAAGCGAGTGCGTGCATACCATTACGGTTGATGATGATATTCCTCCTCAGCTGATTTGTGTTCCACTTACTTCGAATTGCGCTCAAAATCTTGCAGACCCATATCCTAATGGAACCACCGGATTGATACAATTTATAAATGCGGGTAGCGTGGCTCTTGACAACTGTGCAATCGATTCGACCTCGTTTATGTTTGTTAGTGAAACTAGTGATGGGAATACGTGCCCCGAAATAAGACAGAGAAAATATACCATAACAGACCTATGTGGAAATATTACGGAAGGAATCCAATTGGTTACACTTGATGATGAAACGGCTCCAACATTAGTGGGTACAGTACCAAATGATACGACTATAGATTGTAATGGGACGGTACCGACAGCAGTGGTCCTGACTGCTACTGATGATTGTGGAATGGCTGAGGTTACACTTGAAGAGATTTCAACGCAGACTTTTGACGGGCTGTGCTCTGACTATAATTATACGATTACACGAATATGGACGGCAACAGATAGCTGCGGCAATACCGCAACGGATGAACAAGTCATTACTGTCCAGGATACCACAGCGCCTGTTGTAGAGGTGCCAGCCGTAGACACATGTTTCGAATGCGTCAACGGTACGTTGAACATAAGTTCAGTAATTGATTGGTTGAATGCCAATGGCGGCTTTGAAGCAACCGATTTATGCAGTGATGTAACATATTCGAATAACTGGAGTTTCGCTGCCGCGGATTCATTATGTGGCATCGATGGAGAATCCATAGAAGTAGTATTTACCGCATCTGACGCTTGTGGTAATAGCGTAAATGATACAGTGGAAGTATGCATTATTGCAAATCCATGTATGAATGTTGAAAAATACGTTACACAACTTCCAATTAACAATGGTGATGGCAGCTTCACATTAGAGTATACTGTTCGCGTTGAAAACTGCGGAAGCACGGAAATCGACAGTATCCAAGTATTGGATAATCTGAATGATGTCTTTATGGCTGCTGACAGTTTCCTAGTGAACGGGCAACCTCAAAGTGCCGATTTGGATCCAAATCCGGATTTTGATGGTGACACAAACATTAATTTGCTTTCCGGAGATGAAACGCTTGAAGCGGGCGAAGAAGGCGCCATCAGTTTCGATGTAATCTTATGGCCGGGCGGATCAATTGATAGCGCATTTGTCAATATTGTTTTTGCGAGCGCTGTTGCTCCGGGAGATACTATGCTATTGGATACCGCAGTGGCTGATACACTCAATTTTGATGCTCAGCCATGTTTGAATACGAATAAATACACAACTGCGCCAGCCGAAAACAACGGCGACGGTAGTTGGACAGTATCATACACGGTAGAAGTAGAGAACTGTGGCAATCTGGATATCGACAGCTTGCAGATCGAAGATGACGTTGCGATGGCTTATGCGGATGCAGATAGCTTCCAAATCAGTGGTGTTCCACAATCGGGTGATCTGTTAGTGAATCCAAACTTTGACGGAGATGGAGATATCAATCTGTTGGCAGGAGACGAGACCTTGCAACCAGGCGATAATGGAGCGGTAACGTTTACAGTAGTATTCTGGCCAGGCGATCCAAATGGCGATGTATACGCGAATACGGCTATCACAAGCGGTACGACACCGACGGATAGTATGTTAGTAGATACGGCAGTGTCAGATACACTTGACTTAATGGATATGCCATGTTTGAATACGAATAAGTACACAACTGCGCCAGCAGTGAACAATGGTGACGGCAGTTGGACAGTATCATACACAGTAGAAGTAGAAAACTGCGGCAATCTGGATATCGACAGCTTGCAGATCGAAGATGACGTTGCGATGGCTTATGCGGATGCAGATAGCTTCCAAATCAGTGGTGTTCCACAA
>JANQSS010000067.1 GCA_028279185.1 Saprospiraceae bacterium | reverse complement strand
ATAGTAATATATCTAGTAAACCAGCCTATGGGGTTTATGTATTCCCATTAGAATAGGCTGTATATGTGATAGTTATGAATCAGCAGGCACCACTTACGCAGTGCTGGGGGAAGATATGTCTCCAAGTTGTTCGCCAAAATTACCAACTAAGTAGAAAAAAAAAATTTAATTCAAATGGCTGCTGGAAGCCTTTCAAGCCATAATTTTTATATGGGCACGCAGAATAAATTAAAACTAAAACTTTAAATTAGCCGGATTTTTGATTAACACCTTTAAATTAGAGATATGGACCTCTAAATGTTTCCCAGTTTGTATGGGGAAACCATTCAATTGCAATGTTTACCGCCCACGTGTTACGTGAAATGGGTGCGGCCTACATTGCGGACCTTTACCGAATATTAAGCGGCTCTATTGTTGTGCTAGCGCTGGGCCCGGGCGCCTCATGTACTCGAACGTCCATGATCAAGAATGTCAAGAACAGAGTAGCGAGGAGAAAGCCGTACGTCTATTCAGCTTTTATGATCGTGGCTACTGTGAGTCAAATTATATTTAAAAAAAAAAAATCGCGGCCTACCGTTACCACCTTTACCCATTAGCGTTTGCGGCTCTATTGGTCACCAAGAGCGCTAGCCCTGGGCCCGATCTGTTATTCACATGTGCGAGAAGCAAGTTGGAGAGAATCCCCGAGAATTTGAGAGGACCTCTTGGCCTGGCGATCAAGTTAAAGTTTCACTACACCATCATCTACCTGCAGTACATAAACATGCTCATTATATAAGGCTTTCTGATGGTTAAGAAGCTTTCTGATGGTACCGTGTGCGTTTTTTTCTACTTAGTTGGTGGTGCTCTTGAAAAAAAAAAAAAAGAAATGGTCCAACATCCACATTCTAACTACACTTACACTATGTTCATACTCTACCATGGTTGAGAAATTCATTCTTGGACGAAAAGACCATGAGTTTTACAAATAACGCACTCTTACACTATATCACACTCACGCATGCTTGCCCCACCCCAAGAGCGTTTGAGCGTCGAGTGAACATTCATCACATTAAAATTTCTCTCTAATAGACTGTAAGCTTGAAATGATGAAGGTTCTCTTTCTTGACAATTGCACTTTGACAACTTATCCTAGCCAACATTTCGGCTAGATGCTCTGTAAGTTGCGTTTTTAACTTGAAGTTAGCTTCACTTGATGAGTGAGTGTACAGAAGAACTAACAATCTGCAGAATGGTATGGCTATATTTAAGTCCGGCCATGGCCGGAGTAACTGGAGTGGTAGTCCCGGCGTACTAACTAGAACGCTAGTCAAACAATGGGGGTTACTAATAGTAAATTCAGGCA
>JANQSS010000045.1 GCA_028279185.1 Saprospiraceae bacterium | reverse complement strand
ATATATCTCGGGTTGCTCACAACTTATATGGCTTGAGGACAGACCAAGATTAATCCGTAATTACGATTACAGCCCGAAACTTTTAGATGGAATGATTTTGAAATCTAAGTGGCTGGAGCATGACGTTATTGCCTTTTCAGACTGTTTATTGGGTGTGCTGGACGGCATTAATCACCATGGGCTTTGTGTCAGCCTGACATTCGGTGGTTCCAGACAAGTCGGCGATGGTTTCGGTATACCCATTATTTTGCGCTATATCCTGGAAACCTGTGAGTCAGCCAAACAAGCTAAGCAAGCTTTAATGCGCATACCGACTCATATGGCCTATAACGTTAGCGTTGTCGATAAGGATGCTGACTTTTTTACAGCGCATCTATTTCCAGGCAGGGAAACAGAAATTATCGAGCACAAACGCATCGCCACTAATCATCAATCTTTTGATAAACAATGGGAAAGTTATGCTCGTGCCAGCGCCACACTTGAACGAGAGCAGCGACTTGAAGACTTGTTAAACGACAAATCCATTTCATTTAACCAAATGCTAAATGCTTTTTCGCTGGCGCCATTGTATTCAACAAATTATATAAGCGGTTTTGGCACACTTTATACGTCGATTTATTATCCTATTGAAAAAGTAATAGAAATTCGTTGGCCGGATAGTAACTGGATTTTAGGATTTGAACATTTCGCACAAGGTCAACGCGTTATACAATACCATCCAACAGGGGCGATGACGCTCCAGGCAATTTAGGTGCATGATGGGTTGCGACCCATGGATGTTAAACAATAATGAATATAGGTCAATTTTTAAAAGCCAGTCCTTTGAGTTCGATGATTCTGCTTGCAGATATTATTGGCTTGGTGATCTGTTTTAATTTGGCTCATTATTTACGAGTCAATCAAATGGTCGACGCCCAACTGACGTTGGGGTTCCTGATAGCCATCACCCTGATTTGCTTATATGCTTTCAATAGTTACACCATTGAAACCCCCAATAAAGCCTTAAGAGTCGTTTCAAGAACGATACTCGCCTGCTTAATTGCTTTGCTTCTAGCGATTTTGACAGGATTTTTAATCGGACGTGAGGCCTTTATTCCTATTTTTGGTCGGACTATTCTATTTACGGCATTCATTTTGTTCATACTATGGGCCTGTTTTTTTCGCTATATCGGCACACGCTTTTCTAAAGTTAAAAGTCAAAGTCACTGGCTTTTTATGGGGGACGAAATCATGGCCAATCAATTTCGTGATGATTTCGCCAAGCACAAGCATAGCGGCAAATTAACTATTCATATCTGTGACGCTGATAACAATGACACTCAGTATCAACAACAGCTTGAGCATCCCTGGAATGGAATTGTTATTGACTCGTTAAGCGCTTTACCTCAATCAATCTCTACAGATTTATTGCAGCAACGATTATCAGGCAAACGTATATTTAGTTTAACCGAGTTTTATTCCAAGCAATGGACAAAGGTGCCGATATTCCATATCGGACAACAGTGGCTAATGGATGTTGACGGCTTTAGTTTGTTAGAAGATTCGGTAAATTATAAGTTAAAACGAATTTTTGATTTTCTGTTATCCATTATTCTGGGTGTATTCTGTTTGCCGCTGATTCTGGTTATTGCCATATTGGTAAGGGTTGACTCCTCTGGAGGCGCTTTTTATAAACAAAGTAGAGTCGGGCTTAGGGGAAAAACATTCAATCTTTATAAATTTCGCACAATGTACGCTGATGCGGAAAAACAAGGCCCGCAGTGGACATCAAGAGATGACCCGAGAATCACCAGAGTAGGTCATTTCTTACGCCGCACCCGCCTGGATGAATTACCTCAAATTTATAACGTTTTACTGGGACAAATGAGTTTTATTGGTCCTCGGCCTGAGCGACCTGAGTTTGTAATCGAACTTGAACAACAAATTCCTTATTATGATTTAAGACATCTGATAAAACCCGGCATCACCGGCTGGGCTCAAGTGATGTTTGAATACGGAGCCTCAGTCGAAGATGCAAAAGAGAAACTACAATACGATCTTTTTTACATTAAAAACCAATCAATATTATTAGATTCCATTATCCTGCTAAAAACATTAAGAATAGTCATTTCTGCAGTCGGCAGATAATATAATGGATATATTTTTTAGAGAATCCGCACAGTTCTTAGTATTTTTTTTCCTGTTATTGTTATTACCCGGGTAACTGACTTCATTAACATTCAATAGCAAGCGAAAATCTTTTCTGTTTCACTTAGTAGCCGGCTTTTGCCTGTCTTTGCTACTGAATCATATTGCCGCCTTTATTGTAGTTATCTTTAATCTGGAACTCGCTTATGCAGCTTATTTGCTGATTGCTTATTGCTGCATTCTTTTTATTAAATTTTCTGCAATAAAAACAAATTTGCAAAATTCAGACTACAGTGAAATCAAATACGTGGTGTTGCCCTGTCTGCTGTTGGTCATTGTTATGTCAATGAACGGCGGGGTGTTAGTCCTACACTCTGACGCATGGTGGCATATCAGTTATGCAAAAAAAATCAGCGCAAGCAATCAGATATTTTTAGACTATCATCATTTGTCGGGCCTGGAAATCAAGGACATTGGGAAATATTTGGGCTACCTCCCCGGCTGGCATCTTATTCTGGCATTACTGCATCAATCTTCCGACTTAGCCTATACGACTATATGGCACAATCTCGCCGGCTTTTTGACGCCGATAACTTTTGTTAGTTATTTTCTATTTTCAAAAGCACTAAGCAGAAATAACATTATTGCCCTGTTATCTGCACTTTTGCTCAGTTTAATTTTTGGTGGGCTTAATTCCTATTTTCGAATCTCACCCTGGCCCGGAAATGTGTCTTACATCATTTGGTATTTTTTATATTTTTTAGCCTTTACCCTGCTTTGGGAATTTCCCAGACAGTTAAAGCCCGGTTTTGCCAGTTTTTTAAAATGGGGTTTTAATGACAAGCCGTATTCGATGTGGCTTGCACTTGTCTGTTGTTATTTGATACTTACAATTCACGCCTCCGAATTATTATGGTTTGCGGTGAGTTTTATTTTCTATTATTTATTGGCAACCTATATAAGCAAGCAAAATGAATCCCTAACTCTGGATATCGGTATCTTAACTCTGCCCGTTGTATTGCTCACATTGGCTGCGACAATTTTATTTTTTTACCAAAAAGCCGAACTTATTAATCCTGACCTGGTGGTTACCGGACTACAATTTATAAGTCTTTTGATAATCGGTTTGATTTTTCATGGCGCCATAAAATCCGGCAAAGCTCAAGCAACCGTTGGGCTGGTTTGTCTTGTCGCCTTTATAGCTTTCAATGTTGATTTCAGCCAACTAAAAGCGTTATTTTACCCGGTAAAAGAACAACTCAGCATATACGGTCACCATCATCCATATCCGGTGGAGGGAATTTTTGGGCACCAGTTAATTTTACCCCAATGGGAGCATCAATTAAGAGAAGGTATTCTGTTCGCAGCTTTAACCAGTATTATTGTCGCTTGTTACCTGTCAATTACCGACTGCAATAGAACGCATATTTTTTTACTGGCAAATAGTTGTTTAAGTTTTCTAGTGTTGATTTCTCCATATTTGTTTACGTTCTTGAATAATTTCACACCCTACACATCTACCTACCGTGTTCATCTTTTAATTTTTCAC
>JANQSS010000302.1 GCA_028279185.1 Saprospiraceae bacterium | reverse complement strand
TCATATCCCTCGGTAATAGATAGTCAACAGCTGCCTCGGCATCAGGACCTTTGACGTGCGCTTTTTTTAGTGCAGACAAATCTAGTAATCCTGCTTTCTCTCGAACTGCAGCATGTTCCTCATCATTTGATGTCGCATAAGTCCAAGCGACCGACATATCATTCCAGTCTGCCATTGTGGCGCCTAACTCAATATGCCTGTCTTCTAAAACTGATACTCTTGCGCCCATTAGCATTTCCTCTTTTGGATTAATTCGTTAATATGTTACACAGCTGGGATAAATACTTTGGACCCAACACAGAATTTAATAGAGGACCCAATTTTTCTTATGAAAATGCCATAGTTTTAGTGTGTCATACTACCTGTCAAAACTCATTTTTCAGGAACTAAAATGCTGGCAAGGAATTAGCAACAATGAGGTAAAACATTATTTTTTTATTATGTTTTTGTTGGGCACCGCTTATATATCTGCGATTTCGCCTTCTACTATTGCGATAGTTATATGTAGATTTAAAAAAATAGAGTATAAATATTCTTGCGACCAACTGGTTCAAGCCACCACGATAGTAAAAGCAATAGCTTTTACTAAATCAACGAATTACAAGTATAAAGTTTAGGCGTTTACTTTTTAGGGAAGCTTACGCAGCCACTTTGGCACAAATCTGGCACAGTCATATATCAATGATTCTTATATACTCAAGGATGTATTTTACTAGATTATTTCGATCCAATTGATAAACGGACCAAGGTTTTTAACTTGGCAATTATCAATATAGAGTGATTTACCCCAAGAATAGTGTATGTGACCACATAAATTAAACATAGGCCGCTTCATCCTTATTGTATCCAAAATAGCCTCACTTCCTTGATGAGAACCATCTTTTTGTAAATCACAAATGCCATATGGTGGCGAATGCGTCACAAGCACGGAATTAACTGGACATTCTAATAGTGATGTGGCCGCATCCCGTTCACTTAAAAACATATTCCAAGAAAAGTTGTTAGTTTTGGGCACCTCGAATCCCAACCCAAAGAACGTTATACCATTTATGACGACCGAGTTACCATGTAGAAGGTATCCATTCGGCCAATTTGAACACAGTATTTT
>JANQSS010000286.1 GCA_028279185.1 Saprospiraceae bacterium | reverse complement strand
GAGAAGGGCTTGGTTAGATAATCATCACTACCGGCTTGTAAGCCATCAACTTTCTGTTGAGTTTCGCCTAGAGCGCTTAAGATTAATACCGGCGTGTAGTTTTCATTTTCTCTAAGTTTAGTAATCATTTTAATGCCGTCCATGCGCGGTAACATGCGATCAGCAATTATTACCTGATAGTCACCATCCATAGCTGCCTTAAAACCATCGGAGCCATTGTCTTCATGGTGTAATATATGATTTGTTTCACGCATCGCTTTTTCAATGAAACGTGCTGTCTCAATATCATCCTCTACTAATAAAATTTTCATCTATATCAAGTCCTTGTTCAAAGTGAAAGGTTACGACATTTAACTTGTATTACTGAATTGCCTAATAGTTAATGATCTACCTATCATCTTCCAAGACTATACTTTCAATCAGCCTTAATCTCATTGTGTTTGATAAATTTTATTATGTATTCAAATATACTAATCATAATTATCCAGTCAGCTAATATAGCTTAAGTACAACGTCTCACTGTGTTTGAAAGTATGCAATACAGCAATGAACAAAAACATTACAATTATTTAATAAAACAATCAACTAAATACTTCCCAAAATAAACAGTTTTTAACAAATAAATTGCACAAACGGGTGTAATGTTGATGATTAATGATAAATATAGGGCGGCAAGGTTCGAGCTTTCAAACTCAAGCTCAAGTAAAATGATTTAGTAAAAGATTATTAAATACAACAACTAAAAGGGAAGGTTCAAGTCGGGGTCAATTTGATGTAAAAGAGTTCTGAATTCTGCTTGAATCCTTGCAATTGCTTGGTCGTTGTTGCCTTCGAACCGAATAACTATTGTAGGTGTAGTATTGGAGGCACGAGCCAGACCGAAGCCGTCGTCATAATCAACTCTTAATCCATCTATATTACTAACTTGGGCATTGGGAAAATGAGCCGCTTCAACCAGCTCTTTAATAAGTGCATGTTGTTGGCCTTCTTGTTGTTTGTGGATTTGTATTTCAGGTGTGTTAATTGAATCGGGTAATGAATCGAAAGTATCTTGAATATCTTTTTGTTGTGACAAAAGCTCACAAAGTCTTGCGCCGACATATAAGCCATCGTCAAAACCATACCAGCGTTGTTTGAAAAAGATATGGCCACTCATTTCACCACCTAGCAATGCCCCGGAGTCCTTCATTTTCTTCTTGATCAATGAATGACCGGTTTTCCACATCAGCGGATTACCGCCGGCTTTTTCAATTTCTCGTGGCAATAATTGTGAACATTTGACATCAAAAATGATAGTTGCCTCGGGATTACTTGAAAGAATATCACGTGAAAATAATATCATTTGCCGATCAGGCCAGATGACGTCGCCGTTCGGTGCAATAGTGCCGACGCGATCACCATCCCCATCAAAGCCCAGGCCTAGATCAGCATTGGTTTCTTTGACTTTGTTAATTAGATCAATCAAATTCTTAGGTTGACTGGGGTCTGGATGGTGATTAGGAAAATTACCGTCAACATGACAAAATAATTCGGTGACATTGCAGCCAAGTTGTCTGAATAACTCCGGAGCGACTTTGCCGGCTATGCCATTGCCACAATCAATTACAATATTTAATGGGCGTGCAAGCTGAATCTGACTGCTGACCTCGTCAAGATAGGTTGCAATGATATCCTGTTGCTTGAGTTGACCCTGTCCGGATTTTAAATCGTTGTTTTCAATACGATGTTTAATGTTCTGGATCTGCTCGCCGTATAACGTTTCACCGGCGATGACTATTTTCAAACCATTATAATCAGGTGGATTATGGCTGCCGGTTAAAGCTATGCCGGACTGCGTTTGCAGTTTGAAAGTGGCGTAATAAACCAGCCCGGTTGGAACTTCGCCAA
>JANQSS010000271.1 GCA_028279185.1 Saprospiraceae bacterium | reverse complement strand
TTTTAGTTTTCATAATTAATTGCTTGGCAAACTCAATTTAGTTTTAGTAATTAAAAACTAAGCCAAAAATAGGTGTTTTAGTATTAGTTTGAAACTCATCTTTGTTTTAGTATGGCTTTGGTTTTAATTAAGGTTTCATTAGCTATTTTAATTGGTTTTAGTTTTTATAATTAATTGCTTAGCAAAATCAATTTAGTTTTAGTTAATTAAACTAATTGGAAAATTGGGCAAAAAATCGGGAGTTTTAGTTTTAGTTTTGGTTAACTAAAACAACACTAGAACTTTCCAAGTCTAGAGTTCAAATTCAGTTCAGAAATTACATAATATATTATAGACTGTTCAGGAGACACCCGGCAAGTATAAGTTGATATGGCTTGGACAATAGGAGTCTATTGGGCGTTCAATATTAAGGTAGATGCCCCTATTATGAGACGGCTCGTATTACGGGCCATCCATACTGGTAAGTGTGGAAGTATTGACCCGCGCGCATGCGCAAGGGGTAAAGCGTTCAGTTTGTCCACGAAAATCGCCAAACCCCAGGCATCAAGGTGATTCCTAAGTGCGATCAAATTGTCGGAAGCAGCGAAAAATTGTCGTCTTCCTGCTTCTTAACGCTAGACACTCGCCACGAGGCTGAGCGCTATAATCGTGCGATTCACGCTTTCGACCAACACCTACGTGCTGATTCTACTGAGTCTACTGCGCATGCTAAACCATGAACACTGACACTATAACTAGTAAGACATTTTGGGGCGAGCCTAATGCTTCGCCATCCGCTTTTACTTTGCGCATACTTCCGTGGTGGGTGTGGCAGTATTGTACGCATGCGTGTGTGTGAAGCTCGGCAGCCAATTGGTCCCTTCTCTGCTGTAGCCTGGCCTCTCTTTGTTCGGTTGTCTCAGCAGCCCGTAGTTCGCCCGTCTATGTTGCAGAAGCGCTCGTCTTTGTTGGACAGACTGGGCTGCGCGCCTAGCTCTGTCTCTGATTCTTCTCCTATCTTCCCGTTGTTTGGCTGTTTCCGACGCACGGTGACCTCTTTCTCTCTCGCGTCTTGTTTGAAGCCGTCTTGGCTGCCGTTGATTCAGCGAAGAAGGAATCGATATCTAGTATGATTGAAGAAAGTGAATTGCACTTGATGATTCGAATACTTCACAAAAATGTCCAAAAATCATGTGGCGATCAAGCAGACTTTTCAGCACAAAACATTGCATGCGGCCAAGGCCAAGTTGGTACTTACTATGAAGCGGCGCGCGGATGAC
>JANQSS010000261.1 GCA_028279185.1 Saprospiraceae bacterium | reverse complement strand
CATTTGGCTCGATGATGTCTACACCGATTATTAATCCGCCGCAAAGCGGTATCCTGGGTATGCATAATATTGTGCAACGACCCATGGCTGTAAACGGTGAAGTTAAAATACGGCCAATGATGTACCTGGCACTATCCTATGACCACCGCATTATTGATGGTGCAGAAGCAGTCCGTTTCCTGGTCACAATCAAGGATTGCTTGGAAGATCCGGGTCGATTGCTGCTATCGGTCTGACAAAAGCACTGGCTTTTGTTTGGTTTTTTTGTGGCCAAAGCCATATTGGCTTTGGCCACCGGGAATACTTCTAGTGTTTTATCATACTCAATTGCATTAACAGTAAAAAAGACACTAACCTCCTGGTCAACAATCGATACAGCGTGCAGGTCTGGATACAGCTCGAAAAACGGGTAATGACTGACTGAAAATTACTGGCCACTGGCAGACGACCCAAAGAAGTGGCCGGAAACCTTGGAGTATCTATTCCCACGCTTTACAGATGGCTGCCAGCATCTAATCGATGACATAAATATGAAATGTAATTTTATGGAAAATATTAAATTTATAAAATCCGTTTTAATTGTAATACTTGTATTTTTTATCTCGAATGCATACACACAAGAATACAAAAATAACGCTATTTTATTTTCAAAAAGAACATTGAGTGTTTATGACGATGTGGATGAAATTCTGCAAACATATGAAACCTATAAATCAACAGACTTAGTCTGGCATTATCCTGGTTATTTATTTAATTTGTATGATCTAGTTCAGAATGGGGATATTTCTCATTCTAATTGTGCGCTACCTGTTTGGTCTTCACAGCATCCAAATGACGAAGAGGCTATGTGTCGTGATATCGATGGTAGCCCTATTAAACCATCGTTTATCGGAACGGTTACGTATGCAGATTATATAAAGTCCAATGTACAAAATTATAGTATTAATGTTGCTAGTAATCATATTGCTCAAGGTTGTACCTCACTTCACCAAGATGACCCTTTATTAAATTTGGCTTTTTTTGAGGCATTTGGTCCGTGCTTTTCTGATGAATTAAATTTGAAATATTTGTCTTTTTTGAAAGAAATTGGAGGTTGGCCTCAAAGTTCGGAGTTTAATATCCAGAATTATTTAAGAAGCCTCATAGAAAATGACCCAAATTTTAGTTGGGCGGGGGATTATGCGCATAAAGCTGCGTTACGCGTTTTTTTAGC
>JANQSS010000258.1 GCA_028279185.1 Saprospiraceae bacterium | reverse complement strand
AGCGAAGCGACATTCCAGCCGCAGGCGTTCTATACTACCAGGTGGAAACAGATGGCTATACGGCAACTAAGAAAATGGTTGTTGGTGAGTAAATCTGATAAACTGTAAAGGTTATTAGACCCCGTTCCATTGATTTGGAACGGGGTTTTTTAATGCCCAAAGGGAACATTTATATGTCAAATACGTGAATGGTTATAAGATCAAATGTTAAAATATATAAAACATATTACAAATAATTGTAATATTTAAGTATATTTGCCTCAGCTATTTCCCATATAGACAGTAAGCGTAGGATTCTTAAAACTGAAAAAAGAAAACTATGCTTGCAAAGATTACTCCCGTTTTGTTGTTGGCGTTCTTAACGTGCCAACTTCATTCTATTAAGGCCTCGAACTTTGAGCGTGATGCCGTATTTCACATAGAGTGTCCAGATGACGTGACTGTTGACTGCGATGCAGAATTGTGGGATTTAAGTATTTATGGCTGGGCCTACGTTCATGGATATGGTTCCCCTGTACCTGCAGATGATCCCGTAGTTCATTATCATTTAAACAGCTGCGGAACAGGACACATTACACGAACCTGGACCGCTTATGATTACCAGAACAACGCGCACAGTTGCACACAATATATATATGTTGGCGGAGGAGGATTCAGCGGGTACAACATACATTGGCCTCCCAACTATATGACTGATAATTGTGGAGCAGATCTTCATCCGGATGATTTACCCGCTCCTTATAATTATCCAACCTATGACGATATTGATTGCTCAATAATCATGGTCGGATTCGACGACTTGGTCTTTGATTTTGGAGGTGGGTGTAAAAAGATACTGCGAACATGGTCAATTCTTGACTGGTGTACTTACAATCCAAATTATCCAAATGCTGGTGGAAGGTGGGATTATACACAAGTATTAAAAATTAAACCAGTTGGTGGATTAACACTAGATTGCCCAGCTGATGTTACTGTTTCTGCAGGTCCTAATTGTTCTGGAACGTACGTAAGCATTCCACCGGCAACTGGAATTGGCGCATGTGGAAGCAGTGTTAATGTCACGAACAATTCACCATATGCAAATTCAGGCGGTGCTAATGCCAGTGGCCATTATCCGTTTGGTACGACATATGTGACCTTTAATGCGGAAGACGCATGCGGAAATTGGGAATCGTGTACGATGAAAATTACGATTAAGGATATGAAAAAACCCACACCCATATGCTATAATGGACTTACCGCAAATCTTATGATGAACACTGATGGTTATTACATAGATGTGGATGCAGAATGGTTTAATAAAGGTAGTTTTGATAATTGTACACCCGAGCATTTACTTCAATTTCGAATTGAGCCTAGTCGCTTCACATGCGACGATTTGGGAGAACAGGAAGTTCGTGTATACGTGAAGGATTTGGACGGAAATGAGCAATACTGCACGACATATGTAATTATTCAGGACAATATGGGTATGTGCCCGCCAATTGATACAACTACGTTCAATTTATCTGGGACCATGTCGAACTTACAGGGAATACCAGTTGGTGGAATGGCATTGGAACTAATTGAAGGACAAGATGAAATAGGTGAATCTTCATCCAATTCTTCCGGGGCGTATAAATTTAGCAACGTGATGAACTCAGGTGATTATATGATTCGGCCTCTAGGAGATGACGATTATATGCTCGGGTTGTCAACATTTGATCTTTTGAAACTGGCAAAACATATCAATGGGATTAATGAGTTTGAAACAGTTGGCGAGTTATTTGCGGCTGATGCCAATCAGGATGCGGAAGTCGACATCCAAGATTTATTAACATTGCGCAAACTACTTTTGCATCACACTACGAGCTTACCGAATGCACGGGCATGGCGGTTTATACCAACGAATCTTATCTCAGGTATGGAAGTAGACGATCAGCTTTTGGAAGTTGAGGAATATTGGGATGTAGATGGACTCGATCAACACCATACGGATATTGATTTTACCGTAATCAAAATTGGGGATATCAACGGAAGCGTCCAATTTGGAAATGCTGATGAACGCTCAATTAGACCTGAATTTAATGTAGTGGTAGTTTATCGCGATGATCAATTTGATTTCATTGCTGACCAAGGCATAAGTTTGCAAGGCTTACAACTGGGAGTAGAAGTGACTGCTGACGATTTGCATATAACACCTGGAAAATTACCAGTTCATGCTGGTTTTGCGAATATGGTCAACAATACAGCACTAATCAGCTTTTTGGACGCAGACCGATACTATGATATTGAGAAAGGAGATGTTTTATTTTCAATCGGATCAAAAGATGATTTCGTCCTTGAGAATACCGAATTGATGCATGCAGAAGCGTATTCTAAGAATGAGATCATTTATGATGTAAATATTCAGCAAAAGATCGATGCTCAAGCAGAGGACGTAGCTTTCGATGCGACAATTTATCCGAACCCCTTGCAAAGAGGTGAGTCAGTCACCATTATTTGCAAAGAGGGGACATGCTCGGAGATTAGTGTCCTTGACAGTCACGGAAATGTTCAATTCGCAATTACTAATCAGACTCAGCGAGAATTGATAATTCCAACTAAGAACCTATCTGCTGGACTCTTTTTGGTGAGAGTTACGTCGAGTACAGGAGATGTTAGTCACATGAAGTTAATTGTAAATCATTAAGATAAACAAGTAACCGGAAGGCATGTATGCTTTCTGGTTATTTTTTATTCAAACATATTATAATATTTTATAATATATTTACAATTAAACAACAATAATATATAAATTATAATTATTTTACATATAACCATTCTGAGCGCCTTTGCTCTATCCATTAAAATTTTTTATCATGAGACGTAGTATACAAGTAACCCTACTCTTTCTTACCTTACTCATTCCCTGGTTGGCTACTGCTGATTCTGGTGGAAGTGGCATGTCGGCAAACGATGATCGGCATTTTCATGAATCGCCAATGTATTGTCATTCAGGTATTCAGGTTTCCGTGAACGAAGTTGGATTTGCCGTTATCCTGCCACAAATGTTATTGGCTCAACCATTTCCAAATTACGATAATTTCATTGTGACTATTGTCGATCCACCTATGGGCATCGACACAGTGACCTGCGATCAAGTTGGTATGACCATTGATGTCATGGTAACAGACACGAGCACGGGAAATTCGTGCTGGTCAGAAGTAACTGTCGAAGACAAATTAGATCCAATAATAGAATGCGATACTGTCAGACTTCCTTGTACGGTCGATCCATTTTTATTGCCGGATAGTGTTCGGCCTTCGATAATGTCCGATAATTGTACAGATTCAGTCGATCTGACACTAACCTTTTCACAAACGACAATGAATTTGGTTTGCATGGGAGGAAATCCATATGTGTTCAAAATTGACAGAACATGGACTGTTACGGACGAGTCCGGTAATAGTAGTTCTTGTACCCAAATTATTCTATTTGAAAAGGGAGACTTGGATGATATTGTATTCCCGGCTGACATTACACTTAGTTGCCCGGAAACCAACACGGATGTAAATGTAACAGGTGAACCTACAATAGGTGGGTTGCCTTTGGCAAACCTGTGTATGATAGCACTGACGCATCAAGACATGACATTGCCTAAGTGTGGCAATTCATCGGTTATCAAACGTGTTTTCATCGCAACTGATTGGTGTACGGCTGAGACGAGACGTGATACGCAGCATATTCACATCGTTGATACCATACCGCCAACGATTTACTGCCCTGCGGATATGACTATTAACGCTACTATGGATTGTCTGGCCGATTTTGTCATTCCGAATATCAATGCCAGTGATCTTTGTTCCGATGATGAAGACATTGATTTTTTCTACAAAGTAAACGGCGTTTTTACAGGAAACAATATTCCAGGGCTTCCCCTAGGAGACCACACGATCACAGTGATTGCACGTGATCCATGTTTCAATGTAGATTCATGCTCATTTAATGTGACTGTTGTTGACGATGTACCACCGATTTGCGTAATTCACCCAGTAAATATATCAGTTGGAAACAGCGGTACCGTCACAGTGCGATACGATTTTTTCGACTATCACTATTTTGACAATTGTGGACTTTTGGATACCATGATTCGACGGGTAGATTCTGACTGTGGAGACCCGAATGATCAAATTTTTGGTGACGAAATCACATTTTGTTGCAATGATGTTGGCGACTCGGTAATGATTGCGGTTAAAATCCGTGATATCCAGGGAAATATGAATGTATGCATGGTGAACGTAAGTGTTCAAGACAACATTCGACCTACAATCAATTGTCCGCCATCTGTACAGTTGGACTGCCCCGCGGATACATCGGTTAGTATGACTGGCATGCCTACATTTGACGACAATTGTTCAGCTGTGTTGACTTGGTCTGATTCAATTATAAGTGAACGATGTCCCGGAGCCTACAGCTTTGTGCGAACATTTGTAGCCACAGATGTAATGGGAAATCAATCGACTTGTGAACAGAACATTATAGTTATAGATGACACTGACCCTATCATCAATTGCCCACCTGCAATTGTTTTGGGATGTGCTGCTGATACAAGTCCTGCTGTTGCTGGGATGGCTACCGCTACAGATGAATGTAACAATCCCCCTTTGATAACATACTCGGATACCGTTCTTGATGGATCGTGCCCAAATACATTTACCATTATTAGGCGATGGACTGCTACGGATTTATGCGGTAATTCTTCTTCCTGCGAACAGACGATTTCGGTTGAAGACAACAATCCTCCAATTCTTGTTTGTCCACCGAATATGGTACTCAACTGCCCGGCTGATACTTCGGTGGGAAATACTGGGATCGGGACGGCCACAGATGACTGCAATGATGTAATTGTCACATACAGTGATTCAGTAGTCCTTGGGTCTTGTCCTAATACCTTCACCGTATACAGACGATGGACAGCAACAGACCTATGCGATAACTCAGCTTCGCACGTTCAGGTATTGGATGTTGTAGACAACACGGCTCCTGTAATGGATTGCCCTGGGACTATGACATTGAACTGTCCAGCGGATACGGCTATTGCTGTAACAGGCATGCCCACGGTGACAGAAGAATGTAATGACAGTGTAGTGGTCACGCATGTCAATGTTGTCACACCAGGTGCTTGTCCAGGAGCGTTTACATTAGTTCGAACATTCACGGCTACGGATCTTTGCGGAAATTCAGTTTCATGTTCGCAAACGATAATTGTTGTGGATAATGCACCACCAAGCATAATGTGTCCTGGGGACTTTACCTTGAATTGCGATATGGACACGTCCGTTGTTGCAACAGGAGGGCCGGCGACGGCGACCGATTTATGTGATATGACGACCATCGATGTGTCCTATTCCAGTAGCACCATACCAGGAAGCTGTCCTAGTAATTATACACTCATTCGGACGTGGTCCGCAACAGATGCTTGTGATAACACCGCGACTTGTCAACAAACAATCGTAGTACGCGACGTACAGGCACCTGTTATTACTTGTCCCACGAGTACAACCCTTGCTTGTCCGGCAGATACGAGCGCAACGGCAAATGGCATGGCGACCGCTATTGACGGATGTGATAACAGCCCCGTAATCTCATATGTTGATAACGTCACACCTGGATCTTGCCCGAATACATTTTCAATCGACCGTGTATGGACGGCCACTGATAATTGCGGGAATGCTTCTTCTTGCACGCAAGTTATAATTGTTGAAGATGTATTGCCTCCAACGATCACCTGCCCTATAGATGTAACCATTGATTGTCCGGCAAACACTGATCCTTCTAATACAGGTTCAGCTACTGCCGATGATGCTTGCAACAGCACGACAATTACATTTTCTGATTCAACGACTCAGGGGTCCTGTCCCAATACCTTCAGTGTCGTACGAACATGGACTGCGACGGATCCATGTGGTAATAGCATAAGTTGCGATCAGAATATTGTTGTCGTAGATGAAACGCCACCAACAATTACATGTCCCGCTGATCTGACGGTGAATTGTGACGCAGACACCATGCCGGCAAGCACTGGAATGCCGACAGTAATGGATGAATGTAACAATTCTATCACGCTGACATATGTTGATGTAACCGTTGCGGGTAGTGGAACAGTATTGTATACCATTACACGAACGTGGATGGCTACTGATGCCTGCGGAAATAGTGCGAGTTGTGACCAGACAATTGTAGTAACCGATGATCAGGCACCTTCTATCTCATGTCCGGATGACATTACAGCTTTCTTGAATCCGGATTCATGTCAGTTGTTTGTAACCGTTCCACCACCAATTGTTGACGATGCGTGTGGAGATGTTACGGTTACAAATGACGGGAATGGGGACGACTTACTCATTGCCAGCGGTATTTACCCCGGAGGTATGACAACAGTGACCTACATTGCAACAGATGGTTCAGGTAATTCAGACACCTGTATGTTCACGATAACGTTGCTCGATACTATTTCACCAGCCATCGCCTGTCCTGGAGATACCACAGTAAATTGCGATGATAATTTATCGCCTTTGAGCCTGTTCGGCTCACCAACATTCAGTGATAATTGTCCGGGTGTTGCGCTTACTTCTAGCGACTCGATGATCAACTTGGATGATTGTGGTGTTGGAACTATTGAGAGAAGCTTTACAGTAACCGATGCGGCGGGTAATACGGCTTCATGTACACAAGTTATAACCGTAATTGGCCAATCTGTACTTGATTCACTCAATTTTATCTGGCCAGCGGATACGATCGCAAGTTTTGATTGTGTGGACTTCGATGACATCCCATTGACACTACCAGTTTTGGATCCAAATATTAATACTTGTAATGCGATAACTGTTGATTCTTCAGTTACTCAAATCGTTCCTGCGACATTTGGCTGTATGACATTCGAAGTAGATTATACGGTAACAGATATATGTAATTTCGATCCTAATACCGGAGATGGGCAATGGACCTTTACACAAGTTGTTGGCATTTTTGATACAATTGCACCAGTCATCAATCCGATCGTTCAAACAGACACGTTCCTTGCTGATACATTGTGTATGGCTGAAGTGACGTTACCTGATGTAACGGCAAGTGACAATTGCAACAACTTGACAATTACGAATAATTCTCTCTTCGCAACAAACAATGGTCCGAATGCCTCAGGTACTTACCCCGGGGGAGCGACCGATGTTACCTTTTATGCAACTGACATTTGTGGAAATGTAGATTCTTTCATCATGGAAATATTCGTAACAGACACTGTTAGGCCTGAAATGGTCTGCTTGAAATGGGAATACAACATTGGTGATGATTTAACAGTTGACTTGAACGTAGACACTGTCATTACCGGGGTGGTAGACAACTGTACGGAAATTGAGGATATAACCATTACGTACACATTGAATGATCCGACGGACACCCTGATCACCGTTGGGTGTGATAGCGTTGGAATGATTTTCAGGGCATGGATATACTCTATAGACGAACAAGGAAATGTCGATAGTTGTGAGTCTGAATTTGGAGTTACCGATCAAGACAGCTTATGTAATATGATCAGACCAATTGCCATCGGCGGCGTTGTTCAAACAGCTTTATACGATCCGATTATGAATACGGAAGTCATGTTAAATCTTGACGCGGCGATGGAAATGACGAATGAAGATGGAAATTTCATGTTCGGACCAGTGAGTTCGAACACATTCCATAGGTTGGATGCTGATAAAGCTGATGTCTATTTGAACGGCGTAACTGCCTACGACTTGTCTATTTTATTCAGACACATAGCCGGAATAGAATTGCTATCGGATCCATATCTCTATTATGCAGCTGATGTTAATGAGGACAGACTTATTGATATTCGTGATGTGCTTCATATTAGAAAACTACTACTTGGAATTGACGAATCTTTACCGATTCCTAGCTGGACGTTTTACGATGCGCATTTTGATTTGAGCGATGCTACCAATCCATTTCACTACAATACGCCAGATCATATTATGGTCTATCATAACAGAGAAGATATGTTGGATGCAGACTTCATTGGCGTGAAAACAGCTGACTTGGATTTTTCAGCCGATATGTCATTGGCAGGTGCTGATACCCGCTCGCAACAATCTGTTCGACTTGAGTTGGGCGAAGGTCTACGTCAGGATGATGGCACAGTCTTGTTGCCTATCTTCTTGCGCAGTGACTATTTCATCCAAGGTGGGCAAGCTGAAATTAAATTAGACGTACCTACGCAATTGGTTGAAATCGTGCCAAACGATGAATTCAACTTTGAAACGAATGAGATTAACCACGGATTAATTGAACGAAACATGATCCGGTTAGCATGGATCAGCGAACGGGAGGTAGAAGACTACAGTCAACCTATTATGTGGTTGCGTCTTGCAGAACCTGTGTCGCACGAAGAATTGAGTTGGACGATTAATTCTACCGTTCCTTCCGAATGGTTCGATGCAAATGGAAACAAGTTTGATTTGACCCTGTCAAAAATCAAACTTGATCTAATGGACAATGAATTGGAAGGATTCGTTTTATATCAGAATGAACCAAATCCATTTAAGCAAATGACTACGATTCGATTCAATCTCTCCGAAGATCAGGAATATGAATTATCCGTGTACAGTGCACAAGGTCGTGTATTGCATCAAATCGAAGGTCAAGGATTTAAAGGATTGAATAGCATCGCAGTAAGCTTGAGAGAGCTTGGAAATGTTAGCGGTGTTCTATACTATAGGCTGAAAACTGATGATCACCGCGCCGTTCGAAAGATGATCATCGGTGAATGATAAAATCAACGTCTTGAATTTGTAGGGATTTTTATTGAATCTAGAATGGTTGACCCCGAAGTTGAAAACGACTTCGGGGTTTTTTATGCCAAATTTTTAAATTTCATAATACATAAAATATTAATAATGAATATAATAAACATTATGATAAAATTTTATGTAAAAATTACCCCAAGTGACAATAGAACATATATGAGCAAATACTAATATATTTGCCTCTGTCATTAGGCTACTTAACCAATAGTTTATTGATCCAACCACAACCATATCTGAATCGACCACCTGAAATGGTTCAGAGAATCCTACACAACCACTGAAGTGAATGGCTTCACTCATTTGACTATCTCGAAGGAGATTGCGTAATGAGCGTAATCATTTATTATTCATCGATTACTACTTATCTAATTCTGACTTAGAATTCAGAGATCTACAAGAGCCGGGTCACTCCGGAAGCGTACTTATATGTTGATATAAGTGCTTGACTTTTAATTTATTACATAACAAGTAAAATTAAGATCTCATGACGAATTCGAGACTTACGTCTTTTACAAGAAAAAGAAATAGGATTCTGGGATCAACCATCCCAATAATTGTATTTCTGCTTTCGATGTGCTGTATACAACAGCGCACCATGGCTCAATGTGCGCCAGTCTGTAAGCATATTAACGTATCACTGGACCAGAATTGTGAGGCCACCATACTCATTAATATGGTGCTCGATAGTTCAGGTTGCATGGGTGGCGACTTTGTATTACAACTCTATTACGATGAAGCCACAACAATGCCTGTTCCAACATCTCCCATGATCGATCGGTCCGAGTTAGGACAAATCGTGGCAAAAGTTACTGATCAGAACAGTGGTAACTCTTGTTGGTCGTTCATCACAGTAGAGGATAAATTAGGGCCAAACATTGAATGCGTAGACGATACCATTGGATGTTTTGATCTACTTGACTATCCGGGTCCAATTGTTACGGACAACTGTTTTGACCCTGACGAAATAGAGCTTGACATAATTGGTCAGGCTGATTCGGCATATTCCTGCCATCCGGATTTCCTTCGAAAATCTGTCATCACATGGTTAGCCACCGATGGTTCGGGGATGACGGCGCAGTGCGATCAAACCGTTTATATCGAGCGAATCGACACGGCGCTCATTGAGTTTCCTGAAAGCCATACGGAAATGGGTATGAATGCACTTACGTGCGACGTAGATTATGATTTAGATAATGATGGTGTTCTTGACTGGGAATTGGTAGGATTTCCAACTTACGATGGTGATACATTGGCCCCTGGCTTATATCCAGAGTGTAATGTATCGGTCACCTTTGAAGATACCGACTTCGGTTTGATCAATTGCAAACGCAAAATCATGCGTCTTTGGATTATTCGCGAATGGTGGTGTACTCAGGAACTGGAGTGGTCTATGCCTCAACTCATTGAGATTGTGGATACGACCGGACCTGTAATTACATGTCCAAATGACCTTACGGTTACAACAACTCCAGGTGAATGTGATGCCCAAGTCTATCTTCCACCGGCCACAGCTGTTGATGATTGTTCAGCAATCATTCGATACGATGTTACCTATCCGGGCGGATTTTTAGGCGGCCAAAATGGAGGCTTGGTTAGCCTACCAGTTGGACATCACCGTATAGTTTATACCGTATATGATGAATGTTTAAATACAGATACGTGCTCTATGTGGGTAAGTGTGATTGACAATACACCCCCAATAGCAGTGTGCGACCAACACACCGTGGTATCCTTAACAAATAACGGAAGGGCCCGTGTACCTGCACATGTGTTTGACGACGGTAGCTGGGATGAATGTGGCATCGATCGTTTTGAAGTTCGGCGAATGACTCCCGAATGCGGATACGATGCAGTATTCAGAGATTATGTGGAATTTAGTTGTTGCGATCTAGGTGATCCAGTTATGGTTGTATTCCGAGTCTATGATTTGGCCGGCAACTACAACGATTGTATGGTAGAAGTTATCGTACAAGACAAACTGGCCCCTGTGATTTTCTGCCCACCGAATATCACAATTAGCTGCACATTCCCATATGATTTGGATAATCTGGATGTTTTTGGAAAGGTAGTTGCACTGGATAGTTTCGCACAATTAAATAATCCATTACTTGATCCTAGAGAAGATATCATCATAGATGATCCAGGTAATCCACCGTATACAGGTCCCGTAAATTGGGGACTTGATGGGTATGCCTTAGGTTCCTGCGACGTAACAATTTCGCAAACAGCAACACCATATTTGGATCAATGTGGAACTGGATTCATATTCCGCGTTTTCACTGTTACAAACTCAAGCGGGGTTACAAGAAGTTGTGCACAGACTATTTCCGTAGAAGACTTCACGCGATTTGACGGCAACACAATTGTATGGCCTGCAGATGTGGAAATCGAAGGCGGTTGTGGTGGTGATGTTGATCCATCCGTAACAGGCCGTCCTACGTTCTTTAATGATGACTGTGAATTGATAGGTGTATCAGACCCGGAAGATTGGGTATTCAATTTTAACGATCCTGACAATCCGGCTTGTTTCAAGATACTTCGATTATGGAAAGTTATCGACTGGTGTCGGTACGATGCCTTAACAGGTGAGGGGCTTTGGACGCATACACAGGTAATAAAAGTAGTGAACGAAGAAGGTCCTGTTATTGCAGGATGCGATGATGTTTCCATCTGCTCATTCGACGAAGATTGTGTAGATACGCATATAGATGTAACAATTTCCGCAACAGATGACTGTACCGATTTCGATGGCCTCTTATTTGGTTATTCCATCGATTTGTATGATGACGGCACGTTCAATGTAACAAATGGCGCCAACCCATTTGCGGACTTTGGAAATGCTAAAAATGAAGCTAGCGGTACGTATCCAATTGGAGTGCACCGCATTGTTTGGAGTGTTGAAGACGGTTGTGGGAATGAAACAACTTGTGAGCACTTAATAGAAGTGAAGAACTGTACGGCACCGGTTGCCTACTGTTATAATGGACTTTCGGCTGAATTATCACCGATTGACCGAGATGGTGACGGAAACTTCGATTGGGCAGAACTTGAGATTTGGGCTTCTGATTTTGACGCAGGTAGTTATCATTCCTGCTATGATGAGGTTGTCGTTTCATTCTCATCCGATACAACAGACAAGTCCATCATGTACAGCTGCGATAGTTTAGGCCGACGATATGTTGAGCTCTGGGCTACCGCTCCTAATGGTGTTCAATCATACTGTATTGCATTTATCGATATTCAAGATAACAATGAAGTTTGTCCTCCAGGGTCGGGTAATGATTCATTGAGTGGCAACATATCAGGTATTGTTACAACGGAAAATGGAGTGGAAATGAATGAGACGATGATTTATCTCATCGGAGGAGATGTACAGGATATGACTAATCAACTTGGTCAATATGTATTCGCTAATATGCCATATGGCGGCACATATCAAGTCGATCCTGAAAAAGACGACCATTACCTCAATGGTGTTACAGCTAATGATCTTTCACTTATCCAGCAACACATAGCAGGAATTCAAGATTTGAATTCACCGTATAAACATTTTGCGGCAGACGCAAATAATGATGATCAGGTGGACATTCGCGACGTATTAGCATTGCGTAAGCTTTTGTTAGGAATTGATGATTTCTTACCGAATCAGGAGCCATGGATGTTCCTGGATGCGACATGTACTTTCGGACCTGGTAATCCTCTGATTCAGCCGTGTAGTGAGATTTATGATATTCCAAGTTTTGACCAGGATATGATCATAGATTTCATCGGTGTGAAGATTGGTGATGTGGATGAAGATGCTCAAGTCAACTTTGGTAGTGGTGATACACGCAGTGCACGATTCCTAGAATTGTCAACTACAGACATGATGCTTCAAGCAGGTCAGCGATACGAAATTCCGGTTCGCGTAGCCTCTAACGCTGCAGTGCGGGCTATCCAATTAACCTATAACCTCGATCCTGGCAGTGCAATTATACATGATATTCGAGGCGAAGGTATGGCTGAAGCTGCATTCAACCTAGACTATGCAAGACGTGGAATGATTAGTCAAGTATGGGCTAGCACGAATGAAATCCAGTTTGATGGAGCGACAACCGTAGTTATAGAGATTACTGCAACCGAAAATGTGCAATTAAGTCAAGTTCTTTCTGTGAGCTCTCAATTGACTGAAGCTATTGGATTTGATGACGAAGGAGCCATGGATGTTGAGTTAGGTTTCGAGCTTGAAAGCGTTTCAAGTGTAGAACAGACATTCGAGCTATTCCAGAATCGTCCGAATCCATTTGGATCAGAAACGAACATAGCATTTGTCTTGCCGGCTAAAGCACAAGTGACATTGACTATCACAGATGTTTCAGGAAAAGAAATTTATCGCTTGAATGAAGGCTTTGAGGCAGGAATGAATGAAATTATTATCGACAAGTCGCAATTAAATGCCACAGGCATAATGTACTATCGACTTGATACAGGAAAACATTCTGCTACGAAGAAAATGATATTGCTCAACTAGTCAAGAGTTTAAGACTACCCATCGTCGATCTTATTACTCTGACAGTATACATGAGCTAAGGATTACGTTTACTGTTTTGGGATGGGACCCCTCTCTGCTGATGTGCAGAGGGGGGATTTTTTTTGAATTATTTTTCGATTTCATTGTTGATATTCAGATATGGGACGAATACTGGGACTGGATTTTGGAGAAAAGCGTTGCGGTCTGGCTGTGACGGATGAATTACAAATCGCGGTGCATCCTTTGATTGCTATCGAACGTACAGCTTTGGATGAATATTTAAACGCATATGTAGAAGCAGAGGATGTAGAAGCTCTTGTCGTTGGTATGCCGTATCATGCAGATGGTTCTCGCATGGCTTGGACGAAAAAGATAGATGATTTTGTGTCTTCTTTTCAATCCAAGTACCCGAACATTTCGGTCCATTATCAAGATGAGTCCTACACATCAGCTAAAGCGGCCGGCATCTTAGCTCAGTCACCTAAAAAGAAAACAAGGAGATCAAAAGCTAAACTCGATATATTGAGCGCGGTGCTTATTTTGCAGCAGTTTTTAAAACACATTTAATTTCATGATCCTTCCCATTTATACATACGGTCAACCCGTCTTGAAAAAAAAGTGCATAGGTATCAATACGGATTATCCAGGCCTGGTTGAATTGATCCAAAATATGTGGGAGACGATGTATCATGCTAGTGGAGTAGGTCTAGCAGCACCTCAAATCGGACTACCTATTAGACTTTTTGTTGTCGATAGCATTCAATTATTCGAAAAAGAAGATGAAAAAAAGACAGGAATTAAAAAGGTATTTATAAATGCACAAATTGAAGAAGAATTTGGAGAAGACTTTACGTATGAAGAAGGATGTTTAAGTATCCCCAATATTCGAGGGAATGTTATAAGACCAGAGAGCATTAAAATTAATTATCTTGACGAAAACTTTGAAGATCAAAAGCTGACGCTACACGGTGTAAATGCGCGTGTGGTACAGCATGAATATGACCATATTGAGGGGAGGTTATTCACTGAGCTATTGAAGCCGGTAAAGCGAAAACTTATAATGAAAAAACTGGAAAATATTAAGAAAGGCAAAATAAAAGCAGATTATCCCGTCCGGGCATACACGGCCTAAGTGCATGTAGAATTATTTTCTATCGAAATCAGCCGGAATTTCACCCCATGTTTTTGTGTCCCATTTTAAAATAGGATTTTTGTACGAATTATTTTTTAACCATAGTTCTGCGCGTAATACAGCGTGATAAATTCTCTCCGTTTTAGCATTTCGCACTAAGGTTGTTTTTGCTTTCTTGAGGCGGACCCATTTCATAGCTGTTCGACTATCCGAATAAATGGTTTTATCCGCGTCATTCATTTTTTTTAACAGCGCAAGGGCATGCACGATGGCTAAAAATTCGCCGACATTGTTTGTGCCCAACTCAAACTTTTGATGGAATATTTGCGAGCCGTCGGAGGTATGCACACCCTGATATTCAGTGATCCCGGGGTTGCCGCTGCAAGCAGCATCAACAGACCAAGAATCTCTAATTACATCCGGTTCTTCAAGTAGTAAAGGCTTTTTTATAATTGGTTTGGGTGAGGAATTGGGGCCTCTTTCAAAGGCCGACTCTGCTTCCGCCATCGTTTTGTATGATTTATATTTCGCATTAGGATAACCCTTTATTTGTAATTGACATTCGCTCCATGTTTTATAGATCCCTGGCTCCACACCCTCCCACACAACATAAAATTTTTGTTTAGCCATTAAGTAATCCTTTATTTTGCGGGCGAAAGTTAAGCATTAATTGAATAGGTAACTGTAATGAATATATTTATTGATTGCAAGAATAAAATAAATATTAAACCTTTTTGAATAAATTCATGGTTTGCTCCAATCACAACATATGCGGGAAAGAATAAAAAATTTGGTTCGCGAAATATTACCAGAGTTGATTGATATTAGACGGCATATTCATATGCATCCTGAGCTTTCATTTGAAGAGTGTGAAACGATGAAATTTGTTTCTTCTAAATTACAAGAATGGAATGTTTCGCACGAATCAGCATTTGCAGGAAATAGCATTGTCGGTTTAATAGGTGATCAAAATGGGCCATGTATTGCCTTGCGTGCTGACATGGATGCACTGCCCATGCAGGAGAAAACCAATGTGGACTACGCTTCAAAAACAGATGGTGTCATGCACGCTTGCGGGCATGACGTGCACACAACTTGTTTACTTGGAGCATCTTACGTACTCAAGCGTTTGGAGAAAGACTTGCCTGGAAATGTAAAGTTGTTATTTCAGCATGCCGAAGAAAAACTTCCGGGAGGCGCCAGAGAAATGATTGAAGCGGGTGTTTTGGACCAAGCCCCTCAACCAGCTGCCATTATAGGACTGCACGTGCATCCCCCGTTGGAAGTCGGGAAGCTGGGATTTAAGTCTGGCATGTTCATGGCCTCTGCGGATGAATTGACGGTCGTTGTCCAAGGTAAAGGGGGACACGCCGCTGTTCCTGCAGAGTTTACCGACCCAATTATAGCCGCGGCGTCTTTTCTTACTACAGTCCAACAGGTCGTGAGTCGTCGCTCAGACCCTTCCATTCCAACAGTGGTGTCCTTTGGGCAAATAGAAACACCTGGTGGTTCATTTAACATCATACCTGAGAAAGTGGTTATCAAGGGAACGTTGCGTACTATGGATGAAGGCTGGCGCGCAGAAGCACTGAAACTGATCGAAACGTGCGCGCATCAGGTTGCGCACCAGGCCGGGTGTACTGCAAGCGTGCATATTATACACGGATACCCGTGCTTGATCAACGATACGGAATTGACAAACCAAATGAGCGTCTTGACAAGGGAGCTTTTTGGAAACGATTCAGTCGTGGAATTGCCTTTCAGAATGAGTGCAGAAGATTTTGCGCGATATGCAGAGCGAATTCCGGCGGTTTTTTTCAGATTAGGTGTACGGAATGAATCCCGTGGCATAACGGCACCGGTGCATTCACCTTACTTTGATGTGGATGAAGAGGCTATATTTTACGGTGCTAGTACACTGGCCTGGGCTGCTTTCAGCTTTGTCAGTAGGTAAATGCAAATCCTTTTTCTTACTGATGCAAAGATCCATCTTCGATAGATCAATGTTTGGAGCAGTCGTCCATATATATTGACTAAATGAGACATCAATAGCGATTTACACTTTGTTTTAGTTAACGTTTAATTTTCATATTACAAAAAAATGTAATATAATTGCAATTGATTATCAATGTAAATTTGACGGTGTGACTAAAGTTCTTATTGTAGATGACGAAAAGAGCATTCGCAAAACGCTCGCCGAAATATTGGAATACGAGAAGTATGAAGTCCATGAAGCGCAAGACGGCATGGAATGTCTGGCCAAGTTTAAACGAACAAAATTTGATGTTGTAATCCTCGATATTAAGATGCCAAATCTTGATGGAATGGAAACGTTAGACCGTTTGCAGCAAATGTCCCCGGAGACACCGATCATCATGATATCCGGACATGCCAACATCGACACAGCAGTGGAGGCGGTCAAAATGGGTGCTTTTGACTTTGTCTCTAAGCCACCTGATTTAAATAGACTTCTTATAACGCTGAAGAATGCGCTTGACAAGCACAATCTGATTTCTGAAACCAAGAAGCTGAAGCGAAAAGTAACTTCTTCGCCTGTTCAAGAAATCATAGGGGAGTCACTTCATGTCAACCTAATTAAAGATACGATAGAGCGTGTTGCTCCAACCGAAGCCCGTGTGCTTATTACAGGGTCAAATGGTACCGGAAAGGAATTAGTCGCCAGATGGATACACCAAAAAAGCAGCCGTAAGGAAAAACAAATTGTTGAGGTCAATTGTGCAGCCATTCCCTCCGAACTAATAGAGTCGGAACTATTTGGCCATGAAAAAGGCTCTTTTACATCAGCCGTTAAACAACGGATTGGAAAATTTGAACAAGCAAATGGCGGAACATTATTCCTGGATGAAATTGGAGATATGAGCCTGTCAGCACAAGCAAAGGTCCTGCGCGCTCTCCAGGAAAATTATATTACAAGAGTAGGTGGCGAAAAACCAATTCAAGTCGACGTACGCGTTGTTGCGGCCACGAATAAAGATTTGAAAAAAGAAATCGAGAACGGAAATTTCCGGGAGGATCTATACCATCGACTTGCCGTGATTATAGTAAATGTTCCTGGCCTGAACGAACGCGTAGATGATATTCCTTTGTTAGTCGAACATTTTAATGAGCAGGTATGCGCAGAATACGGGACTCCAAATAAAAAATTTAGTAGCAAAGCTATTCAGGCATTGCAGGCGCACAATTGGACCGGTAATATTAGAGAGCTTCGGAACGTAGTGGAACGGCTTATAATCTTGTGTGGAAATACAATTTCAGATAACGAAGTCAATCAATATGTCTTTCCGCCAGAGGGTAGTCGCTCAAGACTCCATCAGCTATTTAGTGAATTTGACACGTTGGATGAATTAAATTCATTCGTTCGTGAACGTTGGAAAAAATATAAAAAGGTCTAATTTTCCTAATTTTAATTCTAACAACACCACAACCGCATTAAAGAATTTAATACGATGGCAATTCAATTTTGTTTCGAATACAAAATCCCTCGAATTCTTCAGAAATTCGAATAAAAGCTAATCCATCTTCAGATAATATTTTTCCACGATCTACAAGTCCTTTATCGATAGCGAGTTGCAAATGATGAAATGCTTCTTTTTTCTCTTCTAATAATGAATGGGCACAAGCTTTATAAAAATGCAATTGTGGATTATAGGGGTCAGCATCAAGCGCCCTATCAAAAAGAGCCACCGCAGCTTGTAAATCAAACATCCTGAGCTTTTTTAAACCGGCTTGTAATTCTTTGTTTATACCGGGCCCTGGGGAACCATATGGAACGGGTTCATTTTGCAAAAGATAGTTCCGATCGCACAAAAGGTCGATCATGACCATCGTAGCTCCTCCTAACTTTGTGCGCAAAGAGTATTTCTTGGTAGACCCATTTGTAACCATTTCAAAACGGTGTATGGTACCCATGATAGACGATTTTTCAGAAACAATTTGATTGTTGACCCTGACGGTTTCTTTTCCCGAAAAGCTGTTTATAAACTCAATTTTAATATCCCCGTGCATAAATTCTAAGTAGTACAAATTATTGCTTTTTGAGTTATAAAAAATTAGATTAAATGCATTAACCTGTCTTCACTGAAAATGCTCAGCGATTAAAATTTTTCATTAAAATCGGCCAGTTTATTCAAATAATCGGCTTTTGTTTCTTCATCTAACAACGAGTAGGCAAAACTATTGTGAACCAACGTATATACATCATCTTTGGTCAGTGGAAGCGCTTGTGCAATTGCATTAAAATTGTCATTCATATAACCGCCAAAATATGCCGGATCGTCAGAATTAATTGTTGCTTTCAACCCTTTTTGCAACATCATTTTAATGGGATGATCTTTCATGTTTTTTACAACCTGTAGCGCAGTATTGGAAAGGGGACAAACGGTAAGCGCAAGATCCCGTTTAATTATTTCGTCCACAAGTTTATCATCTTCCAGACACCTATTGCCGTGATCAATACGATGAATTTTTAATAGGTCAATAGCTTCCCAGATATATTCAGGTGGACCTTCCTCTCCAGCATGAGCGAGTGGAATGTATCCTTCACTCACCGCTGCTTCAAACACGCGTTGAAATTTCGATGGTGGATTACCCTTTTCGGACGAGTCCAACCCAACAGCCTTTATCCAATGCTTATAAGGCAAGGACGATTTGAGTGTGGCGAATGCCGATTCCTCTGAAAGGTGGCGCAAAAAGCTCATGATGAGTATACTGGTCATGCCATGATTTTGCTCAAATTCTGAGCAAGCGCGCTTTATACCGTTGATTACGACGTCAAACGACACACCTCGTTCAGTGTGGGTTTGAGGATCAAACATAATTTCCACATGTTTGACGTTATCCAATATTACACGATCGAGGTAGGCTTTAGTCAGATCATAAAAGTCAACTTCATGCAAGAGGACGTTTGCTCCTTGGTAATAAATGTCCAGGAAGTCTTGTAAACAGTCGAATTCATAAGCCTGTTTCAATTCGTCTACAGATTGATACGGAATATCAACGCCGTTACGCTTGGCGATTTCAAACATGAGTTGGGGTTCGAAGCTACCCTCGATATGGAGATGTAACTCTGCTTTTGGTATTTTTGTGATGAAATCTTTGATTTCCATAAGATGATCATTTGACGTTGTGGAAAATATTGGCCGTATTCAAGATGAGCGTGCTTATGCATAGATATTTTGTGCAGGTGTATTATGACTCATCTGCCATATTAAATAAAACGCACGTTGCAAATTTATTCTATATTTGATAAGTAATGAGACAATTCAACACATATTATTATCAACCGTCGAAATTCCATATGGAGTCGGAAATTGAGTAATATGTTCAAATAAAGTATGTAATTCGAGCCCGGTTCCTCAAGAGCCGGGTTTTTTTTTGGGTGTATGAAAAACTGATAGAGATATGATACAACGCTATGATGCTTATCGGGAAGAAGACATGGAAGTTTGGCAAATTTTATTTGACCGACAACATAAGAATCTTCAAGGCAAGGCCAGCCAAACTTATTTAGATTGCCTCGATCAGCTTGAAGCCGTGTTGCATGGTGATGCCATTCCAAGGTTTACGGATTTGGATCAAGTGTTGAAAAAAGCGACTCATTGGTCTATCGAGGTCGTACCCGGTTTGATCCCTGTGGCTGAATTTTTTGAGCTGCTTAGCCGTCGCAAATTTTGTAGTTCGACCTGGCTGCGTTCAAAAGCACAATTGGACTATCTAGAAGAACCGGATATGTTTCATGACATATTTGGACATGTTCCGCTACTGATATATGATCGATATGCCGATTTTATGCAGGAGGTTGGTCGTCTTGGTTATGCTTGTCGAAATCAGCCTGAGTTATTGGACGCCATGGAGCGCGTTTACTGGTATTCCATCGAATTTGGTCTGGTGGTAGCTGAGAATGGTCACAAAATATATGGTGCAGGGACACTTTCATCATTTGGAGAGACGAATGCAATTTTTGAACCGGGCACAGATATACGACGATTTGATCTCGATGAAATAATGTCCATGTCTTTTACAAAATCTGAATTGCAAAGCAAATATTACGTGATCGAATCGCTAGATGAGCTATTCGAAAGTCTAGAAAAGATAGAATTCAAGCTGTTGGCAAGCTGATTGTGCCTGTAAAATCGAGACCAAGCTAAGAAGTTGTGCTAAGAAGTTGTGCGAAAATTGACCTGTTTTTCAGTGACTTACAAAAACCTTAACATTTTTTCTTTCTCTAATCTTTTGTTTCGCCCTGATATAATCCTACATTTGCGCTCCCTTAGCGATAATCACATCTAAATGGAGATGTGGGGCTGAGTATTTTGACTATTAAAATTCATTGATTGTGAATACATTAAGTTACAAAACAAAGGCGGCCAAGCCATCTGAAATTGTGCGCGATTGGCACATCATAGATGCTGAAGATGTGGTCCTAGGACGGTTAGGTACAGCCGTTGCCAATATTTTACGCGGAAAGCATAAGCCCAGTTACACGCCTCACGAAGACACAGGCGATTTCGTCATCGTTGTGAATGCGGAAAAGGTAAAATTTACGGGCAATAAAAAGGCGGCCAAAGAATATTTATTCTATTCGGGCTATCCGGGTGGTCAACGGCGCATGACAGCCGATAAAATGATGGACCGCAAGCCAACGTACGCCGTGGAACATGCCATTAAAGGGATGCTTCCTAAAAATCGTCTGGGTCGACGAATGTTTAAAAAATTATTTGTGTATGCCGGTGCGGAGCACCCTCATCAAGCACAGCAACCTAAAGAATTAAAAATCTGATCATGGAAGTATTGAATGCAATCGGACGTAGAAAGGCAGCAGTTGCGCGGGTCTATCTAAAAAAAGGAAAGGGCGCCATTATGGTGAATGGACGTAAAATGGAGGACTATTTTACAACAAAGCATATTCAAAATAAGGTGAAACATCCTATCTCATTAATCGAAGATGCTTCAGAATATGACTATAACATAAATGTTGATGGCGGTGGGTTTAGAGGTCAGGCTGAAGCCGTTCAACTTGGAATTGCTCGCGTGCTCGTAAAATTAAATGAGGACAATAAACCTGTGTTAAAGGCCCACAAAATGATGACACGGGATGCACGTGTTGTCGAACGAAAGAAATACGGTAAACCGAAAGCACGTAAGAGCTTCCAGTTCAGTAAACGTTAATTTGATAGAACGATAAAAAAGACAATCATGCAAAAACCTTCATATAGCGATCTTTTGAATGCAGGCGTCCATTTTGGTCACCTTAAGCGTAAGTGGAATCCTAAAATGCGCCCCTACATATTCATGGAGCGTCAGGGTATTCACGTAATCGATTTAAATAAAACAACGGATCAACTTGAGCGAGCCGGATCCGCTTTGAAACAAATAGCAAAGTCTGGTCGCAAAATCATGTTTGTGGCGACCAAGAAGCAAGCCAAAGAAATTGTTTCGCATGCGGCACGCTCCGTAAATATGCCATACGTTACCGAACGTTGGTTGGGTGGAATGATGACAAACTTTTCCACCATTCGTCGTTCTGTAAAGAAAATGCAAAACATTGATAAAATGTTGGCAGATGGTTCATTGACCAGCGTGACAAAGAAGGAACGTTTGACTTTAACACGTGAGCGCAATAAGTTGGAAAACGTTTTGGGAGGCGTTGCGAATTTAAATAGACTTCCTTCGGCGATTTTTATCGTTGATATTTTTCATGAACATTTAGCTGTTGCGGAAGCACAGAAGCTAGGACTAACAACATTTGGAATGGTCGATACAAATTCTGATCCCAATCAGGTTGACTTTCCAATACCGGCAAATGATGATGCCTCTAAATCAATCGAGATGATTACAAGTTATCTAACTGGATGTATCAAAGAAGGTCTCGATGAGCGTAAGGCAGTGAAAGAAAAGAAAGAGGAAGAAGCCTCAATTTAATTTAATCATAATAATTTATAAATAAAGGAATTCAATGGAAGTTAAGATTTCAGCTGGAGATGTTAAAAAACTTCGCGATGCCACAGGTGCTGGCATGATGGATTGTAAAAAAGCACTAACCGAAGCAGGAGGTGATTTTGACGAGGCAATTGCGATCTTACGGAAAAAAGGTCAGAAATTATCGGCTAAACGTGCAGACCGACACGCAAAAGAAGGTGTGGTTATAGCACATGTCAATGCAAACCGGGATAAAGGCGTAATTATTAAACTGAGTTGTGAAACCGACTTTGTTGCTAAAAACCAGGATTTCGTTGATTTAGCTCAGGGGATTGCGGATATGGCTCTGAATAGTTTTCCGAATTCGAAAGATGACCTCCTGGCAATGAATTTTGGTGACATCACACTACAGGAAAAAATCACCGAGCAGATCGGAGTTATTGGTGAAAAAGTCGAGTTAGCTGATTATCAGTATTTAGAAGCGGCTGGTATTGCACCTTATATTCATATGGGCAATAAGGCGGCTGTTCTTGTTGGCTTAAATGTTGAAAGTGATGAGGCAATCGCAGCTGGCAAAAATGTGGCTATGCAAGTAGCGGCAATGCGACCAGTAGCCGTTAGCAAAGATCAAGTCGATTCATCCGTAGTGGAAAAAGAAATCGAAATTGGTAAAGAGCAGGCAAGACAACAAGGAAAGCCTGAAGCAATGTTGGAAAAGATCGCATTGGGTAAATTGAATAAATTCTTCAAAGAGAATACGTTGTTATCTCAAGCATACGTACGCGATGGAAAACAATCCGTTGACCAATATTTAAAAAGTGTAAATTCAGACTTAACAGTGACCGACTTTCGTCACGTTGAACTTGGATAATAAAAAAAGCGAATGATTTTTCATTCGCTTTTTTTTTGATTGTTTATTTTGGCAGTCCATTGAAAAATAATACATGTCTGATTTAAAATATAGTCGTGTCCTATTAAAATTGAGTGGGGAATCGTTAATGGGAGATAAGTCCTTCGGCATACACCCTGAAAGACTGCAGCATTATGCGAGAGAGATTAAAGATCTAATCGATCTGGGCGTTGAAGTTGCTGTTGTAATCGGTGGTGGAAATATATTCCGGGGATTACAAGCCGGCGACTCCGGAATCGAACGTGTACAAGGTGATTACATGGGTATGATGGCTACTGTAATTAATGGAATGGCCCTCCAAAGCGCACTCGAATTAAAAGGTGTATATACACGACTAATTTCTGCGATTGAAATGAAGGAAATTGCCGAACCTTATATTCGGAGACGCGCAATACGACATCTGGAAAAAGGTCGTGTTATTATATTTAGCGCTGGCACTGGTAGCCCCTATTTTACGACTGATTCGGCGGCGGCATTGCGCGCCAACGAAATCAGCGCAGATGTGATTTTAAAAGGAACACGCGTCGACGGAATTTATTCTGCTGACCCTGAAAAACATCCGGAAGCAGAGCGCTATGATCAAATATCATTTGCACGTGTGATAAGTATGGGGTTAAAAGTTATGGACATGACTGCATTTACGCTTTGTCAGGAAAACAATTTGCCTATTGTCGTCTTCGATGTGAATGAACCGCAGAATTTATCAAAATTGGTTCAGGGAGAATCGGTAGGAACGCTCGTCCACTAATATTTATTAATTTTTCTTTTTAGTCCGGGGCTTAAACTGTGATTTTTTTCGACATTACTTAAAGTAGGGCTACATTTATTAAATAAATAGACCTATGTTGTCTCTACATATTGACGACCGCAATTTCATTTTAACTAAGAACAATGATTTCAGCACAACAAGAAATATTCGAAGCAAGTAAGCAGTCTCCCATCCTCGTTCAATTCTATGCGACATGGTGCGGACCATGTCAGACATTAAAACCCATTTTAGCAGATCTCGAAAAAAATGCTGATGGACACTGGCGATTGGCTTCTGTGAATGTTGAAGAACATCCGGATTTTGCGTCTAAATTTAATATTAAATCTATACCAGCTGTTCTGCTTTTTTATAATGAAGAAGTCATCGCTCGCTTTGTGGGTAGCAAGCCAAAACATATCGTACAAAATTGGCTCGATAATAACTTACCCGCTCATGCGTATTCGGGAGCCTATGGCAATGTTGATCGCGCACTGCGTCAGGGTCACATTGACGCGGCAAAATCTGAACTGTTGGATATCGCATTTAAGGAAAACGAAAACTCTGCCTGGCTCACACTTCTAAAAGCATTGAATGACATTGGCAAAAACAATAACCAGGCAAGATCATTTATCGAACGCTTAGACCGAAGCGGTCCGTTGGGCCCTATTATCAAAAAGGTTCGCGACCTTATTGACGTAAATGAAGATGAGCATAGCGTACGTACACCCTCATCAAATCCTTATGATGCTAAAGTACGCAATGTACATCAGCAACTCGATATTCATAATATTAATTTTGATCTACTGAATACGCTGGTGCATAATGGCATTAATGAAGTACGCGAGAAAAATGGGGTGCCTCCACTGGAGCCACATCCAATATTATACGCCGCTGCACTGGATCACAATAATTTTCAAATAAAGTTTGACCAATTAACCCACTATCAGGATGCTGCGCATAAGGCAACCGTGAAAGATCGCATACACGCTTTTGGTGGAAGGCAATTTCGGGCCATGGCAGAGAATGTCCAGTACAAAGGTTTTCCTAGTCGGGAGTTTCGTGGCCGACGAGAAGTACTTACGAATTCCTATCGTGAATCGGCGGTCGAACTTGTGAACAATTGGGTTGCCTCTCCCGGGCACTACCAAAATTTAATTAATCCCACGTATACCCATGTTGGGACAGCAGTAGGTTGGAATCCTGAGAATGCTTCATTATTTGCCACCCAAGTGTTTGGGGCATAATAATTAAAAAGCGCCAGGACCATTCCTGACGCTCTTTTCCAACCAACCAAAACAGTAAATTCGTACCGTCTATCGCATGAGATGAACTTCACCTGTCATTTCTTTTGTCTTGCCATTTAAATAGACAAACTTTGCCTTATAAATGAATAATCCGGGAATGTGGTAATTATCATAGCGTTTACCATCCCATCCGCGAATTTCCTCTACCGCTGGATTTACGCCTTCGGCATATACCATATTTCCCCACCTGTCAAATATTTCGAGGCGCTCTGTCTGCACGACACCAGGTCGAACAAATGGTTTGAAATAATCATTGATTTCATCACCATTAGGGCTAAATGCATTTGGAATAAAAATGTGTTGGCCTTCATCAGTTTGAATGAGCAACTGCGCTTCTTGCTCACAGCCGTCCAAGTCTGTCACTACTAAAAATAACTCGACATCTTCTTCCGATCCGCTGAATGTGGGTAATGCACAGTCGGCGCAACTAAGATAAGTCGAAGGGGACCACTCGAATAGGTGCGATATACTGTCAATATAATTATGGGTTAGTTGAATGGGTGTATTAATCGGTAAATCAATAACAGGATCAAGAACAAGGGGTTCAACTAATTTTTCATCGAGTATTACAGTGTTTGATTGATAACAATTTCCATTTGTAAAATAAACAGTGTATGTACCCGCAGCCATTTCGATGAAATTATCTGTCGTGTAATTTATACTATCGAGACTCCAGCTCAATTCGGGTGTGGCCAATGAAATATTTATTTGCCCCTGTGTCGTACCCGGACAGTTCGGGTCGATGGCATCAATAGTATATGCTGGGAAAATATATTCACCAATATTTAATTCACCTGCAAGTTGACACATACCGTCACTTACCGAATATTCGTATGTATTTGGCGGCAGATCATTTAATGTAAATGAGGCAGAAGATGTGTGCATCCACGAAATGGAAACAGGTCCATTGGCTGATACTGCATCTATTGTAACGGCGCCATTGTCGAGACCCTCGCACGACTCTACAGTAATTTCATTAATTTCTATTTCCGGTAATTGGGTGATGTCGTAGATAAACAGTGAATCCGCCGGACCTCCTAATACCATAATCTCGACTGTTTCTGCATCATAATAATATGTACCGTCAATAAGCACAGAATCTCCCGGACATAGGGCTATTGCTTCATTAATCTGTACAATTGCCTGCCCCGGACCATACAGAAAATCAATTGATATGTCATTGTCGACGCCGCAATTCTGACCCACTGTTATCGTGTCTCGCCCTAAAATAATTTGCCAGTCATGTAATACCAGAGCTGTATCCAGCTCGACAATCCAGGTACCGGTTTGTGCCCTGTACCTGACCTGACCATTCGCATCTGAACTCAGTGTGTCCTTTAAACCAGATGCTTCGTTTGTGAAAATTACAGGAATTGAGGTGAGAAGAGAATCACCGGCATCAAGCACCCCGTCATCATTTGCATCATAATAGGTGTTCACTGTTATATATCCGGAATCTGGTGGAACCAGGGTAACGGAATAGAGCGTGTCACAACCTATTCCATCACCAGGATCCAAATATGTGAAATTTCCGTTCAAAACAACAGTTGTGTCACCAAGTTGTATGGAGTCGCCCGGACACAAGGCAACATCTAAAAATATTTCATCAAGACATGGCGATAATAGTAAACTATCCATAAATTCAAGATCACACCCGACGACATCTATTAACTGATTGTTTATCGATGGGCGTAAATTTCCTGGAATACTTGTCGTATCGATCGCAGCAACATAAGACCCTTGCGGTACATTCAGAAAATAGGCTGATCCCAAATTATTGGTTCGCACTGCATCGTACAGGCTGTTATTTTCGATTAACCAAACATTGACATTTTCTATGAGGGTGTCACCCGCGTCGATTATGGAATTATTATTAAGGTCGACAAAAACGGATACATCTACACTTCCAAATCCTGGATATAATTCAAGGTGCAGGGCTTCGGAAAGGGCCGAACAACCATTGAAACTCTCCAAATACAATTCATACGTTCCGCTTTGCGTCGCAATTAATTCATTCGGTAAATTTGGCCCGGAGTCAAGAACAACATTGTCAAGTCGTATTTCAAAATAGGACACATTTGGAATATCAGGGATACAAACAGTGTCCGGATTGCACCGAATAAAACATCCGGATGGGAATAAATCCACGCGTGGTGATTGTAATATTGAAATGAAGTTCATGGACATTGTTGTACAGCCGAATTGATTTGTTGCCAGTACGGAATAGACACCTGCCTCAAAAGCTTCTATTACCGGACCAACCTGACCGTCCGACCATTCATAGGTAACACCTGGTTCGACGTTATCGACTTGCAAGAAATTGGACATTTCAGAACAGCCCGTTCCGGATTGAAGCGAAATTGTAAAATCTTGTGGATTATCATGAACGATAACATGAATTTCTGCCGGAAGTGATTCGCAGTTAGTAATTAAATCGGTCACCGTTACCGAAAATGTATGGATACCGGCCGAAAGTAAATTCCCACCCTCATCCGTAAAGGATATCGTTTTTGTGGTCTGTGTCGTATTCCATAAATAGGATACACTACTGTTTGCAAATGCCTGTAATTCTATATCCACTCCCTCACAAGTTTCGACTGTATCGCTCCAGGGGCTGGCATCGCCAGGTCCGAACAACTCACGTCCGTTGACCAGAGCAACCGGCCGAGGTTGAATTTCAATAAAAATAGGATCAGGTGCGTATTGACAGCCGTGATCATCTTCAACAATTACGTCATAATAACCTGCTTCGTCGGTTGTTATTTGTTCCGTAATTTCATCAGTATTCCACTCCCACGAAATACCTCCTGCCGGTGAAATTAAATCCGTAAGCTCACCTTCGCATAGCACGGTTCCATTGGTGGAAGTAATATCACCTGTTAAATTATTTGTAAATATTTCAATCGCTACTGATTCAGTGGCGGAACAACCAAAAATATTATTTGCAGTGACCTCTGGATTATACATACCTGCGGTAGAAAAGGCATGATAAGTTAATTCGGCTGTTGCTGTGTTATTTGAACTGCCGGAATCATCGAAATCCCAACTTGTGTTAAATAATAACTGCGAAGATGTGACCTCCAATAAGACAGGATTATTTTCACATGCTTCTGCCAATGCATTAATTGACAACGCTGGGGAGGAGAACACTTCTATTGTCCGGCTAAATGTTGATGTGCATCCCGTCGTTGATGTTATGGTCAATTCAACTAAATATGTTCCTGATGCCGTATAAATGTTGGTTGGATGTTGGTCGGTTGAAAAATTACCGTCGCCGAAATCCCAGTCCCATGCTGTAATTCCATAGTCGGGTAAAAACGTTGATAAGTCATCAAATTGCATGACGGCATTGGCACAAGCACCGTGATAATCAAATCGGGCAGCTGCAGGTACGGTATCTTTAAATGCAACAAGATGTACGCAGCCTGGTTGTGGATAGGCATAACCATCAACTTGAGCCGTTAAAACTACCGTATAATATCCGGCATCGGAATAGGTAAACTGAACATTATCTCCAGTAAGTCTTGTATATGTACCATTAGGTTGTTCAATATCCCAATTGACCGTTCCTGGAATTATGGCGACCGGACTATTTTCTTCGTAGGTTTTTGTATTACAATCAATACTTCCATTTATATAATCTAGCCCACCATAAACAACGCATGGATACGCATTACACGTTTGACCGTTGCACACACCACCACTTCCGTCACACCAATCAAAGACCTGTATAATATTTGAAAAAACATTGCATCCATACTGATTGGTAATTTCTACTTGATATACACCATAATCTGTAGCCGTATATCGAGGTGAATTTGTACCTACTGGCACCGCGTCGTGATACCATTGAAAATTATAATTTGTACCGTCTGTATTTGCGACCAATTCGATCGGGTCAACAACAGCGCAGTGGCCAGTATTTCCTAATGTACTTATTCGCGCTGTAGGTGTAGGATAAAATTCGATATGAAATTCCTTGCTACCAACGCAACCATTTGTATCTGTGACTTCCACACTGTAATAACCAGGGTATAATGGTGTCGTTGAATCTTGTGAAATTGCTACTCCAGCAGAATCTCGCCAAATTTGTGAGACATAGTCAATTGTAGTGGACACATGTGCAACCTCATTTTTACAAAGACCGGCAGGGAAGTTTACGACTGGATCGGGAAGAGCATGAATAACGACATCTTTAATAATATCATTTCCACATACATTTAAGATCACCTGTGCACTACCACTTTTCGTCCAATAAAAAGTTGCCTCTGTATTGTGTTTATCCGATACTTCTGCCATGTCTGATGGCTCAACACGCCATTCAATAATTTCTCCTGGCACCTCATAGATAAAGTACAAACTGGTTTCTTCCATGCAATTTTCGTCAGGGCCTACGATATTGACTCCATCGCTGGTATAAAGTGTTTTCGAAATTGTCGATGAAATACATGCTGGATAAATTAGGTCGCCATGTGCAGCCTCAACTATATATGGAGGCGTCGGACCAAATGTATGTGTAATAATTTGTCCCTGATAATTATGTGTTGACCCTCCATCGGTAATTGTCCAATACGTCTCATAATTCCCGGCATTTTGAATTTCAAATGAATAGTTTAATCCTGGACATATAAATGAATCACTGATTATACTGAGTGGAATTTCGGGTATCGGGGAAATAATAAAATCTTTTTCTACATAATCCTGACAGACGTCATTTGGGTTTGCCGGTGTGGCAATCATCGTATAATTTCCCGCAGGATAATTCAAATTAATAGTTATTTCATCATCATCAGTCGCTGATACGTACACCTCTGTGCCGTCCTCGTTAATTAATCGCCATGCTGATACCACATTTGTTTGTGATAAAAATCCAGCGGTGGATGTAAATGTTCCATCGTGACCTGAACAAAATTGATTGTCAGACTCGATTTGCATTTCGGGAACAATACGAACGTCAAATTGATCAGAACCTTCGCAGCCCAGATAGCAATGACCATATGTGACCGACACTTCCTCATTAGGCTGTACGGCAAATACTTGAGCCCATTGAACGGAAACCGCATTCGTATTTTGACCACTAATGATTGTTCCTAAACTTGAGGTTGACCAATTATATGTTACACCAGGAAAATAAGGTGCTTTATAGGTGACGATTTCACCAGAGCATACGATGGCATCTCCTGTAATCGGTCCATCGGTGCTGACAATTGGTACGCGAAAAATGGTAGGCTTGCTACAATAGGGTTGGTTGCAGTCCTCGACGAGTAATTCGATTAAGCCATCAGGTCCTTGACCCCATTCGATTTCTATGAAGTCGTCATTCAAGCCACCACCCGCAAGGATAACGCCATTGGCTGAAACCGTCCAATGAAAAGTCTGACAGCCATCTGTTGTTGCGGTGTACCGTACCTTATCTTCAGGACATACAGTTGCGACACAACTCAATTCAGGAGCAGGAGCCGGTAGGACTTCAACTTCTACTGATGTGCTGGCCAGACAATCATCGCATTCATTAAATGCTGTAAGCGTAATGGTATAATTTCCTGGTGTCTGATATGCGTGCTCAGGTTCAAATAATTCAGACATAGTACCATCGCCAAATGTCCATTCATATCTAGAAGCGTGTTGTGACAGATTTTCCAGATAAACGGGTTGACCCAGACACAGTTGTATCAAATTATTATCAATGGCCGGTATACTTGCAAAGTCAGGGTCCGGTGTGGGAAGGATGTCGACGCAGATTGAAATGGGCTCTGTACTACATTGCGTTTCAGGGATGAATTCGACAACTCCGTTTCCTGCCGCTCCCCATACAACCTCTACAGAGATGCCATTGTCAACGTAAGAATCAGCTCCTTGTACAGACCATGTCCCAAAGTTGATTTGACCAGAGAAAAAATATGTGACCGTTGAGAATTCGCATGCTTGATGGCATTCACCTCGGTCAATGCTATCTTGGCACGTAGGCCCGAAAATTTCACCGAAAGTTGGGTAACCTTCATAGATTTCGACTATAACCGTGTCTGATACAAATACATCGTTTCCATTTGGGCCAAATCCCAATCCTTGACCAATCACATAGTAGGTACCAGGAAAATCAAAACATATATAATAGGAGCTGTCACTATTTGTATTGATCGATACACCACTCGAAGGTGATACATAAACGGTAACTTCTTCCCAGGATATCGTATGATCCAAAATAAGTTCAAAATCATTGCACCATGGGGGGCATTCGACAAAGTAATAGTCCTCGCCGGCAAATTCCAAGAGCGAATTTTGTGCGCGAATACTTGTTGTCAACAATAAAATAAATAGGCAAGCAGTACTAAAAATTCTCATTCCGTCTAATTTTAAATGGTGTTTGGTAAGAGGAGCCAGTGAATGTTCATATCGCTGCTTTTATCAAAAAATTGTAGTCACGATGACCAGGTGGTTTAATGCGCAGATAGGTGATGCTTATTACTTCTTTCTAATCCTCCACAAGGTCAGGAATGCGAATATTGTTCTCCTCATCTGATGAAGAATTGTAAAAATTTAAGATAGAAATGAAAACTGTTAAAGACGAAATGAATTAATTTTTATTAATACAATAAAAGTAATGCATGGCGTGATTCTAGATGGGTTCTTTTCTGTCCTCAAGTCATCTCGTTTTATCAAGTTTGGTAGGTCAGAATATATTAAAAAGTAAATTCGCAACAAGCTGTTTAACTGTGCTCAGGAAATAGGGATATTTTTGAAATACTCATTCGGCTAAACCTCAAATCATCTCTATGACTTAAACCTCAATAATTTGATGCAAGCAATAAACTTAAGTCAGTATATTTAAAATTAAAGTGCCTTGATAAATATTCATTCGTAACGCGTCCTTTGTACGTATAAACGCCATGCATGAGTCCACGATTACTGTACAACAAGCGTTCGATACTTTGTGTAGATCCAGCATTTAATAATATAGGTGTTAAAATATTGCTCACGGCTATTGAAGCCGTTCGCGCCACACGACTGGCAATATTTGGAATGCAATAATGGATGACACCGTGCTTGACAAATGTTGGATTTTCATGTGTGGTTACCTTTGATGTTTCGATGCATCCCCCTTGGTCAATGCTCACGTCAATAATTACTGAGCCGTCTCGCATTTTTTGTACCATGTCCTCACTTACGACCATAGGCGATCGACCAGTTTCGGAATGTATTGCACCAATTACGACATCAGCGTTTAAAATTTCACGCTCAAGATATACGGGGTTTAGAGATGAAGTGAATAATTGTTGTCCAACGCGCTGTTGTATGCGCATTAATTTATAAATATTATTATCGAAAATACATACATTGGCTCCGAGTCCGAGGGCCGTTCGTGTGGCAAATTCACCGACAACTCCTGCTCCAAGAATGATGACTTTTGCAGGTGGGACACCTGAAATTCCTCCGAGTAGCACGCCTGTTCCTCCTGAAGATTTTGACAATAATTCAGCTGCCGCAAGGACGGCGCTTATTCCCGCCATTTCGCTCATGATGCGAACCACGGGAAATGAACCATCGCCGTCCATTAAATATTCCATAGCAAGCGCTACAACGCGTTTATTCAGTAAAGTTTTAATGTAATCGTGGGTGATGATCGGAATCTGTAGCGGTGAAATCAATAAATTATCAGGTTGCAATAAGCGCGCTTCTTCAATGGTAGGAGGCGCAACTTTCAGTACAACTTCCGATTTAAATACGTCTTCTTTACTATAAATGATTTGTGCCCCTGCTTCGCTGAAATCGCGATCGGAGAAGTTAGATTTTTCACCTGCACCTTGCTCCACCAATATTTTATGCCCATGACCAACAAGAGAGGCGACCGAAGAAGGAACGAGGGCAACTCTGTTTTCTTGCAACGTAGATTCTTTTGGAATGCCAATGTGCAGTTTAAAATTGCCGCTATCGACAGCTAGTCGTTCGGTTTGTGTCGCAAGGCCTTTTTGGGCAAAGTAGGACAGGACTCCATATTTCTTCTCTTCCGGACTCATGATCGGGTCTTACAAAACTACTATAATTCTTCCGTCTGTATCTTCTTGAATATCAATGCGTAAGCAGTTTGTTGGCAACAGTTCTTCGACAATGTCAGGCCATTCAATGATGACAAGGGCTTCGCTGTCCAATATCTCCTCTATGCCAATGTCCAGAACTTCATCGAGGCTTTCGAGACGATACAGATCGATGTGACAGACGCGCCGAGATTGTCCATGATCTTCCCAGACATATTCATTGATAAGCGAAAAGGTCGGGCTACTGACGTGTACCGAACTACCAAATGAAGCTAAGAGGTGCTTTACCAGAGTGGTTTTACCGGCACCGAGACCACCTTTTACCGCCCAGATGTTTCGACCATTCGCATAGCGAAAAATTGCCTGACTTACAATGGATAAATCCACCTCTTCCACGCCATCGAAACGAATGCCTTCTTCTGCTGGAATATTGTCTTTTAATTCGTTGATAAACAGATGATTATGTATGTGTTAATAGAATCCTAAAAGCAATAAATTACAAACTATAAAGTTATGTTTTCGGGCCTTAAAATGGTATCTTTGAGGACCGAATTTCAGAATACAATTACCAAAAAAATATATGTCAACAAACAACAATTATGATGCCAGTAATATACAGGCATTAGAGGGGCTTGAGGCGGTTCGCAAGCGACCGGGTATGTACATCGGTAGCACCGATAGTAAGGGACTGCACCACTTGGTTTGGGAGGTAGTCGATAATTCGATTGACGAGCACTTAGCCGGTCATTGTAGCCAGATCAACGTCACCATCCATCCCAACAATTCTATTACAGTAACGGATGATGGTCGTGGAATTCCTGTAGGATTGCATGAAAAGTTACAAAAGTCTGCGCTTGAAGTGGTTATGACTGTGTTACATGCCGGGGGTAAGTTTGATAAGGACACCTATAAGGTTTCAGGCGGGCTTCACGGTGTAGGTGTTTCCTGCGTAAATGCGCTTTCCCAAGCTATGACTGCGACGGTTCACCGAGATGGAAAAATTCATCAGCAAAAATATGCAGAAGGGAAACCACAAGGCCCGGTTGAAATTATAGGTGAAACAGATATTACGGGAACGCAAATAACCTTTGAGCCTGATGCATCCATTTTCGACGCCGTTGAATATCGGTATGAAACGTTGGCAAACCGACTCAAAGAATTAGCCTATTTAAATAAAGGGTTGCGATTAAAAATAACAGATGAGCGAGTCGCAGATGATGGCGAATTCGTTACCGAAGACTTTTATTCAGAAGGCGGATTAAAAGAATTTGTCAAATATCTGGATGAGTCCAAAACACCATTAATCGATTATCCAATCCACGTTACGTCAGAAGAAGATAATGTTGAGGTAGAAGTTGCTATGCAATATAATACGTCGTACTCTGAGAATATTTACTCGTTTGTCAATAATATTAATACGCGAGAAGGAGGGACGCATGTAAGCGGATTTAGACGAGCAATTAATCGCTTATTTACGAAGTACGGAGAAGATAATGGCCTATTTAAAAAGCTAAAATTTAAAATTGCCGGAGAGGATTTTCGAGAAGGACTGACAGCTGTTGTTTCAGTAAAGGTACCGGAGCCTCAATTTAAAGGGCAAACGAAAGGTGAACTCGGGAATTCGGAAGTGACCGGAATCGTCTCACGTGAAGTTGGACAAGCTCTACGCCACTGGCTTGAAGAAAATCCGAAGCAGGCGAAGAAAATTGTAGATAAGGTTATTCTCGCAGCCACTGCACGACATGCAGCGCGCAAGGCACGCGAAATGGTGCAACGAAAGAATCCGCTAAGTGGAAGTGGATTACCAGGAAAATTATCCGATTGTTCATCTCGCGATCCTAATGTTTCTGAAATATTTTTAGTCGAGGGAGACTCAGCCGGTGGTACGGCAAAGCAAGGTCGAGATCGAAATTTTCAGGCCATTTTGCCACTACGTGGAAAGATATTGAATGTTGAAAAAGCGCTCGAACATAAAATTTACGAAAATGAAGAGATAAAAAATATGTTCACGGCTCTCGGCGTCAGCATTATCGAAAATGAAGATGGCGAACGAGTATTGAACACGGATAAATTGCGGTACCATAAAATTGTTGTTATGTGTGATGCCGATGTGGACGGAAGCCACATCACGACATTAATACTCACGTTCTTTTTCCGTTACATGAAAAAGTTAATCGAAGATGGACATATTTATATTGCAACGCCACCGCTCTATCAAGTACGTAAAGGAAAGAATTACCAATATTGCTGGAATGAGGAAGAACGAAAAGCAGCAATCGACCGCTTTTCCAATGGATCGCCTGAAACGTCGAATATAAAAATACAACGCTATAAAGGTTTAGGGGAAATGAATTCGGAACAGTTATGGGATACAACAATGGATCCTGATACACGAATTCTACGTCAAGTGACAATCGAGGATGCACTCGAGGCAGATCGCGTATTTGCTATGCTCATGGGCGATGAAGTACCGCCTCGTAGGCATTTCATTGAAACGCATGCGAAATACGCGAATGTAGATGTGTAATAAGTTATTGAACTTGAATAAATTTTTTGAAGAAATGAGAAATTTATATAGTGGGTTATATTTGGTGGTCGTAGTTCTGTTTATGACATCTTGTAGCAAGCCAACAGCCAGCTTTGTTGTCAAACAGGAAGATCGAACCGCACCAGCTAAAGTAACCTTCACCAACAATTCTAAAAACGCGACAACATATCGTTGGGATTTTGGTGATGGAAACTCCAGCGAATATGAATCACCTATTCATAGATACTTACATTCTGGCAATTATGAGGTGACGTTGATCGCCACGGATGAAAAAGGAAAAACGAATATTAAAAAATCAAGATTAATGGTTGTACCACCAAAAAACTGTTTAGTAGAAATTCAAACGGACTACGGGTCCATGGTTGTTGAACTGTATGATGAGACACCAAAACACCGCGACAATTTTATTAAGTTGGTCGAAGAGGGATTTTATAATGACTTATTGTTTCATCGTGTTATCAATGGTTTTATGATTCAAGGCGGTGATCCAAATTCAAAAAATCCTTCGCCGACTCAGCAATTAGGTGCTGGCGGACCGGGCTACCAAATTGATGCAGAATTTTCGACCGATTTTATCCATACAAAAGGAGCATTGGCAGCAGCCCGCCAAGGCGATGCAGTGAACCCCGAACGAAAATCGTCCGGCTCACAGTTTTATATAGTCCAGGGAAAACCATTAACTGAACAAGAGGTTACCGGGATGGAACGCCGCACGGGAATGAGCTATTCCGAAGATCAAAAAAATGCCTTAATGACTCATGGAGGTACGCCGTTTTTAGATGGGCAGTACACTGTTTTTGGTCATGTGGTTACAGGGCTTGAAGTAATCGACAAAATAGCCGAAGTAGAAACCCAGCCTGGTGATCGACCAAAAGTGGATGTGAAAATGAAAATTGTTTCTATTAAATAAATAGACGACTCATTTCACTTCCTCTGCAGACGGACAAAAGAAATTAAAGAATTAAAAAAGTCCTTCGAATCATCGAAGGACTTTTTTATTGAATCATTCCGCGGCGCCATCCAAATCGGGAATGTATCTCAAGTATTCGTCGTATGTATCACTGAAGGTATCACCCCAATCTTTAATTAATGATTGGAATGAATTCGGACCGTATAATTCTTCGAAATACTTGACAAATTCATCACCTTTATCGATATCTGCCATAGTTTTAAAAGGTGTAATGAGCGCCATATGTCGGCCGAGTTCATAACCTTGTAAAAACATATTGTCATATACACCCCAGTAGTTTTCACCCGGCATGGTAGCCAGTGTACTCTTTATTTTTTCTAAAATGGGTTTTACGCGATGATCTTGCCCCTTCGTCACATTTACAAATCTGAGTCGTACTGTGGCATAAGGAGGCTCGAAATTGTCAAGATTTGAGAGGCCGTCATCTCGCCGCCAAAATTCGAAATTCTTGACCTCGTCGCAATACGGCAGTATTTCATTCGTCCAACGGTCATCATGAGCCTTGTCTTCTTTTCGTTCGTCCATTTCTGCAAAGGTGCAGGGCCCCATTTGCCAAAGCCACCAACCCGCGTAGGGGCCAGTTTGAATGGCAAATACGCGTGCGGCAAAAGGTCCATCGGTATGGTACGTTTTGTTATGCGCTTGCATATTGGCCTGCAACGTGGCGACCGATTTTAAATTCGGTTTTATATATACACTCATGTATTGTCGATAGGTGTCTGCTTCTTGTGCCACGGCACTCAGTATAATTATCATGCTGAGTACGATTGTTACTGCTTGTTTCATAATTGATATATTAAGATGGTTAATGACAATATAAATTACCCGCAACTATCGTGTCAGTAATAATATTGAATAAAGCAATCGAGGTTGAAAAAGAGGAATTTGAGCATTCAACCTTCGAATTATCAATACCATATTAGGCATTTAATTCGCTTGACGTTATGCTATGGTTTTTGGGCTGACCAAATATAAGAAATTTTACTGTAAATTCCAATACGATCATTACTAACCTTTAACGGAAGCAAAATTGAACATGTTCGGTTTTACAACATAACTGCCAAGTCGAACGATCAACTAGTTGAATAAATTAAAGATCAAATTCGGCAAGCTGTTTACGAGAGTTTTGTAAAACATTCTATTCGCAGTTGGTAAAATAGGTTATGCATTTTATTAAAATTCCACTTCCTTCCACTTCATACCATCCTGATAAATAAAAACATCGCCAGCCTTTCTACTTTTAATTTTTAAATGATAATAAGGAATGGCGAGATCGACTTTAAAATGTTCATTTTCGTAGGAAGAGGCTCCTATACCATTTCGCCAATGCCAGGTCCCCCACTGATTAAATTTGACTGAAAGGGAGTCCGGACTGTGTACCTGGACGCTGACACCGTCTGAGCGTTTCGTCATATTAAATTGAATAATATCTGTGATTTCACAGGTGGGACGCGTTCCGTTTTCCACTAAAAGATGATCGTCGAGCATGGACGCTTCATGTGATTTCATCATGTTGATTCCGCGAAAATTATCCGGAGACGCCAGGACATAAACATTTTTGGCGTCATACCATCGAAAGTCCGATTGTAAACTCTTCATCACGGCACCGGATTCATGCCAGTAATAAATCGTCTTGGCCAAAAGTATTATCGAAAGTGTTGCATAGAGCAATACGAGCACGTCACGCATCCTTTTTGGAAAAAGATACAAGAGGGCAACAGTAGCGCAAATAATGAATGCCGATCCACTAAGTCCATACATATCATTTGTGACGAATAAAATGTATGAAATATGAGCACTTGAAAACGGTGCTATGGCAGTTGCGAATAGGAAAAGACTTATGCCAAGAAGTTTAATGGTGGGTGAGCACCTTCTGTAGTTATAAAAAAATAGACCGATAAGAAACAGGGTAATGATACCCAATGTGACAAGCACGGCAGGTTTTTGTAAAGTTAACTGCCAATTCTGCTTGGCTGCATGACTCCAATAGCGTGTGAATAGGGCATGCTTTGTTCCATATTGATAGACCGCTGACAACTGTTTCATCGGTTGAATGGGATGCTCGGAAAGCACAGAAGCCTTGCCTGTATTTAAGAGTAACAGCGGGCGCAAATTAAAATACAGGAGTAGAAAGAGAAGCTGCGGAATGACAACAATGAGCAGCAGACGCTTGTAAAACGGATTTTTTTCGACAAATAAAACGGCCGCTAATACAATGGTCATGAGCGGAATTGAAATCATCAATTCATGCGTGAACATTCCGAGAATAAAAGATATGCCCAGCTTGCATGAATCGACCTTTCGCTTATGTTTTATGTAATTTAATGTAAAGAGTAATGTGGATAAAATCAACGCCGTAGCAAGTAGATAATGAAAACAAACCTTCCATACGACGGCCGCACTTTGATACGGGTGAATCAAAAACAAAAATGCCGTTATAATAGGTAGCGCATTCTGTTTCATACCGACAAAGTGCGTCAATTTTCCAACAAGTTTGTAAACGAGATAGGCGTTAAATCCAAATAAAACGGAATAAATAAAATACCAGGGAAATGGTGACGTGCCAAACAGACTAAAAATCGAAAAGTGAATGGCGTGCATAACATGCTGCAGGCGATGGTAGCCAAAACAGTGCGCGATTCCGGAAGGCCCGTATTCCTGATAGCGTTCAAACCACCCGGTAAAGTCGTGTGTAAATCCGGCCTGGTAGGTAGGTGAGTACAGGAGTAAAGCCAGTAGGGGAAAGAGGATGACCAGATATGGCTCAATATATTTAATTCGTGCTGTCAACTCCGATTTCTATAGGGCTTTACGATTTAAACGAATCAAATGTTCAGGCCACCGCATACGCTTAGCACTTGTCCGGTCATATATGACGATGCATCGGAGCCCAGGAATGCAACTAAGTCCGCTACTTCTTCCACCTGCCCAAAGCGCTTTAAGGGTACATTGGTCAGGTAAGCGTCACGGGTTTTGTCATCGAGTGAGCCTGTCATTTCAGTATCGATAAAACCAGGCGCGATGGCATTGCAGCGTATATTTCGGGAGCCTACTTCTTTGGCAATTGATTTCGTGAATCCTATAATACCTGCTTTACTCGCCGCGTAATTTGCCTGACCGGCATTTCCAAATACACCAACAACGGAAGTAAGGTTTATAATCGATCCACCTCGATTTTTCATCATTGGACGCATGACATGCTTCGTTAAATTAAATACAGATTTCAAATTTATTTCAATGACAGAATCCCATTGCTCTTCGGACATGCGCAGCATAAGGCCGTCTTTCGTTATGCCGGCATTATTTACAAGAATATCGATTGATCCAAAAGCCTCCAATGCTTGCTTTATTAATGTCTCGGCTTGCTGATAATCGGCTGCGTCCGATTGTAAGGCCAAAATACGTTCGCCAACATTTAAATCATCGATAATTGCATTTGCGCGATCAGCAGAGCTTCTATAGGTGAAGACAACATTTGCTCCCTGTGCAATTAATTTTCGAACGATTCCTTCGCCTATGCCACGTGATCCACCAGTGACCAATGCTGTTTTTCCCTGTAACGTCATGTTTTGGTTTTTAATATAGTGAAGTTAATTTTTTGCTAGTGCTGTTTTTAATTTGATGATGGCATCAATCTCAATGGCATCAACTCTTCGAAGCTGCGCCGTATACCAGGATATCCAATCACCCAGGTGAACAAAGTATAGTAATTGTTCGACTTTCGAACCGCCTACACCTTGGATTACGAGCAAATCGTGGCAGAGCGGACGAATAATTTCAGTAGATATATCAAGACGCAGATCGTTTCGTTTTGAATCAAGCGCACTTCTGAATAGTATCACCGACATATCTTCTTCGTTAAATTTCCATCCGACTAATTCATTGTGATTCATCTCAGGAATGGCATGATGCCAGCATAGCATTTTTGAATTTTCATTTAATTGTTGCCGCAAGCGGATCGCTGCTGGTTCAAATTGGGTGGACGAATAAATTATAGGTATCTTATTGTGAATTCGATTGGCAATGTCTTGCGCGTTGGATTGAATTTCGTTTCTATTCGCAGTTAAAGAATCTACGGCTTTTTTTATTTTATCCGAAAATGTCTCCTGAATTAAATTTAACTTGTTTAGAATAAAAAGTTGTTGTACGAAACTATATCCGAGGCATGCACGCGGTGATGACCAGCCGGTTGGTAGTTTTATAAAGTCCAAATTGTGTTCAAGCGCTAGCTGATGTAATTTTCCTCCAGATGCAACGCAAACTATTTTACAGTTTGTTTTAATTACGTGATCAAATACAAATAATACTTCTTCCGTATTGCCGCTGTAGGATGATAGAATTACTAATGTATGTTCATTGACAAATGTCGGCACCGTATAATCCTTGCCCACAGTGATAGGCACGGTGCATTCTTGACTAACGATGGATTGGACAAAATTTGCACCTATGCCAGAGCCGCCCATTCCAGCCACAAATACATGGTGAATGGCATGATCGTGTCCAATAATGTCGGCGCGTTCGCCTATTTCTAAGGCTTCCAGCAATTGTGCCGGAAAGCGAGTAATCATTTGATCCATGTAACCCAGGTCATTTGTGAGGGGCAAAGATAACCAGTGATTTTTGGTTGTAGGCTGTCCGTCAGGCATGGATAATCGAGCGTGCAACAGGATTATTCGCCGAGCGAATGTGCTAAGGAAATTTGACTAATTAATGTCTTGAGTTGCTATAAGAATAAAAAAATTGATCTATCCGCCTGGCAGTGCTTGAACCCCTATGATGTCTATCACTCGGCGTTGATAAAGTTAGTTTTTTATTTATTTTGCTTAGCCGAACAAAGAAAACAAACAAATATAGGCATCATTAATAGATCCAGACTGTCCTGGATGAAATTCAAGGGTTTGTAATTCAGGTGTCTTGCATATTAAGTTGTTCGACTTCAACAAACAAGCCTCCTAAACAACAGTAATAACAATTACATTTAATTTGCATTCAAAATTGAAAAGCTATCAATGGAAATATTCAAGAATAACCACAAACTATGTGCTTCAGTCATTTACAGGATAATTAACTCATTTTATTTGTAAAGGTTACCGGCAGGTATGACAGGAATATTACAACGCTAACGAAAGCAGGACAACTATTCAGGTGGAAACTCAATAAGGTCAAACACTGCACTCAACGTTTTAATTATAGGCCTCGGACAATAAATTTTCATTGATAGTATGCCGTGTTTTTTCCATTAACCGCTCCGGGTCCTTGTCAAAAATAGGGTCGGAAACGATCATGTGCACATTGGGCGTATGCCATCCAAATGAATTAAAATAATATGGCATCGTACGAATTTTAAACCAATGATATTTTTTATCGTTGTATAGGAGTGTGATGGGTACGACCGGCACATTGGCTTCAACAGCTTTTTGAAAACTACCTCTTTTAAAAGGTAGCGTTGTTCTCTCACCCGATACCGTTCCTTCAGGAAATAATAAAATCGAATTTCCTGCCTTTAAACTATCGACAATGGCATCTTTGGCTTTTGCACGAGAATCTCGATCTTCACGATCCACAAAAACTATACCCGTTTGCGCAACCGCTTTTCCGAGTACGGGATAATTTGCGATTTCTGCTTTTGCAACACCGAGTGCAGTAATATAGTGCCGAACGATAACCGGATCGAGTAATGATCGGTGATTGGAAACGTACAAGGCTGTTCCATCGTATATTTTCCCCTCCATACTGTGTTTTGTACCGAATAGAAAAAGGCAAACCGAAGTATAGGCTTTTTGAATTTGAAGTCCGTACGCCAGCTTGTCTTTTTTAAAAGGCCTCGTAATTAAAAAGTAAATAAAATACAAGGCCATGAAGCCAATGACGAATAAGAGGCGGATGAAGGCTATGACATAGTTGAATGCTTTGTACAATGGAGTAATGGCTGTTGGGAGGCAAATATGGGGAATTTGGATTTAGTCGTCAGTGTTGCAGAGTTTTGGTGACCGAGTGTGTCAGTAGGCAGTCAGTTTGAGTGTGAGTTTGAGTCAAGTCAATTGAAGACTGCAAACTGTAGACTGTAGACTGCGAACTGCAGGCTGCGAACGGAGAACTGCAGGCTGTAACGGCATTGCAATGGAATAATTGGTATTGTAATAATTTAAATTTTGGTAAGGTAAGTACATGTATATTTTCGGCAAGGGCAGCGGTTTTGATGCATTCCCTATCTTACCAAAGCAATCAATTACGTAATTGCCCATCATGCAAAAACTGGCCGTACTTTTTTTTCTCCTAACATTGACTCCAATTAGCGTACCGGCTCAATCTGATTGTTGCAATGAGCCTAACCGTATCGAGCCGGGTATCGATTTTTTACAGGCGTTGAGTTTATGTTACATTGAAAGTAACGAGGAATGTTTTAGAATGCGACCATCGGTGGATCACGATCAATTTCCAGTATGCACCGACGCATCATTAGATAATCCGCATTGGTATATATTTTTTCCTTCGACTGATGTTGTGCAACTGGATTGGACGGCGACAAATTGTGACATTACGGGGCAAGGCATTCAGGTGGCGGCCTATCGCCTCGACCCTTCTGTAAAATTCAATGACTGTGCCGATTTAGCTTTGACGGATTTACAATTGGTATCTACTGATTGTGGTGATTTAGAAACGCAAGGTTTTTTTAGTGGGTCCGTATTTTTAACGAATGCACGCAATCATATTTATTATGTATTAATTGACGGTTTTAATAGTGATGAGTGTGATTACACGATTAATTTAGCTCAAGGGGCACTCCGCGGTCGACCATTAGACTCGCTTACGATAAGCGGCCCGACGACCGTTCCGGAATTTTATACGGCCACCTATACGGCTGCGCAGTTGAAGTTTGAGTGTTATGAAAGCTATGGCTGTCATTGTGGTATGTGTACACTGGACACTTTTGTGGTCGAGTGGACTGCGCCACCGGGAGCTATTATTTCGGCGTCACCTGGTTCGCTGGTGGCAGATATAACTATGGGTAATACGTCGGGACAAGTCTGTGCTACTATTCAAGACGATTGTATAAATCTTTCTGCCTGCATCTTTATAGAAGTAATTCCTCCCGAATTTTTTATTAAATGTCCTGATGAAATAATAACAGCACACGGTCAAAATTTTATGGACCCGGGATCGTACATTGTAGATGAGGGAGATGCTGTATATGAAATAATTGTAGAAAATTATGCAGAACAAATAGAAGAAGTAAATCTAATCGGTTGTGACGATGAACGTTTTTTTGACTGCCAACAAAATGAAATTATATACCCTACAACTTCTGCTTCCTGTACGATAGTAGAAAACGATACGTGTAAAACCATAAATTATTCTATTTCCTGGACGCCTACCTATTTTATTACGCAATTGGATACGATATGCCAGGGAGATTCCTTACTGTTCTGTGGAACCTATATCCATCAAACCGATACGTATACTTGTCCAGCAACTTCAGTAGCTGGATGCGATTCGATTACCGAACTCGTACTTACTGTGACACCCTGGGATACACTGATCGCTGATGCCTTTGTCTGTGATGAACCGTATTATGTATTGCTCCAGGATACGTTTTACACATCGGGTGTGCACGTCATTACCAGCACACATAACACCGATTGTCGTGATGTCTATATTCTTCATTTAGTATTGTTGGAATCGGATACATTCTATAGTACAGATACATTATGCGCTAATATGGATTATACGTTCTGTGGCGAGACGATTGATACGCCGGGAGAATATATTTGCGCCTATTCACGAAGTCCGGGTTGCGATTCTGTCGTCATATTAAATTTGGTAGAACCCTGTTCGACGCGATACTTATTTTATTGTCCGGATGAATTTTTACAAGTTGGAGATAGCCTCATCGATGAAAATGGTACGTATGTATTACCGCGTGATTTGGGGAATGGTTGTTCGTGCCTGGATACTTTTATAATTGAATATGCAACGATGGACCATGCAAGTATTGTTGCAAGCGGCCCGCTAACGTGTTCGGGTGGAGAAGTCGAATTGCATGTCGAGCAGGTTATTGATGTCGAATATTCTATTCAGCAATATTTGTGGCTCGATGAAAATTATGTGACCCTTGGAACGGCACCTACACTCGCAGTCGGAGAGGCGGGCACGTATTATGTTGTTGTGGACTATTTAAATTCGATATTACACATTTGTCAAGATACATTGTCGATTGAAATGACGGGTGAACCATTGTTTAATCCCTCTTTTTCCTGGATTGATAAATCAGATTTTATATGCGCTGCTGAGACATCGTACACGTTGTCTTTTGAAACGGACGCTGTCCAGTACACGCTTCAATTAATTGGTGGTACGTCCTGGATTAATCAATCTGAAATTCAGATGACACTACCGGCCGAAGTGCAAGAATATAATTTTGTACTAACCTTGGCAAGTGCTTCGGGTCTGTGCGAAGAAGAAATAGAATTTACCGTAGATCGATTGATGCTTTCGACAACTTGGCCAGACACTGTTTTTGCTATTGACGATGCCATTACATTGCCCAATGCTGTTGCTGAGGCAGGTGACCTGGCCAATACCATTCGCGTTCAACCTCCAGGCGCAATTACTGAATTTGAAGATGACTTATTGCTGGTGCAACCTGTTTCCGGTCCCATTACATTGTCATTTAATTATGGAAATTGCGAGCAAGTATATTCCACATACATTGTGCGAAATGCCTATTACATTCCAACGGCATTTTCGCCAAATAATGACGGCATAAATGATGAATTTACTATTTATACATCTGCAGGACTTGAAGTCATAGAGTTGTCAATATTCGATCGATGGGGTAGTCGCATTTATGCAAGATCGGCAGGACCCTTTACATGGGATGGAAAGGTCAATGGAAAAGCGGTGCAACCCGGGATCTTTCTCGTCCAGTATCGTATAACTGATCCGACAGGGGCGGAAGTTACTGGCGTGTCAGAATTGGTATTGATGCGGTGATTTACTGCGGCAGTGGACAGTGGGCAGTTGACTGTAAACGGAGAACTGTGGGCTGAGCCGAGCCGATTGTTGCCGGGGGCAGGATGCAACTGGCAGTAGCTTCTTATATCAGGGGCGTACATAAAACGTATAGCGCAATACGCAAAGCGTAAAACGCACACCGTCCCATGAAAAGCGATTCTCAATATTCAATCGCACATAGAAAGAGGCCATTAGCCGGTGCGCTGTAGCTTTTTTCCAATCTTGTTTGGTTTTCGAGTGCTTCGACGACATCTTCAAAGGGAATTTCTCCTATCGATACGCGCAGTGACATGCCCACGATGAGACGGACCATGCCGCGTAAAAATCGATTGGCGGTAATTGTATATATATATTCATCGGTTGAAATATCCCATGCGCTTTCGAATACTTGGCACGTCATACTTTCCGCATCGGTTCGGGACTTGCAAAACGGATAAAACTCAGTGTGTGATTTAATTAGTTCGGCACATTTTTTTAGCAACGTGACATCTATTTTATGGAATTGTGGATACTGTGTTTTTATTTCGGAATAAAACGGCGACTTATTTTTAATTAAATAATACTGGTACGTGCGACGTCGGGCATCGAAACGGGCATGAAATGTATCCGCCGCCGGCACTATTTTTTTAATGTAAATATCCATACCGAGCATGCGATTGAGGCGATGGGCCAGATCAAAATTGATGGGAGCTTCCGTATCAAAATGAAAGACGTAGTGCGAGGCATGTACGCCAGTATCCGTTCTGCCACATCCAATGATGGTAGTAGTCGATTGCAGCACGGTGGACAGTGCATTTTCAATGGCTTCCTGCACCGTCATGGCATTCGGCTGTCGCTGCCAACCGGCGTACCGACTTCCGTTATAAGCTATATGTGCAATAAATCGCGGCATGTTTTGCGGGCTTAAAAGTAAGAAAGAAAGTGAAGGAGGTATGCTCCAGCTAAATACACCTATTCTATTCGACTAATGAAAAACATGTCATTGCGAGTTAATTACACACCAGGGCCAACACCGTAAACTTTACGACCCTCTTGCATTATGCTAAAAATAGTATTAAGTTTATAAGCGAATTATTAGAGCACTCGGATGTGAAGACGACCATAGTATACACACATGTGGGCACAGAAGTAGTCTCTTCGATCAATCGTTCTCTGGATAATTTTGAATTTAGAAAAACCGTAACTCGGATACCGGAATGTTCGAGTTATAAGGGAGTTCTACTTCATTACAAAAGATAAATATGACTAATAAGGAGCTGTTAAAATTTGCAACAAAATTTTTGTTATCCTTTGAAAACATAACGAAGGAGGATATTGATATTCATCTCGTTTCAGAATCGAACAAACCTAGAGATTTGAAGAAAATATTTTTCAGAATGTGTGTTTCGGCGCAAAATCGCCAAATGAGTAACAAGGTAATAGGTAAATCAATAGGGGGTGTTGAATCACTCAACTCTGTCTTGTTTAAATTTAATCCGAAGAAAGTTGCTAAAGAATATGATCGCACCGAGCGTATGAAATTATTAAGCGCAATAAAGAACTCAGTGAATGTTTCTGGTAAGATAAGAACTGAATCTAAGAGTATATGGCCCCAATACTGCCAAAGTATCATTGATTCAGCGCACTTCTTAAACTCATTTAAATCAGCTGATGATTTTTATAATTGGGCCGAATTTTTTGAAAAAGACATCCGAGCGAAACCTGGGTTGCCATTAATGCTTAGTACAGAAATATCAGGATTCGGATTTCCACTTGCTTGCGACTTTTTAAAGGAGATTGGTTTTAACGGATTCGGAAAACCGGATGTTCATTTAAAGCGAATATTTCAAGGCATAGGAAAACTAAGTAGCGATATTAAATCAAATACAACATTAGATTATCTTACTTTTAAAATCATCGATGATATCGCCAGATCATGCAGAACCACCTCCTATGCAGTTGACAAAATATTTTGGTTAATTGGGAGTGGTCGATTTTATTTGACTGATAAAACTATTGGTAGAAACAGAGATTTATTCATTCATGAATACTTAGAAGCAAACAAAGGCTAAAACGATGGTGAAATTAACGAAGTAGAACATTAGACATCATGCCATGCTCCCTATCGGTCGCACAGCAGATGTCATTATCGTTACCAGAAACGTCGGATTTTATTGCAGTCAAGTTGGTGGGTTTTGGAATCGATTTTCAATTGATAAAATCTGTGCCCAATCGGGAATATCAAAAAGGGTATGAGCGCTGGGTAATTCCGAACAATACTAAAACGATTGAACGACTCATTGAGGGATATGCACGACAAGGGGTTGACATTTGCAATCGACTAAATCCGGGAGACTTGAGTCAGACATCTATTAATTCTCCTTCTTTGGCAGATAAGCAAGCACACCTTTTATCCAAATTTTCGGAAGGTGATCGTTCGTTAGTTAAAGAAGTGACAGACATGATGATTCAGATGCGCTATAGTTGGAACACGGTTAAGTCTTATATAGGGCCTTTAGTTGCATTTAAAAATTTTACCGGAGGCGAAACTTTACAGCATACGGATACGCAGACGGTAAACAGATTTTTGTCAGAGCTAAGTGCTCGGCGCGTATCTGAGAGCATGGTCCATCGGTACGTTAATGCTATAAAGTTTTATTTTGAAAAAGTAATATTCAATCCGAGTATCGTCATTAATCAGGTCAAACGTCCTAAATCAAGCTATCGATTGCCCCGTATATTGAGCAAGAGCGAAGTGGCAAGATTAATCAATGCCACTGAGAATATAAAGCATAAGACGATCATTACGACGTTGTATGCCTGCGGACTGCGACTAAGTGAATTGCTCGGAATCAAACTCTGCGATATCAGGTGGGATCGAAACCAGGTTTTCATAGCAGGAGGCAAGGGAAAAAAAGACCGCATTGTCATGCTTGCAGAAGCGTTAAAAGAAGCGTTGCAGGGATATTGTGACGCCTATAAGCCGGTGGTTTATTTATTTGAAGGTACGCAATCTGGCCGAAAGTATAGTGCGAGTAGTGTGCAAAAAATAGTGAAGCGTGCCGCTATGCGATCGCAATTGAGCCAGCGTGTGACACCGCATGTATTGCGTCATTGTTTTGCGACGCACTTGCATGATGGCGGAATTAGTATTAAGTTTATACAAGAATTATTAGGGCACGCGGATGTGAAGACGACGATGGTTTATACCCACGTGAGCACAGAAGTAGTCACTTCGATTAGTAGTCCATTAGATAATTTAAATTTTGAAAAACCGTAACTCGGATACAGGAATGTTCGGGTTATAGGGGAGTTATACACCATAAACGAAAAAAAGAAACGAATGCCAATAATAGCCTTTGATGAATCTGGAAATACTGGTCAAAATTTACTTGACCCAAATCAACCTCATTTCGCATTGGCTTCTGTAAACTACTCTAATGAAGAAGTTGGGAAACTTCTGGAAGTTTTCGATTCTGCCGCAGATGAATTGCACTTCAAAGCACTCAAAAAATACGCTAAATCAAAACAACAAATATTAGATTTCTGCAATCATGATTTAATTTCAGTGCACAATATAAAGTACTATGTAGCTAACAAGAAGCTTGTTCTAATTGGACATATTGTAGATCGGTTTATAGAACCGGTCATGTACGAAATGGGGAAGGACATCTACAAGGACAGATCAAATATTATAATCACAAACCTACTTTATATCTTTTGCGAACAATCTTGGGACAAAGCCTTGGTTGGAGATTTTTACACATCATTTCAAAATTTAGTAAGAAAACCGAGTCAAGAGAACATGGATGTTTTTTACCTGGCTACACATCAACTAAATGAATCACTTGAAGATAAAGATGCAGTACATTTTTTGACAATAATTGAGGATTCAAAAGAAATCAAAGCACACATATTAGAAGCAATAAAGCCATATATTATTGATCTAACTTTTCCAACATTTAATGTATTAGCTGATGATTGGTACAAGGAATTAGGATCACAATTTGAGATAATACATGACAATTCAAAAGCAATTGAATTTTGGCATGCTATGATTATGAAACTATCGAATCCAACAAAGATGGAAGAGAAAGAAGTTGGGTTTGGAGAAAGTAGAATGACTTATCCTTTAAAATTCACTAAAGTTGAATTGGTTGATTCAAAGGATTTTAAACAAGTGCAAGTATCAGACCTAATAGCGAGTTCACTTTGTTATGGACTCAACAATGAAAAAGAAATAGACACGAATGATTTTGTTAGAGGCCTTTTAACCTCAAAACTGTTCAATATGTTTCATCACAGTATAAGGCCACTTGACCTTGGAACAATCTCAAAATTCATAAGCGAAGGAGACCAAGAAGGCAACAATTCGCTCGATTATTTAGCAGAAATGGAAATGAAGAACAAAGGATGAAATACGGTGTATAACAAGCGATGACGATGTCAGATTGGCTATCGCCAAATCCGCCACGTATCGCCACTCCGTTAGCCATAACTAAAAAAAACAAAATGATTATAGAAAGAATTGAAATAAAAGAATTATACGGTTACCTTAATAAGGATATAACCTTTTATCCGGATATTAATCTTCTTGTTGGGATAAATGGATCTGGCAAAACAAGTATATTAAATGTAATAAACTGGATAATTACACCTTCCATTGGTAGTCTTTGCACTCATAAATTTGAACTTTTAAAGCTTTGGTTTCAAATAAAAGGTAAGACCTATACTATTGAATGTACACAAAACGAGAAAGAACTTCTTATAAGTCTGAAAGATCTATCGAATAATAAAATATATTCTCAAATTCAAGCAGACTTCAAAATTCATCCCCGACAAATTAAATCCGAAAATGAGCGAATAAGTCTTGAGGAGGAATACAAGTCTCTCGGACCTGAACCACATGAGGAAGAAGCTTGGAATTTTATCTTTAATTATCTACCAAAGCCAGTTGTCATTGGATTAGATAGGCAGCTGTATGCTGAAGAAGGGAATGAAACCTATGTCTCTATTGATTCAGAGGGCAGAAAAAGAAGAGTAAGAAAAGCAAGAAAGAATGGGATGACTCCTTTAGACAAAGTCTCTGAACTTGCAGGATGGGAATATTCAAAATATAAAAATCAAATTTTGACTTTGAATGACAGATTAAAATCTAAATTAATAATGTCTTCATTTGACGAGACTTTAACAGAGCAAAGTATAAATGAACTACTATCAAGTCCCAAACTTTCTATTAACCAAGTTGAGTCTTTAGAAGAAAAGGTCAAGAACTATTTAAAGGAAAATGTAATCAAAACATCAAAGAAAACCAAAGATTCAGATGAGAATAAAATCAAGAACTACTTCACAAATCTAAAGTCGATAATAATAAGATCTAAAAGTGAAGACGATAGGTTTGAACTTTTATACATCACCAATCTCAATCAATTCAGAAAACTCAAAGAACTAATTAAGGAATTTGAGAATTTTGAAAAAAGTAGTGAAAGATTATTCAAGCCAATTAAAAATTATTTAGACACTATTAACTCATTTTTAAATGACTCATCGAAAGACTTGTTTTTTAATAAGGACACCTCAAGACTTACTTTTAACATCTTAAATAAGGATAAAAAAGTCATAGAAAAAGATAGACGTCTTTCAGATTTAAGTTCAGGCGAACAACAGATTTTAATATTATTAACATACATTAAGTTTAATTCTCATCTTGGAAAATTGTTTATTATTGATGAACCAGAATTATCTCTTCACCCTAAATGGCAAGAGCACTTCTTAGAAGGCATTAAAAGTATTATGCCCGGCAACACACAATTGCTATTTGCGACACACAGCCCCGCAATTGTAGGAAATAATAAGGAGTATTGCAAAGTCTTAATGCCTTATTAGCATGATTACGGTCGAAGAAAGCATACCCACAAAAAGCACCGTTTATCGTGCAGCCGAAGATATATTTTACATTCAATTTAATGATATATCATTTTATATTGAGGATGAAAATCAAGAAAATTTCTATCATCGTATCTTATCTAAATTATTTCCTGACATTAAAATAGAGAAGATTTTTCCATTAGGCGGGAAAGACAATGTTTTGGAGCATTGTGACACCTGCTATGACATTAAGAAACAAATTTATTTAGTCGATCGGGATTTCGATGATCTATTAAATAGAAAAATAGAAAAAGATAACCTCTTTTACCTGAATAGATATTCAATAGAAAATTATTTAGACGATAAAGAATCGTATATAGAATATATTATAGCTGAGAACCCAAAACTGAATCGTGTTACAGTGGAGAATGATTTAAATTTGAATGACATTTTACATAACGTTCTAAATGTACTAAACGATTTAATTCTCCTGCACTTTGTAGTACAGGGTAAATGTCCGACTCTTAAAAATGTATCTCTCAGTTATGAAAGATTTGTTGACTATAAAGGAGGAATATTCTCACTAAAACAAGACCAAATTGATTGGTACAAAGACCAAATAATCACGGAATTAGCTTCTATTGATAAAAGACTTACATTGAATGCTCAACTTATTAGAGCAAGAAGAAAAATGGCTGTAAAATCCGTAAGTGATATGATTGATATTTATCCTGGTAAGTATATTATCAAAATGCTGAAACAGGTTGTTGAAAACACCTTTGGGATTTCGTCAAGAAATTTTAATTCTTTTTGTTACAGAATTGCATTTAACTCAAATTTTGAAAATCTACATTTGCTAAGAGATAAAATCATATTACATATAAATGAGTAGCTATGGCTAACAATGTACATGACGAACATGCTCCTAACGTCACACGCCGCATGAACTGACCGTTATAGCACATTAAAAAACAAAATATGGAACCAATAGTGTTAATAGGAATTTTAGGCAGCTTAGCTTCATTGATATCGCTATTGATATCTACTAAGATCGAAAACCCAAAATGGGCACACATTATTTACTCCTTTCTTATAGTAATAATAGTTGGCCTATCAATTTTATATTCGAATGAAATTAAAAGAGAAAACTCGGATTTATCTGAAGAACTTTCAAGTATTAAGTCTATAGAAAATAATGCAAAGAGGATATTAAAAAACTTTCCAAATAGTTATCAAACTGGAGAAAATAGAGGTTTTATTCTTACATCATTTGCGTTTATCGAAAAGTATAAAAACGAGTTTCCTGAAACCTACCAGCTTTCAAAAACTCTGGTGAAAGATGGTTTAAAGATTGAGAAAAGCTTTGAAGGTGAAGGTGTTTATGAAGAGGTAGCCGAAAGAGATAGGTTAGAGGATGGTTCAGATGCAATGCGATATTTTTTAAAAGGCCTAATTGGAGATGATGATTGATTTTAATTACACATATGATGACATGTTTAACCCACTCCTTCAGGCCATGAAAGAACTTGGAGGGTCAGGATCAAATTCAGAAATAGAGGAGAAAGTGTCTGAACTTATGAATTTATCCGAAGATGAGCTAAATGTGATTCATCGCGGAAATAGAACAAAGTTTGTTTATAGACTTGCATGGACAAGAAACTATTTGAAAAGATTTGGTCTATTAGAAAATTCAAAAAGAGGAGTATGGGCATTAACTAAGAAAGGATTTGAAACCGAGCAAGTCAACCAAGTTGAAGTCAACAAGAAGGTAAAGGAAATTGACAAGGAAGAGCAAAGTCAGTCTATTGTAGATATAAACGATAATGATGAAACTGGTGAGGAATGGCAAGATGAGCTTTTAAACACAATCAAATCGATTGAACCTGATCAATTTGAACGATTATGCCAAAGGCTATTAAGGGAATTGGGATTTGCAAATGTTACTGTTGAAGGAAGGAGTGGCGATGGCGGGATTGATGGTCGAGGAATTTTAAAAGTAGGTGTAGTCATTTCTTTTCATGTAGTCTTTCAATGTAAAAGATATCAAGGAAGCGTTGGTTCACCAACAATCCGAGACTTTAGAGGAGCAATGAGCGGAAGAACGGAAAAGGGACTCTTAATTACCACTGGTACATTCACCTCAGATGCAAAGAAAGAAGCAAAAAGAGATGGAGCCACTCCAATAGATTTAATTGATGGAATAGAACTTGCAAAAACTCTGAAAGATTTGAAGTTAGGTGTTGAAATAGAGTTAGTTGAAAAAGTAATAATTGAAAAAGAATATTTCAATAACTTATAAAAAACGTGCTATAACAAGTGGTGATGACATCATAGGCTAACGCCTACGCCGCATACCACAGCTCCGTTAGCTGCAAGCAAAAAAAAAAGAAAACCCATGAAAAAAGGTGATTGTATAATTTTAGAAGACAAAGACCAAAAATTTGGTTTAATACTTCATCATTCAATCACCGAAAATGAAAATGAAAAATTTGGGTTCTTAATTATCGGACAAAGTTTCGATGAAATACCTTCAAAGAAAGAAATTAAAGCAAACGGAATTCTTGGATACAAATATTTGGATGACAAAACAGATTTGATAAATAGCATGATGAGAACATCTCAAAAATCAGACAAATCAGTTTTTTATACAGGTGTCAAATACGATTTAATCTCAGTAGATATAGAAGCCTTTAATGGAAAGGAAATAAAGATAATTGCAAATTTGAAATTAAATCCAGAATTCTATCCAATGCCAAATTTTCATTCAAGACAAAATGAGTATGATGAAATTTGTAAATTGATTAAAAACAGAATCGAGAAAAGAGGTAAAGAAATAACACATCAAAATACAATTTACGATTCTCATCCAATTGAAGAAATATTAAATAAAAAAGAAGCCAGCAGCTAACAATGCATAAAACGGCAATAACTCCCATACGGTCGTTACTGCGTTTATGCGAGACCGTTAGCGGTAATTAAAAAATGACAAATCTTGAAATCATACAAGAGCTAAGAGAATCCACATTCATTGATGAAGATGGACAAGAATTTAAGCTTGAATTCCAAAAAGGTTTAACTAAAGAAGAAATTGAAGACTATAAAAGTCAATTTCCAAATAAAACGATTGATCCTGAATTGATTGAAATTCTCAGAGTAACATCTGGATGGGAAGGTTATGGACCATCACCTATAATCTTTGACAATGCGACGTGCTACGGATACAGCGAACTTACACCGAATGCAACGGCTTTGGCACATGATGGTTTTGGGAATTATTGGGTTCTTGACCTTGATGATAATGGAAATCTAGGTAAAGTCTTTTTTAGCTGTCATGATCCAGCAGTAATAGTATTGAATTCTCAAAGCTTGAATGAATTCCTATTTCATTTATTAGAATTCTATAAAGACCCATCTAACAACCATTTAAACGAGATACACGACAAAACAGCCTTCTCAATATGGAAAAGTGGCGGTTCTACAGTTTCGAAAAAAGAATTCATTAATGCCAATCCTGAATTTCGAATTTTTCTTTCAAAATATGTTGGTGACAATTGGACAATAGCTGATCTAAGGAAAAGTGAAAATAAAGATGGTTTTGCATGGGGAAAATATGGTCCAAATCAACTTATAGAGAGACATCCATCTAAATTGATTTGGGTGATTAAGAATAAAAAACAAGGGATTTTTGCAAGATTTGTAGATAAAAACCGCTAACAAGGTGTATAAAATCATAGTGGCTAATCGCCACTACGCTTCATACACTAACCGTTATGTGTAATTAGAATAAATGAAATTACGAGATATAAAAAAATCATTAAATCCTTTACTTGAAGATGCGTTCGAGTCCGAAATCTTATTGAATTCAAATAAGTCTTCACAATTTGCAAGGAGAACTTATGTTAGAACTTTATTCTCCTATATAGAGGGAACAATATGGATATTAAAGCAGGTTTGTCTAAATGCTGAAGCTCCTAAATCTAATGTTAGGTCAATAGAGATTGGAGAACTTCTAATATTAAGAGAAGAAATGTTTGAATTAAAATCAAATGGCTCTATAAAGAAAACAGCTTTACATTTAAACTTGTTGGACAACTTAAAATTTATTTTTAAAACTCTTAATAGGTTATTTGTAGGCCATATTGAATTAGGGACTGGTACAGCAAATTGGACAAATTTAATAGAAGCTAAAAAAATAAGAAATAGAATAACACATCCCAAAGACTCTGAAAGTTTTGAAATTTCGGATGAAGAAATAAAACTTTGTCAAGAAGTATGTTCTTGGTTTAATATTCTCATAAAGAAATCATTTGATTCTTGGGTAAACACATCTCAAAATCAGAATAAGACGGAATGAATGCAATCCAGAAATACACGATTATTACTAAAAGATGTGACTCATTAGTCAGATTATTTAAGGAATTAAACGGAAATCCGAAAAGCTTAAGCAAAGGTAAATTCAAGCATCTTGATATACTAAGTGTAGTTTTGGTTTTAAAAGTTGCGACAATGGATAATTACTTCACAAGTAAGTTTATGGATATTCTCATTCCTTATCTAAAGAAAAAGGTGCATCCAGAGATTTATCTGAAATTATTAAAGAACCTGGCTTGATATATCAAGAATCAATAAATCTACTCAAAGACCATAAGCCGCTTAGAAAAATAAAAGAAAAAGTGAATTTTAAATTAACAAAATATGTGACTCAAAACGTTCAAAAGATTGACAAGTTATACTTATGTTATGGCATTAAGGATTTAAGTCAGAATGCAGAAGAATTAAGCCAAAACAATAGACTTCTTGAAAACATTGAAAAAGCTGTTGAAAGTAGACACCTTATAGTACACGAAGGCGATTTGAATAAAAATCTAACGGTAAGAAGAATAGAAGTGAATAATCTTATGAATAAAATAAGAGATATTGATCGATATGTAGCCTCGTACGATAAAATAATTAATAACTCAATAAAGTGAAAAAGCACATAACAATAGGTGATGACAGCATATCTCTCCTACGTCGAGAGACGCTGCATACCATCATCCGTTATAGATCATGAAGAATTAAAAAATGGAAACTACTAAACTATATAGACCCGTAAACAAAGCTGAACTTGATTTGATTCAAGAAACAAACTGGAAAAAATTTCCCCCAAGACTGCCAGAACAACCAATTTTCTATCCAGTAACAAACCAAGAATACGCGAGTCAAATCACAAGAGAATGGAACTTGCCAACATATAAAAACGGTTTTGTAACTGAATTCGAATTAAGTAAGAAATATTTGTCCAAGTACAAAGTCGAAAAAGTTGGACTTGAGCATCATACAGAACTTTGGGTACCAGCAGAGGAATTGGAAGAATTCAATAGCGAAATTATTGATAGCATCAATGTAGTAGAAGCTTACCATATTAACCCAAAGAATCAATTTGTCTATGTCAGAGACACATTTAAAGTCAGAGATGCAAATGTCATCGCCTTTAATTTTATCAATAAATCCTCAAACTTTGAAATAACAGAAAATTCGATGATTGGAGATTATGAGCTAAAGAAGTATTTTGATTTACCTCGAAAAGTTAAAGAAAATGGAGAATTGGATCTCGAATATTTTGTGGTTATGATGAAAGATAAACATGAAGTAAACCCTATTGAGTTAAATAAGATTTACTTATTGATTCATGAAATCACAAGTAAATGAAACACAATCTATAACAAGTGATCATGATGTCAGACTTGCTACGCTGCGTCTGCCACATATCACCAATACGTTACTTGCAACCAAGAAACTTATTTATTACAAAAGTTCGAATAATGTTAAACGAATCAAACATGCGGATCAGAAGATACAGCCATTTGAGCATTGAACATTATTGCGAATTTTATTTCTTATGTACTATTTTAAAATTGTAATTCCTATGGAGCTTTTAAGAAACGTATTGTTTTGTTTAATGATTTTCGGTCAAGAGTACGCACAATGTCAAGTGGATATATCCTGGGAGCGAAGTTATGGCGGCAGTGGAGCTGATGGCACGAGAAAAGCTATTAAGCTGATGGATGGCGGATATTATGTTTTAGGCATTTCAGTTTCATCTGATAACGATGTCAGTTTAAATCTTGGTGGTAGGGATATGTGGTTGATCAAGATAGATAGTAGTGGAAATTTAATTTCAGAAACTAGTTTTGGCGGATCACAAGATGATGATAATGTGGATATTATATATACAAGTGACGACGGATTCGTTTTCTGTGGTTCGAGCAGGTCTAAAGATGGTCATGTGCCTAAGAATAACGGCGAGAATGATGTTTGGATATTGAAGTTAGATCATCTTGGTAATATTTTATGGAGCAAAACATTTGGTGGTTCAGGCAATGATTTTGGCAGGAGAATTTTGGAAATTGAAAATGGAGATTTTCTCGTATTACTTTCGTCAGACTCGAGAAATGGAGATTTTAAACATAATTACGGTGAAAGAGACGTCATAATAATGAGAATTGATCGGCTTGGTAATTTGATTTGGCAAAAGAATTATGGAGGATCTGGTTATGACTTTCCTGAAAATATCATTGAACTAACCAATGGCGATTTTCTTATATCGGCATCAAGTAATTCAAATGATTTGGATGTCGGTACTTCTGGGACAAGTACGGATTTTTGGTTATTTAAAATCGATGAAGATGGTGTGATTTTATCGAGTGCTGTATTTGGAGGAAGCAGAGCAGAATTATGGCCAGTTGTTTTCGAAACAGAAGATTATCACTACTTGATTAGTGGTCCTACTACTTCTAATGACGGGAATATGAGTCAAAATTACGGCAGTTATGATGCTTGGGTTGCGAAAATTGACTCCAATTTGAACTTTGTTTGGGAGAAAAGTATTGGTGGATCCGATTTTGATAGAATCGTTTCTATCGAAGAAACAAATGTTGGAACAATCATTTTGGGAGGATTTTCACGATCCGATGATTTTGATCTTGACAATAACTATGGTGAAAGGGATGCCTGGTTGGTTGAGATGAATCAAAGTGGAGGCGTGCTGCAGGAACAGAACTTTGGGGGAAGTGAAGATGATGTAATAGACGATCTTTTGTTGTTGAGTGATGGGACAATAGTGCTATTTGGGGGATCGAAATCCATGGATGCGGATGTCCAGAACAACTATGGCTCTTTTGACCTTTGGGTGTTAGAGCTTGATAATATACAGAACTCAACATATAGTCGATTAAGAGAAGATTGTAGATTTGTTTCAAGCCCTTCCAGTAGTACCGTGATTCTCCCCTTAAATTATATGAACGTAGAGAAAACTGTATATATACATAATCAACGATGGCAATTAATAAGCGCTATTAGAACACGGAATAATTATTTGAAAATTTCTCATTTACCACCTAGTGTATACAATCTGACGATTGTCCAAGACGACAAAGCTTGTCTTGGACAATTTATAAAGTTGGAATAAAAAAGGTAGCAAGTAACATTAGATATCAAATCATGCCCGCTTCGCGACGGCACGATTGATATCCGAACCGTTATCTTTTATTAGAACAATTATGAAAAAAGCATATCAAACACTAGTAATTTCTTCATTAATAATTTTAATGATAAATACCTTAGGCTGTGTCAAAGATGATGTTGGTGGAGCTGAAACTTCAATTGAAATTCTAGCTACAAATGCCTTTACAGGGAATCCCATGGTGGACATCACTTTTGATCTAGTTGAGGACTCAGAAGGGTTTACTTTTGCAAGCCAAGAAATCAGATTGGAAACTTTACGAACGGATTCACTAGGAACTTCATTAACAATATTTATAACTGAAGCTGCAAAGAAGTACGAATTGAGGTATCGTTTTGCAGATAGATTTTGGCCAAATTCATCAGGTGTAGTTAGAATTGCGGAAGGTGAAACAAATTTCTTTGAATATCAAATGAAGGAATTGGTCGATATTGATGTGTGTATATCTGGTGAACCGAGTATTGATTATAATAGAGTAAGAATTCGAATTGTCAGCGATGATGGTCTTTATTTTGGACAAACAACGATAAGGGATATTGTAGCGAGCGTAGACACAACAGTTGTATACAGGGGCGCTAACGCTGAAACGATGAATATTGAGGTTGTGTATTATCTAAACTCAGAAGAAGTATCCAATCGTGACGAAACTCAGGAAATAGAACTTGGAAATGCACCAATGATAAATGTGGAATTTTGAAACAAAAGATAACTTTAGACATGCTGGAATGACTCGCTATCGCTTCGCTACTCCATATGTCATTACCGTTCTGCTCAATTAAGAAAAACATAAACGAAAAAATTAAGATGAAAAATCTAATTCTGATTACAATTTCGATAGCAATGTTTTTGTCATGTAGTACATTGAAAAAAGGTGAAAAGTCAGTAGAAGAAACCTATTTTAAAGTTGAACTAGTGCAGAACGGGAAATTAGTTAAAGAAAAAAACAATGTAATCCAGTTAAAGAAAAAACCATTTAAATACAAATTGACACTCATCAAAACGAAAGATGTTTTTGTGTCAAATTCTTGGGGAACACATTATTACGATTATCCAGAAACAGAGAATATTTTCAAATGTGATGAAGAATCAGCTGAAGGTATCAACGAAATTTGCAGATTTGTCTCAATAAAAACAGGAAACGAAGATAGATTTAATGAAAGCAAAGATATTTATGTTGGAGACCAAACCTATCATGGAGTTTGGTTTTACGATGAGAATATTGATTGGTACAGAATGGATAAAGGAGTAACTACAAAAGGCGGAATTGTTCACGCAGAGGTTACAGTTGAAAATATCTATGATTTAGATAAGCGAGATGAAAGAAAATATGAGGCAAGTGAATACAATTACCCTATTGAAAAAATAAACCAAGATATTTATGTTGTTTTTGCAACAAGCCACTACGAAAAAGGAATGGAATACCCAAAAGAATTACAGAGAGAAAAATTCATCCTAAAATTCAAATGAAAAGAAAACTGAGCAGAACAATGCATAAAATGTTCATTACGAGCAAAAGCTCGAAGCGCCATTTATGCGGGTCGTTAGTCACAAGCAAGAAATAGAATGGAGAGAACGACTAAAATAATTGGAATATCAATTCTGATGATTTTCCTGCTTCGAGGATTCATTTATAGATCAAGTATTAAATATGACGAAATTGGAACAAGAGTTAACGTTGAAATAACAAATCAAGATCTTATTAAAAAAATTGACGAAAAAGTTAAGGGCACAAAAATGGATATTAATAAAATAGTGGAAATCTCGACTCAACTGACTTGCAACATATTGAAATTTACATCCCAGCAAACTTCTGACAATCCAAATGAATTAATCAATTCAAAACAAGCAAACTGCGTTGGATATTCTGCTATGTTCAATTCCATTTCCAACTATTTAATATTAAAGCACAGATTACAGGATAAAATCAAAGCTGAACATAAAATTGGTCAACTGAAACTCTGGGGAATGAATCTCCATCAATATGTTGAAAATCCATTTTTCAAAGATCACGATTTCAACCAGTTAACGAACCTGAAATCTGGAGAGAAGATCTTGGTGGACCCGAGCCTTAGTGATTATCTTTGGATTAACAGAATTGGAAAAGTTGAAAAAGCCAGTGACTAACACTAGATACCATGCCATCTTCGCTTACAGCTCAGACGGCAGGTATCATTAACCGTTGTCAGTAATTGAACAAATGAGAACGAATATTCAAATACTATTAGTCTTTTTTGTTGCCGGTTGCAGCAATGGGTCGAATTTTCCAGCATTACAAAAAATAGAAAGCCTTGAACAGACAAACTTTTGCTACACTCTTGATCAAAATATTGAGAGCGGAAAAAATAGTATTTATTGTCCAACTTTGTTATTCGCGTGGAATCATCTGAAAAACGAAACTGGAAGTGTATTGGCAACGGAAAGTGCAATCGTAAAATTAATTAATGAGTCCAAAGATCATGTTGGCACTCTCGAACATGATGAATATTCAAACAGCTTTAGTGTCGAAAGAGGGGTCATTAAGGTGCAATCGGAATTCGTCAAATTACTCCCGTTCAAACACGAAATGACTAGAAATAATTCTATCATTAACTTCAATGAGAAGAATGAAGTAGAATCATTTGGTTGCCCTACATGTAAAAGAAAGACTTCAAGGCAAATCGATGTTATTCATTATAACAATCAGAACGACTATTCTGTGAGACTTAAGCCAGAATTAGCACAGGAACAAATTATATTGTATAGGACAGGCAGAATCAGAGAATCTCTCGCTGAGTACTATGATGACTTTCTCCAGAAGACTAGTTTGAAAGCAAAAGATAAACAAGGTTGGCGATACAAGTTTTTAGCTGAAGATCAGTTTAGTGCACCTGTGATCTCATTCAATCTTGAAGATAGCATTGAAGAATTAATTGGTGTTAAATTGATCACTAAGCAAAGCGATTTGGTAATAGATGAGGCTGTTCAAAGAATAGCTTTTGTTATTGACGAAAAAGGAGCGGGTATAGAAAGCGTAGCCTGGAACCTTTCTAAAGATAGTGATGCAGAACTTGATAAACCCGTACCCAAAAAACTTATTTTTGACAAAGCGTTTATGATAATTCTGAAAAAAAGTAACAAAGAAAATCCTTACTTTATTGCATGGATAGCTAACGATGAATTAATGAAGAGCCGTGAGCATGTACAGAAATAATGAACTACTGACAACATTAGACATCATGCCATGCTCGCGTACGCTGCGCACGGCAGATGTCATTACCGTTAGGTGTTATTTAAAATGAAAACCTTACCAAGAAATATTATTTCAATTGTCTACCTAATTTTCGTGACACTTTTAAGCAGTTGTCATAGTGGTTATGAAAAAAAGGATGGAGAAGTATATCATAAATGGGTTCATGGGGGTAATTGGACTAATGAATACACTCTCATTGAAGAAGCAGACGAAGAGACATTTGCAACAATCGAACATGATCTGAATCTTGACTTGGGAAGAGACAAAAACCACGTATTTAAAGATGCAGAAGTTCTTGTGAGCGCAGACCCTCAAACATTTGAGCAAGTCAAAAATTATTTTTGGAAGGATAAGAACCATGTGTTTTTAATTCAGTTTGGTGGAACCGAATGTATAATTGATTTAGCTGATCCAAGGTCGTTTCAAGTAATTGAAAACTACTTGTGGTCAAATGATAGAAAACACGTTTTTCATAAGTTCGACTTATTGGATGAAGCAAACCCAAAGGAGTTTACTGCAGTGAACGAAGAGTGGGGCAAAGACGACCAATTCTATTATTGGAACAGTCTACGAGTTGACTCACTAGATTACAGCTCTGCAAAAATTGTTAGTGATTATTATATTCTAGACGAAGCACATGTTTACTTCAAAAACGAACTTGTAAAAGGAGCTAACCCCAAAACATTCAAAGCAGATGGAGTTGGTTGGTTCGGACATGATGACAAGAACATGTACTATTGGGCTGAAAATAAAGGTCCTATAACAGAAAAATATAGACAGACTTACATAGACAAAAAATAAAAACAACCCCTAACAAAACCTATACGCAATGCCCTTCGGGACACTACGCATAGCCGAACCGTTGTAACCTTAAAAAAATAACCATGACATTTAAAAACTTATTAATAGTATTTACAGCAAGTATTTTCTGTCTTCCCACTTACTCTCAATCCGAATTACAAATTCACATTATTGAAAACTTTATAACAACCTCAAATGATACGATAAAGAATTGCAAAATAGGATATAGAACATTAGGTAATTTAAATGAGGATAAAAGTAATGTCGTTTTTATGCCTACATGGCATTTAGGCACAAGTGAGGATAATTTAGAATACTTAAAGAATATTGTCGATACCAATGGCAAATACATAGTTGTTATAGATGCTTTAGGTAACGGTGTATCTTCTTCACCATCAAACTATTCGAAATTTCCTGAGATAAGTATTCGAGATATGGTTAATTCTCAGTATGATCTTTTAACGAATCATTTGAAGATTGAAAATATAAATTTATTGATTGGAGTCTCAATGGGTGGAATTCAAGCATATGAATGGATGGTAGCATATCCAGAATATATGAATCAACTAATTGCAATTAATGGAACTACAAAAGGGTCATTTTATGATAAGGTATTGTGGAATTTAATAGTAACTTTAATCGAAGATGCTGGTAATGATACAATTGCGATGAACTACGCAATGAAAAGAATCACAGATATTATGTTACTCACAGGTACTTCCCCAAGTCATATTTCAAAAACATTCGAATCGGAAAACTTTGAGGAATTCATGGTAAAAAGGTATAACCAGCAGGGCAATCCATTTAACCGGTTAGCACAATTCAAAGCAATTCTCGAACATAATATTTATAAAAATCGTGGTATAGAACCAGGAGACTTAGCGGAATGGGTAAAAACTAAAGTTCTTATTATCATAGCAGAACAAGATCATGTGGTAAACCCAATTTATTCAAAGGAACTGGCCAAAATATTAGAATGTGAACTATTGGAATTAACAGGAGATTGCGGACACATTGCTGCTTTCTGCGATGTTGAACAAGTAAAACAAGCTGTAAAAAAATTCTTAAATTAAATGTAGTTTGAAATACTGGCTACAGCAATAGGTGATTACAGCATATCTCTCCTATCGTCGAGAGACGCTGAGTATCGGGAACCGTTGGCAGTGATTTAAAAAATATTAGATTAGTATGGACAATAAAAAGTATAGTCGAAAAGAATTTATTTCTTTTTTAGGAAAGGTAAGTTTAGGAGTATTGGCAGTGCCTCCTTTTTTAACAGGTTGTGGCAGTCTTACCACGCCAATCAACACAGAATATCTGTCAAAGCGACAACTTAAAAAGTTAAAAAATCTTGTGTTAGAAGGATTGAAGCCTTCTGATAAAGATTCATTAGAACTCACAAAAGGTTTAAACTATCATATTATAATCAGATGGGGCGATAAAATTAGTGATAGAGATACCTTCGGTTTCAATAATGACTTTACGTGCTTTATTCCTCTTGACGAAAATAATCCTAAAGATGGATTGTTATGGGTAAATCACGAATATATACACCCGCTTTTTGTTTCTGCTTACGATAAAAAACTTCACAAGGAGAAAACGAAAGAACAGGTTGACAAAGAAATGTATAATGTTGGCGGAAGTATTATAAGGATTAAAGAGCAAGATGGGAAGTGGACAGTAGTAGAGAACGATTCTCATAATAGAAGGATAACAGGGCATACTGAAATACAACTAAACTGGGATACACAGATTAAAGGTAAGTCAACGGTTATTGGTACAAATAGCAATTGTTCTGGAGGCATAACACCATGGAAAACCTTCCTTACATGTGAGGAAAACTATGATAGTTTTTTTGGAGAGACGACCTATGACGAAAATAATCAACCCATCACAAGTAAAGGTTACCATGGTTGGGAAAAATTCTATCCTTATCCTACCGAACATTATGGCTGGGTAGTAGAGATAGATCCAAAGGATGGCACGGCACAAAAGCACATTGCTCTAGGACGATTTGCGCATGAGTGTTGCACCTTATTCCAATTAGAGGACAAACGTGTAGTAGCTTATACAGGAGACGATAAGAATGATGAACATTTGTATAAGTTCGTAGGGGCTATTCCTAATTCTTTGAAAGAAGGAACACTCTATGTCGCAGATACTGTAAAAGGGAAATGGTTAGCCTTGGATTGGGAATCACAGCCTGTTTTAAAAAATAAGTTCAGAGACCAAACAGAGGTTTTAATCAGAGCAAGGGAGGCTGCAAAACTATTGGGGGCAACCAAACTAAATAGACCAGAAGATATAGAAATAGATCCTATCACAGGAAATATCCTCGTTTCCCTAACCAATAATATTCCAAAAGGGGATTATCACGGTTCTATTCTGAAAATAGAAGAAACGAGTGGTGCATTTGATTCATTAAGCTTCAAGGCATCTACTTTCATAGCTGGTGGTGAAGAGAACAGTTTTTCGTGCCCTGATAATTTGGCTTTTGACTTGTCCGGTAATCTCTGGATTACATCTGACATGTCTGGCAATAAGATGAACAAAGAAGGCAGTCCTTATCTACCCTTCAAAAATAACAGCTTATTTGTTATCCCAAGATATGGCGAGGATGCTGGGAAAGTCATTCGAGTTGCCTCAGCTCCGCGAGATGCCGAATTAACAGGGCCTTGGTTCTCTCCAGATGGGAAAACACTTTTTTTGAGTGTACAGCATCCTGGTGAGCAAACAATAGATTTAAATGCCCCAACAAGTCGCTGGCCTTTTGAAGCGGACAATATGCCTAAACCTGCCGTTGTTGCCATCACAGGAGACTTAATAGAGAAAATGAATAAGTTGAATCAAATAGAAATGATAGAGGCTAAAGATTAAAACGCAGTAGCCCCTAAAGGGCTACTGCGTTTAGCCCAACCGTTAGGCTCAATAAAAAAAGAAAGCCAATACGGAGTATAAAAATATTAGTTCTTTAAATCCAGGAGCAATTTCGAAACGGATTGTGTAATGCGAACATTGAGCTTATGGTGCTGTGATAGAGAAACAGCTAATTCATAGGTAAGTCTAGATACTTTTTCAGATTGGAAGCTGTTGGCCGAGCTTGAATTTAAATAAGCATCGTAGTAAGGCAACGAATAAGAAAAGCCACCAACTAAACTTGGCTGGTTAGGTATATCGTACTCTCCAGCAGTCATTCCATATATCGGCTAGCCGTGATATTATCGACAATTAGTGAAAAACAAGGATTCGACGAAAAGGCAAATTAAATTCTGTTAACCCCAATTTGCACCGATGCACATGAGTATTTATCATTTTGTGTATTCTGTGATAAATAATAATACACTTTTCTTTGTTGTTTATTTTTCAAGTAGGGTAATTAATTTTGGCAAACTGAGTTTGGTTAGCTCACCCAAACAATATTAATTTGGGTCAGATCATATTACTACCAAGTGCTGAAAATACCACATCAATATTTAGTCATTTGAAAATGAACAACTAAATTGGTATCTTAAACAATAATTGAATATACAACTATCATGAACAAGTTCCTCCTAACTCTAGTTTGTCTACTTTATCTTTATTCCAACCTATCGGCACAATCCTCTTGGGAACAGTATGTCGCTGTAGGAAGGACCTATGAGACGGAAATCTACGGAAGCAAGTTATACAGTGCAAATACAGGCGGATTACTCGTCATAGATTTGGATTCAAAAGAAGAGACGTTATTCAATCCTGGCAATAGCCGTATCTTGGAATTGGGAGTTGACGAAATTGAGATTGAAAGTAATGGAAATCTATGGGTGGTAGGACATGAAGAACAAAGATTATTTTATTTTGACGGTTCAGATTTCACCTTGCAAAATGATTCATTACGAGGAGTAGGAAAAATGGTGCTTGCCAATGATGTTCTATGGTTCGCTGTTAGTAGAATAAACAATGAATATCAAAATCCTATGAAAATATTTTCTTTGGACAATGGAGTACTCATTGATCATTCCGTTGATTTTCCAAATGGTATAGTATTATCTTCTGTCGACCAAGACAATAATTTATGGTTTACCCAGGAAAATATAATATTCAGATATGATGGCGTTGATTTGTCGGATACGATAGCGCTGCCGGATTCATTATGGCAAAGTGAAAAGTCGGCGCATTTTATAGATTCACAGAACAGGCATTGGTTGTCAACGCAGGAATATGTTTATAATGTGAATTTGGGAATATTTACATTGGAATCAAATCTGCATCTTTATGAAAACAATTCCTGGACGTCCATTTCCGTCGATATTCATGTCGAAAAATTTTACGAATTTCAAGCTGGGGAAATCACAATACATACGCGCAATGCTGTCGGTCGGATAATTGATCACCAGCTCTCCCTGGATACTGTATATCAATTAAACGCATCTCTGTCAGAAGATTCAAAGGTCCTCCTGGTCACACCTTATGGTGCTATTTGGGTTGAAAGTGGAAATCTGGCACAGGATTATAAATTGTTCGAGTTCAATGCGAACAGCCTGACTCAATATGGGAAAAATGATGGATTTCTGGCATGGCGCTTGTATGACATTACCAAAGATTGTGATGAAAATCTAATCATCAGTGCACCGCACCTTATCCAAAAGTATCGCAATGGTCATTGGGAAACTATACGAAAGCCAACAAAGAATGACAATTGTCTTTTATATAAATTCATTGATGAGCCGAACGACTGCGAAAACTGGTTACGTGAACTACGAGTTAATTGCTTATCCCTTTGGCAAATTCAAGACGATAGTTTGAAAGAAGAACGGCTCCTTCCGGAAAAAATTGGTTCATTGACATTTGATCCACAGGGAAACATCTACGGTGTGGCAGATGGTGCACTCGTTAAAATACAGCCAGATGGATCTTCAAGGAGATACCCACTCCCTATTACGCCAGCACAAGGCCTTGGTTGTGAATATACTGCCTCTGGCTCAATATTTGTAATCGGTTTTGATAATTCTAATGCAGACCATAAAATTTACGAATTTAAAAATGAGACGTTCACTGAATTAGATATTGGTCAATTTGGAGATATAGATATTGCAGCTTGGATTTATGAGGACTCAAAGAGCCATTTATGGTTCGCCACGAGGGAATCTCTCCTTGAATATGATGGTTTTAATTGGACACAACATGATTTAAATATTAACAATCCATCTAATTATATCAATGGAATTCTTGAAAACCATTTAGGAGATTTTTGGATCAGTACAAGAGAAGAAGGTTTAATTTACTACGACGGTGCCAATACAACAATGTACACACCCTCCAATTCGGGATTGTTGAACATAGAATGTCAAGATCTAGTCATTACCAATAATGAACAATTGTGGATAAGCCATAACGTTGGGCTTACCAAAATGAACATCGATGGGGTGGGATCCGGTGTTGAGGGCCCCAATTCGAATTCAATAGACTTTTCATTATTTCCCAATCCGACATTCGACTATATCACGATTTCAAACCCGAAGCAGGAGAAAAGGATTTATGAAGTCATTGGCTTAACCGGAGAAGTTATTTTGTCAGAAATCACAAATACAGCTGAGTGGAGAGCGAACCTTGACCCTGGAGTTTATTGGATAAGAATGAAAAGTGTGTCGGGTGAAGCCTTGAAGCGAGTCATTGTTTTCTAGGTATGTATCTTATTATTGAGGAAAATCTAGGGTCTTCATAGGGTGAATTGCCCGGAGTCAAACTTTGCGATATCAAGTGGGATAGAAACCAGCCGTTCATAGCTGGGGCAAGGGAAAAAAAGACCGCATTGTCATGTTTACAGAATCGTTAAAAGAAGCGTTGCAGGGATATTGTGACGCCTATAAGCTGGTGGTGTATTTGTTTGAAGGAGTGCAATCGGGCCGAAAGTATTGTGCGAGTAGCGTGCAAAAGATTGTGAAACGAGCGTCAAAGCGAGCTCAGGTGAGACAGCGTGTGACGCCGCATGTATTGCGTCATTGTTTTGCGACGCACTTGCATGATGGCGGAATTAGTATTAAGTTTATACAGGAATTATTAGGGCACGCTGATGTGAAGACGACTATGGTTTATACCCATGTGAGCACAGAAGTAGTTACTTCGATAAGTAGTCCATTAGACAGTTTAAATTTAGAAAAAACCGTAACTCGGATACAGGAATGTTCGGGTTATAAGGGAGTTAGTGACAATAAAATAATCAGAAATGAATAAAATATCTAAACATCTACTAATCCTGAGAAGAAGGATAAAGAACCAACAGGAATTGAACAAATTATCGAAAATAGAAAATCATTCACTTCAAAATATATTAACTGCGTATCAAACGACAAAAGCAGGTACTAATGAAAGGGAAGATTTGCACTCATTTTCAAACTGCGAAAGATATAGAAAAAAGCTTCTTTCCGATAATACTCAAATTACTTACGAAATATTTTCTTCAGACAAAAAAGCTGCGGTTAGAGATATATGTAAAAAGGCAGCATCATCTGAAAAATGGTGTCAATTTTTATATCACATAGCCAAGAATGTGAACAATCCAAAAATTCTTGAAATAGGAACTAACCTTGGCATTTCAGGGTCTTATATGCTTGAAGCATTGAAAGGGAAAAAAGGTAAATTGATAACAATGGAAGGATTGCCACAACTTTGCGAAATATCTAATCAAAGATTTTCTGAAATAGTGCCAAATTCAAAATTTGAAATAATTCAGGGTCTATATGATAATACATTCCCAAAATTAATGGAAAGAGCAGAAGAATTCAATTTAATATTTATTGATGGAAATCACAAAAAAGAACCTACCCTTCAATATTTTAATGCACTTAAATCAGGTATTGGTAGAGCAGGTATATTTGTTTTTGATGACATATATTGGAGTGAAAGCATGACGGATGCTTGGAAAATTATTAAGAAGGATGATGGAGTAAATTTTTCAATAGACCTATATGAACAAGGGATTGTAATTATTGATAAAGACGAGTCTCGAAAAAATATGGAATTCAGTTTGCATCTTACTTATTAGATAATACTGTCACTAACAATGTATATGACGGTCATGCCCAGCAAAAGCTGGTCACGCCGCATATACGATACCGTTACACAGTATTGTGAATTTGAATTAAAAAACAATATGACATAGAATGCAATTCGATCTAATTTTCATAATTGCCATTATATTGAGGTTTGGGTATCTGACCTATATGATCTCGAATAGATGGCTTAAATTGACATTTGGAGTTTTTTCAACTATGGGATTGGTGTTTATATGGCTATTGAGCTCTGTTAAAATAGGCAAATCATACTATGTTCAAGATGGGAATGGGGGATTTCAATTTGTTCTCGTGCCGAGTAAAGGAAGAGATTTTGAAGTAATGTATAGGCGTTTGGAGTCGTACAAAAAGGAGAATCGGCTAGATGATGAAGTGAAGTTGTATAGAGTAATGAAGAAGAATTATTTGGATCCAAGTATGTGGATAGATTATCAACAAAATCCATACTGGGATTTGGAATACCTTCTAAAGAAATAGCTAAGTGTCTCGAAGAATTGCTAGAATAGATGAATATTATTGAATTTGAAACAAGGCAAGGCTTTGTTGGACAAAAATAATAGAGAAGGAAAATTAACACTGTGTAACACTTGGTATGACATCAGACATGGGCTATCGTTTGTCCGATGCATACCATATACGTTATGCAGCATTAAAAAATGTAAAGAATTAAAAGAGTAATCGACAAGTATTTCGATTTCATGGATGAAATCGGAGGAAATAGTTTCATAGATGAGCTAATCCCAGACTCCATGATCAATAAAGAAAAAGAAACTCGATTTGAGGGAACTCTGTTTTGGACTGCAATTGACAGCACTGTTGAGAGGTCTGACATACAGGAGTTAGAAAGCTATTACAAACATAAGCTACCTGCCTCATACATATCCTTTCTCCAACATCGCCACTTTATAGAACTACAATTAGGAGGATATTCAATAGGCTTCTTCGAGAACTTACCAGGATCACTTGTTCAGGACATCAAACAAGAAATAGAAAGCTATTACGAAAACTTAATAGAGAGAAACTTCCTGCCGTTTGCAGCTTTAAGCGACCATGGGGTACTTTGTTTTGATGCTAATCAGAATGACAATAACACTGACTACCCTGTTGTAAGTTTCGACCATGAAGATGGTTATGAAGACCATGAACTTTATTCAGAAAACTTCATTTCAATGTTCAAAGAGTTCGAAGAAAACTTAGATTACTGGATAAAGAATAAAAGAGAAAAAAATAACGCTACATAACAAGGTGTATAGTGAATGCAAAGCACGCACCATACGCAGACCGTTACCCACAATTTGAATGAAATGAAAAAACTATTAATAACCATAATAAGCTTTACCTTTTGTATAGGTCTACGTGCACAAAATGTATTTAGAACAGCTTGCAATGGTAATTTGGTAAGGTTAGATAGCATGCTCTTAAATAGTACAATTGATATAAAAGATGACCGAGGGAGGTCGTTGTTACATTGGGCAGTAGCCTGTAAGCAGCAGGAGGTGTTTGACTTTCTAATAAAAAGAGGCATAAAAATTAATGGAACTGATAATCAAGAAAAAACGCCATTACATGTAGCGGTTCAATTCAATAATATCGAATATTTTAACAATCTAATTGAATTGCAACCTAATAATGAATGGCAGTCCTTATATGGAACATCGCTAATCGAACTGGCTATATTGAATGGAAATAAAGAGCTAACGCAGAAATTAATTGCTAATGGAGTCGATGTAAACAGTAAGAATAAAAGAGGAAGCACTGCCTTAGAAATCTCGCAAAGAATAGGTTCTCAATACATTTCTGAATTTCTAATTTCCCAGGGAGCAGATCAAGGCCTTGTTCGTAAGTTCAACATGACAGGGAAATATATGGGAACAGAAGAGCCCGAAACAAATCCCAAAATGTTCGCACCTAACTTTATTTCTACTGAAGAACAAGAATTCGGGTCGGTGTTTAACAAAAAGGGAACTGAATTTTATTTTGGTGTTGATGTAGGCAAAAGAAACGAAATTCGCTATTCCAAGTTGCAAGATGGTAGCTGGACTAAGCCAATAGCCATTATTTCTCATGAGAGATATAGCTATAATGACCCATTTCTTTCAAACGATGAAAATCGATTATATTTCATATCTAAAAGAGCTTTGGATGGAAGGGGAAAAATCAAAGATGTTGATATATGGTATGTTGAGAGACTTGTTGATGGGTGGTCGGAACCACTAAATGCAGGTCCGAACATCAACACAAGTGGGGATGAATATTATATTTCTTTCACCGAAGATGGAACAATGTACTTTGCCTCTAATGGTCATACCAGAAAGGATACATCTAGAACAGACCATGATATATACTATGCCAAAGTTATTGACAATGAATTTCAAAAGCCTATATTGCTTGATTCGGCAGTGAATACAACAGGATATGAAGCAGATGTTTTTGTTGCGCCAGATGAATCCTATCTTATATTCTGTTCCATTCGTGACGATGGATTTGGAAGAGGGGACTTATATATTAGTTTCAAGAACTCAGATGGACAATGGACAAAAGCCATCAATATGGGCAAGAAAATAAATTCTGAACATTATGAATACTGCCCATTTGTGACTAAAGATGGGAAATACTTATTCTATACGAGTGATCAGGATATATATTGGGTTGATACAAAAATTATTGATGAATTAAAAGGAAAAAGCAGGTAACAATGTATAGTAAAGCCACCTATCGGTAGGCTACTGTTGTTACACTTGTTGTTGGAGGGCCTTAGGAGGAGTAGAGCGATTGGTTATGAAGAATATCAGAATAATTAACCCATGAAATATACTCGTTTTATTGCTTGTAAGTGACTTTTTGGAGTGCAAGATGTTCATTATGTGGAAAAAGGAAAATTTTATACTGAAATTTGGATCAATTGAAAGGAAGTTGGGAAGAAAACGAATGAATCACTGCATGTAACAGTAGATACAACAGCATATCCTCCTTCGCCGGGACGAAGGCGATCATTTTCCGTTAGCTTCTATTATTGGAAGAAGAAAATGGGAGCTATCAAAGTAAGGGTCTGGATTGCGCAAACGTAAAACTAAAGGAATGACAATAATTTATATCACACTTTCAATTTTTGGGACAATTGCAACATTGGCTTTGTATTATTATGTCCGACATTTTATGCCTTTACGACCGAAAGAACAGGGGTTTGCCTATGTGTATATTGAAGAAGATGGCACAGTTCGTGAATTAGATGAGGAGGAAAGGGAATATTTAAGTACGGAATTTCATGGAGCGGATGGAGATCGACCATATATTAAATCTCGATACAATCAATTAACACCGGATAAAAAAATATCGGGTTATCTCCCAAGACGTAGACTACCAAGAAGAATTAAAATCAAGCCTGTAAATAAGTGAATTTTGGCAACAGTTTTCCGTTGGGGCTAAAAAATAAAGGGCTACTCAAAAAACAGTATTGAGAAGAAAAGGCAATGTGGTAATCCATTGTTGAATAGGAGGAAGTAAAACGGAAGCTATCAATGCATAAAGTGTTCACAATGGCTAAACTGCAATAAGACATTTGTACGCATCGTTATCATCAATTAAATTACATGATAGTAATTATCATCAGGTATTAGAACATATAAAAATTTAAAATTGGCAAAAAATGACCATAAATAGAATACGAATACTTGGAATTCCACTCAACAAAAAGACAGCAGTAAGATGGAAGATATATTTGGATAGAGCAAAAATGTATCTTAGTTATATAAATTTTGTGATGATCGCATTCGTATTTTTAAACGCAATAAATAATGAGCGAATAAGAGAAGCACTCGATGAAAATCGACTGGTTTTTTATCCAATTATTATGATAATCTTCATTTCCATTTCGCTGGTTCTTGGGTATTTTGATACTAAACTTGGACTTAGAAAAGAAGAGATGAGAAATAATGCAACTGAGAATCCGATTACGTTGGAAATTTTAAGAAGTCTAAGAGAAATTAAAGAAAGTCAGCTGAAAATAATTGCCGAACAAAAAGGACTTAGCGGAAAGTGAACTAAAGCGCGAGGCCCGTTGACTGGTGAATGGAATCTTGGAATAATCCGTATTTTGTAGCTTGGATAGTCAATGATGAAGTCGTGTTGAGGTATACAGTTAAATGAATTTCAGACGACAAGCCACGATCACGATCGTGTTTTATCGAACACAGGGAGTGGGGTAAAGCCACTGTAGTCAATTAAAATGAAAAAATGTTCCGGCAAAAAACTAAAAGTAAACATATAGTAGAATTTCAAAACAACCTGGCAAAAGCATTATCAACAGAATGGCCTCAGATGACTGAAGCAGTCCAATAGAATTCTTTAAGTTGTTTAAAGAAGATAAAAAGGAACTGGAAGATGTAATGCACAAATAGAGCAAGTGGCAAAAGAGAATGATTAGATCGTCTTATGACCCTTGCCTGAGAACGCCGGATAGTCTAGATATACTTCACACCAGTAGAAATGAAAAATCCTCTGATAAGCTATTTTAACAGTTACTTAGAACTCAACGCGGAAGAGATTAATTTTTTAGACAAGAATGTACCAATCATTAATATTGAAGGCCATCACCATCTTTTGGAATCAGGTGAAACGGCCTCAGCGTTTTACTTTGTAATAGAGGGAATTATACGAATGTACTATTTAGTTGACGGCGTGGAAAAGACCACTTTTTTTTATAAAGAAAATGACTTTGTAAGTTCCTACGAAAGTTTTACAAAACAAACTCCTGCCGAACACTATCTGCAAACAGTAGAAAAATCGAAAATTGCAGTAATTGAAGATACAGTAGTTACTGAAATTATCGGAAAATTCCCTCGAATGGAAATGTTGGCACGCATAATTATGGAACGTGAATTAATTGTTTATCAAGATATACTTGCTTCCTTTATTACTATGAATGCCGAACAGCGGTATGTAGAATTGATGAAAAAGGAACCCCAGTTATGGCAGCGGATTCCTCAGTATCATATTGCGACCTATTTGGGCGTATCACCGGAAACACTGAGCAGAATAAAGAATCGAATACGAAAAAAAGGTTTTTCTTGACGATTATCAATGATTACTACGCATAGGAGGTATAGCTTTGCGATTAAAATATTATAATCATGAAGAAAAAGTATCTTTTCCTAACTATTCTAGGAACAATTCTCCCTAATATTTTTGTGATGAAAGAGACCTTTACTTCAGGTAATTTCCTTTTATACGCACGGCCGATAGACACCTTTAATGGAATGTTCGCCAACAACATTTCATCCGCTTTTGCAATTGATTTGTTATTTGTTGTTCTTCTGTTTCTCATTTGGTCTTACAACGAATCAAAGAAGCTACAAATTAGGAGTGTGTGGTGGGTTTGGATGTATACTTTTGCTTTTGGAATTGCAGGTGGACTGCCATTGTTTTTAATGCTTAGGGAACGGAAGAAGGAGAGGTTTACACAAGGCGATATGATGAAATGATCTTACCTTTAATGGAAAAGGCAGGAAACTTCGGCAACAAGAGTTGAAATGGCAATAGTGACTATGCGCCACCATTGCATTTAACCAGGCCGATGATCATCATGAAGAAAAAGAAAATGGCATTGGTATTTGTACATAATTGGATGATTTTAAGGATTGCAATATGGGCTATGGCAATTTTACTTTCTTGTGGAACAAATGGAAATGCAGGAAGTATTGAATCTTCAAAAACTACTAATACGAAATCACATGTTGACGAACGCGGTGAATTTTATGAAACTCAACGGGTTTTCAGGGATACAATATTCACGCATACCTCTGACGAATTAAAGAGCCAACTAAGAAGTAACAGAGTGTTACTTCTTGGAAATCGGAATTACAAATTAAGATCAGCATTACAAATAGATGGTATTGAAAACCTGAAAATAATTGGCGGTGAAGCCACGGGATTGATGCTTGCGGAGCAGAACGCTAATGTCTTAAAATTGACCAGCGCACATAACATTTGGATAGAAAATGTTACAGTTGGACATGCCACAAATCAAACGTATAGAGGAGAACAAGGAATGGTACGAATTGAGCAATCCTCAAATATCAACATTGAGCGTTGCAAAATTTTAGGAGCAGGAACATTTGGACTAATTGCAAAGGATGTTCGTGAACTGACAATTGAAAACTCAGAAATATCAAAGTGTTCGGCATTGATATTTGAGTTAAACGGGTGTCAGAAGGTTGAATTTAGAAACACCAAATTTCAAGATAGCAAATTAGCAGTGTCGGTTCTTGGAGGCTTTACCAATTCAACAAAAGAAGTAACTTTTACGGATTGTATGTTTTTGAACAATCAACCGGAGATAGGTGGAAATCCGGTATTTAATTTTGACAACAATTATCAGAAGTTTGAAGAGAAAATAATCTTCAAAAACTGTACATTCAAAAACAATGTAGGATACAAATGGTATGGAGATAAAATCAAACTGGAAAATTGTAAAATTGACTCGACTGATTTTATGGGACTACAGCAATAGAAGTTGAAAGCGAAGAATGAGAAACCATGGCTAATAATAAATATGACGTTTATAACAGCTAAACACAGAAGCACGAAATACACGTGACCTGTATACACAACCAAAAAAATATATGAAATACAAATTTCTTTTTACGTTACTAACATTAGGTGTGCTAGTTTCTTGTACTACTAAAAGGCACGTATCAAGCTTTTATTTGGAAGCCGATAAAAGTAAAAAAGTTCTTTTCGTATGTACAAGTGTTGCCGAAGTGAATGGTAATAAAAATGGGACATTTCTGTCTGAAATTGCCGTTCCATTTATTTTATTAGCGGAGGAAAATTTTGAAATTGACTTGGTTTCACCTAACGGTGGAGAAATACCCATTTACTATAAATTTGATACAACCGAAGTCATACAGCGGGCATTAAATTCCGATTATTATAATCAAAAGATACAGAATGCTCTTAAGCCAAAACAGGTTGATCCGAAAGAATATGATGTTGTAGTAATCCCGGGAGGATATGGCCAATTCTGGGACATTCATCAAAATGTTCGGATAAATAAGATAATTGCGAAAATACATGAGAGTGGCGGAATAATTGGATCGTTAGGGCATGGCACGTCATCATTGGTAAATGTAAATCTATCAAATGGAGAGCCGCTTGTGAAAAATAAGACGTTAACTTGCTTTCCAAGTTGGTTTGAAAAAGAAGTCATGTTTGAAGCGGACTATGGAAAGCTATTGCCGTTTGATATGGAAGAGGAGCTGGAGAAAAAAGGTGCTGACTTGAGAAGAGTTGACAAAGAAACAAGAAGTAACGGACAGATTGTGGATAAAGAAAATAGGATAATTACGGCATCCTCTGCAACAGGTGGCGAGTTCATATTTGAGGAAGTAATTAAATTACTAGAGAAAGAATGAAGCCTCCTTACAACATTGTAAATGGCACCATACTATCAACCACCAGGGTGAAGAGCAATTGTATTACCATGTGACGGGCCTTCGGGGCGTTCAGCCCTTAAGCACACCTTGCTACATCTTAGGGATTCATAGGGATCAAAAGTGCATCCATACCTGCTTCGAAATGTGAAAATCAATTGACCGAATCGCGTATGGGTCATGGACATCATCTATATACCGATGAAAAAAGACGCGCTGTATTTGACGGCTTTTACTTCTGCTATGCAGCCCGTTGGTCTGTTTCAAATAGCATGGAGACGGACTAGGCAAAAAGGCTATCTCGAAAGCCATATAAACCGAGGTCGAATTAGCGATTTTCAATACCGACGAAGCATCTCACTCTACCTCTGAAGCGTTCACCTCTTTCGTGCGCAAAAGTGAGATGAAATTTTCCATGCATGGAAAAGGCGCTACAACCAATAATACATTTGTAGCGCGGTTTTGGCGAAGTGTGAAATATGAAAAAAATATAACTCAACATAGCCACAGATGGACTACAATTATTTATTCAATTAGAAACGTATTTTCATTACTATGATTTTGAAAGATGTCATTTCGCTGTAGTTGATGACAACCCAGCATACAGGTGCAAAAATTATTTTAAAAAGTGGAAAGACAAAAATGGAAAACTGAGTAACGGGAGTGGATGTTTTGAACAAAATGATAGCAATATTCTCTAATTTATTTTATCCTAAACCAGTGTTGTAAATGGGGGCATGAACAGTACTTTTTGTAGATATAATGAAATAAAGCATCGAATCAATGAATTTTAAAGCCGTTTGCTTCGTTCTTATACTTATAATTTGTGTTGGAGTTGGAAATGGTCAAAATTCATTTCAAAGGGTAGTCAGCGACTCAATTGGTTTAACTATGTTGGATGCAGCACCGGGGCGGTTAAATGAAATATTACTAGTTTCATGGTATAAGCCGGTAGGGGAAAAGAAGACATATATGGTTTCAAGGCTAGACGATTTAGGAACACCAATTTCAAGTACAGCAGTCAAATTTGATAGCGTGTCTGTGGGGGGAGGTTTGATCGATTATTTGGTGAGAATGGAGTGGGGTAATTATTTATTGTTTTTTGAAATTAACGCTAACCTGCTCGTATCCGTGGTTACCGAAGATGGTCAAGTTACTGACTCGCGTTTATACAATGATTTACACAGGTATAGAGGGACAGGACAGGAAATGATTTCTGATGGTGAGGGCGGTTCATTTTTAGTGGGGGTTACTAATTTCGATAGATCACTGGAATTAATAAGATTTGATGCCAATGGAAGGGTAGTACTACGGAATAAATACTTTACTAATTTTGAAATACCTACGTACGGATATGCGGCGAATATAGTATTAAACAAAGGTCATATCTTTCTATCAAGAGGTGTCACCAATTCGATATCCCAACAAGGTGGCGTCATAGCTAAATTAAGTTTAGATGGGGAAGCGCAAAAATCAATTCTTATTTCCAACATTTACTTAAATAGCCTGGCATCGGACGATTTAGGAAATATATATGCATTGTCTGATGATATGATTATCAAATTCGACGAAAACTTGAGTTTGTTGTGGTCAAAAAAACTTGTGTTTGGATATGACCGACCTACTGGCGGAGTACATTCTAGAATAATGGTTAATGAAAGAAATGAATTATTTGTTTCTATTCGCGGTGTTGGCGCTGGAAACCCCAAGGGTTTAAGGTTGCTAAGACTTGATGATACGGGTCAACTGATCTCCGGAAATATATTACGGCAAGATGACAGAGCCCATTTTACCAGCTTGGATTTGGTTAATAATGGGGTCTTAAATTTGACCAGCTCGAACTTAGACAAATCAATACTTCAGAAATTTAATTTGGATGGTCTGATAGAGGGCTGTCGAAGTGAAAGCTTATGCATAGAAGTAGTAGATACTAGCATTGTATTTACCAATATTGATGTGGAGCAGACGGTTTGTACAATTCCTTCAGGAGATTTGATCGATTTTACTTTGAGTGATGTGGAAATGAATTTAGAAGATTACTGTCATCCACTAGTCAACCCCAGTGGATACTTTGAGTTGGAGGAATACACTATTTGCAAAAATGAAACGGTTAAAATTGTTCCGCAGTCGATCTATCCTTTGGGTTACTCTGAATGGATTATTAAAAGAGGCAACGATATAGTTTATAGATGCGGGGGTGTACCGCCCACGGAATATGTTTTTACTGCATCCGGAACATATACAGTAATTCACCAACTCTGGATAACGAATTGTTTGTATGCCGATTCTGTGCATCTTAATGTTGAAGAGAATATGCCTCGAGTGTTAGATGACAGCTTGTTAATCTGCGATGATGAGATTTTGGAGGTAGATATGGTTGGTGATTCTGTTATTAGTTTAATCAGGGATGAGCATTATACTATCTCAGAATTTAGAGTTTCTGAAGCTGGGAATTATTCATTAGTTTATATTACCGCAAATGGTTGCCAACAGGAAGAGAGTTTTGTGGTACAAAGAAAAAATACACCAATGGTGGACTTAGGTCCGGATACCATATTGTGTAACTTGGAGGAGATCATTTTGTCAATTGAAGAATACAAGGATGTTAATGTTCGGTGGACGGATGGTTCGACCAATAGTAGTATTCGTATTAAATACCCCGGTACATACGGTGTTCGTGTTGAAAATGAATGTGGCTCATCTTATGATGAGACTGTTATACAATTAGAAGACTGTACGTTTAATTATTTTGTACCAAGTGCATTTTCTCCAAATGGGGACAATATTAATGATGAATTACAGGTATTTAGCGCAGGTATTACCTTGAGAAGTTTAAGCATATATTCTAGATGGGGCGAATTGGTATTTAAGATCGAAGGGGCTGATTTATCATGGAACGGTAGATCAGTAGATAATAAGTTATTTCCGAAAGGAACGTATGCGTATGTTCTCGAATATTATGATGAATATGGTTCAGCAAAATTGGCTTCAGGAGCATTTGTATTGTTGTAGAGTGCTGTCATTAGGCTAAAAACCATCATAAACAATTAACTATGAAAAACACATTGCTGTTACTTTTATTGTTCTTTCTTGGCTCAAAACTATTAGCTCAAAAAGATTCACTAAGAACTGCTTCCCACATTTTTTGGAGTGATGATTACCGCATTCAAATGAGCGACTTTCAGGATACAACAAGGTCTGATCGGCATATGGAAATGTGCGAGAAATATAAGTTGTGCTGGGGAGCGTGTACCGGTTTATTCGCTGTAATGGACGTACCCCGGAAGCGAAGAGATAAAAAGATAAAGAAAGAAGCTATATATTTTGCTCCCGCCTTTGAAGTAAAGAATTCGTATCGCACGAATTCGGACACCACGGAATACGTAAAGCAATTATTGGTATTTGACATGTACGAATGGGCAGCCAGAAGGTGTAGAATGGAACTTGACTCTATATATCTCAATAGCCCCTCCATTGGAATAAAAGGCATATTCTTTAAAAGCGTTGAGGCTGATGTTCAAAGACGACTTGGAATGATGGTACGAATTTATACACAAGAAGTATACATAGATGAGTTAAAGGGCGCCTATCAAAAGTGGGTTCAAATCGTGCGGGATTTGTTAGAAGAAACAAAGGCATATAAAACCTCTTCTTTAGACAGAATAAGATTCATAAGAAACGAGCCAATATTGAATGGATATGAAAGGGCCCGAAATGTCATTGGAAACCTATATGAGGAATAAGACACGGGCGACACCTGCAGGACGTCATAAGTTCTTGTCCACACAGGATTGGGCCAATCGGTCGTAACCAGTTCAGTCAAAAAAACGCTTCCAAACCTATCCGGAAGATTGCAATCTGTACATTGATACGCAAATCAACAAATGCAACATTGTTGCATTTGTTGATTATTCACTACTTTTAAGGTTTCTCCTGCATCACTTAAAACAACGAAATGATTGAAACGTACACCAAACCTATCGCAGAACATAAGCCTGCCCGCAATTCAGAGATAGGCACAGCCCCTGACATCTTAAGGCGAATACATCAAAAAGACACAAACATTGCCATCTATAAAAGAGACATTTCAGCACTCAAAAGGGAGGTACAGATCTTGCTTGACAACAAGATTGAACTCAGGTCAAGTGGAAGCATCGATGCAATTCAAAGGGAACTTAGACAGGCGTTAGATTCGAATGGTCTTAATCTAATTACGGAAGATATTATTTATCTGCTTCGTTGCTTCCAGGAAGTTGCCGGGGCTTCTGTATTTCGGTTACTTCTCGCATCCGTTGAATCGAATATGTGTCGGAAATTTCATACTGATATTAACGCCTTGAGAATGTTGTGTACGTATAGTGGACCAGGTACGCTTTGGTTGCCTGATGAAACCACCAACAGCAAAGTAGTTCAACGCCAAATAAATAATAAAGACATTAAAATTGGCGATAACCTTATTGAACAAGTAGAGACGGGCCATGTGGTTATCCTTAAGGGCGCCTTATATCCAGAAGGAACTCCCATTATGCATCGCAGCCCTTCTATCGAGGAAACCGGAGAAAAAAGACTTTTACTTCGAATTGATTTAAATGAAAGTACCTGGAATGATACCACTGACTTTTGAAGAATGGAAAAATTGTATTGTCAATGATTGCAAAATAAAGCTGACCAAAACTTTTGCAGAAAAACGGATTAGTATTTACGAAGACAATAATAATCCGGAGACAAAAAAATTTATTGAATTATATGGAAAGCGGCACATGAATAATATTATCTATTGGTTAAAGAAAATATAAAGCAATAATGCAGAAAAAACTACCAGTAACGGTATTAAGTGGTTTCCTGGGAGCTGGAAAGACAACTTTACTTAATCACGTTCTGCACAATAAAGAAGGTCTAAAGGTAGCGGTAATCGTCAACGACATGAGCGAAGTAAATGTAGATGCAGAGCTGGTAAAGAATGAAAATACGTTATCTCGAACGGAAGAGAAATTAGTAGAAATGAGTAATGGGTGTATTTGCTGTACACTTCGCGAAGATCTCATGATTGAAGTAGAACGATTGGCAAAAGAGGATCGGTTCGATTATCTACTGATTGAGAGTACAGGAATCAGTGAACCAATTCCTGTCGCCCAAACATTTTCTTTTGTAGATGAAGAAAATGGAATTGACCTGTCTCGATTTAGTTACATAGACACAATGGTAACCGTTGTAGATGCTTTCAATTTCTTTAAAGACTTTGGTAGCCCGGAAACCTTAGTAGACAGGAAACTCACAAACATAGATGGCGACAATCGCACTATAGTTAATTTATTAACTGACCAGATTGAATTCGCCAATGTTATTCTTTTGAACAAAATTGATTTAGTATCCAAGGATCGTCTGGGCGTTCTCAAAGCTGCCATTCATAAACTAAATCCTTCCGCGCGAATTGTAGAGTCCAGCTTTAGTAAAGTAGGGCCATCAGAAATATTGAACACTGGTTTGTTCAATTTTGAAGAAGCAGAACAAAGTGCAGGTTGGATAGAAGAACTGAACAAAGAAGAACACACACCTGAAACCGAGGAATATGGTATTGCTTCTTTTGTTTATAGAGGTAAAATACCTTTTGACCCAAAAAGATTTTGGGAATATGTGCAGCACAAGTTCCCCGGTAATATTATAAGAAGCAAAGGAATGTTTTGGTTGGCTTCACGCCCTGCGCAAGCATTGGTTTGGGGGCAAGCCGGTGGGTCTTTGAGAGCAGATAGTGCGGGTGTATGGTGGAGCAGTATGCCTTTTCAGAAGCGCATGAATTATGTATCATTTGTAGAAAACCAAAAGCACATAGAAAAAGGTTGGGACAAAAGGTTTGGCGATCGCATAAACGAAATTGTATTCATCGGTCAGGACATGAATGAAAAGCAAATTATATCTGATTTAGAAGCTTGTTTAGCAACTGAAGAGGAATTGCTTACACAAAAATGGAAAGAAGGTTACGAAGATGAATGGCCCGTTCAGCGTGCGTATGCGTTGGACTAAGACGTTCAAGCTATACCAACGATTATGACGTTATACGTCATATGCCTGCGTTTGATACAGTCGACCCGTTATCAGTTATTAAATGAACAATAAGCAATTTGATAAATTATCTAAGGTCAACGGTAGCAACGCATTGTCTGCTTTGAATTTAAGAAAAATTTGTATTCACTACTTCAATTATGCCGAATCCGGAATAATGTTTATCCGAAACGGATTGAAGCATGCCACTTATATGTTGTTGATTGCAGCTTTTACATCGCAATTAATATTTATTTGTGTAAACGATACCTCGGCACAGTCGAAAGAAGATATTTTTCCTCCTTCTGAAAATCCAATAGAATTTGAACCAACTAAAATCAATATCGATTTAAAAATAGATGGGGTTTTAGATGAGGAGTCCTATCAGGAGGCAATTGCTTATGACAATTTTGTAACTGTTGAGCCCATTCAGGGAAAACCGACAGCTTTCCCAACAGCTGTCAAAATTCTCTACAATGAGGATTACATCTATATCGGAGTGGTTTGTTTTGATAGTCTTGGAGGAAAAGGGGTTAGAGTCAGTAATCTCGAACGGGACTTTTCATGGGGAAGCAATGACTTGTTTGGGGTTGTCTTTGACCCGTTCAATACTCAACAGGTAGCGACTACTTTTCAGACCACTCCCTACGGCAATCAACGGGATATGCAAGTGTTTAATGGTCAATTGTTTGATGCCGATTATGATGCACTGTGGAAGGTCCGCACCCGGATTAATACAGACAACTGGACAGCTGAATTTGCTATACCCTTTAAATCGCTGCGATACCCCGAGGAGAAAATAGAAAACTTTTTTTGGCGTATGAATTTTGTCAGACGAGCACGACGAACAAACGAAATAAGTGCCCTACCTGCTTACCCAAGAGCTTTCTCGCCTTATCGCCCGATTTATGCTGGTGCTATTAAATCAATGGATGTGCCTTCTCCTGCTACCAATATCCGTATCCAGCCTTATATATTGAACAACTACAACCGTTCGTTGGTGAATGGAGAAGAAACGGCACAAGACGATGATGTAAAGTTAGGCGGTGAAATAAAATGGGCGATTACGCCGCAGAGCGTTTTGGATTTTACCGTGAACACAGATTTTGCCCAAGTAGATGTGGACAGGGCAGTTCAAAACCTAACCCGTTTTTCGGTTTTTTTTCCTGAAAGAAGGCAGTTCTTTTTAGAAAATTCAGGGATTTTTAAATTGGACAATGGTAACGTACTGAATCCTTTTTTTAGCAGAAATATTGGATTGGATAATGGCGGCTCGCTCATTCCGATTGATATGGGAGCAAGGTTTGTCAGTAGAAACCAGAAGAGAAATATCGGCGGATTACTGATGAGTCAGAATAAATTCAATGGTGAATCGGGCAGCTATTTTGGCATATTCAGGTACGAACACCAATACAATAAACAAGATAACTTGGGGATTTTACTAACTAATAGATATGATGAAAGTACGATTGAACTGGGTGCAAAAAATAATTCTACTATTTCCGTAAGTGGGTTCAATCGCCCTTCCGAGTCATTGTCGTTGAGATATTTTGTGACCAACTCGTTGGACAAGGTTGAAGATGAAAATATGAACGCTGGAATGGGAGGATATTTTGCCATCGGTTACAGCACAAACCAATTTCATATCGGTTCTGAGCATTATTATATATCGGAACAATATGACCCTGCAATGGGTTTTCTATTGGGTAGAAATTTGATTTATCACAATCCGGGCGGATACTTGAATTGGCGACCTAAATGGCGACCATCGTTCATACGTTCTTTTGAGCCGGGTTTTTGGGTCAATCTATATCAACATGCGTCTAATTTTGATTTGATAGAAAATAGTGTCCAACTCTACCCAATTTACATTCGATTTCAGGACGACACCCGTTTGCAATTTACTATTGAACCTACATGGCAAAATGTTCAAAATGATTTTTCACCTTTAGGCATAGACGTGGAAAAAGGCAGTTATCAATACAACCGGTATCGATTATATATTTCAACAGACCGCTCCAAAAAATATTCGGGTATTTTGACCGCCGAAACAGGCGGTTATTTTGACGGGAATCTGGATGTGATCAAAGCTAATCTGAGAATAGCACCCATTCCACATATTGAGTTGGAGGGAAGTATTACTTTTAACCGGATCAGAAAACTAGGCATCGAAGAAGAAGACAAAAATGCCCGATTGATCACACTATCCTCTCGGTTTTCTTTGAATCCGAGAGTTCACGTAACAGGGTTTTATCAATATAATTCCGAGAGTATTTCTGCTGAGCACCTTTGGAATATCCGGTTGGCTTGGGAGTACCGGCCACTTAGCTTTCTATATTTGGTTTTCAATCAGTTCTCAGGTGAACCAGGTGCTGACATGACTAATAGTCAAGAACAATTGATTGGGAAAATTTCATTCACGAGACAATTTTAGAAGATTACCCTATGGCATACCAAAAGGAGAATTGCCGGCATGTAGGAAAATGAATCGGTTTACAGGTTCGGACTTTCGGAAAAGTATATTCAATTTAAATTTGAGGAGAAAATGACCTGCGTCAATTATGCCTTTAATTGGTATAACAACTATGCCATCTGTTCACATGCCAAGAACTATGTCGCTAAACTGTTCTCTTCGGCATATAGAGAAAATGAACATGTATTGATACAATGTAATTTGTATACTACTTTTAGGTAATTTTTGATGAGACTAGCGTGAACTTGTGCCAAATGGATGATTTTGGAAAGGTGTTGTTACAGCCTTTATATTACGACATAAGTCACTTCAAAATGTAGAAAATGAATTACATGATCAACAAAATAGATATACAGCTTTTGGAACCTGAAGGAATCGAAGATTTCCTTGTTTATCTCAATGACCATATCTCGGATAATGGCAAAGGCAGTTCGCCCCTGTTTCTTCCCATTTCAAGAAATAATTTGCATATACCAAAGGAAGTGGCGGGTAGCTTTAGACAGGGGCTTTCCATTTCAATTGATGAATTGGGGTGGAGACGTGTCTTGATTGCTGTAAACAAAAAGAGCGAGATAATTGGCCACGTTGATCTAAAATCACATAATCAAAATTATACACACCATCGAGTCGTTATGGGCATGGGAGTGCATCGGGATTATAGAAACATTGGGATGGGTAATTTGCTGGTTAAATCCATTGTAGATTGGGCGAATAGGGAAACGGGCATTGAACACATCGATTTATGGGTGTTGGCTGAGAATAGTCCGGCGATCCGGCTGTACGAAAAACTAGGATTTCAAAGGATTGGAGAGGTGGAGGATATGTTTAGAATAGATGGTGCTTCGCTTAACTACATAATGATGGTAAAAAAGATAAAATAAACTGAGGCCTGCTCGTGCTGATAAAAGTATAATTCCGTCTTTGATGCACACTGCTTGTACATAGCGTTCGGAATGAGTTGAACAAAACGTGAATGGAAAATTTAAATCATTATATATCGATTTATAAAGAACAACTTAAAAAAGGGGATATATTATTCGCCTATAATGAACTGGTGAAGTTCGTAATGAAAGTAAGAACAGATTGTATTAAAAACTTGTCTGATCGGTACTCCTTTACAGGTATACTTCACGGATATTTGGATTACACGTATTTCTACTACACCAATGACTTCTTGAAAAATGAAAAGTTAAAACTGGGACTAGTGCTGAATCATGTAGAAATGAGATTTGAAATTTGGTTGCTGGGTAATACAATTAGCATTCAAAAAAAATATTGGAATCTACTTAAAGGATCTATTTGGAATAAAAACAGAAATAAAATGCCTCAATATGCTATTTTGGAGGCAGTGATAGAAAGTGAACCTGATTTTGATAACTTACCTTTGCTAGCAGAAAAGATTAAAAGAGATCTGGTCAAGGAATCGGATGAAATAATCAATGCCATAAAGATGTTGTAACGGAGACCTTTTATCCAACGCGGGGTTATGGTGGACAGTTCTGAATATGTCAATGCGATATGGGATAGCTAGCGGGCCAATAACAAGCAAAAAGCGTGTAAATGAAAAATATATTTGATAAATCCGTAACGGAAGAAACAATTGAAAGAATCAATTCCTTACAGCCTACCTCCCAACGGAAATGGGGAAAGATGTCAGTTGGACAAATGTTAGCCCATTGTAATGTAACGTACGAATTAGTCTATGAAAAGAAGCATGTCAAACCGACGGGACTTAAAAGATGGATGTTAAAGACATTCGTCAAAAATACGGTTGTAAGCGAAAAACCATACAAAAGAAATAGCCGGACAGCTCCTGAATTTTTGATAACGGAAGAAAAGAACTTTCAAGCCGAAAAAGAACGGTTGATAGCACATATTGAGAAAACTCAAAACCTGGGTTCCAATCATTTTGATGGCAAAGAATCTCATTCCTTTGGGCAATTGAACAAACAAGAGTGGAGTAACATGTTTTACAAGCACCTCGACCACCATTTAAGCCAATTTGGAGCATGAGTGAAGATGGGATCGTGTCCTTTACGTGGTGATGTTAAAAAGAACTAGACAAAGCTATATATTCGGAAAACGCCGTTTCAAAGTATGTAAGAGAAACCTTTTTCATGTAGAAAGGCATTTAAATTGTTTATAAAATTCCATAGAAATGCACCTGGTATGTTAGGGGGCATTTAACTGAATACGATAAGAAGAGTGAATACGATACGAATATATTTGGCCGGAGCTATAATAGCTGCAATAATATCGGGCTGCCAGACTCAAACGAATGAATCCTCCATTTTTAAGGAGCAAGCAATTGTTTCCTCCGATGTAGAAAATTTTTGGAAAGCGTACGATGCAATTGAAGGCATTCAAGATTCAACCAAACAAATGGATTATATAAAATCCATGTTTTTGGATAAAGCATCAAAAGGTCAAAAAAGGATGATTGAAGCACGCAGGTATACGGCGGCGGAATACTGGAAAACATTTACAACGCGCACATCATTTTGGAATTCAATAAGAAAAAATACTGAAAACCTTGAACCCTTTAATGAAAAACTAAGAGAGGGTGTGGTTAAGTTGGCAAAAATATATCCCGACTTAAAGCATTCGACAATATATTATACCATTGGGAACCACCGATCTCCTGGTACGGGGGTGGATGGAATGGTGCTTTTGGGGACGGAATTTGCTTTGGGAGATTCATCGACTATTACGTTTGAACTACCAGAATATAATCAGAATTATTATAAGATTAATCCTGTTACGTATTTGTCGTTTTTATGTGTACATGAATATGTACATACGCAGCAAAATGCAATGGTTCACAATTTACTGCCACTTGTTTTGTACGAAGGAATAGCTGAGTTTGTAGCAATAAAGGCTACCGGAGAGAAGTCACCATGGAAGGCATTCACTTTTGGACCCGATAATGAAGAAAGGATAAAACAGCGATTTGAAGAAGATATGTTTAAACCAAACACAGTATACAATTGGCTCTGGAATTCACCTAAAAATGAATTTGAAACAAGCGAATTAGGTTATTTTGTAGGGTACCAAATTGCGTCTCGCTTTTATAATACATCTGCCGATAAAAGAGAAGCGATTAAGAAGCTAATCGAATTGGATTACCATGACGAATCAGCCGTAGAAGAATTGGTTAATAACACCCAATATTTTTCAGGTACGATAGAAGATATGCGCACAAATTTTGAGTCCAAACGCCCGGAGGTAACCCGCATTTCCGAATTTACCAACAACGATGAAGGTGTTGATCATGACCTTAAGGTAATCACACTGATGTTTTCAGAACCTATGAACAAACAAATGATGGGATTTGATTTCGGTCCCTTAGGAGAAAAAAATGTATTAAAAGCAGAGAAGGCAATTGGGTTTTCGGATGATGGTACATCTTTTTCATTTGAAGTTAGCATGGATAAAAACAGAAGGTATCAAACATTAGTATCTGATCGGTTTCAATCCGCAACCGGATTTCCACTAAAACCCTTTTTAATTGATTTTAAAACTAAATAGATGGATATCGAGGTCGTTATAACCGTCTAGGGTCTTTACGTCTCGGCAACATTGTCTTCGAATCTGCCAGTAGGAGTATGCCGTCTTCTAGCTGGAGTGAGCACGCAGAAGCAAAGAGTAGAGCCGCATACATTTCTTTACGTTCTCGGCGCAACCTGTAAAACGGATAAGTCATTCCGTAATTTGGATAAGCAGAACATACAGTTTGCTTTTAGTTTTGTCGTAGTAAATCATAACAAGCGACTAAGATGTTCGGAAAAGCAATATCCAATTTAATGATAAAACCAGGAAAAAGTCCGGTTTTCGAGACCCCTGATAAATACAAGCTTAACTACGAAGATGTTACGTTCAAAACAGCCGACGATGTTACCTTATCGGGCTGGTTGATTAAAGGTGGAACGAATGGCGTAATTATTCAGTCGCATTTTGGCGTTCAATGTTCTCGCTGCGGATATACGCAAGAAGGAAAGGGAATGATGAAAAATGCACTGTGGACGAGTGACATTCGGTTTCTTGACCAGGCCAAGTACTTGGTAAATTCAGGTTATTCCGTGCTAATGTATGACATGCGTAATCACGGCGAAAGTGAACGAACAGGTTGGGTTTCCTGGGGGAAAAATGAACGCAAAGATGTTGTGGCGGCAGTAAAATTTATTTCAGAGCATACCGACTATCAAAATACCAATATCGGATTACTTTCCATTTGTATGGGACAAGGAGCAAGTGTATTTGCATTTGGACTGGAAGATGAAATGAAAAATTTTAAAAACTTGAAAACGATGATTTCCGTTCAACCACTCACCTACGATTATTTTGTAAGGGCAATGGGCTTACCGAATTTCTTAATAAAGGCAGGCAATAAATACAATAAGCAAAAAAGAAATGTCGACCTAACGGGAGAATCCTTCTTACCGTATGTAAAGGATATTTCAATACCAACCTTAGTCATACAAAACCAAAACGATCCGATGACTAATATAGATATGGTAAAAAGGTATTACCAAGACTTGACTGTGGAAAAAGAAATGCTGTGGCTTGATTTAGAAAAGAAGAGAGGGGCAGCTTATAATTGGATAGGCCAGAATCCCGGGCCGATCGTAAGTTGGTTTGATAAATACGTAAAATGAGAAAATTGGATTTAATGCAGACGAATAAGTAGAGTAGAATTTATTTCAAAGCAGAAAATAAAATATAGAAATGAAAAAAATAATTATCGTAACAGGAGCAAGTAGCGGGATCGGCAAAGCCACCGCACTGCAGTTGATAAAAGAAGGACACACGGTATACGGCGCTGCTCGAAGAGTGGCAAAAATGGAGGACTTGGTTTCGGCAGGAGGCAAAGCCGTAGCCATGGATGTGACCAACCACGAACAAGTGCATGCTCAAATCAGCAAGATCATCGAAGCCGAAGGAAGAATTGATGTATTGGTCAACAATGCAGGCTACGCCGTATATGGCCCGGTTGAAGAAATAAACTACGAACAAGCCAAAAGGCAGTTTGATGTTAATCTATTTGGGCTGGCAGAGGTGACAAAAGCAGTGTTGCCAACAATGCGAAATCAACAATCGGGAACTATCATCAACATTTCTTCAGTGGGTGGGAAGATCTATACACCACTTGGGGCTTGGTATCATGCCACCAAACATGCGTTGGAGGGATGGAGTGATTGTCTACGGTTGGAAGTAAAACAATTTGGGATTGACGTAGTTGTGATAGAGCCGGGAGCCATTAAAACCGAATTTGACCAGGCAATGGATCACCAGTTTGGTGAGATTTCCGGTCCATACGGTGCGCTGAAAAAGACAATGGAGAGAGTAATGGCAAATGCATATAAGCCGGGAAATTATAGCGAACCTTCCGTAATTGCCGATACCATATCAAAAGCTATAAAATCTAAAAATCCAAAAACGCGCTATGCCGCCGGTAAAATGGCTAAACAAACCCTTATGGGTAGAAGATGGTTGAGTGACAAAGGTTTTGATAAAATGATTATGCGAATGATAAGGAACTTTGAGAAGTAAACTAAAAAATGAAAGAAATAATCAGAATAAATTCAATAGGTGAGGTTCATAGGATTCTTGGTTTGGAAAAACCCAGACACCCTTTAGTATCGGTTATGCCGCTTGATAGCAGGGTCTCCGATTTCGATTTTGGAGATGCCACCTATGTGATGGACTTTTATCAAATAAGTTTCAAAAAAGGATTTTCCGGGTCATTTGGTTATGGGCGCAATAGATATGATTTTGAAGAAGGTTCACTCATCTTTACAAAACCAGGGCAAACCATACAAGTAGACGACGAACTGGAAGCCCAAAGTAGTTCCGGATGGATTTTATTATTTCATCCCGATCTTCTTCGAAAATCAGAATTAGGTAAGACAATTGATGAATATTCATTTTTTGACTACGATTTGAACGAGGCGTTACATTTATCAGAAAAAGAGAAAAACGCGTTGACCGATTTGGTTGAAAAAATTCAGGAAGAATACAATCAAAATATTGACAAACATAGCCAGGAATTAATAATAGCCAACATCGAGTTGATGTTAAAGTACAGCAAGCGCTTTTACGATCGACAATTCTACACACGAACGAATCACAACCAGGATATTCTAGCCTCTTTCAACAAGGTGTTGAGGTCGTATTATCGGTCTGAACAACCGCTGACCGATGGAGTCCTTTCTGTAAAATCGTGTGCCGAGCAACTCAATTTGTCCGTCAATTATTTGGGGGATTTAATGAAAGCCGAAACCGGAAGAAGCGCTAAAGATCTTATCAATGACTACGTCGTGGAAAGGGCAAAAACAAGACTTCTTGGAACCAATGACTCGATAAGTGAAATAGCCTATGGACTGGGATTTGAGTATCCACAAGGATTAAACAAACTATTTAAATCTAAAGTAGGAGTGAGCCCAACCCAATTCAGAAATTTGAATTAATAGCGATTCAAAGCGGCATACTACTTGACCACCGAATATTCGAATCAGCCTGTTTCCAAACTATTTGGTTTTGTGAGCTAGATGCTACAATACAAGGGATCCTTGGAAGAAATAAGCTTGAATCAAAATTGTTAGTCAACCCGCGATACTAGGAATTCTTCTTATACTTATGAGACCGAATTGGTTGAGCCTTTGATTCCACTCGCGAAGTGTGGCTCAATACGAGTAGTGACAGATGAAAAGGACATATGTATTTTTAATGTTTATTCTACTTGTTTCCTGCGAAGGAAAGAAGCCTGACCCGCAAACAACGGCAACAACGACTGCGAAAGAAGATGTGGTAGTTTCTGAATTCCAATCAATTATTGATTCGGCCGATGTAACCGGTTCTGTGCTAATTTACGACGTAGCGGATGAAACCTATTATTCGAATGACTTTCAATGGGCAAAAAGAGGCCATTTACCCGCCTCAACTTTCAAAATTGCAAATTCAATTATAGCACTGGAAACAGGAACGGTAGAAAACGACAGTACACGCTTTAAGTGGAACGGAGAGAAAAGAGAATCGAAAGTTTGGGAACAGGATTTGGTTTTTAGAGATGCTTTTCATTTTTCCTGTGTTCCTTGTTATCAGGAAGTGGCAAGGAGCATAGGAGTAAGTAGAATGCTGGAATATCTCAAAAAGCTGGAATATGGTGATATGAAGGTTGACTCGACTAACATTGATTTATTCTGGCTAGTAGGTGAATCTCGAATTAGCCAGTTTCAACAAATAGACTTTTTAGAAAAATTCTATCGATCTGAATTACCTATTTCAGAGCGTACAAGCCGCATTATGAAAGGCATGATGATCATCGAAGAGCATGATGGTTATAAACTGAGTGGAAAAACAGGCTGGTCAATAAGAGATGGTAATAATAATGGTTGGTTTGTTGGTTATCTCGAAATCGAAGACAACGTACTTTTTTTCGCCACAAATGTTGAGCCTAAACAAGACTTTGAAATGGATAAGTTTCCAATGATAAGAAAATATGTGACAATTCAGGCACTGGAGCAGTTGACTAATTTAGAGTGAAGAAGACAGCACTGACGTATAACTCAAGTCTTGATGGCCAAATTACAATTGTTAAAAAATGGATTAAATTATTAAATGGATACCTATTCAAGAGCACTATATAATTACTTCAATGGCTTAGAACCCCATTCTTTTGAAATAATCAGAGATGATGGTTATTCCTCGGAAGTTCCAATTTCCATGTTCTTTGACGGTGATAGTTTTTCCGAACTCGAACTACTTGCACTACACAGTTGTACAGGTAAAGTATTGGATGTAGGAGCTGGCGCCGGAAGGCACGCATCTGAATTACAAACAAGAGGTGTAGATATAACGGCCTTAGATAAATCGAAACAGGCCATAATGATAATGAATCAACGAGGTATTGGGAAAACACGATGGATAGATATAATGGAATTGTCTGGCGAAAAATACGATACAATTCTAATGCTTATGAATGGCATAGGAATCGTTGGAGTAGCAAAAAATATTGATACATATTTACAACATATTCATAAACTCTTGAATACAGATGGCGCGTTAATCGTTGATTCTATTGATGTATCAAAGACGACTTATCCTTTGCACGTGGCTTATCGAGAGAATAATATTTTGAATTCCAGGTATCCGGGGCAGCAACGATTGAGAATAGTTTATAATGGCGAGAAAGGTGATTGGTTTAATTGGTTACATCTTTCTTTTGAAGAACTATCCATGCACGCCTCGTCCAATAATTTTTTAAGCGAATTGATTAAAATAGAGGAAAATGGGCACTATGTAGCCAAGTTACAAAAGGAGTAGATGCAAAGCATGGGGATTTGTTATTTGAACATTGAATGCTAAGATGAAATGTAACCGCAACCAGCAGTTGATTTTATGAGGTCTGTTCCGAAATAGTTGTTGATAGTAAGCATAAAAAGAATCGAACGAAATGACTAAGTTTAAGGTAATAACGGCCGTCCATTTATTTCTGGTCAAAAATAACAGGTTGTTATTGGCCAGACGATTTAATACAGGATATGAGGATGGAAAGTACAGTGTAATTGCCGGTCATGTTGAAGAAGGAGAAACGATTAAACAAGCTGTTGCAAGAGAAGCACATGAAGAAGCGAATATTTCCATTGAAGATGATCAGATTGAATTTGTTCATGTTGTGTACAGAAAAAGGGAAAAATCGAGTGGATCAGATAGAATTGATTTCTTTTTCAAAGTAGTAAGTTGGCGGGGAGAACCTTCGATCATGGAACCTGACAAATGCGACAAAATGGAATGGTTTTTAATAGATGAAATCCCGGAGAACACAATAGCTTATATAAGGCATGCTATTCATCAGTATAGTACGGATAAAAAATACTCCGAGTATGGTTGGTCTTAAAAAAAATTGTATTTTGTAACGTGACATTCTACGAAAAGGAGATAATGCGAATTCGAAGTATCTGTTATTCGAATGAAAAACAGATAGAGACTGTGATAGCAACGCGGAATTTTATCGACCAGAATTTCGAAGAAGAATTGAACCTGGATTTTTTATCGCACATACGATTTACGTCTAAATTTCATTTGTTGCGACTTTTCAAACGATATTATGGTCTTACACCTGGACAATATTTAATCTTCAGACGACTCGAGAAATCAAAAGAATACTTGAAAAAAGGAATGCGTGTATCCGAAACTTGTTACGCAGTGGGATTTAGAGCACCAAGCTCTTTCAGTACCCTGTTCAAAAACAAATTTGGCCTTTCTCCATCCGAATATCAAAAAGAGCAACTTTCACAACGTGATGAATAGGTTGAATGCATACTTTGCGCACTTTAACCATTAATATGAAGCAATGAGAGTTACAGTTATCGGTATTCCCGTAAGAGATCAGCAAACGGCGTTAGAATTCTACACAGAAAAATTGGGGTTTATTAAAAAACGCGACATACCACTGGAAGGTGGCAATAGATGGTTGACAGTCGTCTCGCCAGAAGCGCAAGATGGGCCTGAGATCTTGCTGGAACCCGCGCCTATTCACTTTGAACCGAGCAAGGTATTTCAAGATGCGCTAATGGATGCCGGCATTCCCTATACACAATTCGATGTAGACGATGTACAAGAAGAGTATGATCGGTTAATTTCCCTCGGTGTGGAATTTAGTGTAAAACCCACGGCAATGGGGCCAGTGAAGATTGCTGTGTTTAACGACACGTGCGGCAATAATATTCAAATTGTAGAAACATTGTAAACGATTTCTTTGAAAATGAAAAAATGTACACTGATAATTATACTGGCATCAATGCTGTTGAACTGCTCAAGCCTAAAGCAGAATGCTGAATTAAATGCACTACGAACGGAGCTGGATAGCTTAAAAAATGCAAAGACCCAAACCTCAAATACTGCGCCAGGACAAATCACAACTTTTCTGACCTTCCAGGAAAACAATGCGGAAGAGGCCATGAATTTCTATGTGGGTTTATTTGATAATTCAAGAATCGTTGATATTCAACGTTATGGAAAAGGTGGGCCGGCTAAGGAGGGAACAATTATGGTAGCAAGATTCGAATTGGATGGCAGTAAATTTGCTTGCAGCGATAGCTATATAACGCATGACTGGACATTTACACCCGGTGTCTCGATCTTGATTGACTGTACGACCGAGGATGAAATTGAGAAACTCTTTGCAAAATTGGCGGTGAACGGTAACGTATTAATGCCGTTAAATAATTACGGCTTTAGCTCGAAATTCGCTTTTGTTGAAGATCAATTTGGTATTTCCTGGCAGCTGAATTTAGAGTAAGACCAATCTAAAATTACTGATGGACTGACCTTTGCGCAACTTCTGCACAGTCTGTTTTAAAAGCCTGGGCCACGATTGACCAGAATTACGAGGAAATGTGAATATCAGAAGAATACATGTACGACATCAGCGTTCTTTTGAAGACATCATATTAAATCGGAAAAAAACATAGGATGCATAACCTTATAACTGGTTGTTTATTATACTCCCTTAATAACACAGATTCCATCCAGTCCAACAAGCGCAAACTGAATAGGAGTTTGCATGATGGAAAGAACAACTTGATTCTTTTGCTATTAGCAATAGCATTAATGTGCTGCGAACGAAAGGAGTTCGAATTGAAGGATATCGACGGGAATAGATATAGAACGGGAACATATGATGGTACACTTTGGATGTTGGAAAACTTAAAGGTGACACGAGATAAGGATGGAAAGGAGATTCATTATTATTATCCAAATAATGATGAAGAATTAAAGAACGAATATGGTCTGTTATATGACTTTGAAGTGGCGTGTAAAGTATGTCCAAGTGGTTGGAGGTTACCCAGCAATGAGGATTGGACACGACTGGAAAAAAGTCTTGCTGAAGGCGGACTTTCTAAAAGCTATAAAGAAATAGGATTCTGGGATGGCGAAGATGAGGGCAATTCATCGGGGTTTTCAGTGCGTCCATCAGGTTATGGGAATAATGGAGAACACCCAAACAATTTTGATGAAAACAGTTATATATGGTCTGCAAGTGGAACGACAGAGTTTAGGTGGGCCGTCATATTTGAAAAGGAGAATAGAGAAGTCCGAAAGGCGGAACAACACCCCATTTATGCATTCGCTGTAAGGTGTATTAAAAGTTAAAAACGAAATAGCCGTATTATTTTGGGTTGAATATTAATTGAATTCGAGATATTTTTACATCACTAAATGCCCGAGCGATTAAAAGAGATTGACATGATCACAAATGCAAATCTTCATTATACAATTATCAAAGAAATAATTGACAAAGGGTTTGCACCAAGTGTGACGGAACTGTCCATGACTTTTGGTGTAACCAAAGGCGAAATAGTGGATGGACTAAAAAACTTACAAGACTATCATGGTGTCGTTTTACATCCGAATGAAATAAAGGTATGGGTAATCCATCCGTTTTCATTGGCACCAACAAATTTTTATGTGCAATCAGAAAAAGGTGAATGGTGGGGTAATTGTGCCTGGTGTTCACTGGGTATTGCAGCCCTCCTAAATGAAGATGTTAGGATTACGACGACAATAGGCGCAGAAACAAAACAAGTTGCAATCAGTATTATCGATGGAGAGATCCAAGAGAAAAACTACTTCGTTCACTTTCCAATACCCATGAAGAACGCATGGGACAATGTACTGTATACCTGTAGTAATATGTTGGTTTTTGAATATGAATATGAAGTCGACCACTGGACAAAAAAGCACAATATCAATAAAGGGGATATCCAACCAATTGATAAGGTTTGGCAATTTTCCAAAAAATGGTATGGCAACCACTTAAATCCCGATTGGACGAAATGGACCATTGAAGAAGCAAAAGCACTTTTCGCTGAATTTGACTTAACAGATCGGATATGGGATTTGGAAGATTCAAATGATAGATTTTAAGTAGGTTGAAAACCAAACGAACCGGGAGGATGATTTTATACGTCCCTTTGTTAAGACGTATGTGCAGACAATATGCTCAAGTAATCTGTAAGATACCCGCAAGCAAGAAAAAAGAACAAGAAACACCAACCAAAAACCTGTTCACCAAACCGATAATTTCGAAGGAAAACACAAAATTTGAAAAAATATTTGCATTAGTTAGGATTCCTATCTATATTTGTGCCAGCAATTTTGCTTAATCACTTTAAAATTTATCAAAAATGAGTAAGTCAATTTTTTATCACGCAGGATGTCCGGTATGTGCAAGTGCAGAACAGAACATCATCAACTTAATCGGAGCCGAAAGTGTAGAGGTGGTTCACTTTGGAGAGGACAGTAGCCGTATAGAAGAGGCTGAAAAAGCTGGAGTTAAATCCGTACCGGCTTTGGTCACTCCAAATGGCAACATACTCCATATCAACTTTGGGGCTTCTATGGCAGATGTAAAGTCTTGATCCTATTTTTTTAATTCAAACAGTTAGGATTCCTAATTAATAATTCAAAATTTTTTTCAATGAAACAAGTAACAATTTTCCTACTTGTCTTCACTGTTTCTCTTTCTGTATTTGCACAAGGAGAAAACGAAGACCCTGCTTTTAGCACCAGTACAGATTTAAAAATCACCAACACATCTGTTGTTTTTGACGACCGATTAGACCAGTTGGTTTTCACGATTGAAACCGGAGGCTTGGCCGGCAATTCAATCCCCATAGCGTTCGGACAATTGGACGGAGCACCGGTTTTGGGATATGTTTTTCCAACCACATTAAAACCAACTGACGTGGGTTTTAGTGACACAGAAGGTATCGTTGCAATGGCATTGACTTCACATCCCGATTTTGATGACACCCCTTTGTGGGATGAAGATAACGACCGTAATTATGCAAATGATGGGGTAATATGGCATCCGCATTGGGTGGTTTTGGCGGAGGACTCAAGAGTAGCCGGGGGATTGTCAGTCAAACAATTTGACCCAAATAACAATAATGTCACCTTACCTCCGACCAATCCCGGAATGCCTATGTACATGGACTCTCCCGGGCATCCTGTTATCACGAAAGGAAATACTATTCGGGTTGTTGTTCCGGCATATCGCATGAGCAATAAAACGCAATTCAATTTTGATGCGGTGACCGCCTACATGCAGGTTAATACTTCTAATCCTGATTATCCCATGCTTGGGGTATATTCCGTTTATTCAATTGCTTCCGGCGACTTGTCTTTACCATACACGGTAAATCATTAAATCATTAAAATTAAAACGCATGAAGTTGTTCAAAAATTTGGCAGTAATTATGATTTTGGGAATATCATTAATGATAGCTGCCTGTTCTCAAGATGATGATAATCCGGAACCCATGGTTGATGAAAGTTTTGACCTGACTGCAACTACTGCCCTTTACAATGAAGAACTGGAACAAATAGAAATGACAATGGAGGTAGATGGATTAGCCGGTGCGACGATCCCATCACCTGTTGGACAATTGGACGGAGCACCCGTTTTAGGATATGTTTTTCCAACCACTTTGAATACTAACGATGTTGGTTTTGGAAATACTGAAGGTATAGTGGCAATGGCATTGACCTCACATCCTGATTTTGATGATACGCCACTTTGGGATGAAAACAATGATCAAGACTATACGAATGATGGGGCAATATGGCATTCACATTGGGTTTTGTTGGTAGATGATGCAAGAGTAGATGGCGGATTGTCGGTGAAACAATTTGAAATGGACGACCCTAATGTGGAGTTGCCGCCTACCAATCCCGGAATGCCGATGTACATGGATTCTCCCGGGTATCAGGTTTTGACTGAAGGTAATTCCATCACGGTAGTCATCCCTTCAGCTTTTGTAAACAATAGAACGGATTTCAATTTCGATGCTGTTGCTGCTCGTATGCAGGTCAACACATCCAATTCCGAATTACCCTTGTTAGGAGTGTATGAAGTGTATGAAATTTTATCGGAAGATTTATCACTACCTTATCAAGTTCAATAAAATGACATCACTAAAAATCATCATTTCAGCACACGTCATAATAGTGGCGTGTGCTGCTTTTTATCAATTAAAAACAATTCAAAAATGGAAATATAGTCCAAAAAAAGGTTAATGTCTGGGATACCTATGTGACCAAAAAAGAAGGGAACATTATGCATTTCGACATTATTGCCCCGCTGAAATAAAGGACACCACTGCCATTTTTAACTATGGGAAGGAATATCTCAAAACAAAGGAGCAAGAAGGACAGCCATTTACTTCAAAGCAATATAGGCTTTATCATATTGAAAGGTTAAGTCCTGCGTGGGAGGCAGAAATTGTTCAAAAAAGGTTACTTCATAATCGAGATGGAGGACTGCAATTAGCAAAATGCAATTAGGATTACTAACTTTGAAGTAATCCTAATTCTTTTCATTCAAACCGAAAAATTGAATTTAGAAGCAAAAATATTAAACGGATTAGAAAGACTTTCGGAGGCATTAAAAGCATTACTTTGGGAAAAGGCGAAAGTGCATGGTATAAGCCCAATTCAAATACAGATGCTTTTATTTGTTGCCAACCACAAAACGGAAATATGTAGCGTTAGTTATTTGGCTAAGGAATTTAATGTGACAAAAGCCACGGTAAGTGATGCGGTGAGAGTATTATTAAAAAAGGGCTATTTGGAGAAAGATTTCTCACCAATGGACAATCGCAGATATAATTTATCCCTCACACCTTTAGGAACAGAACTGGTCAGTAATTTGTGTGAATATGCTACTCCTTTTGAGGAAGAATTATCATTATTTCAAGAGCAAGATTTAAGTGCGGTTTATGATACTTTAGCAAAATTAATTTTCCAACTAAACCAACGAGATCTGATTCAAGTCCAACGAACCTGTTTCAACTGTAAATATTATAACGGTGATAAAAAAAATAACCATTATTGTAATTTTTTGAAAAGTAAATTAAAAAGACAAGAAATAAGATTAGATTGTAATGAATTTGAAGAAGAAGCCAGCAGGTAACAAAGTGTATGCGGCTATGTGAGCTAAACGCCCATACATAGCATACACCAACCGATACCCATGCACGTCGCATCTTAAACACCACATGAAATGATGGCATGCCATTCATTTATAATGTAGGAATTATCGTCATGATCTGATTTGCACAAATGTCCCCTGGAACAAAGTAGGGGCAAAGCACGCCGCACATAACTTAAAAATAAGTATGTTTGAAAAAAAGAGACGATGAGCTTGGAATACAAAATATACGTTGGCACGGTTCTGAAAATGAAAAGAGGCTTTATGAAAGGGTCATTCAGGTTAATGTACTGTGGTATGATTGACCAAGATGTATTCGTTTTGTCACCCTTGGCTGCGCAAGGTTATCAGGGATTTAGTCCAAATATATATTACAATTCAAAAGCTGCCGTTATTCAGGTTTTGGACAAAGATTTCGACGTTATCGAAGTGACGCCTGAATACATCATATTGGGAGATTGATGGATTATCAATAAGTTGTATTAAAGCGGGAGGCCTGACGAATTAGGGAGAGTGCTGCAGCGGCCTTACGGGTAAGCAATTAATTCATCTTTATTTTATTGGTTCATTTTTTGTATCACGACAAAAAATGAATATCCCATCAAGCGGTTGAATGAAAGTAAATGACAAGATGTACACTCAAGCTCATCAAAATAGGACTAAATCCTGTTTTCATTCACAGTAGCAAACATTAATTATATAAAGTTGCAAAACTCCGGACAGCTGCTTAACTTAGTCGTATTGGATTACTATAGTCCTAAATACGAAATTCAAATTAAGAATTATTTCGATATCTGAATTGGACAAATGAGGAAATTAGTATGGCCACACGTTTACTTTACTTTTAAATCATGAATTACAACCTATTTCGACAGATAACAACGACTATTGTTTTTTGCGTCACAATTATTTCACTATCCACATCACTTGGCGCACAACAATTATCGCCGATTTATTTTATCTACGATGCCAGCGGTTCCATGTGGGGACAAATGGAAGGAAAGACTAAAATGAAGGTCGCAACAGAGGTACTCACACAATCTGTGACCGACCTTGCCGAAGGACAGGACATTGGACTTGTCGCCTACGGTCACCGCCAAAAAGGCGATTGCCAGGATGTGGAATTTGTCGTCGGCCTACCAAATAAGGATAAAAACAAAGTTGTTCAAGCACTGGAAAGGATTAAGCCACTGGGTAAAACACCACTTGCACATTCGGCTTTACTCGTAATAGATGAACTGCGAAAAAATCAGCAGAAAGCCACCATCATATTGATCACAGACGGAATTGAATCTTGTGGTGGAAATATTTGCGACGTTGTGACAGCAGCTAAGAAAGAAGGGATCGATTTTAAGTTACACATCGTCGGATTTGGATTGAAAGAAGATGAAACCGATCAGTTGAAATGTGCTACTGAAGCTGGTGACGGGCAGTATTATGATGCGCAAAACGCTTCAGGTCTGCAAGATGTGCTCAAAAAAGCGACAGATAATTCGGTGGATAATCGGCAATATAATTTTTCACTGTATGCAACAAAAGGTGGATCTCCAATTGACGCACATGTTCGTGCGGATCGCATTGAATCGACAGAAACATATTCGAGTGCGTCTCGTACTTTTTCGGACACGGCTTTTTTGTATTTACATCCAGGGAAATATGAGATAACAATAAAGCCATTGGCAGGTTCGGCCATCACACCGGTGACATTGGAGTATAAATGTAATTCGGAGGACGAAATGGGGCATAAAACAGTATCCTTTGATGGAGGTTCATTATCCATCACTGTATTGTCAAATGATGAGCCCTGTGATGCTATGGTATACGTGAATGAAAAAAAATCTGGAAAAAGAATTACGACAAAGCGAACATATTCAAAAAAAACGGTGACAACAGAATTGACACCTGGAAATTACGATGTTGAAATAAAAATGTTGTCGGCTAAAGGAGATGATATCGAACATAAAATCGAAGATGTAGAAATACAAGCCGGCCAGCTTAATGAGATTGCACATAACTTTAAAACAGGTACGTTAATCGTTCACGCCACGAACAATCAAGAAGATTGGGATGCCACTATTCGAGTATATTCGAAAGAAACTAAAAACCAAGCGGTACAAGGTAGATCAATTGGGGAAAAATCCTTTGTACTTACACCAGGAGTTTATGACGTGTTATTAAAGGCACTTTTTCCGGTAGGCGCGAACCAGACATATCGCATAGAACAGGTCGAAGTAAAACAAGGCGAAAGTACGACTGCTAAACACAATTTCGAAAGTGGTACGTTACGTTTGTCATCGGTAAAAGATGGAGCCGATCAAAAAAGTCGCGTATATATTTATTCAGATGGGGTACGGAAAGAAGTATTCAGAAGAGCCATTTCATCTGAACCAACTTTGATAACATTGCCACCAGGTAGCTACGAGTTGTCGGCACAAGCAATTGGACCAAAGCCGCAATTGAATAAGACCACGCATGTGACGATTAAAACCGGAGAGATAACGGAACATATAATTAGTTTTTAACAGTACATGCCTCCACGTGACAAAGCACCAACGTAATTTTTTATTTTGAATATAGGATTTGACATATTCCGCATTTAAATACTAATCTGATAAAGCATGATAGATGCTACATCCAACAATACCACAGATCATCATTTCATATTTGCTGGCTACTATATTGCTGACTTCATTTTTATCTCCAAAATGAGTTGAGATGAAGAAAATAGTAGTCACAGGATCATCCGGAAAACTGGGAAAAGAGATTGTTCGATTGCTACGGACGAATACGTATAAGGTGTTGGGCATTGACCTTTTACCGGGAGAAACAACGGATGTATGCGCTGATATTCGAGACCGCCATGTTATAAAGGAGTTGACACAGGGGATTGAGGCAATAATTCATACTGCCGCATTACATGGAAGGCATACAGACCTGAACTATCCCAGAGATCAGTTTATAGATACGAATATTCATGGGACCAATAATTTACTTTCTGCATCGATTGAAAATGGCATACCTAAATTTATTTTTACGAGTAGTACATCCATTTATGGAACAGCCATGGTCAATGATAAACAAGCCGTATGGGTCGACGAAAATTTAATACCCGAGCCACGGGATATTTACGACATTACAAAGCTGGCTTGCGAGCAACTCTGTAAAGATTATTTTGAAAAAGAAGGACTTGAAACTACCGTTCTACGCGTATCAAGATTTTTACCCGAAGACGATAATACGAAGGCAAACCATAGAATCTATCGCGGACTGGATGAGAAGGATGGTGCAAAAGCACATCAATTGGCATTGGAAACAAAATTCAAGTCTTTTGAGCTATACAATATATCGAATGACAGTCCTTTTAGAAAAGCAGACTTAGTTGAGCTCTACAATAATCCGAAAAATGTAATTTGTTCGTATTTTCCGGAAGCAGAAACATTTTATTCCAAAAGTAATTGGAAATTTCCGGACAGAATAGACAGAGTTTACTCGATCGAAAAAGCAAAAAGAGAGCTAAACTACCGTCCGATTAATAACTTTGATTCGTTTATTACGTAAATCGGGAATAAGTACGTTTTGTTAATTGGCGATTATTAATTTTGTAGCACCTTTTTTACCCAGATTGGATTCAAGCAAGACAATATACATGCCGTTGGTTAAATCACTCAAATCAATTGACATTTCAGAATATACAACCCCCTCGTAAAAAATATCACCATATATATTGTAAATACTAATATTATAATATTCATGATTATAATCCGTTCGGAGCTGCACACGATCGCTCGCCGGATTTGGATGAATTGTGACGTCAATTTCTTTATTTTTGAGTAGTTCTACATTACTCATAAGACCAACCGTGTCCAGCAATAAGTACATTTTGGAAGGGCCGATTATCGTATCAAAATTACAACAATTTGAGTTTGCCAGTATATAGACCTCTTTGTCACTAGTTTCTATAATTGATTTAGGCGTATCATGACCTCCATTGATATCATATTCTGTTTTTCGCAGTAATTCACCAGATTCATTTAGTTCTTCTAATACGATATTCGAGTGTTTGTAACTCATTGTGTCAACAAAATTTGAATAGGCAAATAGTATTTCACCTGATTTTCGCTGAGTAATGGCACCCATGAAATCTCCCTCGAAGGACTTCTGCCATAATAGATTACCTTGAAAATCGACAGCCAACAACTCCGTCCATGTCTTGCTCGTATTTATAGTATCTCTTCTCCGAATCGGAACAAGCAAATTATTTGACAATGTGACTATTGGGTTTTTGACCCACGATGACAATCTTTGAGGAAAATAAGAATTTAAGTAAATCAATGCTCCCAACGAGTCCATTGACCCAATAACCATACTATCGTTTTGGTAGTCCGATCCTAGAAAAAATATATCATCGCTTTGGTCATGTACAATGTTGTAATATTTTATATTCTGTGGTAATAAAAATTGATCACCCAATGATCGATTCTCATTGATTTTTTGGATTAAACTATAACTTGAGTCAGGATTGTATGTCTCAAACTTTGCAATCGCAAAGACATCGTCACTTCTATTCTTTGAATAATCAAACATCTGAAAATCACAATCAACATTGAGCCTCAATGTATCGATTATTGCTCCAAATTCATTTATGAAGTACATGTGTGTTCTTCTCATCAGGTCATGATAAACATTGTTACAATCGTTTCCCACTCGATGCGAGGTCAAGAAAGAATATGTGCCATCTGCATATTCATAGTAATCTTCATGTATACTATTATGGCTTAACTGAAGGTTCGACGTCCATGAGGTATCGCCTTGCGTAGACAGGTTTATAAGGTAACGCCCCCTAGGGCAGCCCGAGACATCTATCGCTCCGGGAGTATAACATCGTTTTGCAGCCGTAATAATTAAATTTCCATCACCTAATTCTTTCAAATGACGGCTGTCGACATTCAAATCAGCATCTTTGAATTCTGCTACTATGTACTTTTGCGAATATAGCGAGCATTGAAGGATAAACATTGTTAAAAGGAATACTACTTGTGTTTTCATTTTTTTATTTTTAATCGACCTTGCTAATAATTTCATAAAGTGAAGTAATTAAAAATTGCCTTGACATTATTTGTCAATATTGACGATTAATTTGCTCTTCGTTTCTTCATAGCCACTTTTCGAAACTGCAACCGTCATTTCATAGGATTTAGCACAGGGATTACACGTCCACCAAGATGTAAAAACACCAGTTGATTTAGTTTTACCAGAAGTTTTATAAGGACCTTGTAGTTTTGAATTGGGGTCATAATATGAATTACTTGAAGCCAAAAACTTTCCGCCACCTGATGAAATCAGAACGTTGGCATCATTTACTACGTTACCACCCTTATCTTTCACTGTTACATATATAGTTGCTTTTTCACTTACTGAGATACGCGAAGAACTTAGCCTTGACACAACTTGAAGCTTCTTTTCCGGTGCTGCGTCATGTATTGCTTCGGCTGCTTCATGTACAGCTTCAGCTGTGTCTTTGGCTTTAGACGTTGTACTTGTTCTGCGACTTTGGCTTAGATTCCAGTATATAAAGAGAGCTATGCAGACAATGACAATACCAAACAAAACTTTCCATGCACCAAACCTTCGTTTTTTGTGTTGTCCTTTTTTATTCTCAGGGATCGGATTGAGGTTATCGGTATTTATTAGTTGTTTCGTTGAGTTTTCAATGCCATTTATTAATCGGAGGATATGTCCTTCAAATGACGTCCCGGATCGGACCTCACATGAATTTCGATAATGTAGATCTTTTAATGTTGGAGGTAGTTCTTCCTTCGAGGGTTCTTTAGCCTTTCCTACAGGCACAGGGATCACCGGAATACGTCTTTTCAGTGCGGCCTCGATCTCTAATCGAACAAAATCTGCCGGGTCTTCAAGGCGGGAAATCCCATTATCATTCTTGGCCAACCATTTATCTCCAATTATTACAAGCAAAACATCGCATTTCGATATGGATTCACTTATAAATTGCCTAAAGTCAATTCCAGGGGGTATAGAATCGATATCGAAGAAAACGTTTTTTTCACCAAAATGAGACTTCAGTCTATCATAGATTCTGCCTGCGGCTTCGGGGTTATCCTCCCTCCTATAGGATATAAAAATTTGACTCATGGACAATTCTACTTAGGCTTCTAAATTTAGTCAGAGCTATGAACAATTTTCTTTGATTTAGCCCTTGAAATTGTCAGACTAAGTTATAGCAAAAAAGTGTAACATTTTTACTATTTAAAAGGTAGTAATACGCTGGGTTAAAAGGCAAGGACATAGAATCTTAAAGCAGGCATCGAAGGTCCGTATAAATTAAAGTGCACTGTCTCCGGCTGTCGCCGTCAACGAATCGGCATTACTATCACTTGATTCACATAAGGCTACCGTCACATCAGTGTATGTTGAAAAGTATTTACATCACTTTACATTCTTTTACATATGGAAATGAAGATTGTTGATATAACCTCATACATTTAAAAATCAAACTATTCGTCAATATTGAAAGTTGATTCTTATTTGCCGGTCAATTATACCGTGCGAGCTGCTCGACGCTGCAGACGATCTGTCAAATATGGTATAGAATAAAATAATATGATTAGAGCGATTCTATTTTTTCAAGTCCTGGTAATTTTAGTAGCCCAATGTGTACAAAATAATACGGGAAATACGGAAGAAGTTGTCGACATAGGACTGCATATTGAATCCGGAATAAACCGAGGAATGCGATTGACCGACTCCTTGGCCATTACGCATATTTCAGTGACATTTACTAATATTGACACGATTCCGCTTCACCTGCAACTAGCGTTTGCTGATGGGTACGATCACCCACATCCTGATAGTGATGAAAAATTCAAGGTTGTTATCATGCCTAGCGAATGGACCGAGTCAAAACCTGCTACAGATAAGATGATTTCCGAATTGTTAGCCAACATGGACCACCCCGGATTAGATGAAACGATTGAACCAGGTGAACATATAACTGTAGGTATTGGCACGATACGCCCCGCGCCCGCGAAAATTTGTGGTATTATTCCAAACGTATTTTTTGCGCATACAAGTGATGAAAGCTACGAGTCGTGTCTTTGGTATACTAAATTGCAGAAGACACTGCAGCCATCGCTACACTTGGGCGTTAAACTCGATTATTGCCATAATGAAGGAATGCCAGAGGGTTGTTACGTTATTCCGTGTGGTCGGGTGACGGTGGTTACGGATAAGTAGATTGATGTGAGATAGTCACGATTCTCTCCGATAGCCAGGCTTAACAATGTTCAGAAAATAATCTGCTCAAACAATATCGTCTGAATTAAATCTCCTTTCTTTTTCTGCCATTTCTCTGAGTTTGAGGGTGGTGTCTGAAATGTCTAATATGTCATCTTCTTGATAGTCTGCACGATGCGTTCTTTCCAGTTTTTCCAATTCTATTTCAAATTGTTCTTCCTCCCAATCGCTGTTTTTAAAACTTGGTAGTCCAAATACATTTAGATAGTGCCCAATTACAGCCATTGCCCATCCTACTATGGGAAGAAGAAACCACCATGTACCGGGAGTAGTAAAATAGTTGATTGTAAACAATGAAAATGTAACGATCCAAAATATAGTAAAGTGGGTGTAAAAGTGTTTTTTAGCCTTTACCTTATTTTTTGCGATGGTTATCAAATCTGTATTGTTCATTTCGAGATTTATATTTTGAATGTTTTCAAGTTTTATCTAACCACATCCAGTGGCAATGTTCCTGTACTTACGCGGTTTACTGGCAATTTAAGATAATTTCTAAACTTGCCGGCATTATTTTTTCATTTTATAATTATAGTATCCAAAACCCATTTGCTTAAAAAAGATGCTGGCCTCTTCGTTTTTTACCCAATGATCGAGTTGTACTTCAACTACGCGCAAGTCCTTGGCTAGTTCAAAAGCCTTATTCATTAACTTTTTGCCAATGCCCTGCTTTCTGAATTCATTGTTTATGGATATTTGATCTATATGAAGGACTTTCTTCTCATATTGAATTTCATTTTCTTTTCTTGTGTATACCATACATAAAATGTAACCTACGGGTACATCATCTACTTGGGCTAAGAAAGCATAGGTATCATTTGAAGCAAGAATTTCCTTAAAGTATTTAGATGCAGAGTTTAAATCGAATTTTTTAAAGTCGTCAGGATATAGTTTGTGATGTAGAGCTTGAACCGCTTCATTCAATTTTGAAATTGCATCATAGTCTTTTGTGGGTATGATTTGAATATTCATTTTACTAATGATGACGTTTTGGGTAGCCGGAGTGCCTATGCAAAAACTAAGCATGACGTGCTACTCATTGCGTGAATCTTGAATGGTAAATATAGTCCATGTTCCAAAGAATTACAATCGAAGAGTCGATAGGCTAGGGACGCCTAAACGCATGAGTAACGCCATGACGGATTAGCAAGCCGCAAGTTGGTTGACCGTGAGGTCAGCATTGGAGTAAGCGGAACAGCAAATGCCAGACTACAACAACCAGGCTACATCCATTGGCTTGATTATTATCATCAACGGAAATTGCTTCAACGAACCGCCGTATACGTGATCTGTACGTACGGTCGTGTGAGGCTTGTCCGCCGAAAGAGGAGACGCACCTCGTCAATTTAATTATCGGAGAGGCCGTCCACTCGATTAGCACTTTCCTCTTTAATTTTTCTATGAGATTTTATATATTGGGATATGAATTTAACAAGAAGAAGTTCTTTACAAATTTTCGCGATAATCAGTTTCATTTTTACGTGGTTTTATATAGCTGTCGAAAATAGATTTTACTTTTTAGGACACTTGTTGGAAGGAACATGGACTTTAGGTTTTGAAATTATAGTCTTATCAATTCCATTTGCTCTACTATTGCTAATTCTGTTTTTTAAATCTAAACTCGCTTATTGTGTAACTTTATTCATTTATTCAATTGTATTCATTATCGAACTATCGAGTTTAATATATCATTTGAGAAATTGTTTTCGTCTTTTTGATGGTGGTACCTCATATGGGTCAACTCCATGTGGAGATTTAATGACATGTTGCTGGGTAATTTGCTTATCGGCTTTAGGGTTTGCAAGTATGAACACAATGATATTAAGAAATTACTATTCATGGGAGATATTGCTGACAAGGTATGTTTTCTTATGTGCGACCATTTTGTTTTTACTTTACAAAATTGTCATTTTTGTTATTTAGTTTTGGTTGGTGATATTCCCCAATAACCCCAACAATCCAATCTGTGAGTTACGGGTTTTTAATAAAAAATCTTGAGAGAACAGCAAATGGAAGCGACAACTTTACGTCCAATCGATGAGTATCCGGTTGTTCCCGTATCTGCATGTCCTATTCATTCCTCTATAAACTTAACATTTTTTACGGCACCTTGCAAATACCTGGTGTCTGGCCATTACTCGTAGTCAAAATCCTTCGACGTTCGTGCATTCAGTAGAGTATGGAAATAAGTCCTTACCATGCACGATTTGTTAAGAGACCTAGAGATAGCATTTGCATATAATTGATATATCAACTATATTTGTATCAAATAAACTGTCCTTATGTTGAAAAACCCAACAGTATCCGTCTTCTATACCATCGAGCAAGCCATAAAAGCGTATAGAAAGTTGTCACAACACAATATCAGCCAAGTTATAGATGACATTACGGTCGACCAATGCCTGGTGTTGATGATCCTGAATGATGGTCTGGTCTCTTCTCAAAAAGAGATCGCTGAATTACTATTTAAGGATTACGCTTCTATCACCCGCATGATTGAATTGATGGTGAAAAAGGACTATCTCCTGCGGCGCATTAACCCAAAGGATAGGAGGAAGTTCGACTTGCAGCTATCGCGAAAGGGTATACAAGCCTTAAAGCTGCTGACACCACAGATTAAGGGTAACAGACAAAGTGCTTTAAAGGGAATTACGATGAAGGAAGTCATGCAACTTGAACGGACATTGGGTAAAATTATCGCAAATTGTAAAGTGAACAATGTTAAGTAGAGCAATTCTTTTATTGTGTATCATGTTTATGTTGACGGGCTGTGTCCAACGATCACAAAAAAGTCAGTTGGAACTATACATGGACGCCCAGGCAACTGTGAATAATTTCGCCGGAACGGTATTGGTTACAAAAAATGATACCGTTTTATTGAAAAAGGCATATGGCCTTGCCAACAAAGAATGGCAAATTAAAAATACGATTGACACAAAATTTAGCCTGGCTTCGGTGTCAAAGCAATTCACAGCCGTGGCCATTTTACAGCTAGTAGAACAAGGCCTTTTATCGCTCGATGATAATTTATCAAAATATTATCCTGATTTTCCAAACACCAACTTGATTACGGTCAAGATGTTATTGACGCACAATTCCGGGGTAAGCAATGACTGTGAGGACGTATTTTCATCAAATAGAAAAATGCATAGAGATTCTGTTGTGCACTATGTCTTGAATAAGCCTCTCTTATTCGAACCCGGTACACAGACAGCATATAGCAATGAGGGGTATTATTTGCTGACAACGTTGGTCGAAAAAGCCAGTGGAATACGCTTTTCAACCTATATGCAAAAATACATTTTCGATAAAACCAATATGCTAAATTCGGGTATCAGCAATAACGATTCCGTTATACTAAAAATGGCCAAACCATATTACATGGTTGATGGTGCGTATGTCCAAAACCCCTACGTAAATTGGGATTATAATATTGGATTGGACGGTGTATACGCAACGATAGATGACTTGTATGCATGGAGTAAGTATTTATTTGATGAGACGACGTTGTTGTCAGAGAAGTCAAAGCAGCAAATGTTTACACCCTATAATGCGGAAAACTTTGGCTACGGCGTCCTGGTCAATCCATTTTATAATCACGGTCGAAACCTGGTAGGGCATGATGGTGGATTTTACGGAAGTCAGACGTCATTCAACAAATTTGTGGACGACGATGTTTTTATTGCAGTCCTTTCCAACAATGGCTCGCCTTCATATTTAATCGCTTACGCTCTGGCGGCCATTGTATTTGACAAGGAAGTAGAATTACCATACAAACACATCGAAGTGTCTATTGACCCAAAATTGTTTACTACATATGTGGGTGAGTATGAAGATGTAAAAATCCATGTAAGGAATAATGAACTATACTATTCGCACCACAATATTAAATTGATTCCGGAATCGGATACAAAGTTTTTTCGTTCAGACAATCCCAATCGTACCATAGAATTTGTCGTTGATGCGGAAGGAAAGGCCTCACGTATCATTGTATCCAAGGCAGGTGTTCCGGAGGTGAAATACAGAAATTGAAGTAAGCGTGACTTGTGCAGATCCTTCATTTGTAATAGGAGTTTGTGATTTTCTACATCGCTAATATTAAAAATCCTGTAAACCCAATCGCGTCTAGGTATTTTGTTTAATTTATTCTGAGTGTCGTTGAACCACGGTACTTTCCGATTATGAGGTACTAGGTTCAATTGAACTTTTTAAATTAGATTTGGTTCCCGAGCATGTAAATCTTTTCATTTCGCTTACCACGGATATTGGCCTTATTCATTTTAGTGTAAAAGGTGCTAAAAATCGTCAAGAACTAAAAACTGTATGAGCCAAAACGACCGATTGTTTAAGGAATTGATATTCAGCAAACAATGAACTAAGTAGGACCGCTAAGGTGAGTTTTTTTAGTTTAGATTTTTTGTGCCTTTGGAACGTTAAGAAATGAATACAGCCTTGACTTTTTTGCTTCGTTTTTGCGTCAAGGCAAAAATGAAGATCGAGCCCTGACAACGAAATCCGTGAAGCAAATAATGTAACGAAGTATTGCAACCGAGTTGTAGAGCCTCAAAATAAGACCTGGCCTGAACAATGCGTTGACATGTTAAATGTCATTGGCGGCTGGATGGTTCAAGCATATTTTTTTACTTTCATGAGAAATTATAATTGCATAATGAACATGAACGTCAGACTGTTTTTTATCACGGGATTTTTGACAATTACCTTTTTATCATACAGTCAACAATCTATCCCAATAGACGATCTAAAATTGATTGTAGGCGAATGGACCGGCACGATTACCTATCTGGATTATCAGACGAATGAGCCGTTTACTATGCCAGCAAATCTCATTGTAGAACATGGAAAAAAAGAAGGAATACTAATCCTGAACAATATTTATCCGAATGAACCGAAAGCTAACAATACAGAAAAAATCAAATTGACAAATGATGGTACGGTTTTGAACAATATTCCCATTGCGTCGAGAGAGAAAACGGATGACGGGCAGGTACGAATTCAAGCACAGCACGAAGCAAAGGACGATAATAAGAATGCATTGATTCGCTATACATACCTTATCGGAAGTGATCAATTTGTAATTCGCAAAGAAGTGCAATTTGACGAATCCACGGCTTGGATTAAAAGAAGCGAATTCAACTATCAAAAAAAATAAAGTAATCCCACTGTGCGTCAAAACAACCGAGTAGAATTTCATTCAACAATAAAGGGTTGTAAGAGCAATCAAAGTAATTTCAGAAATAATTTCGTAGATGAATTTTGAAAACATGAAAACAATAGGTATTTGCGCACACAGCTACGAAGGAGGCAGCCTGTGTTTTTTAACGGCCTGCCGTCGTGGGGCGGACGTGCTTGGACCACATATGCATCCGAACATCGTGCTGAGCGCTATTCCAATGGGACTCAGTATGGCGGCTTGGGAGTCAGATGACTACGCCGAAATTGGAAGGCACTTAGCACAAGGAATTGATCAGGTAGCAAAAGGTGGCGCTGACTTCTTTGTATGTCCGGATAATACCGGACACATCGTACTGGAAAAAATTATGGACGATGTTGCGATTCCGGGACTGCATATTGCGGATGTTGTCTGTCATGAAATTGTGGCGAATGGCTGGTCGAAAATTGGCTTGCTAGGAACCAATTGGACCATGACGGGTACAGTTTATCCGAACGTTTTAGCACAGAAAGCGTTGTCCTGTGTTGTTCCCGATGAAACAACACGAGCACAGATAGACAAGGCTATTTTTCAAGAACTGTGTCAGGGAATATTCAAACAAGAAACTATTACGCTCTTTCAACGAGCAATTGAAGACTTGAAGGCCAATGGAGCACAATGTGTTATTCTTGGTTGTACGGAAATTCCACTCATCATACATGCAAAAAACTCGACCCTGCCCGTTCTCGATTCAACCCGACTATTGGCGACCCATGCTGTTAATTATGCGATGTCGGACTCACCTCTTCCAAAAAAAGGATGGATACGGAATTTTTAATTATTAAAATTTCATAGAAGCCCCCAAGGTTGAAGAAAATAAAACTCAACCTTAGGGGTTTCTGAGAGGCTCGATGGAATCATATTCTTGGTCCGTTTTCATTATATAACCTTGGTTCAAATGGATATGTTAACCCGTAAGGTTTTTTGATGCTAAACCGTATGTTGGGCCTACGGTATTTTAATCATGTAATTTCGGGGTGACACCACAAACACTGGAATGCGACGGTTTATAGTGCCTAGGATTAGTACTTCGAATAAGAAGAGACAGGGTTAAATTACTGTTCGAGCTGTAGCACGTTCGGAATTTTGGCGAAACCCTGGAGCCATAAATTTCGAAGGTTTGGAATAACGGTTAATGGAGACCAGGAGAAAGAATAGGACAGTCGCGAGTTTAATTTAACCCGAGGTTTTTGTCACTTTTTGCCGGCACAAAAAGTGAGGAGGAGTTAATATTAAATCGGAAGAGCAAACCTTACGGGTTGCGTTTAAGTATGAACTATGAGTTTAAGACGTAGACATCGTTCAGATAATTTATTGTCAAAATTTCATAGACCCCCAAGGTTGAAGAAAATAAAACTCAACCTTAGGGGTTTCTGAGCGGCTCGATGGAATCATATTCTTGGTCCGTTTTCATTATAAAACCTTGGTTCAAATGGATATGTCAACCCGTAAGATTTTTTGATGCTAAACCGCCTGTTGGGCCTACGGTATTTTAATCAGGTAATTTCGGGACGACACTATAAGCACTGGAGCGCGACGTTTTATAGTGCCAAGGATTAGTACTACGAATAAGAAGAGACTGGGTTAAATTACTGTTCGAGCTGTAGCGCGTTCGGAATTTTGGCGAAACCTTGGAGCTATAAATTTCGAAGGTTTGGAATAGCGGTTAACCGAGGCCAGGAGAAAGAACAGGACAGACGCGAGTTTAATTTAACCAGAGACTGGCTGAAGAGGATTCAACGAATAAAAAAGTTTGCGTATCAATCCTGTTTTGAAAATACTTTTCGCAGCAGATCAGTAGTTCGCTGATCCGTATTTTCTCTAATACCCGCTTCTTTTTTCTCAATTAATTTAAATAGTCCATCAAGACCTTTGGTATTTACGTGGTCATCAAGTTCCGGATTCATTTTTGACACAAAAGGGATTTGATTGTACGCTTTGACTACACTTCGCCAATACGAGCGGGCATTTACTTCATCAAGGCTTTGCTGAATGATCGGCATGAAGGCTTCATATAGCGAACTGCGCGTGGAGCGATCGAGGTACGTTGTCGCCGCATTTTTCTCACCCATTAGGATGGCGGTGGCATCTTTTATTGTCAAACTTTTTATGGCGTCGACGAATATAGGCGTCGCTTTTGTAGCGGCCGTTTCGGCAGCCTCATTCATTTTTTGTACGAGGTCACGTTCTACATTTTCAAATCCGGGAATACGTTTTACTTTATCAATGACCTTTTGCGCATCATCCGGAATTAGTATTTTGTATGGACTATCGAAGTAACCGTTTTCGCTGGAAAGTTGCTTCACGGCTTCAGCAACTCCGAGGTTCAGCGCCTCCTTGAGTGCTAACCCTGTTTCCTCTTCCACGGAAGATTCACCGCTGATAACGCTTTTAGCCTTGCCCAATAGGTCACTGATCTGTGCCGATACCTGAAATGACAATAACAGTGAGAGAGCTGAAAAGTAAATGACTTTGTACATGATTTCGGTGCTGATACGTTCTTTCAACGATGTGACGGGTAGTAATGGTTTACGACTCGATGTTATTATTGTATTAAAATGATGCATTTCAGCTTAAAATAGGGCTCGAAGGACAATATATTGCGAGTACTATTTTGGGATGCTATAGGAAGCGAAAACACTGGAGAATGAAAATAAACGATCGTGATGATTAGATTAAGTATTATAGTTGCGTTGATTTTCTCTTCATTCAATTTCTGCGGTGCACAAGATGTAACCTGTGAAAATTATCATCCCATATGGTCTCCAGATGGAAAGATGATCGTTTTTGATCGAAAATGTGGAGATGACCATGAGATTTATGTCTATTACATGGAGTCCAGGACATGTAAGCAACTTACAGCGAGTCCGGGCCGCGATGCTCACCCTAATTGGAGTCCGGATAGCGAAACAATTGTATTTCAGTCACCGCGGGCTTCGGAACAGGATTTTATCGTTGACATTTATTCCATGCGAGCAGATGGCTCCGACGTAAGACGATTAACACAAAAATCCGGATTTAGTGGAGTGCCTGCCTTTTCACCGGATGGAAAATCTATTATTTATCAGTTTATACCATTAATGTCCAGATCGGATTTTGAAACCAATAATTGGAATCTGTACATCATGGATGTACATGGCGAAAATACACGGCGATTAATGGATAGTAATATGAATGACCAGGTCGCATCTTGGTCGCCCGATGGAGGCAACATTGTCTTTCATAGTGATCGCACCGGGAATAATGAAGTGTATACGATCCAGGTTGATGGTAGTGGTTTAACACAGTTGATATTAAATAAAGCAGATGATGGTGCAGCTGTGTTTTCACCGGATGGGAAGACAATTGCATTTAAATCGACACGGTCCGGATCGCGGGAAATTTATTTAATGGATGCCGATGGTCAGAATGTGAGGCAACTTACGAAGGATTTTGATGCCCATGGACTGCCTTCGTGGTCACCAGATGGTAGGCAAATAGTATTTCATTCCGATAAGTCCGGTGGGAATGAACTATATATTCTGGATGTGAATTCTATGACCGTTGAGGAGTTAAAGATATTCGATTGCCAGAGCGAATGAAAATGAGCAGTACAAGCAATTGTAGTTTACATAATTTGATTCGGTTTTTAAAATTATAGATAAGAGGAATTAATTAAAAGATACTGTTGATAATTAAAACAATCATACCTTATGAATTAGTCAGTACGCAATAAATTCAGCTAAAAATGAATCACTGCACCTCCTTTGTTTTATTCTTTTTAATATTTATTTTCATTGCTTGTGGATCCACTAAATCCACACAGACGACTGAGTTAAGGGAGTCAGGGGATGGTCGTACGACAACACTTTTCTACCTGGACGACAATACTTTTTTACTGCCAGAGCATACTACGGATAATACATACGCCTAGACGAAAGAAAATCCAGTTAAAGTCGGCGGAGGGGTCGCGAATGAACGCCGCTTTATGAATGCCCTGCTGGGTCCAAATCGGGAGCGAACATATTATCGACGATTGGGTAGCTGTTGCCCATTCAAAACACCGAATGGAATAATCGAAAACCGGGGTTTACTCGATACCTACGGCTTGTGGTGGAAATCTTGTCCCGATACATTGACGATTTACATCAATATGTATGATGAAGGCGACCTATTCATTCCCACAGGATTGCATGCGCGTAATTAACTCCATGGATTTTAGTTAACCTCATAGTCATTGCTTTCCTATTTCCTTTTTGAACTCTAAAGTGATAGTCAAGGCAAGGCTATTTTTTTGCTTCAATAATAAATTGATGAAGTAGTTAGATCAAAACGTTACGTTTCGTTTGAATTCAAAAAATTATCGGATACACCTAACGAACCGTACGTGTTGTACGTATAGGCAACAGGTAGTCGATTACGAAATCGATCAGGCTTTTATATGGCATTAAACTTTTACTTGTAATTTGTTATAAATCAAAATAGTATGAAATTTTCACCTTTCTTCATTGTACTATTCTTTATGGCTCATAATTCATTTGGACAAGAAGCGGGAGGAAATATTTTTGATACGAAGTCATTACATGAGATTCGGATCATGTTTGATAATGCAAATTTTTGGTCGACACTTACGCAAAATTTTGAAGAAAGCTTGAATGGTGGTGTCGCAGCGGATGTTACATATTTAGGGGCTTCAGTTAATATAGATGGTACGAGTATAGATTCTGTGGGGGTACGTTTAAAGGGCTTTTCATCATATGGTTTTTCTGGCGATAAAAAATCTTTAAAATTAGATTTCAACGAATTTGTTCGAGGGCGAAGTTATGATGGAATGAAAAAAATAAACTTGAATAATGGTGTTGGTGACCCATCATTACAACGCGATTTCCTGGCCTATGACATGATGAGAAAGGCAGGTGTCAAGGCACCCAGAACAGCTTATGCAAAGGTATATTTGAACGATGAATATTGGGGTATATATGTCATAGTTGAACAGATTGACAAAACGTTCTTAAAAAATAACTTCGCTAGCGAAGAAGGAGACTTGTACAAAAATATAGGTTGGACTGAATTACTATGGGAAGGCGATGATGCAAGTGACTACGAATCATCCATAGCTTTACGGACCAATAAAGCAACTAGTGATTTCTCTGATTTTATTGAGTTTGTCGATATTCTGAACAATTCATCAGATAATGATTTTGAACAAGCTATTTCACAGGTGTTCGACGTAAATTATTTTTTACGCGCCTTGGCCATTGATGTTGTAACGGACAACTGGGATTCGTACATTGAGCATGGACGGAATTTTTATCTCTACCATGAACCCATATCTGACTTGTTTTATTGGATACCCTGGGACTATAATCTTTCCATGGGTGGAGATTTTTTTGGTGGAAGCGCAGGAGATAACCTTCCTGCTGATTTAGGGGATTGTGAAACCATCTTGAATGGAAGCAGCCCATATGCTGCAGATGATCCGTACTTTGTTGCAACCGTCCAAGCGTACAATTATTGCTGCACGGACATTTGGGATAGTGATTGCCAGGCACTATATGATAATTTTGTATCCTCCGGAGTAGACACACTTCCTCATGATTTAGGCACATGTAAAAGCATAATCGATGGGAGCTCTCCACTATCATCAACTGACTATTTTTTCGAGCAGGTGGTTAACAGACGGACGTCTTGCTGCACAAATACGTGGGACAGCGAGTGTGATCAAATCTTGGATCAGATTATATTTGGTGGAGGCGGAGGTCCTAATTATATTGATTATTCATTTAATTTATCTGTACCGAATAAAATATTGATTCATAGAATATTACAAGTTCCCACATTTTATAGTCAATATTTGAACTATTGTTGTCAACTTATGGAAAATAATTTTGTCTACGAGCGCCTTGCTCCTATCGTTGATACGAATGCTTCAATTATAACAGATGCCGTGATTCAAGATGACAAATTTGAGTTCTCCCTGGAGGCTTTTTATTATGACATCAGCGAAGGTAGTAATTCAAATTCTATACCGAGTGTCAAAGAGTTTATTAATCATCGAATTCCATATTTGACTCAAAATTTATCAACTATCGGAGCGGATTGCCAAAATGCAGGCTCGAGATTAAATTGGAATGACGTCGTTATTAACGAATTCGTCGCCTCAAATGATAGCACGAGCGGAATTAGCGATGATGATGATGAATATGATGACTGGATAGAATTGTATAATAATACTAACGAAGAAATTGATTTATCGGATTACTATCTGTCTGACAAATACGACGATGTTAAAAAATGGTCATTTCCTTCGGGTACAAAAATTCAGGCTGCAGGCTACTTGATTGTATGGGCAGATGACGATGAAGGTCAAAATGGCCTGCATACGAACTTTAAACTATCAAAAAATGGCGAACAACTAGTTTTGTCTCATTTGGATGAAACAGTAATAGATTCATTGACTTTTGGTGAACAGACGACAAACGTCTCCTATGCGCGTATACCAAATGGGACGGGCGGTTTTATAAATCAGATGTCTACGCATGGATACAACAATGAAGATAATTCATCAATTTCGGAAATCGACCGTGCTAACGTTACCCTTTATCCCAACCCAGTTGATGATGTCCTATTCATCGATCTTAAAGGACAAATTACTGATAAAGAACTTTCAATTTCCATATATAATTCCCTGGGCCAACGTATTCTAAGTAAGAATTATGAAAGTTTTGCAACTGATGGAATAAATACATCTGCGTTTAATTCCGGTATGTATACGGTGGAAATAAAAACGGCGAGTTTAAGATATGTGCGAAACATTCTTGTCAGGTAATCAAATCAATTTTGGTTTTAATGTGGTAAATAAATTAGGTACTGAAAGTATTGTCAACTTATGTTGCAACAACATCAACCGGGTAATGATTCAATCCAACGCAGGAGGAATATAGCTACATGTATTTGTCATTTCTATGATCATGCTTCTTGTTTCGCTCCTTCGCAAGCACTCGAGTTGATACATTGAGATCAAGTAATGTGTACTTGAAGCGTTAATCAATTTTCCTCTGAATAATCGTTCCCGTCTTAATTGTTACACTAGCTAAACGGTAAATGCGGCTTCTACATAGCCCAATGACCTATATTAAGGTCAAAGTGTGATTAAAAAATACTATAACTTTGGAACGGAAGTTTTACGAAGATCGATTGTTCATAGAATAACTCCAGCCAATGCGATTAGTAGGATTACTCTTCATATTGTGTTCCCTGACACTGTCATGCTCAGATGACGAAGGAGACGTATCGGGTAATTTTACGTATACCGTTTCAGGCGCTGCGTCTACTATTGTCACGGGAACAGAGACCAATTCCGGTATTAGCAACAATGAATTGTTCATTCGATTGACGGCAGGAACAGATGAATTGATTATACGCATTATCGGGGATGAAGCCAAGACAGGTTCTTATATCGTCAACCCAATTTTAGTTAATGGACAAAACCAACCCATTGAGGATGGTGATGCGTTCGCCGATTTGAATTTAGGTAGTGTATTCAATGGAAATCAACGTGATTTTAGCACGAATGCAGCAAATGGTGGTTTGGTAACTATTACCAATGTCGCCGACAATCTTCTTACCGGCACATTCAATATGTCACTTCAGGAATTGTTGGGTGGAGGGGTTGACCAACCGAAGATCAATATTGTTGGCGAGTTTACTGCGATACGATAATCTTGACATCCGGTACGATTCATTTCATTGCAGCTATAAGCGGTATGAACACGCTACAAACTAACAAATCTAAAAGGATGCAACACTTCGCTGGATATATTCCTGTAGTACTATTATTAATGTTATGTTCTTGTGGCAATGATGATGATAATCAGCACGAAGGTAGTGGCTGTGAATTTGTGCAAGTTGATGCAAATATGGATGGCCTTATAGATGAAACGGAGCAAGCTTTAATATCCTCTTGTAGAGTGGCAGCATTTACTTCTAAGGCGGAAATAGAATCCCATTTGATAGGGGAATGGGAACTAATTGGTCATGGAGAAGGCTGGATTCCTGCTATATCACAACCATGTGCACGCATAACCGTTACTGACTCCATGCTTACCTTTGACTTTGACAATGGGCGTTCGAATTTTATCGAAACCTATACCTGGGAAATAGAGGAAGTTGCTTGGTCGGGTGGAACATATTTTCGACTCAAATTGCCCTCGTACGTTGAAGGCTTATTTATCACTAATTTTTGCACGGACTATATGTTTGGCGACGCAACTCCTTCTGATGGGAATATGTATTTATATGAAAAGGTAAAATAAATACGTACGCACTTTTTTACCCATCTGGTGGGCAAGAATGAATACGTTTAATTTAAAGAAATCATGCGGTTTCTCTTGCCCGTTTCTTTTCTTTATACAACTTGCATATAATTTTTCTGATTAAATTCGACTCCGAAAATGCCGTAAGCCGAACGGAATAAGGTAAAAGGAACTGTATAATCTAGAGAAATATGAAAGTAGCTGTAGCCCAGTTTGAACCCAAGGATGGAAACAAGGCGTATAATTTATCGGTAATTAGGACGCTAACTGCCAAAGCCAAATCGGAAGGCGCAGAGGTGATTAGTTTTCATGAGCTTTCTGTTACGGCCTACACCTTCATTAAGAATCTGAATTTACAACAGCTGACTGATTTGGCTGAGAAAGTACCCAATGGGCCAAGCACGAAGGCATTAATTAATTTATCTGCCGAATTTAATATAGCTATTTTGGCCGGACTTGTGGAAATTGATGCTGGTAGAATTTATAACACATATATCTGTGTCACCAAAGAAGGCGTTAAGACGAAGTTTAGAAAATTACATCCCTTCATAAGCAATTTTATGTCTAAGGGAAACAACTACTGCGTATTCGATTTACTGGGCTGGAAATGCGGGATCCTAATTTGTTATGACAATAATATAGTTGAAAATGTTCGGGCCACTACGCTATTGGGTGCAGAAATTATTTTCGCACCTCATGTAACAGGTTGTACACCATCTCCGATGCCGGGAAGAGGATTTGTTGATGATAAATATTGGCAAAATCGCAACGTCGATCCGATTTCTTTACGACGTGAATTTGACGGATTAAAAGGTAGAGAATGGCTAATGCGTTGGTTGCCTGCACGTGCGTATGATAATGGAGTTTATTATGCTTTCAGCAATCCGATCGGCTACGATGGAGACCAACTTAAAAATGGAAACGCAATGATCATTGATCCATATGGTGAAGTGTTGGCAGAGATAAAATCATTTGAAAATGATGTCGCCATATTGGATCTTACGAAAGATAAGATCAGGTCTTCGGGAGGGTGGCGATATAAAAATGCTCGTCGACCTGAATTGTATAAAAACATTATAGGAGCAGCACATGATTCAAGTACCAGGCCTGTATGGATGAAGGACTAGCGGATTATCCCGGTAGAATATTGAAGGAAAGAACATATACATTCCATGACTATAAAATACCACTATGCTGATAAGTGCGTGGTAAATATGCTATTTTTATGGTTATACGAATTAAATATGAAAACAACAGTAAGGATAGTAATTCTAGCGTTGACGATAGTATATCTTCTGCCGGGATGCCGAAATATTCAAAATGAGAACTCAAAAGATCAACATCTTCCCCATGACTTTATGTTCATGCAACGAGCTTACCCAACAGGTAAAATACGTACAGATGCGCGGCCAAAAGCTATCGCCTGGAAAAAACAACAACCGGGGCAACGTCAATCAAATTTATGGGAGGCGGTGGGCCCATTAAATATCGGTGGTCGAATAACGGATATCGAAATTCCTAATGACCACGCCGATATATATTATGTGGGTGCGGCTTCCGGAGGAATTTTCAAAACAATCGATGCCGGAAATTCGTGGTCAGCCATATTTGATAATGTTGGATCGCTTTCAATTGGTGATATCGAAATTTCGAAAAATAATTCCAACATTATTTGGGTGGGTACTGGTGAAGTGAACGCCGGGGGCGGATCTCTTGCTTACGACGGAGACGGCATATTTAGAAGCGATGATGGAGGTGCAACCTGGACGGGAAAGGGGCTTGAACTTGTCGGTAGTATTGGAAAAATACTAATAGACCCGAATGATGACGACGTGGTATATGTGGGCGCCATGGGCGCTCTGTTTAAAAATGATGCAAGTCGAGGTGTTTTCCGAACGGTGAATGGTGGAGACCTTTGGGAACAAGTTTTATATGTAAGTGATAGTACAGGGGTCATTGATATGGCAATACATCCAACGAATGGAAATATTATTTATGCAGCGTGTTGGGAGCGTATTCGCCGTCCACAATACAGAAAATATGGAGGCGCTACTTCAGGACTTTATCGCTCCATTGATGGCGGCGATACCTGGACCGAAATGACGAATGGACTGCCCGGTATTGCGAGCAGTAAAGGTCGAATAAGCATCGACATTGCCCAGTCCAATCCAGCTATTTTGTACGCTCGTTATGCCAATGCCAGTGGAAGTATTCAAGGCGTTTATAAGTCACAAGACGGTGGAGACTCATGGGTGGCAGTCAATTCCAGCGGTTTGACAAATGTTGGTTTTCATTGGTGGTTTAGCGGAATTTCTGTGGACCCGAGTGATGAAAATATTATTTACAATGTTGATTTCGTCGTCCAAAAATCTGTGAACGGGGGAGTGAGTTGGTCAAGTGCCTTTTCCGGAACACACGTTGATCAACATGCATTAGCATTTAATCTGATAAATGATGGAGAGGTTCTGCTGGGAAATGATGGCGGACTATTTAAAAGTCAGGATGATGGATTAACATATGAGCAGAACTTAAAATTACCCATTACGCAATTTTATCGATTTTACGTAGACCCTCAAAACGGTGATAAAATATATGGTGGCTCTCAGGATAATAGTACCATTAGGACAACGACTGGAAGCCTCGATGACTGGCATTTTATTTATGGTGGTGATGGATTTCAACCGCTTGTACACGCCAGTAATACAAATATTATTTATGCGCTTTCGCAAAATGGAGACTTAGGCAAGTCAATAAATAATGGTCAGTCTTTTTTCAATGCAACAAATGGAATATCATTTTCTGATCGCAACAATTGGGATACCCCAATAGCCTTTGACCCAAATAATTCAGAGACTATTTATTATGGAACGCAGCGCGTTTGGCGTTCGGTCAATGGTGCATCGACATGGGAGTCCATTAGTCCTGATTTAACGAATGGAAGTGGCGGAGGGAATCTTACTTTTGGCACGATCACAAGTATAGATATTTCGCCTATTGATGCGATGACGATTATTGCCGGAACAGATGATGGAAATGTATGGATAACGCAAGATGATGGGGCAACATGGAACAATGAATCTAGTAGCCTGCCAAATTTTTGGACTACAAAAGTGCTCACGGACAGGTTTGATGCCCAAACATTTTATGCTACATTTTCGGGATATCGATATGGACAGGACCTTGGACATGTCTTTAAGAGTATGAATGCCGGGATATCCTGGTCCGATATTAGTATTGGCCTTCCTGATATTCCTGTGAATGACATCGTACAAGATCGGTATCAAAATTTGTTTATTGCGACAGACGTAGGTGTGATGGCAAGTAATGATGACGGAATAACGTGGAACACACTTGGTGAGAATTTACCAAACGTCGTCGTCACTGATTTACATATTCATGAAGGAGATGAATATTTATATGCGGCCACATATGGACGATCGGCATATAAAATAGATATCAGTGATAATATTTTGTCAGTGCATTCCACCGGATTGTTGACTGGTATTAAAATATTTCCTAATCCTGCTCAAGAATTTATATCCATAAAATGGCCAGAAAACGTAAAAGAGATGGATGTTGTCCTATTAAATAATATGGGTCAACGGGTAAAGCAACAACTATTACGATCTGCGGAAGAATTAATTTCTGTAGGAGATTTAGCAACAGGTACTTATTATATTCGGATGCTAGCTGACGGTAAGTCTGCACTCGAAAAAATAATCGTGCTGTAGGGGCTTTGTAGAATTATGACATTGCAGGAAGGCATAAAACGATTTAACAAGAAAAATGCGCACTTAACTGGTGATAACATGTCTGAAGAAGTCAGGCAATTTTTCCGTTGTCATGATGCTGCGCATGTCATATTTGGTTGCAATACATCGATGTTCGGGGAAGGCATTGTAAAAACATGGACATTATTTGGTTCGGACCTAGGCCTTCTCGCCATGCTAAAAGGATATAGAGCAGCCTCCGCGTTTGAATTAGCCAAGAAATACAGTTGGCGCCATGTTTGCAAGAATATCTTTCGGCTGATAGCAACAATGCCGAAGGTTGCCATAAGAGCTCATCGAATGAATAAAGCATGGCCCTGGCATAATTTTGATAAATATTTGGATCAGGAATTAGACGTTATTCGCGAGGAATTTGGGATTGTGCCTATTAAGACTTCTCAGAAATGATGTCCCTCGTTGCTGGGGCTTTGGCCTTTTGTGTTTTGTTGGATAAAAACTGCTTTTAGGAAACGCTGCAACTCGTTGACTCTGTCGTTAGAGGTTATAAGCAAGCAAAAAGAAGAATGATCACAAATCACCTAAGTGAACAAAACGGTTGACAATTATTTACTTGAAGGTTACGGACGTTGTTCGCCAGGAGGGACAAGTGAATGTAGGGTTCACACTTGGTTTGAGGAGTTAGAATTGTTGAGAATGATTGTTCTTGACGGCGACTTACTGAAGAATGCGAGTGGAGCAGGCCGCATTATACTTTCAAAATATTAAAATTGTAGCAATACCTGATTACAAAGAAACAGATGGATTTGTAAAACTGTCGTTTTTTAGAAGGGTTGGAAACGATATTGTGCTTTTCGCCTTATTAACCAGTTGTTTAATAATTGACGTAATTATTTATTAGATGGTAGTATAAAGTTTTAAAGGATAAAATGTATATTGCAATGAATCTACGTGCATGACTTTCTAATTGTACGCGTCCAATTGAGGAAAGGGACAATGAACAATTATATCAAATAATGCTGATAAAATTGAAATTAAATGAGATAGGTGCACAAAAATTATCGTTGGCGAATCGAGGTAGTCACTATCCAAGCCTTTTATTGTGGTCTTATCGTAGACCCTTAATAACTCCTTACATGAATATTGTTATGAATAAAATCTTTCTCATTGGTTCTATGTTGCTCATATCCTATATAAGTGATATAAAATCTCAGGGTATGTCCATGTCGGACAGCACGCATGAATGTAGTCTCTCTCAATGGATATATTCAGATTTTGTGAATGATAGTTTCGAAATTAAAATATTTCTACCTGATAAATATGATGAAGGAAGACCGGATAAATATCCAGTTATTTATATGACGGATGGAGATAGATATTTTGGATTAGTATCAGATTTTGTGTATTCCATTTTGCATAGAGAGGGTATAGATGTAATAGTTGTAGGTATTGGATATGGTTCGAAAAGTATGAATAATAGTAAAAGAGATAGAGATTATAAAACAAATTTGGATGAGGGTACGGAAAAGGGCTCCGCAGTATTTAGAAAGTTTATTAGAGAGGAGTTGTTCCAAATTGTTGAATCAAAGTATCATATTGACAAAACAGATCGAGCATTATTGGGTTGGTCTTTGGGAGGAGCTTTTACTTTAAGCACAATGTTTAAAGAGACTTTGATGTTTAAAAACTATTTAGTATTGAGTGGAAGGCTTAATTACGAAGAAGATCCAATTTTGAGACTTGAAATGGAGTATGCTGAAAATAATAAAGATTTAAAAGCTAGATTGTTCTATTCGATGGGAAATGAAGATGAACGCTTTGAACGTTTTCCTGAATTTATTAGGCAAATTAAAAATAGAAGGTATGAGAGTTTAATAGTCGAACATGTAAAGCTGGAGGGGAAGGGCCATGATATTATTGCTTTGGGTGAAGGACTGGGTGTTGGACTCCAGTGCATATATGTACCTAAAGATATCGGTGAAACTTTGCTAGAAGTTATAAACACGAGAGGTGTAAAAGCTGCAATCGAGATATATCATAAAGTGAAAAGTGAAAATAACGGTGAATACAATTTTCGCGAGGAGGCATTGAATGTTTTGGGATATCATCTAATTGATCAAAATAGGCTTGAAGAAAGTATAGAAATATTCAAGTTGAATGCGTTGGAATACCCGTTGTCCTACAATGTATATGATTCTTTGGGAGAATCTTATTTTTTGTCAAAGAACTATGAAAAGGCTCTACTGAATTATGAGAAATCTTTGAAGTTAAATCCAGAAAACAAGAACGCGGAGAAAGTAATAAAGGAAATAAATTCTAAAAAATGAATCCACTGTTGGGCTACCTTCTTATACCGTATACATTTTATTCTGAACTATATTGGAATCTCAAAAAACGAGGAAATGGATCATTAGTGTAAAATGATAAATCATTGATTGAAGCATGAGGTTATAAGTAAAAATATGTACTTTTGGTTAGAAGGGTAGAGCGTAAGTCCTCAACTTCAGTAAACTTTCAAAAAATTATCCTAACTTGACAATGGATAAGCGCAAGGAAAATTCTGCAGAGAAAGCTTGAATAATTTGATGAAAGACACAGTAAGCGGTATTACATTCTTTATATTGTTTCCTGCACTTACAATTGCTCAACATGCGAGTTGTGGCCATCAATTGACCTATGACTATTACATCAAACAAGACCGGGCATTGCTTGAAAAGAGAGAACTTATCAATGAATTCACGGGAATGTATGTTTCTGAATATACAACAAAAAGTCAAGGGAGCATAAAAACTATCACTGTTGCTGTTCATGTACTGTATCAGGATTCGATAGACAATATATCCGATGAACAAATATTTTCCGGCCTCGATGTTTTAAATGAAGACTTTAGATTGCTAAATGATGATTTTGTAGAAACACCCGTTGAATTCCAATCTATCGCGGCAGATTGCGAAATTGAATTTTGCTTGGCGACATTAGATGAATATGGATTTCCTACTTCAGGAATTACTAGAACACAAATACCGGATTCTTTTGATATTTTGAGTAGTTATTTTAGCGATAAGGCAGGTGGAAAAAATCCGTGGGATAATCTCCGGTATTTAAATATGTGGATAATAAACCTTACAACTTTAGGTGAGGGAATTGGTGGTTTTGCTCAACCGCCTTCGGCAGTTGGTCAATCGTTTGATGGAGTAGTTGTAGATTACCGATACTGGGGAAGAATTGAAAGGGCGAATAATCCACCTTTTCATTTGGGGAGAACGGCCACACATGAGGTGGGGCACTATCTAAATCTCGAACACCCCTGGGGACTTGAGTATGGATGTTACTACGATGACTTTGTAGACGACACACCAGATCAATATGGACCGGTCTTTGGTTGCCCGGTGGTTCCTGTATATGACGCTTGTACAACCTTCGGTGATGGATTGGTCTTTACAAACCATATGGATTATACGTATGAAGACTGCTCGACCATGTTTACGCATGGACAAAAAGAAAGGATGTTAGCTACGTTAGCTGGGCCACGGAGCTTATTGATAGAAGAAGGTAATTGTGAGCAGATATCGTCTCAGGCCATAATGGAGAAAACTTCGAATATTCAAATTTTCCCAAATCCTGCGACGAATTATTTACATATTCAATTTTTATCGAATCAATATGCCAATTGCTCCATCAAACTACTGGATATGTGTGGTCGGCAGATGGTGGATCAAAAAATTGCAAGTAACAAACAAGTTAAAGTTGCTCTTCCTGAAGAAATGTCTGGTATCTATTTGATGATACTTGAAGATAACAAAGTGGGTGTCATCTTGACCGATCGACTTTTTATAAATTAGGTAGTTTGGAATTATGACATTGAAGTACGGTTGAGATCAATCAACCATGAGCATTTTTTTGTATTAACCGTAACGTCGTATTGTCAATTGTTACTGATTTGCAAATGATACGGTTTTCTTCCCGATTAAAGATGCGTTGACGTAGTTTTGATTTGATTGTGGTGAATCCGATTGCCCGATTGTACATATAAAAACCGCCGTAGTGAATAAAAAGTCAAGAACTGTACGCTATCTGGCCTTACTCATGCTATTATGCGTAGCTGGCTGTCAGGCTGATGGGCAGAAGTCCAAATATCTGAGATGGGTCGAAGATATCGAACATGACGAGTTAGTAGATGGAGCCGAATTTCAACTTTGCCATGATGAACTGTATACAAGGCAGTATTTTAATTTTCTCAATGGACTTCAATACGAGGGAGAACGCCCAGCTATTTATCGCGAATTTGAAACAAATTATAAGCAAGTAGCTGTAGATCAAAGCGGATTCGTACGCATTCGCTTCGTCGTTAATTGCAATGGCGATACTGGACGTTTTAGGATAATTATGGCCGATGAAAACTATGAAGGTATGGAGTTTGATGAGCGGATCATCGACCAATTAGTCGATATTACAAAATCACTTGACGGATGGCTACCACAGGCTATTGACGAGAAGTATTTGGACTATTATCAGTATCTCCTCTTTAAGATTGAAAAGGGAGCTATCGTAGAAATATTACCATGAAAAAAATATTTACATTATTAGGGGCAAGTATCGCTTTACAACTTTTTGCCCAGCCTAATTGTGAGGCCTTCAAATATTTTGGAGAAGATTTAAAATATGAAGCTTGTATGGCCGCAGAGGAAAGGAGTGGCCATTATCAATTTAGTCGAGAATATCAGGAGGCATTGGACAATGCGCTCGAAATTGATCCGACATTTTCTTATGCCTATAGGGCGAAATCGACTGCTTATTTAAAAGCTGGAAATTTCATCGAGTGGAAACGACTTATGGATAAAGCTGTTAAGCTTGAACCGGAAGAATATCTGAGTTACCGCGGCTGGTGCCGGTTTCAATTCTTTCGTGACTATGCGGGGGCTATTGAGGATATCGAACTGCTTGACAGGCTAACAGATTACGACATTGGCCATTCGGTCAACGGTTATTATCATCTTCACATAGCGCGCGCTTTGTGTTATAAGGTTTTGGGGCAACCAGAAAAAGGTATTGCCATCATTGAGGAACAAATCGCGGATTCGGAACATGTGCTTGGCCTTTATGATAATTTGCATCTGGGTGTAATGTACTTTGAACTTGGGCAATACGAAAAGGCCATTGAGATTTTTAAAATTCAAGAATTGGAAAGTGATTTAGCTGAAAATCGCTATTATAAAGCCTTGGCACATAAAAAGTTGGGCAATATAGAGCAGTATAAAGCGAATGTTAGTTTGGCTAAGTCCAAATATGAACAAGAATTACGACTGTTTGATCCTTATTCGCCTCAGATTGACAAGGTCTATTTGTCTGATATCGAAGCGGAAATTGCATTGATGGAATAGAAGTAGATCTTTTGGTTTGATTGGATACATACGTTATAGTGAGAATTCAAAAGGATGTATCATTTGTTGAGTTATGTCAATTCAAATTGGGGTAACACACTCATTCTTGCGATACATTTTCGTACTGCGACGTTCAAATCAAAATTGTCGAAATTCTAAAGCCCAAAACAGATCTACTTTCCCAAGAGCATGTGACCAAAAGAATGTCTATGTTGCATCCGTGCATTTTGGCACCATTCATGAAATATAGCAATAGTGCTATCCTACCAAATATTTAAAAATTTCGTTGGCGAGAGGGGATATTTTGCTTGTTGGAGACACTTATAATAGAACCAACTTTTCTCTACCCATGCTTAAGATCAAAAAGTTAAATGCCGAACACGTTTATATGGTCAGAGGAGCTAGCGTTGCAAATTCTCCATTTTTTGAAACGGAAGATGACTGTCGGCTCTTTCTAGATCTTGTCGATCGCTTTCTCAAGGATTACATGTTTGTCAATTGCTTCCAGAACAATCGTGACGGCTGGGCAATGATAATTGCTACTAAGTCAATTGAACAAATCAAAAAGGCTTACAAGGAACGTCGTGCCAAATCGAAAAAATGCAAAAAATCCTGCGAATACAAGGAGGTTTGGAAAATCCTATCGGATCAGGTGCGCATTTTGCTGAGCACGTATGTGAAGGCCACCAATTACAAGACTGGTCGGAAGGGAGGTAAGGTCCGGTGCAATTATGAACGTTTTGTGTTTGAAAGTGAGGAAGAAGCTTTGGAGATGAAGATGAAACTGGAAAATGAGCGATACAATCAGGAGCAGCCACGGAAACGATACCGTTCGGCGAAGAAATTGTCGAAGCTAAGGGAGAAGCTCATAAGAGTGAGTCCATTTGTGAGTTGTGCACCACTAGCTGCACCTGAGAAGATGCTTGAGTTGGGGCTTGGATGCCTGGACAGATCGATTTTTGTTAGTGACGTTCTACGTCAATTAATCCAAACCACATTGCTATACCACTTTCCCACTTAATTCATCCTTAATCGAGAATTTTTGGCCTTATTCAAGCCAAATTATGCTCGAACTAGTAAAAATGAACATGAATTTCAACTTGTTCGCCAATTTCGCACTGAAAACCATCTCGTTTTCACAACCGAATAATTAAGACTGATAATTTAAAAGAGTGTCCAACAAAGGTGCAATGGTAAACTTGTTTATATCGAGGTTATCTTGGCATTTTCTTTTGATCGGGCTTAATCGTGCTGTGTACTTTTCATCACATTAATTGAGTTATTCTTGAACGGGCACTTAACCACGTTTTTATTCCATAAGGCATTACGTATATTCACTAGATGTTAAAGTGGTTGTTGGCACTGGCCTTTTGCAGTATTCAATGTTCATCAATTCTAAAATCGCAAAACATCACCGCGATAGATTCCCTTTTTTCAACGCTTGAAGAAAGAAAATTATTTAATGGCAATGTTATTATTATGAAGGGTGATGAAATATTGTTGGAAAAATCAATGGGTTTTAGTGATGTGCGAGGTGAACAACCGCTGACGAAGAATTCAGTATTAGAACTGGCATCACTGGGAAAGCTCATCACGGCCTTGGCCATTGGCAAACTGAAAGATCAAAGTCAACTGAACTTCGACGACCCGGTCTCTGAATATATAATCGAGTTTCCATTCGAGGATGTGACTCTTCGACATTTATTGAACCATACAGCCAGCCTACCGGATTACTTATCTTATTTTTCGAATTATGGCAAAGCGGGAATTCGCTATTATAATCAAGATGTATTGGATTTTATCATAAATACTGACTTTAGTCCTGAATTTTCTCCGGGATCCAAGTTTAAATACAGCAATACAGGTTACGTTGTCCTGGCTAGCATTGTGGAGAAAGTGTCGGGCTACCCATTCGATGGATTCGTCGAAAAATTTATCCTGAAGTCAAATAATATAGCAAAATTAATACCGTATTCATTCAAGTATCATGACTTGGCAACTATTAAAAATTATGCCTATGGATACCGATTAAATGACAATGATTCATTATACGCCGTCAATACAGATATGAAAACGCGCGACCCATATCAATACGGGATAAGACCCATATGTGGTGATGGAAACTATGTCGGTACGGTAAGGGCCTATGCGAAATTAGTTAGAAAATTTATCGATGGATCTGTACTGTCCAAATCAACGAAAGCAGCATTCTTCCGTGATCCAGAGGTTGAACACGAAAATAAAGGTCCCTATGGATTTGGCCTGTTTTTAGATCGCGCAGGAAATGGATGTAGTCATACCGGTTCGGTCCCTGGGTATCAAGCCTACTTCCGGTACATCGAGTCAAACGATACGCTAATAGTTTATGTTCGTAATATTGAAAGTTGGGATTGGTCCTGGTTTGAGCTACTGAATGACCTGTTAGAAAAATGATTGAAAATTGCCATCTAATTATATCACGGCAATACGATTTATTTCCTCGTAATAGCCATTATTATTTTTTTATGCAAAATTGAAAGTACTTGGGAGATATACGTATGATTAAATACCCTATTCGCGGCACCTTTAGGCGAGATTATCACTGGCTCGAATCAATGTACAAAAGTGCGGACTTGGGAAAGCTTTATATAGAGCACAACAGACTTTCGATTCGGCTGGGGCCATTTACTATGAAATACTTTATATTAAGACGTTACGAATTATACAACCGCAGAAGTATGAATTCAAACGTTGTATTGAAATCACCGGTGCTATTTTGAATAAACTAAGAACACTATATATTTATGATTATAGGTGTTTCGGCTTGATAAATTTTATACCTGGAAAACTAAACGAGATTAAACATAGATTGGAATTGTCTCAAGTTGTGTGATATTTTGCCTCGAGAAGATTGGTAAACAAGAACCTATCTTGACTGAAGAAAACGCGATGACGCCGCCATTATTATACCTGATAAGTTTCTACCTTCTTTTGACAAATAATAGTCGGATCAATGAACATGGACAAAAGAGATGAATTACTACATATCGCGCCAGTACTTCCAAGCCAAGACATCGAACGTGATATAAGTTGGTATTCAAAGTATGTTGGATTCGAAGTCGTTCACAAGAATGAGATGTACGCCGTATTAAATCGAGATACACATTTCATCCATTTGCAATGGCATGCAGACACCGATGATGATCCACTACTTGGTGGTTCTGTTATTAAAGTATTTGTGGCATCAATCGAACCCCTATTCCATGAATTTTTGAATAGAGGTACAATAAAACAGGATAAATTAAGGCGAAGCACAGCCTGGAATACACACGAATTCGGCTTTTATGATCCAAATGGAAATGCCATCTTTTTTGTTGAGTCATTGTAATGAGTACGTCCGTGCAATAGGATCTAGATAAGGTAAAAACAGTAGCGTTTCCAAATTTTTACAAAAAAAATCTGCATCTTTTGTCCGATTTCTGACAACTGGATTGTCAACAGAGTATTATTAATCAGTAAAAATCAAGTTAGATGAAAGATTTTATGTTTTTAGTGCGCGGACATTGTGCACCGGAAGAGGGCCAGGAGCATGTAGGCATGCAAAATTTTATTGAATGGATGAAAGATATGACAGCCAAAGGACAGTATGTAGGCGGGCAACCACTCGAGGCCAACGCAGGTCGACTCCTGATGACAGACGGTGAAGTGCTGACCGACGGGCCATTTATGGCGAGTAAGGAAATAATAGGCGGATACGTAATTGTCAAGGCAAATGATCTTGAGGACGCCGTACGTATTGCCAAAACCTGCCCCCTGCATAAAGAGGGAAATCTCGAAATTCGCTCCCTTCAGGAAATGCATTAAGTAGGCGTCGGTTCATACAAATGCAATCACTGAAACAACAAGTAGACCATCTTTATCGGACACAATCCGGAAAGATGGTCTCCACGTTGACACGAATTTTTGGCTCACATCATCTATCGATTGCAGAGGACGTTGTGCAGGATACCTTTCAACAAGCATTTCAATCCTGGGAAGCTGATGCCATCCCGGTAAATCCTCCTGCCTGGCTTATGCTAACAGCAAAGCGAAAAGCAATAAATATCATACGACGCGATCGTCACTTAAAAGCTTTTGCGCAAGACATTGACCCATTATTGAAATCAGAATGGAGTCTTGCGGCAACGGTAGAAGAAGTTTTTTTGGATGACGAAATTCAGGACAGCCAATTACGCATGATGTTTACTTGTTGTCATCCAACATTACCTCCTCAAAGCCAATTAGCGCTTACCCTAAAATCATTATGTGGTTTTAATACGGCTGAAATAGCTCGCGCATTGTTATCAACGGAGGAGGCAATTCAAAAAAAATTATATCGGGCCAAACAGCGCATTATCGAAGAAGGAATAAAATTTAGCGTACCGGTTGGAAAGCAGTTAGATAAACGTATACGCGCTGTCCACCTGACAATTTACCTTATGTTCAATGAAGGATATAATTCGAGTCACAACAGTGTATTAATTCGCAAAGACCTCTGCTATGAAGCCTTACGGTTGGCAAATTTTTTGGCACTTGAATATCCTCATCAACAGGCAGAATCATTCGCTTTGCTCGCATTGCTGTGCTTTCACACAGCGCGGTTTGATGCGCGTATTGATAACCATGGATGCATTATTATTTTAGAAGACCAGGACCGCTCCTTGTGGGATCGCAACTTAATTCAAAAAGGTCTCGAATTTTTATTTCGCTCATCTAAAAGTGACGCGCTTTCAGCCTATCACCTTGAAGCCAGCATTGCAGCCTTGCATTGCACAACAGCTAATTTTGAAGAAACAAATTGGGAAAAAATTCATGATTGGTATGGACACTTACAAAATATTAAACCCTCTCCAATCATACAATTAAATCGGGCAATTATTTCCGGTAAAATTTATGGACCTAAACATGCCATAGATCAATTATTAGTATTAACGACTGAGCCAAAATTAAAAAAATACTACTTGTTATATGCCTCGCTTGGTCAATTTTATACAGAATTAAATAGTATAAAGAAAGCAATAGGTTTTTATCAAAAGGCACTTGAGCTGACATCGTCTCCCAAAGAAAAAGATCTGCTGAAAAGAAGAATTGACGCCATATCAATCTGACTATGATCAATATGGTCACGGATACTTACTGGTAGCGGAATTTCGGAATATCTAACAACTGAAACCGAATTTATCATTGACAATTAGCCGGCGATCTGACGAAATACATAGCCAAATCGCATATCATTATTATCAGCGTTGATTTATTTGAGACAAATGACGGTATTAAGCTAGCGCGTCAAATCAATCAAAGTCAACGTGCTTCAATCATTTTTCTTGGGAATAGCATTGATAAAAAGGCGTTCCGCCGAATTTGCCAAATTAAACCAATTGCATTTATCAAAAAGCCTTTTGATTCTAGAGAACTCAAGCGCGGCCTTGATAGTGCTCAACTAAGGCTTCGGCGAAGAGCGTTATATTCTCAGCATCCTAAATAGTGGAATAAGTACATCCTTTAATATAAATCAAACGTGAATGTAGGGGAACATACTGTGATGTCATCTGTCCTCACCTACGATAAAACTGACAGTATTGCTACTTAATATCATTAAAATTTTACGAATACATACTAAAATCCCCAATTTGACACGTTAGGTACCGTAATATTTTACTAGTTCTAAGGCAATATCAAATGGAAAACTTTAATATTTTTGTCATAAAAAAATTACACGGATGAAGTACCCTTTGTTTTTTTGTATTTTGCTTATAGGTGGAGTTGTTGAGAGCAAAGTAACGTTTGGCCAAGTTCAAAATGATTTGTCACCGGATAGTGCAACTGTATATATAATGCGTCCCAATACCTATGGCGGCCTTGTAAATTTTACCTTTTTTGACGGTAACCAATTAATCGGAAAATTTAATGGGGGGAAATACATGATATATAAGTGTACACCCGGTGAACATGTGTTTTGGGCCAGAAGTGAGAATAGATCATATTTAAAGGCAAATTTGGCCGCTGGAAAATTGTACATGATGGAGGCCGTCCCGCAAATGGGTGCCTTCAAAGCAGGTGTGGAATTGCTTCCTCTAATGCCTAAGCATACAAATTTAAAAAGATTTCAAAAATTAGTAGCAAGAAGAGGACCTGAGGTGTTCAGTCCGATAAAATTGGACTTATTATCAACGGAAATGGTTGATGTGAAAAATCGTGGTATGGACAAATTAAGAAAAATGGAATCAGAGGGATTCACGTTCAAGAAATTGCATGAGAACATGGATTTTAGTCCGTCGGACTTAATTCTTGTAGTCAAATCTGCAGCTGATCGAGCAAAAGAACGTGAAGAACGCAAACAAATAAAAATGGCAGAAAAGGAAGAACGGAAAAGAGAAAAATTAGCGAGAAGGGCTGAGAAAAGGGCAAAGAAGAAACAATAAAGCGCGATGAGTCTTATTTTTACGGCATCGCGATGTTTTTTTGCGAAGTCGTAAATATGAATGCATTCCAATCGGAAACCATGCTAAAATTGATTCTCATCTGTAGCAACTCATCATTTCTTCTAATATCAGCCTGCAAGCCGCTGACAAAGTGCATCCAACTTTTATTTCAGGAAATAGACGTATTTTGACGATCACAATTTACATTAGTCATCGACACATCGATCACACATATTCGGCCTCGATTTAGATTTCATGTCGCCAATACGAAAGAGGCGGTTTTGGAGAATATTCGAAATCTGTTTCCTAAGTACGAGCGCAACATTATTGGAAAAATTGTGGATAACCACATTATACTTGATATTGTCGGAGATGATGTGCATTATTGGTCTCCTCGGTTGAATTTTAGGGTTGAGATTGATGAGGAAAAAGAAGACCACTCCATTATAGCCGGGCTCATCGGACCGCGACCTGCTGTTTGGACGATGTTTATGTTCATTTATTTTTCTGTCGGCATTCTCGGTTTTTTTATTTCCTCGTTTGGTGTGTCCAAATTACTTCTAGGTGAATACTCGCACTATTTACTGGCCTTTCCTATTGCCATAGCATTTATGTTTACAGCCTATTCAGTCGGAAAGTACGGAGAGCGATTGGCTAAGGACCAGATGGATTTGTTTCGTGAATTTATACGAGAAGTGCTTTCGATGGAAAGTGAATAAAGGGGATTGAATAGAGCCGCAGTAAAATTTTGTGTGTAGTGCGCATGGGTTATGTATAGGCATAGATGGCATCTTGCGTATTGAAATGATTGTTGAGTTGTCTCAAGGAGGAAATAAAATAGCCCGCCAATAGTAATGTAAGTGGTATTGGGCCTTTGGTTTTCGAATCATCTTTCGGAGCGGTAAGAATCCAGGAATTCGAATTGTCTAACTTTCTTTACCTTTCGTACTTTATTTTACAGAACACACCCTTTCATGCACCGACAAATCGCCTTCAAAGAAACGCCTGACTGTGCCAGATTAAAATGCGCGAATCAGCGGCCAACATGCTATTTACGCTGGTTAGCCATTCATTCAGACTATTAAAACTCATTTATTATTTAACTATTAAAACACAAGAACAATGGGAAAACTATTTAGCCTAATTCTACCGGTGATATTAATTTTCATCGGAGGATCTTTTATTAAAAGTGCCTTTATGGGTGAGTCATCTTCAGAAAGAGAATATTTGCAAAATTTAGTTGATCATGGTGTTCAAACGTCCGCCGTATTGGACAGTGAATACAAGGTTGTTACAACGAAAATTAAACGATTACGCATAAAGAAATATGAGGTGACATATACTTTTGATGTTGACGGGAAAAAATATGTTGGTGAAGGAACATTAGATGACGAACCCACGATACCGGTCGTGCAGGTTATGTATTTGCCAAGCGATCCGTCGGTAAATGAAATCGATCCTGCTTCGGCACTTGAATCTGCTGAGAAAATAGGAGACAGAGGAATGGGTTTCATTGGACTGGGGCTTTTAGTAGTCGGTCTTTTCTTGGGTTTAAGTCGACTACGATCGAAATCGAAAACCTCTTAACTTAAGAGGTTTGAATAATAAAATAGTTGATCTCCATCAAGGGGAGTGACTTTTTGCTCGCCATCTCTTTGAATTTAATTTTGTGGTAATGACGAGACTAAAACTCCTGGTAATAAGCCAGTTGAGGTTGACCTCCGGTGGAAATTTCATTTACAGAAAGTGTTAATACAGGGTACAATATACTCATCTCGGATTGGTATAGATTTTCTTCTAAAGTAATTCAGCCGCTTGACAGCTGTTAAATATTTTTGTTATCTTGATTAACTGTTATCCCTGTTTAATGTGCGATGGGCATTAGTTGCTTCTGGCTTAAACAGATTTTGATGATACACATAGAGAGTGGCGTTTTGAGGGAGAAATTTTTTGGCGAATTACAACTTTTCATATTTATTCTTAAAAATTACAAGTACTAACATGAAGCATTTTACTCTCTTACTTTTGTTTCTATCCAGCTTTACATTGACTGGACAAGTTGTTTTGCCAGTTAATTTTGAAGCGGATACGTCCACATTTGATCTTATCGATTTTGGTGGCAATGCATCGTCTATTGTTGTGGACCCGACGGATCCGAATAATAATGTTGCAGAATCTATTAAAACTGACGTTGCTGAATTGTGGGCTGGAACAACTATTGGCGCCAATGGTTTTGATGACCCAATTCCGTTTAACAGCGCTTCTACAACAATGACTGTCCGTGTGTGGTCGCCGGATGCAGGAATTCCTGTTCGCTTGAAAGCGGAAGACAGCAATGATCCGACTATAAGTGTAGAAACAGAAACAATGACGACAATGGCTGGGATGTGGGAAATGCTGACATTCGATTTTGCAAATCAGGTAGATGGAACAGCAGCGATCAACTTCGCCAATGACTATAACAAAGTTTCCATCTTTTTCAATTTTGGAACCACCGGCGCGGATGCTGGCGAAAAAACGTATTACTGGGACGATGTTATGCATCATTTCACAATGGTTCAGGAAGCGTCATTGCCTATCACCTTCGAAGCAGACACATCAACCTTTGATTTAATTGATTTTGGCGGCAATGCGTCCTCATTCGTCATCGATCCAACGGATCCGAATAATAATGTGGCGCAATCCATCAAAACAGATGTAGCAGAACTTTGGGCTGGAACAACTATTGGCGCCGATGGATTTATAGACCCGATACCATTTACAACGTCCTCCACTATGATGACGGTACGTGTGTGGTCACCCGATGCTGGAACACCAATTCGATTAAAGGTTGAAGATTCGTCGGATCCAACAATTAGTGTAGAGACGGAAACAGTGTCGACGATGGCCGGAATGTGGGAAATGATGACGTTTGATTTTGCCAATCAAGTCGATGGAACTGCGCCTATCAACCTTGCCAATAATTACAATAAGGCGTCCATCTTTTTCAATTTTGGAACTACAGGTGCTGATGCCGGAGAAAAAACATATTACTGGGATGACGTCGAGTTTGTTGAAGTACCCACTCCGGATGTGAGTCTTCCGGTTATGTTCGAAGCGGACACATCAACCTTTGATTTAATTGATTTTGGTGGTAATGCGTCCTCATTCGTTGTTGACCCAACGGATCCGAATAATAATGTGGCGCAATCCATCAAAACAGATGTAGCAGAACTTTGGGCCGGAACGACAATCGGTGCAGACGGATTTACAGATCCCATTCCATTTACAACGGCGTCCACCATGATGACGGTCCGCGTATGGTCACCGGACGCAGGAACACCTGTTCGATTGAAAGTGGAAGATTCGTCGGATCCAACGATTAGTGTAGAGACGGAAACCGTTACGACGATGGCCGGAATGTGGGAAATGATGACGTTTGATTTTGCAAATCAGGTCGATGGAACAGCGCCTATCAACCTTGCCAATAATTACAACAAGGCGTCCATCTTTTTCAATTTTGGAACCACCGGCGCAGATGCGGGCGAAAAAACGTATTACTGGGATGACGTTGAATTCGTTGAAGTATCCACTCCCGATGTGAGCCTACCGGTTACGTTCGAAGCAGATACATCAACTTTTGATTTAATTGATTTTGGCGGTAATGCGTCCTCATTCGTTGTTGACCCAACGGATCCAAATAATAATGTGGCGCAATCCGTCAAAACGGATGTGGCAGAACTTTGGGCCGGAACGACAATCGGTGCGGACGGATTTACACATCCAATTCCGTTTACGACGGCCTCCACCATGATGACGGTCCGCGTATGGTCACCCGATGCAGGAACACCTGTTCGACTAAAAGTTGAGGATTCGTCGGACCCAACGATTAGCGTGGAGACGGAAACCGTGACGACAATGGCTGGGATGTGGGAAATGATGACATTTGATTTTGCAAACCAAGTCGATGGAACAGCGCCTATCAACCTTGCCAATAATTATAATAAAGCTTCCATCTTTTTCAATTTTGGAACCACCGGTGCAGATGCTGGCGAAAAAACATATTACTGGGATGACGTTGAATTCGTTGAAGTGATGGCACCAGATTTTAATCCTCCTGTATATTTTGAGGCAGATACATCGAACTTCGATCTCGTTGATTTTGGCGGTAATGCGTCCTCATTTGTTGTCGACCCTACCGATGCTAGCAACAATGTCGCTCAATCGATAAAAACGGACGTCGCTGAATTATGGGCGGGTACGACACTAGGATTGAATGGTTTTAAGGATGCACTGCCATTCACAAATGACGAAACTAAGATGACCGTCCGTGTTTGGTCTCCGGATGCCGGTACACCCGTCAGGCTTAAAGTCGAAGATTCAGGCGACCCAACTATTAGCGTTGAAACGGAAGCCATGACAATGGCCGCCGGAGCATGGGAAACATTGGAATTTGATTTCGCAAATCACGTTGACGGTACGGCAGCGCTAGACTTGAATAATACGTACAACAAGACTTCCATCTTTTTCAATTTTGGAACGACAGGCGCCGATGCCGGCGAGAAAACATATTACTGGGATGATGTCAAATTCGGAGGCGTATCCGGCGTTGACATTCGAGATGCTGCAGATTTTGGAATTATTATTTCGCCTAATCCTGCCCAAGACGTGATAAGAGTTGACATACCCGAAACCCTTTTAGAGGTTAGCGAAATTTCCATATTTAATATGCATGGACAATGGGTCAAATCGTTCAATGAAAATGAGCGTACTTTATTGCTGACTGATATTCAGTCTGGCACGTACTTTGTAGGAATACGGATTCGAGATGCTGTTTATTACAGAAAAGTAATGGTGTTGAAGTAACTCATAACCCTTTACTAATTTAAAAACCCCAGGTGATTTTTCACCTGGGGTTTTTATTTGTCATCAGAAGCGAAATTTTTTTGATTTGAACTCTTACGTCGATCATGTAAAATGGCTCATTAAAAATAATAATTAAGTCAACCAATTTAATGTCTGGAAATGCTGAGCGCAACTACCTTCAATGGGCCCAGGGTATGGAAATTTTTGGGCCACCAGGTAAGCCTAAAATGAAATAAAAGAAGAATTATTTGCGCAAGTGAATGCTTTCCTATATATTTGCAAGTATAACCTTGCGCATTCTAAAAAGACTATGAAAAGAGATGTATTCAATGCTATTGCAGATCCTACACGCAGAAGTATTCTTCTGTCTCTAATGAAGAAATCGCAAAATGTAAATACATTGGCCGAACAGTTCGACATGTCGCGGCAAGCCGTATCCTTACATCTTAAATATTTACGCGAATGCGGAGTAATCACGGTCAGAAAAGAAGGGCGTACGCGGTATTGCAACCTTGAAATTCAAAAGCTGACAGAAATTGCAGACTGGTTAGAACCGTTTAGAAAGATGTGGATGGGTAAGTTGAATCAACTCGACCAATTGTTGGATGAATTGCAAGCCGATGGCGAAAAGAATGTATGAAAATCAATAAACATGGATGATAAACCTTTAATAATTGAACAAGAATTTAATGCTCCCATCGAGCTTGTCTGGCGTGCGATCACAGAGAAAGAACTGATGAAAAAATGGTATTTCGACATTGCAGACTTTGTTTTGCAAGTGGGCAGGATATTTCATTTCGAGGGTGGAAAAGATGGTAGAATTTATGTCCATGAATGCGAGATACTGGAAATTATCCCATTCCAAAAACTTAAATATTCTTGGAAGTATGAAGGATATACGGGGATTTCATTTGTCACGTTCGAACTATTTCCAAAGGACAATAAGACGAAGCTTAGACTTACGCATGAAGGGCTTAATAGTTTTCCACGAGAAAATTCTGATTTGGTTAGATCGAATTTTGTCGATGGTTGGAATTATCTCATTCATGAATCATTGAAACAATATCTTGAAAATAGTAGTACCCAATAAACGTATAATTGATGTATGTAGCAAGAACGGTTTCATACATCTTAATTGGGATAACGTAATAAGTCGATAAAAGGAAAACAGTAGAATATGAACAGATTGAAATTTTCAATAGACATCTTAGCAGACAAGACTAAGATATGGGACGCCCTCTGGGCTGATGAATTCTATCGTGCTTGGGTTGGCATATTTTCAGAAGGGTCCTATGCTGTTACCGACAATTGGAAAGAAGGAAGTAAGGTATTGTTCCTGATTCCTGGTCAAAACGGAATTTACAGCATAATAGAAAAGCATATTCCGAATGAAGTGATGTTGTTCTCCCATGTTGGAAATGTAGCGGAAGGGAAAGAACAAGTGGTTAACGAAGAAACCAAATCTTGGTCAGGTGCCAAAGAAATGTATACGCTTAAATCAGCTGCTGAGGGGTATACGCTTACTGTGGAAATAGATGTGATGGATGAGCATTTGGATTTTATGAAAGAAACATTTCCAAAGGCACTCGAAATAGTGAAAGATAATGCTCAACACTAATGCAGTGTATTTTAGATTCTTGTTTTAATCGTTAGTATATGAGTCTAATTTAGAATAGATTAATGTATGCACGTATCCATGGTTTTCGGATAGCTATAATCAACTTTTAGAAGAACGGGATTCATTAAAATCGGTGATCGCGTATTATCAGTTATACCTGAATTCAAACATTGAAGGTTTGTACCGCTCGGTCTCGCAACAATGTAATCCGTTGAGCTGCATGTAGAAATTAACCTAAAAAATTCGTTCGGAAATCGAGCATGGTGAAATCCAGGGTCTTCTTTGCTAAAAATTGTGCCATTCTGATGGCATCCTCAACTTGGTTAACTGCCCTTAAGGGAAACTAGTTAATCCGAGGTCCTTTCATGGCTATTATTTCGCGCAATACATCATTTGACATGGTTAAGGCATGCAGTATACAACCAATCATATGCACCTAAGCTAATGTAAGTGTCCTATTAAGTGCATTATCATATTTATAGGTTACATTTGAAAAGATAATTATGCGAAACGGGAGGTGATTTTTATCCGTCGGAACGTAAGACATTCTCATTAAATAAAAGCTAAGTCTTCTATGGACAACCACAACTTGCTCAATAAAATATATCTATTTAAAGATGAAAAAGAAATTGATTGTGCAGCAGGCAGTACTATTTTGGAAGCGACACTGGCGGCTCAAATAAACCATACACATGCTTGCGGCGGGCAGGGAAAATGTTCTACTTGCCGGGTTAGCATCATGGATGGAATCGAAAATTGTTCACCCCGAAATGATCAGGAACGCCGGATGGCGTCCAATTTAAATTTCCCCAACGAAATTAGATTGGCGTGTCAAACTAAACTTAAAGGGAATGTTTCCATTCGACGCATGGTATCCGATAAATTAGATATGGATTTAATCTCAGAGCAATTTTCGCAAGACTCCGGTGTAGCGATTGGTCGCCAACAACGGTTAACCATTGTATTCACTGATATTGTGAATTATACCTCATTTGCCGAACGCTTTCCGCCTTATGATATCGTACATGTTCTCAATCGCTATTATCGAATCATGAATACGATAATTCAGGAAAATAATGGTATCATAAGCGACGTAGCAGGCGATGGAATCTTGGCAGTCTTCGGAATAGAAAAACACACCGAAAATTCGGTCTTGGATGCTGTGCATGCCGTCAAGCAAATGAATCAAAAATTGGAAGATTTCAATGAATACCTTAGTGAAAATTTCAATACACAATTTGGCATTAGAGCTGGTATTCACTTTGGAAATGCAATCGTTGGTCCTTTTGACACAGGATCCATGAAAAAAATGGCAATAATTGGCGACAATGTTAACTATGCCAGTCGAATTGAATCCGCGAATAAGGAATTTGGAACACAGTTATTGCTATCAAAAGAAGCCTATCGGGAAGTACAAAGTACCTATCCCAATTTTAATGTTTTTGAAACAACATTAAAAGGTAAGACCGGTAAATATGAACTGTTTGAAATTATTTCATAATAGCTCTGTTTGGGCGTAATAATGCAAACGATATTTTTATGAAAATAACCAGTGAATGAATAACAAGATAAGAAGAATCACGGTATTCTGTGGCTCAAGTCCTGGCTATAGCAGTGCGTATATGTTGTACGCCGAAAAACTAGGCCAAAAACTGGCCAACGCCGATATTGAATTGGTTTATGGAGGCGCCAAGGTTGGATTGATGGGTGCTGTGGCGGATGGAGTATTAAGTAAAAATGGAAGGGTAATAGGTGTTTTGCCAAAGTTTTTAAAGTCTAAGGAAGTAGCTCATGAGAATCTGACAGAACTTATTCTTGTCGATTCCATGCACGAAAGAAAGAAGGTAATGGATAGTTTGTCCGATGGCGCAATAGCACTTCCGGGAGGTTTCGGAACATTGGAAGAACTTTTCGAAATGCTGACATGGGGACAACTGGGTTTGCATAAAAAACCAATTGGCATTCTTAACGTAAATGGCTACTATGACGATTTATTGACTCTTTTACGAAACATGAAAGAGGAGGGGTTTTTAAAAGAATCAAATTATGAAATGGTATTGGTGAGCAAGGAGATTGAGGGTTTACTGGATAAGATGAGAACATACACCCCGGTGGACATCGAAAAATGGATCGACAAAGAGATGGTTTAAGCGAATATGCAATATTAAGCACATGATAAAGTTTCAAGGGGCTATCGCCGCCCTCCTCGACGAATATAAAAAAGCAACCGATGAATTAAAAGAGGTCATTCGGGATGTATCAGATGAAGAACTGCGGGTAATTGTCGATACGCAAACTGAGGATACGGATTGCAGATCCATCCAAACAATCTTGCGTCATGTCGTACGGGCAGGATATAACTATGTTGTAGCGATACGAATTTGGCAAGGTGAGGAGATAGATTACCGCACGCCAAACATATCGAATAGTGCGGCTCAATACAACAATGCGCTTGATGCAATGTACGATTTCAACGAAAAGTTATTTTTGGATTACCCAAATTTACCTTTAGAAGAATATGATGAAGAAAAGAAAATTATTTCACGTTGGGGGCAACGTTATGACGTCGAGCAGATGTATGAACATGCCATCGTTCATATTTTGAGGCATCGACGTCAAATAGCGGCATTTAAGGTTAAGTTGCGAAATGATCGATAGGGCTTCATGGGTAGTAAAAGTGAATTAAACAGTAAGCTTAAAAGAGGAGTAGGTTTTACAGTGGCGGCTATAGTCCTTCTTTTAATTCTAATACGTTTTTTTAGAAAAAATGATGTAAACGAATTCACCGATAAAAACAAGGCACTTGCTTCAGCGTTTGCAGATTTGAGATACACTGGAGCATTTCGCGTTAATTCCGATTTTATCAAGAGAATCGATTCCATGTTGTCCAATGCTCTGGTTCAAAAAAATCGAAATGCCGAAATAGCTTTATTGCAGATAAAGACGGAATATTATTTATTAAATGACAATGACTCAATAGTGCAAATGTGTTTGTCATCGCTTAAAGAACTTAAAGTTGAAAATGAAAATGCGACGAAGTGGCTAACTGCATTTTCCTTATCGAATCGAGGAGCTTATAGAGCTGCTATTGATATACTCGACAAGTTAAATGCGACAAAGTTCCTGACCCAGTCATTAGCCTTGCGCTCAAGGTGGCTTTTGGCTTCGATATATGAAGAATTGAAGGACAATGATGGTGCCGTCGAACATTATATGATTGCTACAGCTATTGGCCCGTGCAAGTACAACGAGGACTACTATGTCGAGTCAATTTTTCATCTTGGCAATATGCTCTTTTTAGACGATGCGGTTGAGGAAGCCAGGGCACAATACGCATTGGCCTTGGAAAAAGCCATAGACTACCAAGTGACACGCCTTATCCCTTTTGGACACTACCATATCGGCAAGGTCTCTTTGCATGAAGGCGATAAGGAGACTGCGCGAACCGCTTTTAAAATGGCTCTTGATTTTATTTATCAGGATTTAAGAGATTCCAGTCATTATTTTATTCCATTTTTGCAGGGCAAAATTCAATCCGTCGAATAACGATAGAATTGGATGGTTGAAAATACCTTTACATGCCGATGCAACAGAACAAACCAAATATTGAAGTTCGGTTCATTGCCTTGATGGCACTTATGATGTCTATGGTGGCGTTGGGCATTGATGTAATGCTACCTGCGTTACATAAGATCGGAGAAGCTGTTCAGGTGACAAATCCGAATGACAACCAATTGATAATTTCAGTAATGTTTCTTGGTCTTTCAATAGGACAATTATTTTTTGGTCCAATTTCGGATACAATAGGTCGACGACGTTCCGTCTTTGCCGGATTCTTTGTTTTTGCAGCTGGGTGTTTACTGTCAATCATTGCTAAAGACCTACTTATTATGTTGGTTGGTCGATTTCTTCAGGGGCTTGGATTAGCAGCGTTTCGCGTGGTATGCGTGGCCATAGTAAGAGATCAGTATGCGGGAAATCATATGGCCCGGGTGGTGTCGTTTATCATGACCATATTTATTCTGGTTCCAACTGTCGCACCGTTGATCGGTCAGCAAATTTTGAACATCAGCACATGGGTTGCCATATTTTACTTTTTGTTCTTGTCTGGACTGATCATGATTATCTGGTTTACCATTCAACAAAAAGAAACGCTTGCTGTCGAAAATAGGATACCGCTTACATTTAAAAATGTACGCATTGCATTAATTGAAATTTTCTCCAATCGCATTTCTTTTGGTTATACCTTGATCGCCGGGCTATTTTCAGGAGCCTTTTTGGGATTCCTCAATACATCACAGCAGGTTTTTCAGTTTCAATACGAACTGGGTGAATTGTTTCCGTATTATTTCGCGGCTGTGGCTCTAACAATGGGACTTGCTTCGATCGTCAATGGTCGACTTGTCCTCAAATATGACATGCATCGAATTGCGTGGGTTGCCATCGTGGTAGTTGTTTTTATAAGTGGTATTGCTGCTGTTCTCAATTTATTTTTAATGCCCGAGCCCAGCTTGACGCAATATTTACTTTTCCTCTTACCGAATGTCTTTTTTGTAGGTCTATTATTTGGAAATGTGAATAGTATAGCGATGAACCCATTGGGAAAGATCGCCGGAATTGGGGCTTCTGTCATTGGGTCACTGTCGACGTTTATCATGGTTTTCGTTGGATCAGTCGTGGGACGATTTTACGATAATAATACATTACCTATTATTATTGGTTTCGCTCTTTGTGCAGCTCTAAGCCTGCTAATTGCTTTATTTGCTCGTTCGAGTGTTCGTGCGTTGCCGTTACAAGAAGATTAGGAAACAAGCATATTTATTTTTAACTACCTGGCAAATCAGAATCAGATACCGATAATGGTTGATGGGAAAAGGAGGCGCTATGTACGTTAATCCATACCATCACAGGCCAGTGAAAATAGCTATTGGATGAAGTTCGGGGCAGTGCTTTTCTATGAGATGGCATTTTTATTCCGAATACGTCAATGTGGTCTAAGCACAGATGACAGGCCTTCGCCCATGGCATGAAGAACACAGGATCATAGTCGTGTCGTATAAGTTTTCCATCACTATCGATATAAAAGTATTGTTCAGAACAATGCGTCGGAAAGGTCGAGTCGAATTTAACATGAAACCGCAGTACGTTCGAGCCATTAAAAATGATATCCGTGACATCCTTAAGATGGCAATACGGTTTGGTAAGTAGATAAGGAAAGATAAAATAATTGTAACATGCATAACCAACAAAATATAATAAATCGAAGTTGTCCCAGTAAAACCGACGCCTTATCGAAGCGAGTGTTTTTTGATTATAAATTCGCTTAACAGCGTTAATTTTAAGAAGGAGTGGTGACCACATAGCTGTTGCATTTGGACCAGGAAAATTCTGAAAATGCACTTTTTCTTCCCGTATATCAATCGTGATGAATTTTTGGGTGGGGTTTATCGATTTACTTTTTAATTGAAAGGCCAGCCCACCAAATTGTACGACTAAATTTAAATACCGATGTGACTGCCAGGGGTTCAAAGATCCATTGGCTGCGATCAATTCATCGATGAATTGGTTTGAGGCTCCGCCTGTGTTTAAATTATTGTTCAATGCTGCGCAAAGCATTTGATGCCAATGCATGAAATTCCCAGATCATTGGCATTTTATTCATGTCATATAATTGCGTCATAAATATTGCTGCTTTTTGATCTTCGACATTTACAAAGAAGTATGTATACAAGGATCCCGGCCAGTAGACATCTCCGGGCCGACCTTGAGGTGTGTCTTCCATAGCTATACCAAAGCCCAGTCCATACCCTTGTCCAACCATAGGGTTATCAGCAATTTTGATTGGGCGAAAGTGGTCGGGAACGACATTTTTCATCATGATGTCTACGGACTCCGGTGAAACAATTTGATTACCAGAGAAGCTGCCCCGACCAAGTAGCATTTGACAAAAATGTAAATAATCACCAATTGGACCTGCTAACCCGCCATTACCTCGGGCGTAATTTTTACTGCTTATATATTTGCTATCAACAGGTTCTTCGAAAATGGTTGGTATGCCCCTTTCACCAGTTTTATAAATGGCTGCGAGTAAATCTACGTTTGACACGTGGAAACCTGTATGGCTCATTTTTAATGGCTCGAATATATTTTTTTGTAAATAAGTATCAATTGTTTCGCCGGTCACATTCTCCAGAATTTTTGCCAATAAGTCGTTGCTATAACCATATGCCCATCCCTGGCCCGGCTCAAAGGCTAATGGCGCTTCAGCGATTGCTTCAACTAATTCATCTAAATTGGATATGTTTTTGGAGCGTATAATTTGTCCAGCATTTTTTCCAGCCGGAGTCAAATCTAAAAAACTGGTACTCCCGGACATATGCGATAGCAAATGTTTTATGGTGATTTTATTCATTGCAGGATGTAAATCCCCATTTTCCGCATATATCATCATGGTATTGATCTCAGGTAAATATTTTCCCGCTTCATCATCCAGATCCAAAAGACCTCTTTCGACTAATTGAAAGATTGCGACGGCTACAATTGGTTTAGTCATTGAAGCCCAGCGAAAAATTGTTTCTTCCGTTAGGGGTACGTGAGCTTCAACATGCTGCAAACCGTATAAATCGGTTGTTATTTTTCCATCGTGGTAAAGAAGTATACTCGTGCCAGCTAACTCACCGTTATCGACGTAGTCATGAAAATGTTTGAGCAGTTTTTCTTGTGGACGCATGACGCCAATAGGAGGCTGTGCACAGGCCATGCAACCGGAAGCGATAAGTAAAATGATAAAATTGATGCGACGTACGATCATCGTGATTGCTTTTGTATAAAGGTAGAAGAACAGGTGAACCGCAAAACATGTATATTTGCCAATATATAGCGGTATTTGTGCCATTATGAAAACAGGAATAGTTTTACCCAAAGGAGATATTCTCCCCGATGGAATCATGTCGGCCTTCTTTTTCTTGTCACAAGCAAATAGTTTTCAACGCATGCAGGGAAAACCCGATATTTTTGACCTGACCATTATCGGTGATTACAAGACAAACTGGATTTACGGTGGGCATTTTGGCGTGAGAGCAATTCCTTATGCGCAGTTGAATGAAAAACTCAATTTAATTATTGTACCTGGATTTATAGATGAAAAAATTCCATTGGAAGAAAATAGTCCATTAATACATTGGCTCGAAAATCAATATGTCGAAAACCATACGGAATTGGCTAGTATGTGCACGGGCGCATTTTTAATAGCAGCTACAGGTCTACTTGATGGCAAAAAATGTACTACGCATTGGGCATTTAAAGATGCCTTTATCCGCGCTTTTCCTGATGTCAGGTTAGAGACGGACAGGATCATTACAGACGAGGATGGTATATACACGAGTGCAGGCGCATTTTCTTCCCTAAGCTTATTACTTTATTTAATAGAAAAATATTGTGACAAGGCAACTGCAATTTGGCTTTCGAAAGTATTTCAGGTCGATATTCATCGCCATTCACAGCGCCCGTTCATGATTTTGAATCAACTTTTTGACCACGGCGATGAGCAGATTAAAAATCTTCAAGTGCATATTGAACAGCATTACAGCGAAGAATTGCAATTGGATGACTTATCAAAGAAATTTGCTTTCAGCCGGCGTACAATGGTGAGAAGATTTAAGGCCGCAACTGGAATTACGCCCATCGTATACATTCAACAAGTCCGCGTTGAGGCAGCTAAACGCGAGCTCGAAAATTCAATTAAGCGCATTGATGAAATTATTTATTCATGCGGCTATAATGACGGTGCAACATTCCGAAAAATATTCAAAAAAAATACAGGACTAACCCCGGGTGCGTACCGAGCTAAATACCAAAAAATGAATTCGTAACTAATAATTGGATAACGTCATCAACTTAGTGATGAAGTGGGGCTATTGAGTTTATACGAATATTAAAGCATTGAATTGTTGTGCCCGTTTGGGTTGAAATAAATCGTAAAACGCACAAGTCACTTACGCCGCTTTCAACCTACGCAGCGTAGATTTCGACAATTGGTCTTGAACGTACTTTAGGTCAACTTTGAGGTTTTTTCGCTTGGAATCAGAGGGTAAGTTGAACATATCATTGGTTAATATGGCTTCGAGAATCGACCGTAACCCACGAGCGCCTAACTTATATTCAATTGCTTTTTCAGCGATGAAATTCAACGCTTCTTTTGTAAAACTCAACTTGACATTTTCTAATTCGAAAAGTGCCTGATATTGTTTTATCAATGCATTTTTTGGTTCCGTCAATATGCGGACAAGAATACTTTGATCGAGGGGATGTAAGTGTGTGAGCACGGGCATACGACCCAATAATTCTGGAATTAATCCAAAACGTTTCAAATCAGAGTGACTAACAAATTCCAGAAGTTCGTGACCTTCAATGCGCGTTTTCTCCTTCGAGGAGTAACCGATCACCGATGTATTTAATCGCTTGGCGATAATTTTCTCGATGCCATCAAAAGCGCCGCCGCAAATGAACAATATGTTTTCGGTATTAACCTTGACCATTTTTTGTTCAGGGTGCTTTCGACCTCCTTGCGGTGGAACATTTACGTCAGCTCCTTCAAGCATTTTTAATAGCGCTTGCTGAACACCTTCGCCAGATACATCTCGTGTAATGGAAGGATTATCGCTTTTACGCGCAATTTTATCGATTTCATCGATGTAGACAATCCCTTGCTGTGCGGCATCAACGTTATAATCACATGCCTGCAGTAATCGCGACAACATACTTTCGACATCTTCGCCAACGTATCCCGCTTCTGTAAATATTGTGGCATCCACGATGGCGAAGGGAACTTTTAAAAATCGTGCAATTGTTTTTGCCAGTAACGTTTTTCCTGTTCCTGTACGTCCGACAAATAGAATGTTGGACTTCTCGATGATGGATTCGCTCAGTGATTTATTGGCGCGAAGTCGCTTGTAGTGATTATAAACGGCAACGGATAAGAAACGTTTGGCTTCATCCTGGCCAATAATGTACTGATCCAGATGAGCTTTTATTTCTTTGGGCTTTGGAACCTTATCTAAATCGATCGAAGCACCAGCACCATCGCTCTGGTGATTGACGATTTCATCTTGAACGATGTCGTGCGCTTGTTGTGCGCACAATTCGCAAATATGCCCGTCGATGCCGGCGATCAGAATAAGGGCTTCGCTCTTATCACGACCACAAAATGAGCAACGAATAGTGTCTTTTGCACTCATGCCGATAGAATTTCGTGTAATTTAATCAATATTCGGGTAAGTCATCACTTTAATGCCTGCAAATCAAGCAAATAGCGTTTTTTTCGTTGCCTTTCCGACCCTCTTTTCACTAAAGTCAAACGTCTTTAACTCTTAGACCGAGGATTGTTGCGATCAAGAACTTCATCAACAAGTCCGTACTCTTTGGCCTCAGCTGAAGTCATCCAATTGTCTCTATCAGAGTCCTTTTCGATTTTATCGTAGGATTGACCCGTGTGATGACTCAATATGTCATAAAGGTTTTTCTGCATGCCTTTCATCAAATTGTACGTGATTTCCATTTCAGTCAATTGTCCTTGCATGCCGCCTAAAGGTTGGTGAATCATGATGCGACTATGTTGCAGGGCTGTACGCTTTCCATTGGTGCCGGATGCCAGTAATACGGCGCCCATAGAAGCTGCCAGACCCGTGCATATCGTACCGATTTCAGGTGCTACATATTGCATCGTATCGTAGATGCCAAGCCCCGCTGTAACCGAACCTCCCGGGCTGTTTATAAACATCTGTATATCCAACTTTGGGTCTGTCGACTCCAGAAATAGCATTTGAGCTTGTATGACATTGGCAACGTAATCTGTCACTGGAACACCCATAAATATGATACGATCCATCATCAGACGGCTGAATACATCGATAGCTTGAACATTCATTTGGCGCTCTTCGATGACGGCCGGTGTGAAGGCATGAATATTTGGTGCGCTGATCATAGATTTTCGCATGTAATCTTCCAGGTGCATGCTATTCATTCCCTGGTGTTTTATAGCATACTTTTTGAATTCATCCTTATTCATCGTTGTGTGATTTTTTTGTTGAATAGTATAATACGTTTCACTGTCAATTGTTCAATGTGCTATAGGGTCTTCGCCTGGACTTAGAATTTCCCGGTTGCGATAAGCCTCTCTTATTCTTCCTCGTCCGATTCAGGTTTTGGAAAAGTCTCATCATACAACGTCATCAATGCCTCTTCTTCCATTTTTATTCGATTCAACGAAACGGACTCCTTCACCGCTGCAATTAATTTGTCGTTTAACACTCGATCTGAGAGCTCACGCGAATATTTTTCATCTTGTAAAGCATTCGTCACTATTTTATCAATAGTTTCTGGAGGTAAAGAAGCACCTCCAAAGTTTGCCGCGAATTCCTCCATTACCTTATTGCGTAAATCATCTTGTTCTATTTGTACATTCAATTTATTTACAAGCTTCGATATTATTATTTGACGGCGTACACTGTCATGCATCGCTGTTGTTTCCTCTTCCGTATGTGTATGCTCATGTTGCGCGTTCGGATGCATGAGTTCATGTACATATTTTGAAGGCAATTCGAAGGAATTATTTTCTGTAATGGTTTCAATTACTTTCTTCAACAATATATTATCGCCTACTGCAGCATATCCTTTGACAAATTGTTTTTTTATTTCTTCGCGCGCCACTTGTTCAGTATCGATTTCTCCTTGAAAAGCCGCATTAAAAAATTCCTCATCAAGGTTTGCAGGAACATGTCGATGGACTTTTGCTATTGTAGCTCGGAATTCTTTTCCGATAGCATCAGGAGACTCCTCTTCTTTTAACTTAAGGAAATAACGGTGCACATATTCGTCATTTCGATCACGTTCGAGGTTATAAATATCAAAATCAAAGGTAGCATCCGGACTAAGATTGAGGATTTTATTTTTTAATTCTTCATCGGCAACCAGATCGACGGCAAATCGAAAGTTTGAGTCATGTCCATCTTCCTTTATGTCGCCATCTTGCAACTCTTCAACATCAACCTCAACAATATCTGTTTCGACAATATCATCAGGGTGCGTATGACTGCCAAACTGCTTTTGCATTTTTTCTAATTGCTCACTGACTTTTTCATCAGCCACATCTAACTCGTAATAATCATATGAATCATCGCTTGATACCCCCGAGAGTTCGATGTCTGGCATGAGTCCGATTAAGTAGTTAAACGTACAATCTTCATCTAACCCGCCGTCTTCCAGAGCGGGAATAGTAGATTTTGTGAGAACAGGTTGATTGATTAAATCAAAATTTTGCTCCGCTATCAATTCTGACAGTTTCTCTTGTGATACATCGGCTATGACTTCCATCGCAACACGCTTGCCATAGTGCCGTTTTACAAAGCTCATTGGGGTTTTTCCTTTCCGGAAACCTTTGATATCGGTCTTGGCTCGAATCTTATTGAGCTCTGATTTTATTTTTGGCCCAATGTCGACGGTTTCAATTGTCAACAGAATTTCCTTTTCATTTGGTCCCGTTTCGGAGATTTCAAATTTCATGTTGTATTGGATTTATGCTCAGGCATCGTTACACACTGCCCAGTTTGGTTTCAATTAAAAAGACCGGACTGAACGTGGACTGCCAATCCGGTCTTACGTGTTGCTTTAGCCGGATAACTGCGATAATGCAGAGTTTCCGGACTTTGTGCGGGTAGAGGGACTCGAACCCCCACGCCTCGCGGCACTAGATCCTAAGTCTAGCGCGTCTACCAATTTCGCCATACCCGCCAATGGTCTGGCCTAACCTCTTCAGATCGACTATTTTGTCAGATTCCTCAAAAGCGGTGCAAATATAGTCGTTTGGTTTGGTTCTGTATGAGCAGATATCAATGGAATTTGAACCGATTTCACGTGGACAACTACCCGCATTTTACTACTTAATTGTTGAAATCATAAGCCACTGAAATCAATAGGCCATGGATTTTCGGAGAAACGTACGGGCATATTACGGTTATCAAGGCAGAATACTCCATAGCACCAGTCTACTTCTCGGGCTTCTGCTTCAATTTTTTTTGTAAAAGCGGCCTTCGATTGAGGATATTTTCTGGGTTTACGACACTTACCTATAGAACAACAATTTTTTATCATGCTACAGATTAAGAAGATGGCGGCCGGCCATGTCTATTTGATCAGAGGGGCCAGCGTCGCTAACTCACCATTTTTTGAGACCGAGGACGATTGTAAACTATTCCTTCAATACGCGGACCGTTTCCTCAAGTCCTATATGACAATCAATCTATTTCAGAACAATCGTGATGGCTGGGCGATGATCATTAGCACTAAGTCAAGCGAAGAAATTAGGTGTGCCTACAAGGAACGTCGGGCCAAGTCAAAAAAGTGCAAAGCGACGTGCCGGCACACGGAGGTTTGGCGAATGCTTTCTGATCAGGTTCGAATACTATTGAGCACATATGTTAAGGCGACGAATCAGAAAACGGGCCGTAAGGGAGGAAAGGTTCGATGTAGTTATGAGCGCTTTGTTTTTGAAAGTGCGGAAGAGGTACAAGAGGTGCAAGTACGAATGGAAAAACAACGGTATGATCAACAGCAACCGCGTAAGCGTTACCGTCCGGCCAGGAAGTTGCATAAAATCCGGAAGAAGTTACTGCAATCCAGTCCCTTTCTGAGTTGTGCTCCAATGGACGTTATGGAAAAGATTGGAGAATTGGGGGTCAGTTGCTTGGATTTAGTGGCTTTGGTTGGTGACGTACTACGATATTTAGTTCAAGTGACCTTTCACCATCATTTTCCCACATAATTATTGGAGATTAGGAGACATTCTAACAAAATCAGACCGGGTTTCTTGGCAAGAATTAAAAATGTCACCTCCAGGCAAGTCGCATCGTGCATTTTCAACTGAAAACAGATCTGTTTTCCCGGTCGTGTATTGCAATATGTAAAACTTGGTGACTCAAATATCTCACTTATTACTTAAGGCGTTGATTCTCAAGGTCAACCTATAAATATGCAATGATTGACGTGAACAGTGTCATTTTAGTAAAAATCGTACCTTAACCGGTTAAATCACTATTTATTTTGAGCGCTGTAGCAGCCATATCGACCGAAGAAATGACGACCATTAAAAAGGCGTATAAACGCTTGATGCGGTCCATCAAAGTAGATATTACCGATGACGACAAGGTCGAAATCAAAAAGGCGTATGAACTAGCTGTCGACGCGCATAAAAGACAACGAAGGAAATCTGGTGAACCATATGTCTTACACCCAATCGAAGTTTCACGCATTTGTGCTGTTGAAATTGGATTGGGCCCTACTGCCATCATATGCGCCATATTGCACGATGTGGTCGAAGATACGCCGGTCGAACAAGCGGAGATCGACGAAATGTTCGGACCAAAGATTGGAAGAATTGTCGACGGATTGACCAAGTTAGACGGTACGTACACAAAGAATAGCCCGCAAGCCGAAAACTTTAAGAAGGTATTAAGTACATTGGTTGAAGATGTCCGTGTCGTATTAATTAAAATGGCGGATCGCCTTCATAATCTCAGAACAATTGGTTCTATGCCTCGTGCTAAGCAGCTGAAAATAGCCGCTGAAACAATGTACATATACGCACCTTTGGCTCACCGCCTTGGCTTGTACAATATTAAAACGGAGTTTCAGGATATCTGTATGAAAATTACAGAACCGGATAAATATGCCGAAATAGAAGCAAAAATTTCGGAATCAAAAAACCAACGTTCCAGATATATTACCGAATTTACCAAACCTATAAAAGCCGAAATTGAAAAATTGGGTACGCCTTACCGAATTATCGGACGCTTAAAATCGGTACATTCCATTTGGAATAAAATCAAAATGAAAAATGTTCCTTTCGAGGAAATTTATGATTTATTCGCGATTCGGATTATTATTGATTCACCCATTAGCCAGGAAAAAAAAGATTGTTGGCAAGTATACAGCGTAGTAACGGATGTGTATAAACCCATTCCGGAGCGATTAAAAGATTGGATTACAACACCAAAATCGAATGGCTACGAATCACTGCATACCACAGTAATTGGCCCAAAAGGAAATTTTGTCGAAGTACAAATTCGATCCGAGCGAATGGACGAGATCGCCGAGCGTGGGTTTGCAGCGCATTGGAAATATAAGGGAGCAGGAACGAATCCGGACGTATATGACCATTGGTTGGATAATATTCGATCAATATTGGAGTCGGATAATTCAGATGCCGCCGAATTCCTGTCGGATTTTAAAACAAATTTATTCAGCGAGGAAGTTTATGTCTATACCCCAAAAGGAGACATGAAAGTTTTACCTAAAGGCGCGACCGCACTTGATTTTGCCTTTTCTATTCATACAGATGTAGGCTATCACTGCACAGCTGTGAAAGTGAATAATAAATTGGTTCCTCTTGGCTATAAATTACAAAATGGGGATAAAGTTTCGGTCATTACATCTTCGAATCAAAAGCCCAAAAATGACTGGCTCAAAATCGTTATTACAGGTAAGGCGCGGTCAAAAATTCGTTCTTCGATAAAAGAAGAAAAAAGAAAGCAAGGGGAGTTTGGAAAAGAGGCCCTCATGCGTAAACTTAAAAACCTGAAAGTTGACTACGATCAGTCGGTTGATTTCTTGGTGAAATATTTTGGGTTTAAAAGTCGACCGGATTTATACTTTGCTATTGCTTCCGATGAAATTGACCTGACAACATTCAAGAAGTTTGATATAGTCAATCATGTATTGGCGGAAAAAGATGCACCTAAGGAAGTCAGACCTCAGGCTAGTGAACCAAAGGCGAAAGCAAAAAAGGATGATATCAAGCCTGAAGTTTATATCAACGATGAACCCGGCGCACAGTATAATTATTCATTTGCAAATTGTTGTAAACCAGTAAATGGTGATAAAATATTTGGTTACGTAACGGCGGGAAGTGGCATAAAAATCCATAGGATCAATTGCCCGAATGCCACTCATTTGATGGCCCACTATGGGTATCGGATGGTGAAAGCGGAATGGTCCGCAAATGAAAATACATCGTTCGTTGTGTCCCTGCTGATTACAGGGGTGGATGACGGACCGGGTGTTATCGAACGGCTGACAACGCTGCTGTCGTCCAAATTGGGAATCAACATCCGGAGCTTTAGCATAGAAGGTAAAGAGGGTTACTTTGAAGGCCGAATTTCAGTATTGGTTTTGAACACAGACCAGCTTCATTTTGTTATCGGACAACTAAAAGAATTAGAGGGCATATCGCAAGTAAGCCGAATAGAATGAATACCAACGAAAATATAATAGCAGACGCAAAAACTAAATTTACAGAGCATCTGGAAGCCAATGGGTACAGAAAGACGGCCGAGCGTTATGCTATACTTGAGGAAATCTATAGTCGCAATGATCATTTTGATGCAGAGGCGCTTTTCATTCATATGAAGACACGCAACTACCGGGTCAGTAGGGCGACGGTATACAACACACTTGAATTGTTGCACTCTTGTGACCTGGTCAAGAAGCATCAGTTTGGCAAAAATTTGGCACTATATGAGAAGTCTTTTGGATTTAAGCAGCATGATCACTTAATATGTATGGATTGCGGAAAGGTCCTGGAATTTTGCGATCCGCGCGTTCAACAAATCAAAGATATGGTCGGCGATTTTTATAATTTTGATGTCCAGCACCATGCGTTGAATCTTTATGGTAAATGCAAAGGTGATTGCGATGAAATGAAAACAAGCGAATCAAAGCCTGTTTGATTTCTATTATTATTCAATTTCAATAAATTAAAGTTATGGCCTTTTCTATAAATATTTATTTGCGTCTCGCCCTTATCGTTTTAGGGATTATAGGTGGCATCGTACTGTGGATGACACAAGGTTTCTGGTATGGAATTTGGTTTTTGTTGGCCGGCGTAGTGTTATTGGCGGGCTATTTACTACTTGGAACGGTTCAATCCGCAGCCGAATTAATGCAAACAATGGATTTTGATGGTGTCGAAAAAAGACTAGCCATGACCTTGTCGCCAAAACTGTTATACAAGACTAATCGAGCATACTTTTATTTTTTACATGGAACCGTTGCTATGAATCGCAATGAGCTGGATAAAGCGGAAAGATTATTTTTACAAGCAGAAAAAGCCGGTATGGCCTCTGATACGGAAAAGGCCATGATACAGTTTCAAATTGCTTCGATTCAAGCGAATAAAAATAATTGGACAGCGGCACAATTGCATTTTAAGAATGCGAAACAATATAAAGTTGACGAACCCCAGCTAAAAGAACAAATGAACCAATTCGAAAAAGTTCTCAAACAACGGGGTATGCACAAAATGGGTGCAGCGGCTCAACGTCGCCAGGGTTTTATGCAACAGGGTGGGGGAAAGAGGCGCCGACCAAAAATGCGATAATCAAAGATCGAAATTAGTCAACTACAACTTCTAATACCAATTAAAGGTATAAGGTTATATCTTGGATTTGGAATCCCGCACACCTTGACTAGAGAATCCGTGTTTAAGCTAAAGGCTGAAATTCATTCAAGGTAGCTTCCGTTGATTTACCCGATATCCAAATTCCACGGCATACAAATCCGTTGCAATATGAGCGAGAATGGCTAACCACAACGTGCCAAAAGGAAAGCTTAATGCAGCGTATATCATACCGATCCAAAAAGTTGAAATCGCATTCTTTGTACCTGTACTTAAATGCAGGATGGCGAATAAAAGGTTTGTTAAAATAACGGCGACGAATAAAGGTATATGTTGATTTAATTGCCAAAAGATGTATCCTCTAAAGAGAATTTCTTCCATCGTACCTACAAGAAATGATAAGGCAATGGCCCAATAATATTCTTTTTTGGACTTTGGAATAATATAATTGAAGTCGTTGTAATCAGCCTTCATCGATTCAATTTTCGAACGTGATAATTTAACCGAACGAAAAAACCAAAGAAAGGCACATGCCATTATCAAAACGCCTACGGTCAGGATGCCATTATCAAGAAACCCGATCCCTATATGCTCGATGGAATCGGATGCCATGTGCATAGCAAACATGACAAGTGCTGTCAAGCCAAGTTGAATATATATGGTCTGTCGGTAGACAGTAACCAATTTATTTGGGTGGTCAGTCAGGTATTTTTTGGTTTTCGGACCATCCCAAAGGCTGTATATAGGATATAGAATTCCTATGCACAGAAGTGCAGTTCCATGAAGTAACGACATAATAGTATGAGTTTATCGTATCAGTGACTTCCAAATTTTTTCTCCCTCTTTTATCTCATATTTATTTTTGACAAAGAGGTGATTTTCATTGGAGTTGTCGGATTTTTTGAGTATTTGAAATATTTTTGAAGCGCGCAAGTCATCCTTATCGATGCCATATTGTACTACTATTTCTTGAAGTTTGGCGAGTAACTCATCCTCATTATCTGTTTCTACCGTGGCCAATACAATACCATCCATTTTTCGAACTTGATAGGTTTCATCAAGTTTGGCAAAGATTGATTGAAAGTCATCTGGCGAAAAATTGTACGTACGTTTAAATGCTCGTGAGAACGTTTCATAATCATTGTATCCTAAATCAACAGCTAATTGCTGTACTGTCGCATTTCCTTCAAGAAGTATGTGGTAGGCCTTTTTAAGTTTTAATGCTTCGATAAATTTAAAGGGCGTACTGCCCGTCTCAAGCTTGAACAATCTATGAAATTGTGATGGCGAAAGGCAGGCAACCCGTGCAAGATCTTCCAGTTTGAGCGACTCGTGAAGATGCTCTTCGATATGATCCAATGATCGACTGATTCGTTCATCCATGTGGTGAAGATAAGACCGGTCTCCCTGTACAAGTATGATGATTCTTACTAAACAACTCCAACCGTCAAGGATTTTACGACCAACTTGGAATACGCCCTTCGATTTATTTAAAATGCGTCATTTTACCCTCGCTTGATTGATTGACTCTTCTGATTTATGAACCATTCTCAATAATGATATCGTCACGGAATTAACCATTACTTATTGGTGCCGCCCCTATGGGATTTTTATTTTGCCGACATATTATCAGAATTTCTGTATGGCATTATCATGTTCATTTTACTTTTTTAAGTATTTCTAAAAAATTGTTCGACAGACCGTCGCATTACAGTGTTAGCGGCGTCACTCCGGAATTGCTTGATTCATAAATCGAGTTGAGACGTTACCTCGAGAGGACTAAAAGAATTGGAATGGTATACACAAAAATTGAATCAATAAGCATGGAGGAGTGAAAGACCGCCGTGGCGGCACATAATTGGGTTATTATATCCATATTGTTGACTAGATTACATAACCTAGTTAATAAAAAATAGACTAGCCGTCAAACACCTTAATGCGACTAGCGTTTCCTGCCCGCCGGCAGGCAGGTTTGGTCCTTTTTTGGGCGATGCAAAAAAGGACAGTCCCGCAAAAGAAACGACCGATCATTATTAGTAAACAGCTTTCTTAAGACTTGAAAATAGATTCTCGCTAAATAATTCGAAAACATACACGACATCTCAGGGGGTTCTAACAGCTGTAGAACAAAATCCTTATACGTTTATTCAGAAATTCAATTGATATTAAAAAAGTCAAGCCAACCCGCAAGGTTTATACCCTAACTTGAAATACCTACTTCTACCTATCCAAAATAAGCCGCTCCAACCTTGGGGGTTTGCACCGGCTGTAGAGCAAAATCCTTATACGTTTATTCGGAAATTTAATTGATATTAAAATAGTCAAGCCAACCCGCAAGGTTTATACCCTAACTTGAAATACCTACTTCTACCAATCCAAAATAGGCCAGCCCAACCTTGGGGGTTTGTACCAGTAGAGGAACAAAATCCTTATGCGTTTATTCGGGAATTCAATTGATATTAAAAAAGTTAAGCCAACCCGCAAGGTTTATACCCTAACTTGAAATACCTACTTCTACCTATCAAAAATAAGCCGCTCCAACCTTGGGGGTTTGTGCCAGTAGAGGAACAAAATCCTTATACGTTTATTCAGAAATTCAATTTACATTAAAAAGTCAAGCCAACCCGCAAGGTTTACACCCTAACTTTAAATATCTACTTCTACCTATCCAAAATAAGCCAGTCCAACCTTGGGGGTTTGTACCAGTCGAGGAACAAAATCCTTATACGTTTATTCAGAAATTCAATTGATATTAAAAAAGTCAAGCCAACCCGCAAGGTTTATACCCTAATTTGAAATACCTACTTCTACCAATCCAAAATAGGCCAGCCCAACCTTGGGGGTTTGTACCAGTAGAGGAACAAAATCCTTATGCGTTTATTCAGGAATTCAATTTACATTAAAAAGTCAAGCCAACCCGCAAGGTTTATGCGACCAACTTAAAACACATACTTCGATCAATGCCTCCTCATTTAATCCATTTACGCACGCGCCCTAGAAGTAGACCCACTAAAAATAAACAAGCCAGTCGTCCCAAAATATCGCCAATGCGCGAATACAACGTCCGATAATTATTCATATCAACCGGACCTTTAATAGCTGTCGCAACACCATATTTTGTCGGCTGATGAATGGTGCCCTTTGTATCGATGATACAACTGATACCTGTATTAGCCGAGCGCGCCACATATTTTCGCTGTTCAATGGCGCGTAAAACGGAGAGCCCTAAGTGTTGCTTATGGCCTGCTGTATTATCCCACCACCCGTCGTTCGTCATAACCGCAATACATTGGGCGCCGGCATCAAAATATTCACTCACATATTCGCCGTAAACGGACTCGTAGCAAATTACAGGTGCTATTTTATAACCATCCAGACCCTGAAATGCTTCACGCTCGTCCTGTTTTCGAAGTCCACTTCCGGAACCGCCTAATTTATCCATAAGCGGTTTGAGAAAAAATAATGCCTTCTTAAAGGGAAAAAATTCAGCTCCCGGTACAAGCTTGGATTTGTAATAAATCTCCATGGGCTGTGTCGATGACATACGAACAGCTGTATTGTGGTTTTCCCAATAAATCGTGTCATTATTTCGAATATACGTTCGGGTATATTGATCATGAGGCTCACCGGGCTGTAATATTTTATTTGTTTCGAGGCCACTGATAAGTGTTAAATGCTGATGTCGATCCAAAAACTGCCGAAGCGACCGCACCGTGCGGTGCTGCTGCCAATTATTTAAATTGATAGAAAAGCTCGTTTCCGGAAAAATAAGATAGTCCGTCGAATCATCTACAATCTCTGTCGCCAGATTCAGAAAATGTTGGACCTCTTGCTGCACGGGAATTTTTCCCTTTTCATAGTGCGGCTCGTAATTAGGTTGAACGATAGCAACGGTGGATGTTCCTATGGGTGCAATGGAACGCAATCCTGTGAGTAGCGAAATAGATATAGGAAGGAGTAAGACACTTAAAAAAGGGAGTAGGAATTTTCTATTCGTAACGGATTTGATATCTGTCATCCGACGGCTTAGCAGAAAGGCGAGGACTAAAAGCCATAATGTTCCTCCCTGGATACCTATGAATTCATACCATTGGATCAACCACGGTGTTTCCATAAAGTAATGACCAAGTGCTAACCAGGGCCAATGTGCTTCCCACCGAAAATGGAAATATTCAAAACTCATCCAACAGGCTGCAAATACTACCCAATGAAATTTTGACGAAATGTTCTTTTTTAAAAAGTTGTATAATAATACGGGTATGGTCATCAGCAAGGCATTTGTTGATATGGCGACAATGCCAGCTGCGAATGCCGTATTACTGATCCAATATGTCGTAATGATATTCCACAAAATAAAAATATGGAAGAAATACCTGAATTGATATCCAACGCTCTTGACACCTACTCGATCGGTGAGATGAATCAATAATGCCCAGGCAGGTACGGCCAATATTAGCAATGGAACAGGTGGAAAAGAAAGAGCCATCAATACGGCGGTACAACTTCCGAGTATATATAATTGGGTTTTATCACGATCCATGCCACGTAGACCGGCTAAACTGACGGACAGAAAAGCATAGGACCAAAATAGAAGGGTGAGGGGTCGATAGCCCCAAAGCCTGTCTTCCTGGAGCAACTGCCACATGTCATAACCGCACCATACGGCTATTGCCAGGGCTATACCCGCGGTACCAAGCCAGTACCACCTATTCGCAATCCGGCTCGTTGTTGTTTTTTCTGTCACATCGACCATAGAAGCCGCAATTTACGGCTATACGCGGGGAGTGTACTAATTTGTCCTGAGATATACGATCACAACAATTCACTGTGTTAGTCGAAATGAGATAGCAATAATTTATCAAATGTCGCGCTACGGCTTCTTTTTATTGGAAGGGAAAAGAAATTTGGATATAAATATGAATATAATGAACATGACTAGCCACCCATGAATTCTATGATTATCATATTGTTTGTGAACTATCCATTTGTTCAAAATTTCATAACACCACAGGATTAATACCAATTAAAGGTATAATTGACGCATATATTAAGAGAGGTTTGCTCAATTTCAGCGTTGCAAAGCCTCGCTGTAGCTCCGGCTACGTCTACGTTCTACGCCTTGATCTTGAACAAACCTCTAGATAATTTTATACGCCATCATACACTTTAATTGGTATTAAGTTGGAGCTCAAAGGTTCCAACTTGTCTTGGAAGTTGCGGCCGTTTACAACTATGTCATTGGTTTGTAAACCCTTAAGGGGAGTTCGATCAGGCGTATCCGATGGTTTATTTGGATTTTATCTAGCAATATGTTTATGGATTTCGTCTTTTATTTGAAGATCTTACTTTCAACCTGTCACATCAAGGATACATTAAATATTCAGGCTCTTTATGTGGTCCGACCAAATCCTGTTTTGAGAGGTTTGCATTGATAACATATTTGAAAGCGCAAAAGTCTATAGAAATAATGTGTCGGGCTTTTCAGTATTGTTTCATACCACCATACATTCAACATGTTTAATTGTCATCAATATAAGTTGGATTAAACCCTGGTGATCAAATCAAAATTTACTACTTTTATAAGAGACAAAATTTTAGGATATGGACCACCAAAAAACGTACTACGAAAAAGATGAATATGCGGGATTCCTTCTTCGCCTTGTGGCCTACTTTATAGACGGTGTCTTATTATCTATTGTTTTTTTCATATTGGTGTTGGTATTTATGGGGCCCGTGATTTTTGAGCTTGCGCAAATGGGACCCGATATAGAATCTCAAATGACGCCAAATATGGCTATCGGCCTAGCAGGTAGTTATGCCAAAATGCTAATTTCCGTAATCGTATGCGGATGGCTATACTATGCCGTTATGGAATCTTCAAAACATCAGGCCACAGTTGGTAAACTTGCATTAGGGTTAAAAGTCACCGATGAATTTGGCGACCCCATCGGATTTGGTCGGGCAACAGGTCGATATTTTGGAAAGATTTTATCTTCTATAATATTCGCGATTGGATATTTAATGATAATTTTTACCGAAAAGAAACAAGGCCTGCATGATATGATTGCAAAGACGCTCGTCCTCCGATCATTCGCACAACCCTTGGATTAAAGGCTGAAAATTCGAATTTCTTTATATTAATTTAAGGTAGTAAAGGCCGATCTCTTTACAATAGTTGTTTCTTACTTTTTGCCATTGCCACAAAAAGTAAGCAAAAAAGTCTAGTCTGCTTAAGGCGATTGCAAACACCAGTTGCTTTATCACCTGCATGCTTTTTCATTCGCAAAACTCTTTGAATCATAAAAATCTACGTCAAACTAGGAGTCACTTATAATTGACGACTAAAATCTAATGGCGAATGACGCAATTCCGGTGATTCGCTTCCTATTGCTATAAGCAGACATTATCAGCAATAATAAATTATGAATAAAGGACAATTACTGTACATCTTCCCAATGACAAAAAGTAAGATCCCTCCACCTGAAATATTTAGGTGATGCTAGCCAAATCCTAAGTCAATTCATTAAAGTATCTTTTCCATTTTATAGTGCGGAATATTCACTTCAGTGAATTGATTTCCTATCGTTTTATAATGGATTCTTTTGTAAAAAGGTACGGCATTAAGTCTTGCGTGCAACACAATCTTATTGACCGCGTTGGTGCGACACCAGTGTTCGCTGTGCTCTACAATGAATCGTCCTATCCCTTTTCCCTGCATCGTCTCCTCTACTGCTACCTGACGCATTTTTACCTGCTGTGGCCCGACTATCGCTAGTGTTAGGCAAGCAATTAAGTTCCTCTTATTACTAAATACAGCAAAGTGAAGTTGATCGTACTCTTTTTCAATATCAACCCTATTAAATTCCAATTGAAGCGGAATGCGTAAAATGCGATTTCTTAAATCCAGGCATAAATCAAAATCAGGCGTTGCAAAATCTACTTCAGTGAAATACATCTTCTCTGTGCTAATCGTTTCTTACAAAATTTTATTTTTCGGACTTAATTTCGGTGCTTACTCAAAAACATTGGCCGACTCCATTACAGCAGCATTGAACTTGCGATGATCAATGCCAATATCTTCGGACATTGAATCGAAAAAGTAAATTAAGTTTTCTGTTGGCATATTTCCGATTAAGTCATCTTGCGCCATTGGACACCCTCCATATCCTTTAATCGCACCATCAAATCTCCGACATCCATTTTTATATGCCGCCATAACTTTCTCTTTCCAATTATGTGGTGCCGTGTGTAAATGTGCTCCTATCTCGACATCAGGCAATGTGGGAATGAGTTCGGAAAACAGGTAGGAAATATTTGATGGATTGCCCACACCAATGGTATCTGAAAGCATCAAAATTTTAAATCCCAGGTCGACCAGCCGCTGAGACCAATGGCGGACGATATCAACATTCCAATCGTCGCCGTAAGGGTTTCCAAATCCCATGGACAGATAGACAACGACTTCTTTATGAGAGCTATCAGCTATCGACTTGATTTCTTGAATCCGAACTAGGGACTCTTCGATGGAAGCATTCGTATTTCTACGTTGAAAGGTTTCAGAAATTGAGAATGGATAGCCCAGATAATCGATCAATTCGCAGCTGGAGGCATCGCGTGCACCACGTTCGTTGGCTACTATGGATAGCAGCTTTGTGTCACCCTTAAAATCCGCAACGGCATTATATACTTCCTTTGTGTCACGCATTTGAGGAATCGCCTTTGGTGACACAAAACTTCCAAAGTCCAATGTATCAAACCCCACATCAAGCAACGCTTTGATATATTCAACCTTTCTATCAGTGGGAATGAAGTCGTGAATCCCTTGCATGGCATCGCGCGGGCATTCAACAATTTTTATTCGTGATGAAGATGTTTTCATGCAATACGAAGATATTAATTTTCATTTGTAGCCGTGAGGGTTGGAGCATACGATTTTTCATCACCTGCGCCATAGGTGTATGCTGAATCTTCTACATTCCTACAGATTATATTAAGTTTAAAGAAGAGAATCAATAACCCTCTCGGTGGTGTCATCCCCTTATTATTCAAATTTCCTGGCATTCTCTTTTATCATTATTCCATTAATAACCCATTGATATATGAAAACACCCCCAATAACAAGAATCGTGCCTGCCCATAAATTAAATAATGAAAGCAATATTGCGAAAATCAGAAGCCCAACCGAAAGATAGATTAAAAGTTTTCTGTTTTGTTTGTGTTTTACGTTTAGAAATGTTCCAAAAGGAATTGACATTAGGCCAAACATGATTGCATAATTAATGAATCCGACAGATACATTCGGCCGATCAAAAGCAAAGTGCAAAACGACAAAAAATAAAGCCGTGGCGAGTGTCAATCCAGTAAGTTTGGCCGTAATTTTATCACTTTTATCCAATAGTAATCTGCCATATTTATTGCTCAACAGATATAAATTCATAAGTGGACCCAAAATCCAGGTTAGTAAAAATACGACCATAATACCATACACAACCGGTAGTACAAATGGACGGAGCACTTCGTTTTTATCAGCCAACTTCCAAAGCATACGATAGACCAGATAGGCACCGATTAAAAATGCCCAAGAATTTTTTCCTGACAGTTTGGAAGTAAATTCACCATATTTAAACAACATGCGGTAAGGCCAGAATTTACTCTTTATAGCTTCACTCATTACATAACGCGCAACTTCGTTTGTTGGATCTATGCTCAGTGCAAACTTCAATCTTTCTAATGCTTCGTCAACCTTTCCCTCACGGAGCAGTTGCCAACCATGGTTTGCAACCGTGGCCGCATTTTCCGGATTTAGTTGAAGAGCATCATCGATGGTATCATTGTTTGTCTTATCACCAAGAATGCCACTGACCATTATTTTTAAATTCAGTGCATTAAGGTCTTCGGGATTTATTTCCAATCCTAAATTCACATATTCCAACGCTCTATCATAGCTTCTTTGCCCCAACTTTGCCCTAGCCATTTTCACATAACTATCCGCTTCACGAGGAAAATGCTCGATCATATTTTGAGCTCTGTCTTCCGCTGCCTCAAAATACTCGTCGATCAGTTCAATGTCAGTCGCCAATGCAAGTACGGAAAATTCCCCCGGCGCTAACTCCATTAACCGACCACTTAAGGATCTTGCTTTACTTTTATCTCCATCTTGCAAGTAAGCATATGCCAGTAAATAGAGAGCGACCATATCATCGGACTGATTAGCCAGGTGATTTTCCAAAAATTCTATAGCCTCTTTACCACGTCCGCTATTAAGTAATTGTTCAGCGCGCTGATGTAATGGGTTGGACATATAAAGTTTTTCTTTTTAATTTCTATTCTGAACACGGCTTCATGTTCATCTGCACTTCCTAAAGAATTGTTCGGCTTCGACGACGTTACTTAACATACTTAAGAATGTCATCATACAAACCGGATTTATTGGCAAACAGAGCATAATTCTTGGCCGTGGTGAACCATTCTTGCGTGGAAGGGCGATGAATTTTCAATGCATCTAATAAATCGCGAGTGGAGATGGGTTTTGGTATGCCTGTTTCAATTGCGTCTTCCAATATTTTTTCTACGGCAATATCAATTATGGCGTTCAAATCGGCTCCCGAATAGTCCTTTGCTTTTCTTGCTATTTTCTTGATGTCAATATTCTGTTGCGGTTTTCCAGCCAATTTTAATTGCAGTATTGCTTCTTTGGACGCATCATCCGGTGGTGGCACAAAAATGATTCGATCAAATCGACCCGGCCGACGAAATGCTGTATCCAAGTGCCAGGGCATATTTGTCGCACCTATAACTAAAATACCCTCATTATCGGACTCTAAACCATCTAATTCGGCTAGAAATTGATTGATAATATTTTTTCCTGCAGATTGGCGCATATCGGATCGTTTCGCACCCAGAGCGTCAATTTCATCGAAAAACATAACACATGGCGTGTTTGCTCGTGCCATTTCAAAGAATCTATTTAAATTCTTTTCGCTGTTTCCGATCCACATATCTAAAATATCATTCAACGTGATATTAATAAAACTAGCATCGATTTCACCAGCCGTGGCCCGAGCTATAAAGGTCTTACCACAACCTGGTGGTCCATAAAGGAGTATTCCCCCACCCACCTTTTTACCATAACTCGCATATAGATCAGCGTTTTCAAGTGGTTTGATTATTTTCAAATCAATCTCTCGTTTCACCTTTTCCATCCCTCCTACATCAGCAAAAGAAAGATCGGGCTTGCTGAATAAATCATCAATTTCATCGTCACCCGGAATATTATTTCGTAAACGATAAGATTGATCCAATTCATCGTCACTAAATTCCGGAAATCGTGTCAACGTCTCTTGGTACACTTCCAAGGATTCATTTTCGTTTCCTTCTTTTTGATGGCACTTTGCCAATCGTGCAAGGGTCTCAGGTCGAATTCCAGGCATGTTTTTTATTTCTTCGCACACGATGATACAGGCTGAATATTTTTTTTGTAAAAAATACAGTTCTGATAGTACTTCTTTTAATTCAATATGGCTAGGATGTAGTTCTAATCCACGCTGAACAATGGGCTCAACCTCCTTCAAGCATTCCGGTACAAGGAGCATCTTTTCAAGCAACCTGAGACGCAGGTACATACTACCAGGACTAGCTTCAAGCGCTTGCTTTAAATCATTGATTTCATTCATCATATCAATCTAAAATTCTGTACCCTTCATTAATCATTTTCATCCTGATAAAGTTCTGGTGTTACAGCTACACTGGATATAAATGATCCCTTACTATCAAACCAAAAGAACTCCAGCGTAACCTGTTCTTGTCGAAAGAACGCGAGGGCAGTGTCTCTTTTAACGTTATTTGTTACGATTGGTAATAATGTTTCCGTATAGTCCTCCCCTTCGTTGAACTCAGCCTGGGGATCAAGGACCGTATAATAGTATCTATACGTCTTGGCATTGATCGCTACGGCGCTGTCAAACTGGGTTATTCTATCTACCATAAGCGGTGCCTCCTCATTGAGTTCAGCCGCCTTTTGTTGCATTATAGTAAAAGTTGAAGGCTGACGAAACGTAAAGTAATAAACCAGAAAACCGGCCAATGCAAAACCAAGTACTCCTAGAATCGATCCATTCGGCGATTGTTGACCGCTCATAATTTAATAATTGACATGTTGTATTAGAGCCGGTAAATATAGGATGAAAACACCAGTACGATTAAAGTATTCCACTCGATTTAATCTCCAAATACTTATTGATTGCTTTCAGGCTTAAATCATCATGCCGCACCATTATTCCAAATATTCCTGCTGAACGCATTTCACTTATCATGCTATGCTTTAATGAAGCTACTTCTTCAGCGATGGCCTTGGTATAAATTTGTTTTATGCTATCTGCCGGTGAGTTAACAACTTTAGCAACTTCTACATTTTCAAAAAAAAAGACGACAACGACATGCATACGTACGAGTCGTTTTAAGTTCTCCAGTTGACGGCGAAAGGAAGTAATGGTCTCGAAGTTTGTGAATAATAATATCAGGCTTCTTCGTCGAATTTTGGTTTTAATATATTTCGTCATTAACTCATAGTTGGACTCCAAGTAGCGTGTGCGTTGTGCATACAATGCTTCCATAATCGTTGGCATTTGAACGGACCGTTTCGAAGGCATTATTATGGAACTCAATTTGTTAGAAAAAGTCAGTAGCCCGGCATGGTCTCCAGCCTTGATCGCGATGTGCGATACAGCTAATGCCGCGTTTATTGCGTAGTCCAACAAACTTAATCCGTCAAATGGCATTTTCATCATTCGTCCCTTGTCAACAAAACACCATATGTCCTTGGAAAGCTCGTCTGTGTATTGATTGACCATTAAATCTTGTCGCTTCGCAGTGGCTTTCCAATTCAACCAACGCTGTGGATCACCTTGGACATAACTTTTAATTTGCTCAAATTCCATCCCGTGACCAAGTTTTTTATTTACGACTATTTGCCCGGCACGTCGAATATTCCCAAATGCGGTTAATTCATATCGACGAAGATGAACGAAAGATGGATAAACAGACGCGATGGCGTGTTCATCAAACCTAAATCGTCTGCGAAAAAGTTGGGCGTATCCTGAAACCAATATAACCAATGATCCAAAGAAATATTTACCTCGCTTTACGGGGCGTACTGTGTATTGAAATGTTCGACGTCCTCCGGCATGAATGGCCAGGCGCCAAAAGCTATTTCGATACTGAAATTGTGCCGGTAATTCATCAATGATGATAGCAGCAATATTAGCATCATATCGATTTTCAATCTGAATTTCGATCTCATTAGAGTCTCCATTTGATAGTTTTTGTGGTACCATTCGAGTTGCAAGCACTTCATTGGACCGGGAAAAAAGTATTGTTATTTCGAATAAGCAATAGCCCAAAAATATTACGAACAAAGTTTTAAGTGCACCGAAGATAAAAGGAAGCCAAAATGATATTATAAATAGCACACAAAATCCACCTAAAATTAAACCTAGTCTAGGTGTGAAAAAAATATTTGCAATGATTCGCTTCACGTTGATTATTTAGGTACTTCAACCTGTCTGATTAACGACTCAACTACTTCAAATTCCGTCCCTCCTTCCATTTCCTTTTCTGGACTCAGTATTAACCGATGCGCTAATACCGGATTGACCACTTCGATGACATCATCGGGTGTAACAAAATCACGGCCGCTCATGATTGCAAGTGCTTTAGCGCCACGTAACATATTTAATGAGGCACGCGGTGATCCGCCTACTAATACATCCGGTGAATTTCGGGATGTGTGGACAATTTGAGCGATGTAATCCAAGATTTGAGCGTCGACGATTACCTGGTCAAGAAATAACATCATTTGTTGAAGTTCTTCCTTCGTAACCACCTGATTGACTTCACTTAATTTCTCCGAAAGTTTACCGGTATTAAATCTTTGTAAAATTTCCTTTTCCTCATTCAGGTCCGGGTATGTGATATTTACACGAAACATAAAGCGATCAAGCTGTGCTTCCGGAAGGCGATATGTTCCTTCCAGGTCAATCGGATTTTGAGTTGCAATAATAAAAAATGGTCGATCGAGCTTAAATTGTAGGCCATCTACCGAAATTTGCCTTTCCTCCATTGCTTCGAAGAGAGCACTTTGCGTTTTAGCTGGTGCCCTATTTATTTCATCCGCTAAAACGAAATTCGCAAAAATCGGTCCCTTTTGAAATTGAAACTCCTGCGTTTTAAAATTAAATATACTCGTACCTGTCACATCCGACGGCATCAGATCAGGTGTAAACTGAATTCGATTATACTCCAAATTCAGGACACGCGCTAAGAGTTTTACCGTCAACGTTTTAGCAAGTCCTGGAAAACCTTCGATTAAAACATGTCCTTCTGCAAGCAGCGCTACAAGTAAGTAGTCGATCATTTGGTGCTGGCCTATGATCACTTTTTTTAATTCATCACGAATTAAATTAATTTTATCATATACTGGTGTAAAATCGGTTCTTGACTCGTACATTTTAATATTTTTTAAGCGAAGAATATATTTCTTCAATTGCGTCGTTTAAATCTTTCAAATCTCGTGAACTACGTATTCTATTTTCCAATTTCGAGAATAAATTTTTCCATTTTTTTCTGTCACAATCGGTCTTGCGTTCAAACTCCAGAGCATCGGATCTTTCCCAATCTTCTGTCGTCACATTAAACCTTCTTTTTATATATGCCTTCAAGTGATTCACTCTTTTTTGAGCTACGACGTTATGCTCATTTGCACTGTGGTGCAAGGCACCTATGGTCTCTATCCACCGGAGCGACTCGTTTTGGTATGGTTTAATAACTGGAATGGGACGAGCCAGTCTTCTTGCTCCAAAAATTGTGAATAGAATCATTGAAATCAGCATGAGATTCCAAGCCCAATGTAGTTCTTTGAATCGAAAAACCGTTTGTAGTGGACTGCTCGCTTGATTTCTATTTGACTTATAATAGTCATCAAAATGAATGTCATCACGTTTGAGGTAACTAAGACAGGCACTGGCGTAGGCATACGTGCTGTCATATAGTAAGCCATAATTTGAAAAGACAGCCGGGCACGTATGGATGTAGAATTGCCCTCTTCCGAAGGTCCGTCTGACAAAATTGACTGTATCTTGCCCAATGTAACCCAAAACTTCAAATAATTTTGCCGCCGACGAATCAACACCCGACACAAAAGAGCCTTTTAGCACCTGGCTAATTGCACAAGAATCCATGGCAATTTTGGCATTGGACAAAAACAGGGATGCCGTACCCCTGTGTTCTGTAAAAGGCGATAAGTTCATTCTAAAGTACCAAGGTGATTGAACTTCGAAACCAAGTGTGTCCATCAAATTATAGGAATAGTTATTCGCAGAAATAAAAACCCTGCCTCCATCATTGACATAATCTAATAAATAAGCAACGTCAAGTGGATCTGGGTTAAATATGTGATTTACAAAAAAATAATTGGTTGGTTTTGCGTCTTCCCGCTTGAGCATATTGTACACGGGAAACTTTGTCAATTCGACACCGGATGGAAACATTTCATCCATTTCCCGATATAAAATGCTAGTCCCGAGAGGATCGGTATCCATGGATCCGTATTTTGGCCCCCAATATGTTTTATCGGGCACTATCAATGAGGCTATCAAAACGATGACTAAACATACGATCAATATGGTTATTGAATTCCACCTCATTATTTTAAGCTTGAATTCAGCGTCTTCGATTTGAGTTGGGTAAATGCATCTTTGTCAATTGTAAAATGCCCATAATATACATGTTCAAAATGTCGGGAAACGCTTTGAAAGAGTGCTTTGATTTTTTGGTCCTTCAGTTTTCGTACCACCTGGCGATTCGTATAGGTAGGACGGTATACAATGTAATTTTTTTTATCCAGCTGATTAATTGTCCATAAATAAAGAAATTTTAGTGCCTTGTCGTAGCGCTCTTCTTCTTCCGCCTCCATAATCCATTTCAAGAATTGGGTTTCATGCACTTCGGTTGGATTGGCATAGACTGCGCCCCATGTTTTATCCTGCTTGACCAGCCTATTCTTACTTCGACTCTTTGCCAGCATGTAGCATATCACCGCAACGGCCAACGCTCCTAAGATGTAGCGTAGCACACCATAAGATTCACTTTCAGCTCCATAAAACAGAGGTCTGATAAATTTTTCATAAAACCATCGTTTAAATCTTTCCCACCAATTGACATCTTCTTGTGGCTTCGTGGTGTATTCATAGCGTGAGTCGGACGTATATGCCAATAATTCACTTTCATTGAAATGCCTGGAGTCGATAGATGAAGAGGAGTCGACGTTAACCAAGTACCAATCCACGTCCACCTCTTGAGCATGTACGCTCCAGCCCAACACAAAAGCACCTAGTATCAGAAATATAATTTTATAATTCCCCTTCATTCTCAAAAAACGAATCCTTTTTGAACGTGATATCATCTATACGAGAATCAATGCTATCTCCATACTTCAGATCATGCAACGAATAGTATAAAAAGGGCATAAGCATACTGGTAATCATAATAATGAACAGAAATCCGGCCAAGGGTATGAGAGATGCTAGAATTGCTCCTCCTTGAAACATTCCGGAAAACCCTGATTCTACCCCAAAAAACAACGGTAAAAACATAAGGAAATAAAAAGGTAGTAAGAGGATTATCAATAGCACCATACAAATCATACTGACTACAAATTGCGATCCAAAAGTATACCACCATTTCCCATCGGTCAACCGAAACGACTCTTCTATGGAGTCTAAAATGGTACGCTGTTCCAAATAATTATTCGCATATATGTATGGAGCTAAGTAGACCTTCGTCGATATGTAAAAAATCCCGACATACAAGGCCAATACGAATAGGAATTCTAAACCTCCACCCAGCAAGCCAAACATTGATGCAATAATTACCGAAAACAACCCCCCAATAAATCCGAATAATAAAATTAAAACAAATAAAAACGTAATGAACCTCACTAGTATTTTCCAAAATCGTTGCTTGGCGTGTGCGAGGGCCTCCTCTTTTCCGCTTTCTGCATGTCCTTCCATATATCCAAATATAGCCGCTGTTATAGAGCCAAAAACTGCTATATAAAATAACCCAAACGTAGCAAACCCGAATACCACGGCAAACATACCGCCGGAACTCGATAAAACACCTGGTAGTAAAAAAGCCACGAGCGCCATGATTACAGCACCTACGACAATCATAAGCAAGCCATAACGCAAGAAAATATGCATTATATCCTTGAAGTTTTGCTTAATAAATTCAATTAAATCCGAGATCACCGAGCCGAAATCCCGAAACTTCTTCAACTCTATTAACTTTCGTTCTCTCATATACTTTCTTTGAATAATAAATGAAAAACCAGATTAAAAAGACTAATGATAATATAATTATCGCGACGCGCATAGTCATACCTAGTTCTAAATATTCCCTGGTTAAGTAACTTTCTAAAAACGCTGCTGCTATAAAGACCGGAACCAGACCCATCATTATTTTTATCCCTTCCTTGGCACCTGTCACGAGTGAGGTCATACGCGAATATGTACCTGGAAATAACAATGAATTTCCCAGCACGATGCCCGCTCCACCGGCTATAGCAATAGCGGACAATTCTAATGTCCCATGTATCATAATCGTCGACCAGGCCAGCGCAGCAATACCTTTCTCGTAAAAAAAATAGAAAAAAGCACCAACCATTATTCCATTCATAAGTAAAATGATGGAAGTAAAAAATGGTGTCAAAATTCCGAACATGAATGCCATAAAAGCTACTCGAATATTGTTCACACCGATTCCCAAAAACATTTTCGATTGATGAACTTGATCATATACAGCCATTGGATCGCCTTTATCAATATTTTCAAGCGTCATATTCACATAACTATCCCCCATAATAAGGCGTACAAAATGACTATCCGTAGCACTAGAAAACCAACCGATCAGTATGGCACCGATAAAAATTGCAAATGCGAGAAGTATGCTATTTCGCTGACGATAAATAGCCAACGGAATATCGGTAGTCCAATACCGAATAAACGCAGATCGATCTCCAAATTTACTTTTATAGACAGATCGATGCGCGTTCAGTGTGATTGCATTTAAGTAGGTTACAATCTCACTATCCGGATAGTGGGTTCTGGCATATGACAAATCATCGGCAGTCTTTTCGTAAAGTTCAATGAGTTCTGCAGTTGACGCCTCTCCGTATCTTCCCGTGGCGGAAATTAACTTTTGCCAAACACCCTTATTTTCCTTAATAAAGACGATCTCATTCATGTGCGTACAAAGTAAGTATAATCTGAATAAAAGTGAAAATTCGTTGCAACTTCTCTCTGGCAGGTCATCTGTATCATATGGGCTAAGTCTCAATTTAAAAAGATGTTTTCCAAGTGCATTTTATCGAACTAACACTTTGAAGTCGTTTATCTTGTAGCCTTAAGTCTTTCTTCTTTGTTGAGACACAATAGGCGAAGTACTCCGTATGCCGTACCAAGTTCGACATACCAAAAGTGTAGAGCTGGGGCACATTGCTCTACCCTATCCATTTAATCAGCTATCCGATGTAAACAAGGGAAATCTGGTCTTCCTCTTTTTATTTTCCAAGTACTAGATAATTACGATTATATTTACGACGGTGACAATAATTAAGAGAAAATGCCCGATTCTGTAGTTTGGACCAATGCACATAACGTTCGAATAGAGGTTCCACTCGCTTCCATAGGCATGCGTATTGTAGCCTATATTATCGATATGATTTTAATTTCCTCTTATCTTTATTTTGTTCTTTCCACTCTTGGAAAACTCGGTATTGATTCAACAATTCGCCAGGTTTCTGACACAATTGTCGTTCTACTATTTATTGTAATCCTATCTCCTGCAATTTTTTACTCACTCATATTTGAATTGTTCAATGATGGTCAATCGATAGGAAAAATGGTCTGCAATCTGAAAGTGACGTCTCAAACTGGAAAGTCACCAAGTAGTGAATCCTTCTTGTTAAGATGGATTTTTAGATTAATTGATTTAAAATTAATCGGCCAATTCATCGGTTTAATGTCGGCGCTGCTAAGCTCCAAACGACAACGAATAGGTGATATGGTTGCGGATACTGTTGTGGTGAATACAAACGTCATTCGACGTGCGCTACATGAAACGTACACTAAACTCCCGGAACGCTACACGCCTGTGTACGAAGAAGCCAAGCGATTAAATCGAGAAGATATCTCCATTATAAAGGAAATATTTAAAATGGAATTAGGGCCAGCACGAGATGCTCTAATTATTAAGATGAACAGAAAAATTAGTGAGACTTATAATATTCAATCCGATGCCCCCCCTAAGCGATTACTATCAACCTTAGTTCGAGATTATAATTACTTCAAGTTGAATGAAGGTTGAAAGAGGCAATGATTACCTCGTTTTAATCCGTCGATTGTCGAGTAATCTTCGGACACTGTATTTGCCACTTCCGTGCAAATAAATCATGAGCAGGCCACCAGTGATTGCAATATTCCGCATGAAAAATATTGATTGGATTCGTCTATCGGCCTCGGGATCATTCCAAAATGAATGTACAATAAATGTAAGCGGAACCCAATACAGAAGTAGAAGCAAGGCAGCAAATTTTGCGCGATACCCGATAAGCATAAATACTGCACCCACTACGAGCACCGCTGCGGCTAAGACAAAAAGAACATCTTGCTGCCAAATGATGCCATAGTCCGTCATTTTTTGCTTGGTTAGCTTGCCAAAAGCTACCGAATCATAGGCCTCATAAAGGAATATTGTAGCAATGCACAATCGAGCTAATAAATCAATAATATTTTTCATTGGCATTTTATAGTAAGGGCCAGCGAATATAGACGCAATTTTTAATTCAATCCTTCTTCCTTCAAACGATGGGCTACGGCTTGAACTACTCGCTGTCCATCTAAAGCCGCACTCATAATCCCTCCTGCATAACCTGCTCCCTCTCCACAAGGATATAATCTTTTTACATCGACATGCTCGAGTGTTCTATTTGAACGTGGGATTTTGACTGGAGCGCTTGTTCGACTTTCAATACCAACAAAGATTGCATCATCGGTTATATACTTACCGCGAAGGCGCCTATTAAATATATTAAGTCCTAGTTTAATTCGCTCCACAATAATATCAGGAAGCATTCGATCCAATCGACAGGGGTAAATTCCCGGTATATAGGACGTCGCAGGAAGGTTATAACTCGGTTTGCCAGCGATAAAATCAACCACGCGTTGTGCCGGCGCTGCCTGGCTGCCATCTCCCTGCTCAAACAACTTCTGCTCTAACGATTGTTGAAATTTCAAACAAACCAATGGGTCTTTCTCCACTGAAAGGTCTCTAGGTTCTATGGAAACAACAAAACCAGAATTTGCAAACGGACTGTCTCGACGACTCAGGGACATGCCGTTAACCACTATTTCACCTGGAGCCGTAGCTGCAGGAACGATTAGGCCTCCAGGGCACATGCAAAACGAGAAAACACCCCTACCGTCTATTTCACATGCAAGTTGATATGCAGCCGCTGGCAGATTTTCGTGTCTCGGGTTTTGATTGTATTGAATTTCGTCGATAAGAACTTGTGGATGTTCAATGCGAAATCCTAGTGCGAATGGCTTAGCTTCTATTTTCCAGTTCTTTCGATTAAATAATGCATAGATGTCTCGAGCAGAATGACCTGTCGCAAGTATGACCTGTTGAACATATAATTTCTCCTTCTCGTTAACAATAAGGCCAACCGCCTTTCCATTGTCTTCAATTATATCTGTTACGCGTGAATTGAATCGAATTTCACCACCATAATGTTCGATGGTCTTTCTAATATTCTCGATTATCTTGGGCAACTTATTCGATCCGATGTGTGGATGGGCGTCAATTGCAATATTTGCATCAGCACCGTGATCTATCAGTACTTGAATGACATTTGAAACATTCCCTCTTTTTTTTGCGCGCGTGTACAATTTTCCATCGGAGTAGGTTCCGGCCCCTCCCTCGCCAAAGCAATAGTTGGAATTCGAATTCACAATTCCATCTTGTTGAATAGCTCGTAAATCGCGCCGCCTCTCACGAACGCCCTTTCCTCTTTCAATAATAATTGGTTTAAGACCGTGGATCAGACATTCCAAGGCGGCAAAATAGCCCGCAGGTCCTGCTCCTATTATGTGGACAATTGGTGAATAAGAGGTGGATTTTTGATAGGGTGCCGTATTATTAAAAATTTCATCTTTGTCCATGAGTTCATATCGCAAGCCATACCGCACTTGCCTCCCTCTTGCATCAATCCAACGTTTAACTAAGCGCACATGACCATAGGACTTGGTACCGGCACTTTTCCTTATTTTGGCATGCTTATACGCTTCATCGTATAACTTATCAGGAGGACAGGAGATTTCAACAAAGTGACTCGCCACATCATTGATTTAAGACCCAAGACTTGGGTTCAATTTGACTTTGAATAGTCCTTAGATTAGATTGAAGTTCACTAGGACCACATTCGCTATAAACGCCAACTCTTGACAAAGACCTTGCACTGTCGACATAAACGCTGTATCCTTTAGATTCGAGTTTGGACATCATCTTGCGCATGTTTGGTCCTTGCCCGAAGGCGCCAACGATTATGACACATTTTCCCGGCACTACGGATGAAGTGTTACCGGAATTACTATTATCTATAGTTTTGATTTTCTGATCCTTAGTATTCTCTTGTTCTGATGATGCAAGACGATCTTCTGGCAAGTGTTCTTCTTTACTTGCTTCAACCTCTTTGTTCTCGTCCAAACCGCGATCTGAGTCGTCCTGTGAAACAGTAGTCGTTTCCTCAACCGGATATGTGGTCCCCTCCGATTCGATAGGGCTTTTGTTTACCCTATCCACAGGAACATCCGTTCTATCCAATTCTGTAGAAACATTATTGTTTTTTTCGAGCAAATAGTAGGTTAACGGAATCACCAAACAAAGTAATGCTATTAACAATGGAAGTACATATCGGGGTCGAGGTCGTATTGTGTCAGCTTCATGATCAATCGATCTCGGCTCGACCCGGGTACTTTCGGCTGCTGTTTGTGCCTCTACCTCTATTGGGACCGCTGGACTTACCAATGCAGAAGATGTATCATCATCTTCAATTAAGTCCTTCATTTCATCATCCGTAGATTCTGATACGTCAGCTACAAATTCAATCTCAGAAACCAACTTGTCATCTTCAGAGATTTGCCAATCCTCCTCCAGGTTTACCTCTTCCACTTCGTTCTTATCGAATTCAAGGTGACGCTCGAGGTCAAATGCCTCAGGTACAATTGGTTCTTTATCTAAGGACGAAATCTGCTGTTTAGTTGCTTGATCCTTTAAGTGCGGAACAGGTGTAAAAGCAACAGCGAGCTCTGCCACAGCAGACTTGCCCCAATAAGCCTCATCACTTTCGAAATTTGTGTCCGCTTGTGAAGTTTTTATCAAAATTCCGAGTCCTTCCAAACTAACAGGCTCCAAATTATCCAGGCTTTGCCGCACAACATTAGTGTACGTCGACATAACTTCAGCAATGAGCGCGTCATCCAACCCGAGTCGCTGAGACAGATAATGAATGTAGTCTTCGGCATTGTCGTCCAAATGTGCTTCGAACGCGACGTCGTAATAAGGTGGATAGACGACGGCGGCATTGTAATCTATACTGGCATTGTGCCCCACCAATCTGAACCTTCCAACCTGTCTCAAGTCGACAGAGCCAAACTTCAATAGATAGGCCGGTAGGTGCTTTATGATACGATATCGTATACCTGGTATATCCAATGGATTCGGGTTTGATTCAGCTGTAAGACCGCAAACATCAAGCCAAATTTGTTGATGTGCAACTACTTTCATACGAAAGCATAGGCTTGAACAACTGCTGGTTCTCCTTCTCTGTAGTCAGGAAACCGAGATACATGCTACGTGACGTTCATTTTTGTGAATCTTCCAGCATGGTTTCGTCGGTGGTAGCTATTGGCTGAGGGCATACCTGCCAATGTCATCTTAAATCGAATTAGTTACTTTTAGATAAATGAATTGTAAAATTCGAATATAAATTTCGAAAAATCAGCGGAATATCAACAAACACGTAAATAAGAAAATCATGAAAAGATTGTCTCGCGGAATTAGTCTAATACTGATTTCAATAACATTGACAATTGTTATGCAAGGTTGCAAGAAGCTCGAACAGTCCTCCGAACACGAGAAACACGTAGACGAATCGCTTCATTCAACTGATTGGCCGAAGGAAATGGATGCTATGCATGCCGCACCTGATAACCACAAAGTTCTACTGGAAAATGATCAGGTACGTGTTTTAGAAGTTACGGTCTTACCCAACGAAACGGAGGCCGTACATCACCATCAATGGCCCAGTGTATTACATATTACAGCGTCAGGTGACTTCATTCGTCGTGATGCTGACGGAAATGTAATCGTGGATTCTCGAAAATTTAAAAGAGATCAGGTTTTGCCAATGACTATTTGGAAAGAACCGCAAAAAGCACATTCCGTCGAGAATTTGAGCGATTCAATAACAATTAAACTACTTAGAATTGAATTAAAAAATTAAGTTTTATGCTCACAAAATATATTTAAAACCGAGCATACATCAATGCATTTGTTGATCACTGTCTTTGTTTGTCGTGATCGCAGCAAACGTAAGACTGCACGCTCTACCCGGCTCGAGTCCAAATCTCACCAATTTGTGTCAACTTGTGATAGAGATCAACAGATAAGTTCATTTTTCATCTTGGCCGGATAAAAAGAAATCCCTCAGATCCAGATCCAAAAATTTTCATTATCCGGTATATAAAATGAACCTATATTTAGTGTCCATTAAATAACAACAAGTGCTGTCTCCTAAATCCATTAGAATAGCGTCGTACATAATTATCACCTACATTTTGGTGGCTATCAGTTGGTGGGGTGTATTATTATATCGTGAACATGATGCATTGTATGATGCATATGAAATAATTAATGAAAACAAGATTCAAGGCGATTCTGAAATAATACAGCACATTAAAGAAATGACACCTGGGGAGTTATATAAAAAGCGTCAACGAAAATCAATTATGATTCTTTCCGAGGCGATTTTTATCGGTATTGGACTATTAATTGGTTTATTTGTCATCAACAATGGCTACAGGAAGTTGGTGAAAGCTGAAAAACTCAAGCAGAATTTTCTTTTATCGATATCCCATGAATTAAAATCCCCTATTGCCTCAACGAAATTAGCGTTCGAATCACTTTTGCGATTCAATGATAATGACGACACTTCCAGACAAATTGCTTCCCAGGGTTTAAGTGAGACCAATCGATTGCACGACTTGGTAAAGAACATCCTTTTAGCCACACGACTGGACACAGGTTATTTACCAGAATTTAAATTAACGAAGCCGCTTGAAGCCACGAATAAGATTATACAAGGACTATCGATTCAATACCCTGAAGCTGATGTGACATTATCCGTTGAACCGATGAATACTTCAATAATGATTGACCGACAAGCCTTTGATATGATCATGAATAACCTTATAGAAAATGCAATTAAATATTCACCCGGCAATAGCCCCGTTTCGGTCAATATCAATTATGAAAAACATGAATTAGAAATTTCTATCTCCGATCTCGGATTAGGAATTCCAGACGCAGAAAAATCAAATGTCTTTGATCGATTTTATCGAATTGGTGAAGAAAAAAATCGAAAATCAAAAGGCACGGGGTTGGGTTTATACCTGGTTAAAGAACTCATTAAAATAAACAAAGGAACTATTTCAATTCACGATAATCAGCCACAGGGATCGATCTTTAGAATACTGTGGCCGATTGAACCAGCTACACTACAATCATGAGAATATTATTGGTAGAAGACGAAAAAAGCTTGCAGTCCTTGCTCTTGTTAAATTTACAAGCAGAAGGTTATGAAGTAAAAATAGCTGAAACTGGAAAAGAAGCAATTCAGTTATTCAGTCGGGAATCATTTCAGCTAATAATTTTAGATATTATGCTGCCTGAAATGGACGGGATTGAGGTATGTCGCCGAATTCGGCTTTCCGATCAAAAAACACCTATTTTATTTTTAACGGCACGTGATTCGTCAGAAGATAGGATTCAAGGATTACGCATAGGAGGGGATGATTATTTGTCAAAACCATTTGTGCTTGAAGAATTATTACTCCGTGTCCAAAATTTGCTTCGGCGATCCGGAGCACAGTTTAAGGTGATGAAAAACGTCTTTGTATTTGGATCAAACGAAGTCAATTTTGATACCTATGAAGCAACGGGCAAAGTAGGAAAAATAAACCTAACCAAGATAGAAGCGCGCTTGCTCAAAATGCTAATCGATCACAGAAATGAGGTTGTTAGCAGAAAGCAGATATTGCACACTGTATGGGGGTATGATGTCTACCCTTCTACTCGGACAATAGACAATTTCATCATGTCCTTCAGAAAATACTTTGAGGATGACAGTCGCAATCCTCAATATTTTCATTCGGTAAGGGGTGTTGGTTATAAATTTGTGAGTTGATCACGCACAGGGGCAAATATTATCATTTCAAATTTGCTTCGCGACGATCTAACTTAGCACTTCCTTCATCTTTGCTCCTATCTGTGCAGGATTTTCGACAACATGTATTCCACAGGATCGCATGATGGCCATTTTGGCCTCCGCCGTATCTTCAGCGCCGCCTACGATAGCGCCGGCATGCCCCATCGTACGTCCTTTGGGTGCGGTTTGCCCAGCGATGAATCCAACCACAGGTTTGGTCGCATTGTCTTTTACCCATTGTGCCGCTTCGGCTTCCATACTACCACCTATTTCACCAATCATAATGATGCCCTTTGTTTCCGGGTCATTCATAAATAGCTCTACAGCGTCACGGGTCGTTGTCCCGACGATTGGATCTCCTCCTATACCGATGCACGTCGTTTGACCTAGTCCGGCTTTAGTGACTTGGTCCACCGCTTCATAGGTGAGGGTCCCCGACCGTGACACTATGCCTATACTTCCTTTTTTATGAATAAAGCCAGGCATGATGCCCACCTTTGCTTCTTCCGGTGTAATTACCCCCGGACAATTTGGCCCGACTAAGCGACAATCATAATCTTTTAAAAATGTATTGACTTTCACCATGTCTTGCACAGGAATACCTTCCGTGATACATATAATGACTTTTATTCCCGCATCGGCAGCTTCCATGATAGCGTCAGCGGCAAAGCGTGGGGGAACGAAAATAATGCTCGTATCGGCTCCCTCTTTTTGAACCGCTTCAGATACCGTGTTGTAAACCGGTTTGTCCAAGTGGGTCATACCTCCTTTGCCCGGTGTCACACCGGCAACGACTTGAGTACCATAGTCGATCATTTGACCGGCATGAAATGAACCTTCTTTTCCGGTAAAACCTTGAACAACAATTCGAGAATTTTTATCTACGAGGACAGCCATGGTGAATCTGTTTTTTGTTTTGTAAAGAGCGTCAAAGATAACATCCGTAATGAAATAGATGCACTATAGCGATCTCTGAGTCTTGGCTTGTGATATTCAATTCAAGCTTTCCAAACTACTTTGAATAATACGTAAGCGTTCTTGCCCATCCTGGAGCTTTTTTCGTTCTTTTTCAACAACAGCAGTCGGAGCATTTTGAACAAAGCGCTCATTCGATAATTTCTTCTCAACTTGAGATATAAATCCTTGAACGTACTCCAACTCACTCGTCAATCGTTCTATTTCCTCCTCAGTATTGATTAAATCACCTGTCACTAAAAAGAATTTTTCGGTGTCAACAATAAATGCAAGTGCATTTTCAGGATTTTTATTCGTCACCGATACATCGGACACGTGCGCCATGTTCTTTAATAAATCCAAATAACCGGGTCTATCAACCAGTTGATTAATACGATCTCCTTCTTCCGCAAACAACTCGAGTAATTCGCGTTCTTTTATCCCGTTTTTATTTCGCAAATCTCGAATAGAAGATACGGTCGATTTCAAGTGATCAATTGATGCAATAAGCATTTTATCAAATTCATCTGCTTTTGGATATTGGCTAATCATGCAATCTTCATTTTCCTTACGATTTCGTAATGCATGCCAAATTTCCTCAGTAATAAAAGGCATAAATGGGTGCAGAAGGGACATAAGCCGCTCAAATACTTTTGTGGATTCTTCAATGGTAATGTGACTTACCGTTAGTCCAGCGCTCGGTTTTATCATTTCCAAATACCAACTGCAAAAATCGCCCCAAATTAGCGTGTACAAATTCATGAGCGCCTCGGAAAGCCTAAATTCATCAATTTGATTTTCGATATTCCGAATTTCTTCACTAATTCTAGCATTGATCCAATCTATGGCTAATCGTTCCTTGTCCGAAGGCTGATCTTGTGAAGGTTCAAAACGTTTGATCAATCTCAGTGCATTCCACATTTTATTGCAGAATTTTGCTCCTTGGTCACATAATTTTTCATCGAATAATAAATCACCACCAGCGGGCGAACAAGACAACATACCAAACCGCACCCCATCCGCACCAAAGCCATCAATTAATTTTAATGCATCAGGTGAATTGCCAAGCGACTTACTCATTTTACGCCGTTGCTTATCGCGAACCATTCCCGTGAAATAGGCATATTTAAATGGTCTCAACTTTTTCCATTCAAAACCAGCCATTATCATACGCGCTACCCAAAGAAATATTATATCCCATCCCGTCACTAAAACCGTAGTTGGATAGTAATAAGCAACATGGGACGCATCGCCATCTTCTCGCATAAAAACAGAGTACGGCCAGAGCCAAGAAGAAAACCAGGTATCTAAAACGTCCTCATCCTGTCTAAGGTCATTAAGGACGATCGTGTTATCCGAAAACTTTTCTCGTGCCTCTTCGACGGCTTTTTCCGGGTCTGTGTTTACAAATACTTCATCTTTATAATAATATGCAGGGATACGATGGCCCCACCAGAGTTGACGCGAAATACACCAATCGCGGATATTTTCCATCCAATGGCGGTATAAGTTTCGCTGATTCTCTGGAATGAAGGTAACATCGTTTGATTCTACTGCCTCCAGCGCAGGACCAGCCAGTTCCTGCATATTGACGTACCATTGTAGGGACAATTTCGGCTCTATGATGGCATTCGTTCGTTCGGAGCGCCCGACTTTGTGACGATGGTCTTCGACCTTTAATAGGAATCCAGCTTCATTTAATGCCTTTTTCATCGAAATTCGTGCTTCAAATCGATCCTCGCCGACAAAATATTGCGCTTCCTCATTCAGCTTCCCATCATCCGTAAGTGTATTAATGACTTCCAGATTGTGCCTTAAACCTATCTCATAGTCATTTACATCGTGCGCAGGTGTAATTTTAAGCGCTCCGGTACCGAATTCCGGGTCGACATATTCATCGGCTATAATTGGAACGACCCGGTTTATTATGGGAACGATTACATTTTTACCGATGAGATCAGCATACCGTCCGTCGTCAGGATGCACGGCGATTCCAGTATCAGCCAAAATTGTTTCAGGTCTTGTCGTTGCAATGACAATATGACCGGAATTATCTTCCAATGGATATTGGACATGATACAGTCCACCGTTCTCTTCATTATATAGCACTTCCTCATTGGACAAAACTGTTTGCGCCTCTGGGTCCCAATTGACCATTCTGTAATCGCGATAAAGTTTTCCTTTTTTATACAAGTCCACAAAAGCCTCCAAAACGGCTTTGGAGCGCACCTCGTCCATGGTGAATGCTGTGCGTCTCCAATCACAGGAAGCCCCAAGTCGACGTAATTGCTTCAGAATGATACCACCATATTTATCTGTCCACTCCCAAGCATGCTCCAGAAAAGCATCACGGCCCAAATCCCCTTTGGATAGACCCTTTTCGGTTCGAAGAAAATTGACCACCTTAGCCTCTGTGGCTATAGAGGCATGATCCGTACCTGGCACCCAGCATGCATTGTATCCAAGCATTCGAGCACGTCGAATAAGTACATCCTGAATGGTATTATTCAACATGTGCCCCATGTGCAGTACCCCGGTTACATTAGGAGGCGGGATGACGATAGAATAGGGTTCGCGGTCATCTGGATCAGAGTAAAAATGCCCAGCCTTTTCCCAATGTTGATACCATTTTTGTTCTACAGTATCGGCATTGTAATGCGATGAAAGGTTGCTATGCGACATGGTGATTTTAAATTTAGCCTGCAAAGATACACAGGGCTCAATTACGGTAATTCAAATCATGCATAAATCTAATATCCGTATATCGCATATGTTTTGATCTTTCGCATCGAACTTCATACACCAATCGAGTTGTTATGAACATCATGAAGGAAGTAAGCGAATCCTAATAAATGTATATTCATGCAGATAAAATACATCAAAGTGGAAACGGCCCGACTCATTGAACGCTGTCGTCTTCAAGATAGACAAGCACAAAAAATGCTCTATGAAAATTATGCACCACAAATGCTGGGTTTGTGCCGGCGATATTTCACAAATATCCAAGAGGCTGAAGATGCTTTAATGCGTGGATTCGTTAAGGTATTTCGTCAGATCGACAAATTGCAGGACGACACAAAATTCGAATATTGGATGCGTCGCATCATGGCCAACGAATGCCTGATGATATTACGAAAGAAAAAAAAGATGGTTACAACGGAATTATCAGAAAATTCTGTAGCACCGATGCCTCCTACCGTTTTAGACACCTTATCAACAGACGATATTTTATCTCTTATCGATAATTTACCGGAAGGATATCGCACGATTTTTAACATGTATGTTATCGAAGGGTTTAAGCATAAAGAAATTGCAGAGCATCTAAAAATTAGTGTCAACACATCGAAATCACAACTCATTATGGCTCGGCGAAAATTACAACAAGCGATAAGTATATTAAATAATGCAACTAATTTCAAAAAAGCCAACAATACATAATCATGAAAACCAATAATAAATTTGATAGTGCTTTTCGTAAACGAGCGAGGGACATTAAAATAGATCCATCGGACAATGTCTGGAATAGCATCGAACATGAGTTGACTGCACGAAAACGCTCTTTGAATATGTATATCTTAAGCGTTGCAGCAGGCTTGATTTTACTTATCGGCTTTTATGGGCTGATGACGCTTCAGCAATCCAAGACAGATATAAGTGAATACCACGTCCATATATTTGATAATGAGGCCGACAAAAGCTATGAACATGCACTCTTGAAATGGGTGACTTCGAGCCATAAAATAAATTCCTCTATTCCTCCCGAAATATAACTTTCAGGCTGAAATTTTTTAGGACTCCTTAAATGGATGTCGTTGATTGAAAACGACAGGAGGATTGAAAAATCGAAAAGCGAGGTTTACAATTTTGTTCAAAATTTTATTTTGAAGCGCTAAGTAAAGATAGAGGTCTTCCGGAATCGCTCCAATACTACTTTTAATTTGCATGGCCGTACGCGAAAAAACGATCGATTTGCTGTTGTTTTCAATTGCAATTTTTACTGAATTAAGCAGAAGGTTTAAATATAAATCATGAGACACTAAATAATCATGATTATATCCGAGAAAATGGGCATCGATATGTTCGTGATTTATTAGGTTAATTTGAAATGCCACTAGCTCATTCTCTTTATAGACAAGGGTAAATTGGCATAATTCACCTAAATTGGATTTTAGGTTAATAAAGTATTCCTTGGACAATACGAACATATTGAAAGGCGCCCGATCCACAATTTCAAGATATAGCGCATAAATCGTTTCAATATTACGCTCAATATCCTCAACCTCTGCATTCTTAAATCCAAATGAACTTGCTTTTCGAAGAGCCGACCGAGTCCGTTTGCGGTACTTCGACTTCATCGATGCCAGATAATCATCGATCGAATGCCATTCGGGGCGTAAATACATAACCATGTTGGGCTGCACTTTAACGGCATTCCAGGCTATGGGTGATATGCCCGCCACATGCTCATAATCCTTCCCTAGAACAAAACCTATTTTATGGCCCATTTCATTGGCTATATGCAATGCCTGGTGGTGAACTTTCTGATTTAGTTTCCACCAGTCTACCCTTTCAATAGTCTCGGATCGACTATAACAACCATGATTACCCGTAACTAGTAAATTACCACAAACCAGGCCACGTGAGTCTATTAACGAAGCAGTCCATCGCTTGACTTTGTTTTGAATTTTATCCCAAAAGGTGTTTTCTAGGGTATAGTTCAAGCTTTCCGCAGCATTAAACTGTTTAAGTTGGTAGTAAAAATAGGACATTGGAGCTTCGGATTCATCTAAAACAATTACGTAAATAAATCCCTTGAGATCGGCAGAGGCGCTTTCGACAGTTTTGAGATAGTCACGAGACATGAAGATATTCGGGCAGGATACGTCGGAAGGCCAACGGTCAGACAAGTCATCAATTCGATGAGAAAAGATTATCGAAAACTTTTCGCCATCCAGGATAACAGTTTTAGTTCTATTTCCATCTAACACAAGAGACGGCGAGTTAATACAATTCTTCATCTTTACCAACAATGAACATGATTCAATGTAAAATGTTACAAATCAATATTTGTTGCCAACAATGAAAGATTAATTTTTTGAATTGCTTAGTTTCGGCGCTTCATAAACATAAAAGATGAAAGATCAGCACTACTTTAAGAAAAGTGATTTAAAACAATTCGGTGAAATAACCGAACTACAAGAACCAATGGGTACAAAGTTCTTCGACTATTATGGTGAAGTATTCGAGGAGGGCGCCCTGACAAAACGCGAAAAATCACTGATTGCTTTAGCTGTCGCACACACAGTACAATGTCCATATTGCATCGATGCTTATACGAGTGGGTGTTTGCAAGAAGGTGCAGACGATGAACAAATGATGGAGGCGGTTCATGTTGCAGCTGCTATTCGCGCCGGATCCTCATTAGTCTATGGTGTACAGATGATGAATCAGGCTAAAAAGTTGAGTATGTAAACCTGCAACGATGGGAATTAAGCAAAGGAGTAAAAGTTTGGAAAGTCGCAACAATGCTTTAGCTGATACCAAGTATCAGTTATCGGTGTTAAACAACTATTCAAATGGGAATGCGGGCATTCCTGCGTTTGCATCGATGCTTGAATCAAGCAGCCGACTTCCATTACAACCGACGTCGCTTGACATATTGCAAATAAACGTTGGGCGCCTATGTAATCAGAGCTGTGGTCATTGTCATGTCGACGCCGGTCCTGATCGAAAAGAAATCATGTCCAAGGAAATCATGGATTTATGCCTGGAGGTTTTAGAAAAATATCAGATCCCTACATTAGACATTACGGGAGGAGCACCGGAAATGGTTCCGCATTTTCGATACCTTGTCGAATCGGCGCACCGCATTGGATCCAAAATTATGGATCGGTGTAACTTGACCATTATCGAGGCAAATCCCAAATATGGTGACCTCCCGGAATTTTTTGCTCAACATGGTGTTCACGTTATATCATCACTACCCTATTTCAGTAAATCACGTACGGATAGTCAACGTGGCGATGGCGTATTTGAAGATTCCGTAAAGGCACTGAAAAAATTGAACGCAGTCGGGTATGGAAAAGAAGGTAGTGGTCTGCTACTAGATCTTGTCTATAATCCTACTGGTTCGTTTCTCCCTGCCAGTCAGGCATCGCTTGAACGAGAATTTAAATCACAATTAAAGCGAAAGTTTAATATTGAATTTAATTCGTTGTACTGTATCACCAATATTCCCATCAGCCGATTTCTTGAATATTTGATAGAAAGCAATAATTATGCTGATTATATGCAGTCATTACATCAAGCCTTTAACCCTGCAACCGTAGATGGCCTCATGTGCCGTAATACACTCTCTGTCGACTACAAGGGTTTTTTATATGACTGCGACTTCAATCAAATGTTGGATCTGCGTGTGGCCTCCAGCCATCAGCATATCCGCGATTTCGATATGGACCAACTGAATCAACGAAACATCGTTATCAACCAACATTGTTATGGTTGCACGGCGGGTGCAGGTTCAAGTTGTGGAGGAGAAATTGCTTAGGGTACTTTAAACAACCTCTCTGTTAAAAAACTATTACATTATACAATTTTTGCATGTGTTACGTTCTGATTATCTTTGAGCTATATTAGAATCAGACTATCATGAAACAATGTACAATCATTCTGCTTGGAACAGTGCTACTACTTACTTCTTGTGTATCTCAAAAGAAGTATGACGCATTAGAAGCATCGAAAAACAACTTGCAATCCGAGTTTGCGAAATTGAAAAAAGCAAAGCGCGATTGTGATGAAATGGTTAAAAAGCTTACTGAAGTAGAAGCACAATACACTTCGCTCAAACGAGCGCAATCTGAGCTCAAAGAAAAGCATCAAAATTTGATTGCTGCCAACGAAGAACTCACTGAGCGCTACGACGAGCTTTTGGATCAAAATTCTTCCATCTTAACCAATTCTTCCGCGGAGAAAAAAAACCTAAACGAAGCATTAGCGAGAAAGGAGTCGCAAATCGATAAAAAAGAAAAAGAGTTGAACAAAGTTGAACGGGCGTTGCGCACAAAGGAGGCCGAATTAGATGAATTAAGAAATTCGCTAAACAGTATGCAAGCCTCTTTAGAAGAACGAGAGATGAAAATTGCCAACTTGAAAGATCAGTTAAATGCTCAGCGAAATATTCTCACAGGGCTAAAATCTAGGCTTTCACAGGCCTTACTCGGTTTTTCTGCATCCGATTTAACCGTAACACAAAAAAATGGAAAAGTCTATGTATCCATGAGTCAAAACCTACTATTCGCAAAAGGAAGTGACAAAATTGATAGTAAAGGAAGAGAGGCCATTCAAAAAATATCGACCGTTCTTGCCCAAAATCAAGATATTGACATCACGGTTGAAGGGCATACAGACACAGATGGTACGGCAGAGCGCAATTGGGATTTATCTGTTACGCGAGCGACGAGTGTTATTAATTTAATGTCAGACTTTGGTGTGGACCCGAAGCGATTGACAGCAGCTGGTCGCGCTTACTTTGCACCAATTGCTCCGAATGACAATGAGGCGAACAAATCTAAAAATCGTCGTACAGAAATAATCGTTTCACCAAAATTGGACGAACTATTCCGGCTCTTAGAATCTTGATTCAGATTATAAGCTGGCAAAAAAGTCTTTAACCTCTTTTGCCTCTCCAGGCTTCATACGACCACTGAGAATTAGTCGTATTTCTCGACGTCGTGATGCGGCCTCGTATAACGTTTGTTCGGACTCACTCAATGCAATGACAGCCGGGACTTGTTTTGGTGTTTTAGAATGATCTTCAAGTGCGACGAAAGTAAAAAAAGCGTGATTGCTCTTTTTCGGAGAACCTCCCTTAATATTAGTGGTAAAAACTTCAACAAATATTTCAACAGACGTTCGGAAAGCGCGTGTTACCTGAGCGGTTAGTGTAACAACGTCGCCAACATTTATGGGCCGATGAAATGAGACGTGATCTACAGATGCCGTAACCACATGCGCCTCGCAATGTCGCCCCGCACAAATCCCACCTGCTATATCCATCCATCTCATCAAATTACCTCCCATAAGCTTGTCCAATGGATTTGTATCATTAGGCATCACCAATTGCGTCATGGTTGTAAATGACTCTGATACTTTTTTCCCTTTTCTTTCACTCATGATCTTAGATTAACTCACATTCAAAAATGCGTGCGAAGGTAATCGCAAATTCCCTTTTTACCTCTTCCATCAAAATATCTTTATTTAATATTTTACTCATCGAAGTAATCGCCTTTCCTTCCTCCTGAATGCCACAAGGGATAATATGCTGAAATAGATCCAAATTATTATTGACATTTAAAGCAAAACCGTGCATGCTGACCCAACGAGACAAATGCACGCCAATCGCACAAATTTTCTTATGCTTACCGGTATTATCCTCTGTCCAAACACCGGTATATCCCTCTAAGCGAAAACCTCTGATTCCAAATTTATCGACCACATCTATGATTACCTGCTCTATGTTACGTACGTAGCGATGAACATCCCGATACCAATACTCAAGATCGAGAATTGGATAACCTACCAATTGTCCAGGTCCATGATGGGTAATGTCTCCACCTCTATTAATTCTATAAAATTGAAGCCCTTGCCGTTCGCGTTGCTTAGCATCGAGTAGCAGGTGGTCCTCACTACCACTTTTACCCAATGTATACACGGGATAATGTTCACATAGTATTACACAGCCATTAAATGAAATGCGCTCACCACTGCGCTTTGCTGAAACGAGCCTTTGGTGCAGTTCGGTCTGACGATCCCAAGCATCTTTATAATCAATAAGATGCCAATCTTGATAAGTTACAATGTTGCGCACGTCTGCAAAGAAACGATACCGGTACGGATTTGTTTGAATTCACAATACCGGTGAGCCAAATCGCCAATAGGTGCCGGTTGTATCGCACTGATCAGCGTTTGTTTTAAAAGGACAACGTGCGCACGGTACTTTTCTGCTCGGATAACAGTAAATTTGTGGGCTAAAAGCTGTCAGCAATGAAAGTAACATATTTAGGTCATGGCTGCTTATTAATAGAAGGTGGACAATCGACAATTTTGATAGATCCGTTCATTACCCACAATTCGCTGGCGCGTGATGTGGTTGTACAAGATATTGTTTGTGACTATATCTTTCTTACACACGGCCATATGGACCATGTCGCTGATGTGGACTTAATCGTTCAGCATACGGGTGCTGAAATTGTAGCATCCTATGAAGTGGCAGAGTGGTATAAAAGCAAAGGCCTAAAGGCCCAAGGTATGAATCACGGAGGATGGTGTCCGTATGAAGGCGGACGCGCTAAATACGTTGCAGCAATACATTCGAGTATGCTACCTGATGGATCATACGGTGGAAATCCCGGTGGATTTGTTTTTGAAGACGAGCGCACAATTTACGTCTCCGGTGATACGGCTCTCACAATGGACATGCAACTGATTCCGATGACATGTAAACCTTTGGATCTGGCGGCTCTATGCATAGGAGATTATTTTACCATGGGTATAGAAGATGCCTTAATTGCAAGCGATTTCGTTAAATGTAATCGTGTGTTGGGTATGCACTACAATACTTTTGATCCGATTCGCATTGACATGGAAGAGGCGACGAGATTATTTCAATCAAAGGGAAAAACATTGTTATTGCCAAACATAGGCGGATCGATATCAGTTTAGAATTGAATGGGTAAAATTATAGCCATAGCAAATCAAAAGGGGGGAGTCGGAAAGACGACGACAGCCATCAATTTAGCAGCAAGCTTAGCCGTGTTGGAAAAGAGGGTACTGCTCATTGATGCGGATCCGCAGGCAAATTCAACCACCGGTCTTGGCATCAATCCCTTAGAGGCACCACTCTCGACTTACGATTGCTTGGTCAACGGCGCAAGCGCACACGACGCAATACAAGATACTCCTGTACCGAATTTATCAATTCTTCCAGCTCATATTGATTTGGTTGGTGCAGAAATTGAATTAATAAATCGATTACGCCGCGAATTTATTTTGCGGAAGGTCGTTGATAAAATAAAAGAACAATTTGACTATATATTTATTGATTGCGCCCCATCTCTTGGACTAATTACAATAAATGCGTTAACCGCATCCGACAGTGTAATTATACCTGTGCAATGCGAAGTTTTTGCTTTAGAAGGATTAAAAAAATTGAAGACTACGATCGAAATGGTCCAGCAACAGGTAAATCCAAATTTGGTTATAGAGGGCATTCTTCTCTCTATGTACGATAGTCGATTACGTCTGGCAAATATTGTCGTAGAAGAAGTCATTGAGCACGCACAGGATCCCGTATTCAAGACAATAATCCATCGAAATAGTAAAGTCAGCGAGGCGCCAAGTGCAAATCTTCCGGTCATCCTATACGATGCTGGCAGCAAAGGCGCTTTTAATTTTTTAAATCTAGCCAAGGAATTTTTAGAAAATAATGTTCCTGAACATGCATCCACAATTGCATAAGTTCTGAGCGGAATGATAATAGCAAAATGAAAAAAAAAGAATTAGGAAAAGGGATACGTGCTCTTTTAAGTTCAAGCGATGAAGCTAATGGAGATAAAAAGGATTTATTAGTAAAAGAACTCTCCAATACAGTCGCACAAATTTCTATTGAAGATATTGAAATCAACCCTTTTCAACCCAGATCGGAGTTCGATATTGATGAATTAGAATTATTGGCGAAAAGCATTAAGATTCATGGGCTCATTCAACCTATTACCGTTCGGAATTTGTCCTCTGGTCGATTTCAAATAATCAGCGGTGAACGGCGGGTAAGGGCATCTCGTATGATCGGTCTCAAGGAAATTCCAGCTTACATCCGATTAGCTGACGACCAATCCATGCTCGAAATGGCGCTTATCGAGAACATTCAGCGTCAAGATCTTAACCCGCTTGAAATTGCATTTAGTTATCAACGTCTGATGACAGAATGTGACATCACACATGAAGAAGTAGCTGAACGCGTTTCAAAAAACAGAAGTACTGTCACCAATTATCTGCGACTTTTAAAATTACCGCCAGCTGTTCAAAATGCCGTACGACAAGAAAAAATTAGCATGGGACATGCCCGTGCAATAGCTGGTGTTGATACTTTTTCCGAGCAAATTGACATACTACATAATATTCTTGAACAGCAATGGAGTGTTAGACAAGTTGAAAGTCACATCAAGCAGCGGAGAACGCCAAAACAGGCCAGTCACGAATCGAAAAAAGATGTTCACATTCAACAAATTGAAAATGAATTAAGTGGGATTTTTGGAACAAAAGTTCAACTTACAACAAAACAAGATAAAAGCGGTAAATGCGTAATTCACTTCAATGATTTAGAAGAATTACAACATCTTCTTCAAATAGCTCGTTCGCTTGAATAGATTCCTCATACGCAACTTATGATACCCTGTGAATAAATTATATGTCGCATTAATCTTGGCCTCCACTTGTTTGACGCTGCAAAGTCAAGCGCAAGGTAAGTGGGATGAAAAAGTGGGAACATTCGTTATCGACTCCCTCATCAACAAACGCAAACAAACCAAACCGCTTAAAGCAACACTGTTGTCGGCAATTTTTCCCGGTGCAGGACAAGTATACAACCGACAATATTATAAATTACATCTTGTATACGGAGCCATCGGCGGAATGATCTATGCCATAGACTGGAATTCGAGCCAATTTGACACATTCGATCAAGCTTATCGAAATCGTTTAGCAGGAATTGATACACCAGACTTTCCAGATGTCATTCCAACACAGCTCATTGCGAACAGGCGTGCTCAATTCCGAAAGGACAAGGAGTTGGCGTATTTTGGATTAGGCCTTGTCTATTTACTGAATGTGGCTGACGCCTTTGTCTCATCACATCTTTCTTCATTCAATATCGAGGATGATTTAATCGGTGCGGATTTAAAACTCTCTGAAACACTCGATTTTACTGGTGTTCCATTCCCTGCACTTGGTATATCCTTTACCTTTTAATTCATAGACAATCGCTACTTCATCAAGCCAAATACCTTGGCATATTTAATCAGTTCACCCTGATTATCGACTTTCACTTTTCCAAAAAGCAGAGCATTAAGTGGCTTCAATTCGCCATTTATTACCTTCATGAAATTGTCAGCTTTGGCGCGCACGGTACATTTCGATGTCTCATTTAATCCTTCAGCAATTTCGAGTTTCCCGTTTTGAATTTTCACGGTAAAAGCTCCGCCGCCTTCACCTTCCAAATCGAAATGAAAGACGGTGTCTTTATCTTGTAGTGTCTGACTGTTGACAGTCTCCTGTAAACTATATATAAACTCTTTAGCAGTCATAATTCCATTTATTTTGGTCTTCTTAAAGTAGGTTTCCCATGATAGGGTTAATTATTGATTATCTTTTTTTCTCTTCTTCGATTTTCCCTTTTCAATTTCCTTTTTTATTTCATCAGGTAATTCATCGCCTTCTCTTACTTCGATGACTTCCTGATTTTGCAATTCCTCGATAAGCTTTTCCATCTTTTCTAATTCTTTAATTTCGAGTAATGACTTATCCGCGGTAGCTGACTTTCGAATGCCGGTAATTCGCAACTCCGTCCTTCGATTTTCCGCATGTTCCAATTCGCTGCATGTCACACCATCTTTGCAATGATTGACTAACTGCGTATCACCAAATCCTCTTGCTCTCATTCGATCCGCAGCAATACTTCCATAATCTATTAAAAATTCAACCACTTCATTTGCTCTATTTTGAGAAAGTTTTAAGTTCAAGTCGTCTTTTCCACGGCTATCCGTATGCGACCCAATTTCAATTTCAATTAACGGGTTGTCTCGCATAAGCTGAATCACCTTTTTTAATTCAGATTTCGATTCAGTTGTCAACTTGAATTTGCTTGTTTCGTAATATATGTTTTCGATCTTAAATTTCGTTCCTACATCCGCGGGTTCCATTTCAATATTAGCCAAAAGCGTCCCCATTTCATGTCCCTCAGTTAAATTATCTGTGACACCTGGAGACAATTTGCTTAGACCATCTATGCATAGTATGCAACCTTCCACATCAACCTTGGCCTCGATACGTTTTGCTAAATATCCTTCCTTCCGAATCATGATCGTGTACCGATTTCCTTTTGTCAACGTATATAAAAAATTTGGCGGGCCGTATGACAAATTGGAATATTCTAATTCTTCCGTCGTATTGTTATAGACTTCAATGCGAGAATCATGAATAGCATCAACTGCCGTATTATTGCTGTCACGCTTATTTGCAAGCGTTATATCAAACAAATATCCGGGCTTTCGCTTTAATGTAACCTTGAAAAAATATTTATTGCCGGTAACGGTAGACGCATCCGAAAGTTGTAAGACTTGCTCGCGGAAAAGATTTTTGGTGATTATCAGTTCATAGGCGCCGGGTGGCAAGTCCAACTTAAAATAGCCTTCGAGGTTGGTAAATGTTTCAGCCGTACTCGCACCATCATTTAGGTCTTTCGCCTGAATTTTAACTTCGTTCAGATATCCGCGATTATCAGATTCATAGGCATAACCCTCAACGATAATTCCTTGTGCGAAAAGACACAAAGGAATGGCCAGGAAGAACGTGGAAAATAGAACTTTCATGTAATGGAACTTTAAATGTTGCGCTAATTTAGGTGTATTAGAGTTATGAAGCAATCCAACTGAAGTTGGCCAATCGGAAGTATCCAATTTTCTTTCATACAAACTTCCATGTCAACTAAAAAAGTTCATCGGTATCGAAGTTTTTATGATTGCCTTATATTAAGTCAATTCCATCCTATACTTTGTGGCCGAATCGAACTTTTTATTATTCAAAATGATTAAGCTGCTATGAAGATAGTATTTATGGGTACGCCTGCTTTCGCTGTTCCGAGTTTAAAAATTCTCGTAGACAACGGCTATGATGTTGTTGGTGTTGTCACGAGCACGGATAAATACGGTGGTCGTGGCAAAAAGCGTCTTTTAGAGTCCGCTGTGAAAAAATATGCCTACCAAGAAGGCTTGAATATTTTACAACCACCGAGGTTGAAGCGCTCCGATTTTGTCGAACAGTTGCACAGTCTACAGGCTGATTTGCAGGTAATTGTGGCCTTTAGGATGTTACCTGAAGTCGTCTGGAACATGCCTCCATTGGGATCTATTAATTTGCATGCATCATTACTGCCTCGCTACAGAGGCGCTGCACCAATCAACTGGGCTGTAATAAAAGGAGATAGCGAGACTGGTTTGACAACATTTAAATTAAAGCATGCCATCGACACGGGCGACTTAATACACCAACGAAAAGTCAGTATTTTACCTAATGAGACCGCTGGTGAACTCCATGATAAAATGATGCCAATCGGTGCGAAGCTCGTTCTGCAAACTGTGCGGGATATAGAAGTTGGAAATGTCGTTGAGTACGCTCAGGATAACAACCTCGTATCACATGCGCCAAAAATATTTCATGAGGATTGCGCCATTCGTTTCGATCGATCGGCGCAAGAGGTGCATAATTTCATTCGCGGCCTGAGTCCTCATCCCGGCGCCTGGGCCAAGCTGGATGGCGGTCAATTAAACATAATCAGAAGCGAACTCACAAATCGTGTCGTACGAACGGGCCATGAACCAGGAAGTTTGGAATTGGGAACCAAAGGCGAATTTTCGGTAGCCTGTAGAGACAAATACATAAACTTGTTAGAAGTGCAGATGGCTGGTCGTAGACGGATGGATGCAGCGGCATTTCTGAATGGCTACACGCCTCAGTTTCCGGCGCTAACGTGAGCTTTTTGCGGAAACAAACGCATGACATCTGTGACCTTGTCCACAACAAATCGAATTATTTTATCCTCGGGAAGTGCCAAGTTTGCCTGTGACAACTCCTCTGCTTCTTGTGGCGGTAAATTGGTTGTGGATTGAAAATAAAAGATCATGCCCAGCAGAAGAACTGCAATGATCATTGGGGCTATTGGAACTGTTTTCTTTTGTGGTTTTGACATGTATACTCCACAAATATAACGTCCAGGATTTCACGGATGATGTCTTTAACAAAAAATTCACAGTTTTCCTGCCAATAGCGCAACGTCTTGCGGCACTTCACCCCAGGCAATCCTATCCATTTTTTGCTCGTGCACCATTTTTCCTTCAGACATGAAATAGATCCGATCACAAAACGACTCTAATCGATAGAATCTGTGGGAGATCATCAGTATACCGACATCAGCAAATTTTTTATTCAGCAAATGCATCACTGCTAATTGGGCATGGTAGTCAAGTGCCGACAAAGCTTCATCTAATATCAATATTTTTAGCCGCGGTTTGACTACGAGGGATCGGATCAATGCAAGCCGTTGTAACTCTCCCCCACTCAACTCGAAGGCCGATCTGCTAAGAACAGTTTTAGGCAAATTAAGTGCTGCACACAATTCTTCAACAGACTTGGTGTCATTCCCTGCAGTAATTTGCTCATGCACTAATTGACTTGTATTAAACGAAGAAAAGGGATCCTGGTGGACCAATTGAATCGGTGATGCGCGCCGTTTGAACAATGACCGAAGAGAAAACATGTTAACCTGCTCCGGTGAAATTGCTCCACTTGTCGCCCTTGTAAGACCACAGCACAATTTTGCTAGAGTTGTTTTGCCTGAGCCGGAGGTACCCATCAATCCTACGCATTCACCAGCCACCAATTGCATTGAAACATTGTCGATAACCGCTGTTCCTTTTTCATGCCCCCATGCATTAAACCTGTTTCGATACATTTTCGAAATGCCGGACAGTTCCAGCAACGCAGGATTAGCTTTTGTTTCAGATGATCGTATTTCTCTTTTAAGAATGTTGATTGGATCAGTTGCAGTTTTCTCAATTATTTTTCCCGCGACGAGTTGCCATGACAGGGTCGGCGTAATAAAAGTTCCTGGTTTTTCATGTGTAATGAGAAGTAGCGCTGCATTATTCTTCACAATATATTGTTGAACAACTTTACCTATTAAAGATGCCGTTGGCCAATCGATATGAGAAAATATTTCATCAGCAATAATAAATTTTGGATTTCTTATCAGTGCCGAAATAATATAAATCCGTTGAAGCTCACCTATGGAAAATTCGTGCGGATATCGCTTATAAAAAGAATCTCCTTCTGGCAAATTAAATTGAATTAACCATTGATCAATACGTGCTATTTTATCTGATTTACTTCCATCCAATAAGTCCATTAAATGGTTACCGCATGTCTTGATGGGATTAAAATAGGCCTTGGGTTGTTGAAAAATATAACCGATGTACGTTGAACGTAACTTTCGCCAATCATCGATGGACTTAGTTTGAATATCAAAGTCATATTGAACTTCAGCCAGTTGTGCAAAGAAGCCAATTAGACTCAGACCTAGTAAGGACTTACCTGAACCGCTTTGGCCAGATAAATGAATAATGTCACCAGCCTTGATTCTTAAGCCCGTCAGATCTAACAACACGCTTTTTCCGAACGCATAGTGAAGCCGGCGAATTTCGAACACGGAACTCATGAGGTAATAAACTGAACCTTATCGGTCATTGCTGCTCGGCGACCGATAGGCCAGGAACCGTCGAATGAACCTATGTAAAACATACCCAGGCATTTCATTCCGGCCTCCATTGGAATGAAATCACTAATGTGATCCTTCAAACTCGGAGAGCTCCAATAACATCCTATACCTAAAGCTGAACAAGCCAGCCACATATTTTGTACACTCATAGATACCGCAGCTAGCTCCTCCCACTCTGGCACGCGTTTTAGCACATCGTACTGGATGCAAATCAATATAATGTATTGACTTTGCGTGCACTTTTTTGCTATTCGTTCAAATTTTGCTTGGCTAAAGTTTTCCGATGATATATTCTTGTATGTTTCAGCCAAAAATTTTCCAAGTCGAATTCTAGCATTGCCAGAAATAACCGTAAATCGCCAAGGTTCAGTCATTCGATGAGTTGGAGCCCATTTTGCTAATTCAAGCAACTGGTCAATCACGTCCGATTCGATCGGCTCAGCAATATATTGCGATGGAAAAATCGCGCGCCTACTTCGAATTATTTCCGCAAGTACTTCAAACTTATTGATTTCAGACTCGCTCATATTTGGGCATTTCTAATAAAGTTATTTAACTCTGCAGTAGCCTTATAGTGGTTCATAACAACTTTAAGTAAGTCATCTTGCTGGACAAATTTCATACCTTTATGATTTGACATTACATAAAATTGTTTTCGAAACAATTCCGGAATATCATCTGCGAAAGGTTTAAATTCCTTGGGCAAAATTTTATTTTTTTCTCCCTGAATTCCGTCCGGAAAGTACGTTTTGAACTTTTTATTTTTCAATATCTTTCTGAAAGCCGTTGGATCCTTGGCGATGGCCTTTCTAATTTTGACAAGGTTATTTTTGTCCGGCATATACGAGCCTCCTCCAATGTGGTGTTCAGTTGAAGATAACTGTATATACAGGCCCGGAACCTGCATGTTTTTTCGACCTCCTTTAGAAACGATAGCACCGACGTGTAATTTATAAGGCGTCTTATCCTTACTAAACCGGGTATCTCTATTGATACGAAAGACAGCATTTTTCACTTCGAGATTGAGCTCTCCCTCGATTTTACCTACGGCTGAAATAAGGTCTTCGACAAATGCATAAAATGGTTTTTTAACTTCGTCCTCATATAGTTTTTTATTGTCCTGAAACCAATCTCTATTATTGTTCTTGCTTAAGTCTTTGAAGAACTTTGGGAATTTTGCAGTAAAGTAAGTCATATGTATTAATTTGAAGTTGGATCATCCGGATATTCAATCCGTACATGATAGATGTTTCGCAATAATGATTTAAACGTGTCTTTGCACGTCTCCAAATCTTTGAATGTCAAGGTGGACTCGCTGAGTTGGCCCTGTTCTATTTTCCCTTTAATTATTCCTTCGACAAGATCATCTATATCTTTACCAGTGGGAGATTTCAAACTTTTCGACGCCGCTTCAAGACTATCTGCCATCATAAGTACAGCTTCTTCTTTCGATTTTGGTAATGGTCCGGGGTATTGAAAATCACCGGGATTTACCAATTCACCTGGATGTTCTTTCACATAATTTCGATAAAAGTACTCTGTTCGTGTCGTGCCATGATGAGACTTAATGAAGTCTATAAGAATAGCTGGTAGTTTTGCCTTTTTTGCCATTTTCTCACCTTCGGACACATGAGCTATTATTTTTTCAGCACTCTGTAAATCATTTAATTTATCATGTGGATTGGATCCGCGTTGATTTTCGATAAAAAATTCCGGCTCGGCCATTTTACCTATATCATGATAAAGTGCCGCTGTTTTTACCAAAAGTCCGTTTCCACCGATTGCTTCGGTAGCCGCTTCACTAAGGTTTGCAACCTGCAGAGAATGTTGAAATGTACCCGGGGCTTTTACTGAAAGTTCCTTCAACAAGGGTCTGTTCATATCGGATAGCTCAGATAATTTTATCGAAGAAGTAAAACCAAACAATCCTTCTATTAAAGGAATCATCGGATAAGCCAGTAGTGTAAGTACTCCTGCGATGATGAAATAGACAATAGGCTGCCAGTTAATATTCAAGAAATTGCCGTTCGAAATTAGCTCCAGTCCGACATAGCCAAAAATATAGGTAAGGAATATATAGAAAATGGAGGCAAAAAATTTGTTCCAAAATCGGGTTTCCTTTACAGTAAGAACTGTAACGATACCAGCCAATATTTGCAGAAAGGTAAACTCATATCCCTCTCTGGAAAGAAATGAGACAATTAATATTATAACAATATGAGTAAATAATGCCAACCGATCAGAATAAAAATTCTTAACCACTATCGGTACAACACAAAAAGGAATCATATACGCACTGAGGTTATCCACTCCCTCAACAACTGTTATCAAAAAACTGAACAAAACCGGCCACATCAGCATAAATGCCAAGCTCGAATACTTTTCAAAAACATGTGTAGCATGGAATTGTAAGTAGAGAAGAAAAACACCAATTATCAGGCTTGTCAATATTAAATATCCGGCAAACACAGTCCATTTCCTTCCAGTTGTACCGACTTGATTATTGTAATGAAATTCATACGATTTGATCTTTTCAAAAACCTCTTTGGTAATCAACGCCGATCGTTCGACAATTAAATCTCCAGCTAAAACGGCCCCCTTATTTTCATTGAGTCGACTGACAGCATCCGATTTATATCTCTCCGTCAGATCAGCATCGAACGAGACATTTGGCTTAAGAAAAGACTGCGTAATTGCCGTAAGCAATCCACCCTCTCTTAAGTTTAAATTGCGTATTGTGTCAGCCACTGCGACTTGTGCATCACCAAGTGATAACAAGGCCGATCTCCTCGTGAGTTTGGGCTTCTCATTTCTAACGACGTTGATGAACGCTGTCTCCGGTTCGACGCCTCTTTCTCCCAATATTCCGATTTCATATACTTCTTCGAGGGCCTGCCTTGCTGCTCGTACATATTTATTCGATCGACGCACCATATCATTCCCGGGATCTTGCTCCCGTATCCTTCCAAATTCCGAATCCAATCGCTCTTTTAGTTGTTTTGATTGGTCAACAATAACTTTTTCGTCGAATAAAAAAAACGGGTATATTTCTTCTAAGATTTCCCTTTTTTCGATTTCATATTCATTTTCTGACTTTTTTATCGAGAAATCGAAAGGTGCTTCCAAGTTATCATAGCGCCATAAATCGCCAAGCTTATATTTATATTCTGTATGAACATTTTTCGGAAATAACCAGGCAATAAATGCTATAACGAAGAGGACAAGAACGTATTTAATTATATTCGAATTATCATTCATGTATTTCATTTTTCCTTTATCGGAATCCATTTAATTTCTTTTTCTTGGGTTGCATACGTCAAGTAACGGCTCAAGGAAAAAAAATAATCTGACAATCTGTTCAAGTATGAAATAACAATGCTATCGACTTCTTCAATCTCCACCAGAGAAACTGTCAATCGTTCGGCTCGGCGACAAACAGTGCGACAAATGTGGGCGCGTGCATTCGATTCTCCACTACCGGGTAATATGAAGTGGCGAAGTTCGGGTATTGCCATTTGCATCTTATCAATCGCTTCTTCTAAGTCCTGAATTAACGTATCATCAATTTTAGGTAACGCAACATTTTTTCCAGGTACGGTAGCCAAATGAGATCCGATATCGAACAATCGACTCTGAATAGCTCGAAGAAACACCTCTACTTCATTGTCTGAAATACTTGCTATCAGGCTTCCTACAAAGGCATTAAGTTCATCGACCGTACCATAAGCCTGTATGCGCATGTCATGTTTGCTAACTCTTCGTCCTCCAAATAGAGCTGTCGTCCCATCATCACCGGTCTTAGTATATAGTTTCATTTATTCGTTTAATCAAGTCATCCAAAGATAAAAATTGCAGTTGGGCAATTGTAAATTTTAGCATGTATCATTGAATAGAATGCGGACATATGATTATTAGAGATTGAGTTAAAAACAGGCCCTTTTCTTTTCATGAACCCAATTAGACACCAAGCATCTATTGATTTCTGGTCATTACTCGGTGTATGCAACTGGCAACCAACAACTTAGATTGAGATTTGATTTTATTGTTAATAACTTGAAAAATCATCCTGAACCTGCTCACCCAAATTCACGAATTTGATAGTTTAAACCGTGGTTCTTTAGATCTGGTTACGACATCAAGTATCGGTGATTCGGATCATTTGTTCGCGTTATTTCCGAATTTCGCGTATCACTTTCAACTTCTCCATCCCTTAGTCGTACTATACGATGTGCGTGCTGGGCTATATCGGGTTCATGAGTTACAACAATAATGGTATTACCAGCATCCTGCAACCGTTCAAAAATTGTCATAATTTCGATTGACGTTTTAGTGTCTAGATTACCAGTAGGCTCGTCGGCTAATATGATAGCAGGTGAATTGACCAATGCTCTAGCAATGGCCACTCGTTGCCGCTGGCCCCCTGAAAGCTCGTTTGGGTTGTGAGCGGCACGGTCTGCTAGACCTACTTCTTCCAAAACATGAAAGGCCCGTTCAAGTCGCTTTTTCTTGCTCACACCTGCATAAATTAATGGTAGTGCCACGTTTTCGAGGGCTGAGAGGCGAGGTAGCAAATTGAATGTTTGAAAAACAAATCCAATCATTCTGTTTCTTACTTCCGCCAATTCCGCATCCGTCATATTACTGACATCCTCATCTTTAAGTAAATACGAACCAGATGTCGGTGAGTCCAGGCAGCCTAATAGATTCATCAATGTCGACTTTCCAGAACCCGAAGGGCCCATCAGGGCAACATAGTCATTTTCATCAATTACAAGAGACACATTTTTAAGTGCATCTACGCGCTGCGACCCCATAATGTATGTCTTACTCAAATCGTCTATGGCTATCAATGATTTCATCTCGTTGAATTATAGTTTGAACCGGATGTACGTACACCAATATTCATTTCAAATACGTGCAAAGTATAGTCAAAACGGCACTTCACCAAATGTATTGGACGAGCCGCTGAAATTCATCGGTAAAAATCCATACAGGACCTTTACTTTAACAGCGTGCTTTGTCCTTTATATGTCGTGACATGCGTAGCTGTCTTTCGTGTCAAAATTCCCAGTATTATTTTTTAATTTCAGCCCATAATCATGGAGGAAAGAAAAAAACCAAAATATATAGCGGTAGCAGGAAACATAGGTGCGGGTAAGACAACACTGTGCGAAAAACTTGGTCAACATTACAATTGGGATGTTCAATACGAAGACGTAGCCGACAATCCATACCTCAATGACTTCTATCATGACATGAATCGCTGGTCTTTTCATCTTCAAATATATTTTTTGAACAGCCGTTATCGCCAAATACTTGACATTTTGCAGGGTGATAGAACTGTCATTCAAGATCGAACGATTTATGAGGATGCGCGTATTTTTGCTCCAAACCTATATGAAATGGGGCTGATGAGCAAGCGTGACTTTGATAATTACAGTACATTATTTGAAATCATGACCGGTCAAATAAATGCCCCGGATATTTTGATCTATTTGCGTGCTGATATTTCAACACTGGTCTCGCATATTCATTCTAGAGGACGTGATTATGAAGGAAATATGAGTCTGGATTACTTAAAGCGATTGAATAAAAAATATGAAAAATGGATCGCATCATATAAAGCCGGTCCATTGTTGATCATCGATGGCGACAACCTTGACTTTTACAATCGACCTGAAGATTTTGGTCAAGTGATCGAGCTTGTAGATGCCCAATTACATGGTCTGTTTTAAAACGATTTCACCACTTCTTTTTCCCCATAAGCAAATGGTCAATTAAACGAATATATGAAGGCTGAGTATTCGGAAATATTACGAGAAATTAAGTCAAACAATGCACTTTTGGTCGCGGTGAGTAAAGTTCAACCGCTGGCTAAAATTGAGCAGTTGTATAAGCTCGGTCATCGCGATTTTGGCGAAAACCGGGTGCAGGAATTTCTTGAAAAATACGAAAAACTACCAGCCGATATTAAATGGCACCTTATTGGTCATTTACAAACGAATAAAGTCAAGGATATCATCTGTAAAAGCAATCTGATTCACGCCGTAGATCGTATAAAATTAGCACGAAAAATTGATGCTCTATCATCCGATCTTAATGTTACAACGCGTTGTCTGTTACAGATTAAAATTGCACAAGAGGACAGTAAATATGGATATAGAATTGAACAACTACTTTCTCAATTAAACGAAGGTCAGCTCAATTTTCCAAATATCACATGGTGCGGTGTTATGGGTATGGCAACGTATACCATGGATATGAATCAGGTGCGGACTGAGTTTAGAAAATTGAAAGATTATCATAATTTAATTAAGCGCAGTTTCTTCGATAATAGGCCTGATTTTTGTGAGCTTTCCATGGGTATGTCCGGCGACTATAAGGTTGCCCTGGAAGAAGGAGCTACCATTGTACGTATTGGATCAAAAATATTTGGTCCAAGGCAGTGATTATACTATCCTCTAATTAAGCTTTTCCTCAACCTTTTCCAACAACCAACGTTTATCTCCCAGATTCGATTTATTTGTTATTTCTTCCTTAATTTCGAGTAATTTATTTTTATTTCGCCTTGAAAGTTTGCTAAGTGCTCTGGTATATTTAATGAGGTTTAAGTAATTTTCGCGACGTTTTTCTGGTATTTTAGCTGTATTTCGTCTTAAAAAAGCCTTGAAGCTATCAAGGAAGCTGAAAAGAGCTTCAACCTCATCACTTTCATAATATGTCGCTAATAATATGGCCTTCGCGCCCAAATTGTAAGAAAAGTCATCGAATTCAACGCGACTCAACAAGGAGATTACCTCCCCATATTTTTTTTGATAAAGACGTAGTCGAGCCGTGTTGAATCGAATCGCATTTTCGCGACCTTCTTTTGGAAGCCGTGTACCAAAATCCTGGATAAAGTTTTCGCACCACGAATACTCTTTCAAGCGAAGGGCAACATGGACTATAGTTTTAAAAATCCAGGGATTAAATCCATCTTCTAAAAAGAAAAAGTCCTGGGCCAACACATAATTATAAAATTCAAATAGTTCTCTTAAATATTCAGTCCTGCCTTCATTGGACCATCCAATTAAAAAATTTAGTGTAGAACGAAAGATTTTATTAGCCTCAGATGGTGGAAAGAGATTAATGTTAGAAAGCAGAAGCAGCTTCAATTCTGGAAAGTATTGACTATCGTTGGTCTGATAAAGCTTTGCAACTAAATACAGAATTCGAATTTGTGGTGTATCGGGATAAGGATTATCTTCTATATGTTTCAGAATTTCATCAATGAAAAGTAAGTCATATTCTAAGTCCACAATTCTTTTTTGGCTCATGGCCGTCATGTACGACATTAGCTTCTGAGCTATATAAAACTTGTCTAAATTCTCGATGATACGATCGACGTTCAGCTTCTGGGCCCGATCATCATCTTCCAATATTACCTGGTGATAGCGCTCTATCTGGTATAAATCATGAAGGAAATCAATACCTTGCGCATCCTCTAAATCTTTTAGACGTCGTGCTGTACGCAAGGATGAATTGTATAGATTTTGAAAACGCCGTGTGGATACTGACTTCAGTAAATAAGCGGCGTTTCGGAGTGGATTCGAATCAAACTCTTGTTGCGCTAAAAATCTTTCAACCAGCTTTAAAAGATCGGAGCAATATTTCCGAAAACGCGTGTCGTTGTATTTACGATTCTCCACAAGCAAATCCCATACTTGCTCTTTACTCACATCAACCTGCTTGGCATCTAATGAAAATAGGACCTCGGCAAGCGTTGTCATAGCCGTCGTCTTGTTAAAGTATGGGGAGTGCAGAAACTTTAAAAAGGACTTTCTTTCATTTCCGTTAAGGGCCGATATGACCTGATATACCTTGGTTGATTTCATTACATCTATCTCTTATACAGTGCGATAAACATTTTTTTTATTACAATTTGTTGAGCATTAAAGCATTGCACATCAAGCTATTAAATCAATCTTATTAAATAAAAGTTTAATATCATATCTAAATTTTACTAATAAATCATTTCTTAATTTGAGCTATTCCCCGTACTTTTGTTATCAACGGTAAGACGTAAATGCATGACATCCATCCTATTAGGCCGTAAGGTATACAGAATCCTTGCGTTATTAACGCTTATGTCGCTCTGGACATCTATCCAGGCACAGTTTGGTGCGTATGAGCGTCATGGTGAAATTCTTGTCAACACGTCTTACAATTCTGCTTCTGATCCAATATATTTCCCTGGTAATCAAAACGCTTCGCCGATCATTACACAACACGCGCGTAATGGTTCAGAATCGGCGATTATAAGCACCGGAAATAATTTTACTGAACTCATTCTGGATTATACGCCAGATTTGGATTTCGTCGGTATGGACACGGTTGTAGTGGAAGTTACCGTTGGCGGAATACCTATTCTTTCAAACATATACTATGCTCAATTTGTCATCAACGTCTTACCATCTATTGTTTCGACTAATGAGGATTATTATACTGTATTGAAAGGAAGTCAGGATAATGCGCTAGCCGTATTGGCAAATGATTCGTCAACGTCCCCGGGGCTTTATGTTTCATTTCTACCTGCGCGAATGGGAGGACAAACTACGGTATCAAATGATTCGCTTTTCTTTACGCCTCATGCATCGTTTTCCGGTATGGCTTATTTGTCTTATACGGCATGCGACTCAATTGGAACATGCGCCACGGAGGTCGTAAATATTTGCGTTGTTGATACAGTAACAGCTCCGGTATATGACACCATTTATTTGAATACAGGTATTACAGATCCGCTCACCTTGTTTTTACCCTCCTCCAATTTCTACGCCACTATCGTACCGGGAGACGGCAGTTTGAATTTTTTGGGCGGCACGGATGCGGTAATCTATACTCCCGGAATGAATTCGGGAAATGACAATTTTGAAGTCAGTGATGGTTCGGTTTTCAGGTATTATGTAGTTGACGTCATCGATGAATACGCTAATTCTTTTGTTTTCGACGACCATTACGCCGTTGTTCCCGGAGACCGCATAGAGTTCAATGTTGAATCGAATGACCGGACATCTAATTTTTTAATCGATGGTTTTACGCAACCGGATTATGGTGTATTGACACAATTGAATGATGGAAGGTTTATGTACGTTGCAGATACATCCTACGAAGGTATCACTACCTTTGATTATACGGTTTGTGCCATTCAAAACTGTGAAACGGCTACTGTTGAAATTACCGCAAGTCGTTTTAAGCCCGTTGCGACATCTGCAACTCATCACCTGACAGGATTGATCAACCGTGATCTTATCATCAATTATGACATACCTGTTGGTGAATATGAGTTCGATGAGGTGGTCTTGCCCGTTTCGGGTGAACTCACAATCAAAGAGGGCCTTGACACAATCGATCAGGGATGCGTGACTTCAATTGGCCGCTTCATGATGATCTACACACCGGACTCCGGATTCGATGGATTCGATGAATTTAAGGTTTCGTATTGCAGCGGAGGTGAATGCAATGAAGTTCTTATTACAGTTGAAATATTGAACATTCCAGTATATGACACGTGCAAGTGCCAGGACCAATGTGTGTGGCCTGGCGACGTCGATTTTAATGGGATGGTAGATATGGCAGATTTACTCGATTTGGGAAATGCTATTGGTGAGGAGGGCTATGACAGACCCAATCCAAATACGCTTTGGTATGGGCAATATGGTGAGGACTGGGACATGAATGGACGTTCACGAAATTTAGCTGATGCAAAACATTGCGACACGGACGGAAATGGTCTGGTGGCCATCTCTGACACCGTTGCTCTTTCCACATACTTTGGCAACTATCATACATTGGTTCCGGATGAACAAGTAACAATTAAACCATATGCTGTTGGTCTGGATCACGATTTAATTAATCCTCCAGATAGTGGAGATACGATCCGTATCTATCTGACAATTGGTAATAGTCAAGTACCTGCTGAAAATCTTACTGGGGTTGCTTTGGATGTTTCTTTCGATCCGAATACGGTAGACACGTCTTACACGCGAATTTCGCCTGTCAGTGAAAACTGGATAACAAGAGAAGGTATGCCGTTATTTATGAAAAGAGACGATGGCCTAACACATCAACTGGGTCTTACACGAATTGACGGTCATTCAAAAGTGGGATATGGTCGAGTTTTTGCGATCGATATCATCATCGACGACGACTTGGATGGAATCCGATATTCATCAGGACAAAGCCCCAGGTTAGACATATTCGTGCATAACGTACGTGCTACAAATGCAGAAGGAGAACGATTTGTAATGCCTGATCAGCAACTCAGTTTAGATCTGAGTAAAGCAAACATTGCAGGTGATAGAAAAATTTATGGCCTCAAAGTATTCCCTAATCCGGTGGAAAACGTATTGCACCTCGATGTAGGCGATGAACGTGCTCAATCCATTTTAATATCCGATTTAAGCGGTCGTATTCTGAAGAACCACCCCATCAACCCGGGCTCATCCATATCGCTTGATCAATTAAATACAGGTATTTATATAATTGAGGTCAAGACCGATAAAGCGGTTCGTGCTACAAAATTCATCAAGTCCTAGATCGGACGGATATTTCTCATCGGTAATTCTCTTTTTTCTTCCTGCATTTTTCGAAAATCTAAAACCAATTGTTAATCGGTTTTTGTTTTGCTGCGATTACATTGGATTATTAGCATTTACTAAGAACTCCTCCAATCTGTCGAATACAGAACCCCAACCATTTTGAATACCCATTTTCTCCTGCTGAATTTTATAGGCTTCGGACGGATGTATTACATTAAATATAAATTCGGTTTTATCACCTCGAGCTTCGAAATGCGCTTGAATTTCCACTCCTTCAGTCATCGGTTTGAAGTCAGCAGTTGAACAAATGCGTTTCCGGTGCGCAATTTCGGTGTACGTCCCGGTGGCAATGAATGGTTGCCCATTTGGCATAATCATGGTATACTTCCATTTTCCCCCGACCTTGAATTCATGTTCTTCTATTTTTGTATTTGATCCTTTGGGGTTCCACCATTTAACAATGTGCTCGGGGTCTGTCCAAGCTTGCCATACCAAGCTTATTGGAGCATTCAATGTCCGTTGAATTGTTACAATTCTCTTTTTTAAGTCATCATTTGTCATGATTCTCTTTTTTTAGTTTAACTAAATATTCCTCAAACGAGTCGATACGCTGCTCCCACTGTGCCTGCAATTTTTCTATCCACAAATAAGCTGGAATAAAGCTCTTTGGGTCAATGGAATAATATTTTTCACGACCTTTTTTGTCAACTTTAAGCAGTCCGCATTCCTTTAATATCCTTAACTGTTTGGACACGGCTTGTCGGCTTACATTAAAATTTTCGGCCACCTGATTAACCGTAAGTACATTAGTAGCTATTAATTCCAATATTTCACGTCTTGCCGGATCTGCAATAGCCTGAAAAACATCTCGTCTCATTTTTATGTGATAAAGTTCTGTTTGCAATTATGAAACCAATCGGTTGCAAATATATAAGAAACCAATCGGTTGCTCAAATTTTTAACATGTTTATTTAACACGATGCCAACACCACACCAATGAGAATGCATGGGTTCCGGCCTAGCCTTCCTTTTTGGGTAAACTGGCACGGTAATTGTATTCAGCAAGACTAGAACTCTTTATAACAAAACAAGTCAAAATCCCATGACGTATCTGTTATAGGGAGTCTCTGGGCCCGGAAGCTGAACTTCCCATGATTCAGTGGACATGAGAGACTCCTACTTTGCGGCATCGACTTGTTTTCATTTTAATTTTAGTGCTAGGCTTCTCGCTGCATGATGCGATTCATAAATTATGTTTTACCTTACATGAAGCATTACTTTTATGCTTTTAATGGAATAAAACCTAAATACTATGTCAGAAGACAAAAATTATGAAGTGAGCAAACCCGAGTTCTTCGGACTTATGATGATCTATGCTGCCAATATAGATGGGGAGGAGCATGAAAATGAAATCGCAGCTATTAAAGCATCACTTACACCAGAAACCTATGAGCGATGCGCTGCTTTGTATGCAGGCATGAATGATTATGAATTAATATCTTTTTTTCGAGACAATAAATCCAAATTTATTAAGTCAGAGGTGGATGAGAAAATCTTTCTCTCTGAAATTAAGACCGTAGTAGCTGCTGATCATCATATGGATATTATGGAAAACGCCCTAATCTTGGCGATGAAAAAGATTCTTCACGAATAGAAATGGAACATTTCTATATGAAAATCAGGTGTTTCTATAGTAACTTAATCTAAATCGCCGTTGATAATAGATATTAGTAGGCAAATTACAAGATCATGAAGCAATTACTCATTCTTCTTTTCGTCGCAAGTTCTGGATTGTTGGTCGCGACTCAGGCCCAGGTAAATGTCCAAATCAAAATCTCCGTAAACGGGAGTGATGTAAATCTCTATTGGTTTGCTGAAGGTCAAGCAGATGTCGAGCAATACATAATTGAGCGTTCAGTGGACGGTCGAAACTGGAATGCCATAGTCGAATTAAATGGAAACGGAATGCCGGAGGCGACATATACATACGATGATTTGGGACTGGCGGATGACGAATATGCTTATCGGCTAACGGTAGTATTTTCAAATGGCGATCACGAAAATTTAGGTCATGAAATAGTTCTGGTAAATGTGGCACCCTCTTTCAAGGCTGTTCCTAATTTTCCAGATCCCATCCGCAACAATACGATCAATCAATAAACGATGACATTATTTGGTTTTACCAAAATGTAAGACCCAATACGGGCCATTTTTCGCAAACCCGACATCTTCAAAACGGGGGTCCATTAGAAGTTTGCAATGTGTATAGCTATCCAGCCAATCGCTTATGACTTCAGAAATCGAACGCTGTCCATAGGCTAAGTTTTCACCAACCACGCGCCAACGATAGCCCACATGCTGAATCCTTTCCCCGATGTTTCGACCATTTCGAGAATAATGATTTAATCGTCTTTGATTTCTTATATCTTGCGCATGTCGAGCCGCAGATAAAGAAAGCAAGTCGTGGTATTTTACGCTAGCCACCGGTTTGAACCGTTCACCGCTGCATCGACATCCCCGATTTCGCACTTCATTGATAGCATCCACAAAGGCCTCTTCAAACGATTGCGCCTGAATGACAGGTGTAAAAAAAAGTAGTAATAACACAGTGGTAATTCGGATCACAGATATAATAATGTGTTTTCGTTACTTTTTATTTTAATGTTCTGCATTAAATGAATAAGGATTAATCATTCAACAATGATTTCACCATTTTTCATCACAAAGTCGATTTCCATCATCAATGACGGATTGGTCAACACTCCCGTGGGGACAGCAACTATGTCGGCTAGTTTACCACGCACGATTGAACCAATTTTATCTTCCCACTCCAATACCTGGGCTGCAATCCAAGTGGCAGATTGGAGAGCTTCGAGCATTGGCATGCCCGAGTCGACCATCAGTTCGAATTCCTTGGCATTTTGTCCATGCATGAAAACACCAGCATCTGTTCCGAAGGCAATGCGAACACCTCGTTCGTAGGCTTTCGAAAAAGTCTCTTGAATTTGCGGACCAATGCGCATGGCCTTAGGCCTGACAATTTCAGGAAAGAATCCATCTATTTTGGCATTCTCAGCGACCGACCAACCGGCTGTTATAGTCGGCACATAATACGTGCCTCGTCGGATCATCTCTTCCATCACTTCCTCGTCCATGAAGGTTCCATGTTCTATAGTGCGTACGCCGGCCTGGACGGCGCGAAGCATGCCTTCTTTTCCATGTGCATGAGCAGCAACATGGACACCACGGTCCGTAGCTGTTTCCACAATAGCCACTAGTTCATCCATTTCAAAGGCTGGTCCATCGCCATCTTTTGCCACGCTAAGCACACCACCGGTTGCAGTTATTTTTATGCAATCGGCTCCTTGTTTTACTTGCCATCGCACCGCTTTTGCACACTCTTCCGCACCGTCGCAGACACCGTCCTGGTAGGTTGGACTACCCTGTAACGCTAATTTCATTCCATTAGTAGGATCAGCGTGGCCTCCGGTTATTGCCAGGCTTTTTCTGCACGTATAAATTCTAGGCCCTTGAACAATTCCCCTGTCGATTGCATCGCGTAATGCCGAATTAGCGCCGGTGCCCCCTAAATCCCGTACTGTCGTAAATCCGGCTTTTAGCGTTTTCACTCCATGCGCATAAGCACGTAAGGAAAGAAGCTCTGTTTCTTGCCTGAATTTGTTGATGTAAACATCCTTGTCAAATAGCGTTTCCAGGTGTACATGCAAGTCGATAAGCCCCGGTAATACCAAACTTGAGGTTAAGTCTATTATCTCAGTCTCCGAAGAAGCATCCACATAACCCGGCACCACATCTCTAATTTCTTGCTGATAGACAATAATTGACATTTCATTCAATACCGTCCCCTCTTCTGCATCAAATAGTTGCCCGCAATGCAAGATATATGTCGGTTGAGCATGGATCGATAACGAATAAAGGAAGAGACAAATAGCAATCTTGTAAATTTTCACGATTGGGATTTTAATTGAAGGTAAAAACTATTGTGAAATAAGAACTAGTTCAATAAAGATCCATAAAAAAAGCCCGGTATATCAGCTTATACCGGGCGTAATTTGGATTTGCAATTCTCTGCTATCGCAATTCTTCAAATATAAATTCCGGAAACCCACGAAGTCCCTGATCATTTTTTAATTGGGTAAATAATATTTTAAAGTACTTGCCCGATGCATCCTGAAGAACGAAGAATCGATCATCATACAATCGTTGTTCTGTTTGCCCAACAAGTCGCCAATTTGTTCCAATCGAATTCACGTCAGAACTATACGTCAAACCAACCACATCATCTATTGAAAAAGCATTGTAAGCGGAAAGAATATCAGATGCGTCGGTCACCATAGCCACCGAAACCTGATGTCTATTCGTACTTATAAAATCACGTACGAAGTATGGTACAGGAAATCCGGTTGGCGCCGGAAATCCACTTAATACATTATCCGTATATGTAGAAAAGGCCAGATCCCAAGCACCCTTTTGCGGTTCTACAGACACTATTCCGTCATTCAAATGCACATAAGTAAAATTAAAATCGGTTACTTGCCCAATTTCCAAAGTTTGCCCTGATGCATCATCCAAGTCGCCATAAGTCAACCTATAACCCGCTCCATCACGGTCAATTTTAATCTTCATAAAGCCGCGTGGTTCCCCATTCGGGTTTTTACCTCGATTGATGATGTAGACAAAATTTTCTGTTGTATTAGCTGAAATTTCATCTATAGCCGTATTATTCAAATTGCCATTAGGTGCATCTGCCCATTCAACCGTTGATGAAAACCAGGGAGGAAATACTCCACCACCTCCAATCAGAATTCCAAAAATCGCGTCCACATTTAACACTTCCCCGAGAAACATAGCTGTATCAGCTGAGCTTACACCGGCAAAATCTGTCTTGCTTGTGGCGGCGGCCAACATTCCATTAGTTGAATTGAGTATGACGCGAAAGTCGCCGTTATTTGAAAAACCTAAGTCCCACGATGTGCGATCAATAGTTTCATTTCTCGCTTCACTGAGGTCGATAAAAACCTGATTGGGTTCTGCTTCACCGCCAAGATGGGCCTGTATTGTACCCATTACAGGTGGTATCGTTTGACCTCCTTCATCATCATCACAGCCGGTCGCAAATATTGATAAGATCAACAGTGTAAATAAAAATGGTTTAATTTTCATATATAATTTTTAATTTAGAATTTTTATTTTAATAAATTATTTACATTTTAATTTGATAATTTAACCGCAAAAACACGGATCGACCATAACCAACTGCAACTTCACCACCCGCTTGATGAAAACTACTTCCATTCCCCACCTGGACATTGGTGACATCAAATAAATTCTTAATACCTCCTGATATTGTCAACTGATTCGTCAACGTATATTTACCAATTACATCCATGATATAGTAATCCTGGCTCTTCGCCAAAATTGCCTCAGCCGGATTTCCATTTGAACCATCATTCGCCAAAGCATATGTCGGCTCTTTGCCATGGTATTTAAATTGGCTAATAATTTGCAAGGGCGTTTCCAATACATCTGCTTTTATAGAGAGTGTAATTTCAGGAGTGGCCAAATAATTCTTTGTACCCCCTATTGAGCTAAGTTGATTCTTTGCGGCAATGACAGCCGCCCCAGCAGAAACCTCAATTGATTCTAAATAAATGTGCTGATTCAAGCTCAACCCGAAAGCCTTATACGAATCAACATTCATTAGGGTTGTAACAGTCGCATTAGTAGCATCCTGAGCAAAGGTGATCTGATCACGCGCCGACGTATAAAAAAATCTGGAGCTCAACTTTTGTTTGAGTCCTGTACTAGATCTATGCATATGTGTAAATGACACGTCGACGTAATCAGATGTCTCGGGGCGTAGATTTGGGTTTCCAAAAATTGTGTGGCTGTTGTCTACGAATTCAAAAAATAATTCTCGCAATGCCGGGGCTCGAAATCCGCGTGCATATCCTAAACGAATCGTCGAAGTCTCAGTCAAACGTATCAACGTGTGCATCGATGGAATAAGTGGAGTCTTAAATCGATTATTGTACGCCCAACGAAGGCCAGGTTTTATTGTAAGAAAATCTGATAAAACAAATTCAGCCGATGAAAAAATCGCACCATCAAACGATGTTTTATCCGTCCCATTGAGAATTCGTCCGCCGGATGTTTTATCATATTGCGCATCAAGTCCCCATTTTATTTTTAACTTTTCGTTGGACAACACCGTATGGTGTAACCAGGTTGAAATATTTTGAAATGACGATGTATCCTGTGCCCCTTCAGCCTGTGATAAATTGGACTTACCCTCTGGAAGACTGGTTATGTATGAATTTTTTATTCGTTTAAAATCCGAAAAGGAAACTTTCGCATCAACCCTGCCTAAGTTCTCATAGTACTTTCCGAAAGACAAATGCTGATTCCAGCGTCGTGCTTTGTAGTGATCATCCTGTGCTCTGTTCTGTAGGGGGCCTTCTGCATCGCCAAGATTATCTATCCAATCTTTGTAGTATGATGTGCGCATCGATAAATCGGCATTTCGCAATGTGGTTTGCAATTTTATATCTCCGAATATTTGCTGTTTGGGATCCCAATCAGATGAGCGATCCTCGGTTTCGAAGGACCCGCCAAAATACTTGTGCTCAAGGGTGGTCGTTGTGGATATTTTTTCAAAAAGGGGCAGTTGTAAAGAAATGGACTGATCATGAATACCTTTATCAACTCCATATGAGGACCCAATCGTCTCTTCTTGAATTTTTAGCTCAAGTAAAGGATATTTCGCCAGCTTCTTTTTTGTAATAATATTTATTACACCGGCTAATGCGTTCGATCCATATTCGACGCTCATCGGACCTTCAACAATCTCAATCTTTTCTATATTGGACAAATTGATTTGACTGAGGTCGAATACCAGTGCCGTTCGTCCGGACAGTGGTGATCCATCCAATAATATCTTGATATTGTTTCCACCTAAACCGAGAAAACTCGCCGACTGCCCGTTTAAGTTTTGGTCGCGATCCAAATTCACATTTTGTACGAAGGACATAACTTCGGCCAAATCGCTACCTGCCATTCGTTCTATTTCTTCCTTATTTATTGATTTTACGCGATAAACTGAATTGTGCGTTGACTGCGCATGATATTGTCCCGTGACAACGACATCCTCCATATGGTAGCTTCTCGGCTCCAGGTCTATTACGATCCGTGTCTGTGATTCTATGGTACGCTGCAATCGCTCATATCCAAGATGTTGAATAAAAATGGATACAGGCAATTCCAATCTTTCCGCAACGACACTTCCCTTTTCATCCGAAGTAAAGAATACCGTTTCACCTTCTCCCGTTACGATTTCTACAACCGCATCTGCAACTGGTTCGCCATTCGCCAAATCTCGCAATTCCAGCGTTACCTGTCCATTTGTGCCGAAAGCAAGCAAATAAAAAACGACTAGTAGAAACCCGCTATTTTTTTTGATATATGGCTTAAAGTCATGCATTAATTCCGCAAAGTTATCATCAAAACATACGCTTGCAATAGGTGTTTTGTGAGGAACCACAAAATTGCCTGGCTTGACACCTGATTGAAATCTATATACATGATAACAAGCAACATACATATATATATTAGTTACATGTATTGGTTTTATTTGTCTATTATGACAATACTCTGACAATTGTGCCTTATGTTTTTTATTCAAGACCTCAATCGGCTATGGTAATTGTATTTCAACTTAATGTCTCATGTGTATTTCTTACCTTTCTTGCGTCTTACTTATGAATCAGAGATAGTAAAAATGAAAAATTGGAATCCAGGTCTATTAATAACACTGCTAGCAATGATTGCTTTCATGACGAGTTGTGACGATAAATTAGAAAAGATGATTGGCACAAAGTGGACGTTGGAACAGATCACGACGGAACATGGCCAAGATCTTTATCCGGATGATTATTATTCAGTCGAGATACAGGAGAAAAACTTATTAGTGCAGTTAGACGTCAATAAGTGTCGGACACCCTACACTGTAACTGGAAAAAACCAAATTAACCTGGAGGATAAGATGTCTTGTACTCGGATGTGTTGCGATAGTCGAATGGCTGAAGCGCTTCGGGATAAATTGGTTGGCGTATTCACAATCGAAATGGATGACGACAAACTTGTCTTAAAGGGAAAGGAAACAATCACCTTTCGGAAATGGTCAAAACATGATGTGAAAAGAGAAGATTCTGAAGACTACTTGAAAATAAAAAGGACGGGGTGCTTTGGTACATGTCCTATTTACGAAATGACACTATTTTCAGACGGTTCGGCCAAGTACACGGGCAAACGTTTTGTAGAAGTAACAGGAAAGCAAAATCACAATTTCGACGCAAACAGAGTGAAGGAATTAATGAGGCGTGCAGACGAAATTGACTTTAAAAAATTACAAGCTGTTTACGATAATCCGTCTATCAGCGACATGGAGTCTGTATACATCGAACATAATGGCACAACAATTAAAGTGCGTTATAAAATGGATGTCCCAAAGGAATTATTAGAATTAATCGCCGACGTTCATCAATGCTCAATTGATGCCGGCTGGGTGAAAGAGCAGTAACCTGCTTTGGTCGTGCTATCTGGGACGATTACGTGCATCGAACCATTTCACATTCTTGTTTTACATAAATAATGAATGGTATCGTGCAGGCTGCTTTAAATCCATTGACGATGAAGAGAAGGCCGACATTCTAACAGCGAGATCACACTTTCCTGTAACGTCTCAACGAAAAACGTAAGTATTTCGAACTAGCATAATTGGAGAATAGGGCTCATTCTAGTCTTATGTGCTATTTATGTGCGAAAGCAGGCCTTATTTAATTTAATTTCAGAACAGCTTTTATGATCATGCTACACTACCTATCTATTAATTCGATAGACTTAAAACTAGGGATAATTCAAATTCAATAATTATCCCAATTAGTGTTATCTTAAACACTTTATAAATTTTAAATAAAAGATCATGGGATTAATTTCTTGGATAAAAAGTTTGTTTTCCAGCGCAAAGGATGCCAGTGAAGCGGTAGCTAGCGGAGCGGCCGATGTCGCAAAAGGGGCAGCAAATGTCGCTGGCGATATGGCCGACGCAACAGTTAGTGCTGGAAGTGCAATCGTCGAAGGTGCAAAAGATGCTGGGGCCGCGGTGGCCGATGGTGTTGCCGACGCCGCCAAAGGCGCAGCTAATCTTGCCGGTGATGCCGTAGACGCCGCAGCCGATGCTGGAAGTGCAGTCGTCGAAGGTGCGAAAGATGTAGGCGGAGCCATTGTTGATGGTGTATCTGATGCCGCCAAAGGCGCAGCGAATCTTGCCGGCGATGCCGTGGACGCCGCAGCCGATGCTGGAAGTGCAGTCGTCGAAGGTGCGAAAGATGCAGGAGGAGCCGTCGTTGATGGTGTTGCCGATGCCGCTAAAGGCGCTGCGAATCTTGCCGGCGATGCCGTGGACGCCGCAGCCAATGCTGGAAGTGTAGTCG
>JANQSS010000095.1 GCA_028279185.1 Saprospiraceae bacterium | reverse complement strand
AATTCTTGCCGGAATAGCGGTCTTCGCCGCACAGGAAGGCCCGCCGCACGCAGCGGGAGACGCAATGGTAGAACGGCGTCGCGGCCAGCGAGACGATTTGTGAACGGGGCCGGGTCATGCTTTGCCTGCGAGTCAGTGGAGTCCTTGCAGACAGGTATAGTCAAGATTCTCAAGCGTGCCAAATCGGGAGGGAATTTCGATGGGTGTCCCATGGCCGACCACCGCACAAATGCTTGACAAAGGTGATAGGAAGAGGTAGCTTGAATGCTCTGTCAAATTTTGGGGAAAGGAAAAATGAACGAAATCAGAGAGTTGACATCACTAGAGGTCGATTTGGTCAGCGGTGGATTTGCATTTGTTCCAGTAATTGTAGCTATCGTAGTTGTAGATGTGGCCCTTATCGCCTTCACAGTCGGTGTTGTTGACGGTATGAATGCGGGTTCAGATTCAAATTCAGATTCGTGTTCGGATTAACCACAAATATTCAATTGGAAATTATATATCTGAGTATCAAAATTGGTAGTTAACCTGTTGTTTTTATTTAAGTTTCCTTGATTATTTCTTGTATAAGAAAATTTACAAGAAAATTCTTATATAAATCAATAAGTTAATCCTGAAAATGGGTACTCAAGTATATAATTCCCATTCAATTTACGGAGGATTTGCTAATGGAGCAAGAGATTCGCACACTTTCCAACCATGAAATTGATGAGGTTTCAGGAGGTGTTGTACAAATCGTAGTAGTAGTTGCCAGAGTTGTCAAAGTTGCCAAAGCCGTAGCAGGAGCCGTAGCAGGTGGGTATGCCGCTGGTTATGCGACTGGACGAATCATAGATCAATCCCAATCGTGTTCGCAGTCGGACTCGGACTAGCCATTAAGGAGTGGCAGACGACATATTATGTCGTCTGCCACTCCTTGGGCTAGAGGTAATAATAAAATATGGAGTGGGATGATTGCCTTGTTTTTTCTGCTAGAACTTTGACTATCAGTCTGATGATTGCCTTTAGTGTGTTAATTTATACAGCTAATGATTTTTCTCTTGTTGTTTATTTTATTCTGATTTTACTGACATTACTCTTGATTTTTTTCTTTCTTTTTCGGAATGGAACTAAAATCTTAACATCATATTTGTTTATTTCATTAATTTTTTCCTCTTACTTCATCATTCGGATAATAGATGCGTTTTCAAAAATACTACTCTAAGAGATGGTTATTTTTTATAATCATAAATACTTCAATACTCTTGGATGTGTTGTCAACTTTAGTCGTTTCTCATGGTGACTTTGGATATGAGCTGAATCCATTTTTTGAAGATATTAATGGCTTAATACTTGCCAACCTTTTTATGATGATAGTATCTTCCTTAATATTTCTTGGGATTTACCCAAAAGAAACCCGTCTTTCCAGCATACGAAATATGTCATATAAAGAACTTACTGGAGCCAATTTAGATGGCTCAATAATCAATATTTTCGAAAACGAAAATTTGAAATCTGTTATTGTATATACGATATTGGTATTACTGTCAACAAATTCATTTGTTAAAATTTTTGCAGCATTAAACAATGTATTCGTTATTCTAACTGGATACGGATTTACATATGTTTTTCACATTATAGGTAATTTAATTTCTATCGAATTTAGTCAAAAAATATTGTATTTTTCTTTTTACATTTTTTCTTTTATACTTGGTTACTTGTTATCTTTCTTCGGAATTAAGAAGTATATCTGAAAATCGGAAAAAAGATGAAGTTGTTTAATCTCATCATATTCTACTTCTCGATAATAAACTCTCAGAGGCATCACATTGAAGCTTATTTTACAAAATGAAGCGAACGAGTGTGGCCTCGCGTCACTGGTCATGGTGGCCCAACACTACGGCCACAAGATCGATCTGAACGCCATGCGGCAGCGGTTCGGTTCGTCGCTCATGGGCGCGCGCCTGCGCGACCTGATGAAGATCGCCGAACAGATTTCGCTTGGTTCGCGGGCTCTGCGGCTCGAACCCAATCGACTGAAAGATATTTCACTTCCCGCGATTCTACACTGGGATTTGGATCATTTTGTTGTGCTGAAGGAGGTCAGACGCAATCGATTCATAGTGTTCGATCCAGCTCGTGGGCGGGGAACCTATTCGCTCGCTGAAATTTCGAATCATTTTACCGGCGTCGCGCTTGAACTGACTCCCGCCACCGACTTTCGACCTATCGTGGCCCAAGCCAAAACCAGGCTAAGCAGTTTGTGGTCCCGCCTTTCTGGATTGAAGCGATCTCTGACGCATATTCTGGTCCTGTCTATCGTAATCCAGTTGTTCGCACTCGCCTCACCCTTCTATTTACAGCTTGTTATCGATGAAGCGGTGACCCGGTTTGATACGGATTTGCTGATTCTCCTTGGCATCGGATTCGGATTTCTATATGTAATTCAGGCCGTGACCGAAGCTTTGCGATCTTGGGTGATATTACTGCTGGGCCAATCCATGACATTCCAGATGGCGGGTAATGTGCTGCGGCACCTGATCCGTTTGCCTGCGGACTTCTTCGAAAAACGCCATGTGGGAGACATCATTTCACGGATTGGTTCGATACAACCGATTCAGACCGCACTCACGCAAAGCATGGTTGCGGCTTTGATCGACGGCGTGATGGTCATCGCTACCATCGTCTTGATGTTCTTGTACAATTGGAAACTGGCGTTGGTCGCCATCGCTTTCACGGTCGCGTATCTGACTGTTTCGCTGATCCTGTTTCCGTTCATGCGAAGCCGGCAGGAAGAGCTAATCGCAAAACGCGCGACGGAGAACACGCACACCATCGAAACCATTCGCGCCTCACGGGCCATCAAACTGTTCGGGCGGGAAGCCGAGCGCGAAAACGCTTGGCGCAATCTCTATGCCGATGTGATCAATGCCGGCATTTCCTATGGCCGAATCGAGATAGGCAATCGATTCGCGTTCTCTCTGTTATTCGGCCTGCAAACCGTGCTTATCGTCTATTTCGGCGCACAATACATTCTGGCAGGGGATCTGAGTATAGGCATGCTATTCGCTTTCATGTCGTACCGCCGATATTTCGCCGTCACGGCCGAGGGTTTGATCAACAAGGGCATCGAGTTCCGCATGCTGGGACTGCACCTCGAACGACTCTCGGACATCGTCCAATCGGCGAAGGAGGAGGGTCTGGAAGCGCCAATGTCGGACATCAGGCAAGTACAGGGAAGAATTGATCTGGAGGAAATCGGCTTTCGCCACGATCCGAACGAACCGTTGCTCTTCGAAGATATTTCCCTTTCCATCCAGCCGGGAGAATTCATCGCCATCGCGGGCCCTTCGGGCGGCGGCAAGACGACATTGCTGAAGGTGATGCTGGGCCTG
>JANQSS010000228.1 GCA_028279185.1 Saprospiraceae bacterium | reverse complement strand
TGCATATATACACCAGTACGATTATGGATTCCCGATCACGAACGTTAACGGTCGGCGAATAAATACGCGCTCGCCGCGTTTAATTCGCGTGGAGTCGTTCTTCCATATTGATCCAACCAATACTTACTCGGACCCTGAAGTCTAGAGAGCATTATGTTTTTTCATTAGGCCACTTCAAATAAATTTCCTGTTTCCCGTCCTGGAAATAAACACAGTTGTATGCGGGCGGGGGGTAAATCTTTATACAGTAACAACGCTGGCAGGAAACAATCAATTATCAGCCACTCAAGGTTTTGTACAAGAATAAACGAGCGGGCATTGCACATAAAGTACTATAGAAATGGAATATTTTTTGATCTGCAACAAAAAGATGCGGGCGGGCGACGGGAAACAGGAAATTAATTTGGAGTGGCCTTATGCATATATACCATGTAGGAGTTTAGAATATGTTTGTCAGGACACTACTATAGCTATATAGTATTAGCAGTAAAGCTCAATGGCAACGTGGATCTCACTGGAACCCGTAAGTCGTACTTGTCATTTAAGGCATGTGCAGAAATGCCATCAAACGGGCCATAACTTGGAAATTAACAGAATTTCATTAACCCTTTCGCGGGCGTGTCAAATTATTAATTGAACTATACCCGGTGGGCGGGGCTTTCAACCTCACTTTGGATAGATTCTGTCAGCTATGTAACCTCCTCGAATGAAAATACACATAAAAACGAATGATACAGAACCCTAGCATGACATATTACAGTGGCAATGTTTTAGTTTTAATTAGCTTTGTTTTTAATTAGGGGTTTCCTTGGCTATTTTAACTAGTTTTAGCTTTCATAATTAATTGCTTGGCAAAATCAATTTAGTGATGTAAGGTTCTCTTCTTGACAACAAGAACTTAGCCTTCCGATGAGGAGGACTAGATGCTCTAGTCCTCCCTGAGGAGGACTAGAACATCTAGCACGTCGGAAGGCTGAGTTCTTACCAAGTGAAGTTGTCAAGAAGAGAACCTTACATCACTTCATGTCTACAGGAGCAATAATTTTATTGAGAAATCTCTACACTCAAAATCATTTTAGTTTTTAATAATTAAAAAGTATTGGAATAATAGAGGTGTTGTGTAGTTTTGATTAACTAAAAACAACACTGCATGATGATTACTCCAATGATACTACAAGTAGCTATACCTTCAACCATGCATACTGCAACTGATTATTTTGTGCTCCACTGCAGATTTCATTTTCCTCTGGATCTCCTGCTCTCAGTGACAGAACTCATTTC
>JANQSS010000206.1 GCA_028279185.1 Saprospiraceae bacterium | reverse complement strand
AACAAACTCCTGAAGTCTTTTGGCAGGAAACGGAAAAATCCAAAAAATTACTGGAAGATATTATTAGCGATAAAATTTCCGGTTATCGCGCAGCTAGTTACTCTATTACTAAAGATTCTCTCTGGGCACTGGATACGTTGATTGAATTGGGCTTTGAATACGATTCGAGTATTTTTCCTGTCAGGCACGATCGCTATGGTATTCCGGATACTCCCAGACACCTTTACACATTACAACGGCAAAACAAAGGCAGTTTGATTGAAATTCCATTATCCACCAAACCGATTCTTGGCTATACACTGCCCGTTGCCGGTGGCGGATATTTTCGCTTATTTCCTTATACACTGACACAATGGGCTTTATCTTCCATTAACAAAAAAGAAAAAAAACCCATTATTTTTTATCTGCATCCATGGGAAATTGATCCTGAACAACCTCGCATTAAAGCGAGCCGTTTGTCTGAGTTCAGGCATTATACTAACTTGGAAAAATGTAAAACGCGTCTCGAACGGCTGCTTAATACATTCCGCTTTACCAGCATCCGTCAATTAATCACTAACACCAACCCTTCACAGACAATCAGCATTTGATCTATCATGAACATCAACGATCCATCAATCCATTTACTGGATGTCAATGATGCTTTGCAAAAACAATGGGACGAGTATGTATACCAACACTCGGAAGGCAAGCTTTATCATTTAAGCGCTTGGTCAAAATTGATAAATAATGTATTTGGGCATAAGACCTTCTATCTATACCACCTATCCGAAGACAATATTATTAATGGCCTAATACCTCTAGTACAGCTTAAAAGCCGCCTATTTGGCAACTATTTAGTATCGATGCCTTATTTTAATTACGGCGGGGTTATTGCCGACAATACAACGATTGAAGAAAAGCTATTAGGACAGGCTTGCACTCTGGCAAAAGAACTCAATGCCTCACATATAGAATTCCGAGATACTGTTCTACGCACACCAGATTATCCAGTCAAAACCGACAAAATCAGCATGATACTGACATTGCCGAACGACGAAGCAGTATTATGGCAAAACTTGGGTAGTAAACGTCGTTCACAAATCAAGCGACCATTACGAGAAAATCCGACTATTCATATTGGCACCATAGATCTATTGGATGATTTTTATCAGGTTTTTGCAGAAAATATGCGTGACTTGGGAACGCCTGTATATGCCAAACGATTTTTTTCGGCAATGCTACAAACATTTCCTCAGCATGCGCATATTATTACTATTAAGTTAAACGATCAGCCAGTAGCTGCTGCCTTTCTACTGAGTTTTAAGGACATTTTAGAAATCCCCTGGGCATCTACTTTAAAAAAAGTTAACAATATTAGCATTAACATGTTGCTATATTGGGAAGTTTTAAAATTTGCCATACAGCAAAATTATCAATATTTTGATTTCGGGCGCTCTTCAGCCGATAGCGGCACTTATCGATTTAAAAAACAATGGGGATCAGAAATCAGACAACTCTATTGGCACTATTGGCTAGCTGATGATGGAAATCAGCCAGCATTGAATCCCAATAATCCGAAATATCGATTAGCAATTGCAGCCTGGAAAAAAATGCCTGTTGCGCTCACTCGACTTATCGGTCCGCACCTAGTTAAAAACCTACCATGAAAAGTGAATTAATAGATCTTATAAGTCTGTCAACCGAGCAAAAAGCAAAAATCGCAGACTTTCAGCAAACAGCAAAACACTGTCACTT
>JANQSS010000185.1 GCA_028279185.1 Saprospiraceae bacterium | reverse complement strand
ATAAAAGCATTGAAAAAATTGTGATCATCGGTTATCAAGAATGTGGCGTCACCCAGAGGACATAACACCAACACTCCAAATACAACTGAAGATCCTGCCGAACTGAAGGAACAATGGCCAGTCTATATCAGGAATTGTACTTCCAGTCATTGCCATATTGTCTACAAGTTTGCTTTAAGTCACCAGACTTCACCAAAATTCCTCCTCCCATTTGCCCAGTCAACCCCTTTACAGAACTGAAAAATAAATAAGTGATAACTCAATGCCAATAATTACATTTACACTGTCCAGTCAGCAAACAGAAACAAAAGTTTAAAGAGCCCAGCACTCGAACTGGAATGCCTAAAATTTCTCAGAATAGACAGATTTAAATCCAATGGGTATCAGGAAAAGGCAATCATTTTAATCATCTGAAAACGCTAAATTCAATAATATTCATAAGCGGGTGCTCTCATTAACTACTTAGCTAAGGCGTTCATGAAACCAAGGTTACTTCTAAATCCTACTTTTGATCAACATAACGGTAAGCTATCAACCGCATTTCGGAAGCCGCGCATGCGTGATGCGAATTCGCATCAATTGCGTATGATCGGTTAAAAGCAATAGGACCGTGTGATGGCGCTACTTCCTGTCTAGCAACATCCAGTCTGCCATCACTTGGGTCAGCGATTGACTTGCTCTCTAACCTTCAATTTGAAAGTACTCCAAATAACTGCTAGTTTTGTTTGAAGTAGACCCACTCCGTAATAGACCAGACCTTGTTTTTGAGAAGAGATGGGCTTCTTGCAGCAAGCAGGTCTCAATTTAACTGTAAGCAGAACATACTTTTAATAATATTAGAACAGCTTTTGGGTTTCAATGTTCATACAATAATTATTTAGAATATTAATTTTACAATAATTATGTGACCGGATTTGAGAAAAAGGGGCACTTTGCGCTGTGGCCGAATTTTTTTCAATCGCGCATAGCTTTAAGGCTGTAATAGCTACAGGCTTGAAACCAGATATGGCTATTCTTCAACCATTGCACTGAAAATTTCGCGCCCCGCCCTCTTCCGGTTTGGGCGTGGCGATCGCCAGTATCGCTCACGACCGAAAATTGGCCGTTTTATGCCTCACCTTCGAGCTCTGCCATTTCAGGTAAGAACATAACTACAC
>JANQSS010000165.1 GCA_028279185.1 Saprospiraceae bacterium | reverse complement strand
AGGCATGTCGCCATTCTGATAAATTAATCCGTCTATTACATGTCTCGACTTCAGAGGTTTACGGGTCTGCGCAGCAAGTGCCTATACCTGAAAGTCATCCTTTAGTGGGTCAGTCGCCTTATTCCGCAACGAAAATCGGCGCTGATAAGTTAGTGGAGAGTTTTTATCTATCTTTTGATGTGCCTGTTGTAACAGCGCGACCCTTTAATACATTTGGACCAAGACAAACAGCTCGTGCTGTAATTCCAACCATTGCTTGTCAGCTGGCTGCTGGTCAAAATAATTTAAAGTTGGGAGCACTGGACCCAACCAGGGATTTTAATTTTGTAACAGATACAGCAAGGGGTATGCTAGCGTTATTGTTATGCGAGAAAGCAGAGGGGCAGGTGATCAATATTGGTAGTGGCGAAGAATGGTCTATTAAACAAACTGTTGAAATATTATCCGATCTTGCGGGTAGAGAGGTCAGTATCGAAGTAGATGATAGTAGGGTTAGACCGGATAAGAGCGAAGTGAATCGCTTGTTAGCGAATGTGGATAAAATATCCCAACTGACTGACTGGAAAAGCGAGGTTTCATTTCGCGACGGGTTACAAAAAACTTATACATGGATTTGCAATAATTTGCATTATTTTAATCCCAGTAGGTATTTAGTATAAAAATCCTATAGACTTAATCGATCTGTGCATTTGATAGTAAAAACTTATGAAAATATTAACTTATTCTGTAAGTGACAAGCCCGAACTGGGCATATATGTTGAAGATAAAATTTATTCCATTGAAAAAATATGCCAGTCTATTGTTGAATTAAAAACATTCACGAAACCTAAGTTTTTTAATACTCTGGATAAAGATATTCAAGCTATTGATGTTGTTAGGCTTGGCGATAGGGCGTTCAAAGAATTATGGGGCGTAGAGAAATACATAAAATGGCAGAATTCCAGTGGTGATCCCTACATATTAAGGAATGCAGTCGTAGATGAAGCAGAAATTCGTTGGCTTCCACCTATTATAAATCCGCCTTTGATATTCGGTGTTACAGGTAATTCGCCGTTATTTTTTCGTGATAAAGATTTTCAAATTCCAGCATATCCTCGGGGGTTCTTGAGGCCGAATAATTCGCATGCATTGATTGGCCATCTTGATAAGGTTATTATCCCTGCACATTATGAAACTATGCGTACTGCAGCTGAGCTTGGAGTGGTCATTGGAAAAGAAGGCCGATACATTAAACCTGAGGATGCAATGGAGTACGTATTTGGTTATACACTTGTAAATGATATGTGCTCTGATTCATGGAAAACGGTCGCATTAGGTGATCGTCAAGAAAAAGAGATGCATGAAGATTTGGCGGTATTTACCGCTCGGGCAACAACTTCTTTTTATTCACGTTCAACTGATACGTTTGGGTCGGTAGGACCGTATATAGTGACAAAAGATGAGGTTCCTGACCCCTATAATCTGCTCATTTATTCATATATGTCTGGCTCACAACGTGATAGGTCCTATACACAGTCTATGACAAATGGAATTGAGCAAACGCTTGCTTTTCTTTCTCAAATTTTCACTTTGCAACCCGGTATGATTATACACATGGGTACAATGGGTATTGATGGATTTACCGTTGAAAAGGATACTTTATTAGGTCCGGATGATTATTTTGAAATTGAATACGAGGGGATTGGTAAATTACGTAATTATATTTGCGATATGAGAAAAGGGTCTAAAAAGTGACACATACTGTAATACCCAAGCAGCGTTGGGCGCTAATAGGTAATACTACTGCATGTGAAACAATATGGAATGTGCGCCGCACCAATATTCCATGTGCATATGCACTGCCTACTATATCTATCGCAGATTCCGAGCAACATTTAATGAGACCATCGTTCGTTAATAAATCCTATATTATGGGCGGAATAGCGCTTGAAGTAAAAAAAACAGGCCGAGACATAAAATTAGAAAATGCTGAAGATTTTATTGCAGGGTATCGCATGTGGATAGGTATTTATAATGGTTATCTCATTGAGAGACTGACAGATGCTCAAAATAGTATCCAAATCTGGGATCATGGTATTGCAATTCCATTTGGCCTTTGGTTTGAAAATTCTCACATAATGGGTGATTTATTATCACCTGAAGAAATGCAGAGACTCATTGATGAAACCATGGTGTTAGAAGCATCTTCGGGCACAAAAAGTGATACTACCATGCCTAGTGATTATCGGTTTTGGGGGCGAGAGATTATAGCTTTTATGTCAGAATTCATGACAGTAAGTTCAGGCGACCAGTATTTTCTTGGCCCATTAGTATATATAGAGGATAGTAAAGATATAAAATCAGTACAATTGACGCATGATCAAAACGTTTTGCGGACAGGAATAGTATTGACTGATAGCAAATTAAATTTGGAATAGTTTATAACGAAAAATATATTTGAAGTGTTTCTATTAATGTCATTATCGTGTTCTATGTTTATTAACCTTTGGGTTTAGTCGTGTCGAAAGTTATAGCGCTTATACCTGCAAAAGCCAATTCTCGTAGATTAAAATCAAAAAATATACAAGACTTGGCTGGTAAGCCGCTTTTTTATTATTCGTTGCGTATTGCTCAATTTGCAAGTGTTATTGATGATATTATTTTAAGTTCAGATTCTAGTGATATTCTAAACGAAGGACAAGAATTTGGGGTCAGTACTATATTACGTCCAGCAGAACTTAGTAATGATTACGCTACCAATATGCGGGTATG
>JANQSS010000147.1 GCA_028279185.1 Saprospiraceae bacterium | reverse complement strand
CTGTACATCATGGCAAGTCACACCCACCCAAAGTCTATTGATCAAACGCTTTGACCTGACCAAGCATAGTAGAGCAGCATACTGTATTCCACTCCATAACAAGGAAATGGTTGCCGCGCCGCGAATTTAATTATTAACTAGGCACTTCCGGTCGAACAAAATGTACACCCTGTCGATTCAGATGTGAGTACTCCACTGTAGAAAAGTTCGTAGTCATAATTAACACCGTACTTGTGTATCACGACAGCTGGGAATTCTAATTAACGCCCACAGCAACGGACTCGCAGATGCCGGTTCTCGGCGATGGACAAACTTGGAAGTTCAAACGTGCGTTTTGGTGTGGTAAAGCGTAGATCAAAGGTTTTTAGAAATAAAACGCTCTTAATCATAACTGCGCACGGGGCCCAATATGTCAGGTTTCCACAAATCGGTCACAAGTCGTAAAGTCTATGTACCCGTCTCTACTTAAAATATTCCGAGATAAGAACCTTCAGCCTGTATGTGCAGTCTTCCACATTGTCTGCTCTATAATTAGGTTAAAATTAGCTATCACGTCCTAAGCCATGCTGCTTTGTTATGATGACTGGATCTGCATGGGCTTGTTTACCAAGGAGTTCGCGCTCCATATTTTACGGTCTTGGTCGTTTCACGTACAGTTTCCTCCATGCCTTCAAAGCTACAACTACGCTGCTTGTTTGGTGACAGCATTCTGCATGGGCGAGGCTCGCTCGCTGCCCGTACATATTGTCAACGCACGCGTTAAAGTACTAGAATAACAATACGTAACTTGTCGACTATGGTCGAGAATGTATCGCCAACTGGCGTCCGAAATTCGCCGGTCGATAATCGTTTCGATTTTTGAAAGTAGATTTTTAAACTTAGATTTCGCGTTGAAATTCTGGTTCATAGAATCTATTTACGGCATTTCAGTTCGAATTTGTGAGCAAAATTACAAAAGTATATACCTTATACGGAAACGCCATACGCCTAACCGTAATTTCTCGCGTATGGCGAAATCGTGAGCAAAGCGCGCTACCTCCTAAACGAAGCGCGATTTGTCTCAAACTTGGCAAATAGCTTCATAGTAGGGCTTAACTTAATTTTCCCCATATGCAGAGTTACAAAGTGCATGTGTTGCACATGGAGTAAATATGAGAGTAGATATATAAATGTGGCGTATATAACCCGCACGTGTGACCCGCTATGAGAAAAAGGGACCACTTAGAATAAACTTCCATTTAAAAAATGTAGGAGTCTTTAGAGTTTGCTTTACATAGATATACCCCCGTAGTGTCATAAATAATATGGATTTGTTCGGACGTGTACAAGTTGAAACAATGAATGCATATTTATCCATGCTAAAAACATTTTGATAAAAAAAAAATCCCCATTCTGGTCACGTGACCAGATTTGGGAAACCTTCCGTAAAGGGATCAACGAGCGTAATGCGCATTTTTAGTACCTGAGGTCGAAAATCATTGAACTTCAGTTTCTTGTCTAACAATCCTTCTACTAAGAGTTACAAGTAGTTACGGAAACTAAACGTAAGTTACTACGGCGAAATAAGCCTAGCATGTCGACCCACCTAGCCAGCTCCTACACGGAGCGAGTTGCTATGGGCGTTAATTAGAATTCCCGCTAGCGGGCTATCTAGATACAGCAAGTTTTTCTATTGACCGAACGTAGACTCACCTTTGTGCTTTTTTTTTTTTTTTTTATATAACAATTTTGCATAATAGTAATATGCAAGGATACACAAGTAGCTGGAGCTAATAATAAGTGTACCCAGAAAAATAGCATAATAAAG
>JANQSS010000138.1 GCA_028279185.1 Saprospiraceae bacterium | reverse complement strand
AATACATGCAGAAATTATCCAATGTCCAATTGTTATCAGGAAGAGGGGTAGGAATGATTATAACTCAAGTACAAAGGCTGTCCCCACATTTTTTTTTTTCACTCCCTGCAGGTTTCAAGCGTTGGTTAGATTATGATGGCTTAACCCCGGTATGTTTGGTTACTACATTGAGAATTTCTTCAGTTTGATGTAACAGCAAGATTTCAAGATGGAGGAACTGCATTGTTTGTTGTGTTTATATTAAAGAACAATTTAAGCACTATCTGTTATTGTTATCAAAAACTGCAACTAATTAACTATTTACATGCTATAAGTTATTAAAGCCACGCCCTATGAAATACTAAATCGAGTTTGCCAGACCTGAAGCACCCGTTTTTAGCTAACCTAATTGGAATACTATATAAACTGTGTGAGAGGCCCTTCATTTTGGTCGGAGCGACTGTTGATTGCTTCGTTCATGTTCTGTTAAGGTGCAGAAAGGTCAAATTCGGCAGTTTTACAACGTACATTTTCGCACGTAAATTCCACCTCACGGGTCAAGCACACTATCGCTCCGACAGATTAGTTATGACATTGGTTTGAATTTATTTACTTGTGAAGACAGAAGATACGGAGGACATTAAGGGGTCTGGCGAGAAATTCAGGTAGTAGATCTATCACTAGTCTCTCATGAGACTCTGCGGCTTCTCTGCCGTGAGTTGTACAACATTAATACGGAGTGACGCCATAATACAAGCCACTAATTGGCCGCTAATTCGTTCTTAGTTGGGAGCGTGCAGAAAACACAGAGACTGTCCTGAGGAGGAGAGGTTGAAATTTGAAAATTGAAGTATTAGGGACGACCCTTATAATTTCATTAATAATATCGTCTCCATGGTGACCCCTTATTTGGAGGCATGGATGTGCAAGATGCAGAAATATACAGTGCTTCATGGCAAACGAGCAAACTTTATTTCAATTTCACTTAAAACTAAATCAACATGCCTAGGTATGCCTTAAAAAAACATGAGAGCAATTTTAAAATTAATCCCTATCCCAATAGATAGCTAGTATTGAAGCCATACATGTGAAGGGCAGTTTTGACCAAATTTTTCCTAAAAAGGTGACAAGACTGGTAATGAATTATGACTTCATATTTGGGATTTAGAGACATCAATACAAGCCCACTCTCTTAGCCAAATGCCTTTTATTAACTCTCATACTTTTCATGACAAAAACTTTTGGTCTTCTAAAATCGTCTTTTTTTTAGAATATCTGACAAGAAATGCATGTTATAGCTTTCAAACTAGACTTTATGTGTACCATTTGGACAAAGAGCATTTTCTTAACTCAAAAATATAACCACTTTCTATGCCAAACATATTTCCTGAAGTGGGACATTGCACGAAACCATAAAAGTGGGGTTTAATTAATTTCATATCCCATAATTTGGGTCACATGTGGTAAGTGTGTTTCATAGAAGCAGTATCCCAAGTTTCACTCTCTAGTTTGCAATTGTGCCAACTTTAAATGATCAAACATGCTCTCTTGCCTTGAAGCACTGTTATCGCTCGTTCTTAGTATAATTAACGAAAGTCAAGGAGGATAATTACATTGCAACATAATAAATAACTCTTGAGGGACGACTCCTGCTGCGCAGAAAATGAGCTTGTCAAAATAGAAAAGAACACTTTCCACTGCAGCTGAAGATGGTTGGGTTAGTAAGACAAGCCTGCATGCACACAGTAAAAAGAGAATTGTCATCCCTACAAATACTTTGACGTATTTGTTTCAGGCAATTTAACCATTTG
>JANQSS010000088.1 GCA_028279185.1 Saprospiraceae bacterium | reverse complement strand
CAAAGACCGGGAAATCTTTCCACATGTTAATTACAGCCATCCACAGGTCAGGCCTACCACTAAGTGTAAGTCTTTGAGTCAATTGTTCAATATTGAGTTCACGACTTCCATAAAACACTAACAAACTGATAGTGCATATAAAAAACCCAAAGATGAGCATCAAACCTTTCAATTCCAGGCGTCTACACAATAACAAAGTGAGGATCACTGCTACAGCCAGAAACAATGACAAAAGTCCACCGGCAGACCCTGATTGTATGCTTCCGTATAAGAGAATAATCTGTCCGGTAGCCACAAGTATGATGAGCACCAAGCTAATAATTTTCTTGCCTGACTTAAAGCGGTCAAACAATATCATTAGTAAGGCTAACCCAGATGCGAATGATATATTAATAAGTGCCGAAAGATTGTTGCTATTGATAAAAGTACCGGTTAAACGGTATGAGTGCCCGTCTGTCTCTGAGGAACTAATATATTGGTACCCGAGTGACTTTGATACCAAATCAAAAGCAATTTGATAAATGCCGAGTGAGAATATTACAAAGACAACTATCAATAATCTCCTTTGTGTAATAACCAAATTAGTGGTCAATAAAAAGATAGAGAAATAACAAGCTAACAGAATCACAGACCAGACCGTCGCACTGATATCCAGGCTTAATGTTGCATAACCCTTGAGTCCGTATGCACCTGCTTGCCAAATTAACGAACGTGGAACAGAAATTCGGCTCATTAATTCTGTTGGTAAAGGGATAATTTGAATCAATATATAAATCAAATATGCAAATAACAATCGACTAATCAAGAAACTACGATCTATGTTCTCTGACTGCCAAGATCGCCCGGCATAAAAGATGAATAAGCTGACAGTGATTAATGCAAAGATTAAAGAAATATTTTCTTTGTAGATGAGATGAAATGGAAGCAGTGATACTATTAAGCAAAAGCACAATAACAAAAGCAAAAAATAGTCCAAGGCCGCATGACGTTTTAAATCAATTGCGGACATTGGTTTTCACCCTTGCAAGCAACTCGTTTTGATTAAACAGTCTTGCATAACGATTCACCTGTGTCATACCGCGATAATCCATTGAGAAAATAAACAGTTTATTTAATCTATCTATAATCTCAGCCTGACTCATTGCATCATTATTGATGACGCTTAACTTAAAACATAACTTTGCTATATCTGCCTTTAAGTCTTGATCTTTCGGTACTAAATCAATCAGCTTATCTATTTTTGGTAACAAATAATTCAAAGGTGCACCTTGATCGATCAATATCGATAAATTCGAAATAGCCGCATTGATATTTAAGGGAGAAAAGTGTTGAGCCTTGTTCAGCAGATTTTGAGCCTCGGATAAAAGGGCTTGCTGTAAACCTTTATTATCAGTATATCTGATTGAATATAAATTGGCCGATGCAAGCGTATAACTGATCTCTGAGTCCCACGATAACAATTGAAAATCCTTGCTATCGATTTTTAAATTCTCAAGGTGCGCATTATTTGAACCCAAACTTTCTTGCTGTGACGAATAATTCATCTGCTCGAGAGAGTCTTGAAGTCGATTGACCTCGACCAATAGCTTCACTGATAAATATATGAGTAAGGCTAAAATGATCAGGCTAATCAGTCTAGGTAGAATACGAAATTTGACAGTCAACTCTATAATGCCTTATCGGTATCAGGCAGACTTTTTTACTTCATTTCCATAGTAAGAATAATAATAATTCAAGCCATGTTTGCCATATGCTTTATTAGGCTTATCGAGCTGTGTGAGCACAAGTCCAGTCGGATAGACTCTGGCAATATTTAATCGCTTGATTGTTTCCCGAGTCATTTTAATAGTTGTTGATCCGGCCTTGACCGCTACCAGCAATACATCAACAAGTTTACCCAGTACAAGTGAGTCACTAACCGGCAAAACAGGTGCTGTATCGATGACAATAAATTTATACTTCGGCTTTAATTCATCCAGAAATTCCTTG
>JANQSS010000084.1 GCA_028279185.1 Saprospiraceae bacterium | reverse complement strand
CTTACTCTCTAAAGTTTTTTCTTAAAATAAGAATATTTGTTCTTTGTTCATGTGAATGAAGATTGATGTACTTAAAATTAGAAAATGTTTCAATTTTTGAGAAATATCATATCTTAGTGCTAGAAATCAATGTTCTTGTGTCAGTGAGCATGAAAATTTCTAGAACTTAGTCATTTTTCTTACTGCTAGAAGCTTATTTTTTCCTGTGTGTCAGGAGTGAAGTGGTTCACTATTAGTTGGTACTTGTGATCAGTAACGTCTACAGTAGACTTCTGAGCCACAAAAATCCCAACATCACTCTCTGCACAGAGTCTAGGCTGTGGTTCGGCCGGGTCGGGGGAGATTGACGGTGACCGATTTTAACCGATTATACACGATAGACGCCTCAAGGCGTCATGCGCGCGCATGCCGTTAAGTGCGATAGACGCCTCGAGTCGTCAAAGCCACCGTTAGCGAGGTTATTCAGGCTCTGCGTACCTTTGTGGTTAGCCCCTGACCTCTGTCCCTTGGGTATGGCTTCGGATCACGTAGCCTCGAACGAGACAGCAGCTATCAATAAGTTAATTCATGACCGTCGATCGCGACGGTGATCGACCAAAAAGTGAGTTTGGCAGACCCTCTGAGTTACATCTATGTCGCTTGGTGTATAGCCAACAGAGGTCCAAGCGACCACGAAGGGTATAGAAAGATTGGCTACGACAGGTTTAACGTGAAGAAGCGAGTCGACGACGACAGCCATTGATGATGTAAGTTAGCTTCTTAGCTTTTAAGACTCAATAGAGCGCATGATAGCATCAGTGTATGGCTTTCTAACTCGGCTTTGGGCAGCTTAGATATTGTTGAACAAAGCCTTCGAACGTTGAGTAAAGCGTTACAAGACGCTCCTATGAGCTGACAGCCAAAGGTTCTCTTTGGTGAAAATTAATTTCCCCATACGGGTTTAATTAACCCTTTGGCGCAACAATTACAATTAATTTTTATCTTGAACTTGATCTTACCTTATCCGATTATGGGCGAGGTTTATTGAGTCAATTGAACTCTGAACTCCGGAAT
>JANQSS010000104.1 GCA_028279185.1 Saprospiraceae bacterium | reverse complement strand
ACCCTTTACGGTATTCGCCCCGACTGATGACGCTTTCAATGCTTTACCAGCCGGTTTACTAGACACGTTATTAGCCGATCCAATGGGTGTCCTAACCGATATCCTTCTGTATCACGTAGTGGATGGCGAAGCGCCATCCAGCTCGTTGTCGGATGGCCAAATGGTCATGACACTCAATGGAGAAGAAGTTACTGTTACTATTAATATGGACGGTGTCTTTATCAATGATGCGCAGGTAATTGTCGCCGATATTCTTGCGGACAATGGTATCGTGCACGTTATCGATGTTGTGCTCGTTCCCGGAAATTCGGCCACACAGAACCTACCGTTCATCCGGGATGCTGTAAGTGTTTTTCCAAATCCTACTTCTGGTCAATTGAATATTGATCGTACAATGGACGTAGACTCAGAACTAAATTTTGAATTATATAATATTTACGGGCAACTTCAATCTACCTGGCGTTCGAAAGTAGCAACGGATGTGATTAACTTATCCGGATATTCAGATGGAAAGTATATATTAAAAATATCCGACTTCGAAACCTTTGTGTCATATAAATCCATAATCATACAATAACTATTAATTTGGTAAGTGCAGTGCGTTAGTTTATTTGATGACCTGTACTTACCTTTTCCATGTAATTTGATAAGAATAAAACGGTGGTTACCACAACTGAAAATAATAAGTTAACCGTATTGAGACTTGATAAAACACTGGTAGACGAAATCCTGTCAGGTGACCGAAACTCGTTTACCGTTTTGTACAATAAATATCAGGTGCCGCTGTTTGCCATTTGTATGCGGTATGCTCGAGATTATTTAATGGCAGAGGACTTTTTCCAGGAAGCCATGATTAAAATTTACAAAAATCTTGACAAATACGACGAAAACAAAGGAGAATATTTGACATGGGCCAGCCGGGTTACTATAAATACATGTCTCAACCATGCCAGAAAATGGCAGTTTTCTAAAATGTCATTCGGGCTTGAAGCGATCGAATCACCGGTTACACATAACTTCGCAATTGAAAATCTGTCGATTAAAGAAATGCTCGAAATAATAAATGTACTTCCTGATGGATACAGGGTGGTTTTCAATATGTATGTTATGGATGGATATTCACACGCCGAAATTGCCTCAACTCTTGGAATCTCAGTAGGCACCTCAAAGTCGCAACTATCGAGAGCCAAAAGGCATATAGCTGAGCAAATAGACAACCGATACTTCTGGTCAAAAACGAGCTAATGATGGATAATTTTGAAAAAGATTGGAAAAAACACTTTGAAAGGCAAATAGGACAGGGAAGCAAAGTACCTACTCCAAGACCAGAAGTTTTTCATGCGATTGAAGAAAAACTATTTCCGAAGAAGAAACGCAAATACAAAGTTCTTTTTTGGTTGCTTGGTATAAGTGGATTATTTTTAATTACTACCCTATCGTTTTATTTATGGCCATCAACTATTACTTCCGATGATGGCGCCTCGGTATTTCCGTCGGTATTGTCAAATGAAAATACTTCCGAAATGGAATTAGCGGCAAATCGATTAGTGCCCTTGGAAGAAAGCGAAGTGGAAGAAAGCCATCCCAAAAAAAACCTGACAGTTTTAAATAAAAATAACAAGGCGCAATCTATTTTGTCACGATCATCATCAACCGAGTACTCCGTTATAAAGGGGACCTTTATGAATGAAAACGTAAATGCGAGTGGAGACGGATACATTATTAAATTTGCGAATGATCCGAAAGCTGCCGAAGTTGAGATCAATGAAGCTTCTTTCGTTCCAAAACCGATGAACCCTAATTCTTCGGATTTTATTCTTACCAATGAAAGGGATTTGGCAACGTCACTCAAAACAGATGACAAGTTGTTATTGACGCAAGCCAGGAGCCCCAAAACATTACGTGAAAATAGTTCACAGGGCGTGAAAGAAATTGTTTTTAAGCACCCACAATCTCTCGAATCTAATATTGAATTATTAGATAAACTGGCTAAAATCAAGTTGATGTCTCTGAAATATGAAGTTGCCAATCCTTCAATGAACACGTTTTCCAAGATTGAAGTGCACAGGCAACTAACGAAACCAGGCTGGTCTATATCTTCAACGGGGTACTACATTGTATGGAATGATTGGTTAAATACCAGTTTCAGTTCGGCACTAAACCCTGCAGACTTTTATAAGGAAAGGAAATCAGGATTTGGAGTTTCCCTGTCTGCTACGAAGCCAATGTCAAAACGATTAGGCCTAAGGCTGGCAGCCAGTTTCCAACGCATACAATCTGTATCGGGTCATAGTTCTAATGTGACGTACAGCTTGTCCGGTGAAGAAAACCCTATGGAAAATGTACATAACATGACGTTGGGAACACCGTATGGTCTTTTACAGTCAAAAGTTACATTCAACCGAGTGAATGACATCGTTGACGACCAGGATCTTTTAATTGATGTCATTTCGGATCATTCTTTTTGGGTGTATTCCATTTCACCTAGTATGGAATACAGGTTGTTTTCTTCTCCTTCGTGGGGTATCAATATTTCAGTAGGGCCTTCTTATGCATTTTTAGGTAGTATTACCAATGATGTCCAGTTGCGTGTTCAAAATACCTCGGATATTATGGTAGGAAGGAATCAGCGTATTAAAGACCAACAGGGAGTAAAGTCAGGTTTCTTAGCCGGAATTGGACAAGTCGATATTTCCTGTAGAATCAATCATCAATTAGCGCTTTCAGCCTCTGCTTCCTATCAAGTTGGTTTGACACCTATTTTTGAATCAGGAAGTTGGAAAAGTTACGCCGATGCCGCAGGGTTTGGATTAGGTTTGCAATGGAGTTTTCCATAAATCCAGATGAAAACGTCCGCATTAAAAAGGAATGGCTAGCATCAGAACTGTCCTTGACAGAATGTGAAAGATAGAGGTTTTGCATTACAACATGCTGGAGTCAATTACCAGTAGCCGAACTGCGAATTTTCTTGATACAAAAGGTCAAAATACCTGATTTATTACCTGCGGTTCATCAAATCGACCGTCATTCATAATCTGAGCACGACCACTTCTTATTTACAGTCTATTTGTGTAAACCGAGGCGCTTTCTCTTTGTCATCCTCTTGTGGAGCTACCGGGATTCGAACCCGGGACCTTTTGACTGCCAGTCAAACGCGCTAGCCAACTGCGCCATAGCCCCATTTGCATCGAAGGGCAAATCTAGAAAATATTATGTGAATCTACCTAAAGATCGTGATCTTGCGGCTCCTCGTATTAAAGTGTTGTCGTCTCGTAGTATAATCCATGCTTACTACCCAAAATTTGCGATGAGAACTAAAACCCATCAATTAGTTAATCGATCCTCTTATCTATCATGGTCTCGCTCCATATGATTCTGGTGCAAATTCCTAGTAATCAAAATGGCCTATTTCTAATTGTAGCTAAATAAACTGATACAAATAGAACATTTTAAATTGCTTCAAAATATTCGTGTTATGAGAAACGAGGTTAACCTTTTGCTAACCCATCAATAAGACAAATTAACAGGTCGAACATTTACTTTTATTATTAAAATGATTCACCCATGAAACAAATAGGCTTATTCATATTATTTATCCTTCTCTTTAAACTTGACGTTCGTTGCGAGTATCCCACCTTCACAGGCTTTTGGATCGGTAATGAATTCGATATTCAAATTGAAATAAACCGAACCAGAAATGGGATTGAGGTCGTGCGATTGGACAACGGAAATCCGTATTATTATCGAGAAGTAAATATAAATCGATTTGAGGATTACGAAGGAAATGCGTATGAATTCTTTCCACCAAATCGTCTTGAATTTATTCCCAGGGACGGCAGGAAAATTTTATCCTTTCGAAAGAATAGCCGTGACTCTTATAATTGGAACTATGGCATAATCAATCAAACATTAGATCACATAAATGGCAGATGGATAAGCAATCGTCAACGAGGCTATATGTCTGTTGTTTCAAGGAGCAAGACCGCTCGAATTCGTTTTCGCGGGTATTGGAGCACATTTGAAGTTATTAATAGACGTACACTTGTAAATCAATACGGCCAGAAAATCAAGTTAGTAGATAACAATAAAATATTGTTTTATGATGACCCCAATCATCGGCCTCTTATTTTCTATCGCGACAATAGACGGCGATATTATTGTGATTAAGCTTAATGCTAATCAACGTCTTATTCCACTTGGTACAGTTAATCTTTTTGGTTCAAAATAGTTCATGATTACTGTTGACCTTGTAATATCAAACGACACATAATAAATACAATTCCTTCCTCTGTTGAATTTGCATTATTAATGGATAATTCAATACTATGGCGCTCAAAGTCACAACCTGGAATATCAAGCACAGTTCTAAATTGCTTGACGAGAATCCCAGTTCACTTCTTTCAGACCGAATAAACCGTATTCGATCAACCATCGAAGAAATTAATCCGGATATATTATTAATTGTCGAAGGGCCAAAGGGCGAGGAAGCAATTACAAAATTCTGTACGGAAGTCCTGGAAGACAAATGGTTACCCGTACTATTAAAAACATCAACTGACGACTTAGGCGATCGGGATCGCGATTATGGATATGACGGTCGTGGTACACAATGGATGTGGTATGTGGTAAAACCCTCAATATTGGCATCCTGTCGAATTCAAGAAGCACGAGTTTGGCAAAGTTTTGTCGGAGAAATAGATTGGTCGGTTAATTATTGGGGCAAAATAGAGGCCGATGATCACGATCATTATCGTCAACCGCAAATTTTAATTTATACCCATGACAGCGGTGATGAAATGGAATTAATCGGTGTGCATCTCAAGTCGAAAATAAATATGAAGCGTATCGAACGGAATGTAGACGGTAATCTCACAGGAGCATATCTTGAGACTGCACTGAAGGCCCGTGTTAAACTCGCAACCGAAGCGCGAAATATTCGACATTATATCGATGCAAAATTTGATCAGTTGGCCAAACCCGCCATTATGGTTTTAGGTGATTGCAATGATGGCCCGGGGCATGATTTTTTCGAATCGCAATATTTATTTTTCGATTTAATTCAAAATTTGCAAGGAGAGATCTTATTGGCAGAACGCTATTTTAATCATGCGTTATTTGATACCTCTCAAAACTTGCGATGGACTGCGCGATTTCGGGATGAAATTCTGGATAAACCGGCAAGTCAAAACCCTTTATTGCTTGATCATATACTTATGAGTCAGCCGCTTTGTGACGGTAGTTTTCCATTAAAAGTAAATGCAAATGCCGGATTGGTTGAACATCAAGCATTCGAACGGGGAAATTCAGGCTCCAATAGACATACCATTACGAGTGATCATAGGCCTGTATCCTGCGTTTTGTCCGACAACTGACTAAATTATAAAACCAATGTCGGCCTCGCTCATCACGAAAAAAATAAATCAGCGCCGATTAAAACTAATCGACGCTGAATAAGTTTAATATGGTATATCTATTCTTAAGATTTAATCTTAACAAACCTTACAGTAGTCGTTTGACTTCCTTCAATAATGGTTAGGAAATAAATATTACTTGGTGCGCCATTGAGGTCTATCTGAAAAGTCGGCAAGAAACTCGTCCCTATTCTTACTACTCTGCCCTCCAAATCTTTTAACTGCCATGAAAAAATTCCTTTTTGCACATCAGTCAATTCGACATTTATGATATCCGTACTCGGATTAGGGTAAACCAATGCTCTCAAAGATTGATCATCTTGAGCCAGACGAAGGGGGAATACAACTTCGAAGGCACCCATGTCTACGGTTCCAAAAAACCTGTCATTCCCAATAATATCCTCGATTATATCAGCAGGTACCAGGCCATTATTTCCAGCACCATTAAGTGGCGAACCAACTGGAATCGACAAATCATTGGCCAATACATTGGTAAATAATGGATCGGCGTCTATATTTCCAATGCCCACAAAACCACCCTGAACATCGGAGTACATGACATCGTAGGAAGAGGATCCATCCGACCGCAATTGCTCGGGTGAATTACCCCATAGCACATCATTATACATAATAGAGGTAGAAGTTTTCGCAGAAAAACATCCACCGCCCCATCTGCTGGCCAAGTTATTACCGAAGCTCGAATTAATGACCTCGGCATTTGTATTTTTATTATTCATCATACCACCGCCATCTTTCGTAGCATTGTTATTGCTGAATACGCAATTAACATATTGACTTACCGTATTACTCCAATTAAAGGCGCCACCACCCATAGCTGCAGAATTAGAAATAAAATAACTATTTAATATCCTAGCTGCACTACTTCTATTCAATAATCCTCCTCCGAAGACGGCGTTGTTGTTTTCAAACCGGCAGTGATTAATTAGAGGTGAACTATTATGATTATACATGCCACCACCTAATTTATTATTAATTGGCCCTGATCCACTGGCATCACCTCCCGTGATGGTGAAGCCATCTAATTTAGCCGTTGTATCCAATCCATTATTGGCATTCAATACAACATGGTAAACAGAATTAGCTCCATCCAACGTTGTCGTATTATTTACATAATTTCGATCCGAACGATTTAATTCAATTCCCAAAAATCCACCATAAATACCAACGTCAGGAAGCATAACAAATGATCGATTATTAGCATCTGTCGGCAACAATCCGGCACTATCAGTCGGCACATAGTTACCTGTCGCAACCCAAATCTCAGAAACAGATCCACATGATGGTGCATTGGCTGGATTCAAGGCGTCACTCAGATTTGTATAAGCATCCGCCCAAGAAGAACCATCGGCGTTACCCGAAGCGCTTTGATCTACGTAAACTATTCCCCCAGACCCACTCGAAACTACAGAGACATTTGCCACACACATGTCAGCATTACCGGCAGGATCTGTTATTGTAACCTGGACGGCAACCATATTTCCGGCATCTGCGCAGGTCACCATTGGTGGATCGAAGACCACAGTTGCAAAATCGAGGCAATTGTCAGAAGAACCAGCAATGATGGCGGCAGAATCTGCACCTGCAATATCCTTCTGCGCCATTCCGCCTAAATCAATCGTAATGTCGTTGCAAACCGCTTGCGGTGCCATGGCGTCTGTGGCCTGAATCCCCCCTATACATGTGGCCATATTGCCGGATTGATCGTATACATAAATAGGCACGTCGACAGGACCTACACCAACATACGAACAATTGACAATTGCAATATTACTATCCGGATCCGTAGATGAATAAGACACTTTTACATTCGTTCCATCACAGATATCGAAACTGGACGCCAGAAGTGCAAATGCCGGAACTAGGGCGATACCTTGATTATTAAGAGGAACGTTAACATTACCGCAAATAGCAGTAGGAGCAAAGGTATCAATGGCTAAGACGGATGAAACACAAGATGTTTCATTTAACGATTCGTCCATGTAAGTGACCGTAATATCTATAGGTGTTCCAACTGCGCTGCAATCAAATGTAGTCTGACTGAACGAAGCTGTCACATCCGAGCATAAATCCATTGCACCCGCGACTAAAGAAGTTGAATCAGCCGCTGTCAAACTAGCCATACCAGCTGCGTCTAGATAGACTGTGATATCATTACACACCGGCACAGGACTGGTTTCATCTATAATATTGAAGTCCGCCAGACAAGATGAGACCAAGTCGTCTTCATCCCAAACGTATAGCTGAACTTGAACATTTCCAACGTCCTGACATGTATACATACGGGTCGTATCGGTCACATCTGTTCCTGAAAAGCTATATCGTAAATCATCGTCTGGAGTACAATCATCCGTCGAATTCATATTCAAACTAGGTGCACTGATGGTTACATTACCAGTGGTATCCAGCATAAAGTCACTATTGGTCACACAACTGGCGGTCGGCGGATCATTCAGGATTGTGGAAACCGTCACGGTGTCCACTTTTACGCAACCTAAGTCGTCTGTAATTGTGACGTAGTAGTCTCCTGGTTCCGTGACTGTGGTGTTCAATGTAGTATCACCCGTTGACCATAAAACGTCATATGGCTGAATCTCAAACGGACAATGCCCAAAAACGGTATTCGGTCGATTACTAGACGTACCGGTAGTGCTAGTGGTGTTGGAGCATACGGTTGAGATATCTGCGCGATAGTAACGGACGGATGTATAGCCCGTGTTTGTCCACCTAGTGGCGCTGTTGTTTGTGAATCCTACATTATTGAAACAGAGTTCGACAACAATATTTGATATACCATCCCAGGCATAAGGTTCATCAAATGTAAGCGTATTCCATCCTACGGAGACAGTGTATGAAGCAGGAAATCGAACGACTTGAGCATCGGGAATCCAGCCCCCGCTTAATAAAGTGTCTGCTGTACAAGTCATTTTAATTTGATAATTACTGTAATTCGTTGTACCATTTATTTGCGCAACATCAAAAGCGATAGAATTGATCAGGCCTGCTGATAGTCCCATCGCTTGCAGCTCGGAAGCTCGATAGAGAATTTGATGCCGGGCTCCCCAGTACCAATTACCGAAAGGAGCGGGGTAACCTGTAGAAGTATTGGTAGTGGTTCCGAAACCCAATGTGTCATGATCTGCCATACTGCAATTTGCTGCTTGAGGATTGCATGATGATTTTGGCGTACCTCCGTAAATCGTATCAATGGAAATGATGGATTCACATGGATAGTCTTCCACCGATGTCGTACAAACTATGTCTGGTGTATCATCAAAAATGGTGTCGGTGGCAGTGGCTATCTGCCCTAAGGCATCGGTAACCGTGACTGATATAGGTCCTGCAGTAAGGCCTCCTATCATATTAGTATCCGAGCTGTTGCGAGACCATTGAAATGTGAAAGGTTCGAAGCCGTCCATTACATTCGCCGTTGCCTTACCTTCATTAGCTCCGCCGCAAAGATTGTCGACCGTGGTAAGGCTAACGGACATTGCAAGATCTCTAATGCACAAGTCGTCAATGGCTATATCGTGCTGAAACGACGTAAACGAATTGTTACAAACAAATCGGAATCGAGCGACCGCCCCTATATAATCATTTAACGAGATACTTCTGGCGAACCACGTATCTGTCGTCGACAATCTGGTAAAAGAATCGATTGTCGTCCAAACCAGGTTGCCTGTATCGATTTGAACGATGAGGTAATTGTTGGCATTTGGCACTGCTGAACGGCTGTGCGCATAATATTCAAATGTGGCACCTAGGTCTGACTCGATAAAAATTTTCGGAGTCTCGAGCGTAATATCAGTGTGATTGCCAAATCCATCCTCAACAAATAGATAGACACCTGATCCGCTGGTATGATCGCCTGAGGGTCCCGTATTGCTGGAACCTGTTGATGTTGATCGACCATACCAATCTTGAGTTGCTAAATCGCTTTGTACATTGATGAGGCCATTTGAAAATAAGCCGTCAGGCGCTGGATTGGGCTCTGCACCCGGAGCAAATGAAGTATTGTCAACTGGTAAGTCATCAAAATTTTCGCAATAAGGAAGAGGAAGCACCGACTGAGTGCTCATTACATTAAAAATACATGAAAACGTGTCAACAGTAATGGTAACATCTACCGGGCCAGTGAAAGGCGCACCCGGAGCTGGAGATTGTATAAGCGTCCCGCCGCAATTCCAGTCGATTGAATCTCGGTAGTCCGCAAGCACAAGATCATCTGTCACTTGGTCTACTATGCAAGACAACATACACTCTGCACTAAAAATAGGACGCAAAAGGTATGACACTTCGAAATTAAAGTCTTCATTGTTTGACCAATCGCCACCAGGAATGGTATTCCAATTTATCCAAGTAGCACCAGGCGTGAAAATATTATTGGCGTAACCCAATGAAATGTTGTCAACGTGTTCTTCTACTCCGAAATAATAGGTGCCCGCCGTGAGGTTTACTGGACTTGAAAAACCAAGTGTCACCCAGGCACTCATCTCTGACGGTGTAATGACAATAGATTCCGATCGGTCAATTAATGTCGTGGGCTTGCCATCTATCGGATCTGTATTATAAATACGCACTGCTGTTGAATCGCCAAGTGTACTTCCGCCTAAGAAAAAGGTTATGCTATCGACAACCCCATCACTTTTTAATGTAAAGTTTTGCCCGAGGATTGAGTTCTGATTTGGACCGACGCCAATTCCTAAATTACCAGTAATTTGATCGTCATCACGTGCCATATAATTCGGCACGATGCGCCGAATTGGCGAATTCAATACATCATTCAAGCTATTGTTGTCAGGAGACGTAGTTCGCACTTCATACAATATTCGATAGTCTCCTTCGAGTGCAGGCGAATAGGCCTGAGAAAAGACTAACTGCGAGTCCATTCCAGGCGAAAGCACTTGCACGGTGTCACTGAAGACTGAATCGATTATCGACCCATCAAGTTCGATCTTGGCTATTACCACTACTTCGAGTGCGTCATTGCCACCAACATTCTCAACCCTACACCCTAGTTCAAAGTTACACCCTGTAAATTGTTGTAAGGTCGTGGCATGATATTCTCCGAGAAGCTGATTACTAACACTATCTAACGACACATCATTGTCAACCGGGACAAAGACAGAAATATCATCAATCATCAAGAGAAATTGGTCAATGGAATTGTTTCGAAAGGCGATATAAATATTTTCTCCGGCAAAGGCGTCCAGATCAACTTCTTTTTTATTCCAGGTATCTTGTTCTCCCGCAATCGTAAACACCAATGTACCATCAACACCAAGAAAATCTGTCGGTGTGGCCCCTCCAATAGATACATACACTTCGTACCCATCCGGATAAAGGGCATCAGGTGCCAGTGCGTCCCATGACAGCTTTGTTCCAGCAGGAATATTTGCAATTTGAGGGGTAACCATCCAATCATCTGATGATCCAGGAGGAGAATACCAGGATGTGCTAAATGCAACGGTATCCATGCCGGTTGGATCCTGAATAAAATCATCACGCGCAATCCAGGCGTCTGTCACATAAGCCACGTTCCCATTAGGTGTGTTTCCATCCAAATTATGCGCAGTCATTGGACCGCCGGTGACCGTATTCACCACAGAAGTCGTTGGCCCTGTCATATTCTGAAAATCTTCGAAATACAATGTTTGACTCGCCACCACAGGTGGAGACACGGTGAATACGCAGGATTGGCCATCCAACGTCAAGGTAACATCTGTGGGTGCAATGAGCGGAACGCCTGGGAGTGGATTCTGAGAAACAGAGAAACCGTCGCAGGTATCCGTTGTGAGGGAGGTATAATCTTCCAAAATGTTAGTCGCGGAGGTCGTATTTCCAGGGCACATCAAGTCGTTTGTCTGAAAATCCATGGTCATTTCATCAACACAGGTAGTAGACCATCCAAAAAGAGAATCAGTCCTGGATACCGTGTATGCACCGACAACGGCATACGTATGTGTAGTCGAAGAATCTTGAACGGTAGCGCTTCCATCTCCGAAGTCCCATGTGGATGAAAGGGGAGATGAACCGACAAAGGCCGCCTGATTGTACATAAGATCATATAAAATGGGAGAGGATGCATTAGTGAAATTAACAGGAGTATTTGCGGTATCCAGACAGGTTACATCCTTCATGAAGTCAGCAGTCAAGTCGTAAGCAACATATGGATGCATAAGCCAATCCGCATCGAATACAGTTCCACCAACATTTACAGCATAGCTTCTGATCCATGTTCCAAATATTCGAATCCCGGCAAGCCAACTCATCTGACCATCTGCTGGAACGGCCTGATAACTATTCGACAACATGCCAATCCCTATAGGCGAAAAATTCGAAACAACTACGACATACGGTTGATTGACTGTGACTGCAGAAGCAAATATGGCTTGCTTTTTCAATGTGGCCAGACTACCATTATTAAATGATGTGTCTACAGCAACATTCACACTTGCCAGCGCCGCACCGGTCGGCATGCTGTCAGGTCCCGCTAAGTACAATTCACAAAGGACATTTATGGTAATCCCTCCGATATCGTCCAATTTATAGGCATAAAAATCGAAGCCTCTAACCGTTATTGATTGTGGTGCATTAAAATATTGCGAAACCGCTTCCGCCGAAGTCGCGTTATTAATATTTAAAGCCTGAAGACCAGTCGCCCTAGCCTGAGGGAATGAAACCGTATCTGTGCTACAAGATGTTGTCCGCCCAGAACGTCTTTCATATTTTGCATCTGTCACTAAATCGTTTTCAAGCGAAACATAGTGCTCTAAAAACGGCCCATTCTGTTCAGCAACTTCCGTTGGTATATTTAAAATTGAAAACGATTTGGGCTTGGTTAAATCATGTGCAAATTCAAGGTTTTGACTCCAACAAATCGATATGATTAAACTAAGGAATAACGTCAGTGAGACAAAATGCAATTGGTTTTTCATGCTTGTACATTTGAGGTTTAAAAAAATCAATCGGTCTCATAATTTATTTTAAGTTCTCTTACTTAGGGAAGAATCATGGCATGTCAACATTGAAAATCTAATCACGATAAACGATGCCTATGATGTATTAAATGCTATACATTACGCACCTGAGGCAGACATTTTTTGATAGCTTCCGCTATATTTTAATTTAAATTATCTGATGTGCATGCAGGTAATCATCGTAAATCGGGGCGGAGATATTATGATGGACAATATACAAAGTTTTTAATAATATCTAGAAACACTGATCTACTGAATACTAAATCAATAATTTGCCTGTAAGTAGAGATGAAGAAGCATCCTCCTCATAGCATACCTTGTATCAATCTCAACGTTTCACTATCTTTAGGGATTAAAGACAGCAGCAAGCAGCTGACTACTCTTGTTGCAAAGACTGCGATCTCGTCTGACTAACGCGACCGCGCAATTGACTAACATTTTAATTTAACTATTGGCATGGACAGCAACACAGCCACATCTAACCGCATACCCCTAGGTGGAGAATTTTTAATTCTCGACAATAATCAAGACATATTCATACCGGAAGAATTGACCACCGAACAGCATATGATGCGCACAGCTTGTCGTGATTTTGTGGAGCAATTAGGCGAACGCATACATGAGCTCGATGAGCAAGCAAAAATGATGGAGGAGGCCGGCGAACTTGGCTTGGTAGGTGCACATATTCCGGAAAAATTCGGCGGTATGGAGATGGATAAAAACACGGTGACAGCCATACTTGAAGAGTTGGGAAGAGCCGGAGGCTCTTTTGATACCACATTCGCAGCGCACACTGGAATCGGCATGTTGCCCATTCTTTATTTTGCCTCCGAAGAAATAAAAATGAAATATTTACCTGATTTAAGTGCCGGTATTAAAAAAGCGGCTTATTGCCTTACAGAACCGGGATCCGGATCTGATGCACTCGGAGCTAAATCGACTGCGGAATATGACGCTGCATCCGATACATATAAAATTAGCGGTCAAAAAATCTGGATTTCCAATGCAGGTTTTGCCGACGTTTTCATCGTATTTGCACAGGTGAGCGGCGAGAATACACCGGATAGTAAAACAGGTTTCACCGGATTTGTTGTTGACGCCGATGCCGAGGGTATTCGGTTGGGAGAGGAAGAACACAAATTAGGAATTAAAGGCTCTTCGACTCGGCAGGTATTTTTTGAAAATGTAGTTGTCCCAGGCAAGCAGCTCCTAGGCGAAATTGGTCGTGGTCATATTATAGCATTTAATATTTTAAACATTGGTCGTTTCAAGTTGGGCAACATGACGTTGGGCGGAATGAAAAGGCTGATTACCACGGGAGTAAAATATGCCAATGAACGACATCAATTTAAAGTCCCTATTTCCTCCTTCGGTGCAATTCAATATAAAATTGCACAGCAACACGTATTGACATTCGCACTGGAGTCAGCTGTGTACCGTGTTTCCAATCTAATGAAAATAAAAAACCAAGAATTTATCGATCAGGGTTTAACATTTGAAATGGCCCTATTAGAATCAGCTGAAGAATACGCCATTGAATGTGCAATTATCAAAGTATTTGGTTCAGAGGCACTCGATTATGCCGTAGATGAACTTGTGCAAATTCATGGAGGCTATGGATTTTCTGAAGAGTATCCTGCTGCACGCGCGTACCGAGATGCACGTATTAACCGCATATACGAGGGTACGAATGAAATAAATCGCCTGTTATCCGTAAAGATGCTCATGAAACGTGTAATGAAAGGGGAATTAAAAATGACGGACGCGGCATGGGCTGTTCAAAAGGAATTAACCAAGTTGCCATCGTTTACACAAGATACCAAGCCGCTGGCGGCTGAGAAAACCGCTGTTTCCAATTTCAAGAAAATGGCCTTATTAACTGCCGGGGCCGCAGTAAAATATCAAATGGACGGAAAGTTAGATTTAGCCAACAATCAGCAAATAATGATGAATTTGGCCGATATATTAATTCAGACTTTTATTGCCGAAAGTGTCCTTCTGCGCATCGTTAAATTAAAAGAACGTAATGATGTGCAATATGAATTAAAAGAATGTGCATTAAAAGTACTATTACACGATACGCAAGATGTCATTGCTAAACTGTCTCGCGATTCACTGGCTTCATTTGCATCTGGTGATGAAAAACGAATCATGCTCATGGGTATTCAGCGTTTTTCAAATTATCCACCTCAGAATGTTGTTGAATTACGTACGCAAATAGCAGCACATGCCATTGAGAAAAATATGTATGGGCTGTTGGATTAAGGCATGGCCAAAATTTTATTAGTAATTTCGGTTCATTACACGGAATAAAGTGTAATCGAAAGCTATAAATTAAATTTATGCTATTCGCTTACCTCTCAGTTACTAAGATAAGACAACCCTACGCGCTTCTGGATTTGATTTGAGCTAATAAAAGGTTTAACAATAAAGTTGATGGCACGCAGGTACGTACTTTTTTCTATTTTCTATGTTTCCCGTTTAATGATCTAACTACTCCAATTAATTGGAAATCGTACCGCTTACTCGGTATAGTTTTGCAATGGTTCAATTCCGCTGGACATTTGAAAATAAAAACCATGAAAATCATAAATTTCCACATTATAATTTTCTCTTTGTTGTGCAATACAGTCCTGTACACCCAATGTAACACTGATGATTTTTTGGCACTTAAAGCATTATATAATAGCACAAATGGAGACAACTGGACTACAAATTCAGGCTGGGCACTCGTTCGGGACAATGCCACTCCACCGATGAATTGTGATTTAGGATCGATGTATGGAATAGCAGTCAATTCCAATAATCGCGTCGAATCCATAAACTTGGCGGATAACAATTTAATTGGGACATTGCCAATAGAAATTGGCGACTTAGCGGAATTAAGAATATTGCATTGTCAAGATAGTTTAGATTCAAATTCAAATCAGCTTTCTGGCAATATTCCAGCATCAATTGATCAACTTTCTTTACTTGAATCGCTGAATCTCTTCGGTAATGACCTTTCAGGGAACATGCCATCAACGATTGGGAATTTAACAGAATTAACGAGTTTGTTGCTTGGAAAAAACAATTTAACAGGCAGCATACCCACAAGTATCGGTAATTGTTCTAAATTACGTATTTTCCAGGCCCAAATTAATCAGCTGGATGGTTCAATTCCATCAACCATTGGTAATTGCGACTCCCTCGTTTCACTTATTCTAAGAAGCAATAATTTATCCGGATCGATACCAACGACGTTTTCGTCTTTTCCAAATATCAAATCGTTGGATCTTAGCTCCAATAATATTTCAGGGACAATTCCAATTGGTATTTCAAACCTCATGACACTGATAACACTACAGTTGAACGACAATATGTTAATGGGGAGTTTACCCATAGAACTAAACAGTCTTATCAATTTACGCACATTTTGGGTTCAAAATAATCAACTTACCGGCACATTGCCTTCGACATATTCATCAATGACAGATTTAAGGAGTTTCGCCGTCAGTTCCAATAATCTATCCGGCATGCTGCGACCATCGTACAGTAGCATGACCATGCTAACGCAATTTTGGGTTCAGGATAATCAGTTTACGGGCCCAATACCTACATCCTATTCGTCTCTAACTAACATGCGACAATTTTATCTGCATGATAATAATATAGATGGAAGTATACCTAGTGGATTGAGCAACTGGTCTGAGCTGGTTCAATTCACCGCACAAAACAACGACTTAACCGGAGACATACCAGATATATTCGGAAACATGCCGAATCTTACTACTGTTCGTCTCGATTCGAATGCCTTAACAGGACTTATTCCCCAATCATTGGGCGATCCGGATTCATTGATTACTTTATTTCTTGAAAACAACTTGCTTACAGGTTGTTACGACATTAAATTGCAAAAATTGTGCAACACCCTTTCCTCCATTAGTCATATCGACCCAGGAAATATGTTGGACGCGACATTTTCAGATTTTTGCTCGGCCGATGATGGACTATGTCCACCTCCTTTAACCTCAACTTTCTGCGAAGTGCACAATGGACTTGAAACCCAATTGAATGTTCGAGGAAATGCTTGCATAGACGGCGCCATCAGTTTGTCTGAATTTATTCAATTAAAACCACTTGACGCGGCACCTACAAATCCGGAAAGAGGTACGGTTTACTTTGACAGTTCATTAAATAAATTGATGGTATGGGATGGCATTACGTGGCAACCTTGTTGGTAATATAACAAGACGAATTCTTGAATATCTGAATTCATTTCTCTCATTTCTCAAAACCATAGAAATCTACGAGGCTACAACGACCAAAATTAATTAAACGCCACATAAAAATATAAACATACTGCGATGCAAAATAAAGGAGCTATGTAAATAAATGGCATCTCATCCGCTTCGAGGGCATATTGCGAAGTACTAAGACGGTAGATGGCGTAATAAAGAGTCAAAAAGGAAAATAAATACGCATATAACGCAAATCCGTTTAATCCAGACAACAGAATGGCGGTATGAACCCCAGCCTTTGAATGAACATCAATAATGGAATCGAACAATGGGCTAACAAACAAAACTATTTTACCACCTTCTGATGAAACAGGTGAATAGGTTTGAAAAGTGTAGCCTCCTGCCGTCATGTGTTTAGCCATAATATCAGTACCATCATATCCGTATGTACGTTCGATGCGAACAATCGTGTCATGAATTTTATTTGGCGAGAATGCTTTTACATCAATCAAATACATGCATAAAACAAAAAACACCAGACTGAATATGAGATGAAGCGTTTTACTCATTGCCGTTTGAAGCGACCACTTTTCACTTTTTGATTTAGGTACCTTTTTAGTTATTGGTTTAATCTGAGTTGAAGAATGCAAGTCATGAAGTAAGTCAAATAATGCCAAGCCGTCTGAAATGCGTTCAAAAGCAGGCATCAAACGTTTTTCATGTTCATCTATGTTTATAAACCTGAACTTGAGGTTTTGATTTGTGGCAATATGGATAGTACACGAATTGTCATGTTCGAAGTGTTCGAGCCGAAATGTTGAAATGTCTGAAAAGCGCAAGACAGCAAGTCTAGGAAAAATTCCGATTTTAATAAACTCGATATGGTTTTTGAAAACAGCATACTTTGTCCAAATTGTAAAATCGACAAATCTACTTATTTTATAGAAATAATAACCTATTCCCATGAATAAGACCAAAAATTCAACAATATTAATGGCGGAATTGGCTGGGTCATATTGAATAATATTTAGTACAAAAATTAAAACAATACTAATGACCGATAGGCTCCCCAGGACCGCTGTAATGACCAGACCTTTGATATTCATTCCTGAACAAGCCCTACCTTGCCAGATGGGTTTTTCATCTTGAATCGGAATGGAATGACTCGATTTGATCGGCATCATAGGCTCTGAACGCAAAAAATGCATTTCACTAAAAACCAGTATTACCCAGCCTTGGTTTCCAAGAAGATTAAATTACGACAAAAGCAAGTGGACCTTCGACCGGGGCAATCCAACTTGTACAAAAAGTCGACTAAAGAAGATATTATATATTTTAGTTGTATGAAAGATGTCGTTTTAACCTGTTTATTCACACTTATTGGCCTCTGCGTTTCTTTTGCTCAGGTGCCAGAATTGCCAAGGCACATGACGGATTCGGAAGTAGCCGAAATGCCCTCTTACCTAGAGCGTGTCTATGAACGTGCGTCACAGAGGACACCAATGCCGTCGCCCCACCAGCCAAGGGCTATGGCCGAATGGGAGGAACTTCAGGGCATAGTGATTGCCTGGTCAAATTCATTTTGGCAGATTCAAGCCGAAATCGTACGTCATGCACGGGAGGAAGTGGTAGTTTACATCGCCACGACGAACGAAGATCAGGTTAAGCAGCGGCTCGATATAGAAGGGGTCGATTATACGTCCAATGTTGAATTTATTGATGCACCGTATAATTCATTATGGATTCGTGACTATGGGCCGAATACAATTTACGTGAATGATGTTGATTCGCTTGTAATTGTCGATTGGATTTATAATCGGCCGCGGTTTCAAGACGATCAAATTCCTCAGGCGGTAGGCGCCCAACTCAATATTCCAGTGATTGAGTTGGCAACTCAACCTTATGATCTTGTTCATACCGGTGGAAATTTTATGAGCAATGGCAACGGTCAGGGGTTTTCTTCGAAGCTTGTACTAGATGAAAACGGCCCTGACAATGATTGGGGTATGTCGAATCATTCCGAGGAAGATATTGACAATATAATGGCGGCTTACATGGGCATTTCCGAATACATAAAAATGACAAATCTTCCATACGATTTAATTCATCATATCGACATGCATATGAAAATGATTGATGAAGAAACGATTATTGTAGGAGAATATCCAGAGGGAATTGCAGATGGACCCCAAATAGAAGCGAATATTCAATATATTATTGAACAATTTAAAACAACATTTAATCGGGATTTTAATATTATCCGCATTCCAATGCCTCCTGATGCCACTGGTCGATATCCGCACCAAGGCGGTGACTATAGGACTTACGCAAACGCCATGATGATAAATAAAACAGTGTTGGTTCCTGTCTATGAAGAGCAATATGACACGCCAGCGCTGGCTATTTGGCAAGAGGCGTTGCCTGGTCATAAAATAGTCGGAATAAATTGCAACGCTATTATTCCGCTAAGTGGAGCATTACATTGTATTATAAAAGAGTTAGGTACCGAGGATATAATTTGGGTGCTTCATGAGCCCGTGCGCGGGTCGATTCCAGCATACGACAGCATACCGCATATAACAGCAACTATAAAACATAAATACGAAATAGACAACGCTTACCTGTTTTATTCTGACGACGAAGGAATTTCGTTTGACAGCATATTGATGACGTACAACGATCAACTAGATGTTTACGAGGCTACTTTTCCAATGTTGGGACAAAACTTTTATCAATATTTTATAAGAGTCACAACCGTAAATGGAAAAGTCATTGAAAAACCACAAACAGGAAGTCTTGGGGGAGGATGGCGCTTTGATGCAGTCGTTGTTTCTAATCAAAACACCGACAGGTTAGGTGTAGAAATTGGCCAAATTTTCCCTAATCCCGCACGTGGTTTGACGGCTATACCCATTTCATGTTCTCAAAAGTCAAATATCGCTGTACACCTATATAACAGCCAAGGCAAGCTAGTAAATCGTCTATATGACGACGTGTTTGAAGCTCATCAAAAATATTTATTTTTTAATGCAAACGACTACCCGGCTGGAACGTACAACGTTGTCATAGATATAGGTCAAAATCGGTTTACTCGACAAGTAATTATCGCCGAATAATATTTCTAATAAAATTTAAGCATGAAACATATTCCAAAGTCAACATTTACATTTTTAAGAAAGCTATCCAAAAACAATAATCGGGAATGGTTCAATGAAAACAAACCCAGTTATCAGGAAGAATATGAGAACATAAAGTCGTTTTACACCTCCGTGCGCGAAGAGATGGATAAATTTGATTCCATTGAGGACATGCGGCTCCATCGTATCTATCGTGACATCCGTTTTTCTAAGGACAAGACACCCTATAAGACACACTTTAGCGGTGGCTTCAAGCGCGCTGGCAAATTCAGAAGAGGAGGATACTATCTACACATTGAGCCGGGAAATACGCTTGTCGCCGGAGGTTTTTGGGCGCCAAATAAAGACGATTTGCTGCGTGTAAGAAAGGAAATCGAATTAGACGCCGTGTCGCTATTAAGAATTATTAATAAGGCCTCATTCAAAAAACGATTTGGTGAATTGGAAGGAGAAGGTGTAAAATCAGCTCCTCGTGGATTTCCAAAAGATCATCCCCATATCGACCTATTACGAAAAAAGCAATATTACTTTGTGCAAAAATTTTCCAATGCTGATGTACACAAATCCGGTTTTCATCAAACAGTAGCAGCTTCTTTTAAAGCGCTACTCCCCTACTTTGACTATATGTCTGAAGTGCTAACAACCGATATGAATGGTCAGGTAATCGTGTAGTATACAATTCCTGCACACTTTTTACCTTAATAAGAACCACTCGCTAAATTATACACTATGAAAAGAAGGCATTTTTTGGCCCATACAATAAACGGAATGCTGGGCGCAGGGCTCCTAACTTTTCTGTATACCTGGCAAATAGAGCCATTTTGGCTTGAATTTGTGCATAAAAAAATGCCAATTCAAAACCTACCCGCTCATTTGATTGGTAAAACGCTCATGCAAATCAGTGATATTCATGTAGGCAATAAGTTTGATCATACCTACATTATTAAATCGTTCAAATCCGCTCAAAAATTTAATCCTGATTTTGTTGTTTACACAGGTGACTACATCAGTTTCGAAAGCAATGAGCAGTTTGACCAATTGCAAGAAGTATTAAAGTATGTTGTCACGGGTAAGATTGCGACCCTCGGCATACTGGGCAATCATGATTACGGCGATGCATGGTCAGACCAACACGTAGCAACCAAAGTGTCCTATTATCTGAGAAAAGTAAAAATTGAACTTCTCCAAAATCAACAGAAAGAAATCGATGGATTAAACTTCATCGGTTTAGACGATTACTGGGGGCTGAATTTCAATCCTGAAAAAGTTATGCGTCATTTCGATGAGCAAAAAGCAAATATCGTTTTGTGCCATAATCCTGATGTATGCGACTTGGACATTTGGCATAATTATAAAGGTTGGATTCTTGCTGGTCATACACATGGCGGCCAATGTAAACCGCCTTTTCTACCGCCGCCACTACTGCCTGTAAAAAATAAAAAATATGCTGCCGGCGAAATAGATTTACGCGATGGCAGAACCTTGTATATAAATCGAGCGCTGGGCCACTTACATCAGGTGAGGTTTAATGTGAGGCCCGAGATAACGGTGTTTACCCTTGAACAAAAAAAGTGTGACATTCTGAATTAGTAGCAACCTGATATTAGATTAATTTGAGATTGTCATTTTTCGGTTACATCGAATCAGTCCTTTAATATTTCAAGAATTTTTTGAATGATAATTGAAGATTCTTTCACCCAGGAAAAGTGATTGAGCTTAATATGTGTATACGCATTAGAATCCAAAATAACATGCTTTCTGCATTGAGCCTTTTTAAATTTATTTAGCGTAAACTCCACAGCTGCCAATGGGGCTAAAAAATCATCTTTAATTGAAATTGATGCGATCAATCCTTCATACTCCGACTTGATCTTACGAAAGTCAGTATTATTACCTGGAAATCGAAATTTTCCTTCCCGTACGGCACGTGCCCAATCGCGAATTGCCGTGCGTGCTTCCCGTTTTGCAAAATTGAAAAAATAACCCGGAAAGTGGCCGATGACATAGCTTATTGGATAGACTAAAAGCGAGATAAAATAAAACCCTCGTCGATAGCCTCGTGGCCACATTTTATAATATGGATCGCTCGAAGTAATACCGATGACACCGTCGATCAAATGACTGTATTTAGCTGCTGTAAGGTGCCCTACTTGCCCACCCATGCTATGGCCCAGAATAATGAGTCGATCAAAATGTAATCGCTTGCGCAAATAGTAGCAAACATCGTAGACATCTTCAACCAATCTACTATATCCCCAATCTTGCATTCGACTCGCGACGACAGACGATTTTCCGTGTCCGCGCCAATCGATGGTCGCCGCGGCCATTCCATGATCGGCCAGCTTTTCGGCGAAGTGTTTGTAATATGAGGCGCGCACCCCCATGGCCGGTAGAATAAGAAAGACACCATGCACATCATCATGCGCAGCAAATAGGCTCAACATGTGCTCATGTCCATCATCATTCTTTATTTTTTGCTCTAGAAGTCGTATAGCTTTGGCAATTTTGAAAGCCCTAAAATTAAGTGATTTTGCGCCGATTGCATTGTCTTAAATCTTTGGTCCTTGCTTACTGATCATATACTAGGATAGGCTCTAAGCCTGTCCGATTTTAAAATCCTACTTTTGTGCGCCTTTTTGACGAAATAGACATATGCAATCAATACGCAACATAGCCATCATCGCTCACGTCGACCACGGAAAAACCACCCTCGTCGATCGTATCATTGATGAATGTAAAGTCCTGGATGAGCGGACCGAAAGGACAGAATTACTATTGGACAATAATGATCTCGAACGTGAGCGAGGCATTACGATATTATCCAAGAACGTGTCCGTCAATTATGACGGTGTGAAAATCAACATAATTGACACGCCTGGTCATGCCGACTTTGGAGGCGAAGTAGAGCGAGTTTTAAAAATGGCCGATGGCGTTCTACTTTTAGTAGATGCATTCGAAGGGCCAATGCCTCAGACCCGATTTGTACTTTCAAAGGCTATCGACCTCGGCTTGAAGCCTATCGTTGTTGTGAACAAGGTTGACAAGGAGAATTGCACGCCAGAAGATGTTCAAGGCGATGTATTTGACCTAATGTTTCACCTCGAGGCAAGTGAAGATCAAATGGACTTTGAAACCATTTTTGGTTCTGCCAAAAATGGTTGGATGAGTTACGATTGGAAAGAACAAACAAATACAATTACACCATTATTAAATTGTATTATCGAACAAATACCAGAGGCACCTCGACGAGAGGGACCGCTTCAAATGCAAATTACATCCATCGATTTTTCAAATTTTACGGGCCGTATTGCAATAGGTAGAATATTTAGAGGTGAATTGGTGGCCGGTAAAGACTATGCACTCATCCAAAAGAATGGTAATACAGTAAAGGTTCGTGCGAAAGAAGTTTTTGAATTTCTGGGTCTCGGTAAAAGTAAAAAAGACAAAATGGAAAGTGGCGATATATGCGCCATTAGTGGTATTGACAATTTTGAAATTGGAGATACTATAGCAGATCTGGAAAACCCTGAAGCACTACCTCGTATTGAAGTGGATGAACCGACAATGAGCATGCTTTTTACCATAAATAATTCTCCTTTTTTTGGCAAAGAAGGTAAATATGTCACCTCGCGCCACCTGCGTGATCGTTTGTACAAAGAAACGGAGAAAAACCTCGCCCTTCGAGTAGAAGATACGGATACCGAAGATAAATTCAACGTTTATGGCCGTGGTATTTTGCACCTGTCTATATTAATAGAAACAATGCGTCGAGAAGGTTATGAATTGCAAGTTGGCAAGCCACAAGTCATCATCAAAGAAATCGATGGAATAAAACAAGAACCAATTGAGCTACTCGTCATTGATGTTCCACAAGAATATTCAGGAAAAGCCATCGAACTTGTAACCAATCGCAAAGGTGCTCTGCTCGTGATGGAACCAAAAGGTGACTTACAACATTTGGAATTCGAAATACCTTCCAGGGGGCTAATTGGTTTGCGTAATAACATGTTGACTGCAACAGCAGGTCAAGCCATAATGACACACAGATTCATTCGTTTTGAAGCCTTCAAAGGGGATATACAAGGAAGATTAAAAGGCTCTCTCGTCTCAATGGAGCAAGGTCAATCTCTGGCTTATGCACTGGACAGATTGCAGGATCGTGGACGATTCTTCGTCGGACCTGGTGATCAAATATACATCGGACAAGTGGTTGGCGAACACACTAGAGAAAATGACTTGGAAGTTAATCTTATAAAGGGCAAGAAGCTAACCAATATGCGCGCGGCAGGATCCGACGACTCCGCAAAACTTGCTCCAAAAACAGTCTTTTCACTTGAAGAAGCCATGGAATATATAAAAGAAGATGAATACCTTGAAGTTACACCCGAGAGCATTCGCATGCGAAAAATTTAAAGTATAAATGTGTAAATCAACTGGTTGATTTACTACACGTAATTCGTAAGTATATTTAATAGTGCGGAAAAGATGGCATATGTGATATCCGAATTCCTTAGTGTATTTTTTGCACATATTTCTTATCCAAATTATTGGCAAGACGAAATACGTCAGGTGTACATCGTGTGAAGAAAAAATTACAACGATACTATTTATGAATCAATTTAACTCTCTTGGACTGGACAGCAAGCTTATCCGAGCGCTTGATGAAATGGGTATATCTTCTCCCACCGAAATTCAGGCCAAAGCCATTCCGCTACTCCTTGAACATAACATGGATTTCATCGGATTGGCTCAGACAGGCACAGGAAAAACAGCCGCTTTTTTGCTCCCATTACTTCAACTCATCGATTATAGCCAACACGGAACACAAGCTATCATCGTTGCCCCAACGCGTGAATTGGTTCAGCAAATTCACGTTGCGTTCCAATCCTTGAACAAATACTTAGGGAAAATTTCCAGTGAAGTAGTGTATGGCGGTACACCCGTACACAAGCAGGCCAATAAAATTAAAAAGAACCCACCTCAAGTTTTAATGGGAACACCGGGACGCCTCATCGACTTAATCGGACGCAAATCAGTTCGACTACATGATTGTCGCTATGTCATTTTGGACGAAGCCGATGAAATGTTGAACATGGGATTTCAAGAAGATGTTGACGAGATATTAAAACACACGAATGTCGATCGAAAAATATGGTTGTTTTCTGCCACCATGCCCGCACCTATACGCACATTAGTACAAAACTACATGTCAAATCCGCAGGAAGTCAGGGTGCGAGCTCAGCAAAAAACAAATGAAAATATTCAACATGAATATATTTTGGTTGAACAACGTGACAAATTTGAAGCATTAAAGCGCATAATTGATTTCATCCCTGAATTGTATTGCGTGATATTTTGTAAAACAAAATTGGATACACAAAACTTAGCTGATGCATTAAATCGTGACAATTATAAAGCTGGCGCAATTCATGGTGATTTATCACAGCAACAACGCAATCGCGTCTTAGGGCAGTTCAAGTCCGGAGCAATAAATATTCTCGCCGCTACAGATGTCGTGGCGCGCGGAATCGATATTGACGACCTGACACATGTTATTCATTACAGCCTGCCCAATGATCGTGAATATTACACACATCGCAGTGGGCGTACCGCGCGTGCCGGAAAAACTGGAACATCCCTTGCAATCGTTTCACCGCGCGATCAACATCGACTTCGTTCCTTTGAAAGTTCATTGAAAATAAATATACAGCACGTTCGCGTTCCAAAACGATCTGACGTTCAGCACAAACGTGTCGATCAGCTCTTAGACCAACTTCATCAGACCCCTATATCCATCAATGAGTTTTCCGAAAAAGCCATGGAAATTCTGGACAGCTATTCAAAAGAAGAGCTACTGGCCAAATTAATATCAAAAGAATTAAATAAGTCTAAAAAAGGAAGTGGCAAAGATGACTTAAATGCCGAGCGACGTGAGCGTCGACGCGAACGAGATTTTGATAAATTTGGGAAGAAAAGAAAATATGGACGCAAAGAAACGTCTGGAAAATATGTACCCATCTTCATTAATTTAGGAAAATCTGATAAACTAGACAAGGTCAGATTAATTAAATATATTACAAAAGAAACCGGCTATTCAAAAGGTGATATCGGTCACATAGAAATGCGCAAACAATACAGCGTATTTGAATTAAAAGCGAAAAAAGCCAAAACACTGGATAAAGCGTTTAAAAAAGCAAGACACCGCGGTCGAAAGGTAAAAGCACATATCGATCAAAAATAATTTTGGTCATATCTCAGGCAGCCAATAACCATAAGTCCTTACCTTTCATCTATGATTATTGACGCACCTATAAGTTCCATGAAAATCGCCGTCGTAGAGCCCTTTTACGGTGGTTCACACAAGGCTTGGTGTGATCAATTAAAAAACTATAGTTCCCACAGCATTACGCTGTTTACCCTGAGTGCCCACCACTGGAAATGGCGGATGCAGAGTGGCGCGATAACACTGGCAGAAAAAGTCAATCGGCACAGTGATAATTTTGATCTGTTCCTGGTATCGGATTTTTTAAATGTTCCTCTCTTCAAAAGTTTACTAAGCCCTGGAAAGAAGGCCCCTCTATATCTTTATTTTCACGAAAATCAACTAACCTATCCCTGGAGTCCAACGGATCCAGATGTCCAATTAAAACGCGACATAAACTACGGATTTATCAATTACACATCTGCCCTGACGGCGGAAGTTGTGTTTTTCAATTCCAATTATCACTTGGCCTCCTTTTTACAGGCGACGAAAGAGCTACTACGAAAGTTTCCTGACCACCAAAACAAAAATTCGGTTGACCAGATTGAAGAGAAATCAGTCGTATTGCCGCTAGGTCTTGACCTGCACTTTTTTGATGCTCACAAACCTCTCGAAGCTCGGCTTAACACACCAACGATTTTATGGAATCATAGATGGGAGTTCGATAAGAATCCTGAGTTATTTTTCAATACATTATTCAGTCTTAGCTCAAAGGGCCTATCATTTAACCTAATTGTGCTTGGCGAAGAAAAGAACCGATCACCGGTAATATTTGAAGAGACCAGGAGAAATTTAAAGAATCATATCATTCACTGGGGGTATTGCGATGATCGAATTGCCTATGCGCAGTGGCTATGGCAGGCCCATATAATTCCGGTCACTTCTCTTCAGGACTTTTTCGGCATTAGTACCGTTGAAGCCATTTACTGTCATACAATTCCATTACTTCCAAATCGACTAGCCTACCCCGAACACATTCCGTTTTCGACTGCTTATTTTTATAATAACGATCACGAATTTGAAGAAAAATTAGAACACTTGATTGCCCATTGTAACAACATAAATACTGATGACTTACGAAATGAAGTAGAAAAATATGATTGGAGTAAAAAAATCGACTTATATGACAAATATTTCTCTTACTAAATCGAAGTTGGGCGTCAAATTATACGCGCTACATTTAGCTATACTTTATAGTCCAAGATGACAATAATTTATATTTCATTATCTCAATAGCGGTTATCATAAAAATAGCTTTAGAGTGATTACTAGCCAATGTTTTCCGCCAATCTAAAGACGTCATACCAATTTCCTTCTTAATTGCACTGGAAATATAATTCGAGTTACTAAAGCCACTCTCATCTGCGACCAGCAAAATACGTGTGTCCGGAACTTACAGCAATGGCTTAGCTTTTTTTGTCGAATATATAGCGTCTATGAAAATCATAAAACCTCATGCCTCTTCTCAAACAATGAACCCCCGACTTCCAACCAAAACTTACTCAACGCGGTTAGATTTAAACAGGGCACATGACAGTCTATTTTGCTTGAGTATTGTTCAAGGTTAGGTATTTACCGTGACCATGAATCACAGCCTTCACAAACAATTCATCTTCGACATGCGTTATTGAAAATAAAACGCATGTCCGCTTACCTCATACTTTTATCTCTTCTGCTTACCATTCAAGTATCTTCACCGCAAATAGCCAGCACGAATGATGCGACTCATGCATCAACTATAGGTTATTGGGATGAAGGCATGGCCGAAGTTGCCCGTTATACTGTCATGCAAAATCGATACAGGTATATCCATCCCGGAGAACTCACGATGATTTTTGTTAAGGAAGATTTTCTCACAGATAAACAGGTGAAAAACGAACGGTACATTAGCGACAAGTCAACGCCGGTATTAAAAAATATTCGGTTAAAGAAATTTAATACAGGGGTGTACGACTACACTATGTCAACAAATGTTTTTACCCCTATCGATCAAGCGTCTTTTCCCGGGAGTTTAAAAGTGCAGCATAGCTCAACAGAATGGTGTGGCACAACTTACACTCAATTGAATAAAAATAAAAATGGCTACCGAGCTAATCTTCATTCTTATTTTGAAAATGAAGGAGACCAAACAATTGATATATCCGAGACTCTATTAGAAGATGAGCTTTTCAATTTAATTCGATTTCATCCTGATCTGATTCCAGATGGTCCTGTCTCCATTATTCCAGGAATGAATTATTTGAGATTGACACACAGTCCGGTTAAGGCCAGTCAAGCAACTATTAAAAAATCGAAAGCAGCACCCATGGTCGACTTGGAAGACATTTATCAGCTCGTTATTAATTTTCAGGATCTCGATCGCACGTTGACCATATACTATCAAAATGTATCACCTTATAAAATTGTCGGTTGGGACGACACATATGCTAGCATCGCTGATGGAAAAAAGCGTAAAACGACTGTTCGGTTAGAAAACTTAGATCGATTAGCCTACTGGAATCACAATAAACCCGATGATGTTGATAAAAGAAAGGCCCTTGGATTTTCAAACTGACCAGTACAGTTGATTCGATGTTTGCGTTTTTTTTTAATTCATGTTAGCATCACATAATTACTTGAGCGGTCCTTTTGAACTCCTCTTAAGTCAGTAAAAATATAAGTACTAATTTACTGAGAAACTTGCGAGGCTCAAGTTTGTTTTCGTTCGACTGACTAAGACATACGCTGCTCCTTAACCTCAAACTTCTCCAATGAAGAAAAGGTGAATCCCGTTAATTTTTCTTCTATGAGACGATCTTTAAGTTTTGATGAAACAAAAAAACCAAGTAATGGGCTTGTTAACTTTACAAAATCATAATCATATTCATTAAGAACAATCGATGAAAATCTAATTCTCCAGTTTCTAAATGGTCTCGGAATCCTTTCCGTCCAATATAAAAACCAGTCCGAATATTCTTTGATATCGTCTATTTTTTGTTTTATTTCATTGGAATACATATCCCACCAAACAAAACTTGAATCACCCCAATTAACTACCCGATCAATTACCTTTAATTTCGAAGTAATAAGATAATATTTGTGACATTTTTGATTAGCATCAAGAACTTCTACGGAATAAAAATCAATATTATCTATGCTATGTGATTCAATCAGCTTTTTCAGCTTATTACTAATCAACTTGAATTTTCCTGAATAACTTAAATCCATGTAATCCGTTAAAAACGCATCTTTTGACAACTTAAATTTTGGCAATTCAATTTCATTAATATCGGATATTGGCTTATTTAAATGAAGGAATGATTTTGGCCCACGAATCACGTAAGGTGACTCCACACCTTCAATTTGGCGGGAGTCACCTATGATTTTTAAGTCAACTTCCGGTTCAATTTTAAAAAGATTATAATTCATAATCAATAATCAAGTCATTTATTTTTGTGTCAGGGTTTGACGTTATTTTGTTTCTCAAAAATTCCTGAAACTCTCGAACTTTCGTATTAACAATATTAGGATCTATATCCAGTGCACCGTGTACGTCTAAGAGCCTGTCTTCAATTTCTTCAAGTTTAACGAAAACTCGATTATCGTAATTCGGATCATTGCATGTTGACCATCCGTATAATCCTATCCTATTAAATTTAATGTCACATACAATCATTCGATGATATCAGGTAATTAACGGGTCCTTTTGAACTCCTCATAGCTCAGTAAAAATATAAGTTTTAATTTACTGACAAACTTACAAGGCTCAAGTTTGTTTTCGTTTGACAGACTAAGATAAACGCTGCTCCTTAACCTCAAACTTCTCTAGTGTAGAAAAGGTGAATCCTGTTAATTTTTCTTCTATGAGGCGATTTTTAAATTTTGATGAAACAAAAAAACCAAGTAGTGGACCCCTAAGTTGAACAAAATCGCAAGTATATTGATTCAAAACAAATTTATGAAACCGTACTCTCCAATTTTCATCTTCCTTAGGAATTTTATCTGTCCAATACAAAACCCATTTCGAATAGGAGTCAATATCCACCAAATATTTTTCGATTTTCTTTGTATACATATGCCACCAAACCAATGAAGACTTATTCCAATCTATTACCCGATCGACCGCGTTTGAACGAGAAGTTATTAAATAATAATTGTGGATTTGAGTTGGCTGATTTTGGGTTATTACTTTCACTTCATAAAAGTCTATATTATCTACACTAAACTCATCAAGTAAACTTCTGAATTTTTGACTTATTAATTTGAAGTAGCCATTATAGCTAAGTTCCATGTAATCAGTTACTTTGGCCTTTTTTGCCAGCTCAAACCTGGGCAGATCAATTTCAGCCGGTTCAATTTTTGGATTGTTTAGTCGAAGGAATGATCGCTCTCCACGAAGAAAATAAGGCGACTCCACACCCTCGATCTGACGAGAGTCACCTACAATATTAATATCTAGTTCGGGTTCTAACCTAAATAGTTTATGGCACATAGTCAATATCTAAATCGTTAATTTTAGTATTTGGATTAGACTCTATAATATCCCTGAGGTAATCTTGAAAATGCTTTAGTTTTCCTTTATTTCTTTTTTGGTAGTCGCTTGCCTGATGCTTTTGCTTTGTTTGGTATAAAACAATGGCTGTCAAGTTCCATACCTCCTTACGATTCTGATTGCTGCAATTCATAGTTTTCCAGAGAATGAAACGCCAGTCCGGTAATATTTTCATTTTCTAAAAAACTTTTTAGTTTAGCAGAAACAAAAAAGCCCAGTAGTGGACTTTCAAGTTTCGCAAAATCAAAGTCAACAGAATTAAGTACTAGCTTAGTAAATTGAATCCTCCATTCATTTGGCACAACACAATTTCTTCTAAGCCAATATCGCTTCCAACCATCATAAGATCTAATATCGTTAATTGTCGCTTTAATTTGATCGGCGTACATATCCCACCAGACAAACTCACTTGCCAGCCAATCAATCACGTTTTCTATTTTCTTATCTCGTGATGTTATTAAATTATAGGGGTGAATAATATTATTTTGATCAATCACACCTACAGGATATATGTCTATATTCACATTTACAAATTCTGAAATTGCTTTTTTGAATCTGTTGCTAATCAAATTAAAGCTACCCGAATAACTAAGGCTAATAAAATCTGTTAATTTGGCATCTTTCGACAATACAAATCTTGGCAGGATGATTTGCTGGACATCTATGGTCGCAACATCTAGACGTAAAAATGATGTTGGAGCTCTAATAGAATAAGGTGACTCCACTCCAATTATTTGAGGAGAGTCACCTATCTCATTGAGGTCAATACTGGATCTAATTTTATATAGATTATGGGACATAGTTAATGTTCAAATCGTCTATTTTAGTATTTGGATTAGGCTCTATAATATTCCTGAGTTAATCTTGAAAATGCTTTAACTTTCCTTTCACTATGTCCGGATCAATATCTTTTATGTCTAAAGCATTGTGATTAATCAATAATTTATCCTGAATCTCATCTAACTTACCGAGAACCTGATTATCGTAGTAAGGTATTCTTGTCATTGGGCAATAAACGAGCAAGCCAACATCATTAAAATGAAACATTGGTGTCCCTTTAACATCCTACAAAGATATGTATTCATTTTTTTGTTGTGTAACTTACATGTCAATGTCAATTTGTGCGAACTTCAGTCCATATAATATGGATAACAATCAGCTAGTATGGTATTGTCAGATTAAGTAACTTCGACTTCTCCTATTGAAACCTCAAGACTGCATTACAATGCGATTGAAATTAAGCAATTTTGTCACATCCTTGGCAAAGGGTGTTATAGGCCTTATCACAATTATTTTTGCTGTAATCACCTCGATCAATGCCCAAACGTTGCCCATCGATTCGCTACTCGTCCATGCCCAAGATATTGTTCGTGATTCAGCTGCTTTCACTCGAAGCATTGAGATAACATCCCAACTGTATAGTGAACGTAAGCAAGGGTTTAATACGTTACAACGGAGTCGCTTGTATCGTATTCAAGGATATTCACACGCCGAAATTGGAAATTACAAGCGGGCGGATTCTCTACTCGACCTGGCTATTAATACGTTGAACAACGCCGATGTGATTCCGACAAAAGAATCCTTGATAAATTACACACGTAAGACCTATTCTCAATTGGTTCAAGGTAAGCGGAAGGAGGCTTCGGCGACAATCAAAGAGATTTACGATTTTGCTATGGCCCGCGGTGATACATTAAACAATCAGTTTGCCGCCCTTCTTATACAACGCGGAATATTGCTAAACAACGAATTCAGGCTGACCGCAAGTCGCCAATCAATTGAACGCGCAGAACAAATCATTCAATCTATGCAGCCGATTGACAGCTTACTTCTAATCGATTTAATGACTACAAAGACTGCATCTCGCTCATTAAATCGTGACCCCCATGAATTAATAGAAGAACTAAAACCTGTAATTAAATTTTGTCGCCAAAATCCTATGCGAAATCGAAGTCCCTATCACAGGGCACTGGCGCTTACGTCTACGGTACAACTATTGCAATTACTTGATATTAATGCAGCTCTTGAAACATTAGATGAGATGCATGACTTGGTAACGCGCTACTTTTCACCAAAGCACCCGCTTATGGCTCGGACGTTCATGGAATATGCCGATGCTTATGCTTCTATCGGTGATGTAGACCGCACACTTCAATATGCTGATCAGGCGGATTTCATTTTACGCGAAACTCCGGGACGCTCATTTATGAAATGTACAAACTTAATTTATAGGGTTGCAAGTTTTAAGAAAGCAAATAAATATGAAGAGGCCAAACAGGCATTATATCGTGCGAGAAAAATCGCACAAAGTGATCCGAGTATAAGTGCTCTTTTTATGATGTCGCCCGAATTAAGCCTAAGTGAATGCTACCTACACCTGGACCAACTTGATAGCGCCAAGTTAATATTGGATCACGCCCTGTCCACATACGAAAGTGAATCTTTTAATCATGAATTTACCTTGTCCTCAATTCATAGACTTTATGGAAAGTACTATCAAACTATAGGTGACTACGATTCAGCCATAATAGCGTACCTGCGTGCTCAAGAGTCGACAGTAAAAAGTTTCGTTGATGATCATCAGCATATTGGCCAAGGCAATTTTTATATCGGCCATTCCTTTTACTTAAATGGTCAACTAGACAGCGCCTTACATTATCTCGCTATTTCGCTTACTAATTTCAAATTTTCCCAGGCGGATGAAGACAAAGAAGTTAATCCCACAAATTATCCATTCATCATCCCAGCACTGCGCACTCAGGGAGCTGCACACTTTAAGCGTTATTCACAGAGCAACAATATTGAAGAATTAAAGCTATCCTTAAAAAACTACGAGAAAGCAGTAGAGTTCATAAAAAAACTACGGCACTATATGAATAGTCAGACGACAAGACAGACACTCGGGGAATTATACTTTGATGTATTTTCCGGCGCTGTCAAGACTGCTTATTATTTATTTCGTAAGGACCCAAGTCCGGAAAACTTGAATAGATTATTCGAATTTATTCAGTCGAGCAAAGCACAGGCACTATTAGAAAATATTTTTGAAGTCGAATATCAAAACTTTGCTCGTGTTCCACAAGAATTGTTGAAAAAAGAGGCGAACCTTCAGAATCAAATAACACTAGCCGAGCGCCTCATTGCAGATAACCCATACAAAAAAGAGTATTATAGAGAAAAATTATTTGATGCTAATCAGGATTTGCACGAGCTGTTATTGGAATTCAAGGCAACATACCCAGATTATTATGAGCTAAAATATGAAAACAAAACACTCACCATTGAAGATGCTCAAACCAAGTTGCGTTCAGATGAGGCATTAATAGAGTATTTTTTATCCGACACCTTACTCTACACCATGTATATTACAAAAAGTGGAGTGGACGTCCTTATGCAGCCCGTCAAATCTAGCCTACATGATGAAATTAAAAAACTTCGAAATGGTATTTCATCCTACTTCCTTAGTCCCAATAAGTCATCCACTTTGTTCAAAGAAATGAAATCGGATTACACCATGGCAGCACATTCTTTATATCAATTTTTACTTGCTCCTATATCGAACCCTCCTCGCCAATTGACAATTATACCGGATGGAATTCTTGGATATATTCCGTTCGAAACGTTGTTACCAGAAATGCCTGATAGTGCTCAGTCTTATAAGACATATCCTTATTTAATTCGCAATCATAAACTAACGTATCATTATGCGTCTGCACTTTGGCATCAATCTACAGCAAAAAAGTCACGAAATAATTCCTTGCTGGCATTTGCACCTCAATTTTCCGAAGGACAAGATGCAGAAATTGCTGAAGTACGCACAGGTAAATTACTTCCTTTGTCCGGTAATATAAAGGAGGTAGAATCTATCAGTAAGCTTTTCCGTGGTGAAGTTTTAACAGGAAACAGAGCAACAAAAGCGGCTTTTTCAAAAATGGTTCCCGACTATGGCATTATTCATTTCGCTACTCACGCAGTAGTAAATGATGATGAGGTGAACCATTCTTATCTCGCACTAGCCACCTCCGAGAATGGACAAGATGATCACATATACATCAGTGATCTATACAACATAAATATTCCGGCAGAATTGGTAGTCCTTAGTGCTTGCGAAACCGGCATCGGTTCGTTAAAACGTGGGGAAGGCATTATTAGTTTGGCACGAGGATTTGCCTATGCCGGAGCAAATGCGGTCGTCACCTCTTTGTGGAGCGTAAGTGATAAGGCGACCGCTACCTTAATGCAATTATTTTATGAGAAACTAAAGGAGGGGCAGAGCAAGGATACAGCTTTACAAGATGCAAAATTGGAATTTATTGGAACACAGGACGAATCATTCGCCGCACCATTTTATTGGGCTTCTACTATAGCCATAGGAGATATGAAGCCAATTCGGAGAAATACTGGACTGTTATTTTGGGTAATAGGGTTGTTAATCAGTTTAGGTCTTTTCGGTCTTATTAGAAAAAGACTTGCTTAATTCGACCCTTTTTATAAAAATGTTTAAGTTTTTCATTATTCGTTTACCGTCTCCCTAATTTTCGACGGAGTATTTTGATCTCTCAAAACAACAATGAAGTAATTTCACTTAATAACGTAATGGCATTAACGAAAAAAAGTCTATAAAGAAACCACAGCAGTAGCCAATACTATCTCTCTATGTTCGCCAACTAAGAATCTTTTAGCGCACGTCGCAATATTTTACCCACATTGGTTTTCGGTAGTTCATCACGAAATTCTATGGATTTTGGAACTTTGTATTTCGTCAGACTTTCGCTTGCCCAGGCAATAATTTCTTGTTCCGATACATTGCCATCCTTTCGAACGATGAATGCTTTAACCACTTCTCCCGATTTTTCATCTGGCACACCAATAACAGCCACTTCAAGCACCTTTGGGTGTGTCGCAATTACATCTTCAATTTCATTTGGATACACATTAAAGCCGGATACATTAATCATGTCTTTTTTGCGATCAACAATAGCAAAATACCCACCTTCCATCATCATACCTATATCACCGGTTACCAACCATCCATCCTTAAATACCTTAGCAGTCTCTTCGGGCTGATTATAGTAGCCCTTCATTACTTGCGGCCCTTGCACATAAATTTCACCTTCTTCGTTTAATCCGGCATCAGTGCCATCTTCTTTTACAATTTTTACGATCGTTGAAGGCACCGGTAATCCTATTGATCCATCGATTCCAGAACCATCAATTGGATTCACAGTTGCCACCGGGGACGTTTCAGTCAGACCATAACCTTCTGCAATACCACACCCCGTAAGTTTTTTCCAAGCATTAAATACTTTCGTCTGTAATGCCATACCACCAGCAACACATACCTTTAATTTACTAAAGTCCAATTGCTGCATTGGTTTGTGATTGGTTAATGCATTAAACAATGTATTTACCCCTGTCATCAAGGAAATTGGATACTTCTTAAATGCATTAACAATTGTGTCAAATTGTCGTGGATTTACAATTAATATCGAGTGTGCACCAAAACTTAGCATGGCGCAGCAATTAACTGTAAATGCAAAGCTGTGATACATTGGTAGTGGACAAAGTGCAACTTCCTCTCCTTCTTTTAAAAATGGCTCCATACAAGAACGTATTTGGAGTACATTGGCCACAATATTTTTATTTGTAAGCATGGCACCTTTGGAAACACCTGTAGTACCGCCGGTATATTGGTGCAGAATAACCGCTTCAGGTGTGTGCTGAAAAGGGTTCAGTGTAAACTTTTTTCCCTGAGCCAGCGCTTCTTTAAATGGTACGGCGTTGGGAATATTATAGGCAGGCACAAGTCGTTTAACATATTTGACAACGGTATTAACCATCATTCCTTTAAAATAACTTAATAGTTCCCCTATTTTAGTTGTAATGACCGTTTTAATTTGTGTATTGGGTAATACTTTTTCCAAATTATGTGCAAAATTTTCAGCGATCAAAATTGCCTTTACTTCCGAGCATGTAAATTGATGCTGCATTTCCCGTGGCGTATATAGAGGGTTGGTATTGACAACTATCAAACCTGCTTTTAACGCACCAAAAATGGCAATTGGATATTGCAGTAAATTTGGCATCATCAAGGCCATTCGATCTCCAGGCTCCAGGCCTCGTGATTGTAAGTACGCGGCAAACTGTGTACTTTTTGTCTCCAATTCCTTATACGAAATGGCAGCCCCCATGCAAGTAAACGCCGGTTTTTTCCCAAATTTATCAACACAATTCTTTAGCAGCTCTACTACTCCGCTATACTTTTCTGCATCTATATTGGCAGGAACACCTGATGGGTAATTTTTCAACCACGGCCTTTCATCAAACATATTTTTGTCGACTTTAAATTTATTTATCTCTATTCATTTGTCCAGGGCAGGGTCAACTCTCCTGAATTGCTTCCTTGACAAAGCACTTGGCAAGATAAGCAATTGTATTAAAGATTCGGAATCTCCTTTTCATAGAACCTGCACCAAACCACACAATCCCTTTCTTTAACCTAATGTGTTACACGGTTTACTCCAAGAGATACCCATCTTATTCAGAGACCTAAGTCCCGTAACCATTATTAGCTTATGAAAAATAGCCTAAATTAAAATGAAATACGACGCACACCTAAATTCTATCGATAGTCATCACCCCGTCATGTGTAAGGCGAACAAGATTATTTAGTCGACAGGACTACCTTTGCTTTGGTGGACTTCCGGTGGTCCAAATATGATTTGGGAATACCTTTGGTAAAGTGGACATGCGTCGTATTCCGATCGCGCTTTTTCGAAATAATACGCGCACATCGCTCCTTTTCGGCTTCTGACATCCTATAAAATGACATATTTTTTTGCGAAACAACAACTTCATGTAAAATACTAGGATCTATTGAATGCGATAGCGGAATTTTTTTATAGTCACGAATTAAAAATTTTCCTCCAACAAGTGATATAGGCAAATCAACAAGCATACCATGATCGACATGAAGTGATTTTAAATTATTCCAATATTTTAATTGTAAAATATCAAGATTAAACATTCGCGCTACGGTAAACAGGTTTTCTTTGTTTTGAACCAAGTATTGCAAATGCAAGTAAATATCCTGCATCGAATCTGCATAAGTTGATTGAAATTGATCGAGTTCAGGCAATAGAGCCAATTTTACAAAATCGGAACGCTCCAGTGTATCACGGAGTTGATGGAAATAAGTCAAGCATCGATTTGGTAATATTAAATTGTAACCATGAGGCGATTCCGGAATATAATCGCGCTTGTACATCGGATTTATATATTTCAATGTATCAAGATCGATTTGCATTAATTTTGCAACATCCTTGAGATAAACTTTATGGTTAAATATTTCCACTTTTGTAGTAAAATGAAAATCTGGATGAGATCGAGTCGGAATCAATCCATGTTTTTCAAAATCCTTGAACACGTATGTTGCGGCAATAAAAGCGGGTACATAATTTGCCGTTTCCCGGGGGAGAAACTCACGAAGGCTCCAATAATCTGAGATTCCAGTCTTGGCCATAATCTTGGCTAGTCTGTTTGGTCCACCATTGTAAGCAGCCAAAACCAATTCCCAATCACCAAAGCGATCATACAATCTGGAAAAATAGGCAATAGCTGCTTCCGTAGCCCGGTATGGATCTTTGCGTTCGTCAACAGAATGATAAATTCGAATACCGTAGTCTTTCGCTGTTGGTGCCATAAATTGCCATAGCCCGAGCGCACCACTGCGTGATCTGGCATGTGGGTCCAATGCGGATTCGACGATGGCAATATACTTAAGCTCCTCGGGCAATTGTGCTTCTTCAATTTTGCGCTCGATGATGGGGAAGTAGAGCATCATACGTCTCAAAATATTCTCACTTTTGTGACGACCATTGACCAGATAGGTCCTCAGATAGGAATTTACCTCAGGAGTAAAGCGCATATCCACTATGTTATGCATTGCTGTCAGGTCATGTCGCCAAGAAGCTTCATCGTAAGCAGTTGATACCGCTTGTACGGATAATTTGTGAGGACTATTGGCATAACCGACAATTGCTAAAAGAAGCATGAAGACGCAGCACATTGGTGCTGATTTCGATATGAACAGATGTGTTGACAAGATCGACAGAGGTTACCGCAAAAATAAGGGACGAAGCGCAGAATTAAAAGTGGAATGACAAATGAAGGCACGACGCGGGCTTACTTATGCCATTAATAACTGAAAAACAGGCATTAGCGAATAAAATAAGTAAAAACTTTAACGCAATTTCGCTATCAATTCGTTCAAATTCATCGATTCCTGCTCCCCGGTGGACATGTTTTTTACCGTGACCAAGTTGTTTTCCATTTCGTTTTTACCTATCAGCCCAACGAATGGAAACCCGCGATCATTGGCATACTTCATTTGTTTTTTAAGTTTCGCAGGATTCGGATATATGGCTGATGGAATTCCTTCTTGACGTAATTGCAAGAGTAGTTTATACGCCTGTTTATGACTTTCATCGTCGAATGCTATAAGTATTATTTTAGTTTGCAATTGAATGTCATTCGGAAACAAATCCAATTCGCGCATAACATCAAAAATTCGCGCAAGTCCAAAACTTACTCCTACGCCACTAATATTATCCAACCCAAAAATACCTGTTAAATCATCGTATCGGCCTCCTCCTCCTATACTTCCAATTTTAACATTGGGACATTCGACTTCGAATATGCATCCTGTATAGTAAGAGAGTCCACGTGCAAGCGACCAGTCAAATACTATTTTATTATTGAATTTATGTTCTGAGAGAAAGTTTTGCACTTGTCTAATTTCTTCGATTCCGGTTTTTCCAATATTTGATAGGTCTAAGTAACCGAATAATTCATCGAGCTCAACAATATTAATTAATTTAAATACGTCGTCAATTTGCTCAACCGTCAGATTCAAAGACAATAATAATTCGCGTACACCTGATTCGCCAATTTTATCAAGCTTATCTATAGCAACTGTAAATGGAATGAATTGATCACCCGCGCCACAAACCTCTGCAATTCCTTGAAGGATTTTCCGATTGTTTATCTTAATCACAACGGGGACCCGTAACCGACTAAATGCATCATCAAAAATGGCAACAAGTTCAGCTTCATACAGTAATGCCTCACTTCCGATAATATCTACGTCGCATTGGTAAAACTCCTGATAGCGTCCTTTTTGTGGCCGGTCTGCGCGCCACACGGGTTGCATTTGATATCGTTTAAATGGAAAAGATAAATCATTGCGATGCATCACAGTATATCGCGCAAAGGGCACTGTCAAATCATAGCGTAAACCGCGTTTACTGATTTGTGGTAATATTGATGTGCTGTCATTTGACTTCTTTGCCTCATCACTAGCCCGCGCCCAAAAATCTCCGTTGTTTAGTATTTTAAATAATAGCCGATCTCCCTCCTCTCCATATTTCCCGGTGAGTGTTGACAAATTTTCAATAGCCGGTGTTTCTATTGGAACAAAATCGTATAATTCAAACACTTCACGCAACGTATCAAAAATATATTGTCTGGACTGAACCTCTTTTGGTAGGAAATCTCGAGTTCCTTTTGGTATGGATGGCTTAGACTTCAAAGTAAATTCTTGGTGATTAGTTTTCTTTATTTTTTACCTAACATTCAGCTAAAAAAACATTTAGTTTGCATGTGGCTTATGCATTCACAAATTGGCTTAAAAAACGAATATCATTTTCGAATAACATGCGAATATCTGGAATGCGATATGTGAACATAGCTTGTCGTTCGATCCCCATCCCAAAAGCAAATCCGGTATATTTCTTACTGTCAATTCCACAATTGTCAAGAACAGCTGGATCGACCATACCGCAACCTAAGACCTCTAGCCAACCTGTTCCCTTTGTAATTCGGTAGTCAATTTCATTTTCCAAGCCCCAATACACGTCCATTTCTGCGGACGGTTCTGTAAATGGAAAATACGAAGGTCGCAAGCGAATCTTTACATCTTCGCCATACATAGCCCGAGCATAATATAGGAGAGTTTGCTTCATGTCCGCAAACGATACGCCTTCATCTATGTATAGTCCTTCTATCTGATGAAATTGGCAATGGGATCGCGCCGAAATAGTCTCATTTCGATATACACGCCCGGGTGCAATAATCCGTATCGGCGGTTGCGACTGTGTCATTATTCGCGCTTGTACACTTGACGTGTGCGTTCGTAAAACGTAGTTCATATCGTCCTTCAAATAAAAGGTATCCTGCATATCGCGTGCAGGATGATTTTCTGGTGTATTCATCGCCGTGAAATTATGCCAATCATCTTCTATTTCCCGTTCCTCGGCCACCGTAAATCCAATTCGTTGGAAAACATCAACAATACGATTCATGACGATTTGAATAGGATGTTGCGCTCCTTTTGGGTGTGGATAAGGCGGCAGTGATAAATCAATACTCGGTCGTGTCTTATTCGACGGCTCTGAACCCAGGGCGGATTTGGCATCTTCAAATTTTTGCTCAGCGGATTGTTTCAGCGCGTTCAATTGCTGACCAAACTTCTTGCGTAACTCTGGTGCAACATCTCGTACATGTTGAAACAAAGGTTTAATCGTGTTTTTTGATCCGAGAAATCGAATTCTGAATTGCTCGAGTTGATCTGCATTCGATATGTCAAATTCTGCAATTTGACTTTGCATGTCGTCAATCATTTTCCATTCTTCCATACGCATACAATGTTGAAAGGCACAAAGATATCACAATTGTGTTTGGGCAAATGTTGGGAGCAGGGACGGTGTGTATAAACGGAAGGCACTTTTCAAGCCTTGGTGGCAATTACGTTATTTATACAGTTCCATGCACCGCTTTGTCTATAACGTTTCAGGTTGGCATTGGCTCATTTGGCTTGTTGATAATCTGGAGTGGTCACAACTTAATACTGATACTTGGAAAAAGCGCCGGTGAAAATGGCACCTTACTCAGAACGAGATTAACATGATAAGCCTATCAAACTTACATATTCTATCACCTCAACCAATATATTAATCCCGCCTGACCGCTAAAGGTTATATATCGTTGATTCAAGCTCCAATCCGCGTGCGTAAATGAATCAGAGTACCAAAGGATTTGAGGATCAAAACGCAGTGACCACCTATCGTTCAATTCATATCCCAATGACAATCCAAATAAATAACTCCAGCCAATGTTAGAAGAATAGAATCCTGGTGTATTAGCCGACGGTCGATTTATATCGACAACATTATTCTCCCGATTCAGAAATTGACCTGAGGCATCTAAAGATATATTAAAGGCTAATCCTGCTTTGAGGCCAGCTTTCCATTGATCCCTGCTTAAGAAGAAGACAAGTGTCAAAGGAATGTCAAGTAATCCATAGCGATTGTAGATGCGTTTATTAATATACGTTCTTTCTGTTACAACCAGGCTGCCCTCGACAGGCTCCTGTTCGCCATCCGCGTTTATTCGATAAAACAAGGTTCCGTGCTCCGTCAAATACGAATCTTGTATATTGACATAGTCGAACCGCTCCGTGATGTTGGTATAACGTAATCCTAATGTAAGTTCCAGATTCTTATTATACCTGTATACTAATGCCGTACCAAGATGGGTGGTTTCCAGTGGAGTCTCCGTACTATTTCTTGAAACCAATAACTGTCCATCTTGCTGAGAAGAACTTGAAAAACTACGATCAGAGTATCCTATTCCACCTTGGAAGGTTAGGCCAAAACGAGGTCCTAATATATTTTTCTTATCGTGGATCGCATTATTTGACTTTATACCCCTAACAGCATTGGGTGGACTCAAGTGTAAAAGAAATTCACTTAGTTCATGAATTGTTAATGGCTCCAGTACATGTGTATATGAGAAGTCTTGCAGTGCTAAATTTAGGGAACCAACACTCTGATATTTCACACCTTTCTGGTCATCTATAATCAATCCATCGTTTTTCAATTTGATCGCGCTATTTACTCCTTTTTCATGAATGCCTATCCATTGTTCTTGTCCGTTAAGTGTTGTTTTTGATTTTCCCTGTTCTTCAAGTGGTATTTTGAAATCTGTATAATTGACTGGGCCTTCAGTATTGTGAAGTACTCCGACTTGCTTTACCTGATCGGTAAATCCTGAGCTCAAAGTTGATCTTGACCTTAGTCGTTTTTTTCTCTCTGACGCTTTAAGCTCTGGCTCGTGTGCAGAGCTAACGTTTGATTCTTTAGTCAACAGGTCTCGATCGAGGTCACTAATCTCTCGACGAGAAAAACTTACAATACTATCACTCGGATTTAAATAACTTTCTGTTCTCACATAGGCCTTTGCATCAGACTCCTGAAGATCATTTATTGTATTAAATTGTTCACTCTTGACATGTTGATTATTCGGTTTGGTAGCGTCGAATAAGATAAAGCCTACAATCAAAATACAATTTCCAATTCCGAATAAGAAATAAGGAAGAAAACGTCTTTTTCTCTTCTTTTTATTTATGTTATCAACTTCGGGTTCGATGGCATCCCAGACGGATTGAACATTTACCTCAACCTCTTGCCTTCGGATGTCTGCAATCATGTTATTTAATAGCTTATTCCAACTCATGGTGTACTTATTTTATAATATAGTTCCAATTTTTTTCTTAGTTGGATTTTAGCTCGACGCAAATGTGATCGGGACGTACTTTCAGAAATATGGATAAGCTCGCTAATTTCCTTATGACTATAACCTTCTATCTCATAGAGATTAAAGACTGTACGAAATCCAACGGGTAAATCATTGATCACTTTGAGTAAGTCCTTGACATTTAATTGCCCAGAGATGCTGGCGTTGCACTCTACTTCGGGTGCATCTTCTAAAGCCGAAACCTCCGATTTAAAATACTTCTTATCTATCCATTGCAACGAGGCACGTGTTGCAATCGTGCGCATCCATGCCTCCACTGAATCCGTGTGACTGAGTTTGTTTATAAATCTGAATATCCGAATAAAGGCCTCTTGTAATGCATCTTGTGCTGCTGGATAGTCTCTACTATACCTCAGACATATGGCCATAAGCATGGGTGAATACTTTTTGACTAAGGCGTATTGAGCCTCTTTATGGCCGAGTTGACACTTTTCGATGAGTTCTTTTAATTCTATATCCATGCGATACTAAGCAGCAGCCGCAAACAAAAAGTCGCTAAGTAATAAATATTCTTTCACCAATATTTTCACATCTATTTCTTCCAAATGAATTCTCCTGTCACGTTGACTGTCTCGGTAACACCCGGAGGAACGAAATTACCAACATCTCCGCTAAAACTTCCCTCGACTTCCTCATAGTCTCCAATTAGTTTTGTTACATCGAATTGGGAAAATTCGGCGCCGGAGATTTGAATCCCTTCACTCCAATAAAATATTTCGTTTCTTCCATTGGCATGACCGTAGTCACCGGCTGTGACACCATCAAATACCATATCGATTGAATATAAAGGATCCGAACCACCGCAACGTATAGCTGATTTTTCGACTCCATTAACTATTCTTGAGGTAATTTCCCTTATTGGAAAATAGTATCGAGTATTCTCTACAGTAAGTGTGAGCAAACTTTTTATTTGACTATCACATACACGAATATCATTGAGTTGAGTGGACATGTTCAGGGACGCTATATATGTCTGAGATTGAACATTGTTCACTAAATCAATAGCTGTGATTTCGAGGTTTCCTAAAATGTTGCAAGAACTAATCCCAAAATTAAAATTAGGCGTGTTCAAATACCGATACTTGCGCTGTCCATTGAAGTCTAATAGCAAAAGACTATTAAGTAATGGATCATTGTTGCAATCCACAAAATTTCCCGAGATGACCGTGTTATTTGCATTTGGGTTGCTGACAATTACATCTCCCAGATCGGTGTCAGTGAAAAAAGGTCCAATTTCTTGCCAATGTATCGGTGAAGAATTCTTACATGCATCGAAGACTTTCATGTAGAACTCTTGATTCGTTGGTATTCTCCCAGATATCTCACCATTAAGGTCGGTGTAGGCGTATGCTGCAATCAAATTTCCATAACTTATTACAACCCTGGTATCCACCAACGGAATACCATCCATATCCACAAATCTGGAGTTAAAATCGATACATGGAGAAGATAAGCCACACTTCCAATAGGAAAAACGTGACAATCGCGCTCGATAGGCGCCTGATTGGTACTGCGCTTCTCCCTCTTCAACCCACATTCCCAATTCCTCATGAAAAGACCAGAGCGGAATAGTTGGAGGTGCAGTGCCTCGCAGTGATGTCGGCACCGGCATATATACTTCAGCGCTGCTACCAGTCAAAATGCTAAGTGGATTCCCACTTGCATCGACGAGTTCCACACCAATCACACTATATGCAGACAATGCAACTTCTTCTATTTGCGAACTCACACCTTGTAAATTTCCTATCAACCGGTCGACGCTCATATCATTTTCCAATACATCTGCAATGGCTACGAAGACTTCACCTTCATGTAAAGTTCCATCACTTTTCTGAATACTATTTGGCTCAAAATTCAGTGTAATATCACCGGCAGTTGTACTTTTGTGAACTAGTCCGCCAACTTTGGCATCAAAGGATAAATAGTTTTTTTCTATGAGTTCGATTTCAATTTTACTCACTTTATTTTCCAATGGAAAAAAACGTCTGTTCCCTTTGAAATAATCTTCTTTCTCAATTCGAATGACTGACCCTTTAGCATTCATTTCTATATCTCGGATGATGAAATGTCCATAATCGTCAGTAACTGTAGAGCCACCATCGTAGATCACTTGAGCATTAGGAATTGGTTCTTGAGAATTGTCTTTTACAAATCCGATAACGGAAGCGTTAACTAATTGAACCTCTTGATCGAATAATTGGATACTATCTGGATCAGGTCTGATCGTTTCTGTTGTAAGGTCGTCTATATCATCTCTACATCCAAGTATTCCTATCACAAAAAGCAAGGAAAATAATTGTATCTTTTTCATTCTGTTTTGCATTAACTCCATCGTAAGCAATGGTACTTCCGATGAAAAGGTTAGTAAATAAAATTTCACTTCTTTTCTGTGTTAGATAGTAAATCGTGATTATCGAAGATTCGTTGCGCAGCTAGACCATTTATTTTAATTCTTTTGTCGAAACTGTGCTATCTGCTCGATTACATACATTCGCCCTGGCAAGTGCTACGATGATGTAATATGGCGAATTCGAGAATCTCGATCTTGCCAGTATACGCGACAAAACTATCAGCCTCGGGTGTAAGAGAAACATAGAAAACCATGCGAAACTGGTCCTTGCGGTCAATGTTTTTGAAGGAAGCAAAGGTACTTAATTGTGATCTTCAGATCAACTCCCTGCTGCAATCCGTTTTTCGCTCTACTTCCTGATAAATCAACATCAACGAAAAAATAATTACCCACTTCGTCTTAACGGGTTATTAGGGCGGATGGACGTCCTTAAGATGTACAGAACCCAGGGATAGAGATATAACAAAGCATTTCTATTAGGAATGAATGACCTTCTAATAACAGCAAATAATCACGTGAGAACACAAAAGTCCTTTGCCCGAAAAAGTATTACACAGACGCATTTTATCGAGTACAGTAAAGCAGAATCTGACGTGACGACTTAACCCGTCATTCCAATTGCGATTTCGATAGCATTCTGCTTTGATTACCGTTCCGGGTTTTTTCAATTGAACTTTGGCTATGCGAGGAGGTCATCAACCCATTGGGATTGGCAAGGCAGGACTCATTGCTTGCGAAAAATTGCACGCCCAACGGCACCGTAAATCCCGGCAATAATTCAATTTCATTCGACTTAAAAATCGTGTTTGCCGGCATAATAGTGCCGTTGGATCGGATAAATGATGCTGCTCTGTATGTTGAATCTGGAATGACAACATCGATTAATAAAATTGAATCCTGGCAATAAATGGCAAAGTCAACATTCGATGTCATTGACCATCGTCCATCGGCAGCATATGTTCTAACGTGCAATTTATGATTGTCGAAACTCAGATTTGAAATATCCACTGTAAAATTGAAACTATCTATGTCGACCTGATTTGGAAGTAGCACTCGGTTCGCTTGTCCATAACCAGGATCGATGTCAATAAAGTATTCCAAGGCAATTATGGAAGTAGAATTATCTTCATATTTAACAAAGGGGTATGATTGTAGTAACGAATATGTTCCAATCGACGACTTGCTCCGAATTGAAAACGTGTGTAGACCATTTGTTAATCCCGAAACATCGGCTTGAATGACGATTTCTGAAGAATCCTCACCGTTTAAAACTAGTACAGTACCAGCTCCATAACCAGGATCATCGTCGATAAAATATTCCAATTCGGTTAATTCAGAGGTAATAATGACTTTAAAGAAATTAATAACCGTTGTTTGTGACCAATGAAAACAACTATCCAATGCACGAATAAATATGGTATGAGCACCCAGCGGTAAATTCGAAATGTCCGGAGACAATAATACAGATTGATCTCCTATACCTGATAGATTAAAGGGAATGGCATTACCTATTCCTGGATCGGCGTTAATAAAATACTCGCCACGTCGAAACCCAGGGCAAAGTTCTTCCACCTTAATAAAGGGAATATAACCAAGTTGCGTCCAATTGCCTGTCATCGAAAGTGATCGTATTCGCAGATGATGCAAACCTGGTAATAAATAATCTGTAGGAATTGTAAGAATGTTTGCCTGATTACTTAAAATCGAAATAGGAATGGCCTGCCCAAATCCAGGATCTAAGTCAATATAATATTCGGAGTAGATCAGACTATCTGCGTAATTATTAATTTTCACAAAATAAATAATATCCGTAATAGAAGACAGTCCATTTTGATCGATAGCTCTTACGTAAAGATGGTGCAAACCCACTTCAATCGTTTCTGTATTTACTAAAAATGAAAATCCGGATGTATCGGCGCTATTTACCAGGACTGGGTTAGCGGATCCAAGACCAGGGTCATTATCAATGAAATACTCGACGTATTCCACATTAGCAGGTACGTTATTTGTTTTTACCCAATATGATGTATGCGTGAGCGAAACACGATTCGAGTCATCCAGTGATCTCACTGACAACGTGTGCAGGCCTCCTTTGAGCGTTGTCGTATTGATATTTATGTGAACATCTGAAGTGTCCGCGGCCTGGACAGATACCTGAAATCCATTTCCTGAACCCGGATCTTGATTGATAAAATATTCAATTGCCGTAATATTCTGGCTAAAGGATATTGAAGCTGAAATTAGGCATAGAGATATTAAAGTGGTATATGATAATAATTTATACATGATTATATATTTAACAGAGCATACTTCATCTATCTCTAATTTTATGATGAATGCCATGCGTCCATTTCATAAAATCATATGAAAAAAAAACCTATCACCCCGAGCAACTATACTCGTCATTCAGGTGATAGGTACCATCGGATATGGTTTCATTATGCTCAATAAATTGGGAATGAATATATTAGTAACAAATCGGGTTAATTGTTAACCCTGGTGCTTATGATAATTTGTAAGGTATTGCCTGCAGATCCAGGAGCAACTAAATCATAAATTGTAGGAATCGGTGGGATACCGGAAAGCTTGTAGGGACCGGCACCTCCGAATATCCCGCAATCATCACCCCCAATCCCAGCCCCCATACCCGGGCTCGCTGGAGCAAGTTCCCATCGACTATCATCTGAAAATCCACCTTGTGATGGATATCCAACGAAAACAGTGTTCATGTCCACCAACCTTTGATTGCCATTGCCAGTTGGAAACTGGGCCAGGTTACATAAGTTATTGTTGTAATTATTTCCACCTTGATCTGTCAAATCTCCTTGAATTAAAATATTATTTGAGAATTGATAATTGCTGACGGCCATACCCACTGTTAGATTGAATATACAATTGGTAAACAATCCACTAGCATTCGCATTTAATGTCAAGTTACCTCCCTCCATATAACAGTTTTTGAATAATACTTCATTCGATACATTGGCAATCAGATTGATTGGCGTGAGGGAATTTTCGATATAACAACCATCGAATAACATGTTGTCTACAATTGAGTTTGAAACTGTACCACCTCCTGTATACAAGTCTCCTGTCAAATGGCAACGAAGAAATGTAACATTGTTAACTGTAGAGCCCCAGGGTGAAATTCGACCCGTTATCGTTAAGCCCGTCAAGGTCGAACCTGATGCGGCTGCAAAAACCGTGATATTTCCGACCATGGAATTAGCAATATTGTATTGCAAACCCTGGTTTTGTCCGAGAAAATATCCATTCCCTATGATGATCAAAGGCTTGCTTAGACTTAAATTGCCGTACGAAATTCCCGTAGGCTCAAGATGGATTGTATCACCAGTAGATGCCGCCGAATGCGCGGCTGTAAATGTGGTATGATCGGCCGGAATACCTGCATTATTTACCCGAATAATGGCAGCGTGCGAGTTAAGCGTTAATAGAAAAAATGAAAATAAGAGAATGTAAATTGAATTTTTCATGATATACGATTTTTAAGTCTGCCTCAAAATTATACTCGGGTTCGACTTAAGTCCACTCGTAAATACACTGAAACTACTAGGTATTTCTACCTAATTCAGTTTGGTTGCTACATTGTACTATAAGTTTGACCAAGATTAATGGCCACGATTATATAATGATGAACCACGATGAAAACACACCGCCATAAAACTGGTGAGGTAAAAGATGATTTGATGCTCATGAAAACAGCCTACTTTTAGTTTACCCAAGTCCCGTGCTACAATACGCTGTATAGTAAATATAATATGATAGCTCGCTCATTCGAGTAAGCCCATTCGCAAGGCAAAACGTACCAATCCAACAACATTTTTAACATTTAACTTCTTCATGATCGATGCGCGATGCGCATCGATGGTTCGCTGACTAACATATAGTAATTCCGCTATTTCCTTATTTGTGTGACCTTCTGCTATATGAATAAGTACTTCGCGTTCACGAACTGACAATGTAGCCAAGAGGTTGCTGTCATCATGTATGAGCTTAACAGATGCCACTTTATTTTCTTTTTCCGATAATGCAAGGGCAACATCAGTTCCAAAGTATTTTTTTCCTTGAGAAACATCATATATTGCCTGTATCAATTCCAACCGAGCTGCACTTTTCATTACATATCCTTCCACACCCAGTTTAATTACATGTTTTAAGATACTTGACTCACGATGAAGTGACAGCATAATAACTTTTACTTCAGGTATAGTGTCTTTAATTTTTTCGGCAGTAACCAATCCGTTCATTACTGGCATGTCGATATCCAATAAAACGATATCCGGTCTTAAGCTTTGAATATAACGCAATCCATCCTGTCCATTGTTTGCCTGAGCCACCACGGTTATATCCTTCTCATCTTTCAAAAGTGCATTTAGTCCATCGATAACAAGCTGATGGTCGTCAACAATTACAACTTGTATCATAAATCGCCCTGATTTGGAATAGGAATTCGAATGTGCGCTGATACACCCTGGCCATTTTCTCGCTCGTACTGGACATCACCATTAACGGACTTAATTCGAGATTGTATATTATTCATACCGTTTCCTGCTTGAGACAGAGCATCCGGACTAAAACCTTTACCGTCATCAGACACTTTCAGTATTATCTGTTTCGCAGTTTTAAACAAATGAACCTCCACATGGCTGGCTTCTGCGTGTTTTATAATATTATTGATCAACTCCTGGCAGATTCGGTAGAGTCCAATTTCAATTCGCTCTGTAAATCGCTCATTGACACCGACGTGTTCAAAATTACACGCAATATTGGAATATTCGAATGACTTGTTTAGCATATCTTCAATAGCCGGAACCAGCCCGAGTTCACGTAACGCTGCTGGCATCATTTGATGAGAAATGTTGCGAACCTCATCCGTAACATCCTGCAGCACAACCGTCAGTTCATCAATTTTTGAGGTATTGCTTTCATTTAAGCCGGTTATGTCTCCGGTTATATTTTCCCATGCCAGTTTTAAACCAGCTAGCTGCTGACCAATGCCGTCATGCAAATCCTTTGAAATACGCTTACGTTCTTCTTCCACACTTGATACTGTTGAATGCAACAATTGCTCTTGATACATCAATGCATCCTTTTGTCTTTGCATTTTTTGACGATGTCTAAAGCGCCAAAGTAAGAATGCAAATAAACCAGCAATACTTATTACCGCTCCTATGGTAATCAATTGTTGAAATCGAATTCGTTGATTATTATTTTCAATTTCCAACGCCTGTAACGCAATTGTTTTTTCTTTTTTCTCCGTTTCAAATTGCGTTTGTAGTTCCGCGATCCGTTCAGTTTGCCTTTCATTTACGAATGAATCATGCGCTATTCTGGAAGCCGTAGCATAGTGGAAGGCATTTTTATAGTCTCCAGATTTTTCATACAAGAGGGACAATGCATTGTTTGCTCCACGCTGTGCCTGAACTGATTTTATTTTTTCGGCCAACATTAATGCCTGCTTTCCTGTTTCAATTCCCTTTTTTATTTGTTTTGAATCTGCATATAGTAGGGCCAGATTGTTCAAAGACAAAGAAAGATCGTGTTGCATTCCGAATTTTTTCTCAATGGGAATTAATTCCTCAAAACAAGCCAATGCGTCGTCTTTTTCTTTTAAATCCGTATACAATCGGCACAAGTTGCCTTTTGTCGTTACCCATGCACGATTTTTACCGTATTTAATTTTTGTGGCCAGGCTTTCTTCAAAATACCATCTCGCACTATCATAAACAAGCTGTTCTTGAAAGACGACGCCGATGGCGTTCATGGCTTTGGCCACACCACGTTCACTTTTCAACATTTTATATGTTTGAAGTGCAGAGCGTTGAAAATTCATAGCGGTAGACCAATCCCCCATCAACATGTAAACACCGCCGATATCGCCATTGAGTTTGGCAACGGACCACAGCCGGCCCATGGCTTCATTAATACGGAGTGATTTTTGAAAATATAGAATCGCCTGATTTAATTTACCGATTCGGCTATGCACGAGCCCCATATTTCCGTATCCTTTGAATAATAGAATGGAGTCGTTTAGCGTCCGTCCAATAGAAATGAGTCGTTCAAAAACAATTTGGGCGGTATCATAATTTGATTGATAAAAATGTAGTAAGCCAAGAGAATTACTACAATCGCCTATACCCAATAGATAATTTGAATTTTCGGCAGCCTCAATACAGGTTTCTGAATATCTTCTGCTGCGTATTGGATCACTTCCAATAAATGTGGCAGCTAGCTCAAATAGTACTTCTGATCTTTTTCGAATACTGCTCGTTGTATCCGCTATACGATCCAGGCTATCTACCCGTTGTTCTTCAGTTTGTTGTCCAATGCTATTACCCTCAAAGAATAAAATGAAAACTGAAAACAAAAAAAAGCATTTTTTCAAACGCGATCGGCTAAAAAAAATGTCTGTGATATTTTTGTTAGTGAACACCCGAATTTTAGACTATCGAAACGACGCATTGATTTCAGCCAACTTTTGGCTACCCGGACAAAGCACATGCTCATCAATTGCGTTCAGGGGCTCGTCAGATGTGTTCATTTTTTTATGCAAGTCCTCGCTTTCAGGATTTATGTACATGAGTCCCGTCAATATTTTACCTTCCGATTTTGCAGACTGCAATCGCTTAACGGCGGAAAATCTATCGGTTGGATTCCATTCTGGCGCCAATTTACTTAAGTGTATTTTAGAACCATCAAATAATTCTACTTCTGCGTCTTTTCCTTCTCCATAATCCACCTTAATTTCTTCTTCTTCAGGAACAAAATCGAAGATTGAAGTAGCTTCAATATGCGCGCGGACATGTGAGTATGATTTAGTCGACCCTTTATTATTATTAAACGTTACACAGGGGGAAATAACATCTAACAGCGCAAAACCCGGATGCGACATAGCCGCCTTAATCATTGGTACGAGTTGCGATTTATCACCGGAAAAACTGCGGCCAACAAACGTTGCATTTAATTCTAAGGCCAAACCCACCAAATCGATCGCTTGATAAGGGTTTTCCCCTCCCGCTTTGCTTATAGATCCAAAATCTGCGGTAGCGGAGTCCTGACCTTTTGTCAAGCCGTAACATCCATTATTCATAACAATGTAAACCATATTTACATTACGTCGAATAGCGTGTACAAACTGTCCCATACCAATGGAGGCCGTATCACCGTCCCCGGAAACACCTAAATAAATTAAATCCTTGTTCGCCATATTTGCACCCGTTGCAATTGACGGCATTCTGCCATGAACGGAATTAAATCCATGCGAATTACTTAGAAAGTAGGTCGGTGTTTTTGAAGAGCATCCAATGCCGGATAGTTTCGCCAAACGATGTGGTTCCAATGATATTTCATAGCAGGCCTGTACAATTGCCCCACTGATTGAGTCATGACCACAACCGGCACAAAGCGTTGATATGACACCTTCGTAGTCCGACTTATAATACCCAACATTGTTCTTTTTTGAATCAGGGTGTTGAAATGTTGGTTTTGAATATGACATAATTTAATTAAGAGGATAAATATTAAACGATAAAACTTAAGGCAGACTAGCGGATTTTACAATTAATAATTTGTCCTTAATAGTACGCGCTATTAGATCCGCTGTAATTGGCATACCATCATAATTCACTACAGAAATTAGTTTATTTGGATTGACATTTAGTTCATTTAAAAGTAAACTCCGAAATTGCGCGTCACGGTTTTGTTCAACCACAACTATCTTTTCATGATTTTCGATAAACTCAACTGCAGCAGCATGAAAAGGAAATGATGTAACGCGCATTGAATCAATGTTTATACCTTCCGCCTCTATCAAATCCATTGCCTCAAGCGCGGCGTACGTCGTTGTACCGAAAAACAGTAGACCGACAGTACTTTCGTCTTCATTTTGATAGAACTCGGGTGCCGGGATCAGATCTTTTGCGGTCTCCCATTTTTCCGCAAGGCGGTCAACGTTTCGCACATAAACTTCTCCAAGTTCCGTATATTTTGCAAATTCATCATGCGAAGTTCCGCGAGTAAAAAACGATCCTTTCGTAGGATGTGTCCCGGGTATGGTTCGGTATGGAATCGCGTCACCATCCACATCATTATAGCGGCCAAATTGTGTTTTTAAACTATCTAAATCCTCAGCCGAAAGCACTTTTCCTAAATCATATTTTCGGTCATCATCCCAATTCATTGGAGGAGACAGATGACTATTCATGCCAAGATCCAGATCGGAAATAACCATGACGAGCGTTTGCAATCGATCGGCTAAATCAAATGCTTGTACGGTGTGTTCAAAACACTCAGCCGGTGTGCTTGGAAATAATAGAACATGTTTCGTATCGCCATGAGAGGCATAAGCGGAAGACAGTATATCGGCCTGCTGTGTGCGTGTCGGCATGCCGGTCGATGGCCCCCCGCGTTGGACATTTATTAGGACAACCGGAATTTCAGCAAAATATGAAAGACCGATAAACTCATTCATAAGTGAAACACCAGGGCCACTGGTTGAAGTAAATGCTCGCGCACCATTCCATGTGGCTCCTATTACCATTCCGATTGCAGCCAATTCATCCTCGGCCTGTAAGAATGCGTAATTGTTCTTTCCGGTTTCATCATCCACCCTTAGTTTTTTACAATAGGTCTCAAAGGCTTTCGCAATTGATGTCGAAGGTGTAATTGGATACCAAGCCATAATCGTTGCACCTGCATAGATTGCGCCTAATGCCGTTGCTGTGTTTCCATCAATTAATATTTTATCTTTATTTTCATCCATATGCTCGACACGTATCGGCAACGGATAATCAAGATGTTCTTTAACATAATTTATTCCTAATTCCAATGCCTGAAAATTGGCTGGGATTAATTTTTTCTTTTTTTCAAATTGCTCGGAAATGACTTGTTTAATTACCTCCACATCTACATTTATTAATGTGGCTATCGCCCCGACATAAATAATATTTTTGAACAGTTGTTGAAGGCGGGGGACATCGTAATTCGCCATAGCCAATTCAATCATCGGAATGCCAATGTAATTTATATCATCCCGGATAAACTCGCGATGTAGTTGTTTGCTATTATCGTAAATAAAATATCCTCCTGGCCGTACGCTATCAACATCACGTCGAAGGACTTGTGGATTGACTGCAAGTAATATATCTATTCCTTCACGACGACCGAGATAGCCCTTTCCATTAATACGTACCTCATACCATGTTGGTAATCCTTGAATATTGGAAGGAAAAATGTTTTTCGGGGTAACAGGAATACCCATTCGAAATATCGATTTCGCAAACATATCATTAGCCGAAGCCGATCCCGTACCATTGACATTGGAAAAACGAATGACTAAGTCATTGATCAATACCTCCTTACTCATTTACTGATATGCTTTTGTCACGTTGTACAAATACTTCTGCATGTCCCAGGCGGCTGTTGGACATCTTTCAGCGCATAATCCACAGTGAAGGCATACATCTTCATCCTTTATCATGACTCGTTTTGTCGGCAGTAATTCAGAAACATAAAGATCTTGCTCAAGATTTCGTGCTGGGGCATTCAACCGAGTTCGTAAATCTGATTCCTCTCCATTGTTTGTGAATGTGATACAATCGGTCGGGCAAACATCGACGCATGCGTCGCACTCGATGCATAAATTAGTTGTAAAAACCGTCTGAACGTCACAATTTAAACATCGCTGCGCTTCCTTAAATCCCAAATTTTGATCGAACCCTAATTCTACTTCAATCTTCCGATCCGTCAATGAAATTGTTTTGTCTTCATGGGGAACCTGATAGCGGAAATCAGCCGCAATCGAATTATCATAAGTCCATTCATGGATGCCCATTTTTTGACTCACTAAAGTTGTCATTGGAGCAGGGCGATTTAATAAATTTTCATCGCGACAAAATAAGTCTATTGATATGGCCGCTTGATGCCCATGCGCTACGGCTGTAATTACATTTTCAGGTCCAAAAGCAGCATCACCTCCGAAAAAAACTTTTGGTAAAGTGGATTGAAAAGTAATTTTATTTAATACCGGAATATCCCACTTTCCAAACTCAATTCCCAGATCGCGCTCAATCCATGGGAACGCATTGTCTTGGCCTATAGCAATAATTACATCATCTGCTTCAATAAAGACATCAGGTTCACCTGTAGGAATCAGCGAACGTCGACCATTTTCATCATATTCTGCTCGGACCTTTTCGAAACGCACCCCTATCAGCTTGCCATTTTCAACAACAAATTCTTTGGGTGGCATATTATTTAGTATTAAAATATCCTCACGCTCAGCATCTGTAATTTCCCACGGTGATGCTTTCATGTCTTTCCGCGGGCTTCGAACCACTACGGTGACATTTTCACCACCGATTCGCTTCGATGTACGACAGCAGTCCATAGCCGTATTTCCTCCGCCTAGAACAATAACATTTTTACCTATCGAATCAACATGCTCAAAGGCTACGCTTGCCAAAAACTCTATGCCAATGTGAATATTCTCACGCGCTTCGTCAAAACCTGTAATTTTTAGCGGACGTCCTTTGGGTGCTCCCGTTCCCACAAAAACTGCATCATAATCCTTCGATAGTATTTCAGCCATACTTTCGACAAATGTGTTAAAATGTGTGTGAATGCCCATGTCAAGTATGTAATTAACCTCTTCGTCCAATACCTCAATGGGTAAACGAAACGCCGGAATTTGTGTGCGCATCATTCCTCCACCTTTATTCCATTCATCATATAGATGAATTTCATATCCCAAAGGGGCAAGGTCGCGTGCTACTGTCAATGAAGCCGGGCCACCACCTATTAAAGCTATTTTTTTTCCATTCGAAATGAAAGGACCCTGAGGCATCAGGTGTTTCACCTCCGATTTATTGTCCGCCGCAACGCGTTTTAAGCGACAAATTGCTACCGGCTCTTCTTCAACTCTGCCACGTCGACAAGCAGGTTCACATGGGCGATCACATGTGCGCCCGAGCACGCCAGGAAAAACATTAGATTCCCAATTTATCATATAAGCCTCGGTGTACTTACCAGCAGCTATAAGGCGGATATATTCTGGAACCGGTGTGTGCGCGGGACAGGCGTATTGACAATCTACGACCTTGTGAAAATACTCGGGATCTTTCGTATCTGTTGGTTTCACAGCAGGTTTATTTTATCATGCGATGAAAGTAAATGTCCAATATATGATTTTTATTTACTATGTAAGGTATGCCATTTACAACCATAGTCTGATTCGAAACGATAATTGGCAAGCATACTTCGACCAGCAACACATACAGCGGATGCCGTCTTCAGGAAATCTTATATGTGACACTGGATTAGAAGAGCATACGTTGGAAAGACCCTGCTACCAAACAGCAAAGGGCGCACCTTGTTCGTACGCATATAGGACACTTTCACTTCTCGCGGGCATGATAATTTTGTTGATGGTATTCGTAGGGATGAAATTTTTTAATGAAGTAACCAACTACGACACCGTACACAAAACCGCCAATGTGCGCCCACCAGGCCACGCGGGCTCCTTCACTTCCCGGTTCGGCGGGTGTAAACCCTGAGATCAACTGTTGGGCGATCCATATACCGAGAAAGATAATCGCTGGAATATGAAATGGTCTGAAAATGATCAAAAAAATCATCTTGATACGCGACTTAGGAAACATGATCAGGTAAGCTCCCATCACAGCTGCTATAGCCCCACTCGCCCCGACTGCGGGTAACGTGCTTGACGGATCAATTGCGGCATGAATAAGACTGGCTGCGACACCGCCGATTAAGTAAAAACCAAGAAAAGGAAGGCTGCCAATAATGGCTTCAATGTTATCCGCAAAGATCCATAGAAATAACATGTTCCACAGGAGGTGTTTGATTCCACTATGCAAGAACATATTCGTCATGAGTGTGTATAGTTGATCTCCATTGAAGATCAGGCTGGGTATAGCCCCGAATTCATAAAATAATTGTCCTAAAGCAGCGTTTGAGAGCTGCGATTCATAAAGGAAAACGAGTACATTGATTGCGATCAACCCATAAGCCAAGATGGGCTTGTGACCTCCTTTAACTTGATCGTCTCCAATTGGGAATATCATTATTCAAATTTTGCTCGACAAGAACGAAGGTATGTTATTTGATGACATATCAGGCTAGGAACACAATTGCAAATTTGATATAAAATCGCGCTTTCACCTTGATTTTCACGTAGTGATAAAATATTATTAAATTTATATGCCGATATTTAATATAATGACAGAAACACAAGCTCAAGCAATAGATTTAAAGAAGTCCCTGAGCGAATACTTCGGATTTGATAAGTTCAAGGGTCGCCAGGAGGAAATTATAGAGAGCATTTTGACACAAGAAGATACATTTGTCATCATGCCAACAGGTGGTGGTAAGTCGCTATGTTATCAACTACCTGCATTGTTGTCAGAAGGTTCCGCACTCATTATTTCACCGCTCATTGCCTTAATGAAAAATCAAGTGGATTCCATCCGGGGTGTATCGGAAGAAGACCACGTGGCCCATTTTCTCAATTCTTCATTGACTCGAGGACAGGCCAACCAAGTTAAGGAAGATCTGTTGGCCGGTAAGACTAAACTTCTTTATGTGGCTCCAGAAACGTTGACTAAGGAGGAAAATGTCGAGTTTTTTAAGCAATTGCGTATTTCATTTGTAGCGGTTGATGAAGCACATTGCATTTCGGAATGGGGTCATGATTTTCGACCCGAATATCGACGCATTCGTACGATAATTGAAACCCTTGGAGATAATATTCCAATAATCGCTTTAACGGCAACCGCGACACCCAAAGTGCAGTCCGATATTGTCAAAAACTTGAGTATGGAGGACACCAATGTCTTCATATCCTCCTTTAATAGACCTAATTTATACTATGAGGTTCGACCAAAAATAAGTAAACAACACGCGATTAAAAATATTGTACAAATAATTAAAGGCATGCCTGATAAATCAGGAATTATTTATGTACAAAGCCGGAAGGCAACTGAAGAAATTGCATCTGCACTGAATGTTAATGATATAAAAGCGGCTCCCTATCATGCCGGATTGGATTCAAAAACCCGATCAAACGTTCAGGACGCATTCTTGATGGAAGATATAGATGTCATTTGCGCGACTATTGCATTCGGGATGGGGATCGACAAACCCGATGTGCGTTTTGTCATTCACTACGATATGCCGAAGTCTATTGAGAATTATTATCAGGAAACAGGTCGAGCTGGGCGAGATGGATTAGAAGGTCGATGTATTGCTTTCTATTCGCATAAAGACATCGTTCGGTTGGAAAAGTTTCTTCGCGATAAACCGGTAGCCGAACGTGAAATGGGTGCGCAACTACTCGAAGAGATGATTGCCTATGCCGAATCTTCGGCTTGTCGTCGTAAATTTTTATTGCATTATTTCGGTGAAGAATATGACTCGAGTAAGTGCAATGACATGTGCGACAATTGTAAAAATCCCAAACCTAAAATTGAGGCGAAAGATGAAATACAATTAACACTGCAGGCAATTGATGCCTTAAAGGAAAACTTCACGATCAAGCCGATTGTCGATTTTATTATCGGACGACAGTCAAAGGAAATGAAAGACTTCGAATTTAATAAGTTGCCTTTATTTGGAAAGGGTAAAGAAAAAGAAGAGCATTTCTGGCACTCGGTTATTCGACAATCACTACTTCATAATTTAATTTATAAAGAAGTCGAGCGATACGGCGTCCTTCGCCTTAGCGAAAAAGGTAAAAAATTCATGGAGAAACCGTGGAGTGCCGAAATATCGATCAACCACAATTATGACGAGGAAGGGTCGGCATCAGTCGTGACGAATCAAAAATCGACAGCGCTTGACACCCTGCTCTTAGGCATGTTGCGGGATCTGCGAAAAAGAATAGCACACGAAAAGAAAGTTCCCCCATACGTGGTCTTTCAAGATCCATCGCTGGAAGATATGGCTAATCAATACCCCATTAGCATGAATGATATGCTAAAAATAACAGGGGTCAGTAAAGGAAAAGCTGAAAAATATGCCAAATCTTTTATTGAATTAATTGCCTCATACGTAGAGGAAAATGACATAGAACGGCCTACGGATTTTGTCATGAAACAAGTCGCCAATAAATCCCGCGCTAAAATTGCCATTATACAAGCGATCGATAAAAAAATCGGACTCGATGAAATTGCGTCAACCAATAAAATGAGCATGGAAGACTTAATCGAGGAGTTGGACATGATTGTCGCATCTGGCACACGTATTAATATCGACTACTATCTCGAAGATGCTGTAGATGAATACGTGCGTGAAGATGTTTACGACTATTTTATGGAAGCAGAGTCGGATTCGATCGAAGACGCCTATGCTGAATTAAAAGAAGATGATATCACGCGTGAAGAAATTCAGTTGATGCGGCTGAAGTTTATGAGCGAAATGGCGAATTGAATGCATTACATGGGATACACTAATTGTTCTATTTTTTCTAATCTGAGGAATACACTTAGAATCTAAATTCATATTAAATCATTTGTTAGCTGAGCCTAACTTTTAGCCAATCGTAATTAGGCTTTTGACTTTTTGATGACTCAAGTCCGATATTACTTCTGGAATGCTCGTTGTTTTTATAAAATTGTTGAGAATCACTAATAAAAATAGGGGTTATCGATAAATCGCAAATCGCAAATACTCGTAGTTGCAGAGCTAATTTTTACTTTCCACAAATTTGATAGTAGTCATTAATCATATCCATTACAGGGTCATACGCCTTCCAATCGGTGATAAATGATTGCTACACAAACGACTTTAATCCTTTTACTGTTTTTGTATACTTGCCGTTCTCCCATTTTTCAACCACAAATTTGCAATCCTTGAAAAACTTTTTAATTTTCAGATTTTCAAGATCGTTTGCCGGTTCATCATCTTGTTGTTTTCAAGTTGTATTTTTGATTCTCGTTAATTCTGTCAATTAATCAATATAGATCCTTACATGAATACTAAATCCTCGTTTCCGTTTCTAATAGCAATATATAAAGTCATCTATAATCAATTCTACAAGTCGTAAACTGTTGGTACATTGAGGTTTATGTCAGACCAAATTCAGCGTATTCAGTATATTTTTTCTCTATTTTATTTAACCTGTTCTTTTATTAATTCACATGCTATTTTGCAATCTCTTTATAAGGTCCTCATGCATTCTCCAATCTTACTCACGGATTCATGTCTATATATAATTTTCTTGTTTTCGTGCTAATGTTCAATTACCTCAAGTGCTCAAAGGAACCATTGTCCCGATGATGCAATTCTTACGGAAATAGAAATCTATTAACTTTCGTATGCACAACACAATTGCAATTTCCACGTGGCAGTTTGTACTTAACTCCATGTGAATTATAAGATTTCAATGGCCGTGATCACTTACAAGTAATCTAATTGTTACGGCATCGGACATGACTGATGAGCGAACGAAAAATGCCGGTACCATTTTACAGCACCGGCCTTATAAACGTACTATCACGAAAACGATTCAAAATTGCTGCTACGGACACGTGATCGATGTCCACACACTATTCCCACTATTGTCAGGTGTCAGTCGCCAACAATTGCCATCCGGGGATTTTATAATGACGCCAGAGCCGACATCTTCAATGAAGGTATCACCGCCCCTCACGTGTAATTTGGATCGCGGAGGTAGGCCATCATTTCCAATGCCAATTGACTGGCTTCCGGAATGCGCAAAAAAGAACTTATTCTGATTGCCATCCGTTATGATAAAACCTCGATTTCCGTCCCCTCCAGTTGCCGGTCGAAACTCCATATTTCCTTTGGCATCTGTAACTAAATCGTTCTCCGCAAAAATATTCTGCCTGCCTGAACACAGGATTGTATAATCACGTCCTGGGTTTGTTATTGAATTCACCTGTAATCCACTGTCAACAAATAGATTTATTTGGGATAAACCGTCTTGATTTTGTAAAACCAGTACAAAAATAATTACTAAAAAAGTTAAATGTTTCATTACAAATTTTCTTTAATTTTTGTGAATAAATAGATTTGACAAACCGTACTTATTAAATTTCTAAGTATGTCATGTTCAAATCGAATCAATACCTAAACAATCATTCTGTCGATTCAAATTTCGGCCAACTATTTTCGGGAATACTGATTGATTACTGAATGGTATCTTATAGTCTGTAAGTGGTCTATACTTACTAAATAATTAGCTCTTAGAATTACCTCCTAGCCCTTGTAATTACAAGGATATTGACTCCAGCAACTTCTTTATGATTCCCTTTTTACGGCGAGAAACAGGAAGGCTTACCGAAAATTGCTTCAATAAAATTCCCTTCTCGTGATGCAATTCGCTCACCTGATCAATGTTGACAACATATCCATGATGCACACGAACAAAGTGCCCGACTTGCTCAAGCTTATTAAAATACCATGACATGGGCTTTGAGCATATAATGTGTCGTCCGTCTAACAAAAATATTCTACAATAACTGCCCTCTGCACATAAGTATCCAATTTCATCGACGTCAATCAGAATATTTGATTCATGTGTACTTAATAATAGTTTTCGTGAGACACTTCTGTAGTATTTGAAATTTTCTTGTCCTTTCTGCATTGAGTTTCCTAAGTCAACAATTTTCATCTGATTTAAGGATATAATTTTTATAAAAAACTTGAGAATAAATACTAAGGGCTTGACTCTTATCGCTTAGAAAAGCAGTGCATTCGAATGGATTGCAAAAATTCCTTTTTACGCCGTCTGGATACCGGTAACCGTGCGCCATCTGACAATAATGCTGATCCCCCATCTGATAAATCATACAACTTGAGATGATCCATATTTATAGCATGACTTGCATGGACGCGAACGAATCGATTTTCTGGCAAAGACCTTAGCATTTCCTTTAGTGACTTGCTTATAGTCAACGTCTTTTTGTCATCAAAATGCAGGGTACAATAGGAGCGATCGGCTTTGATACGAACGACTTCCAACAACTGAACTACATGAATTCCATATGTAGTCGTAATGCAAATACAATCACTTCCCATTCGCACGAGTGACTGTTTCATACCCCTTATTTCATTCAACCATTCATTCTTTTTCATTGCGGCTTTTGTACTATTGTCGCGCACTTGGAAATTATATTACCCACTCCCCCTTGATTTTTATATTTTTGAATGAATTAGCAGTAGATTTATGAAAGTGGTGAACCACTCTTTACAAGGTCTGAAATCAGGGAATCGGGATGTCATACATTCGATTTATACACGATTGTTACCCAAAGCCAAACGGACAATCTCAATTCTCGGTGGCACTGAAGAAGAGGCACTTGATGTATTTCAAGAAGCGCTAGAAACTATCTTATTAAAAATAGACCATGTACAAAACAATTTTGATGGCCTTGTTTTGCAAATTTGCCGACACAAATGGATAGATCGTGTCCGAAAACGTCAACGCGAGACAGTAAGAAATGAAAAAGCCAATCGACTTTTAGATGAAGGTAATGACCTTAGAGATGAATATATAAAAAAAGAGGAAGAACACATGCAATTTAAGTTGATGGAGAAAACCTTTTTAGAATTGTCCGAAACATGTCAAAAACTATTGCAGTTAATTCGTGAAGGAAAAAAAGGAAGTGAAATCGTGCGTGAATTAAATTTTTCATCTGCAAATACTATGTATCGCCGAAAGTTCGCCTGTATAGATCGATGGTCAAAATTAATTAAAGCGTCTCCGGAATATGCGTTGATCAAGGCATGAATGAGGAATTACAAATATTATTTCAACGGTATCTGGATAATGATCTGTCCGGGAACGAAAGGCATTCGTTTGAGCAGCGGCTTGAAACCGATGACGAATTTGCTGATGAATTTAAGCTCTATTGCAATATGCAAGCACACTTGAGCGCGCGTGCTAAATTTGAAAAAGGACTCCATGCACTTCGCGACGTACACCAACAAATCTCGGAAGGCAAGCCATCAGTTCCCGTCCGAAAGATGAACTATCGTTTATTGTTGGGTATTGCGGCCTCGCTATTAATTGCCTGTTGTGCCTATTTTTTATTTCGAAAAGACGCTGGTAAAGAACCGTTACAATTTGCGGATGTATATGTAGAGCCAACATGGCCAACAAACCGTGGTGATGCGGATCGACTGGGCAAAATATTTAGCTGGCGGCAGAACGATGTTCGGCGAACGATTGACTCCATTCATACGACAACCTTGCTCAACATTGATGACAAAAATTATTATTTAGCAGAGCTCTATCTCGAGCAAATGCAGGCGGATAGCGTACTGAAATATGCGGGTATGTTGCCAATGGATTTTCGATTGAGCGATCGGCGGGTTTATTTGTACGCCATGTCTTATTATCTAATCGATGACATTGAAGAACTAAACAAACTCAAGCACCAACATCCAAATGTAGTTAAGTTCTATCGACTTCGCATTCAGGAATTATTAGATCTTCTACGTAAAACCCAATAGATTAACAACAATAGTACAAGACCGAACGCGCACCACTTAATACAATACCAAATATCTAAATCACAAGGAGGCTTTCTCATTGCTCCCAGCGTCTTACCCAATTGAACTACTTCGGATTTTTTTGAAGATTGGTTATAAATCACCGTATCACCTAAGGATATGTCTTCAAACCTATGAATGAGATATTCACGACCGTCGAAAACAGTATAATTATCAAAGTAATCATCATGATCCTCATTAAACCAGCGTGATGTCAAAGCCATGGCTTCGTCAAAACCCTCAGGACATTTTAGTGAATAATTAATAACAATCTTCGTTTGCGCATCTTCTCCGTCGTGCATAACGCAGTGCGCCAATCCAGCATTTGGAAAATCAAATTTGATCTGATGAGGTTTAACACTCCAATATTGTGGCCTCACAGAAACTGGTTCTTTTCCTCCCACCACTGCTTTTCCACCTATAATATTTTCATCAACTTGAACTTGGCTATTTATGTCCAGGTCTGGATGAAAAGTCTTATAGATAAAAACACTTTTAGCTTCTTCTGTCCCCGTGTTTTGTACTGATAGTTCATAATCAATATAAAAACGATTATCTACAGCCCGATAAATATCCTTTACTTTAAAATAATTTGGATCATGTGAATGGTGGATTTCTTCTTCAAGTGTAACTCCTTCCACGATATAACTTATAACACTAAGGCCTTCATCATTCCGTCGAGTTGTTATCGTAGTGTCTCTAAATCCAATGGCCGATCCAATTTCAGCTTCAACAATCGAATCTCGCCAAAACTCTAGTCCAAAAACCACTAAGTATTTCGCTTCATCATCATCAGATGGCAAATAATCGTTGAGTTCGCCTATATTAGGAATTAAATTAATATAGGTGTACACATCCATTTCAGCCTCGGCAAATCCAACTTGCCTAATAAATTCGTTGGGATTATTTGCACCGAATACAAATTGATGATTGAAAATCGAATGTGGTTTAAATATATTTAAATTGTCGATTGGGTCAGCCATACTGGTATCATCTACATGACGAATACGCTGGGCATATAACGAGCATCGTTGAAAATTATACGGAGGTTTCTTAATTACCAATGTGATGTCTTTATCAGGAACAACATCATTACTCGCAGTTAGAAGTTCATTAAAAACTGATGCTTGTGGCATAGTATGATGGATTTCGCCATCAGGCACCACTGGTGAAACTCCTGGCTCATCTTCGAGTTCTGGTAAATCATCGTCGTCGGTGTCCTTTTGTTTAATGATTTTAAAATACCGTATACCTGAAGAATTTTTAACTTTCACGTTCAATCCTTCAGACAATTTATAATTGTCAATATTTCTATAATTTCGCGGTCTTGCATCCCACATTGAATCGAGTTGATCAGGAATTTTATCACAATTACTATTAAAGTAAGGACTTGGGTTCGGTGCCCGTTTCTGTTGACTATCACAATATCTGGAATTATAGTGCCTTCCATCGTTAAATATCGCAAAAAGATCAATATTAGCTAACGTGTCACAAGAAACACACGGAGCCTTGATATTATTGATCTTGACAATCCCAGCATCACTTGTATTCGCAAGATCACCATTAGAATTAATCACCCATTGAGCCAACGCAAAGATTGAGCCATGTAGTAAAACGATGAGGACTACGTACTTCTTCATTTCATTCTAATTTTAAAAAGCAACAATATTACCAACAACCCTAAGATCAGTACGTACCAGAAAGTCTTATTTCCTCTTTCTTCGCCACCAATGCCATAATGGATAAAGCTTGCCCAATAATAAGGGTGTCTAAACTCGGGGCTCGCTGACCGCAGGAAGTTGATCTTGGCTTGGTGAAGAGCCGATGAAAAACTATACTTATCTGCAAGAGAGCGATAGAATTCTACCATCAATTTTTTTGTCGATTGATCATTGGCCAACCACAAGGATTGAATTACATGGTCCACACCTGCCATTGCAAACGCCCTGCCCAAACTAGCGACTCCCTCCCCTTCAATTTGCATCCCTACACCTGATTCACATGCACTCAACGTAATGAGGTCAAGGTCGAGACGGATACCCGCTATACTTGAAGCAAAAATTCGATCATTTTCTTTTTCTGTCATTGCTAAAAATGCGGTTCGTCCATCTACAATGCTATGTCCTGCAAAATGGAAAGAATTGTAATTATTTAATTGATCGACCCAGTTCCGACTCAGTCTGATCACAAAATCAGTATTATTGTGCGTCAAAATTTCCTGTATTTCTTCGCATTCGGACTTATTGTGAGCCAATGGATATAAACTTCCACGTTCTTTGACAACAGGAGCAGACACACCTTTAAAGTATACTGGTGCACACAAGAGCATCGGTAATTCTCGATGTTCGACGGTTGTAGGATTTTTCAATAGAGCAGAGTGGTGTACGTAGTCAACCTGATGATCCAACAACAGGTAATCTCCTTGAATATCGGGAATTAACACATCAAAATTCACATTATGGATCACGCCATCTGGTATCACTACAAAAGACGAGGGTAGCTTCGGAATATCTCCAAATAAAAAATCGAAAAGTCTGATTGACAAATTTCTAAATTCGTTCTCTTCGAATGAGACCCCGTCCGGTGGTTCATTCAAATATCTCCGATACATTGATACTAGTTTATTTAAAGTATCGGTTCTACCGCAATAAATCAATTTAAGTGATGTATTGAAATAATATAATGCGTGAACATGCTCGCCTCCCACATTATATTCAATAAATGGCGTGTTTATTTCACTCGAACGCTCATTGAAATTTCGGAAATTCAAAAGTTTCGTTCTCGTTTCTTCCAAATCAATTAGATACTTTAACTGGACATGGGCAATATCATTGTTGTCATATAACCTGTTGAGCGAATCAATTTCATGACTCATATTCACCAGACTCTCTTTTTCATCCCCCGTAAGAGAAGCAAATGACCTTTTTTCCAAAGCACTTTCATTAAATAACATTGATTTTGATACATCGAAAAGATTTCGGGCATTCTGCACGAGTCGCGGAGAAGGATTCTCCTCATATTTCAAATAAGTCAGTACAACGCCAGTGTTCACAAGAGACTTGTGGTAAGAAATGTTTATTTCCTTAGACTTTGCCATTACGAACGTTTCCCGCAATCCCCTATTAACATGCAAGCCGTGGTCAATAGCCAACATGCACGTTTCATACAGTTCATCCGTCAGCTGAGATGACCGCGCATCGCACATTCCAGAATTTGCGTATAGGTAAAACAAATCAATGAAGGTATTCTCCAAATAGATGCTTTCCTTCTCAGGAAGTAGAGTTTTAGTCGAATCCAGTTCTGGTACGATACACTGAATTCCTCTTATTGCGTGCGAACGCACTAAATCACATTCCTTCTTGGCTAGGTACAATTCGCCGAGTTGTAAAAAGAATTTGGCTACGTATCTGTTGTACATAGAACCTTCCTCCTTAATTTTCTCATTAATTGCAATTCCCATGCAATCAATTGCAGAAGATAGATCACCGCAAGATTCATAAAACCTGGCCCAATTTGCAAAATAATCACCATGCGGAATCTCCGAATCTTCTTCGAATGAAGCCTCGAATAATTTCGTTCTAGCCTGATCGAATTCTCCAAACTTGATCAAAGCCTCAATATAATACAATGTGATGTCCAACCATATATCTCGATCATCTTCGGCCGTAACCAACCCCTCCTCAAAATATTCATAACTTCTCAGCGTGTCCCCGATCAAAAAGCAGTTGCGCCCCAAATAATTATAAACACGGGCTAACTTTCGAGAATCATTGGCAGTCCTTAAATATTCCAGATTTAATAAGTGATTTTCAGTCGATTTATCCATATCACCGGTAATCGAGTAGGCTAGACCAAGAGCATGCTCTAAATAACTTGTATACTTATCAGGCTTATCCATAAAGTACTTCGCACGTTCTAATTGCGGTATAGACCTATTTATAAAACGTGCATCATACAGACGCTTACCAAAAATACCAAAAGCCAATCTCAATCTTACCCTATTCTGAATAGAGCGATGTCGCCAAATGCTATCCAGAATAATTTCAAAGGTGGAAATCTTAGAAGTATCCTCACTAAAGTCCAATGCTCGAATGCTTTTCTCAACTTGCTTGATATATTCACTATCCGAATAGTTGATATCGAGATTCGACTCTAAACGCTCTTCCTGAGAAAAACAAACACAATTAATAAATAGGAAAATAATAAACGGAAAGCATGATCGTCGTATGATACAGGCCAAAGAAATACCCACAAGTGTTCTCCTCTCAAGCACAACAATTCGTTTTGATGAGCAATAAGGTTCTTTCGTTTTCAAGATGACAACTTCCTTAGCAAGGCAAATCGTCACTCTGCCTCCTAAATTTAATAATTTTTATGCGAATTTGGAAAATTATTCAAACAACACAAGGCCTACAATTTCCAATCGGTAAGCTTTATTTTCTAATTGGTATTATTGTATTACCTATTTGCAGAAGTTAATTCTTAATTAGGGCTTTTATTTATTTGAAATTGACATTCGGTAAACTTGGAACCCGGAACTGAAAACTGGATTTTAACTTTTGGCAATGGGGCAAGTGATGTCTGCAATATATGAGAGAAGTAAGAACTGCCTGCTGAGATCTGCCTACCCCAACTCATCGAGCACCTTAACCGCATCTCGTTGATGCGAACTATCCGCAGGTTGGCTGGCTAATTCTTGGAGATAAATCTTCGCCTTTTCAACATTGCCTTCCTTCAATTCGATCAAACCAAGGTACCATTGAGCCGTTCGATACTCTTCTGCCTTCATATTTAGCACAGCTTGAAATTCGTTTTTGGCAGCTGCTATATCATCGTTGAAGTACGCCGATACACCGATGAAAATACGAATATGCTCATTTTGATCCTCCAAGGCGCTGAGTTGTTTAAAGGCTTCTGGCCAATCCTCTGCTTCATAACGATGAACGGCCCATTGTTCTGCCGTGATAACCTCATCATTACTTCGTACAACGGGCAAGTGACTATTTGGATGAGGGACAAAATATGCATCCGCTATTTGCGTCGGCGACTGCCCTTTCATCGATCGAAATGTCATAATAGCTGCGGCCATAAGAAGCAGCGAAGCAGCTACCAGAAAGAATCTTTTGTTGAACATTGGTCGCACCACAGCCTTAGGGGGCATTTGCTCATCGGCATAATTCTGCTCCAGAGAACTGATAAAGTCCCTGATGTTGTCACGTTCGGCCAATGTGATTGCATGACGAACCTGATCTTCAAACTGCTGATCGATATGTTGGTTTTCTTCGTTCATGACATAATGAATTTAGTTCAATATGGTATAGGGATCACGCATCTATTGTTTAAATAGAGTCGGGCTGCGTGAGGTTTATCATTTTTCTTAACTTATTTAATATTCTATATTTCGTCGTTTTTGCTACTTGTTCCGTCCCATAACCCATGGCGGCTGCTATTTCTCGCATGGACTTACCTTCATAGTAGAACAGCCTCAGCAGCTCGTACGACTTCTTATCGAGTTGCTTAACCTTTTGACGCAATCTGAGCGTTTGGTCATCCGGTTCTTTCAGAAAATCATCCATCTCCACCTTCAGATTGAAAACCATTTCATTATCCAATGGATCGATTGATATATTTCCTTTTTTCTTCAATTCGAAGTAGTACATATATTTCATAACGGAAAAGAGATAGGCGGACAAGCCGTTCCTAAAGTAATCGATTCCGTTTTTTACCAATCGCTCTGTGACCGCAAGGACAGACTGTTGATAAAGATCAAGCGCATCAGTGGGATCCACTCCTCTTGCTATCAGCCATCCTATAAGCCGCTCCCGATTTTCTTTGTAGAGATCGGAAACCTGCTTCTGTTGTTGTTCTGTCAGCGGATTATCACTCATTCACTCAATCTAAAATTATAGTGTCAAACATTCTATGAATGTCAACAAAAATTATATAATAATTTGTTAGAACCTAACAATAAATCTCTTACTCAATTCCATAGCGTATCGTGGCGCTCCACTTTGTGGAGTCTTCTTCATTGAACTCCCATCGCGTAAAGATAGTCTCTATTGGGTGTTTATATCGCAGATTTCGGAGGGCTAAATATGCGCTCATGACATTGCGAGCCTTTTTTAATTCGCCCAGCCCGCCCGAAACCGCTAAAGAAATCGAGCTTGTAAAATTCAATGTATCATATTGAAAGTCAGCTATTTGTAAGTTATTCGGGCTTACATACGCATACCTAATAGGTATACTATCCGACCTGTCTTCCCAAAATTCCAGTTCGACTATACGACCGCTATTTGCTATTTCCAGCGCTTTCTTTTCGGTGTACTGGTTCTGAAAGTGTGCAAGTATCGCGCCAAACAGTTCCTTTTTTCCATTAATCCCTGTGTTATACGTGTACTGTCTGATTGATGGACCGAGCTCTTCAATACCCCATCGTTCCTCTAAGTATTCAAATTCTGCCCTTGTTTTTAATGCTGCCAGGCTCATTTCATGCACAGGGCCAAGGTTCTTATCCATATCAGTGAACAGGTGGCGAATGTTGAAAGGAAATGGATTATGCCCCTCAAATCTCCATTGAACCGTACTCTCTTCATCCTGACCATCCAAAAGAATAATTCCGCGACTTAAGGATTCCCATGGCTTGAGACGCCTTATTTCAGTTTCTATACGATTGAACGGAACAACCTTAGTAATCGTCTCCAGTCCCTCGGTAATGACGGTTCCTCCATTCCATTTTGCACTTGCACCGACCGTTCCTGTAGTTCCACTATAGCGTACCACTGTATTACTATCTCTAAACAGGGGAGCAGTCCAGCCGTGCAGGGCTTCCAGTGAATTCATGTATTCGTAAACATGTGTCTTGGGTGCATTAATCACAATTGATCGTTCAATCACGTACTGCTTGGGTGCTATAAAACCCAGCACAAGTAGTATCAATAAGACGAGACCAACGGCAAGCAGGAGTCTTTTCATTATAGACGAAATTACGGGTTTTAGGTCTTGAATCGGCTTTGAAAATCAATCTTCAAGCCCATTCATTGCATTGATTATACGAATGTCATCACACCGCTCCAGATCTTCGACGAAGATATCCGCCACTTGAATCAATTGCTTGTCTAATAGCGAAGCCCGCATAACACCATGAAAGAACGGATACATTGGTGTTAACCAGTTTGCCCCGAACTTCACAATAACATTTGCAATGGGCGTTTCGCGTAGACGCCCACGCGTAGTCATCAGTGCCATTTCGTTCTTACCCACCTTTACCTCTATAGAATCAAGATTCGATCTATCTGTCCATTTAAACCCATAAGAAATAGAACATTCAATGGGGATAAATCGATTAATGACCCGTTTTCTGTAATCGGCTAAATTCTGAGTTTGGTCCACCGCATTATAGTCAACACGCAGACGATATAGTCCATGCGTAGGATAGTCGATTGGAATGACATTGTTCAGTTTAAATGGTTCTTTGCCCGGATACCAACAAGCAAATGTATGATCAATGCGGCGTTGATGATAATCGAGTAGATGTGGCCGACCGTGCTCTACTCGAATCGTCTCAAAAAATGGGTAAATAGACTTTTTTAATGAGTTCGTCATATTCCTTTTTTACATCGCTGCGAAATGTTATTCCTCCCCCACTCCGATAATAAAAATTACCATCTGCATGCTTTTCGATGAACCGGATAAGTACGCTTGAGTCCACATTTTTGCCATCAAAATACACCATAATACCGGTATAATATCCGCGATCATATTGCTCGATCCGATTAATAATTTCGATCGTTTTTTGTTTTGGAGCCCCAGTAATTGAACCTGCAGGAAGCAAGGCATAAAATAAGTCCCCTAGAGCCTTTCTGTATTTGGTCGATATTATTCCCGCAATTTCAGAACTCATTTGCAAGATTGGACCGTTGGATGTTTCTATTTTTTCCAAGTATCTAAACCGTTTTACCTCAACGCGATCACAAACAATTCCGACATCATTTCGCAATAAATCAACAATTGTATAATGTTCTGCCCTTTCCTTCTCATCCGCCAGAAGAGTTTCAGCCGCGTTTTGGAGAGTGGCATCGATCGTTCCTTTCATCGGGAACGTGGTCAATGTATTTTCTGCAATTTTAACAAAACTCTCCGGTGAAAAAACGACAAATTTATTCTTAAAGTACAAACGGTACTTAGCTCGAACATTATTATATATTTCTTTTAATTCAATATCTTCATTTATTCGTGTACTCGAGCAGAGATTTAATAAGTATGTATTGCCATGATGAATTTCATGCAAAACGTGATTAAATTGACGTTCATACAACTCGAAGGAAGGCGGCGAAATACGAAATGATGGTTTTTCTACATGTGCGGTATTGTATGTATCCATCGAATCGTCAATAGTGAAAAATATATCTTCATTTTCACATTCTTCACATTTCCATACTTGTCCATTTCTTTTGTCAAAAGGAATTACAGCTAAAAATGGGGTGCCATTGCGCCCGAATTGATTCATTTGCTCCACATAGCTTGGTCTTCTATTCATTCTCAACTAAGCCATTGGTATGTAAAGTAGGCACTTGTATATGCAAGAATGGTCATACCTACAAATTGTACTAAAGGCCATTTCCATGAATTGGTTTCTCGCTTAACTATAGCTAGTGTACTCATGCATTGCATGGCAAGCAGAAAAAAGACAAGCAATGATATTGATGTGGCAAAGTTGAAAACTTTTACTCCTGTTTTTGGGTTGACTTCACCAGCCAATCGTGCCTGTAAGCCTAGTTCATCTTCTTGATTTTCCATGCTATAAATAGTCGCCATAGTTCCAACAAATACTTCCCGGGCAGCAAAAGATGCAAGTAAAGCTATGCCAATTTTCCAATCATAACCCAACGGTTCAATTATAGGTTCCATCCATTTTCCTATCGCACCAGCATATGATGCCTCGAGGCGACTTGAAGCAACCGCTGCATCTATTTGGGATTGAGTCATTTCATTTTGAACTGCCTCCATACGCGTTCTATTTTCTGCCTCGATCATGCGATCGCCAGGGCCATATGATCCCAAAAACCAGAGGGCCATCGATATTAGCAATATTATTTTTCCGGCTTCAACTACAAAAGCCTTCGTTTTATTCCACATCTGTACCCCAACATTTCTAAGGTTGGGAATCTTGTAATGCGGTAATTCAATAAGTAATTCAGAAGATCGATTACGTTTGAAGAAAAATTTTAGTACAAATCCGAAAAAAAGGGCGGCGAAGATGCTGGCAACATAAAGTGCTGTGAATACCAAGCCTTTTAAATTAAATAAGCCTAGAACAGTTGTAGCCGGAACAGCTAAACCAATTAAAATAGTATATACTGGAATTCGGGCGGAACAACTTATGAATGGTGCTACTAATATCGTAATCAACCGCTCCTTATTATTTTGTATTGCACGGGCGGACATGACTGCAGGTATGGCGCACGCACCCGCAGACATAAGTGAAACCATACTTCGACCTGATAGGCCAAATCGCCGCATTACATGGTCAAACATATATACGGCTCTAGCCATATAACCGGATTCCTCCATGATTCCTAATAGAAAAAAAAGAATAGCGATTTGCGGAATAAATATGATAATTCCACCCAAGCCAGCCAATAGTCCATCAACTATGAAATCCGCGAACATGTTTTGACCCAATATACGTCGTAATCCCTCTCCAATAAGGCCTACTGACGAGTCGATAAAATTCATCGGGAATTCCGCCCATGCATAGATTGCCTGAAAAATAAAAAAGAGCAGTATCAAAAAAATCACGCCCCCAAAAAAAGGGTGTGTCACGACCTTGTCGATAGAATCAGATCGGGATTGCGTAGGCTTTTGTAATATTTTTTTAATATTCTGTTCCAGTAGTTGCAATGACTCGTACCGACTCATTGTTTCTGCGATCTGGAATTTAGTCTGTTTCTGTGTGAAAGCAACAGGTACTTCATTTATTCGAGAAGGTATTCCATTTTTACCTTCATGATGCAACTGCAACCAACGATAATATATGTTATCCTCAGAATTTAAATAGTTAACTTCAGCCAAAATGGCCATTCCGTCCTCTGAAATTGTAAAATGAGGCTTAGAAGAAGTCGGCGAAACTGAAAGCTGATGCCCTATCCATTCTTTCGTCTTTTTTATTAAGGATTTTTTGTCACTCCTGTGCAAAAGGATGGGAATTGTAAAATATTCCGACAACCTTCTTTGAATGGCATTCGCTTCTTGCTCATCAAGTTTGTCTACCATAGTTAGGAGCATGACACATGGCAATCCAAGGTCAAGCAGCTGAGTTAAAAGCAATAGTTGTTTGTCTAATTCAGTTATGTCCGCGACATAAACGATTAAGTCAAGATTTCCCTCCGGCTGATTCGATAACAGTAGTTTTACCAATTCAAACTCGTCTGAGGTATTAGGGTAAAGACTATATGCACCTGGTAAATCATAAAGTCTTACATGCTGTCCGTCAGGTATTGATGTTTCGGCCGTGTGTACTTCCGTTGTTACACCAGGATAGTTACCGGTTTTTTGTAATAATCCCGTTAGCGAATTGAATAGAGTTGTCTTCCCACTATTCGGATTTCCGGCAAGCCCTACACGTTTCAAATAGCAGCTTTTTGTTCAACTGTAACCTCCTCCAATTCAATCCGTTGTAATTCTGATGCTGCGATACCAAGTCGTTTATCATCACAACTAATGTAAAAAGCTCCACCGAATGGGGCACGTCGAATAAGGCTAATGACCTTGCCCGGAATGATACCCATGCATACCAACTTAACGCTCATGGTGTTATCGGCGATCCTTTTCACTTTATAGTATTTTCCAGGCATCATAAAAATCGTATTTAGACAAATTCTAAAGTACGAAAATAGAAAAATTTCGAAACATCGAGTTGAATTTCTTCGCATAAAAGATGAAAATAACAAATGACATTTTGCGTACATCGACATGCATCATAAAAACACCCAGTGTCCTATATGATTACATAAAATGCCGCCAAACAAAATAGCGAAAAGGCGGCAAAAAACATCATATACAACATCGAAATACCCAAAAATTTTAGCATTGTTTTAGCCCAACCGTTCTTATAAAAAAGTTTCATGGACAACAAAAAGTAAAGGGCAAAAACCACCAGTGAGATAGGTAGAATTTCCGCATCCGTAAATAAGGACGAAATCAATGTAACGGAAGCCAGAAAAAAAAGAAAAGCATTCGTTTGGAATAGAAAAGTTAAGTGCTCTGAAAAATATATGTTATGTCGGAAGTAAAACAATTTAAGTACTAACGCCATAATTGGAATAAATAAAAAAATCAGTAATGCTCCGTTGTCAAATGCTTGATTTACCAATTCACCTGGTCGTATTCGACCAAATTTAGTCAGAAATCGATATCGAAACCGATTAAATGAGTTGTTTTCTATTCGCAAATCCCGTAGTCCTTCCTGTGCGGATTTTTCAAGATTTGCCAATCCATGTACCACCACTAATTTCTCATCGAATGGACGCTTCTCTCCAGGTTTCATCTGCAGAGAATCTTCCGACATTCGTATTTTATCCACGTGCGTCAATGAATCTATAAACTGACCAAGGTTTTCATTTGTCAATTGATGATCACTGATACTATATTGTAAAAAATCGTCCATTCCTTCTTCATTTTTCATACACCCGGCAATCAGGAAAAAGACGACGCTAAAAAACATATAGAGGCGAAAAGGAGGTATGTATTCCGCACGTTTACCATCAACAAACCTACGTGACAAAAGTCCAGGACGTGTAAAAAATGGAATTAGACTCCTGACAAGTTTTGAATCAAACGAGAAAAAATTTCCAAGTGCCTCTTTTATGTATTCCTTAACTGATAATCTTCTCACATCATTTTTTTGCCCACATTGCGAACAAAAATTTTCCTGTTGATCAAGCGAGTGCTTGCAGTTTAGGCAATACTGTCCTTTGATTTGTCTCCTAGCCAACTTGTGCTCTAAGATAATACAAGAAGAAGGAAGTCAGAATGGTCAGATGCCTAGAACATATCGGCCGAATTCCAAGTCCCCTTGTATCGGGTATAAGCCACAAAAAGTTGAATCTATTTAATACTTTCGGGCCTCAAATGAACGTCTTTCGAAAATTGACAACATTCGTAAAAAGGATACTGAAGCCTATCGCCAAACGTAGTCCAATCCCTTTGTCAAAAGGCATGTTGGTCGACAAGTTGTCTGAGCGAATCATACGCAGCGTTTGTAAACCGTCATCAAATTGCGTTGACGTTGGAGCGCATAGGGGAGAAATTCTTGACATCATTCTGGACACCGCTCCGAAAGGACAGCATTTTGCCTTTGAACCCTTACCTTATTTGTTTGATCGTTTAGAACAAAAGTATGCACCACGAGTCACCCTTTTTAATAGTGCGCTGAGCGATGAAGCCGGAACGTCGACATTTCATCACGTCACTTCCAACCCTGCTTACTCAGGAATTAAACAGCGTGAATTTGATCGACCCTTTGAACACGTTGAGGAGATTGAAGTTAAACTTCAGCGACTTGATGATTGCATTCCGGTCAATACACAAATCGATTTCATCAAAATAGACGTGGAGGGGGCTGAACTCTTGACATTACGAGGTGGACTTCGTGTTTTGACTCAAAGCAAACCGATAATTCTATTCGAACATGGCGAAAAAGGGGCAGCCAGCTACGGCCACCATGCACGAGACATGTGGCAGTTCTTAACACCTCTTGGATACAAAATCTATTCTCTGCACGCATTCCTGGCAAACGATATCCCCCTTACAGAAGACAACCTGATCAACCACTTCGAGAATGGAGATGAATTCTACTTTGTAGCTATATAGATCGAAATTTACTTTGCGCCAGAGGTAGCTGTAGGTGCAGTAGCCTCCGCGTATTTTTTCCCTGTCCATTTTCCAAGCCACTCAACATTCTTACCCACTTTCTTGTAGTTGAGGTATATATGCTCTGCTTCTTCCTTAGAGTTTCGGTGTATAAGAATGTTTGACTGGCCTGCCTTAATACTGAAATAGTACTTGCCTTTCCCCTTGGTATAATGTTTCTTTGCCATATATCGGTAAATTTATCGGTCTGGAATGTGGAGCGTAAGCTCACCACAACATTTCGACCCTACTTATGTCTTGAAATAGCAACGCAAGATAGGCAAAAAAAGTTTAGCTTGACTTCCGAAGACTCAGTATGTACTCGTTTCTGGCCAAAACAACGATGTGCTAGAAACAGATTTTGCTCAATGGTATACTACCCTTAACAAGTCGCTTTTCTGAAACTGTTCTTTAGTTTGTTGAATGTTAACTAAGGTTACAGGTTCTAATGTTCATTTTGAATAACCCTTTATTGGCTTACAAAATCAATAGCCACGTTTAGTACCCTGTCATTATTTTCTTTTAAATCGTTCACATTTTGCCGAACGATTAAATCCGGAATTAACCCCCTGTTTCTTGAAGATTGCTTGTTCGAGTCAGGATAGTAGGTTAAGTACCTTGGTATGCCAATTTGTATAGCTGAATTCGGGAGCGATATAAATTCCGTAGAACCTGCAACATAACCCTCATATCGGCTTCCGGTTTCTTCCCCAATTACATAGGCATTACCGTATTCTCTTAAATATCTAGCAAGTGAGGCAGCTGCGGAATAAGTAGAACCATTTGTTAGCACGACTATATCTCCCGAGTACACATGTTTACTCCGTTTGGGTAATTTATACGACTTTCTTTTGCCATTCCAAGAAATTGTACTTTTTAAATAGGAGCCCGCATTACCTTTTAATATAAACGAAATCATTTCATCAGCAAATACATTTCTGCCACCTGTATTGTTTCGTAAATCAATAATCAATTTTTTAACATTAGCATCATTCAATTTGCCAAATATATCAGCGTACAATTTCTTGGGCTTCAACTTATATCTATCAACCAATCTATGATTGAATGACTTCAGCATTAGGTAAGCATACGATTCATTTATATTCAATTCATAAAACTCATTTATACTTTTCGACGCAGTACTTCCCTTACGACGCTCATCCGCTTTCATTTTCAAATTCTCAATTTGCTCTGCTCTGGTTAAAGCTTGGACGGATATTGATTGGACATGATCACTACCATAAGATTGAAATTCGATATCAAATATACTGGGTTGCTCAACAAACAAGTAATACATCCATGAAAATCCGGTGCTTACTTTTTGCTCTAAATTCGACATTATGTGACCGTCAGATGGCACATGTTTATAGAGCACATCCAGGATATCGGCACTTGATATGCCATTAATGGACAACACCTTATCATATGAATTCAAAACACTATCTCGCGTAAAATTTGCAAGGACAATTATTTCTCCTGAAAGCACTTTCATTTTAAATGGTAAATACCTGTAAGAATTATCGAGAAATCCTCGATGTACAACATCTTTCCAATTTCCAATTTGAAAATGCCCTTCATTGCTACATGCACAAATTTGACTTACGAAACTAAAATATTGAAGTAGCGTCAGGCTATCAGTAATACTTGAAATTATTTTTGAAGACTGAAAAATAAAATCAGGATTATATCTGTACAAGGCAGGATTGAATTTCTCTATATTACTAATGAGAAAATTGGCATCTTCAATTACTTTTTCTTGTGGCATTTTTTGCCCGAAAGAACTAGCTAGAAGCACAAAGAAGAAAAAAAAGAAAGAAATATTCTTCACAAGTCTCTGAATTAAAGGGATCACATTGCTTTCAACTGCTTCAAAATAAACTTTATAACCTAAAGTTCAATCATCATGACCAGTTCATGTTCTGAAATCTGGTTAATGTTTCTTATTTAAGCATTACCCAATAACCCGAACGCCCGATTCATCTATATGCAATGCGCGTTGAACAGTTGCGCGGGTGTTTACATCCGATGCATTCTCTAATCGCAACACACCTCGTGGACAAACAGCAGAACATATACCACAGCCAACGCACGAAGCCCTTACTATATCCTGACCTCGCTGCGCATACCATCGGACGTCAATCCCCATTTCGCAATAGGTCGAGCAATTACCACATGAAATACATTGACTCCCGTTTGAGGTAATCCGGAATTGACTGAATAACTTTTGTTGAATACCAAGTATGGCCGCCATGGGGCAACCCATCCGACACCAAACACGGTTTCCAAAAACAGGGTAAAATCCTGTACCAATGACCCCGCTAAATATGGAACCGATTAAGAATCCATACGTCGAACGAAGCGATTCTGCCTCGAAAATAAAAAGTGACTTTCCTGAACTATAATGCAATCCTATTAAAGTCAAAATGATGACTAGATATCCAATGGCGCCAAATTTTGCATCCTTTGTCAAAGCTTCCCGTTTAAAGTAAAAAATGAGTGCAAAAATTAAAGTAAGTAATAAAGCCACCCCTAATAAAAACACATCCTTCGTCAACCAGTACTTTGATGTGTCTGCTCCCAAGTATGAACTAACGACAGCCGCAGTCATGACTATAACAAATACAAGAACGCTATAAATAACATAGCGTTCAACACGCCAGGCAAAAAGCGATTTATCAGATAATTGTCGAAAAGCATCACCAGCTGTCTCCGCCAATCCTCCACAACCACAAACCCAGCTGCAGTACCAACGTTTACCATACTTGTACGTGAGAATGGGTGTGACAATAAAAATTGAAATTAGACCAAAAAATAAAAGCGCCAGCCCCACGTCACCAGCAGAAATAAAACCATCAATGCGGTATTGCTCAAAGTTATAATAATTGAGTGGCCAAATATTTTTCAAATCATAATAGGGAAGCGAAAAAGAATCACTGTTTAATCGAGCCATTAATTCTGGTATAATGAAGGCAAAAGCCGTCTGAAAAAACATGACACTAAGCGTACGCAGTTTTTCATATCGATTGTGTCGATACTTCCAGATAAATTTGATTCCAAACGCAAGAATAGCAATAGTATAAAGTGTTCCATACACAAACCACTGACTGGCCGGATTTCCGCTTAGCGCTATACTCAGAGGATCAAAAAATGCGATTAGGCCAGTATTACTACCATCATTATTTAACCCCAAGTAGGACGGATAGAAATACAGCACAACATAAAAACCGGTCAAAATAATGCCGGCAATCCATCCCCATAATCCACGATTGGTTAGGGAATGTAGCCATACGCCGTCATTTTTAATCCCTGGAAGCTTGTTTCTATAAGTATCGTATGAAAATATTAATATTCCGATAAAGATAGCAAGCAGTGCGAAAATAAAGAGCGGTTTGCTACTGGCAACATTATTTTGAAAAGCCGCTAGCGTGAGTATACCCAAGCCCGAAATTCCGAGTACAGTGGCCAACTTTTGAATTACGGATAAGTTAACCGGGGGCTGGCCGGTCAATGACATATCACGTTGAATGATGTCCATATTACAATTGAGTTAGTTTAATATTACTCCACTTCACTAATTAAGCAGTGGTCGAAAATTCACGTTGATAGGCAGTAGATATATCCCGTTCAAATGTGCGATAAAATTCAGGGTCGAAATTTGCCCGACTCAAATTAGCAACAACAAAATCAGTTGTTTTTTCTTCATCCAGCCAAGTATCGAATATGTCATGACGCATGCGAATTCCAAACGCGTTAATTCCAAGAAATTTTCCTGTTGCTTCCTCCGTGCAAATTGTTATACACTTTGTATCGTCATCATGCCGCCAATGAAAATGTTTTTCTCCTTCTCGAGGCTTTGCAAATACCCAGCCATACGTTTGATACTCAATATCAAAAAACTTGGCACTATTAAACCAATGCCCTGGTGCGTAGTCCCTTGGCTGTCCGCAAATCGTGTACGCTACCGTCTCACCCATTATTTTGCCTGTATACCAAACGGCCTCAATTGGCCGCCTTTGGTCCACACTGACACGCTGCTCAGCACAATCTCCAATGGCATAAACATCCCTTATATTAGTCTCGAGTCGACGATTTACCAACACGCCTCGCCCTAGTTCCAAATCACTATTTTTTAAAAAATCCACATTCGGCGAAACACCTGCCGTCAGCCCAACAAGATCGCAAGTAATTTCTTCTTGTGTTTCTTTAATTATGATCGAACTTGCTCGTTGGTTGTCTTTGGATTTTATTTCTTGCAAATTACTGTTCAGCCGTAAATCAATATGGTGATTTAAGATGTGTCGATTAATCATAGCACTCTCTCCCTCGGGCAAGACACCATTCCAAAAACTCGACTCGCGCACAAGAAAAGTCACGGGAATATTACGTGTGTGCAGCATTTCGGCTAGTTCGATCCCTATTAATCCTCCGCCTACAATTACAGCATGTTTACAAATATTTTTGTTTGGGGCATTTTTTTCAAGTGTTTGCAAGTCCTGAAAACTGTACAATCCTTGTACTCCATCGAGATCCTGTCCTGGCCAGCCAAATTTATTTGACTTTGATCCTGTTGCAATTATCAACTTATCATATGTGACGAGTTTTGCATCGTCTATGGTTAATTGTTTTTTAGAAAAATTAATTGAATTTACACGCCCTTTAATTAAATCGATTCGATTTTTTTTCCAAAACCAATCTTCATAAGGCTTTGTGTGCTCGTACTTCATATGCCCCATATAGATGTACATCAAGGCTGTACGGCTAAAAAAGTACGTTGTTTCTGAGGAGATAACTGTAATACGGTAGTCACTCATTTTGCGGATAAATCGAGCTGCTGTGATTCCGCTTATTCCATTCCCGATGATTACGATATGCATGTAGACCGTAACACAGTTTATTCATAATGGTTTGCTGAGGCAAGAATTCTATGCCGACAAAATTGAATTCCTCTTTAAGATACGATGAATTATGGAAACAAAAAAGCCGGAAAGAATATTGAATTCCTTCCGGCTTCTGCCTACATTTTTATTCGATTATTCTTCAATATGAAGTTTAATTGTATTCAACGTATTTGCATTGTTGTGCCGAACCACAACGTTGTACAAGCCCGCAGCTAGTTGGCTCACGTCCATTTCAATTTTATTATTGCCTGCCAATACCTCGCCTGCAAAAATATTTTTGTTTACTCGTCCAAGTTGATCAACGATTGAGATTGTCACATCTTCACTGCTGGTAAGATCCAACTCCAATGTAACCATGTCAACGGCAGGATTAGGGAATAATTTAGCTGATTCAATACTTGGAATATTATCAACAGCACTTAATTCCTCAACCTTAATATCATCTACGTACAAACAGTTTCCATAAGCTGAAACACCAACAAGTCTTATCACAAGTTCTGTTTCTGTAGCATAGTCGGAAAGGTCGACCATATTACTTTGCCAATCATCAGCAACAGGAACGAAGAAAGATGTAGAAGCACCAGCTGTTGAAAGCTCACTTCCACGGCGATCCCATACATTTACCCATGTGGCACCACAGTTATCAGACACCTGGACAATAAATCGGTCTTCCTCTGTTTGGTATTGTGAATGTGCATGGTTAAAAAACAAATATGGATTTCCGGGAATTGTAGTCATATCAATTTTGTCTAAGTAGACTAATGATGCACCAGACGTGTTGCTCCAAAAATTGAAGAACATTGAAAACTCAGATTGCTCAAATCCACCAACAGATTGGGTTACATTATTAAAATCTTCTTTTGAAACGGATAATGTAGCCCAATCAGAAGCTGGATCATTCTGCATATTGTCAGGTAGATCGACGATTCCTGGTGCAGGGTCAGTATTTTCAAGATCGAAAATGTTATTTGTAGTGTTTGGACCTAATATGGTCAATCCTTCCAACGCCACTTCATCATTATCCGGATCAAGGTCAGTCGTTGTGCTCGCTACAGAAATGTCCGTATACTGTGAACCATCAATTTCATCAAATTCGATGGTCTCGGTTTGATAAGGAAGTAATACTCCTGTCCATGTTGTTGAGGCAACAACACTTCCGTCTGCAATCACATCGAAATCTAAAGAAGTCAATGTGTCCGTTCCATGATTTTGAATTAAAACTGAAGGCGCGAACATGCCGCATAAAGACAATTCTGCTCCGTTGTATAGAATAGTTCGAACATCCGTTCCTTCAACAATTGGTTTAGCCTCAGCTGCAAAATCCACTATTTCTTGAGCTGAAGGACCAGGTGAGCCTACCCAAGATTTTGTTAATCGATCTGCTCCAACCATTGTAAGCGTCGGATATGCTGTCAATCCATAAATTGGGTTTGCAATGGATGCGTCATCGATAAATGGATATGTGTGGTCTGACACCCAGTCGCCTTGTGTATCAGTAGCTCGATTGGAACCACCACCAGATGTACCAATACCATGTAATTGATCGGTCGTATTCTCGTCCTCGGATTCAATGTAGAATATCCGCATGGTATTCATACCATCAGCACCATAAGTGTCGTGCAAATCTTGCAGTAAACCATTTTGATGGAGTGTCCAACATGGGCTACACCAAGTTGCACTTAAATCCATAACAACGGCATACCCACTGTCGGTATAGCTGTAAAGATTATGTTCAGCACCATTGAGATCCGTTGACGTCCAATCACCGGAAACCGAGTAGTCGGCAATCTGCGCATTGGCTCCAAATGGAACCAGCAAAACCGCCAAAATAAAGGAGTAAAAAAGCTTCATAATTGTAGTTGTTTAAAATTGAATGGAAAAGAAACCTTGTAATTTTGGTATTAAGGCTGTAAATCTATAACAATTTTGTTAAGAATTCGCTAAGCCCTTAGGGCCTTAACGTTTTTAGCGCTATATTTACCGGACATTCATATGATAAGATTTGACCATGGAAAAAATTCTACTCATTTTTTGTTTTATTCTTACGCTCGGAATGACCGCTAATGCGCAGTCTTTTGAGTTTGAGGTGGACGACTTCAGGAAATGTTTTGACCCCACCATGACTGAAGAGCCGATCAACTACGGCTTTGTTCAGAATCTACATTTTACGACTAACAATCTTTATTGGAAGCGTACCGAGGTCTATCTCCCAGATGGATGGGGAAGCGTAATATGCGACAATGTGGCTTGTTATACGGAAGCAATTGGAGAACGATTTTATAATCTTGACGTTGACGAATTAGCCACATTCGATGTGCATGCTAAAACGAATGGGTTTCCTGGTGACTCGGCAATAATAGAAATGTGTGTTTGGGAAGTGGCCGACTCAGCTAATACGGTCCAATGTCGAACGTATACTTTCTATACAGATTTATCGCGATGTACGTCGAGTACAACATCAGTGGACCCTGACATGGAAGCGAATGTGCAGATTGCTCCGAATCCGGCTGCAGATTATTTTAACGTGAAGTCTGATATCACCGTAGGGAATATCGATGTCTATAATATCATTGGAGCAAAAGTCAAGTCATTTGATAAAAGACAGCAGTCGCCATACGATATTAGCGAGTTGCCAACGGGTATGTATTTGGTGCGGGTTTTCTCGGAAGATAACACCAGAATGTTGAATACATTGCGGCTAAAGAAGCGATAATAATTGATGCAATCGAATAATTGTAAGATCGGATAATTCTAGTATCTTGCGGTTCAAAATATAAGCCTGTTTAGGAACAGGCGCTAAGAGCGGTAATAGGGTTTAGTTCATACCAAGGGAGCCCGGCACATAGAAGCTATTCTGTTGCCGGGTTTTTTTAATGCACAATAGTCAATGGTTAAAATTTATCGTGCTAATTATCAGCATTAATTATATTTTATATTAAATAAATTGTTTATGCGAACTGCTGTCTTTCGACGTGCACATTTCAATGCAGCACACCGACTCCATAATGCGTACTGGAACGATGAAAAAAATAAGCAAATTTTTGGACCTTGTAATAACCCAAACTACCATGGACACAACTATGAAATTGAGGTAAAGGTTACGGGTGAAGTGGACCCACAAACAGGTTTTGTCATTAATCTGGATGAATTGAAGCAACACATCAAACGAGAAGTCGAAGATCATCTCGATCACAAAAACTTAAATCTAGACGTTCCCGAATTTAAAACCTTGAATCCGACAGCGGAGAACATCGTGCGCGTAATATGGGAAAGATTGCGCGTAAAATTGGAGGATAAATATGATTTAAGTGTCAGACTATTTGAGACACCACGAAATTATGTGGAATACCCAGCTGACTAATGTATATCGCCAGTGATTTCAATCATTTACCAGCGAATATCCCGATTCGTATATTCGAGCCATGATTCAACCTATACATGGACAAGAGCACATCGTCAAGTATGCGGAGAAGACCATGTCCGAGGGTCGATTTCCTCACACCTTGTTGTTATCCGGTAAGGCCGGCTATGGACTCTTTCCGCTAGGTCTATTTCTTGCACAAAAAATCATGTGCACGACTTCTAATGAAAAACCATGTCAGGTTTGCGCAAATTGTGGCAAAATTCGGGATCTACAGCACCCTGATGTGCATTTGTTCTTCCCTACTTCAAAGGCAGATGAATCAACAGCGGATAAAATGTCGGCCTTCCGAGAAATGGCAAAAAATTCTACATACTTTGATTATACCGACTGGTTGGAATGGATAGCAAGGGATTCCAAGTCATTAAATATAAACAAGAGTATAGTCAACGAAATCAATCGCTCCTTTAGCTTCAAGGCTTTTGAAGGCGGGAGACGTGTTTTTATAATTTGGGGAGCGGAGTATTTAGGAAATGAGGGCAATAAGTTACTAAAGATCATTGAAGAGCCCCCGGAGGGGGCATATGTTATTCTAATGGCAGAAAACCGACAGGCACTTTTGACAACTATCTTAAGTAGATGTCAAACTTTACTATTGAAACCGTTACAAACGGATGACTTGTTACGCGTACTTGGAAAGACATCAACTCCTGAAGTCATTCGAACCATTCAATTGGCTGAAGGGGATGTCCGGAGAGCTCAACATCTTTTTGGAGATGACAAAAATAAGTTTCACCCACATTGGCTTCATTATATGCGCTCGGCTTTTAAAGGTAATCCAACGGAAAGTCTTTCTTTGTGTACTTCACTCGCCAACGAAGGAAAAGAATTTGGACGTCAATTTTTTCGATATGGCTTGTATCTTGTAAGTATGATGTTGAAAAGTGCCATGTCCATACCGATGGATGCGGATGAGTCTATTGAAAAATTGGCTCGATTATTGACTTACACCGATTTAGAGGCGTTGAACGATAGGCTTCAAAAGGACTTTGTGCATGTAAATCGAAACGCTAATCTCAAATTGCTCTATGCCTCACAGCATTTGTGGATAACAGAAATGTTTCGAAAAAGGAAAAAATCGATAGCGAGAACGTAATTTTGCGCTCGAGCGAGTTATGCGCTCGTTAGTAAACAGGTGGTTGACGAAGTGTCAACTTTTAATATAAAATGTGATGATATGGGATGTGCAGCATGCAGTAGTAAAAATGGCAGTCCGGCAGGATGCGGAAATAAAGGACACTGCCTCAATGGAGGTTGTAATAAAATGAATACATACGATTGGTTTAGTGTCTGGCAAGTTACAGACAGCGAACCATACGATGTTGTAGAAGTCAGTTTTAAGCGAGGTGCTCGTAAAGGGTTCTTTCGTAATCGGCAACCACATCGATGGCAGACAGGGGACTTCGTTGCAGTAGATAGTGGTAATGGATATGATGTCGGCCAAATTAGTCTAAGTGGCGAACTGGTCCGACTTCAAATGAAAAAGAAGCGCATTAAAGAAGATCAGGTCATCCATGATGTAATTCGCCTTGCCAGTCCTCGTGATTTGGAACGGTTACAAGAAGCCAGACAACGCGAAAAGAAAAACCTGACACGTGCCAGGGCTATCGTCCAAACCCATGGACTGGATATGAAGATGGGCGATCTGGAGTATCAGGCGGACTTGCGAAAAGCCACATTTTATTATACAGCCGATGGTCGAATTGATTTTCGTGAATTGGTCCGTTCTTTGGCGAGAGAGTTCAATGTAAAAGTTGAAATGCGACAAATCGGTTCGCGTCAAGAATCGGCGAGAATAGGAGGCATTGGCTCCTGTGGCCGCGAACTTTGTTGCTCAACATGGCTTTCGGAATTCAAATCAGTGCCAACTTCTGCAGCGCGTTACCAAAATCTTGCAATCAACCAAGTTAAATTATCAGGTCAGTGCGGTCGCTTGAAGTGCTGTCTTAATTATGAATTGGATACCTACATGGATGCGTTAAAAACATTTCCCATGAAGGCCCAATCATTAAAAACTATATCAGCTGAGGCTACATTAATTAAGGCAGACATTTTCAAAGATGTTATGCACTACAGCTATAAAACAGAATTTGGACGTTACATGGTTATTTCCATTAATAAGGATCGTGTGCGAGAAATTGCTGATATGAATCGACGAGGCGAATATCCTGAGACATTCATCACAGAAGAAGAGTTGGATATTGATCAAGAAATGGACTTTGCTGACGTTACCGGAGTAATTGAACTAAAAGAAGAAAAGAAACGGCGGAAAAAGAAAAAACGAAATAATAGAAATAGGGCAAATAATCGCGTGAAGAGTCGCGGCGCAGACAACAATGCACAACGAAAATCCACCAAACGGACAACCGACAATTCAAAAGAAAAGCCCGATTCCACCAAATCAAAGGACGAAGAACAAAAAAAACGCTCTGGTCGAAATAATCGGAATCGCCGAAATAGTCGCTCCAGTTCATCACGAAATAATTCGCGACCCGGGCAGAAAAAAAGTAATAATTCAAAAAACGATAACGCAAAAGATAAGGATGCTTCATGACAAATTATGATGTAATTGTAATCGGTTCCGGCCCAGGGGGATATGTGTGTGCGATACGATTTGCTCAGCTTGGCCAGCGAGTTGCGATTGTTGAACGTTACGATACCTTAGGTGGAACATGCCTAAATGTCGGCTGTATACCATCAAAGGCATTGCTTGATTCATCTGAACATTATCATCAAGCCGCTCATCAGTTCGAAACCCATGGAATAACAATAGAAAAGCTAGCGGTTAATATGCCTCAAATGATTAAACGCAAAAATGAAGTTGTTGAGGCTAATGTAAAAGGCGTCGATTATTTGATGAAAAAAAATAAAATTGATGTACTAATTGGTCATGCATCTTTTTCATCTGCAAAGGAAATTACTGTAAAAAAAGCTGATGGATCTACATCCAACTTTGTCGCGGACAAGATCGTAATTGCGACAGGATCAAAACCTACGATGCCGGCTGTATTTAACTATGATAAAAAGCGCGTCATCACTTCGACCGAAGCATTGAATATAGACGAAGTACCAAAGCGTATGGTTGTCGTTGGTGGTGGAGTGATTGGATTAGAATTAGGGTCGGTGTTTGCCCGGTTAGGGACAGAAATAATTGTAGTAGAATATCTCGATAGAATATTAGCCGGAATGGATAAGGACGTGAGTCGTGAAATGAAAAAAATATTAAAGAAAATCGGATTTGCATTTCACCTTAGCCATAAAGTTGAATCTGTCGAACCGAATTCAGATGGTGTTACTGTCTCTGTTGTACCAAGGGAGGGGGGTGATTCATTCAATATTGAAGCCGATTACTGCCTTGTCAGCATTGGACGCCAACCTTACACAAAAAACTTGGGTTTAGAAAATACAAAAGTCCAACTTTCTGATCGCGGATTCATCGAAGTCAACGATCACCTAGAAACCGCAGAACCAGGTGTTTACGCAATTGGTGATGTCATTGGAGGTGCGATGCTAGCACATAAGGCAGAAGATGAAGGTATCTATGTTGCCGAATTCAGTACTGGGCAGAAGCCGCATATCGACTATAATCTTATACCGGGTGTTGTATACACTTGGCCCGAAGTTGCAAGTGTAGGAGCAACGGAAATTGAATTAAAAGAGAAGGGTATAAAATACAAGAAAGGTAAGTTTTCATATCGAGCTCTTGGGCGCGCCCGCGCAAGCATGGACTTAGATGGATTTGTCAAGGTGTTGAGCCATGCCGAATCTGATGAAGTGCTCGGTGTCCATATTGTAGGTGCAAGAGCAGCTGACATGATTCAGGAGGCAACGGTTATAATGGAATATCGAGGATCAGCTGAGGACATTGCGCGAATCTGTCATCCTCATCCCACTTTTACCGAAGCGATTAAGGAAGCCGCTTTGGACGTTGACGGACGCGCTATACATGCATAAAAAAGGGCTAAGATTGATCGTTTTCAATTTTAACCCTTGTAAATCCCCTTTTAGCCCGAATACTAAATTCCTTATAAAGGTAATGTAGATGGTCCCAACATATAAGTATATAATGACTATCGGTACTAAGAATTTGACTATCGGTCAATATATGGATGTATTCGGTCAAAAATGACCACTGGAAAATCAGAATTTCACCGCAATAGAGGTTTACTTGGGATATGATCGGCACATAAAAATGGCCGTGCCAAGCAATAACACGACCATTTTATCAAGTAATGTCCGGATATAAATCGACGATTACATCATTCTTCAATCTCAATTCTGAAGACCGAGCGGCCACATTCTCTTGGTGGTGCCGTTGGGTCCGCTTCGAAGAGATACTCTTTAGCATAGGATACAGCCTTGCGAATTACAGCCATATCCGTGATGGTACTGTATTCTCGATTAAATTCAACGAATGTTACGCGACCGGAGCGATCGGCACATAGGTTGACAGCAATCGTTCCACTCTCCTTGATTATACCTGTAAAGTCAGGATATTTAATTAAGGTTCGAGTCAATATTCCATCTCCAACGTCATCTCCTTCTCCTTTTCCCTTCCCATTTCCACTGTCAGAGTCACCATCACCTTTGTCACCTGTTCCGTTACCGTCATCCTGGCCGCTGCCACTTGATGATGAACCATTTCCGCTATCGCCCTTTCCACCATCATTTGCCTTTCCCTTACCACTTCCATTACCAGAATCTTTGGTAGGTCTTGAGGACTTTCCTCCTGACTTCCCCTTACCTTTCTTTGGAGAGGGTCGTTGAACGATAACCTTAATTTTTCGCGTTTTTGAAGGCTTAAGAACTACTTTTTCCTTTTTAGGAGTGGGCACTTCTTCGATCTTCGTTTGTTGCGGAATTGTATTTGTAGGTTTAGGCGATGTCTTTACTTCGACTTTGCGCACTTTGGTCTGCGTAATAACCGGCGGTTCTACTTTTGAAGTAAGTACAGACGGCGAAGGAGTGGTTTCAACCGGTTTCACTTCAGGTATATCGCGTACCTCTTCTTCAGTGACTTCCTCGACATTTTCTTCACTAGCCTCTGAAGCTGCAGCCTCTTCTGCTGTTTTAGCTCCTTCTTGCTTTGATCCTTCACTGTTTCCACCCTTCTCGAACTCGACCAAAATGGCCTGTTGAAAAGGTTTAGGTGGCATCGGTGGTTTTAAAAATGGAAGGATAGCCAATAAAATGATTATGGCATGAATGATGGCTGATGTGCGCATACTTCGGCGCTTATCCTCGATCATCGTTGCAGAAAGCTCTTGTGCATACATAATACTAACTTTTGAAGTTTGTAATTCTAACTACAATAATGACGCGGTTTTGATTCTTAATTGCGTTATGGAAATCCTATACCTGCTAAAGAAAATCTTAATCTAAACGGAGATTGACTTGCTATAAGTCTGTTTCGTTCGATTTTATTTCAATTTTTCAGTGGCAAACATATGATATTTCATACGCATATGACAAAGATTGTGCCAGACGCTAGAGAAGATTATTCATAACGAAGGCTTTCGATAGGATCTAACCTGGCGGCCTTTAAAGCTGGATACAAGCCACTGGCCAACCCAACGATCATACACAATGTAATGCCCAGACCTATCCATAGCCAGGGCATGACAAAGCTACCTTTCAAAAAATGACTCACGAGCACACCCGCCAAAATCCCAAGTAGTATTCCTAGCAATCCTCCAAATTGGCAAATGAGAACCGCTTCGGTTAGAAATTGCTTCACAATTACTGTACGTGTGGCTCCCAGTGCTTTTATTATGCCAATTTCCTTTGTGCGTTCAGTTACACTGACGAGCATAATATTCATCAAGCCTATAGCCGCACCTAGTAACGTGATGATGCCGATGCCGACGGCCGACCATCTCAGTTTTGTCGTATTTTCTTTAATAATGTTAATGATTCCATCAGCCTTTTGCACATCGAAATCATTCTCCTCTTTAGCCTTAAGTCGGCGAACCTTTCTCATAAGTCCTAAGGCTTCTGAAATCACATCATCCAATTCATCCGAGGTCGTAACACCAACGTCAATGGCGTAATTTTTCCGACTCGACCCATAACGCTGTTGTGCCAATGTTACCGGAATAAAAACTTTTTTATCGACATCTTCATTCATACTTGATCCCTGCGAGGCAAGAATTCCAATAATTTTGTATTTGTTACCGTCAACCAATATGGACTTACCCAACGCCTTTTGGGGTTTGTCGTCAAATAATGACTTCACAATAAAATCACCAATCACGGCTTGTTTGGCTGTCGTTTCAATATCATGCTGATTAAAAAAACGTCCATGTTCGATCTCATTACCACGAGTAAATAGTTCATTTTCGTCTGCACCTAAAAGGCGTAATACGGGATTTGTCTCTTTATCATTGTATTTAGCGACTGTATTTCCTTTGATCATGGTAGTAATAGAAACTCTTCCTCCACCGATGAAGCGCTCTTTAAATTCCATAGCTTGATCAAAATTTATGGGTGTTACGCGTTTTACTCGCTCTCCGCGGACAATTCGATCGATTTCGGATTCTGTCGGGACAATGGTAAACGTGCGGGATCCTAAGGAAGAAAAGCTCGAACTCATCGAAAATATAGCCGTGTCGATGGCGGTCAGAATCCCAACCAAGGCTGCAATTCCGAAGGCAATAACAAACATGGTAATTATAGCGCGTAATAAATTACCGCGCACGTTGCCTAATGCGATTTTTATTACTTCGAAATTGCTCAAGAGGTGAATTTCATTTTTGTGAAGATACTCACCTGCTATGAACTAACAGGAATCTTTAGAGGACGGTATATGTTTCCTCGATTAAAGCGGGCTCATTCGCCAACTTTCACATATTCAATTCAAAATGGCGCCTAATACTAGCCAGCAATACGTTGTGAATTTTACCATTCGTTGCCAGAATAGTCTTATCCGAAATCATATTATTCGATCCGGAAAAATCGGTTACTTGTCCACCTGCTTCCCTTACAATGACAATCCCTGCACCAACATCCCATGGATTTAATCCATACTCGAAAAACCCGCCAAAACTGCCATTTGCCACGTAACAAAGATCTAAGGCAGCCGACCCAAACCGCCTTATTCCTCGTGTATTTTGGAACAGAGCACGAAACAAATTGAGATACTTCTCCATGTGGTCAAATGCATTATATGGAAAGCCCGTTGCAAGTACTGAATTCTCTAAATTATCCGTTTCTGAAACAAAAATTTCCTTTCCATTGGCAGTCGCACCGTATGAACGGGCAGCTTTAAACAATACATCATGCATGACGTCATACACCACACCTAAAACAAAGTCTTCCTTTTCCTTTAAAGCGATACTCACTCCAAAAAATGGCAGACTATGTATAAAGTTAGTCGTTCCATCAAGTGGATCAATAACCCAGGTATAGGTGCTTTCGCCTGATAATGCAATGGTGTTTTCTTCAGTCAGAAAATCGGCATTAGGGATAATGTTCCTTAGGCCAGAAACAATGATCTTCTCGGCTTCTATATCGACATAGCTTACAAGACTATTAAAATCTTTAATCTTGACTTGATCATGATGAAAAGAGAGGAGTTCCTTTTTTACGAAATCACCTGCCTTGACGGCTACATGGGCAACAGTCGGGAGAATGGAATTTAAATTGAGGCCCGAATTATGTGATTGATATTCCAATTAATCTATCAACCCATTTCGGCAATTACCTCTTTCACTTCAGGCACCATTCTTTTAAGCATACCCTCAATGCCAGATTTCAATGTAACAGTAGATGAAGGACATCCGGAGCAACTGCCTTGCATGATAACATAGACGTTTCCATCTACGTATTTATTAAATTCAATATTGCCACCATCCATTTCCACTGCCGGTTTGACGTACGTGTTTATTAAATCTTTGATTTTAGCAACTATTTCTGCATCCTTTTCGTCATAGTCGATTGCCGCCTCATGCGCAGCTTCAAGTTCTTCTTTTACTTCTTCAAATCCAGCGATGATTATGTCCTCTCCACTCTCTACATAATTCTTGATGAAGTCTTTTAATTCAAGCATTATTTCCTGCCAATTTCTATCGGGCTGCTTTGTTACAGTAACAAAGTTGTTGCATATATATACACCATTCACTTCTTCCCTGTCAAACAAAACCTTTGCCAACGGAGAATACTTTTCAGCCATCTCAGCTGTTCGAAAGTCAGCTGTTCCTTGGTATAACATTCGATTGGTAACAAACTTCAATGTCTCAGGGTTAGGCGTTTGCTCCGTATAGATCAGGACTGGGCTTTTAATTGCTGTTTCCATTGTTTTATTCCGCTAATTTTGTTGCAAAGTTAACGATTTAGGACCTTAAAGGTTTTAAAGAAGTATACTGTAGTTTACGAATGAGAAATTTGGCTAAAAGCCGTCGACAACATCTAACAAAGTTGCCTCTGAAATCAATTGAGGAGTCATCGATACCTCTACGTTGGATTGCGATAGATTAACCAAGTCCACTTCTGCTTCGATATGATTTTGACCACCTAAGTCTCCTTTATGCGCCAAGACAATAATTTTCGCCGTGTTGATGGACATGACTGTTGTCATCCCGCAGTCAAGTGTGTTTGAAATAGCGAGCCGCTGACAAGATCGTATAGCATCATAACACAAAAAGCCTATTGAGTTTTCTGGCGTGTTGCTGTCTAATAGATCCAAACAAAGGTTCGAAAAACTAGATGGGTCCGACAATTGATGAATGCCAATCCAAGAAAGAGCTTGTACACTAATTCTATAACCTGTCGTATCCAATACCACACCTTTGTAAATCGTAGATATGCTACCATTAACAACAGATGAATTGTTTTTCGACCAATATCTCACTGCTCCGTCATCTTCTAAAACATAACCATCAGCCGTCTTTGGTTGATCTGAAAAAGTGTGAACTACAATGGCATCAGGTATTGCACGGAGTGAAAGTTTTTCGTCATTTTGATAGGCCTCAATTCGCCAAACTCCCTGTGCCTCCAACAATTCGTCGGACTCGTTTACGGTGGCCACATCATACCGAACAATATCGCTGTGTGCCAGAATTTCAACTGTTTTTATTTTGACATTACCGGTAACAATTTGCCCGTTCCGAATAAATGCATTGGGAACAATGGTAATCGTCGAATTTTTAAGAGAAACGACCCCACCATCTTCAGCTTTAATCGTATGTTGCTCATCTAAATTCTGAATTATTTCCAAGACATCCTTATAATCTCCAGGTGCAATAAATTCCCGAGGTACAAATTTATCGACTTCATTTTGGCACGAAAAAGAAACCAATGAAACTAAAACAATAATTATGGCAATTGTATTTCGCATAAGTTACAGGCTATCGGTGATCAATTAATGCCATATTTTTTCTTATGGGTTGTTTTTTGATAAAGTGTTTTTCGCAAACCAAAATTTAGTCCTGCGTTTACATATTTTTGTTCAATTGGATAATCCTTGGACGTCAAACTACTTAGCGTATAATTAAATCGCGGTTCCACGAAAAAAGCAAGTTCTCGGTCAATTTTATATTCTAATACAATTCCACCCATCAAACTCAGTCCGGCATTTGTTCTGAATGTCTCTTTTTTAACCGGACCACTGAGCGTTTGTAAGCCATTTTCATTTACAATTCGGCCACTTTTTGCAAAAAGTAAATTAACGGCAACACCTCCATGAATACCTAGATTGACTTTTTCACCGAGAATCGAATAGCCAACAGTAAGCGGAATGCTGATAAAAGACAAGGTATTTGTATGTTTAACAGTGTGGTTGCCAATGGCATCGATACTTACATTTACCACAGAATCCATGCCCTCAACCACGATGACGATCGTCTCAATTGGAAGTTGTTCATTCGGATTGAAATAGTCGAATCTTTCATTATATCTGTCATATGAAATTCCAGCCATTCCTGTAAGTCCATTTGCAAGTTTAACACCTATTCGTGCATTCGCATTGTAAGAAAACATGAATGACTCGTTGTCTTCGCGCGCATTAAGAACTGGTTGAAAATCGTTGTTACGGAGTTCAAGCATTTTGTGTGAGTATTGCGGTCCTGCACTAAAATCAGCAAACACTTTGTACTCTTGTTCCACATATGTATAGCAATGTAATCGATTTTTTCGTTTGCCTCCTTTTACAGAACATGGATCGTATACAAAATGACCGTGATTCAATCCTCTCCCACCCGATATTGAAAGAGGCCTCACAAATTCAGAAGTTGAAGCCGATTCTTCATTTAGCGGTAAAATCGGTTCTGACTTATGCCGTGAATTTTCATTTGCGTTTCCTGTTAAAGAATTTGAAACTTCGATATTAATATTATTGCCCGCTCTACTGTCATGAATATCCTGAGCGGAATTACTCATAACACTATTTTGCACAGCTGACGCAGGTGTACCCTCATTTTTTGATTTACCTCCCTTGTCTGAAGTTACGTCTGATGCCAAGTTCTTTTGACTAGTTTCTCGAGACGAGATTGAATTGTTCTCAATCGATGAAGCACTATGGATCGAATAATTATCTTCTTTGGTTGTAGCTGATTCTGTATTTTTTATATTACTTATCGATCGTTTATTTATATTATGTGATTGGTTATATACGGATTGACTTTTAGATGAATTATCCTTACTATCTCTTGCATAATTTTTTGCAATATTTTCAGATTTCGTAATTTGTTTTTGGATTTTTGCGTTTTCGTTTTGATCGGAAGAATTTAGTTTACTAGATGATTCTGGTTCATCCGTTGAAATATTCGATGAATTTCCAGTTGATTCGTTCTCATATGTACTGTTCGTATCAGTTGGTTTTTCGTTGCCCGTCTCTAACTCGACAGCGGCTGTTTGAACATCCAGCCGATCTTTGTTCACATAGAGAATAGCACCCACTGACAATATGGCAAATAGAACCAGTATCGGGGCAATAGGAAGTTTTCGTTTGTTTTTTATATCACCCTGAATTCTAGACCACATATTTGCTGGAACATCGCTTTCATGTTCATTCAACTTCTTGCGGACAATACTATCTAGCTTCTTTTCTATCATATTAACACATATTTTAATCCCACCAGGGATTTTTGGAGCATACGTCGTGCCTTTGTTAGTTGTGATCGCGATGTACTTTCTCCAATCATGAGTTTTTTTGCTATTTCATGATGTTTGAAGCCCTCGACGACGTATAAGTTAAAGACGTTCCGATAGCCATCTGGTAACTTTTGCACGTGTTTTAAGATTTCCTCAGCAGATAGATTGGCGATATGGTCTTCTTCGAACATAGGCTCGTGCACCTCATCAAGGTTATACACCGTATCTCTTCTACTTTTCTTCTGAAGTTTTCGCAACGCCACATTAACCATAATTGTGCGCATCCAACTGTAGAGTGACCCCTTAAAACTGTATGTATCCAACTTTTTAAATACCAAAACGAATCCTTCTTGCATGACATCTTCAGCTTCCAAATCATCACGGGAGTAGCGGCGGCAAACAGTAAAGAGCTTGCGACAATACGTGTCAAACAGAAGCTTTTGCATATTGCTATCCCCCCGTAAACACCCTTCGACTAATTGGTGGTCATCCAAGTTATCGTTTTTGGTTAGATGCATTGGTCCTAATAAATTGCTGCCTGACCCATAACTCGATCAGCAACAAATTCGCATTTAGTGAACATGAAATTACGGTAAAACAAACAGTTGAAAGGATGACGAGAACACGTCGTTAAATTCGAAGGTGTTGGTAGTGGGTAAATAAAATAACCTTTCAAGTGACGAAAACCTCGTTTAACCTGCGCTAACGGGCAAGTGAGCAAAAAGAGTGCCCACTTAAAGTATAAGTGGGCTATTGCCTTCCTTAAGGTGAAAACTGCACGGCAAATAAGAAAACGCCGGCCTTTACTACTCGACTTCTTCCTGCTTTTTAACCAACAATTGAAATCCATTGCCATGAATGTTAACGATTTCAATGTTGTCGTCCGGTTTCAAATACTTCCGGAGCTTGGTAACAAAGACATCCATGGATCGGGCTGTGAAGTAGTTATCTTCTCCCCATATTTTGGTCAAGGCTTCGGATCGAGGTAGCACATCGTTCATATACAAGCAAAACATACGCAATAGATGGGCTTCTTTTGGTGACAACTTGCGATCATCCACATCCTTTTCCCCATTATACGACAGGATGCGCAACGGGTAGTTGAAATGGAAGCTACCTATATCAAATTCTCGAATGTCTTCCTGTTCATCCTGATGCTTACTGCTGCGCTTTAAGATGGCTTGAACGCGATAGAGCAATTCCTCTGAATTGAATGGTTTTGTGATGTAATCATCCGCTCCCAGCTTGAAGCCTTTCAACACATCCTCTTTCATTGATTTTGCCGTAAGAAAAATAATGGGCGTAAGCTTGTCCTTTTCTCGAATTTCACCAGCCAACGTAAACCCGTCTTTTTTGGGCATCATAACGTCGAATACGCACAGGTCAAAATTGCCTTTGTGATATGCGATAAGTCCCTCCTGGCCATCTTTAGCCAACGTTACATCATACTCATGCATTTCCAAGTATGAGCGTAACACATCTCCGAAGTTTTGATCGTCTTCGACCAGTAGAATCTTATTTCCGTTTTCCGACATAGTATATGATGATTAAATTAACAACTACATAACGTTAAATGCACAATCTTAGCTTTCTATTGCCCAAAAATATTTATTTCTCATTATTCACAAAGGGAAAGAAGAGTGTAAAACTACTTCCTTTGCCCAATTCGCTTCGAACACGAATAGCTCCTTGATGCGCATTGACCATAGCTTTTACATAGCTCAGCCCAAGTCCAAACCCTTTTACATCATGTCTGTCACCGGTGTGAACCCGATAAAACTTGTCAAAAATATGTTTTCGTGCATCTTTTGTCATTCCCTGCCCTTTATCACTTACGGTGATCTCGATGCCTTGTGACACATTTTTTGTTCGTATTACAATCTCAGGTTTCTCAGGCGAGTACTTATTAGCATTATCGAGTAGGTTGTGAATTACATTGGAAAGGTGATTTTGGTCGGATCGAATCACGTCATTCTCTGCTTCTAACTGGAGCGTGATAGACCCACCCCGATTTTGGACAATGAGTTCGACATTTTCCTTTGCCAATTTGATCAAACGATGAACGTGCACATCATCCCAATTAAGTTGAACTTTATTCTGCTCGATTTGAGCCATTTGTAATACTTTTTCCACTTGCCCCAGCATACGTCTGTTTTCCTGCTTAATGATTTTAGCAAACCGTCCAACTTTTTCCTTACTGCCGGCTATTTTGTCACTTACAATCGAATCCGTTGCCAATGAAATCGTCGCAATAGGTGTTTTAAACTCATGCGTCATATTATTTATAAAATCGCTTTTCATTTCAGACAATTTCTTTTGTTTGAAAATGACATTTAGTGAATAAATAAAAGCGAATAGGATAACGCTAATAAATAATATAGTCAGTAAGAGCATCGGCAAGACATCTCGCCAAATGTGTGATGTCCGTTCCGGAAAATGTAGAACTAGAGCTCCTGGCGCATTGTAATTATTATTGAACAATCGAATGGAGTACGGCGAATTACGTAAATTGGAGTCCATGCGCTTACTTGGGGTTTGAATCGTACTTGCCTGAACATTTTCTTCGAGGGGCTTCACATAGTTCCCATTCACAATGACAAAATCTTGTAATTCTTCGGAGAAAACTGCGTAGTCATACCGCAGAGGAATACTGCTGCTTTCCAATTCATTCGTTAAAAAATTATCAAGCTTATCAACATTTATGCGCTGCGCAATGTCCATTTTGTTTGTAACGCGTCGATAGTCGCTGAAGGCGCGTTTATATTTTTCAGTATCAAGCGAGTCGGCAGAGTTTAGTGAGCTTTGGCGCAAGTCAGAGGTAATCTTTAACTTTTGTTTTTGCTTTCTGCTACTTAGAAACCCGGCATATGTTTCATGTTGCTGCGCATCATAGGCTTCGAGTTGACGTTTTACTTCTCGCAGCGAACCACTGACATTTTCATCGAATTTATCTTCATTGAGGTTAATCGAATAATTGAGCCAATACACCTGAATGGCTGTCAAGCCGACTACGGCGATGGACATGAGCCCAACCATGTACCAGATGTTCCTTTTTTTCATAAATTAATCAGCATTACACCACAGCACCGAACACCCGTCGCTACGGTGCCGATCAAATGTAACGCATTTTTGTAGGGAAATCGCGTCGCTACCATGGCATTTTTGCCAATCTACCATTTCAGGGCAGTTCACCTCCTCTACTTTTCAATTACTTTAATTGAAATCTCAGGCGTAGACCTCCTCGGGCGTTGGTAATCGGGTAGGATAGATTGGTATATGGTTTCGTCGATCTATAGTCAAAGAAAAGCCGCATGGACAAATACTCATTAACATCGTAGTCAATCGCTGGGCTCAACGTAAGTGCTCGCTGACCACGGGTTGGTCGCTCGGACACATCTAGGCCCCAGAGGTGCTGACTCGTTAAATCATCTTTGTATGAAAAATCACAACTAATCTTTAATGTATTTCCTTCGAATTTTGGGGCATTCGGTGTTGTAGTATTTGGTTGATTGCGCCTGCGTGGCTGTGTTTTGGGTTTTTTGGCTCCTGGGATAAATCCGAGGTATACATTTTTTATTGTATACCCAAAGCCGGCTTTCCAACTTGCGCTTTTTGTTTCATTTATTTGCTGATTATCCGGATCAAGTGATAATGTTCGATTACGCCCATAATCAAAATTAAATGTCATATCATTAATCGTTGTGATATCGACTTTAATGATAGGTGTCATGCCTTCATTGATGACTACCTGCGGTATTGTTAGACGGCTATAATAATCGCCCGTAACAGGATTTGTATTAAAACTTGGGGAATACCTTAAATCCGTATTGAATGAATTAATCGTCAATGTGCTCCGATACGTGTGCGACAGACTAAATCGCTGGAATCGTTCTTTAAACCATGGAATCTTAGTTAATCCGTTATAGGTCAAGGTCCAATTCGGCAATGGCGATTCTTTAAATACATTTAATTTTGATGAATTCGGATCTTCATCCCTATATGCAGCGATAAATGCCGGTATAATTACTTCTTGCTGACCAGGTCCATATCCGTTAATATATCCGGGATATTTTGGATGTTCTATAGGATCTGGGTTTCCATTTGCCGTGCTTACACGTTCTGAGTATATAGGCAGATAGCTCTTGAATCGCTCAAATAGTCCACGAACGTCGTCTTCAAACAACGTCTTTGTCGCCATGTAAGAAATGGTATAAGAGCCAAATTCATTTCGATCCCCAAACCCAAATTTTCCTTCACTTGGTCGAAATTTAAATAAAGAAGATTCAGATTCTGAAAATGTCTTATCAACGTTTATATCCAATTTAAAATCACGTACAGGTTCAATTGATAGTTTTCCTTCCCATCGTTCTGAATACGTACGTTGAAATTCCTGATTCACACAGTCATGATTGACGAAGTAGCCATTTTCCGGGTTTCGTGCATCGGAATTACGCAATAACCAATTGTCGCTTGGAGCAAATCCACCAACGTATTCCCAGCCCGGAGCTTCAAAGCCACTGCTTAGTCCCAAGAACTCCGGAGTACGATTTATCCCGGGTACATAGGACGAATGCGTTTCGGTATAGTTAAATTGGGCACGTCGTACGAGCATGAGTGGTCGCAACAGTATACGAGCGACATTGGAGACTTCCTTATTCTTTTGTTTCTTCTTTTTATCCTTGACACCTTGTTTGTCCGATACAGGATCTTTTGGGTCTCGTACACGACGATTATTCGTAGATTTTCCACGATTTATGCTTGATAAAAATTTCGATTTATTGTAGAGGCGTTCGAAGTTTGCGTTGATTCGAACACTTCCATCATTTCCATTTGAAATGCTATTTCCTAATTCCAAATTATTAATGGAGGCCGCCGTCCAATTATAATTTGCACTGTAACGTAAATCGGTCGTGATCCAGTCCAGAAGACCAAACTTCGAAAAGGGTAATTTATAGGAGATATCGAAGTTCTGATCAAACGTTTTATTGCGTCCAAAATCTTGTAGATTATCCCATAGATATTCATCGCGCCTATCATTACCTACAACCTCACCGGTGACTAAATCCTTTCCATCATTATCCAGTTCGTCCACAGCCGCTTGATTGGTGGCGAAATAATTAAATTTAATGGACTTCGTAAAATCCCACCCTACTCGATAATCCCGATTCCATAAAAATTGGCGACTGGTTGCGGCTACCTGTTCAGGTAGATTTACACCCGGCTGATTAATTACGCGAAATTGTCGCTGCCGCTGTCGCTTATCCAACACATTTCGGACAGAAATTGTGCTTGGTAAGGGATTGAAATTTATATCCTTAATAAACTTAATCCACTTATCCGTTTTAATTAGTTTTTTAAACGGTTCGATCGGTTTCGAACCTGTATTATAGCGATAATCCAATGTAGCCACCTGCTGGCGCGAATCATCTTGTGATAAAATTGGGTCCGTATGCTCTGTGGTCGTATTTGTATATGAAAGCGAGAGATTTGAAACATCCCAAGGCAGGGATACTTTTTTATTCGGATTTCGCTCTTTTCGCACGTTATTAAAACTTACTGTTTTTATGACTGTATTGTTTTGCGCATTTTCCTTTATTTCTTCTTTTTCTTCATTCGAATCGGCGGCTGCCAACTTTTCTTTGAGAGTTAAATCCCGATCATAGGGATCGTATTTTGGCGTCCGTTTATCGGCAGAGTATTGAGCAAAGAATGGAACTTTGATTCCTGATTTTTCACCAAAAAACTTTCCGAGTTCCAGATTCGTAGCTGCATCGTAGGTCACAATTTTTTCCTGACTTCGCTCCAGTAATTTTTTGTCGATAGCTCCCCATCCTACCCCACTGATACTTCCCGACAATGCCACATTTCCAAAATCTGCTAATTGAAAGTCCACCCGACCTAGCGCAGCTGCACCACCTTGCTCATTCAGTCCTACAAGTCGCAATTCATTCAACCATACATCCGCGCAATAATTTTCTGGTGCCCCGGCCTCTCCTCTCAGGCCCAAAAACATTATATTAACATCTCCCAAATTAGGACTTCCGATGACCGAAATCTCACCGTTCCCATAAGGTTCAGTGAAAAGTTCGGCAGGATTTCCAAATTCGTTACGTCGGATTTTTAAATTCTTTAAATCCTGAAGTGCGAGATCAACCCTGTTATTGATTTTCCAAATTTGTTCCGGATCATTATCATCCACACCAAATTCTGTTAAGTCAAGCGGAATTGTGTACTCATAATAGTTGTTCACGTAATCACTTCCCATACGAATGACGAGAGATAAATTGCTGTCAACCAAATCAGGTGACTCCGCATGCACGAACATTTTAAGTCGTTCGTATTCGCGCATATTCATGTTCAATGTCTTATAAGCGCCTCGAATAACACCATCTCCTAAATCACAAACTTCAAATGCCAATGACTGCTCATTAAGTAATTGTCCACGAAAAGCAGACTGAAAGTTTTCTTCTCGATCGATACCTGGTGGCAGGACGTATTGAAATGGTTCGCGGCTGCTATGTTCTTCTATATTGACGACGTTGACATCAAAAAATGGCTCACAATCGATACAACCAATGGGCCGTTCAACTCGTCGCCATTGATTGCGCGTAAATTCCATTTTGGCAAATCGAAGGGTCAAGTCTTCTGGAAACTCCTGCAGCAGCATTCTGATAAATTTGATGGAACGAAAATCATTTATTGTTCCTACGGAGCCTGTTTGTCCATTGATCAATGGAATTTTGAACCGATACCATTTTTCTCCCGATCCGGGATTGACTTCTACAATGTCGGTAATTAATTCAGCTGTAGCCGTATTTGTCATATCTATTTCACCACCCGCTGATTCTAACGGAACCTCATAAATAAAATACGACTCAATTTTTTCTGAAGAACCGTCTTCATTTATATCTTCTGCATCCGGGATCGCCGTGAAGCTGTTGCTGACACTGTTTTGATTAGTTACGATTGGCGAATTTCCTTCCAGGCCGTTATACCGCTGGAATCGTTCTGGTAAAGTAGCTCCAACATTATTGTAAATATCATCATCAAACCATGCATAATTATCATGGGAGATGTCCAGCGTTTGCGTTATTTCATCCCGAAACGATCGATCAATACACGAATTGTCGATGCCTTGCATATTCATCGTCGATATATACTCATCGAAAAATGCAATTTCCTCGGCATCATTCAATCCATCCAGCCCAACATCTTGCAGAGCTCGGTCATCATTTTCATTTGAGAATGCAAAAATAACAGGTGGTAAAGAAGGAATTTGCCCAAGATTCGTCTCATCGATTGGAATAACATCATTAGGAGTAGGCATGGCATTTTCGTAAAAAGCCAGTCCATCTTTTAATATATCTTCCGAAACATTTCCGATATGGAAAACTATCTTACCATCGTTCGTACCTCCTCCATCATTAATAAAAGGGTTGAGCACCCAAAATTCCAGGGCTTGCACATTAGCCGCTTCAAAATTAGTTGCATCGATCTCACGCATAATGCCGGCCCATCGCGTTTCCGGTGCCCGTAATTTTAATGTACCATCATCGCTATCGGCACAGGAAATCAACCCCTCCGTATAACCGGGATAACCATCAGGTATATCAAAATTATACGGCCCTATTTCATCGGGATAATAACGAATATCCATCGTTCGGAAATCAACAAAGTTGTTTGCAAATACTGAGCCAGGAAATATATCATCTGGTCGATAGAATTTCTCGTATGGATCATTTTGATTTATTGGAATATTGGACTGAATTCGATACCAATTAAGCAATGCTCTGTTTGCTCCAATTCGAATATCATTGTTTAAATCGCCTTCCGGAAATTCTCGTGGAATGGCCGTGGGGTCTTCCTGCGGCACACTAGCCAGTGCCCATCGATTAATTTGTGCTGCCAATAAAATACCTGTATTGGCCCCTTCAAAATCATCGATGTATACGACACCGCCATCTTCATCGCCCACATTAATGGCTCGCGAATGGCCTGGTTTCAATACAGCTCCTTCTACATATAAATCAACATTAGATTTTTCTTTTGTCGAAATGATGGGCAAAGCATCAACGGCATCTGTCAACCAGGGGGCTTCATCGCTATATGAAAAATCTAATCCGTAAATATTATTATTAATGGGATCATCCCCATAATTTACCTTCGGTGTAAATGGGCGTTCCCATAATTTCATGAAAGTACCGCCCAGGTTCATTTTTTTATTTAATTTATAGTCTGCTCGTAACCCTAACATGCTTTGTCGATTAAAACCGAACAATGCACGGTCTTCGAATGAAACATTTATTGGTGCTCCGGAGGCTATATAGGCATCATTAATTATTCGTACTCGACCGATTTGATAGTCTACCACGTAGTCGACGTTTTCTTTTAATGTCACACCACCACTCCTGACTACGACGGAATTAGGTGGTAGATTAAAGGATCCTAGCGAAATTTCATTGGAGACGGAAGATTTATAACTTCCGCGTAGAACAAATCTATTTTTTTCTTGAAACTCTCTGGCAACGACGCTACTCTTTCGATAAAGTTCCTCGAATTTGTATTTATCATAAATGTCATCGGGCAGTTGAAGCCTGTCTTGCAAATCCTCTCCAAAAGGTTCAAGGACAGGAAACATTACTTTTCCTGTACGTGTATTTATGGTCAATCCGGGAACAAAATCGAAAAACCCATCAGGGGCGGGATCTCCATAAAAATTTAATTGATCAAGCCCATAAGCCGATAACAGAGGCGTATTATATCTGTCATCCGTCTCCGGTAAGAAGCGTTTAAAACCCGCGCCAGGATCATCATAATAAATGTCAAATTGGAAATCTTCTTCACTTGCCTGGTAAGCCCCGATTGAATAGAAGTTTTTCATCATTAAATCGTACATCGGTACGTCGACTTGTTGCAATGATGATTTCAACATTTTTACGAATAAGACCTGATTGCGAGGAGTCATTGTATCTCCTGAGAAAGACGTAACATCCGAAGAAAATTCACCAACCTGAAAATTCTCACCATTGTATGTATACTCATATGCAACCGCAAGTACTTCGTCAGGTCGCAAACCTGCGTCAAGAGATATAACACCAAGTTCAGGAATTAGTGTATACCGATTAGATGATAATTTTCTAGCTCGTCGTTGCTCATAGTCTCTTCCGTTTTGCATCAAAAATTCCGCGCCCGAAAGTGTGGCCTGAACATTTCGAATCTCTCGTGCATCTTCATCGAGTTTAATTAATTTATTGTACAATTTATTGGCGTCATTATGCGGCAATATATTTTCTCCATTCTTATCTCGCAAGTATCTCGGAAAAGTATCCAGCTCGAATTGGCGTCGCAATTCCGGTGTGGTAAACTGATCGTACTCACCTAAATCCGGAAGCGCCACAATTTGTCGCAGGTCCTGATATTCGTTATTGATTGACGTAACCCAAACCTCTATGCGTGTAACCCGAAACAGGCTATGAATTATTGGCAAGTCGCGTAATGACTCATTAAAGGTATTTCGATTAAAATGGGAAAGGAGAAAATGACGATTTTCGTCGTAGTCGTCCGCCCGAATTTCAAATTCTTGCCATTGCGCCCCATTTTGGACAGTGATGTTTTCTTGCTCGGACCGTTGTTGTGATATCACAGTTGTTAAAAATAAACGACCAAACTGCAATTCTGTTTTCAGTCCAAATAAACTCTGGTTTCCCTGAATAAGCGATGAGTTTAGTGGTAGTGAAACATCACCTGCTTCAATATTTTTTATAATGTCATCTTCACTAAATGCCTCTGAGTCAAACTTTAACTTGAACTTGTTTTCGAAACTAAATGTTGCATTCGTATTATAGTCAAAATTAAGATCCAGTTTTTCTCCAATTTTAGCATTCAACCCCATATTGATATCCATGTCAAAATCAAAATTTCCGCGTTGCTGTTGGCGCACGGGTAAATTCGGATTAAGTACTTTTTGATATTGTCCGCCCAACGTGATATCAATATTTCCCTTTGGCTCTACTTTTATATCATTACCACCAAAAAGTCGATTCAGCAAGTCGTTTTGAATATCGAATTGTTCTATCGGATCCTCAATATTTGAAAAAGTAATGAAGTCGTTTCGAACACCGGATAGGTTGTTAAAGTAGGCCTCTTGTTGTTTTTGATTTCGCCATTCCTGGTATTCTTCAAATGTCATATACGTCGGATAGCGATAGTACTCATCTCCAATTTTTTCAGAAATAATGTATTGTCCTGTTAGTGGATCATACTCCACATTTTGTTTGATTATTTCCGGATCTTTTAGATCAAACGGGTTGGAAGATGAACTCGTCATAAAATCGCCATAACGCGTGTTGACGGGTATAGTGTCGATAAAGGCAGGATTGAAAGGGGTGTCTTCTTCGCCTTCGTAGATGTCACTCAAATTGTATCCATGGCTTGCAAAGCTCATTTCCGAACAAATTGCAAATGCGCTCAAAAAAATACAGAAAGAAATGAAATATGTCGACTTGTGAATCGTCGTAAATCGTATCAAGTGTAACTAATTTTAATTCAAAATCAATGTGCTCCGTTCCATAACGTAGCGCTTTAAAAAACTGAGCAAAGGTAAGGTAGATTTAACTTTTACCCGGCGCCGGTTAGAGTCTTTAAGGCTAGTTTTATAATAGCTTCGACGCGCTCCTCGCCGGTTGATTCTGCCACAGCTTTTTGCACAGCAGCAGCAGCTTGCGTTCGCTTAAATCCTAATCCAATCAATGCTGATAACGCCTCATCTGTTGCTGTATTGCCCTTCGTCGTCAATACAGTGTCATTTGTGGCTGTCACGTCATCAATTTCCAATTGCATCATTTTACCTTTTAAGTCCAAGATGATCCGTTTCGCTGTCTTAGGACCCACACCTTTAACTTTTTTAAAGGCAGAATCATCATCTTGGCGAATTGCCCGAACGATATCTCCGGCGGTCATTCCCGACAAAATAAGCCTTCCTGTATTAGGTCCGATTCCACTCACAGAAATCAATTTATTGAATGTCAGTTTGGAAGTTTCATCGTGAAATCCGTAAAGCGTGTGTGAATCCTCACGAACAATCAATTGAACAAAAAGCTGTGTCTCTTCTAACTCTTTGATGCGCTCAAACGTCAATAAGCTAATTTCAATTTCGTAACCTATTCCACTGTTGTTAATAACAACTTGCGTAGGCGTGATTGATACAATGGATCCCGTTATAAAAGAGTACATTATAGATTAAAAATAGTGGCCATGCGAAGGTATAAAAATTCGCACTGGAAGGTGGACTCCTGGTGTAAAGAACATCGATATTTTACGTAATTTCGCGGGCCATGAAAATCCTCGTAATTGGACAAGGAGGTCGTGAACATGCACTGGCCTGGAAATTACGACAAAGCCCTCTTTGTCAAGAACTTATAATTAGTCCTGGTAATGGAGGAAGCGGAGCACTTGGCGAAAATGTAGACTTAGACATTTCGAAGCATGAACACATTATCGATTTGATTAACGAGCGCCAGATCAATATGGTGGTAATAGGACCTGAAGCTCCTTTGGCAAACGGGCTTGCAGACATCATTAGAATGAAGAATCCTGACACCATGGTCATTGGCCCTGGTAAAATCGGCGCCCAACTTGAAGCGAGTAAGGCCTTTGCGAAGATCTTTATGCAACGGAATAACATTCCTACCGCCCGTTATTTGACTGTTCGTGCATCTGATTTCCAGAAAGGTCTTGCCCACATTGAAAATATGCGAGCGCCGATCGTCTTGAAGGCCGATGGACTAGCTGCCGGTAAGGGAGTCATTATTTGCAATAGTCATGACGAGGCTAAACGTACGTTGCGTACGATGCTCGACGGGCAGTTCGGAGAGGCTTCAGCTCAAGTGGTGATAGAAGAATTTCTGGCGGGGCGGGAGTACTCGGTATTCGTGTTAACCGATGGAAAGGACTATTACCTACTCCCGGAGGCAAAAGATTATAAGCGAATAGGTGAGGGTGACAATGGGTTGAACACGGGTGGCATGGGTGCTGTTTCACCGGTCTCATACGTGGATGACAACTTGCGACTAAAAACGATTGAACAAGTCATAAGACCAACGTTATCGGGTCTTCGCAATGAAGGAATCGATTATGTTGGATTCATCTTTTTTGGGATGATCGAGGTAAATGGTGATCCGTTCGTCATTGAATACAACTGTCGTTTAGGAGATCCTGAAACGGAAGTAGTATTACCAAGAATTAAAAGTGATCTATTGAAACATATGATTGACACGGCAAAAGGTCAAATCAATTCTTCGGACCTTGAGGTTTCAAGCCAAACTTGCAGCACTGTAATGCTTGTTTCCGGTGGTTACCCGCTAGCCTATGAAAAAGGAAAAAAGATCGAAGGATTAAGCCTTGTGAAGGATGCGCTTTTGTTTCACGCCGGAACCAAACGCATAGATGAGGAAATTCTCACCAATGGGGGGCGCGTACTAGCAATTACAAACTTAGGAGAGGATACCAACGAAGCTTTAAAAAAGTGCTACGAAGACATTGAATCCATATACTTTGAAAAACAATATTATAGAACTGACATTGGTTTTGATTTGTGAAATCACAACGATAAAATAATACTATGAATCAACGATTTATTACACTATTAACGAGGTTTAAGGGGGCGCTCATCCTGCTTCTCTTTATCACGGTTGGCATACAGGCACAAGAGGATCCTATTCTTTTCTCAATCGGAGACCAGGACGTTCGCACATCAGAATTTTTATATATCTACAACAAGAACAATGCTGGAAATGCTGATTTCAGTGAAGCTTCCGTTCGCGAATACCTTGACCTTTATAAAAAATTCAAACTCAAGGTTCACCACGCACGTGAATTGAAAATGGACACCATAGATCGGTTAAATACTGAACTAGCAGGATATCGAGATCAGCTGGCAGCCACATATCTTAATGATAACAGTGTAATGGGCAGATTGGCCCGGGAGGCTTATGAAAGGATGGGTACGGAAGCAGAAGTCAGTCACATATTAATCAAACTTCCCAAAAATCAATTTCAACTTGATACAAGCCAAGCCTATAAAATAGCTAGTCAAGTCCATGAATCGATAGTATCCGGAAGTGTGACGTTTGAAGACGCGGCGAAATCCATGTCACAAGATGACAAGAATAAAGCGGATGGCGGGTACATTGGTTACATCAAGGCTCTGATGCCAAAAGGCTATTACGCATTGGAAACAGCTATTTACAACCTCGTTCCCGGCAATATATCAAAACCGGTGAGAAGTCCTCGAGGATATCACATTGTGAAGTTACACAGTTTACGGGATGCGCAACCTGAAGTCGAAGTTGCGCATATCTTAGTCAAGAAAAAGAAAAAGGCCACGGATAACCATGAAGCAGCTCGCCGGAGAATTGCGGACATCCACAATCGGCTTGTTCGAGGTGTACCGTTCGAGGAGTTAGCATCCAAAGAATCTGATGACAGCCAATCTGCCAGAAAAGGTGGACGCATTGGCTATGTAAAAACAGGTGAATACGACCTGGAGTTCGAAAAGGCCGTTTTAGCTCTGACGGAGGATCAACAAATTTCAGAGCCAGTCGAAACACGTATAGGATTTCATGTGCTAAAACGCCTGGGAATTAAGGAACTCAAGTCTTTTCAAGATGCTAAACGCGGCATTGAAAATGATCTTCGGCGAACAGAAAGAGCCGCGATATCGCGACAGGTCATGATAGATCGCATAAAATCAGAAGAAGAACTATCGATAAATGAGAATGCTCGGAATAAATTTTTCGCATTAATTGACGATGCCAGTTTCTTTACTTATCGCTGGATTCGTCCGGAAAACATAGATGATGAAGCAGTTATTTCATTCAAAAATGGCTTTAGTAAAACCGTCATTGATTTTGTAAAATATATTGAAAGCCATCCTAAGGAACGTGTACGGCTTAAACCGAAGCGTAAAACGGCTGCCTTGCATGAATTATTTAATTCTTTTGTGAATGAAGCTTGTTTGGAGCTTGAGAAAAGCCAATTGGAAAAAAAATATCCTGAATTCGCGTCATTAATGCGGGAGTACGAAGAAGGGATATTGCTATTTGAAATTACAAAAGACCATGTTTGGGACAAGGCATCAGCGGACACAGCAGGATTGAAAAATTATTTTGAACAACACCGTTCCGACTACGTTCATCCCGAAAAAATCGACGTTGTAACCTTTACCATTACAAATAGCACTGAAAAGCAGGCAAAAAAAATAGCGAAACAAATAAAGAAAAAATCCACCGCTGAAATTGAACGGTTATATCCGACGATACCGCAAGATGCAAAAAGCATATTGAGGTCGGACAAAGACAGTGCTCGGTACGCTTGGAAAGAAGGAAAACTGTCTTCTTTAAGGGCAATTGGCGAAAATGGCAATGCATTTATTATTTCTAAGACATTGAAAAACACGCCTCCACAACCCAAAGAACTAAATGAGTGTCGAGGCTACGTGATTGCGGATTATCAGGAACTTTTAGAAAAAAACTGGATTGAAGAATTGAATTCAAAATATAAAGTGAAGGAAAATTCAGATGCTATAAATGCTATCATCAATCGTTAGAATCTGTAAAATCAATAGCAGTCATTTTATCGTACACACAAGATCCATAAAGTACCATTTTCGAGTATCGATAAACTTGTTTTTTGTTGTCGTATTTTCTCTTTCGACCATCATGTCGTGCGATACCTCAGAGGATCAACCGTCTGAAATTGTCGCCCAAGTTGGGCCGTTTACCTTATCAAAAGAACGGGCAAACCAGGCCTTTATCCGTTCAGGTCAAGATTCAACAGAGGTAGTTTCAAATTTTATTAAACAGTGGGCATACGAGAAGGCATTTGAATTAGAAGCGATGGAAAAACTCGAATCTCGTCAAGAACTTGACGAGTTGACCGAGGCATATCGTTCATCGTTGCTGATTCATTTATTTGAAAAACAACTCATCGAAAATCAACTCGACAGTCTGATATCGCAAAGCGATCTTCAAGCCTACTATGAAGACAATAAATCACAGTATGTCTTGCAATCCTCCATTGTACGATTGCATTTTATCAATATCCGAAAAGACCATTCCGAATTAAATGAAATAGCACAACTGTGGAAAAGTCATGAGCGAAGGACGGCCATGGATAGTTTGATCGACCTTTGTCACACCTCAGCAGCAGTTTTTTTGCTAGAGGATAGTTCCTGGTACAAGCTAGAGGAATTGAAACAAATTGTGCCAGGCAACATTTTAAAGAATAGATCGAATACATTGTTCAAAGAACAAACGTTTACAAATGATACGGCAACATTCTTCCTTCGAGTTTTGGAGCAAATACCAGACACAGAAATAGCACCTCTTTCGTTCATCGAAAAACAAGCTCGTAAGGTAATTTTGTACCGCCGCAAACAAAAGCTTATTCGAAACAGACGCAATGAACTCTATGAAGAAGCGGTGAAATCAAATCGAATAAAGCTATACTAATACGATGATAATGAAATACATAAGCGCAATTATTTTCATTTTGGTCTTTTACCTTCCCACTATGAAAGGGCAACAGCTCCTGGACAAGGTTATATGTCAGGTAGGTGGAGAGATCATCCTCTTATCAGATGTCGAAAAACGGATATCTTATATAAAAGCTACCTATGGTGCTATTGATGAGAATACACGTTGTTTTGTGTTGCAAGACCTTGTCGCACAGATGCTGTTGATCAATCAAGCCAAACTCGATAGTATTCTTGTGACAGATCAAGAAGTCAACCAGCAAATCGATGCTCGATTGAACCAAATCCTAGCTAGTATGGGGAATGATGAAGAACGTTTTGAATCCTTTTATGGCGTCAGTCTGGCAGAAGTTCGACGAGAACAACAAGACAACTTGCGCAATAAATTGTATACCGATAAAATGCGTAATCAAGTTATGGCCGACGTCGAAGCGACCCCAGCCGAGGTAGCGGCATTTTTCAGTTCAATTCCAGTAGACAGTCTTCCATATTTTAATTCAGAAGTTGAGATTTCGGAAATAGTATTCAAACCCCAACCTTCGCAGCAAAAGAAAGATGAAGCCCGACAAGTGCTTGAAGGACTTCGCGAACGTATCTTAAACGATGACAATCAGTTCGAACGCTTGAGCAATATTTACTCGGATGACCCGGGATCAAAAGAAAATGGTGGTGATTTAGGCTGGCAAAAACGAGGGACTTTTGTACCGGAATTCGAGGCGGTTGCCTATAATTTGGAAGCCGGTGAATACTCTGAAATTGTGGAAACCGAATTTGGGTTTCACCTCATACAGCTTTTAGATCGACGTGGAAATCTGATTCACACACGACATATTCTCATTCGCCCTGAGTTTGAACCATCGGATATTGCCTCGGCTAAAACAACGCTGGATAGTATAAAGCAATTATTAGAAACAGACTCTATTTCTTTTGAACTGGCTGTGCGCTTGTATAGCGATGATAAAACGGTGAGCTTTAACAATGGGGGGCGGATGACAAACCCGAAAACGGGAAATACATTTTTTGAAATTGGTGATTTAGAATCAGATGTATTTTTTGCCATTGATGATTTAAAGGTGGATGGATACAGTGAACCTGTACTATATGATAATCTGGATGAAGACCCAGTATATAAATTGTTTAGATTAGATTCGAGGTCGCAACCCCATCAAGCCTCCTTGGAGCAAGACTATGCAAAAATCCAGCGTTTTGCTTCGGAGGAAAAAAAGCAGCGATTATTCAATGAGTGGTTGTTTGATCGCGTAGCGGAAACACATGTTCAGCTAGATCAGCGATACACTTGTCCTGAATTGGACGTGTGGCTAAATCAATGACAAGAATCAATTCCACTGTATCCTTTAAAGATAGGCTAATACAGCTTTATTGTTACAGATTATTAAGGAGCTCTATGGCCTCGTCGTAACCTGCAAGTCCTTTGCCAGAAATAAACGCATGGGCATACTCTTTTACATAGGAATGCTTTCTAAAATCCTCGCGATTCAACACATCAGAAATATGAACTTCGATAACTTTATTGTCGATAGCAGCGACCGTATCGCCAATCGCAATCGACGTATGTGTATACCCTGCCGCATTTAATATTATCCCCGTTTTCGGCATATACCCAACCTCCTGTATCTTGTCAATTAGTCTTCCTTCATGATTTGATTGAAAATAATAAAGCCGTACTTCGGCAAATTTTTTTTTCAATTCAATGAAATAGTTCTCGAATGATTCGCTTCCATAAATGTCTCTTTCTCTCTTTCCCAACAGATTTAAATTGGGACCATTAATTATGTAGATATCTCGAATCATAATTTGGCTTGTATAAACTGGGAATAAAAAAAGCCGGATAGGTATTACACTTATCCGGCCAAAATTTTTTCAATTAATGTATCATTAATATGACCACAAGTCGTGTTCAAAGTTGAATAGATCCATTTTAATTTTTTCACTTTCATAAAGCAAATCCAATGGATTATCCTTAAGATGAGCATAGTGCTCTAATCTGTTGTCAAAAACATTCGAAGCCTTCATAATGTAACTAGAAAATTTTCGCATCTCGAACATTGTTTCCCAAGTAACAGGTGCCGCATCGTTACCATCCACAAAAGCGCGGTGTTTCGACAAATATTCGCGTGACTGAGGGTAATATATCCAAAACATTGGGCCCTCATATTTAAAGTTACCCGCATCGTCATATTCCGCTTTTATTGGGGCAATTCCAAGAATTCTGTTTTTGATTCTGCCCGCAGCCTCATCAAAGAACCATATTTCTTTCACGCGAAACTTTTTAATGTCTTCCGGGTCCAGAATACTTTTGGTTACCTCTATTGACGCTTCGTACGTTTCAGGGTCGACAATCGTAACGGTATCCATTCTGAAGAGTTTTTCATTAACCTCTTCCTTCGTCATTTGATCCTTAAAGTTGTCCTTTGCAAATGCGACCAACTCACCGGACTCGACACCTTCGGTTAATATGGTAATCAATGGTTTAACCGGATAACGAAATGGTAAGTTAATCTTTTCGCGGACGTCTATTATACGCCACATTCGCCGTTGCCATGGCACATCTGCTTCGCGAACGCCCGCGTATGGCAACAAACGTGTTTCATACATAAGCGTCTGATTGACTACTCCATCGATGAATTCTTCATCTTCTGGTTCTGATGACTCTGTGATAATATCTTCAGGTACCTGCGCGAACGCAGTCATGGCAAAAAGCATTAAAAAGAATAGTCCTAAAGAATGGATTGCAAATTTTTTCATTGCTTATTATTTTATCGAAAATACTAAATCGTTGATTTTACGTGCTGGTCCCGTATCACCCGGGCACTTAGCCTTTACATTTTCAAAGAAGTAACGGTCGCCTGGTTTGGCTTGAGAAATTAAGCGTTTGGCATCCGCACCGAATGTTCCTCCCACATTCAAAGCACTTTCCGGATCATCGCGGCGAGCCACACGAACAAGGTTAAATCCAGCAATATTACATTTTGCATCAAAGTCGAAGTTTTCAAGATCCGCGATGACACCACGCTGAGCCCGGAACTCTCCATTTGACATAGTTCCTCCTTCATTCAAACCCAGTTTTGCCTCGGGATCAGGAATTCGTTTTACACGAAATTCACTTTTAGCCGTAAGTCCAGGTGCAGAAACATTTACATATGCAAATTCGCCTTTCTTCGTAGGCCTAGTAGCAGTAACGACAAAATTACCATCACTTCCTTTTTTAATGCTACACCCACCACCACCGGACATGCTTACTTTGACTTGATTCGAGTTGACACCTGCAGCAGAAACACCAACTGGGTTAGGCACTCCAATATAGAATACATTCATTTTAAGCGCAGAAACACTCACTGAACTTTCCCCGACTGTGTATTCGTATTCCTTTGTATATGTATCCGTTTTCTCAGTAACTGGATTAAATACTGTTGCTTTGACGTTATATTTTTTCGTTCCTAAACCCGACCCCGTAGCCGACCAAGTTGCCGTTCCATCATCTGATACTCGCAATGGGGTACCGTTCACAGCCAATGTAATTTTAGTATTTGACTTTGCTGAAGATGTGGCACCTAAAGATAATTCCGTCTCATATTTTTCGCCTTTAAGGATGTACGATTTTTTTGGAGATGAAATCACAACAAATTTGTCCAAAACCAGATCTTCTGATTTTCCACCAACATTTGTCAGCAAATAATTGAGTACCTCGGCCTCTGTGGCCTTTACATCATTAATAAATTTGTTTAGAATCGGAAGAGTGGCCTGCAAAGGCATTTGCTTGAAATTATACGCGGCCCATGATCTCTTTCCTTTATCCTTCGAGGTCTGCCAAGTTTTATCGTCAATTTCTAAGGGAAATGCGATGCTTGCTCTGTCATTCGAATCAATAAAGGTCAGGAATTTGGCTTTTGCATCCAGTATTTTCTGCTTTATTTCCGGTCCGACAGGATCTTTACCTTCTTCCCCATTCACAAGATACCGAGTTGTAATGTCTTTATCCTTTTCACCTCGGAGTTTTCTTACTCCCTGAAAAGTAATATAGTCTCCGTCACCAATGCTGCCATCCTTGTCGCCAGTTTGATCTATCATATATTCAATGATACCATTCATATACTCAGAAAACTCTTTTGAAGTTTGACGAACACCATCCACACGATCAGCATATTTTTGAAACTCAGGTTTCTTCTTCGCAGTGGTTTTAATTACTTCAGGAAGTGTAGCATTCGACTCATCTAACGCCGCACTTGACTGTGTGAGGCCTTTGTCCACTACCTTAAAGGCGTTGAATATTTCGGCAGAAACGTTTAGGGCCAATAAGGCTGTGAGAACCAGATACATGATATTGATCATGATCTGTCTGGGTTCCTTAGGTATTGACATATTATTATTTTATTTCTTATTTAATAAAAAGCAATGAAATCGTTCGAATCCACTTATGCTGGTTTTCCAAAAGCATTCAATACATTACCATATACCCCATTGAGTGATTTCAAGTTGGTATTTAATGTTGTGATTTGTTGCTGGTACAATTTTGTGTCTTCTATCGTTTCACTCAAGTGACCCATTGATTCAAATGCCTGAACAACATTGTTGTATTGCGTATTCATATTGCTCAAGTTGCTGTTCAAAGCGGCGATGTTTTCTTTATAGACTTTCGTGTCTTCTACTGTTGCGTTTAAATTTTCCATAGCTTGACCCATGCGCTCATAAAAATTACCCATGGCTTTTATTTGGTCGCCAGTCTTGGTAAAGTCAACTTCTTGTAATGCCTTGAGTGAACCCAAACTCTTCGACATAGACTGAAGCTCTGAAAGCATGCCTCCTAATCGCGTTTCTACAACTTCGCCATCGAGTGGTTTTGTACCGCCAATATCACCTTCGGTAAGTGGTGCTATTCGTGAATGATAATTTTCTAACCCGGGATAAAGTTTTTCCCAGTAATAATCTTTCTCTGGAGGAAGAAGACCGAGTAATGCAAAAATGAAAGCTTCAACTGTCAAACCAATTGTGATGGCTGGTCCACCCCATGGTTCAGAGTTAATTTTTCCAAGTGCACCCATCATAACGGCTGCAGCTCCAAGTCCAATAATCAAGTTTTTTAGATACTTAAACCAATTCGATTTGTAAAAGGCCATGTTGTAAGAATTTTACTGTTTTAACTAAGAAATAATATTTGGCAATGGTCAATAAGCGTTCATTCTCACAATGGAGTTTCACTAATTACTGACTGATGTTTAATGCATTTAATAAAATAGGAACCCTAAATCAATATTTATCCTTGATTGATCTACCTAAATATGTCAAGGCGCATCGGAAACCAATATATGACTTGGCCGTATCTTGATACTCCCAATGTCTCGTTCCAGTTTGCAAGTAATATGCAACATCCTTCCAAGACCCACCTCTGATTACTTTTCGTTTCCATGCTGCCGGGTCGTCATCCTTCGCATCGTACTTTAAATCCGGGCTCAAGTCATGAACTATGTTGTAAGCGCCTTCATCGTACGCCGTCTCCGTCCACTCTGCAACATTTCCTGACATATTGTAAAGACCGTAGTCGTTAGGAAAATACTTATAGGCGTCCACCGTATACATACCACCATCTTCGGGATAATTTCCACGACCGGGCTTGAAATTCGCCAATAAGCATCCTTTTTCGTTTCTGAGGTAATAGGCTCCCCAAGGATATGGAGCATAATCATGTCCTCCTCTCGCGGCATACTCCCATTCTGTCTCGGTAGGAAGGCGGAAATCCTCCGATGAAGGTTGGTCCGGTTTGCCGCTATTCCAAAGCTGTGTCCGCCAGTAGCAGAATGCTTTCGCTTGTTTCCATGTCACACCGACAACGGGATAGTCGTCATATGCAGGGTGCCAAAAATAATTGCGTGTCATGGGTTCATTATATGAGTAAGCGAAGTCTCGAATCCAAACTAAAGTATCGGGGTATATATGAAGTGCCTCTTTATTCAGCAAGTCAGATATCTGCGCATCTTTAGAGTGAGCAGCTTTTTGCCAATCTATCCAACGATATTCATACTTGAGTAAATTTTTATTTACCTGCTTCTTACCAGAGAGCGTATTTTCTCCATCAACATACAGGTCATCGAGCAATTCATCGTTCCAATCGATTTCATACTCCCAGTCCAGGATTTCATTTCCATCCTCATCTTCATAATAGTGCTCAAGAAAAGTATGTGCGATTGAATCTCTTACCCAATCGACAAATTGTCTGTATTCGTTGTTGGTGATTTCCGTGTCATCCATAAAGAATCCCGGAATAGTAATTGCACGTGGTCGTTGCGTGTAACTATTAAAGATATCCTGATCGCTCTGTCCAATGTGGAGTGTTCCTGATCCGATGTACACCATACCATAAGGGCTGAGGTTACTGTTCCATTTTGGACGGTTCTGAGAGCCAAGTAGCTCGCCTCCGCCACCTTTGTCACCTCCACATGAACTGACTATCAATAAAATAGCCATGCCAAATAAGTATGATATGTACTTTCTGTTTCGCTCCATACTAGAATTGATTTTTCCTAATAAAAACCTTGGTTACCTTGAATAGGGCGTAAATATAATCGCTTTTATCTTGATTCAAAAAAATTAAATTTTTCGCCTGCTTAACAACCCGGATATTCATTAAATCAGCCTAATCAAACAAACGCCTGGTGCACCGAAATATTCTTTTTTATTCAAAATTGATGAATTTTAACATTTTCTTAAGCAGCGTTCTTTTCAATCCAAGTATCTAGGGTTGTTGATAATCTTCGGAACCGCACCTTTTCCTACCGGTTTATTGAGATTATAATTCAATATTATTTCATGCGATCCAGAAGCATCGGTCGCTATGCCCCCAATGCCGATATCATATGCGTAATGGACACTGAAATGTGCATCAAGTACATATCCCGCCGAGATTACAAGTGATTCAATCGTATTTCCTGAGTATCCTCGAAGACCAATCCCGGCATTAATTACATCCGAATAGAGTGCATTGAATTTGATCAAAGACTGGATCTGTTCAAAATCGGACTTGATGAAAAGCACCGGAAAGAAATACCAATCATTGTTAAAGTCCCAACCATATTCCAAAAATAGGTTTGCTGTCATCTTCGGAAGCCAGTCAAATTGCAATGCATTGTCCTCGAATGAAGATGAATTGATATAAATATTTTGAAGTGAAATACCTCCTTCGATCGTCGATGTTATCACATATGCTCCCAAACCAAATGCTGCTGTTCCTTCTGAAAGTCTCATCTCTGGTAGTGACGGATCATTGTGATCGATAAGACCCGCATCGTACAGACCATCATTTGACCGAAGTTTATCTCCATCGAATCCAATCTGGCTATATCCTGCCGTTGCACCGAATGACCAAATTAAGTCATCTGTTGCGCTGATGTAATCATAACCCAACTCAAACTTGGTGTATTGAAATGGACCTAACTTATCATTATTGATACGCAGGCCCAATCCACCGTTCAACCTATAGGCGGGTATGTGTGCATTAATGGCCTGCGTACCTGGCCTACCAGGAATACCACTCCACTGTTCTCGTCCCCATGCCGCTACTGCAAGGCTGGATTCAAGTCCAGCATAGGCCGGGTTTATAGCATATTTATTGTCTTCAGGCATACTTAAAAGAAAGTTTTTTTGCCCAATTGAAATCTGACTAATACCCATTAAACACAATGCGCCGAACAGCGCCCAACCAGCATTTTTCGCCGGAATGAGTCGATTAAATTTGAAAAGCATGCGCGGCTTAATCACGTTCACTATTAAATGATACAACATTTTCAGACTGTCCCTCAATTTATTCATTTTTTTACTAATGATGTTGATGCGGACTTTAACTTCCATATAGTACAGAACGTATACGTTGCACAAAGTTGCTTAAGCGATTGCAATTATTTATTCACCGCATAGTGGTGAAATACCGTTATTGAAATACAAGCAATCGTTTACGGTATTCTATATTCGATCCTCAGACGCCAAGCATTAAAATTCAAGCTTCATGTTGTCGTGAGCTAAGAAGACGTTATCAGGCAATTCTTTTGAAACATCTTGGTGGAATCCCATATAATGCGACATATGGGTTAAATATGTAACCGATGGATTAATACTTCGGGTAAGATCAAGGGCCTCTGTGAGATTCATGTGGCTTACATGTGATGTCTTATGGAGTGCTGAAAGGATTAAGGTTTTGCACGATTCAAGTGCTTTATGAGTCACTGGCGGAATACTTTTTACATCGGTGAGATATGCGACATCATCAACCTTAAACCCAAGAATGTCCAATTCACCATGCCGAACAGACAATGGCACCACTTCAAAGGGTCCTATTTGAAGGCGTTGACCTGCTGAAATTTCAATTGTGTCTATTCTAGGGCGTGCTGAATAGGTATCTGAAAAAGCGTAATGAAATCGTTGTCTGAGTGAGGTGATCACTCGTCTTTGTCCATATAATGGAATAGATCTTCGCCATCGAAAGTTAATCGGGCGTATATCATCCAGTCCACCCACATGATCGTTATGCTCATGTGTCATACAAATTGCATCTATTCGTATTAATGCATTGTCAAGAAATTGTTGTCGCAAGTCCGGAGAGAGGTCAATTAATAGGTGAAAATCATCTTTAATAAAAATGACTGAAGCCCTCAACCGTTTGTCTTTTGCGTCCTTTGAACTGCAGACTTCGCATGTGCAGCCTATGACCGGAACGCCCTGGGAGGTGCCTGTTCCTAAGAAAATCAGCTTCACTGGGCGCGCCTAACCAACGAATTGAAAAATTTTTGACTTTCCGCTGACAATTTTTTTTCATTCAGATTTTTCAAGGATAACAAGATATCAAGAAGCACGCGTGCTCTGCCTTCTGTGTCAAAAAACCGGTTGATGATTACAATTTTGTCTCGATGGACGATACAATGGCCTGAATTAAATCTTCCTTTTTCATAGCGTATTGAATATCCTAAATCTTCGAATATCCGTTCTAATTTTTTCTTCTTTGTACTCGTAAATTTCATGGGACTTAAAAACGTATATAATTATTCGCTAATATAAGCCGATTTATGAAACGTCTATATCTACTTCTTTATTTACTGATAAGCGCACATCTTTTTACATACGGGCAAGCAGAAGGGTTTGAGGCACAGCTTATTGGTGGAGTCAGTGCTGCGCAAATTAGGGGTGATGAAATCGCCGGTTTTAACAAATTAGGTTTTGAATCTGGTATTGGGGTTAGTTACCCCATTCGCTATAATGTTGACTTGGGAGTTGAATTGCTCTATTCACAACGCGGTAGTAGGTCAGATCAAGATTTTAATCCGGGTGGCGATAGTCGATTATTCAAGCTCAATTATGGTGCCATACCGGTAGTCGTTACCATACGCGATTGGATATTCGATGCCGATGATCAACTTTCGTATTATCGTATAATGGCACAAGGTGGCTTAATATATAGTCGTTTGTTAAGTAGCTCGGTCGAAGGTCCTTTGGGAACTATTGGCACGGAAACGCTAAATGAAGCATTCAATGAAAATGATTTGAGTTGGATGCTCGGCATTGGATTTCAGTTCAGTTATCGAGTTGGGACAAGATTGCGTTACAATCGGTCCATTACGAAACTGTTCAAGGCGGATGATCATCCCGCCATCAATTTCGGAGATTTACTTCCTTTCCATCTATCTTTACAGCTTACATATAAATTGTAATTTCATGAAAAACGTGTCAATTTTCTTTTTTCTAGTACTAATCATTGCGGGAGGATGTAAACAGGAACCCAAGGAACAACCTGTTGAAGCAGCGCCCATGCCCGAAAAAATTGACATGTCCGAGGGTGAAACATACCCGATAATGACGAAGGAAAAAGCAAAATTTTTATTCGATAATGCGGATAAGGTCGACGTACTTTTTACGGATGTTGCGGTAAGTTTAAGCCAAGTAAAACAGAGTGATGTTAGAGGTCAGGTTTCTTTTTTAATGCCTGGAGCGGTTCCTATTGATCATAAGTGCAGTGAGTCGGCTAATATTATTCTACAGGCTGCAGGTGAAATTGTAGCCGACGGCCGCATGTATTTGCGAGGCAAATGTCGTTACGTTGTATTCTACGAGGATAGCAAACCTGCCTATGGCGCTTTTATGACTGATCAGGGTATGCAGTTTTACGGACAAATCCTGGCTGCCGGTACGTCGACAGTGAAGCAATAGAAATGAAACGTTTTGCCGTCATAGATTTAGGTACCAATACCTTTCATCTCTTGATTGCTGGAAGGAAATCCGACGGAAGCTTTATTGAAATATATCGGGAGCGGATATATGTACGGCTTGGCCAAGAGGGCATTTATCGGTTCGGGAAAGCCGCGAATAAACGTGCACTCGATGCTATGCGAAAGTTTCGTCAAGTCGTTAATTTATTCGAAGCCATAGAAGTGCGAGCCTTTGCAACTGCTGCCTTCCGTACAGCTCAAAATGCCGATATTTTAATTCACCGCATAGCACGAGAATTCGATATTCGAGTAGAAATTATCTCAGGTCATGAAGAAGCCCGGCTCATTTATGAAGGCGTAAAATATGGAGGAGCCCTTCAACCAGGAGATAATATAATCATGGACATAGGTGGCGGAAGCGTGGAATTTATTATCGGATCGCAATCTGAGATTAAATGGAGTGTCAGTTTACCTCTTGGTGCCTCTCTCCTTAAAAATCAATATCATCAAAACGAACCGATTTCTAAAATGGAAGTGTGTAGTCTCCGCCATGATTTGAAAGATGCCTTGGCATTGCTTGATGAAAAAATGAAAGATTATTCCTTTGACACGATGATCGGTTCGTCTGGAACGTTTGACGTATTAGCTGAGGCCATACCTGTCATTGAAAAAATAGGAAGGTGTCAAATATTAAGAACAAAAGACTTTAATAGTTTCCTTGATGAGGTTCAATCCATGTCATTGGATGCGCGAATAAGTCATCCTTCTATTCCGGAAAATAGGGCTGATTTAATTGTAGTCGCTTTGATTCTATTGGATGAAGTCCTAAGACTTAATGTCAATTTTAAATATTTGCTAGTCTCTCCTTTTGCGCTTAAAGAAGGTATGGTCTCTGAGATGATTGCTTCTTATAGTTCGACGGGATTAATACCTCCTGGATGATGCAGACCGCTCTCACGGTGTATTGTTTCCATGTTCCCCGTCAACTTTATAGATCAGAAATAAGTTTCATTGTTCTCTAAACCATACATGAAATGCATTTTTCGCCTAGTTGGAGCTTATATACAGCTAAAGAAGAAATTGTCCCGATAAACTTGGCGGAGCGCTTTTATGTCCTTTTCCATTAAAAGTCACAATTAGATTTTAATCAGACCATCTATCATTTCAACGGGATAAGTATTTGAGGCTAACGAAAGTTATATAGACTATTAACTAAAAAGTTAGAAATTACCGCTGGAATTAATTAAACATATTAAACAATATGAAAACTATCAACCGGCATTGGTTTCATCAAAATTTGGGTCTTGACTTTTCATCCACGAGCGACGAAATTTGGATTCAGAATGGAAGAACACTTCGGCGTATTATTGGGATATTAGGCATGTCCCTTCCCCTGTTACTCTGGCTATTTTTATATTTGACGACAGCTCAGATTGAAGTATTGGAATCGATCAGTCACTATTACTATACTAGGTCCGATGGTCCTTTTTTAATAATTATTGGAATTATGGCTATTTTTTTAATAATATTTAAGGGACCCGACCTTATTGATTTTATACTGTCATCATTGGCTGGAATATGCGCTTTTTTACTACTTCTTTTCCCAACACAGACATTCGTTTCTTCTTTGCCAAATGATTTGTATTCCTATTCCAACACAATCTTGCCAATTAACGAAAGTCGAGAATTATTTCACTACATAACAGCTGGAATATTTTTAAGTAGTCTTGCGCTAATGTCAATCTTTTTGTTTACCAAATCCGATTGTAAAAAGCGAGACCGCACTCCTATGAAACGATTTAGAAATAGGATATATATCGTATGTGGAATTGTAATGATCCTTTCATTGGCTTTAATACCGCTAGGATCAAATGGTATCATTATATCAGAAGAATATTATCGCGTCAACAACCTCACTTTCTGGATGGAAACCACTTCTGTCGAAGCCTTTGGCTTTTCTTGGCTGGTAAAAGGTGAAACCATATTTAAGGATAAAACAAGCTGAAAAATCTACAAATGATTATGCCCATTCAAGACAACAACCCTGGCACCTTGTCGATTGCCAGAGGCTCAATGCAATTGTCATCGCAGCTCGGCTTTCAAATGATGCTTCAAGGAACCAAGAATTTTGGAAATCATTTTATCAACGTCTTTGTCCTGAAGCGTCTTCATTTCATCAAGAAAGTCAAGTCGTATAGCCATTGATTTTTTACCATCACCGACATGTTCGACATTCTTATAAATATCGAATAGGATTATGGATTTTAATCGCTTAATTTTACATGACCCAATTACCTCCTCTATCTTACCAAATGCAATATTTTCATCTACGACTATAGCAATATCACGTTGTACTCCAGGATACTTGCTTATATTTGAATACGTGATTGACCGGCTTCGTTTTAAATCAAAGTTTGCAGCGACTTCAATTTCACCGTAGTATACGTCCTGGCCAATATCGAAGGTGTCGGCAAGTCTAGCGCTTATTTTTCCGAGCAATCCCAGCGTTTTATTTCTAAATGTAATTTTTTGAGCATACTCAAATTCGAGTGCATCGATCGATTCAAACTGAAGTTGAGCATGTATTTCATTTGGAAACACCCGAAGCAAAGCTGATTTTAACTCAAAATAGTCAGCCGGCAGCGGCTTTTGTTTCCAGTGTTCCACGGTAACTTCACCTGTGCAAATAAGTGCTAATTTCTCTTCTTCAACATACCCATTTTTTGATTTGGTGTATTGAGATCCAAACTCGAATAATCTCACATTTCTATTTTGATATTTAATATTATGAGCAACAGCTTCAAGTGCACTATGTACCATATCCGCTCGCATGATGTCCAGATGAGAGTTACTTGTATTTAATATGTGCACCAAATCCGATCGATCGTCAGAATAATATGCCGATCGCGAAAGAGACAAATTCATAGCTTGGCTATAGCCAACAGCAGCCAAGTCTCCAATAATGTTATTTCTGTACTCGTGTAATGTAAAATCATCTGCATGCACTAAACTCGTTTGCAATTTTGACGAAATATCCACATTATCATATCCATAAATACGTAGCACTTCCTCGATCACATCCGCTTCACGTTTTACGTCAGCCTTATCCGTTGGAATTAAAATTGTGTATTTATTACCCTCTTTTTCTTCAATTTCAAAATTTAGATGGTCAAATATTTCTTCCAGTTTTTTACTTGATAGTTCGATGCCAATAAGTCGATTAACATGCTGACGATGAACTTCTATTTTTCTCTTTAATATGGGGTTAGGATAGATGTCAAAAACTGGATTGACTACTTCCGCTCCACAATATTCTTTCATCAAATTGGCCGCTCGCCAGACGGCTTCATCTGTAATATTAGGGTCACTTCCTTTTTCAAAAACTTTAGCGGCATCCGTTCGTAAATTATGCCGCATGCTCGATTTCCTCAATCCTTCCGGTTCAAAATGTGCCGACTCTAAAAATATGCGAGTCGTATTTTCTGTCACACCACTATTTGCACCCCCAAATACTCCGCCAATGCACATCGGATTTTCCGCTGCATCACAAATCATTAAATCAAAATCATTGAGTTTTCGATCGACCTCATCCAACGATTTGAAAATTGTGTTTTGTGGTAATTTTTTTACAATTATTCCTTGACCCTCAATCTTGTCCAGATCAAACGCATGTAAAGGTTGTCCATATTCATGAAGGACGAAATTAGTAATGTCGACTACGTTATTTATCGGACGCACCCCTATTGATTGTAACCTGTGCACGATCCAATCCGGACTTGGTCCAACTGAAATATTTTCAATTAACAATCCGGTGTACCTTGGGCAAGCTTCAGAATCCTCAATTCTAACCGTAAATTCTATTGACGTATCGTTCGTTTTACGATCAACTTGCGGCAATCGTAGGTCAATTTTTGAGCCATTTTTAAACCCAAGTCCTGCTGCCAGGTCTCGTGCAACGCCAAGGTGCGCAGTGGCGTCCGAGCGATTTGGAGTTAGCCCGATATCATAGATGGTATCCGTCTCGATCGGAAATAAATCGCTGGCAGGAATACCAATAGTTGTTTGTTCAGGCAGAACCATGATGCCATCATGGTCGCTTCCCAAGTGAAGTTCATCTTCCGCACAGATCATTCCTTCAGAAACTTCCCCGCGAATCTTAGATTTTTTTATCGTAAAGGGCTCCCCTTCTTGGGGATGAAGTTCAGTTCCAACCGTGGCTACAAGCACCTTTTGCCCTTCCTGCACATTTGGGGCCCCGCAAACAATGGGCAATGGTTTCTGAGCTCCAATATCCACTGTAGTAAGGGATAATCGATCGGCGTTCGGATGAGGGGTTTTTGTCAGTACTTTTCCTGTCACAACACCTTTTAGTCCGCCAGGGATAGACTCATATTTTTCCATTCCCTCTACTTCTAAGCCCAGCGCTGTCAACCAGTATTCCAAATCATCCGGTGCGAGGTCAAAATCAATATACGACTTAAGCCAATTGTACGATGCCTTCATTAATCAAGTTTATTAAAGGCGGCAAAGGTAGGGAAGAATTAGAAGCCGAACGTATTTAGATATCGTACGTTTTGTGCGTGCAGATGACTGTCATTGGAACAGCATTATGATTAAGTTTGGATTACACAGCGAAGTCCGAATTATAACAGATGAGGACTATAAATCCCTGGGTAAGATTGTCGGTGAGGATACTTGACACTGAAGTCTTTTTTTAGTTAAGGTGGTCAACGTCAGTAAGGTTAAAGATTGATAACCTAATAATTCGAAATTGACCCGATTGTGGCATGAATTAATTAATTAAATCCATTTTCTCAACCTGTAGCACTCGTCGTTCGCTGCCTTGCGATAAATGTACAAAGGCGATAATCTCGCAATTTTCAGCTACCCACCAGCCGTCTTCTTCTGGTAGTTGGTAACTGTACGGTTGGTTTACTATTTCACCTCTTGTCAATGAACTACTTAAAACTTCGCCTGCCGGAGCGGTAATGACGTCTCTTAAAACATGATTATGCTCGTAATCATAAATCACTTCCTGACCATCGATTTGAGGATCGATGATATGCGATTCTGCGATTACTATGGTGTAGCTCACTTGAATATCAATATCGACAACCGGAATGACGGAAATTCCACCGGTTACAATTCTGGAGTCCGAGTCATAATTTGCTACCAAAGTTAGATTGACCTCACTGTTCGCATTTAATCCATTTTGCACCGGAGTCGTCCATGTCGACGGAATAAGAAAAAATCGATTCATATCAACGGGATTAAAAATACGATTAATACCGGCAGAAGGTTTTCCAATAAGGGTTCCTATGTAATCCTGCATCATCTGACCTTCTTCAATTTTAAAATCATATAAACTTTCAGGTTCTCTATCATCAAAACCATCGGTGTATACTGCGAGCGAAACAATTCTATCTGGAAAAGTTGCTTTTAAATTTTCTATGAGTCGAGCCCCCTCCGGACAATTTGGGCAACTTACTCCTGTAAAATCTTCTATCAGTATTTTCTTATCTCCAGGCGGTATTTCCGTGGGAAGCATTTCAACAGGTTCTTCTTCACAAGAAAAAAGAAACAAAACGCATGAAAACATGAATAAAAACTTTTTCATAATAAATTACTTCTTTAAAATGTAGAATTAATTGAAAGCTTCACCCCACTAAATGCGGGCTCCAACCTACATACACCTCCAGCGCAAACAATACCTTCCACTTGTTTAACATAAGATAGTCCAAATCTGTTACTTTTATGCGTATATACGACACCGGCAGTGGGATAATGAATTTTATCTCCACCTTTTGCAGGGTCAATATTGTACATATCAGATACGGTAAAAACCCAATGTGGTGCTGCCCCAAATTCAACCAACGCAAAAAGCCAACTTCCAAAATCTTGCTCCGTATCCATATATTGACCTTCAAAACGAATAGATTTTTTTCTATCCAATTTGTACAATAGTTCAACAAACGGGACAACTGTTTGAACATTTTCGGTAACCGCCTTTACTTCATACACCCGTTGATTATATTCGACGAGTTGCAGACCACCTTTCAACCTATATTTTCGGGCTTTTTTATACAACGCTTCAACATAATATTCTCTGTACAATAAATCATCTCGTAAATCAGAAATATTCGAAAAATTCACATTAAAACTCAATTTTTTATTTGGGCTATATCGTACATCTGCTTGAAATGCCTGCTCCCCAAAATCCTGTGTTGCCGGACTATAGCGAGAAGTTAGACGATAAGTATTCTCCCGGTTCATCGGCGGAATAAAATTGATCAACCCATTCAGCGCACCTAATGTCGGATCGGTGCGAAACGAGAAATGCTCTGTTCGCTTACCTTCCAATACAATCCCAAACCCTTTCTGAGCAAATGACAAACTGGAATAAAAAACCGTTCCATCATGGTTTACAAATTGACCTAAGCTCGGAGGCCCGACAGCGTTCACCTTTTCATCAAATTGATCAAATATTGGACTGTCCGTTTTATATGCACCCTCCACATACCATGAAAATCCGCCTACAGTTAATCGATTGTATAGCGAAAATGCGTACACATTGTACTTAAGTTCGACTTGTGTTTTGTCATCACCGAGATATAATGCGGTGATATTTTGCAAATTGGAAATCGTTTCGGTCGTCAATGTTCTATTAACAACACCAAAACCGGGCGAAATGGAAATTTTGTTCTCACCTGGGGGAATGAAACCTTCAATATACAATCCTTTGATATTGGCTCCATGTGTCAAGCCTTTCGATAGACTATTTTCGCTGATTTCAAGTGGATTCTTTTGTTTGCCGCCAAATGCGACGACTCGCCAATCGTCATTCAAATCATAGGCCAATCTAAGTCCTTGCAGCGCATTATCAATGAATAAGGGCCGTTGCTCATATGCGCGATAGATGATACCAGATCCTATTTGATCATAAATAAAACCGGCAGTAATATCAAGCTTATGAATCTTTTTGTTAATGTACCAACGTCCAATTCCCGTTCCATTGAATGAGGCATTTGGGTTTTGTAGGTTCGAGTTATTGAACATATCAAATCGCATACCGACTGTAAAACCTTTATACGCATAAGCCAGATTGAGCCACCCATCAATACCTACGAGCTGATTCTCGTATTGAGGAATGCCCGGTGCCACAATTTTTTCGTCATTGATGAAGAAATTAGTCCCAATTTCCAGATCTCCTGAAAAAACACCAACATCTTGGCTTTTGCCCATATAGCAGAGCAAAATGCATAAGAAAAGGAGGGTAAAACGGAATTGCTGTAACATAAGCTTGTGAGGAATGTTAATTGGAGGTTAAAGTAAAGGCTTTTCCCAGTGATGGGGATAAAATTGTTTGACTTTTATGTTGTTAAATTTGTCTTTCTGAAAAGTAAACTTCACATCTAAATGAAAATCTCAATGCGTCTTACAACTATGATCATAGCAGCCCTCATGTGCACCGCATCTTTGTTTGCTCAAAAAACCTTGCCTGACACCAAAGTGAGCAAGCTTTCCGGTGAAAAGGTGAGCATCTTAGACCACGCCAGCAATGGCAAATTGACTGTCATTAGCTTTTGGGCCACATGGTGTTCGCCTTGTAAAAAAGAACTAGATGCCATCTCGGAGGTATATGAAGAATGGGATGAGTTATACAATGCCGAACTAGTAGCCATAAGCGTCGATAATGCGAGAAGTTCTGCTAAAGTAGGACCCATGGTAGCACAAAAAGGTTGGGATTATCAAATCTACCTTGATCCTAATCAGGACTTGCAAAAAGCCTTGAATTTTCAAACGGTTCCCCAAACTTTCATAATTGATGAAGAGGGAGTAATCGTTTATGAACATTCCGGCTATGTTCCCGGTGATGAATATGAGCTGGAGGAAAAACTGGAAGAATTGTCGTCAAAATAGGACATTCGGTAGATCGGACTGGGACGAGTGTATTCTGTACAATTTTAAATTACTCTGACAGTTTCATCCACTCCATTTCCAGTTCTTCTATCTGTTGATTGATGTTGTTTAATTCTTTGGACAGATTTATGGCATCATCCGGGTTAAGCCCCTCCTGCAGGAATGAGTTATTGATTTCGGCCTTGCGATTTTCGAGACCGTCAAGTTTCCGTTCAATCGAACGAATTTTGTTTTTCACTTGCTTGCGTTCTTCATAGTTATTTGCCAAAGGCTTGGGTGTACTATCAAGAGATATGGAGGCCTTCTCCTTTTGATCACCTCCGCGATATTTATAGTCCGCATAGTTACCAGGAAAATCTTCTACGTCGCCGTCTCCTGTCATGACAAAAATGTGATCAACAATTTTATCCATAAAGAATCGATCATGCGACACAACAACGAGAACACCTGGAAATTCAATTAAGTATTCTTCTAATATTTGCAAGGTGTAAATGTCCAAATCATTCGTTGGCTCGTCGAGAATTAAGAAGTTAGGGTTGGTCATCAATATTGTCAATAAATGAAGACGTCGTCTTTCTCCTCCGCTCAATCTTGAAACATAAACTTGCTGTTGAGATCGTGGAAATAAAAAGTTTTCCAATAGCGTCTCGGCCGTCAACTTCTTCCCTTTTTCCATAGGAATGAATTCAGCCACATCTCGGACAACATCAATTACTCTTCTCCCCTCGTTTGCTATCAGCCCGTGTTGCGAATAGTACCCAAATTTCACTGTATCTCCAATGACAACTTTTCCACTTGTCGGTTTTTCTTCTCCGATCAGCAGTTTAATAAACGTGGTTTTTCCTGCACCATTTGGCCCTATAATTCCGATCCGATCAGTTCGGCTAAATTTGTAATGGAAATTGTCCAGTATTAGCTTGTTACCGAAGCTTTTGGATATGTATTGGCATTCGGCGATTTTATTCCCAAGTCTCTCTGGCTTTATGAGTAATTTTAATTCATCTTTTGAATGTCTACCATAAACTTCATTTTTTATTTGATAAAATTTGTCAATACGAGACTTGGCCTTCGTTCCTCGTGCTTTAGGTTGCCGTCTGATCCATTCTAACTCTGATTTGTACAGTTTTTTATTTTGCTCATAAGCACGCTGCTCAGTATACTCATTCATTGATTTTTTTTCCAAATACATCGAATAGGCTCCGGAATATTTCAAAACGCGTGCATTGTCCAATTCAAATATATAATCGCAAATACGATCAAGAAAGTACCGATCGTGCGTAATTAATAGAAGTGTAAGGTTTGGATTTGATAAATGTTCTTCCAACCACTCAATCATGTCAATGTCAAGATGGTTAGTGGGTTCATCAAGAATTAAAAAATCAGGTTCTTGAATCAGAACATGGGCCAATGCAAGTCTTTTCTTTTGTCCGCCAGAAAGCGTGCTGATTTTCGCTTCCAATTGTTCGATACCTAATTTGAATAAAATTTCTTTTATTCTAGCCTCTTCGTCCCAGGCTTTTAGGCGATCAATTTTATCGCTCAGTGCTTGCAACTCTTTTGCATCATGGTGAGGATTTTGCAACAGAGATTCATATTTCTTCAAAGTTTTGATGCGATCGTTACCCTCATCAAAAATGAAATCAAGTATCGTGTGTGCTTCCGGTAATTTGGTGTTCTGTTCGAGGTATCCCAATTTTACATTCGGATGCAGTTCGCGAATAGCGGAAGTTCCATCAGGCATTTCTTCGCCAGTAATGATGCGCAGTAAACTTGTTTTACCACTTCCATTTTTTGCAATCAACGCTGCCTTATCTCCCTTATTGATGTATAACTCCACATCGTTAAACAGGACGCGATCCCCATATGCCTTTGAAACCCCTTTTAGCGATAGGTAATTCATAGCTCACGAAAGTATTAAAAACCAATGAATAAGGACAACTATCTGGGTTCTCCAGAATACGTTCTTCCGATATGGTTTTAATCAAATTATCAAAGCCAGTAGCAATGAAAATATTTGGTAAAACAAATTCAAACAGAAGCAAAAAAGCCATCTTGACTCGCTTCAAGATGGCTTTTAACTTACTTTAAAAAGAAAGACCTATTTAATTATTGCCTAAGATGAATCATATCGTGCATTACTGCTGTTGCTTCCTCCAATTCCACATCTTTATATAATTCCTTGACGATGCGTTCATTTCGTTCCAATTTAGTAGAATCAGATTGAATCTCTTCCCAGTCGGAAGGAATATAGTCGATACTGTAAGCTTCGATTTTAGGGTAGAGTTTTTCATAATTGTCAAATGACTCATCAATTGCTTTTTCTTCTTTCACGAAGTTGTTAAATGACAGCGGATATATGGTTCGATCTCTGTTTTCTTTTAGCAAATGTGCATATTCGTTCACCCGATTAAATGTCTCATTTTCAGCAATGCGTTTTTGGCTTCTGGCAACCAAGTCTTCCAAGTTTGACATGTTATACACTTGCTGATTGTAATCTGCTTCGTCAATCTTTGTCCAAGCCATTGCATGATCATAGTCACGCTCACCGCGACTAAAATGTTGATACGGATCTGGTAATTCTATATCCGGTGTTACACCTTCTAATTGCGTCGCACCTCCATTTATTCTGAAGAATTTTTGGGTTGTAATTTTTAATTCACCTAATGGCTTTAATTCATCATTGCCACGGATGGAACGATCTAGATTATAAAACCGCTGGACGGTTCCTTTTCCGAACGTTTTATTCCCCATAATCACAGCTCGTTTGTAATCTTGCATAGCGGCTGCAAGTATTTCCGAAGCCGATGCTGAGCCTTGATTAACCATCACGATAAGTGGTCCATCGTATACAACCGAGGCATCTTTATCCTGTAAAATTCTAGGTGCAACACCTCTCGACTTGACCTGGACGACAGGGCCCTTTTCAATAAAGAATCCCGACATCTCCACAACATCACGCAAAGATCCACCACCATTGTTTCGCAAGTCTAAAACAACGCCATCAACCCCTTCTGCTTTTAATTTTTCTAATTCCTTTTTAACATCTTCCCCACTATTTCGACCTCCAAGTCGTCCGCTATCAAAATAAAAACTCGGCAATAATATATAGCCTATTTTATCCTTATAATCTTCATGTTCAATAATGTATGATCGGACATAACCCTCGTCAAAAACAATGATATCTCGTGTAATTGGAATCTCAACCTCGCGTCCATCCACCTTTTTGACAAATAACCGAACATTTGTTCCCTTCTTTCCTCTGATTTTTCCAATTACGTCATCGATATGCCAGCCGACGACGTCTAAAGGCAAGTCATCCTCTTGCGCTACCTTGATAATCATGTCATCTACTTCCAAATCACCTTGTTTCCATGCCGGCCCTCCGGGAACGACATCAACAATTTTAACATAGTCTCCATCCTGAGTTAAGCGAGCACCAATGCCTTCGAGTCTGTTAGACATACGCAAATTAAAATCTTGCTTGTCTTTGGGCTTCAAGTAATTTGTATGCGGATCGTACAGCGATGTAATTGAATTCATATAGGCAGTTAATCGATCTACCCGGCGACTTTTTAGTCGACGGTTAAACCATCTTTCCATTCGTTTTTTCAGTCGATTACGCGCATCCGTTGCGAGTGTCTCAAAATCTTTTATTTCAAAATCTTCTTCCTGATCAGCATCTTTTTCCATGCCCTCTGAATCATCAGATCCCTCTTCCATCTCTCTCAGTTTTTCATCTTGCTTGTCTTGATGGTCCAGAATATCTCTTAGAAGTTGAAGTTTTAAAATTTTGCGCCAGCGTTCACGTAAATCAGTTTCATCATCACAATGCAAGATTTTTTCATTGTCGGTTTCAACCGCTTCTTCTTTGGAAAAATCATAGTCATATTCAATGAGTTCTGTAAAAATTCGTTCAGCACGTTGGTCAGCTGCATCAATAATTTCTACTGAGGCATCAAAGAATTCGAACGAAGCCGCATTGACTTCTTCATCAATTTTGTTTTTATATTTAATCAGTTGGTCTATTTCAGATGCCAATAGAATGCGTTTATTCGGATCTAAACGATCTAAATACTCGCCAAAGACTTCTGCCGAATAATCATCATTTATCTGGACTGGATCAAAATGCATCCGATTAAGGTGCGTCAAAACAGCCTGCATGAGCAGCGATTCCTTTTGCTCGTAATCTTGTGGAATCTCGAATGCAATCAGGATAATTGGAAGAATAGCCAGGGCAATGATCTTTTTCATAAGTCTGAATTAGTTGAACTACGTAGTACTTAAACCTGTTCTAAAGGTAATATATTATGAACGTATGCTTAGGGATTGGGTTGTGTTAATGAAGGGTTAAAGACGACCAATCCAAGGTTTCGGCCATTTGGACTAAACGTTTAAAGTATTATTGCAAAGAAAAAAAC